>NZ_CP089980.1:3574204-4983408 GCF_021389955.1 Fulvivirga maritima
CCATCAATAATAGACAGATCAGGGCACTCCAAATTTGGATCTCAATAGCATTTTGGTTGTCCCCCAGAAAATATTTGAGAGGAAAGTTCTGCTTCAGCTTTTTAAATAAAAGCTCTATCTGCCATCGGTATTTATAAATGGCCGCTATTGTGGCTGCTTCCAACTCCATATTATTGGTCATAAACACTAATAATTTATTATTGAGGTCATCATAATAGGCTATTCTTCTATTTTGAAGCTCTTGCACTTGTCCATCAGTCTTGAAACTGATAACAACTTTTTCATCCTTAAGTACACAAAAGTCTTTATCTTCAGGCAGTTCTAGCTCATCTATTGATTGATATCTGGCATTTTCCTTCATTCTAGTAATGTAAAATATCCCTTGATGACTCCATTGTGCGTATTGTCTATAATCGATATACCCTTTATCCATCACCACATAGGATCCTTCTGGGAGTTGTAATTGCTTTAAAAATGTATGATCATGCTGACTTCCCTTGGTCAACCGTACTAAACATGGCATTAATTCTGCCGCATGAATCATTACATGAGCTTTAATGCCTCCCTTGCTTTTGCCATCTTTTCTAGGGCGTCCTGCTACCTTGAGAATATCTTTAAACAGACTAATAATCGTTGAATCAACAATATAAAGTTTATTGAGAACTTCCATTCTCAAGCGGCTGTCCGGCAAAAGGTGCCGATACTTTTTAAACAATTTCATGTAAATGTCTGCAAAGACTATACTACTGCGTTTTTTGTTGCTATCTGATAAAGTGGAACGTCTGGGTATAAATTGAATACCTAAATGGATCAGCTTGTTTTGGCAGGCCAAAAGCCCCGTAGTAAGCTCTCTGAGAGCACTTGCCCCACTGAAACAGCAGTATAACATGCTTACTAGGTGATGCCAAGTATTCAATTTCTTGTAATATCTGTCAGATTGGTATTTTGATATTATTTGATTTAACACCGATTTATCTATCAGCGATAATAGTTGAGAAAAGATTGGCTGTCCGTAGAAATATGTATTTTTACTCATGTGTGATTTTTTGTTGTGGTAAACCGAAAATACACATTATGGGGCACTCTTGAAATTATTCAGAGGCCCCTATCTTTTTTCTCGGACACTAGTGATTATAAAGTATTTAATAAAATTTTAAGAGATTTAAAATCTCCTTACCGATTACACCTGATTAAATTTAATTATAATCCTGAATCAGTTAGAGAACTTCAGTATTTTGGAATTATAGCGTTAAACCCGGATTATTCATTAGAATAATCAAAAGGAGGACTAGTAGACGATATGTTCAAGAATATTCCCTCCATCCAGGGTCTTCTTTTGGAGGGTAATGAGATTTTTAAAACCTTTTTATTAGCATGGTTTGCTGTCCAGGCTCCTAATGCAAAGCAATAGGATCTGAGGGTTGATAGGGTTGCTTTTCGATGATGGTTCAACGCAAAATGCCTGAATAAACTCATCAAATTGTAAGCCACCATGATAAAGCGAAAGGAGGCTTCTGTTGCCCAAAAATCTTGTAAACAAAAATTTTCAAGCCCAAAATCTTGTTTCAATTCCTTAATTCTGTTCTCACAATCGGCGCGGGTGTTGTACATGTTCCAAATCTGATCCAGAGGTAAATCCATATTGGTCACATAGCAACTATATCGATAGCCAGGCTGATCTTCAAAAAGTTCCTTGCCTCCTGCATGTGGCCTGATGTCAACTTGCTTTTTTACAATAATGTATCGTCTTGGCTTACCGTTTTCATGACTGAAAACCATCTCGTTCAGCTCTATTCCCTTTGCCAGTTTGACCCAATCTTTAAGCCCCCAAACTTCGCTTTTTACATTGGGGTACATGCGTACAGCCATAATGTAATTGAGGAGTTCTTCATCTAGATATGACATGATTTCTTCGTTGTAAAAACCACTATCGGCCCTTACCAGACCTACTTTTTGTCCTGCCAAGGCGTGCTTAAAGGTTTCTTCCATGAACTCCCTGCAACTACTACTGGCCGCTGTGTTGCCTGGCCTGAGCCATGCATTGGCCACCATTCTGGTTTGACTCACAAAGGCCATCAAGGGGTGATGTGAATTTCTCCCTCTTTTGTTGGGGTTATAACCTTTACTACTCCCTTGTTGATCTCCATATCGAGTGATCACAGTACTATCAAAATCAATGGTGAGTGCTCCTAAACGGAGCTGGTCAAAGAACCATTGTTGAAGCTCTGGAAATACTTCGTTGTTTAGGGATTGAGAGAATTTTCCAAAAAAACGACTGTAGGTACTTTGGCTAGGCATACCATCCCATCCAAAAATTGACTGTAAAACAGTATCATATCTCAACCAGTCACAATGGATGTATCTACTAGCCCCTGTCCAGATACTCAGCCAAAAACTCTCTACGATTTGCTTGGGGTCATACCCTCGGTTAGAACCAGGAGATGGAAGTGCCAGTTCGGCTAATTTTTCTCGTATCCCTACCTGATCGATAAATCGTTTCATTAAACTCATCCCTCCAAAGGGTGTCACTGGCTTGGAGGAATATTCAATGGGTAAAGACCCTATATTTTGAGTAACCATTCTGGTGATTTTTATACCTCATCAAAATCGATCTTTTTACACAATTATCGAAGGATTTTCTAAACTTTTAGTTTTCTAATGCATAATCAGGGTTAAAAGCAAATCAAGAAACCATGTTTAGGCAAGATGATAGTTATTGGGACTTGAGTTACGAGAGTTATGATCGTCAGCTTACATCAACGAAAATAGCTAAAGCAATTGATGAGTATAAAAAGATAGGAGCGCTTGGTCATTTAGAAAAAGAGGAAATAACCAAAAGTATTGAGCTAATAAAAGAAAAAGAAATAATGAATCTTAATGATGTCATTAGCACTTTTTCAGATGTGGTTTTATCAGCTGATGTGGAATTGGGTAATTTACAAAATCCTTATGCAGAGCTAGTCTCTGGATATTCAGAAATCTCTCACGGCGAGTTTAGTCCCTCCCATGTTTATGATGACTTTGATTTGAAAAAAGAAGAGATTACTCTTTCTTTTGATCTTAATGGTGAAACTTATCAAACAAAATTTAAAGCTAATGGAGATTGGATTGATCCGGCATTTTTTTCGTATCTAAACAAGGTAATAGCCGACAATAAATTGAGTGGTAAATTTTACCATATTTATGAGGACGGGATGGGAATAATTTATTTAACATTAAGCCAATTTAAATATTTAAGTAATAATGAGCTTTTAGTTTTTACGGATTAATTGCTATTATGAACCCCCTTCAAAGACGATCAATAAAATATGAATACTAAAAAATATTTCTGCTGTGATTGTTGTGATGAATGGTCTTGGAAGTATTTGCTAAGGGATGTAATTCCAAATGCTCAGTTTGTTGAGTTTAATCAGCCGAATATGAAGCAGCTATTTCCTCAGGAATTGGCCTGGCTCAGTGAATTTCGGATTAATTCCGTAGCTGATCATAAGATTTACCATTCAGGACAGTCACATAGGTTTGAGTTAAAGCAACCGGTAGAAGACTGGGTACTTAGCAAAGGTTTAAAATACTGGCCGAAAGCATTCTTGCAAGATGTCTCATTTTTTGACGCCGAAGGGACTGAGTTGATGGCTACCATTTCACATAAGCGCTATATCATTAAGCTGTTATCTGAAGATGAAAGGTTACAGCTGAAAGATAAAGGGATTGATTTCTGGTGCAGCTGGAGGTCTTTAGAGGAGGTAGAGTCAACTGTTAAGTCACGTGATCGTAAGTCAATATTTAAGAGCCTGATAGAAATTATTGAAGCCTTTATTAATTAAATACCTTTCCTCACCTCAAAATTACCCCAGTAAATCTATTTAGGACTCTATTGTAGGAATATAGTCATCCGAAGATATAATTTCATTATGTTTTTTTAACCTCAATTGCCTGCTCAATTCGGTCGGGAATTTGATAGTTTTTGTCGTTTTTGTTATAGTCATCGAGCGGCCCTCGTACCTACCTTTGTTGTGTTAATTTTTATCAACCTAAACGCCTTTTTTCTCACGTTTTCAGTGAGTAGTGTCCGCAAGTTATCTGCTAGATAGGTTTATGTCATTATTCATTTAATGGTGTTATGTACGGTTTAAAAGTGATGTTTATACTTTTTTGACTTTAATAATTGCTCTATGATACAGACCGTTTTGGAGGTGTTGAAAACCAGACTTAATGAGTTTTTTAGAATCAAAACAGGAGAAGAAGCTGATTTGGTAAAGTTCATTGATAGTGGTCATTCAGATCCTATTTCTTTCACTAATAATGCAGTTACTCCTTTCCTTATCAATGTGTCAGAAGATCGTGTTTTTAGAAATGCTGATCAATACACTGGTGTGGTTCAAAATGGAGTGAGAACACAGTTTAACCCGGAAATAAGAATTGAATTGCTGGTTTTATTTGTATCTAAGTTTAGTGACTATAAGCAGGCTCTTACTTTCTTGTCTTATATCATTAAATGCTTTCAGGCTAACCGCATTTACACACAAAAGAACTGCCCTGAGCTGGCAGGTGAAAATATAGAAAAACTGATTATGGAGTTGGTGTCTTTACCACTGCAGGAGCAAAATCAGGTTTGGCATTCTTTAAATACCTCTTATCTGCCTTCGGTTTTGTACAGGATAAGGCTTTTACATTTTGTAGACGAAGAGGGAGTGGCCTACGCTGGAGAAGGTATATCTCATGTTGGAATTGAAATTAACTGAAAAAGATGTACAAAGTGTTATTTGAACTAGCCATTGATCATCAATATTTTTCTGCAGGCAGAGCTGATATTGCCATTGTGCCAGATGAAAAAACCGATCGGATGATGCGAGGACAGCATTTTTTGATGAAAAATACATTTAATGGAATAAGAGTGCTTACGCCTGTTTATGATAATGGGGATATGAAGCCCATACTAACCAAACAGGATCATTTCGCCTTCAACTTATACCCCACATCATCAATATTTAGTCAGGTTACAGAGCTGCCCAAAGCGGAGCCAGATAAAGTGATTTTGTATAATAATTCACGAATAGAAGATGAGGCTCTGTTTCTTACAACTACTGATCATAGCGCCAGTACTTTTAATGGTTACCCATTGGTGGCAAGAGTAGAAATTGGGGTGACAGACCAGTTGCTGGCTGGTGTGGAAGAGGTGCATAAAGTGGTTTTCAATGCCCCGGCTATCAAATGGAAATATTACTTTATTTCAGAAGACTCAGCTCAGGACCTTTCCATTGAAGACGGCAGTAATATGTTAGTCTTTAATCAGGTGGATATTACTGAACAGGCTGATGATCCTTTGTTAATGTCCCTTAAAAAGACCTTTCCTGATCTATCCTTATCCCTTTTTGAGTCTGATTCTCCCGTAGTAGCTAGCAATTATGCAGTGAAAAAATTAGGTCTTTTGAGAGGGGGCGAGGTCATTATTAAGCACCTGCCTAACCCTGGTGTAGATGATGGGGGAGTAAAGATTATAAAAACGATTCAAGTAAATAAATAAAAGTTTAAACGTAAACATATTTCATATGCCCAGTTATCAAACACCAGGTGTGTATACCGAAGAGGTGCCTACGCTACCACCATCCGTAGCCGAGGTGTCTACCGCCATTCCGGCATTTATAGGCTTTACCGAACGCGCCTCTAAGGCAGGTAAAGATGTATTTAATACAGCAGTGAGGATCTCTACTATGCTGGAGTATAAAGAGATATTTGGCGGGGCTGATCCTACCATATTTACCGTAGACCTTAATGCAGATGAGTCTATTAAGGAAATTGCGCCTCAGGTACCAGTCAATACCCTTTACTATGCGTTAGATCTTTATTTTAAAAATGGAGGAGGGGCTTGTTATGTTATCTCTACAGGTAATTATGAAGCTACATTTGAGAAAAGTGTGTTTATAGATGCGCTTACTACCTTGAGTAAAGAAGATGAGCCTACTTTAATAATGTTAGGTGAAGCTACTAAGCTAGAGCAAGTAGATTACTATGAAGTATGCAGGCAAGCGCTGGCTCAGTGTGCTAACCTGAAAGATCGCTTTTGTATATTTGATGTGTTATCCATAGATGTAGATGCTCAGAGTTTTCGTGATAATATTGGCATCAATAACCTGAAATATGGAGCTGCTTATACCCCTTATCTACATACTTCGCTCAGTTATATGTATAAGGAAGAAGCGGTGTCAATTAATGGTTTGTCAGGCATAGAAAAGCCCGGATATAAGATCAATGGAATCAATATTATGTATTCCGGAGATATATCAGACCAGCCTAAGTTTAGAATTAATCAGAGTCAGGGGGCAGGAAATTCTTCTAACGATGTCACCTTTGATGTATCAGATAGCCAATTGACTATTCGTAATGTGGGCGATGGAGTGCCTGCACAGGAGTTGGTGAATTCTTGGCTAAATCATAATGAAAAAGGCCTTTTTGAAATAGTTGATATAAGTAATGGTACTGAAAAAGTAGAATCTACAGGAGAGTTAGTGTTTTTGGAAGCATCAGAGCCTAATTCTATTACGCTGGCAGATATTAAAAGCACTAAATCAGCTCTATATAATAAACTGGTAAGTGAGCTTTCTAAATGGCGTGTGGTGTTGCCTCCTAGCCCTGCAGTGGCAGGCGTATATGCTGTTACTGACAGAACACGAGGCGTGTGGAAAGCACCTGCTAACATAAGCCTTAATGCTGTAATTGGTCCGGTAGAAAAAATCACTACAGCAGACCAGGAGAAGCTCAATATTGATAGTGAAGCGGGCAAATCTATTAATGCTATCAGAAGTTTTTCAGGTAAAGGAACACTGATTTGGGGAGCCAGAACGCTGGCAGGAAATGATAATGAGTGGCGCTATGTACCTGTGCGCAGGTTATTTAATATGATAGAAGAATCTACTCAAAAGGCATCTCACTTTGCTGTATTCGAGCCTAATGATGCAGCTACCTGGTTAAAGGTAAAGGCTATGATAGACAGTTATCTTTATGGTATTTGGCAGCAAGGAGCACTGGCTGGTTCTACCCCGGAGCAGGCTTATTATGTAAATATAGGCTTAGGCAAAACCATGACGCAGCAAGATATTTTAGAAGGTCGTATGATCGTGGAGATAGGCGTGGCAGCGGTAAGACCAGTAGAGTTCATTGTGTTGAGGTTTTCTCATAAACTTCAGGAGTCTTGATAATCCATCAGAGATAGAATAGAACAAATACCAATTATTTATTCCTAAAAACAAAAGAAATGGCTCTAACAAAAGACCAAATCAAAACCAACTATCCACTGCCGGTGTACAATTATCGGGTGGATATAGATAATACATCCATTAGTTTTTCTGAGGTATCTGGCCTGGAGCTTAGCTTTAGTCAAATTACCTATAAAGAGAGCTATGCTACCAGTGGTAAAAGTGGTCCTAATGTAATGATCATGCCCGGCCAAAAGCAGCCCACTACCATATCATTGAAAAAAGGCTTTGTAAAAGGCGTGAGCATTAAAGCACTCTATGACTGGATTAACGGTATAGAACTTAACAGGGTAGATAAAAAAGATATAACAGTACACCTGCTGGATGAGACCGGTTCAACCGTAGTAAGCTGGAAGTGTATCGATGCTTTCCCTACTAAGCTTACCGCTCCCACTTTTGATGCTAAGTCTGACGAAGTGGCTGTAGAGTCTATGGAGCTGGTAGCCGGAAGAGTAACTATGGAGGAAGCATCATAATCATTCTGCGTTCAGGCCCTCTTTTTTGTACTCAGATTTGCTCATCAAAATTATATAGAAATGGCAGTAAATAAGGCATCTATAACAGATGAATACCCTATTCCGGCATATAATTATCAGGTTTCTATAGCCGGAGAAAATACTATGGCCTTTTCTGAAATATCAGGCCTGGAGATACAGCACGAGCATGTGCTGTATCGGCATGGCTTCAGCTGGGTAATTGGAGACAACCTGATCCGCGGGCAGAGAAAGCCGATTAATATCACTATGAAAAGAGGGGTAGTGAAAAACAGAAGCTATTTATATGATTGGATGCAAAAAGCCGATAAAAGAGATGTGAAAATCGACTTGTGTGATGAAAAAGGGGAGCCATTGGTCAGCTGGGAAGTATCTCGGGCATTACCTTATCAGCTAGATGCCCCCACCTTTAGTGCTAGCGCTAATGAAGTGGCAGTTGAAAAGGTGAATTTGATCGCTCATGACTTAAAAATGAATTACCATCAGTAATTATGGAAGCTATTGATATATTAAATCCAAACCCTCCTTTGTCTCACAGGTTTGGCGTGTTTTATTTTCCCGTTGGAGGTTTTATTCCTAGTCCTTTTGATTTTAGATTTCAAAAGGTGTCAGGAATAAGTACAGAGGTAAGCATGCATTCGGTAAGAGAAGGAGGTCAGAATTTATATAATCACCGCTTGCCTAACCAGGTAAGCTATAATAATCTGGTGCTGGAACGTGGTTACGCTATTGGTTCTTTAATGGTGCAGGACTTCAATTATACCTTTTCTCAATTCAAATTTTATCCCTCTAAAGTCTTAGTCACCTTGTTTCATGAAACAGGCGCTCCCCTGGGAGCATGGCTCTATTTAGATGCTTACCCGGTAAAGTGGAGCATTTCCAGTCTGGATGCTCAGGCCAACTCAGTAGTAATAGAAAATATGGAATTAGCTTATAGCAGGTTTCAAACCATAAGAATTTAAATGGCGGTAGAAATTAAAGAAATAGTGGTGAGAGCAGTGCTTACTGATGGAGGAAAAGGTCAGACAAGCACTGATAATGACGGTTGTGATGAGCAAGCTGTAGATAAAAAAATGATCATACAGGAATGTGTAGATCAAGTGCTGAAAGTGTTGAAAAAGAAAAGTTTAAGGTAGATGAATCCTCTCAATTTATTTAAGCTGGAAAAGCTAAAAATCAAATCCTACTCTACAGCCGAAAGGAATGATAAGCCCAAAATATTTGAGGCGATGTTTAATCCTGAGAGTTATTCTCTTCATTATGAGAATAAATTCAATAAATGCCAAGGGGTAAACACTACAGGAGGTACTACCAATTATTCATTTAGCAGGCCGGAAAAGCTTAGTTTAAAGCTCATTTTAGATGGTACAGGAGCTAGTGTTACAGGCTACAATGTATTGCTGGGAAAAACCAGAGATGTCTATAATCAGGTTCAGGAGTTTTTGAGGCTCACCACTTTTATGGATGGTGATATTCATGAGCCGCCGTATCTTTTAATCATCTGGGGAGACCTGAATTTTAAGTGTCGCCTTACTTCGCTTGATATTAAATACACTTTGTTTGATAGAAGCGGAGTGCCTTTGCGAGCCGAGCTGGATACATCATTTTTCGGTCAGCTGGAAGAAACAGAACGATTAAAGAACGAGAATAAGAACTCTCCCGATTTAACGCATATCAGAGTGGTGAAGGCAGAGGATCAGTTGCCACTTATGTGTGAGCAAATTTATGGATCGCCTCATTATTACATTTCCGTAGCCAAAGCCAATGGCATTACAGATTTCAGAAACTTAAAACCAGGGCAAGAGATCTTTTTCCCACCTATTGAGAAGTAAGGCATGGCAGTAACCACAATAACGATTAAAAGCGATGGCAAGGTAGTAGATCAAGGTCTGGAGATTCTTTCTATTGAGGTCAATAAGGAGTTGAATAAAATTCCTTTAGCTGAACTCAGGCTTATCGATGGAAATGTTGCCAAAAAGGAGTTCAAAGTTCTGGATAGTGGTGTTTTTGATATCGGTAAAAGTATAGAAATATTACTGAGACATGAGGGAAATCCGGGAGAAGAAGCGGCCGTTTTTAAAGGCATAGTGGTAAATATAGAATTAGCCATGACTAGCGGAAGAACCGCACTTACTGTGGAGATGAGTGATGAAGCCATTCGTATGACCAATGGACGGCATAATGCTATTTATCATAAGAGTGATGCCGAAATTATTAAAGACTTGGCTTTACGAAATAAATTAAAGGCCGATAGAATAGCTAAAACTACAGTGAAGCATAAAGAAATGGTTCAGTTTTATGCTTCTGATTGGGATTTTGCCTTGTCAAGGGCAGAGGCCAATGGCCACATGCTTATTGCTGATGACGGAGTTATATCTACGTTAAAGCCAGAAGTGAATACACCAGCTTTATCATTAGAACTGGGGCAGGATACCATTTATGATTTTGACCTTCAGGTGAATGGTCGCCAGCAATGCTTTCAGGTAGACTCCATAGGTTGGGATATAGCAAAACAATCGCTTTCAAAACCAGCTTCAGGGAGCGTGTATCAGTTTGCTCAGGGTAATCAAGATCTGGCTAAGTTTACTGATGTGGTAGGGGGTAAGTCTGTTACTCTCATGCACCCTGTGCCGCTGCCACCTCAGGAGCTCAGAACCTGGGCCGATGCACAAGTAATCAAGTCCAGGTTAGCATTAATCCGTGGCTGGGTTTGCATAACAGGCACTAATAAGGTGAAGCCAGGGCAAACACTAGAAATAAAAGGAATGAGCAAAAGCTTTACCGGAAGCAATATTGTTTCTGGGGTAAGGCAAGAAGTGAACCATGGTAGCTGGAATACTTATGTTCAAATAGGAATGGACATAGACTGGTTTGCCACTAAAGCTAACATAATGGATACGCCCGCAGCAGGATTACTGCCCGGTGTTAATGGACTGCAAATTGGCCAGGTAACGGCTTATGAGAAAGATCCAGAGAATCATTCGAGAGTGAAGGTGCACATACCTGCTTTCAATAAGGAAAAAGAAACGGTTTGGGCGCGCTTAACCTCACTGTATGCAGGTGCTGAGAGAGGTATGTTCTTCAGGCCTGAAATAGGCGATGAGGTAATAGTAGGCTTTCTAAATGATGATCCCAGACAGGCTATTATTCTGGGTGCGGTGCACAGTTCGGCCAAAAAAACGCCGCTGGATGTGACAAGTGAAAATGCACAAAAAGGCATTATCACCAAACAAAAATATCAGCTCCTATTTGATGAAGAAAAGGAAACCATTACGCTTTCTACTTCCCCGGCAAACAGTATTTGCATAGATGAAAAAAACAAGCTGATAAACATTAAAGACATTAATGGCAATCAGGTAGAGCTAAGTAGCAATGGTGTAAAAATAGATAGCGCTAAGAATTTTAAAATTACCGCTAAGAAAAATATCGAAATGGAAGCCAAGGGCAATGTTTCAATAAAGGGTGCTAAAATAGATTTAATTTAAAAATGATGGAAAAGCTAAACCTGGAAGTAACACTGGAAGAGGCCAATGTAATACTGGCCGCATTAGGTCAGCAACCTTATTTAAAGGTGGTAGATCTGATTCGTAAAATACAAGGTCAAGGTGCCGCACAGCTTAGATCAGATGCGGCGGAGAAAGAGGCAGGTCCTGATTTAGTAACTACAGAAATGCTTTATAAGAATGGAAAATAACTTTTTAGGTAAAGGCTGGTCATTCCCTCCTCAGTTTTATGCTGATGGAGCAGAAGTAGAGCTTGTAAGCGGAGAAGAAGATATAAAGCAAAGTTTGGAAATAATACTATCCAC
This sequence comes from Fulvivirga maritima, assembly GCF_021389955.1. Taxonomy (NCBI): domain Bacteria; kingdom Pseudomonadati; phylum Bacteroidota; class Cytophagia; order Cytophagales; family Fulvivirgaceae; genus Fulvivirga; species Fulvivirga maritima. Next base: position 3,585,760 of record NZ_CP089980.1, read on the forward strand.
TTCTCTTAAGGAGCGTGTAATGATGTCTGATTTTGGCTGTGATCTGTCCCAATTTCTATTTGAAGAGGTAGATCAGAGCCTGATTAACGAAATGCGTGGGGTGGTGTCTGATGCCATACTCAAGTATGAACCTCGTGTTAAGGCAGAGCAGGTAGCTATTAATAATTCAGCTGAAGAAGGCATGTTGGCCATCAGCATTGATTATGTAGTGCGCACTACAAATAATCGCTATAATCTGGTTTATCCTTTTTACCTGAAAGAGGCTTCGGTTTAACCCTTAAAAGTATAAGCGTATGGCATTAGATAACATCATTTTAGAAGGAGACTTTGTGGTTTTCTCACCTGTTTTTCAAAATGCGGTAGTGGCAGTAAAACCAGGCAGGTTTACTACTTCAGGAAAAACCACAGTAAGAGGTAAGAAAGTGGGGCTCAAAGGAGATGAGAAAAAGCTGCAAGTGCCTAACTGTATCTATTCTGCTGGCGCTTTTGTGAATGGACAGGGTACGCTTACCATTAAAAAGTTGGCTTCTAATCAGCTGACTAATTCAACCAAAAGTGGGCAAAAGCCAATGATTTTACAAGGAGGCCTGTTTGAGGCTGAGTTTAAAGTAGATGTAAAAGCGGTAGATGTGAATATGGTGCAAGACCCCAGCGCTAGCTATGCCGGTTTTGGGAAGTTTATACCTGCCAATACTAAAGTCAAGGCTTCTTAGATAATTGATTAAAAAAAGGAATGAGTAATAATACAAAATTAAATCCACTACTTTTTCGAGACGGTACCAGCCAGAGTGATAGGCATTCCGAGCAACTGAAACCTGAATATGTAGAAGTAGAAGATCGGAACCTTGAAGACTATATTTTGGAAGCTCAGCGGCTAGCTAAAGAGCTTTCCTTTTTTAATGATCAGAATCAACCGGTTAATAACTGGGAGGCTTTGCTTGTAGGTGATGCTGCAGCCTATCATAATGAAACTGAAACCATGCAGCAGCTGATGCGCAACCAGTGGGCTGCCAAGTTAGCCGCTTATGTGGAAGATCCTGCCAGCTTTAGTGCGGAAGCAGAAGAATATGCTCGGCTGTCACGACCTCATGTAGTACTTTTCCTTACTTTTCTTAAGCTGTTAAATCATATAAAAAGTCAGATAAACGGGCTTACCCAGAAGCATCTGGACTTTTATTTTCAGGAAAGGCTGAGGCTTACCCCAAAACAGGCTGTGCCAGATGTAGTGAATGTGCTGCTAGAACTGGCAGATGACGTAGGCCAGTTTGAAGTGAAAGCAGGTACCATTTTGCAGGCCGGTACTGATGATGAAGGCAATGAACTGTATTATAAAACTGATCGTGATACTGTTATTACCGAAGCAAAAATAGAACAGATTAAAACTGTTTTTGTAGAGAATGAAATCATCACGATTGCTGATGCTCATCAAAAAAATCTTGATAATCCTGACGGAGGGTTGCTTAAAATGATGCAGCTGGCACTGGGTTCACCTAAGCCTGGTGATGCGTTACCGCCTTTCCCTGATGGCGTAGCGGACTTGATGGGTTTATATACAGGACTGAAAGATAATGCTGAAAAGCAGGCTTATGTTAATCGTGAGTTACATCTTACTGTAGAGGAGTTTGATAGAATAATTAGCACTTATTTAGAAGATAAAGAAGGTGAAACTGAGCAATGGCAAGCTGTATATAATATTTTAGATAATGCCTTTAAAAATAAGGTTAAATTACAAAGGCAAAAGTCGTTACAGGCAGTACACGAGAATAGTAGTGATCAAGGTGTCACAGCTTTACTTAAGCATGTCTATGGTACTCCTAATCCGGTGATAGATTGCCATTATACCTCGGTGCAGAGCCGTCTCTCTCTCAGCTTTATGCTGACTTAACGGCATCACCCTCTGAGTTTTCAGATGCAGCTGAAGAGGTGAAACAAGTGGAGGCTTCTCATTATGTGGTGAACGAACTGCTGCTTACAGAGAAGGATTTTGTGCGATTATATCAGGTGAGTAATAGCCCTGAAGCCTCTGCGGAAGAGTGGACTGAAGTATATGTGATGTTAGAGCTCGCCCAAAGAAAAGTGAGGAGTATTCAGCTACCCTCTCCTTATGTAGAGGAGCTACAAAATGTATATGCCGAAGCAGATGTAGCGGACTCCGTTTTTAGTTTGTCTGGTGAGGAGGAAGAAAGCTTGCGCTTTGAGACTTTTGGAGGCCGGCAGAAAGGAATGCCTTTCACTTCTGAGCCAGCCAGGCTCGGTCTTGGCATCAGCTCCCCTTTATTATTGCTGAATGAAGGGAGAAGACATATTGAAATAGCCATAGCATTAGAAGACCTCAGTATAAAAGAGGTAGATCTGGAATATTTATTAGAATCTGATTCAGTCGCATTTCCGCCTTTTCTGGTGCAGCTTACCACTATCAAAGGTTGGATTGAGCCAGAAAACACTAAATTCTTTTTTGGAGATTTTACTGTTAATAATGCTGAAACTGCCTTTGAAGGAACTATGGATGAAAACATAGTGAAAATGAGTAAGGGCAATGCTTTAGTACCAGATGATATTGGGAAATACCTGGTGTGGACTGATGGTAGTATTAACAAGATAATAAAAGTGCTGGCTGATGATACAGCTGAAGTATTACCGGTTGGAAGCACAGATCAACCATCTCAGATTCTGAAATATCATTCTTCAGATGTTTATTTAAAAGCGCTGAAAATAGAGGTTGACCTGGACGAAAATGATGCTGCCATTGAGCCATTAGCAGCTGAAAATGAAGAAAAAGTAATAGATCAGCAGTATCCGGCTTTCATGCTAATGCTAAATCATGAGAAAAAGGATTTTGGTTATGTAAGCCATTATCAGGAACTGAAGGATCTGAAAATGAAAAAAGTGCATTTACAGGTAGAGGTAGATGGACTACGTCAGCTTTATCTGCAAAATGATCAATCTCAGTTAGACTCTAAAAAGCCGTTTGAGCCTTTTGGCTTTGAGCCAGAAGCCGGTGGTCGTTTCTATATCTCGCACGAGGAGCTCTCCTTGAAACGTTTGACAGACATTAAATTCGATTTCCAATGGATGAAGGTGCCGGAAAACTTAGCCGCATATTATGATAGCTACAGTAAGATAGAAGGTCAGGAGAAGCCAAGCATAAATAGTAATAGTGATTTTAAAGCGCAGCTCTTTTTATGCCAAAGTAATACGGAAATGGATCTTTCGGCTGTTGAACTTTTTACGAATAACGGACACGCAGAAGTCAGTAATATTCCTGCTCATCTACAGCAAGAATATAAGGCTTTCCAATATTTAACTTTTAGCAGTATTGATAAAGAAGATGAAGTAATAGACTGGGGTCGTTATTTTAGGTTGGAGTTGAATGATCCTGATTTTCAACATGATATATATGCTAATCTCTTTGTGAAACAGTCACAATTATCAGATGAAGCAATAAGAAATCTCATCATAAATCCACCATATACACCTAAGCTGAAAAGTCTGAAAATAGGATATTCTGCATCTTCAGCTATTTCACCGGATGCTTCCGGAGAGTTAGGTCAGTTGTATCATGTTCATCCTTTTGGCTATTCTGAGGTTAATCCTGGTGAGCATATATTACCGCAGTATAATCAGGAGGGCGCGCTTTATCTTGGTGTTAGTAAGCTGATAGCTCCTCAAACTTTGTCTCTTTTATTTCAGATGGCAGAAGGAAGTGCTAACCCTGAAGTAGAGAAGCCAGTATTGAGCTGGAGCTACCTTCATAATAATGAATGGTTGCCTATTGCAGCTTCTGAAATACCGTTAGATACTACTAATAACTTACTCAATACCGGCATTATTCAGCTTAATGTTCCCGAAGGAGCTACCAATACAGATACGCTCATTCCCGGGCAGCTACATTGGCTAAGGGTATTGTGTAATGGTGATACCACAGGCATATCAGATACTATAAGTATTAGAGCGCAGGCCATAAGCGCTACTTTTTCCAGTGAAAAGGTGGCTGTCAGCCATTTTAAAAATCCGCTTCTTTCAGGGGCGATATCAGAGCCATTAGTGCCTACACCGGAGATTAACACCATTGCTCAGCCCTACACTTCAGACCGCGGAAAGCCAGCAGAGGAAAGTACAATTTTTTATAACCGAATAAGTGAACGGCTAAGGCATAAAAACCGGGCGGTGAATATGTGGGATTATGAACGTCTGGTGTTAGAGGAGTTTCCTGAAGTGTATAAAGTAAAATGTTTACCCATGCATGCGGAGGCAGAAGGAGCGGTAAGTGTGATGGTAATTCCTGATATAAAAGGAAAATTACCTTTTAACCCTTTTCAACCCAAAGTGCCGGCAGATACTCTAGAGAAGATTCGATTGTTTCTTGATACCTGCTCGCCTGCTTATGCTACAGTTTTGGTTAAAAATCCTACTTATCTGCAAATAAAGACCAGGTGCTTAGTCAAGTTTAAAGAGGGGTATAATGAAGGCTTTTATAAAGAAAAACTCATTGGTGAGTTGAAGAAGTTTTTAGCTCCCTGGGCTTATGATGAAGGCAGTGATATCACTATAGGAGGTACAGTGTATGCCAGCGTGCTGATCAACTTTATAGCAGAAAGGCCTTACATAGAATATGTGGCCAATATGAAACTCTTTCAAAGTGAAGATGGAAAGCAGTTTGTAGATGTGCGCACCCTGCATGGTGGTCAGAACAAAGTGGTGGCTCACAAGCCTGATATGATTCTCGTCTCTGCCACTAATCATGAAATAGATGTGGTAGATGAAAGTGGGTATGATGACGAAAAATTTGAAGGAATTAACTACTGGAAAGTGGAATTAGATTTTATAGTAGGAGAAGATCTGGCATAAGTAATAATAGATCAAGGCAAGCAAAAAGGATATATAATTATGGAAATCAATAAGAAAAACAGGACAGAATTAAAAAATTACTTCCTGGCATATAAAATTCCTACGGAGCAGCATTTTAAGGAATTAATAGACGCTTCTTTTAATCAGATGGAAGATGGGATAGCTAAGGTTCCCGGAAGCCCTATAGCTCTGGAAGCAGAGGGAGATGCCGCTGGCCTACAGGAAGTACTGAATTTGTTTAACAATTTTGAAGACAATAACCCTAGCTGGGGCATTAACTTAAACCCCCGTGTAGATCAAGATGAGCCCTCTAGCAATAAACCAGGTTTAAATTTTAGTGATGCCAGCGGCCAAAGTAAACTTTTTCTCAGGTCTGGAGATGGTAACATCGGCATTGGCACTATAGAACCAGCTGCCAGGCTGACTATTAAAGGAAAGAGTAGTGGTCCTTTTATTGCTGCTTTTCCTGAAGATTCTGGTAAAAGTGTTTTTGTTGTTGCTCATGAAGGAGGAGGTGGAGTGCTTACACTAAAAAAGGATGATGGCACTGCTTTCTTTTCGGTGAAAAGTGATAAGGTACAAGTGAAAACGGCGTTAGAGGCCGCTAATTTTTCTCCTAAAGTAGATTTAGATGCTGATAAGGCTTCAGATCAAAGAATTTCCACTCAAAAGGCTGTAAAAACTTATGTTGATAACCGACTCCCTAAAGGGGTTATTTGCATGTGGTCTGGCCAGCAGGCACCTGCTGGCTGGGCGCTGTGCGACGGGCAGAATGGAACGCCTAACCTTACAGGCAAGTTTGTGGTAGGCTTTGGTGGCTCTGGAGACTATAAGGCTATAGGAAATAAAGGAGGTGCTGAGCATGTGACGCTTTCAGAAGCTCAGATGCCTAAACATGATCATTCAGGAACTACAGGTGCTGCGGGTAAACATACACACCGTATATCTCATAAAGCCTCTAAAAACACTACTGGAGATTCCTTAAATACTTATGCTATGGATGGTGAAAATCATGGTACCAGACACTTAAATACGGATGAAGCAAGTAATCATACGCACTCATTCACCACACAAAAAGCAGGCGATAATCAGCCGCATGAAAACAGGCCTCCATATTATGTGCTAGCCTATATAATCAAATTATAATAAGGAAACATTACGATGAATTCAGAGCCTATAACTACTATTCCTAAAGAACTGCCTCAAGACTCAGCACTGAGCTATAATTTCTTGAGGTCAGAAGGCATTAAGCATATACAGCGGCTTGCGGGCCACATCTGGACTGACCATAATGCGCATGATCCGGGCATAACTATTTTAGAACAGCTTTGCTATGCCATTACAGATCTCAGCTATAGGATAGATCATGATATTAAAGACTTATTAGGCACAAATGAGCAAAGTACTTATAAAGATCTGTATAGCCCGGCGACCATCCTTACTACTAAACCAGTAACTATTTTGGATATAAGAAAGGTAGTTATTGATGTGTCGGGGGTAAAAAATGCCTGGGTGGAAAAGGTGTCTCCTAAAATTGCTATTCCTGATTTTAATGAAATCACGGAGACAGCAGAAGGTGAGCAATCTGAAAGTGAAGTCGTTCTAAAAGGTTTATATCGTATTGTTTTTGAGAAAGAAGAATCTGCCGCTTCCTCCACTGTGCTAAATGATGTGAAGACGAGGTTACAGGCTTGCCGTGGTGCGTGCGAAGATTATCATGAGATCAGCTTGTTAAACACTCAATTTATTCAGCTTCATGGTACTATAGAAGTGGGACAGGTAGATGATATCAATGAGTTTGCTGCCAATGTGCTACTTAGGGTGGCGCAATATATTTCACCAAAAATCACTTTTTATACACTTCAAGAGCTCTTGGCAGAAGGGAAGAGAATAGATCAGATCTTTGATGGACCTTCATTAAAACATGGCTTTATTAAAGATGAAGACCTATTAAATAGTAGCCGTAAGCAAGAATTACATACCTCAGCAGTTATTAGAGAAATTATGGATGAAGCCCAGGTACAGGCAGTAAGTGTCATGTCTGTATCTACAGGCTCCGGTACGCCTGAAGAGTGGGTTTTACCGTTGGATCTGTCTAAAACCCCTAAGCTACAGGTAAAAAAGACGCTGGAGACGCTACAGTTTGTAAAACAAGGTTTACCTACTAATATAGATGCTGACCTTGTAGAAAAACTTTATATAGCCAAGAGAGATGCAGAGCAAAACCAGAAATTACCAATCCATGCCCGAGATATAGTGCTTGCTGAGACTAAAGACCTTGAACTGGGCAACTATTATCCTGTTCAAAATCAGTTTCCCGCCAATTATGGAGTAGGTAAATCTCCACTCCCTGAAGGATCAACTGAAAAGCGAAAGGCTCAGGCCAGTCAACTAAAAGGATATTTAACTTTTTTTGAGCAGGTACTCTCTAATTATTTTGCTCAGGTAGCACACTTTAAAGACTTGATGAGTTTTAGTAGTCAGGAAGGCAGAACGTATTTCAGTCAATCGTTATTAGGCTCAATACCAGAGTTTGAAGAGGTGCTCATGAGTAAGGCAGACTATGTAAATTACCTTGATGAACAGTCTGGAACCACTACCGAGAGCCTGGCCAGAAAAAATAAGTTTTTGAATCATCTGCTAGCCAGGTTTAGTGAAACGTTTACTGATTACGCCATGCTTTTGCATGATACTTCCTCATCAGCTGATACTCCTTCTGACCAAAAACTGATTACTGATAAGTGTAATTTCTTGCAAGATTATCCGCAATTAAGTGCAGGTAGAGGAAATGGTTTTAACTATTCTGAGGCTAATGATATTGCTGGTTTAGAGATGCGCATAGCCAGAAAACTGGGAGTAGAAGATTATAGCCGCCGTAAGCTGGGAGAAGCTGATAGTGAAGGCTTTTACATGGTAGAACATATTTTGCTCAGGCATTTGCCTGCCATTGCAGAACATTGGGACTCAGACTTACGGTATTTAATATTTACCCATGTCATCAACGCTTTTTCTGAGGGGGTTGCTGAAGGTTTCACCCGCTGCCAGGTAAATAATCATGGACTGGAACCTGGTGATCAGGTGGAAATAATGGGTACGCAGCATTACAATGGAATATATACTGTTGCTAATCTTACAGAAGATGCTTTTGAAATAGAAGCTGAGTTTATTGAAGCTGAGGAAGGAGGCCGATGGCGTTCTGCGGAACCAAATGATCCTTTCTCATTACAACTGACCTACTTGCTGCCTGCTTGGGTAGAAAGGTATAAGAGTGCAAATTTTAAAAAATTTGCAGAAGGAACCATCAGAGAAGAGACTCCGGCCCATTTGAAGTGTCATATTAAATGGCTCAGCCAGGAAGAAATGATAGCTGTAGAGGCCGCTTATTTTGAGTTTTTAGCTATGCTCAACAGTAAGTAAATATGAGTGGAGGCAGACATATCATCAATAAGCAAATTATAGAAATACATGTTTCTGAAAAGGCTGATGTTCAGCAGCTGCAAGAGCAGGTATGTGATTTGTTTTATTATAAATTGCTGCCAATTATTGAGAAGCAATGCGATGAGTTAAGTACTCAATATGGTGATTGTCGTATCGATCAGCTCAATATTGATTTAGGGGAAGTCTCCATAGAGGAATTGGAAGAGGTGTTTGCTCAAAAGTTGCATGAAGAGGTTGGTATTCAGGAGTTTAATTTTGAGGATCAGCGTGGTGAGCAACCGGCTGCTGGCAGGCCAATAGAAGCTATTGCTTATTTTATTGAAACCGGTATTTTACCCTGGTGGGTAGAGGAGAATGCCAAAAAACACCTTCATGATCTGTTTGATCAATTGCTGTCGGTATCAGATCCTCAATTAGTTGAGCTTGTAAAATTGGTTGGGCGAAATTCTGATTTAACAAAGCGTTTTATCAATGCCTTTTCGGAAGGTCAAGTGCAGCAGGCTATTCAATCGGTAGGTTCCATATCTATAATAGAAATTGCGGAAGCCAGAAATCAGGTAATATCTAAAACTAGTAAGGGAGAGGCCGAAGTGATGCCTGTTTTTTGGTCTGAGGTCTTGCAAGAGATCGCTCTGAATACTGATTTGAGGACAGAAGATATTGTGCGTCGGGTAATGCAGGCTTTAGGTGAGGGAGATGACGTGTCAGCCGATTTAGGAGAAGAGAATACTTTAAATAGAAAGCAATTGGTCGATCTAATAAATAATGTATTAGATCAACTCAAAAACAGGGCGAGTGGAAAGGGTTATAATCAGGTCATTATTGAAAAAATAAGGCAGTTAACGTCGATTCATTCTCATATTGAGCAGTGGCCCAAAAGGCAGTTGATAGTGTTAAAGAGCCAATTGAAAGCTTTAGAAAGTGATGTTGAACAAGGGAAAGTCAGCGTAATAACTGATGGCTTGCAGCAGCTGGAACATTTGTTAAACATCGGACAAAATGAGTCTCCAGTCCTTAAAAAATTTCATACAAGTTTCAACGAAACAGATGCTATTCCCATTACCAATAGTGGTTTGGTTATTCTTTGGCCATTTATAGTTCGCTTTTTTGAAAATCTGGAATATGTTGTAAATAAAGAGTTTTTAACGGAGGAGGCGCAGCATAAAGCTGCCCTCGTTTTACAATATTTGGTCAATTCTGAGGCTACTTTTTTTGAAGGAGTACTTCCTCTCAATAAGATATTGTGTGGTATCACCTTGTCTTCCGTAATCTCTCCTGAACCACTCACTGAAGAAGAAAAGGAAATGGGAGAAGGTTTGTTAAAGGCAGTGATTTCTAATAATAATCATTGGAAAAACCTCACGATAGATGGGCTTAGGCGCTCGTACTTACAGCGCGAAGGGCTCTTGCGCACGCGAGACGGCCATTGGCTTTTGCAAGTAAAAAGGGAGACTTATGATATCACTTTAGATAAAATCCCCTGGAGCTTTAACACTATTAAATTACCATGGATGAACGAAATACTTGTAGTAGAATGGAACTGACACTTCAAAATAGTATCAATATTATCTTGCAGCAAAATGCACAGATTCTTAATCAGGAGCTGGAATGGCTAAGAGAAGTGATCCATGTACGACTGGCCTTGCATTTTGAGCAGGAAACATCGTATCAGTCCATTGATCAACTGCCGGTGCCTTATGTGTTAGATGCGGAGGGAAGTTATGCTGATTTTGTGAGAGAGCACAGATTAAGTGTGGAAGAGCGATTGGTTTTGATATTAGCCCTCATACCACACCTGAAGCCAGGTTTATTAGATGTTATGCTAACCAAAAATCATGATTACGATCGTAGATATAGTGAGTTTGGAGGAGTATTGCTCGATGGCCATTTGGGCTTGGTGCCTACGGCTGAAACAGCCATGTTTATACTGGCAGGTGAGGATCTGGAAAAGAGATTGTACTATCAGCATATTTTTAATTCTCAGCATCCTTTTTTCTAAAAGCCAGGTTATAACAGGCGGTGTACCCAAGCGAGGTTATCCGCGGTTAAGCGGTACCTGGCTGGTGGCTGATGAGTATGTAGATTATTTAATATGTGGTCAAGAATATCATCCGGTTTACAGTGTAGATTTTCCGGCTCAGCATATTACTACACAAATGCTTTGGGAAGATATTGTGCTCAGTAAAAAGACTAGTGATAGCCTTCAGGAAATATTGGAGTGGACCAATTATGGACATGCTATTATGAGCGACCTGGGGTTAAGTCGCAGACTGAAGCCGGGTTACAAAAGCCTTTTTTACGGTCCTCCAGGTACCGGAAAAACCATGACAGCGGCCCTTCTTGGAAAAACAACAGGTAAACCGGTCTATAAAATAGATTTGAGCATGACTGTCTCCAAATACATTGGCGAAACAGAAAAAAACCTGGCCAAAGTATTTGATCAGGCAGAAAAGCATGATTGGATTCTCTTTTTTGATGAGGCCGATTCTCTTTTTGGTAAACGTACTCAGGTAAATAGTGCTAATGACAGATATGGTAATCAGGAGATAGGCTACCTTTTGCAGCGGATAGAAGATTTTTCTGGGGTGGTAATTCTTGCTACTAACCTTAAAGAAAATATAGATGAAGCCTTTACCCGTCGTTTTCAGTCTATGATAGAGTTTAGAATGCCTGGAGTTGCTGAGCGGCATCAGCTGTGGAAGCAGTCCTTTTCAGAAAAACTTCCTCTGGACCCAGACACTGATTTATTAGCTGTGGCTGAAAAGTATGAGCTTTCAGGAGGTGTAATTATGAATGTAGTGCGAAAAGCCACCCTGCTGGCTGTGGCAGCACAGCAGCAGTCTATTACACAAAGAACTTTGGAAGCTATAATTAGAAAGGAGCTGCATAAAGAAGGTATTATTTTAAATTGATTTAGAATGATGAAATCACAGGAAAATCAGGTAAAAGAAAGCCAGCCGGTTCAGCGTGTACAGGAGGAAGCATCTCATGGAGGAGTTGCTACTATGGAGGATAATCGCGAAAGTACAGTTTTTCAAAGAAAGACACAGGCGGTGATGCGGTCGGCATCGTCAAAGGCTGATAATCCTATTCAGCGGAAAGCCAATAAAACCGGTCTGCCAGATAACCTGAAATCGGGAATAGAAAACCTCTCTGGCTATAGCATGGATGACGTAAAAGTACATTTTAACTCCAGCAAGCCAGCTCAATTACAAGCCCATGCCTATGCGCAAGGCACAGATATTCACTTGGCACCGGGGCAGGAAAAACACTTGCCACACGAAGCCTGGCACGTAGTGCAGCAGAAGCAAGGCCGTGTTCAACCTACAAGACAGCTAAAAAGCAAAGTAGCTATTAATGATGATGCCGGGCTGGAAAAAGAGGCAGATGTGATGGGGGAGAGGGCACAGCTAAGTCAAACTTTCAGTAGCGCTACTCTTCATGATAATAAGCAAACAGTAGCTAACCATACTCTTTTTAGTAATAATGTACATCAATTAAAAGTGAAGCAAGCCTCTGGTGATACGGTTAATAGTTTGACTGAACTAAGGAAGTTATTAAATAAGGAGGGAATTGATTTTAAAGAGTGGTGGCAGTCTGATTTGGTTGCTAAGATATGGGCAGCGTATGGTGTCAGGGATGCAAAGAAAGACATTACTGTTAATGAAATTACGAAAAGAATTAAATTAAAAAAAGATAGGGCCACATTGGCATTTAATCATTTTAAACAGGGGACATATTTGAATAATGAATTAAAGCGGAATCAAAGGGTGCAAAATGAACTAAAGTATAACGAAGAGCACAAAGCGAATGACATGAAGTGGTTAGAGCAGATAATGACTGAAATGTCAACAAGGTTGTTGGGAATGTTAGATCAATTAATTGTCAGTTTTTATTTTAATCGTAAGCACGAAAATATAATTACCAAGGTAGGGGAGTTGAAGAGTTTAAAGATGAGAGAAGAAGAGGCGAAGATTGCGGGTAAGGACATCGATAGGAAAACCACTCCAAATGACATAGCTTTAAAGAACGAAGACTATGTATTTGGCTTTATTGAACATAAAGACTTGATGCCTAATCTGAAGACCCGTTTTGCATCGCCTGCAACAAAAAATGGATTTGTTACAATTAGAGACAATAAAGAAGGTGCACGTATTAGTCGTCCATTACGATGGTACTTAAACCAGCCAGGAGTTTTAATTCAAGCGGGAGATCTGTTGCAACAGCCCAGTCGGGAAGAGAAAAGGAAAATTCCTAAAAATACTTATCCTGGAAAGATTATAGGTGTTAATGAAACCTCAGAAAGTGTGAATTTAAAAAGTTATACTCCCAAGTATAAACAGGATAAAGCTGAAATGATGATCATTGATCTTCTGGAACATATAAAAATGAAGCTCTGGTTACAGGTTCATGCTGATGGGGATAATACAAAGAGAGATGAGAGGATAGCTATTATAGAAAAAGATCATACTAATATTTCAAGCATTAAAGAGGATGCTACTTACTTAAATGCATTATTGAGAAAATACTCACCCGCGCAGGTACTATTTCCTCGTGCGGTGAAGCATGTAGAAGGGCCATCCAAGAAAGATCGATTTTCTGATATTTATGATTACGATAAAGGGACACTCCGAAAAGACGCTAAAAAGCTTTATAACAGAAGGCTTAGTAATATATCTACAGCTACAGTAAAAGACTGGCCAGTAGGAGAAGCAGGTACATATGCAGCTCCCATAACAGAGGGAGTTGAGGATGGCGGAATGTTTATGCCTCCAGAAATACCAGTCTCGTTGCCTATATTTCATGATGATGATGATTCGTTGGTGCCTCTAGAAATGCCAGCTTCGATGCCTTTATTTGATGATGATGATGATATAATGATGCCTCCAGGAGCGCTTCCAACTCCGATGACTTTAGATGATATTGATGATGATTCTGATTTTGTGGCTCCAGACTGGTTAAAGGATCTTTGAAGATACCATGGATTATAGTTTTCTCCACTTCTCTCATCTACTGTATTAGACTAACATACCTTACCCTGTTGCATAAATCAACTTGTACCACATAAGAACTAATTCTCTTTTCAAAACACTAACCACTAATTCACTATGCCTAAAGCCGATAAAGAAAAAAGGGAAGAAATAGGAGGTAGGGAAAACGAAGGGCAAGGCAATGGAGGTAATGCGGCCTTTGAGGATAATAGATCTAAAAATCAGCTGGCCGTGACTGATCCTGATAAATATGTTTACAAACATGCTGAAAACAACTGGTTTGTAGTGCTTAGGCAGTTCAAAAATGGAGAGCTTCATCACCCTGAAGGGCCTACTCAGGCCGCCAAAGAAGGTCCCCATGGTATGCAGAAGTTGCTGGATTATCGAGCTAAGATAACAGAGAAATTATTAAATGAGGTTAAAACAGTTGCTCGTGAAGATGAAGTAAAGAAGAGGGAGGAATATTTCAGTCATCAAAAAAAAGAGAAGAATGTCATAGAGCAAGACGAAGTCGAAAAAATGGATGTTAAATTGAGGGCCTTAGAACTTGATATTAAATACGATATTAAGGAGGTAAAAGGCAATGTGCCTGGCAGTACTAATCCTACTTCAGATATAGATGTAAATTTGAGTGGAGACGGTACCGAATTCGCAGTGAAGTGGCTAAATGAAACCTTTAAAAAAAGGTATGGGCATGGTAGGGAATCCGGTGTGGTATATGATGTTAATTTTTATGCACAGGATTTTGTGCCTAAAAAGGTTTTTGACCTAAAGAAAAAGGGGAAGCTAAAACCTGATCCAAATAGCAAATATTTCAATAACGACTCCGCATGGAGAACGCATGTACTCACGGATGAAAAAGCCATAGAAAGAGATATTAGAGAGCAACAGGAAATGGCTATGTTAATGATGCGTGTAAATATGGCCGATGATGATTGGAAAGCGTATAAAGAAGCTTCAAAATACAAAGCATCAGATGAATTTAAGCAAGATATAGCAGAGCAGATAAGTAAAGCGGAAGTTAATTTTTCAGAACGAGAGTGGATGGTCAATGAGGCGAAGAAAGGGAATTCGTCAGAAGCGAATGCGGGGCTTACCGAAGAATCTTTATCTAAAATAGCACCAGAGAATAGAGAATACGAACGGCAGCTGGAAGCGAATGTATTGGCAGCCAGACATAAATTTCAGTTTTGGAAGTATAAGCTCAGAAATGCACCTCGAGATAAGGAGGTTAAAAAGAAGGCCGATGACGCCTATGTAGAATTAAAAACTTCAAAATCAATTGCTCTGGCATATGCTAATGAAGCCTATTACACCCAGGGGTCTGTGATAGGAGTGGTGGTAAATAAGCAAATGCTGGACTTGATGTATAAAAGAAATGAAGGGGCCAATTTTAAGAAATTACAATTATCTCCTGCAGAATATTATCATGGTTTTATAGAGCAGATTGGTTTTGCTATGCACAGCTTACATAACACGAAAAGTGTTCCAGATCTGATTAAGGCAGGAAAATATGTGCACAGAGCCTATAATATGTTTAAGCATTTTTGTGATGTCACCCAGTATCTTGAGTATAAGATATTTTTCTCTGAAAAAGAAAGTAAAGCAGCTAGTCAGTGGGAAGGGGTCAAGCAAGGGAAAAAGTATGTTGATAAACGAGGTTTTGTGGCCCCTTTGTCACAAGAGGTTAATGTAACTTTAACCTCTTTATTAGAAGATCTATTAGGAAAGAAAGATATACAATTAAATGATTTAAATCAGCTAATTCCCCAGATAAAGGAAAAACTGATTTTCCTTAAAGTGAAATTTGATCATGCATGGTTTGGGTATCGTAATAAAAAGAAAGGTTGATGCTGTAGTATCCTGACCTATTTTAGTTAGCTTGTAAGCGTAAACATAATAATTGTGACTTCATTTTCTGAATCTAAAGAGCAAGCTATAAAGGAGTTAAGAATTATTCCGGGTGTAGGCAAGTCTTTGGCTACTGACTTATGGAATATTGGTATCACTTCTATTGGCGACCTAAAAGGGCAAAATCCGGATAAGCTTTATGATCTTTCTAACTCATACGCAGGAGCAGTGCAGGACAGATGTGTTTTATATGTGTTTAGATGTGCTGTTTATTTTGCTAACACACCTGTAGAAAACCATGAAGCTGAGAAATTGAAATGGTGGTATTGGAAACATGGAGATTAATATTACCTGAGATGAAAGCATTCGGTTGTTAAAAAATAACCCACAATACATCCCTACATCACCCAACAAGCAGCACAAAAAAAGCCACAAGCTCTAATGCTTGTGGCTGGGTTTAAAATATTCTATCATTGGTGATTTACACCGCTAACATCGCTCCTATACCAAGAGACAGTAGTGATACTACTACCAGTAGTTGTAAAGTCTTGGTCTTTCCTTTTTTGATAGCCAAATTCCTAACATAATACAATTATTTAAGTTAAACTTGGTTGGTATTAATGATGGGTTGCTAATTGTTTATTCTGGAATTAATGTAAATTAAAAAATTAAATTCCGCAAATACTTTTTCCCTTTTTCTCCTATTCTGTTTTTCGTAACCAGCCTAACACCTTGTTATTCTGCACTTTCCAGTTTTTGTTATTTTTCTCTTTTAGCTCTATTATTTCTCTTGAGCTCTCAAAAGGACCGGGGTTTTGTTGTATGATTTCTATGTGATTTTCAGTGACTTCACTAATAATGGCCACATGCCCATACCTATTAAGCCAGTGGCCTCTAAAAATGATCAGGTCATTTACCTGTGGAGAGGTAGATGAAGGGTTAGTGAACTGAATTAAATTTCGTGCAGCATTAAGTTCACCATCTTTTATTTCGGCATTAAAAAAATCTTTTGCATGGCCATAGCTGTCAGGCATTTTATGATTCAGGTGCTGATAATAATATCGTTTTACAAACTCTACGCACTGATATTTCAAGCCTAAATTATAACCATCAGCCGTGAGGTTTCTTTCAAGTACATGATTAACGCCGCCGTTATAATATACTACCACCTGGTTAAGGCTGTCTATTGGTTCGCCTACTTCATGGTTGGGGTTGATGTTAAGGTTTTTTACAATCCAAAGACATGCGAAGACAATTATACATACACTAATAAGTACGATGGCGATTTTAATTTTCATAAGGGTTTTCAATAGGAAGTAAAAGTATAATAATAATAGGACATGACCCACGTATAAAAAATCAATTTTCTTGCTTAGATGGTGTTTTGTTACATAATGGATTGAAGTTATTCAATAGAATACATACTTAGGTGATTTTGTGTATCAATGATGTGATATTATTGTCTTATATAAAGATTATTTCCGCCTGTAGGAAAATTTCATGCAGCTTAATTTAATTAAATAACTGAAAATCAAGTGATTAATATTTAGGTTTGATATTGGCATCCTCTTTTTCTGAATGTATGAAATTATTAAAAATATTAAGAAATGAGGGGTGCTATATTTGCAGGGTTAGTTTTCTTTCTTTTTCTGGGCCAATCTTATGGTCAAAACTGTGCTTCACCTTACGTGGTGGATTGGGATGATTATCCCTTAGGTACAGATCCCAGAAATCAGACGTATTCGGTGAGTGATGTGGAATTTAGTATTAGTTCCATAGATATTTATGGCCATGTAAGCGGTTTTGAGGTTTCTAACTCGCTACAAGGGATAAGAAGTATTGTGTGGGAGCAAACTATTGATAATAGAAACGAGTATGCTATTGCCACATTTAAGTTTAGTAAGCCTACCTATTCGTTTAATTTTACCATTTTTGATGTTGACCAGGGCGTTTTTCAGGATTCTTTAACTATTAATGGTTATTCTGATGGCAAACTGGTTACTCTGGTTGGGGCAGACGTTACCACCTCTGCAGCCAATACTTTTATTGGTAATAACACCGTTTTAGGAACTGGTTTTGCAGATAATAATTCAGCTGATGGTAACGTGACCATTACCGTACCTGAAACGATCGATTCATTAGTCTTTTTATACAATAACTATACGCCAGCTACTTTCCAGACTATAGGTATTCATGATTTTTACTGGTGTGGTGCAGATAATGATTACGATCATGTGCTCAATGTAGATGATGCTGATGATGATAATGACGGTATCCCAGATATTACAGAAGCAGGTGGTGTAGACCCGGGAGCTGATGAAGATGGTGATGATATTCCTGATTATATGGATAGTGATTTTTCCGCTTTTGTTGATGTTAATGCAGATGGTATTCATGATGGCTATGATGCTGATTTAGACGGAATTCCTAATCATCTGGACAGAGATTCTGATAATGATGGAATACCAGATGCTGTGGAGGCCAATGGTGGCGTATTGCCCGATAATATGTCTGATGACGGCCGTTATGAGGTGACTTATGCTATGGCTAATGACACTGATGCTGACGGAATAGTAAATGATCTGGATACTGATAATGGAGGTGCTCCATTAGCCAATAATGATACCGATGGAGACGGCATTCCCGATATGCTGGATGCGGATAGCGATGGCGATGGTATACCTGATAGCATTGAGGCCGGAGCAGTAGATGCTGATGGAGATGGACGTGCAGATGACTTTTTTGATGCAGATAATGATGGTATTAATGATAATTATGACCTTACAAATAATGGTGATGTACTGCTTATAGCAGATACCGATGCCGATGGTTTGCCAGATTATCGAGACATAGATTCAGATAGAGATGGTATTCCTGATAATGTGGAAGCACAGAGCTCATTGGGGTACAGGGCTGAGTCAGGATTGGATAGTGATGGAGATGGTATTGATGATGCCTATGATGTAGATGGAAGCGGCGCCATAGTATTGCAGGATACTGATGGTGATGGAAAATATGACTTTATAGATGGTGATTCTGATGGAGATGGATTGAGAGATATTTTCGAAGCTAATGACGCTAATAGCGATGGTCAGTTTAACCTGTTCAATCATAATACTGACACCGATGGTGATGGCTTGGCTAATATGTTTGATGCTGACAATGGTGGCAGCCCTGCGCCATTGCAAAATACAGATGGTGATGCTTTGCCCGATTGGCGTGATAATGACGACGATAATGATGGTATTTTAACAGCCAACGAAGATTTTAACCTTGACTTCAACTATGCAAATGACTTTACGCAAGGGGGCAACCCTACACCAGATTATCTTTTTTATACTGATGATATGGATGGTGATGGCGTTAGTGCTGATGCCGATATTGATGATAACAATGATGGAATAGCAGATGTAGATCAGGGGTATGGAGTAGATCCTGGTGCGGATGCAGATGGTGACGGCACTCCAAATTATCTGGACAGTGACTTTGTACACCCAACCAAAGGCGCTTTTGTAGATGCTAATGCTGATGGAATAAACGATATTTTCGATATAGATCAGGAT
Source organism: Fulvivirga maritima (assembly GCF_021389955.1). Classification (NCBI taxonomy): domain Bacteria; kingdom Pseudomonadati; phylum Bacteroidota; class Cytophagia; order Cytophagales; family Fulvivirgaceae; genus Fulvivirga; species Fulvivirga maritima. The sequence goes on from NZ_CP089980.1 coordinate 3,604,451, forward strand.
GGTATTCCTAATCACCTGGATTTAGATGCTGATAATGATGGCATACCAAATGCAGTGGAAGCTAACAGCGGCGTGCTACCTGCTAACATGACAGAAGACGGGCAATTTACATCTTCCTATGCCAGTGCTAATGATAGTGATGCAGATGGTTTGGTTGATGATGTAGACCCTTCTACCGGCGGCACAGCCTTAACTACAGATACTGATGGTGATGGAGTAGAAGATTACCTGGATGCAGATTCTGATGGAGATGGAATTTTAGATAGCGATGAGGCTGGTGCCTATGATAGCAATAACAATGGTATTAATGATAGCTACAGCAATATTGATGGTGATGCTTTACCCGATTACCTGGATGCTGATTCTGACGGAGATGGAATAACTGATAATGTAGAAGGCCAGGCAACAGTAAGTTATTCGGCGCCTACCGGCATTGATACTGACGGTGATGGGCTTGACAACGCTTATGATACGGATAATGGAGGTGTAGCCTTCTCTCCCTATGATGCCGATGCTGATGGCACTGCCGACTTCAGAGATACAGATAGTGATAATGATGGTGTAGCGGATAGCATAGAAGGTCATGATGCCAATTCTAATGGTACTGCAGATAGAACTGCTAGCGGAACTGATACTGATGGGGATGGCTTGGATAATGCTTTTGATCCGGATAACGGTGGCGTGGCAGCTTCAGTACAAAATACCGATGGCAGTGGTGAGCCTGACTTTAGAGATAATGATGATGATGATGACAATATCCTTACAGAAAATGAAGCGGTAGATAACGATCCTGCTAATGGTATAGCTGATTATTTGGAAGCCACTACTAATCCTTGTGGAGGAGGCTATGTGCAAAGAAATATTACTGGTAATGCTTCTTCAGTGGTGTTTAATAATGGTGTAACCAGTGCTAATAACTCATTGGGAGCGGCTAATTTTGATGGAACTACCGGTACAGTAAGCACCTTTCAGAATGGAGACTACATGTACCTTGACCTTCAGGAATATGTGCCTGCGGGTGAAACTATTGAAATCTATATGGTTACCAGCAGTGGAGATGGCATGTTAGTGGCCACCAGTAATGAGATTAATAATGGCTACATTAACCTTTCTGGTAATACTACATTTACTGATAATGCAGGAGGCAATCAATGGACTATTTATTACTACACTGTCCCTGCTGAAGGAGCCAGATATATGTTATTCCAAAGAACAGCCGGAACAGTCTACTTAGATGCAGTGGGCTATAATTTCAATAAATGTATAGATGATAAAGATGCCGATGGCGTGGCCGATGATATTGATAATGATGATGATAACGACGGTATAGCCGATGCCGATGAATTGCCAGCCACCTATGGTTCTGACCCTGACGCTGATGATGACTATGACGGTATTCCTAACTTTAGAGATTCAGATTTTGCCGGATTTACTGATAGCAATTATGATGGTGTAGATGATCAGACTGATTATGATCAGGATGGTGTGCCTAATCACTTAGACCTGGATAGTGATAATGATGGACTGGTAGATGCTCTTGAAGCCAATGGTGGCACCTTGCCCGCTAACATGACGGGCCAGGGAAATTATACAGCCACTTATGTGAAAAATAATGATTCTGATAATGATGGCTTTGCTAATGCAGTAGATAATACTCCTCTGCCTAACCCCGACAGTGATTCTGATGGTCTGAGAGACATTTATGATAGAGACTCAGATAATGATGGTATCACTGACCTGGTAGAAGCTGGAGGAACTGATGTAGATGGCAATGGCATTCTTGATAATTTCAGTGACTCTGATGGCGATGGCCTGGGCAATAGCGTAGATCAGAATAATTCAGACCTCGCCCTTTCAGTGCCAGATACTGATTCTGACGGCACACCAGATTATCTGGATACAGACTCAGATGGCGACGGAATAAGAGATATTATAGAAGCTCATGATAGTAATGCTGATGGCGTAGCTGATTGGGATGATAATGGCAATACTTTCCTCGATGCCGCTGAAGGGTTCGCTGATGCTGATGGCGATGGTATACTGGATGCTTTTGATAGAAATTCGGGTGGAAGAATAGCCTCACTAACGGATGTGGATAATGATGGGGTTTATAATTTCCAGGATAATGATGACGATGATGATGGTACACCTACTGCAGATGAAGACAGTAACGGTAATAATATCTGGTCCGATGACTTCTCTGCAGGACAAACAGGAACGCCAGATTACTTGTACAATGCTTTAACCGCGTTGCCTGTAGAGCTACTATCTTTTGAAGGTGTATTTAAAGAAGATTATATACAGCTTACCTGGGTTACTGCTTCCGAAGTGAATAATGAGGGCTTTGAAGTAGAAAGGTCAGTAGATGGAAGAAATTTCGAAATGATAGGCTTTGTACACGGAAACGGAACTACTAAAGACGTGCATAGCTATAATTATAATGATAAGGGTTTTGGTACAGCTCCTATCTACTATTACCGATTAAGGCAGTTGGATTATGATGGTCAGCATGAATATAGCAGAGTAATAGCAGTATATCTAGAAGGAGTGCAGGCGCAGCAGCCAGTGGCAGTAAGTGCATTCCCTAACCCTTGTACGGACTATATCAATGTCAAATTCAGTAATTATGATGAAGCTTTTGAATATGAAATCATCAATTATGCTGGTGATGTGATAGCTGCAGGAGTGATGAATGATACGATGGATGCCAGACTCAACGTAAGTCAGCTGAAAGAAGGTATCTATATTCTCAAAATCAATGGATATAACTTCGAAAAAGCGCTTAGAATAGTGAAAAGATAATAAAACCTGCAAATGAGTGAATAACTCATACATTCAAAGAGAGCCGTCTCAAAAGTGAATTTTGAGGCGGCTTCATTTTTTAATCATCTGTACAGTATCTTTTAAATAAATTAATAATCCAACTCAAAGTGTATCAAGGGGGAATGTTATTGTTGCTGCATTATTCACAAACTAATAGTTTGTTTTATAGCCAAGGTTACATGTTGCCTAAAATGAAGCTGGTAACTGATTAGATTAGTTAATGATTGATTAAATACAATATTTTATTAAATTGTTTAATTATTTAGCTTAACTACTAACCTCATTACTCATGAACCAGAACAATCATAAACGGTACTGGAAAAGAAATCTTTTATACCTCATCATACTGCTTTCCATTTGGTTTGTAGTGTCCTTTGGTTGTGGAATATTATTGGCAGATCAGCTCAATCAATTTCATATAGGCGGGGCCAAGTTGGGCTTTTGGTTTGCTCAGCAGGGCTCTATTTATGTTTTTGTCATACTCATATTTGTTTATGTAGTACTCATGAATCGCCTCGATCGAAAATTTGATGTGGATGAGGAGTAATCGCTCTTATCCTTCTCTTAAACCTTAATCACCCTTAACCAACTCAACTCATGGATGTTCAAATCTGGACCTACATTATTGTAGGACTTTCCTTCGCTTTATATATAGGTATTGCGGTGTGGTCTCGCGCTTCCTCTACCAAAGATTTTTATGTAGCCGGTGGTGGAGTGCACCCATTGGCGAATGGTATGGCCACGGCTGCTGATTGGATGTCAGCGGCCTCTTTTATTTCAATGGCTGGCATTATTTCCTTTATGGGATACGATGGATCTGTCTACCTCATGGGGTGGACCGGCGGGTATGTATTATTGGCACTTTTGCTGGCACCCTATTTACGCAAGTTTGGCAAATTTACCGTCCCTGATTTTATTGGCGATAGGTACTACTCAAATGCAGCTCGAACGGTGGCAGTAATTTGTGCTATTTTCATCTCCTTTACCTATGTAGCAGGTCAGATGCGCGGAGTGGGAGTGGTATTTTCTCGCTTTTTGGAAGTGCCTGTAGAGTGGGGAGTGATCATTGGGATGTTTATTGTGTTCTTTTATGCAGTGCTTGGAGGCATGAAAGGCATTACTTATACTCAGGTAGCTCAGTTTTGCGTGTTAATATTTGCCTATATGGTGCCTGCTATTTTCATAGCACTGCAACTTACGGATACCTTGCTGCCGCAGCTGGGCTTTATGGGGACCTTGAAAGATGGCTCTTTTCTTTTAGATAAGCTCGATGGCTTGCATCAGGAGCTTGGTTTTGCTGCTTATACCAGTGGTTCAAAAGATGTTTTTGACGTTTTTTGTATCACCGCGGCCCTTATGATTGGCACCGCGGGACTACCTCATGTAATAGTTCGATTCTTTACAGTTCCCAGGGTGAAAGATGCTCGTACCTCTGCCGGTTATGCACTTATATTTATAGCTATTTTGTATACTACAGCACCAGCCATTGCTGCTTTTGCCAGAACCAATCTCATCGATACAGTGAGTGATAAACCTTATGACACTATGCCTGAATGGTTTTCAAAATGGGAAAGTACAGGTTTGATAACCTATGATGATAAAAATAATGATGGTAAAATTCAATATTTGGGCGATGCTGCCAATAACGAATTGCAAATAGATCGTGATATTATGGTGCTGGCTAACCCCGAAATAGCGCAGTTGCCTAATTGGGTAATTGCCTTGGTAGCTGCTGGTGGCTTGGCCGCGGCACTCTCTACGGCAGCAGGTCTTTTGCTGGTTATTTCTACAGCGGTATCACATGACTTGATTAAGAAGCAATTGGCTCCCAATATTTCTGAGGGAAAGGAGCTGATGTGGGCGCGTATGGCTGCAGGTGCAGCGGTGATAGTGGCTGGCTATTTTGGTATAAACCCTCCCGGTTTTGTGGCTCAGGTGGTGGCTTTTGCTTTTGGCTTGGCGGCGGCATCTTTCTTCCCAGCTATAGTATTGGGTATTTTTTATAAAAGAATGAATAAGGAAGGAGCAATAGCGGGAATGGTGATAGGCTTGTTATTCACCATGTCTTACATCATTTATTTTAAATTCATATTTAGTAGTGCTGATGCTGCTGATCACTGGTGGTTAGGCGTATCTCCGGAAGGAATAGGAGCAGTAGGAATGGCTATTAACTTTGTGGTTTCGATCATTATATCTGCTTTTACCCCTGCGCCACCGGCTGAGATCCAAGATATGGTGGAAGATATCCGTTATCCCAGAGGGGCTGCAAAAGAGGTGGAGGTGCATTGAGTTTTATGATAATTAGTAGATTTGTAAAAAAGTTTGTAAAAAAGTTTGTAAAAAAGTTTGTAAAAAAGTAGGTGTATTAAAAATGTTAAAGATAAAAAAAGATCAACCTTTAAGGTTGATCTTTCGCAGGACATTTTAGTGGATAAATTAACATATCAAAATGATAAGATTCAATTGATCAAAACTGGTGAGTTGAACTTTGAGTCGAAGTTTAAATACAGTTACTATTTAAATTCTTTTCATCTGTTTTTAAGAGGGGGTGTAACTCTGGTAAATAAAAATGGAACAATTGAGATAACTATTGAAAATAGGCTAGATCCATTTGATAGATCATTTCTTTTTGTGATCTACATATTATTTTTTGGTATTTATATGATAACCTTATTAAAGGGGATAAGTGATTTGAATAATGCATATGTGTTCTTGTTTCCTATCGTTATGAGTGGGGTTGGTTATATACAACTGAGTACGCTTCATGAAGAGTCGGTGGATGTCATAAAAAGAATAGCAAAGAATCCCGTTCCTCCCACTTTTAATTGATAGTTCTAGACCACTACCTTTCTCATCTCTTTCCTAAATGCCACCGGACTCATACCTCTGTTTTTTCTAAAGAATTTATTCAGATGACTCTCATCAGTAAATCCCATGGTAAAGGCAATTTCATTAATACGAAGGCTACTGTGTTTCAAGCGATGTTCTATCAGTTTTAAGCGATAGCTGGTAATATATTGCTGTAGGGTTTCTGATGTATGTTTTTTGAAATATCGGCCTAAGTATGATTCAGAAATGCCAAATACACTGCTAATGGCTTTTGATCTTATCTTGTCAGGTTCATAAATATGCTGCTGTATATAGTGTAGAATATCCAGAATTTTTTCTTCACTATATTCCGTTATGGTGTTTGGCAGGTATTTAGCTATGTTGCGAGCCACTACTACAATCAAGGTGTTGATCATTTGCTCAGTTAATTCGGTATTATACAAATCCTGATTGAGGTACTCACGAATGATAGCCTCTACCATAGGCCTTACCAGTAATTTATCACTTTGGTTTTTCAGTATACATCCAGGTTGTCTACCAGCATTTTGAAGTATAAACTCTATTCTTTCAATATTGGTACTTTGCAGCCCAGCAGATTGAATATAAATATCATTAAACCTAAGAAAGAAAAAGGTGGTGGGCTGTTCGATTTCAAATTGATGACAATCATACGGGGTGATCAAAAACATGTGATTATCACGGTATTTGAACTTGTTTTGGTTGATGCATTGATACCCAGAACCAGAAAGCACATATACCAGCTCGAAGAATGTGTTTTTCCTACCCATTTCCGGGCTTTCCTCCATGGTAACATATTCTACCTCATAGGGTTGGTACAGACTTTTCTTTTTCATACTACAAATTACAGGATTAACGAAAACATATACCACTACTTGGTTTGTTATCTGGTATATATTTGTCATACAAAAACAGCAATAAGTATTTATGAAAGCAATAGTATTAGAAAAAGGCGGTGGAGTAGAAGAGTTAAAGCATAAAGAAATAGATAAGCCTGCAATTCAGGAAAACGAGGTGCTTATAAAGGTAAAAGCATTGGGTATTAACCCTGTAGATGTAAAAACCAGATCAGGGAAGGCCTTTTACAGTAAGCTGGAAGGCGATGATCTTATGATTCTGGGTTGGGATGTAGCCGGAGTGGTGGAGGCTGTAGGTAGTGCAGTTGCTAAGTTTAAAGAGGGCGATGCTGTATTTGGGATGGTTAACTTTCCCGGACACGGTAAAGCTTATGCTGAGTATGTAGCTTCACCGGCAGATCATTTGGCTCTAAAACCTGAAAAGATATCCTTTGAAGAAGCGGCGGCATCTACTTTGGCGGCGCTTACCGCATATCAGGATCTGGTTCATCAGGCTAATGTGCAGGCTGGGCAGCGCGTAGTGGTACATGCAGCAGCGGGTGGCGTAGGGCATTTTGCAGTGCAAATAGCCAAAAGCCTGGGCGCATATGTAATAGGTACATCCTCTGCAGGCAATAAAGATTTTGTGTTAGAGCTGGGAGCTGATGAACATATAGATTATAAAGCTAAGAATTTTGAAGAGGTGGCCAAGGATATTGATCTGGTGATAGAAATAGTAGGTGGAGAAAACATTAAGCGATCAGTAAATACAGTGAAGCCTGGTGGTAAGCTGGTAAGTAATCTCGGTTTTAATGATGAAGCAGCGGCCTTAGCGGAAAAAAGAGGAGTTGATGGTAAGAACTATCTGGTACAATCTAGCGGTGAAGACATGGATCAGTTAGCTGACCTGCTGGCCACAGGGAAAGTAAAAGCACATGTATTTAAGACCTTTGCTTTTGATGAATTGGCTGAAGCTCATTTACAGGTAGAAACTGGCCACACAAGAGGTAAGGTAGTGGTTACATTACCTTAAAAATAGTCTAAAAACAATGCTCTGGGCTTAACCAAATGGCCTTTAAGAACATTATACCTATATCAACTAACCTAAAAAATATAGTTATGGTAACAGAAAAAGTAAATCTCACATATAAAATCGGTGACCTTGAAGTGAACCGATTAGGTTTTGGTGGCATGCAACTGACCGGAAAAGGCGTTTGGGGTGAAGTACCGGATAGAGAAAATGGCCTTAAAGTGCTGCAGAAAGCAGTGGAGTTGGGCGTTAATTTCATTGATACCGCAGATTCTTATGGGCCATATACTAATGAAAAACTAATAGCAGATGCCTTACATCCCTATAAAGAAGGATTGGTTATAGCCACTAAGTCTGGATTAGAAAGGCCTGGGCCAGATAATTGGGTGCCTAATGGAGATCCCAGTCATATTAAAAAGGCCATTGCAGGGAGTATGGAGAGGCTTCAGGTAGAGCAAATAGACTTGTGGCAGCTGCACAGGATAGATTCAAAAGTGCCGGTTAGGGAAACCTTAGAACCCGTAATAAAAGCGGTTGAAGATGGAAAAATAAAGTATGTTGGCCTTTCTGAGGTAACGGTAGATCAAATTAAGGAAGTTCAGGACTTGTTGCCGATTGTTTCAGTACAAAACAGGTACAACCTGGGCGACAGAGAGTGGGAAGAAGTGCTTGATTATACTACAGAAAACGGCTTGGCATTTATTCCCTGGTTTCCTTTGGCATCAGGACCAGATAAGATGCAGGAAAAAATAGAAAGCATAGCTAAAAAGCATTCGGCTACCACAGCTCAGATAGCGCTGACCTGGTTACTGAAAAGAGCAGAGAATATATTGCTGATCCCGGGTACCAAGTCGCTAGAGCATTTGGAAGAAAATATTAAAGCCACAGAGATAGAATTGACAGATAGTGAGTTTGAGGCTTTATCTAAGTGAATTTAAAAGGTGTATCAAAAGTGTTTCTAACAAGGTAAGAGGTGATATTGTGCCTCGCAATAACTAGTGTAGAACGAGTTAGTCTGAAGTACATGAAGGCTAGCCGCAATAAGAATTATCAACTTTGATACACCTTCATTTTAAATAATATTTAATTATGAAACAAAGAGAATTAGGAAAAACTGGCGTGAAGTTATCAGCCATAGGGCTGGGCTGCATGGGTATGAGCCATGCTTACGGCGAGCGTAATGATGCCGAATCTATTGCTACTTTAAAAAGGGCGATTGAATTAGGCATTAACTTCTGGGATACGGCGGATATTTATGGCAATGGAGAAAATGAGAAGTTAATTTCAGAAGTGCTTAATAGGCATAGAGATAATATATTCCTGGCCACTAAGTTTGGGTTTGTTCCGGGAGAGGGCATGTACAATAATTTCGATGGTTCACCCAAGCATGTTAAAGAAGCAGTGGAGGCAAGCTTAAAACGATTAAATACAGAAGTAATTGATTTGTATTATGCTCACAGAGTAGACCCGAAAGTGCCTATTGAAGAAACAGTAGGAGCTATGGCGGATCTGGTAAAAGAAGGGAAAGTCAAATATTTAGGACTCTCAGAAGCTTCCGCTACTTCTATAAGAAAAGCTCATGCAGTGCATCCTATTTCGGCCTTGCAAAGTGAGTATTCTTTACTTACCAGAGAGGTGGAAAATGAAATATTGCCTCTGTGTAAGGAATTGAATATCACCTTTGTGCCTTTCAGTCCGTTAGCGAGAGGTTTGGTAACTAATACACTTAATGTCGCTGAGCTGAAGGATAATGATTTTCGTAAGCAGCTACCTCGCTATCAGGAGGAATATGCTGAGAATAATCAAAACCTGGCTAGGGAATTTGCGGCGATGGCGCAGGAGAAACTTTGTACACCCGCACAGCTGGCTATAGCCTGGGTGCTACATCAGGGAGATAATATTATCCCTATTCCTGGTACTAAAAAACGTAAATATTTAGAAGAAAATGCCGGAAGTGTGGAGGTGGAACTTACTCCTGATGACTTGAATAAAATTGAAGATTTATTAAAAAAATATCCTGATACCGGAGCCAGGTATAGTGAGAAAATGGCTCAGATGGTAGATAAGGGATAGGAAGATAGTTTTTTGCTAAGACTAATGTTAATAATGTGTAAAAGAGGGTGTATCAAAAGTGCCTATGGCTATTGGTTTTCAAATTGAGGTACTTGAAATAGGCTTCTAATTAAAATTCGGAAGACTTTTGATTCCTCAATCTGGCTTAAGATAACTTTTGATACAACTCTTTTATAACTCTAAATAAGGACTATTTTCATTTTATGAAGGCAATGCTTTCATAAAGCTCCTGATCTTTTCAATAATTTCTTCGCCACATTCTTCTAAGGCAAAATGTCCGGTGTCATAGAGGTTATAATCTATGTTTTTGATGTCCTTCTTAAAAGCACTGGCTCCACTTTCGGGGAAATATTCATCGTTTTTACCCCACACTACCAGCACGGCAGGTTGGTGTTCTCTCATGTACTGCTGCCATTCCGGGTATAGTTTCACGTTATTTCTATAATCATAAAACAAGTCAAGATTAAGCTCATGTACATTAGGCCTTGATACTTTTAGCAAGTCTATATTCCAAGTGTCAGGATTTATGTTTTCCTCGTTTTTAGTACCATGTACATAGTGCCATTTTAACCCTTCTACTGTAAAAGCATGATGTAGCGCTTTTTCAGTTTCTGGATTTCGATCTTTCCAGAGTGCTTTAATATCTTCCCAAGCCTCACCAAGACCTTCTTCATAAGCATTTCCATTTTGCGTGATGATGGCTGTTATTCTTTCCGGATGAGCCGTGGCTATTCTAAACCCAACCGGAGCGCCATAATCCTGCATCATAATAGCATATGAATCAATGCCTTTTTGCTCAAGAAACAGGTTAGTAATTCGAGCCAGGTTATCAAAGGTATATTCAAATGTTTTGGGAGGCGGAACATCACTGTTTCCAAACCCCGGATAGTCAGGAGCAATAAGGTGAAACTCATCATATAACTGATACATCACCTTCCTGTACTGATGTGAAGAAGATGGATATCCATGTAGCAACACAATGGTTGGCTTTTCAGGGTTTCCTGCTTCTCTATAAGCTATGTTTATACCTTCTACCTCTAAGTTTTTATACGTTATTCTGTTCATAATCATTAAATTTTAAATTTACGGAACGATCGGTAAAATTTGTAATCAAATTTTTTTATTCCTTTAAATATCGATTTTCAATGTTTTTAAGGGTCATTTCAAAAATGTCAGTTTTATTGGTTCCGTGGCTTACCACCAGGCTTCCTTGTATTTCTACCAAAGAGAGCAAAGCATAGTCTTTAGATTTTTTCGGCTCTAAGCCTAAATCCAGTCCTATTTTATAAAACACATCTAACCAATCATTAAACCCCTGATTAATCTGCTCTTGAAACAATTCCAGACCGCCTTGCATAGAAAGCGCTCTTAGCAAACAAACATTTTTACCATTATCGTAAAACGCCTTTATTTGATCTATTCCTTTTTTGAACCTTTTTATAGCAGGGAGCTTTTTATCTAAAAGCGTATCAAAAATGGTTTCTTGCGCTGTCTCTGCCACGTCGTTAAGTACCGCAGTCGCCATTTCCTGTTTGCCCTTAGGAAACCTGTGGTAAAGACTGGCTTTCATTAAGCCCGTAGCTTCTGACAGGTCTTGAAGGCTGGCTCCTTCATACCCTTTGGTGCGAAAAACTTGTGTAAGCCCTTCTAAAACCTGTGTGTCTAGTACTTTTTGTGGTCGCATGTATCAAACTTAGAAAACTTATAAATAATTACCAAACGATCGGTAAAATAACAAAGAAACTCAGCAAGATTCGGATTGTAGTTGTGCTCATGATCATGGAGTTTTGTAATATTAATTTTAAGAAAATGGAAACTAAGGACAAATTAAGCTTTGATAGGATAGCCAAGGCTATAGAATATTTACAAGCACATTTTAGGCTACAGCCCAACCTTAATGAGGTGGCCAGGCAGGTACATTTGAGTCCTTCACATTTTCAGCGACTTTTTACCGAGTGGGCAGGTACCAGCCCTAAAAAGTTTTTGCAATACATAAGTGTGGAGCATGCAAAAGCCATACTACAGCAGCAGGAGGGGAGCACTTTATTTGATGCTACATTTGAAACGGGGCTGTCTAGTACCAGTCGTTTACATGATCTTTTTGTGAATATTGAAGGCATGACACCCGCAGAATATAAGAATGGAGGAAAGAACCTAATCATTAATTATAGCTGGGCCGAAAGTCCGTTTGGTCACGTGTTGGTGGCGTCTACTCAAAAAGGCATATGCTATATGGAGTTTCATCAGGAGGAAGAAAGTGCCGTGGAAATGCTCATGGCTAAGTATCCAAAGGCCTCTTTTAATAAAAAAATGGATGATATGCAGCGCAATGCTCTGATTATTTTTCAAAAAGACTGGAGCCAGCTTTCTAAGGTGAAGTTACACTTAAAAGGCACTGATTTTCAATTAAAAGTATGGGAAAGTCTGCTAAAAATCCCGATGGGTAAATTATCTACCTACGGGCGCATTGCTGAGCAAATAGGAAATCCTAAAGCCTCCCGAGCGGTGGGTACGGCGGTAGGTAATAATCCAGTAGCCTTTTTAATACCTTGCCACAGGGTGATACAATCTTCAGGGGTATTTGGAGGTTATATGTGGGGAACAGACCGAAAGACCGCGATTATAGGTTGGGAGGGAGTGAAGGTAGCGCAGTAATGGAGAGCATGGTTTCAAAAGTGAAAACGCTAGACTTTTAGTCTCTAACTTCAGAAATGCATGAGAAAGGTCAAATGAAACCAACGTCCTCGATTTTGAAATATGAAAAGACAGATTTAATGCAGTGACTTTTTATCACCAACTTCTGGCTTGTAAAAGGATCAAGAGCTTATTATAGAGTGACTATTAAGCAAGGAGTGAGTGGATTGGTATCAGGTGAGAAGTTTGTGATGGCAGTTATTTTTCACGATGCGGTTAGTTAATTATCTTAATTTTTCATTTTTGGCTTGATCCAAAAACGAAACAAAAAAATCAAGACTCTGATGAGAATAGCTAAATTTCAATCCATGACGCTAAAAATATCCAAACTCACCCGATTATCATCGGGCTCAAACAAGGATATTTTCTTAACGCTCTATTACTTGAAATTCTTAACGCATTTTCATCAAGGTCGATAGAATTTTTATATGCTAAACCACTCTTCCATATCAAAAGAACAACTATTTAAACTCATCAAGTCAAATAAAATTCAGTTTGCTGGGAATAGAAAACTGAAAATTTATGGCACACTCCAGTGTAAATCAGGCAAACGGATGAAGAGTGAAAACAGAGTATTCTTCATATCTAAAAGGTAAGCTGAAGAACAAGACTATAGGCCCTGTTCACATTGTATGAAAGAATTTTACGAACTTTGGAAACATGGATCTCTTTAACCCTCAACCAGATAAAACCACTAATTGGCTGCCTTACGGTGGCACAGTGCATTATTTTGGGTATGTGCTATCTCAAAAAGATGCAGACCACTATTATGATGTTTTGATGGATACCATAGAATGGCGCCATGACGAGGCGAATATGTATGGTAAGAAGTTTATTACCAAGCGCAAAGTGGCCTGGTACGGAGATGAGCCTTATGAATATACTTATTCTAACACCACCAAAATGGCATTACCGTGGACGGAAGAATTAAAGCAACTCAAAGCTATAGTGGAGCAGGAAACCGGAGAAACATATAATTCTTGCCTGCTCAACTTATATCATACCGGAGAGGAAAGCATGGCCTGGCATAGCGATGGTGATCTGGACTTGAAAAAGAATGGATCAATAGGTTCACTAAGTTTGGGAGCAGAAAGGAAATTTGCCTTCAAGCATAAGCAAACCAAAGAGAAAGTAGAGTTGGTGTTAGCTCATGGTAGTCTGCTGGAGATGACTGGCACCACCCAAACCCACTGGTTACATCGGCTGCCGCCCACCAAAAAATAAAAAGGCCAAGAATTAACTTGACCTTTAGAACTATTGTGACCTAATTCCGGATAATTAATATCCGATATTATGTCGGACTATTTTCAGTTCTTGAGAATTATGAAATAAATCGTACCCATTGCTATAATAAGACTTTAGGATGTAGTCTTCGTAAGATTGGCAGATGTCATAATCAAATAATTCGCCGTTAATTCTAACGTCGTTTCCATTGATAAATTGCTCTTTTCTAATTCTAGGATATAGCTCAAGAATCTCAGTAGGCAATTCGGGAAAATGTACTTCATCATAGGTTTTAGACTCTGTGTGCCAATAATATCTATCACTGTTTGGTGAATTAGATAAGTTAGAAAAACTTGTCCAGTTTAGTGAAAGAAAATCATAGTCTCCAGAAATATCAACTGATACTTCATTTTCACCAGTTTCCTGTATATCAAGCTGTGCATTAAGAAATTCAAAATTGGTGCTTACATCTCCGGTTTTTGTGTAGCTGTAGCTGTGGTTGCCATTGGTTTCCTTTACTTCTATTAAAGATTGATACCTGTTGAAAGGATGATCATTAGGGAAATAGAAAACATAATTATCTGTCATTTCATAGTTTGATACAAGCACTTTGGCTTGTTTTCCATGCTCAATAGACCTTACTGAATGGCTGGCGATATGATAATTAGGATTATCCATACTAATAGTAAGTTCATCCATATTATAATTCATTTGGCTCAGGGAAACCTCATAGGTTGCATTTCCCATGTTTTTAATAAGTTGGTAGGCAGGACCATCTACTGTGTTTAACATGAGATAAGTAGACCTCTCTTCTGGATTCTGAGGTATTTGTACATAGGATTCTTTTAATTCAGTAATGTTAGTGAAATAGTCCAGAGTAGAAAGCGTACCTCCTGAATGTTCAGGTATATCACTGAAATTGATATCAATATAGTTCGAAAAATAGTCTATTTCGGTATCTCTACCTAGTTGAAATTCACCTGGGCTTAGTTTATAAATGCTCTTTAAAATTACTGCATCACCACGTTCAGGGTTATTATAGTGCTGAATGGTAATATTATGCATCGCAAATAAGGCTTCATTGAAGTCCGATGGTCTTTTGAGTTTGATGGACTCTCCAGAGTTATTCGTTTTTATATATGTAAGCAGTTCTCCATCATCAGATGTTAAAATAATATACTGGTTTTCATGATATTCAATATCAGCTATGCTAAAGTCTAATAAGGTGTTGTTGATTTTAACGTCCAGGTTTTCAGAAGTGATTTCCTGACCTGACTGGTCAAAAGTAACAGCCTTTAGAGTATAATCACCATCTTCGTATTCCTGCGAGTTAAAAGTAAATTCGTAAGGTTCAGAGGTGAGGGTGGCTAGGAGTTCTTCATTGAGAAAAACCTCAATTTTGTCAGGATCTTGATTAGCGGTCACTTCAAAAGTAACAGTAGCTTCATTCCAAACGGTTTCCTCTGACTGTGGAGATGTGAAATTGATTTCATGTTCTACATCTATAATATCTTCTGAGTTGTCATCATCGCTACAACTAGTAAAACCAAAAAATGCGAATAGTAGAGAGTTAATGAGTATGAGTTTTGATTTCATGAAAAAATGTACTTGATAATTAAATGAGATTATTGTTTAAAAATTTATACTATATAAAGTATTTATATTTTTTAATGCTTTTTAAATATGTAATTCTTGATTAAATTAAGATATGATTTTTGCGGGCTACGCATTGAAAATCAAAATTATATAAACCAACCTAAAACCTAAACCTATGAAACGACAACTTTTACTAACTGCTGTACTCTTTGTACTGATGATGACGGGCTATGCTCAGGTGATTACTGTAACGGGAGGCCCGGGCCGGGTAAATAATAATACTGTAATTAGTGGCTTACCATTCACTGCTACTGTAACGGGGCTAAATGGCACTCCTCAGCGCTGGTCTGTAGGGATCGGAACCGTTAATGGCCAGCTTATTTACAATACCTCTAGTACCAGTATTTCAAATGCCATAGTAGATAGAACCCTCACAGGAAATATCGCATTAATTTCAGTAGGAGCTACTAATGGAAATGGGGTCGCGAGGTATCTTAATGTGGAATCGTCTGAATGTGAGTCTAGTCTAGGGGTTTTACAGGCAATTAACTGTCAATTTGCTGATGCTATTTTATTTCCTGTTCCTAATGGAGCCACCAGTTATAATTGGTCCGTTTCTCCTAGTAGAATTTTTACTAATAATGGAAGTAGCATCAGGATAAGCAGGCCACGTCCTAATACCACATATACAGTTACCGTAACAATCACTGGTGGAGTATGTGATGGAGAAACTATAACTACAACATTTAATACAGGAGATTGCGACGGTATTTTTGAGCCATTGTCAGAAGACGAATTGACCGAAGAAGACTTGACCATATACCCTAATCCTGTGAATACCGATGAGTTGTATGTTCAATTTGGTAAACCGGCACTTAATAGTGAAATCAGCATCTTATCAGAAGATGGATTGAAGATAGATGGTCCGAGCATAGAGAATAATGGGGGCGGAGCCATCATAAATTTAAAAGGTTTAACACCTGGCACCTATTACCTGAAAATAATAGATGCTACCGGCAAAGAAAACGTCAAACGTTTTATAGTGGAATAATTTGTTATATTAGGCAAAACCAGGGCAGGGGCTTCTCTGTTCTGGTTTTTTTATTTTTAAGGATACTAGTTTCAGTTCACCTCTCTTCCAAGTGATTTAATAACACTCCTTCAGAATATCTATTTCTGATTTCACTTTCTAGAACCCATACAGGCTTACTAAGTTTTACAATCTTCAATATGTAGAAAAACCTCCCCAAATAACAAATAGGCCAGTTTTCCTGTTATTTCACAGTTAATATTTTCAAACTAAAACTCATCACCATGAATGACTTAGAAAAGTGGAAAAACAAGGTGGATACAGATAATCTCAGCGAGGATGAAGAGAATATATTATCTGATCTGGGCCTTTCTGGCAGTACGCGGCGTGGCTTTTTGAAGCGCGTTTCTGCAGCGAGCCTTAGTATGTGGGCAGCGCCTTATTTCTCATCAGAGATTATGGCGAAAGAAAATCAGGATAAGGTGATAGCTTTTATGAATGAAATAAAAGTGAACCTCCATGTCAATAAAGCTAAAAAACCATTGACTCTAGATTCAAGAACCACGTTGCTGGATGCTCTGCGTGAGAGCTTGGGCTTTACAGGAACCAAAAAAGGTTGTGATCACGGTCAGTGCGGAGCTTGTACAGTAATTATAGATGGAAAACGTAAACTTTCATGCCTAACGCTGGCTGCCACATGCAAAGATAAGGAGATCACCACTGTGGAAGGTCTGGCTGTTAATGGCAAATTGCATCCAATGCAAGAAGCGTTTTTAAAGCATGATGGCTTTCAATGTGGCTATTGTACTCCTGGTCAGATATGTTCTTCTGTCGCTTTGCTAGACGAAGCGAAAAACGGAGAGGCCAGTTATGTAACAGAAGATTTTAAGAAAATGAAGAAGGATATTACCCTTTCTGAAGAAGAAATCAGAGAACGTATGTCTGGTAATATCTGTAGGTGTGGGGCATATAACAACATAGTGCAGGCCTTTAAAGAGGTGCATAGTGGTGATGATGAAATGCCTACATGGGAATTTGCCACTGAAGAGCAAATGAAAAAGGCCTCTCGCTCATAAGTGCTATGTGTGATGAGTAGAAAATTAACTTAACAACTAACTAATCAGACAATGAGACCATTTAAATATATAAGTGCGACTACAGGTGAGCAAGCATTGCAAGCGGCTGAGGCTAATGAAAAAGGAAAATATCTGGGAGGAGGGACTAACCTGGTAGACCTTATGAAAGAGGATGTAGAGCGACCTGATCATTTAATAGAAGTAGCCGACCTTGAGTATAATTCTATACAGGAAAACAAAAAAGGAGGCCTCACTTTAGGGGCTATGGTGAGTAATTCGGACACCGCTAATCATCCAGAAGTCCGTCAGAAATATCCTTTATTATCAATGGCTATGCTGTCAGCAGCTACAGCTCAAATCAGGAATATGGCTACCAATGGAGGTAACTTATTACAAAGAACGCGTTGTCCGTATTTTTATGAAACCTCTATGCCTTGCAATAAGCGGGAGCCGGGCTCTGGCTGTGGAGCTAAAAAAGGGATGAATGCTAATCATGCTATTTTTGGATATAGTGATAGCTGTGTGGCGGTGCATCCTTCTGATATGTGTGTGGCTTTGGCAGCACTCAATGCAGAAGTAGAGGTGATGCAGACCAATGGAAAAACTAAAATGATTCCTTTTGAAGATTTTCATCGCTTGCCTGGAGATCAGCCTGAAAAAGACACCAACCTGGGAAAAGCAGAATTGATTACAGCCATACATTTACCCAAACCTATTTATGCTGATCATTACTATTATTTGAAGATAAGAGAACGATCTAGTTATGCTTTTGCCTTGATATCAGTAGCCGCTGGGGTGCAGATAAAAAATGGCACCATCGCCTCTGCCGGATTGGCTATGGGCGGGGTAGCACATAAGCCCTGGAAACTTACTAAAGCGGAGAAATTTTTGAAGGGAAAGCAACCTTCCACAGAGAATTTTGAACGAGCAGCAGCTATAGCTCTGGAAGAGGCTAAGCCACTATCAGAAAATGGTTATAAAGTGCCTATGGGCGAAAAAGCTATTGTGAGAGCTTTGACTCAGGCCTACCAAAGAGAAGTATAAGTCAGTTCCAAAATCTTTTAAATAACAGAATTATGAAAACATTAGAAACCTCATCCATAGGGCAGGCTATAGATCGTATAGATGGTCGTTTAAAGGTAACAGGAATGGCCAAATATGCTTCCGAGTTTCCGGTAGAAAATGTGGTGTATGCACAGGGAGTTACCAGTACTATTGCCAAAGGAAGAATAACTTCTATAGATGTTACTGAAGCCGAAAGGCAAAAAGGAGTGATTAAAGTGATTACTCATAAAAATGCTGAGAAACTGCAGCAAGCAGACAAAGAAATGCCAGCCTTTACCCTCACCTCAGTGGCTCCGGCATTGCAAAGTCCTGAAATACATTATTATGGTCAATTTGTGGCCTGTGTGGTAGCAGAAACTTTTGAACAGGCTCAGTATGCGTGTCGATTAGTGAAAGTTACTTACGAAGAAGATAAACCAGATATCCATCTGGACAAAAACAGAAATAAAGCTTTTAAACCCGATGATCAGGCAGATTTCTCCAGGGGAGATGTAGATGCAGGAATGCAATCATCAGATGTCACTTTAGAAGAAACTTATACTACGCCTATAGAGCATCAGCACCCTATGGAGCTGCATGCGGCCATAGTTTCCTGGGAGAATGGTAAGGTCAAAACTTACGCCAGCCAGCAGATTCTGGATCAGGCTAAAACAGCTATATCTGATACTTTTATGATATCGAAAGATAATGTGCAGATAATAGCTTCCTATCTGGGAGGGGGTTTTGGTTCCAAGCTAAATGTACATAAACACCTGATTTTAGGTACAATGGCTTCTAAAATGATAGGCCGACCGGTACAGATTACTGTTACTCGTCAGCAGATGTTTACCAATACAGGCATGCGGCAGTTCGATGAACAAAAAATGCGATTGGGAGCCAATAAAAATGGAGAACTGCAGGCTTTAGCTCATCATACTACTTCACACTGTGCCACGGATCAGGTGTATTATGAAGCATGTGGGAATGTATCAAAAATGCTCTATAAAACGCCCAACAATGCAGTGACTCACAGGTTGATCCCGCTTAACCTGCAGGTGCCTAATTCTATGCGAGCACCAGGAGAAGCTACAGGTAGTTTTGCGCTAGAAAGTGCCATGGACGAAATGGCCTGGAAGCTGAAGATGGATCCTATAGAGTTTAGAATTAAGAATGATACACAAAAAGATCTGGGGGCAGATAAACCCTTTTCTTCACGTCTGTTAGTGGAATGCCTTCGTATAGGAGCGGATAAATTTGGCTGGAGCGAAAGAAAAATGCAGCCTCGAGCCAAGCAAAATGGAAATTGGCTGGTAGGCTATGGAGTAAGTGCTGCCTCTCGTAGGGCACCGTATAGAAAAACCAGTGCACGTGTAATAGCTGATTTTAGAAATGGAGAAGCATACGCTACTATCCAAATGGATGGAACAGACATAGGTACAGGTAGCTATACCATTGTAGCACAAACAGCATCAGAGTATTTGGGTATACCTGTGAAGAATGTTAACGTCGAGCTTGGAGATTCTGACTTTCCTGTAACGCCGGGTTCCGGTGGTTCCTGGGGCGCAGCTTCTTATGCTAATGGTGTGAGAGTAGCTTGTAAGAACCTTTTTGCTAAGCTGAAGCAAAAGGCAGGTGTGTCGGAAGACGAGGAGACTACCCTTGCGAACCTGATGAAAGGAGCGAAGGTAAGTTCTTATAAAGTGGTAGGTACCGCTGAGCCTTCCGAGGAATATAAGAATCACTCAGTATTCTCTTTTGGAGCTAATTTTGCCGAAGTGTGGGTAGATAAAGATACGGGCATGTATCGGATTAAAAGAATGGTGAATGTCGGTTCTGCCGGTAAAATACTGAACCCTAAAACAGCTTATAGCCAAATTATTGGTGGTCTTACTATGGGAGCCGGTATGGTCATAGCTGAGCAGACACAGGTAGAGCCTAATTACGGTAACTTTATTACCAGAAGCCTGGCCGATTATCATGTGCCTGTTAATCTGGATCTGGCCAATATTGATGTGATTTTCTTACCTGAAGAAGATAAAATAGCTAATGAAATAGGGGTAAAAGGTATAGGAGAACTGGGAATTACCAGCGTTGCTGCTTCTATTGCCAATGCCATTTTTAATGCTACAGGCAAAAGAATGAGAAACCTGCCTATTACTCCAGAAAAGTTAATAGAAGCCCCATTAGAACCTGGGGTTTAACTTATTGAAAGGTGAAAACATAACCAAAGTCACTCTTAGCATATCGGAGGGTGACTTTGTGTTTTCTAAAGAAAACTGCTGAGAATCTCCCGAAGAACTGATTCATGCTTCTATCGCCCGGTAAAGTTTCGAGTACCTCTACTTGACCTCAGTTTTTGCAACATTAAGTAAATCAAACTCAACCTTATTCCTCGAAGAATAGCCTCTCGGGCTTGCTCACTTCTAGCTACTATTCAGCAGACAGAATACCTACTATTAGCGATTGTTTATGAAGGCAGACTATCTCATCTTTACATTATTTAGAATTATTCTAAATAGCAAAAGGATTACGATCATGAAAGCTGAAAAATACGACAATCTGGTGCAATGCCTAATGGAAGAGCTGAGCAGAGAATTACCATCTGTTTTAACCATCAATAAAATTATTGAGCAAACAGCATGTCCGTATTTGCGAGAGCTGGCAAGATCTAAAATGAATAAAAATCAACCAGAAAAATAAGGAGATATGTATTGTAAGAATGATATTCTTTTAAACGAGAGTAATATGTACATTACCAAATGCCGGGGATGTGGAAAGGTAGCGCTGCTTTACAATAATTTTTTTGTCAGCTTTAATAACAAGGATTTTCTAAATTTCATGGACTACATTGAAATGCTGGATTTTAACAGCAGTGCTGTTAAATTTCCGAATGGAGAGCAATATGTTACAGTTTATACCTGCCATGAAGATATTTATTTTATCTTTAATAAGATCAATTTTAATGAATTCAGAGATAAGCTTTTACAAGTGCAGTTACTGCTTCAGGTGAAGCATATTTTAAAAATGTAATTTGTACGTTTATTGTTTTCTAGCGATAAATCAACCATTTTTGATAAACTGTTATGAGTTATTGCTATTTCAAAGAAATTTAAAAATTTTCAAGATGTTAAAAACCTGTTTTACTTTTTTACTAGTCTTGTCTTGTAGTTTCGGGTTGGTAGTCAATTCTTTTGCTCAGGATAAAGAGTGGCAGGATTTATCGGTTATCACAGTAGGAACCGTGAGTCCACATGCTACATTTATCCCTTTTAAGTCAGAAGAAAAGGCGCTTTCAGAAGGGAAATCTGCTAATTACCAGCTACTTAACGGCGATTGGAAATTTCATTGGGCTAAGAACCCGGCCGAAAGACCAGTTGATTTTTATAAAGAAGACTATGATGTAGCTGGTTGGGATGAGCTTCCTGTACCAGGAGATTGGCAAATGTATGATTATGGATATCCACAATACACTAACGTAGAGTATCCATGGCCAAAAAATGCTCCCTATGTACCTGCCGATTTTAATCCGGTAGGATCATACAAAACCACTTTTTCAGTGCCTGCTTCTTGGGATGGAAGCGAAGTTTTCCTTCATTTCGCAGGAGTTAACTCAGCATTCTATTGCTGGGTAAATGGAGAAAAGGTAGGCTACAGCCAAGGCAGTAAAACACCCGCTGAATTTGATATTACTTCATTCCTTAAAAAAGGAGAAAACACACTAGCTGTAGAAGTATACCGATGGAGTGACGGTAGCTACCTGGAAGATCAGGATTTCTGGAGGTTAAGTGGTATAGAAAGAGATGTATATCTATTATCTACCCCAAAAACCAGAATTAGAGATTTCTTTGCTCATCCTGCATTGGAAAATAATTACAAAGATGGTAAGCTTACAGTAGATGTAGAATTGAAAAATGAGCTTTCTAAGAAAGTAAAAAATCAGGAGGTACAAATAGCACTATATGATGCTGATAAAAAGGAAATTGGCCGTGCTAGCAAAAAAGTGACTGTTGATAAAAAGGCAGATGTAGCTTTAGAACTTGCTGCAAAAGATGTTTTAACATGGTCTGCAGAGAAGCCTAACCTTTATCACCTGGTTATTAACCTGAAAGATAGTAAAGGAGCTACTTTACAATCAGTAAGTACACCTATTGGTTTCAGAGATATTCAAATAAAAGATGGTCAGCTATTAGTAAATGGCCAGCCGATTTTATTTAAAGGTGTAAACCGCCATGAGCATGACGAGAAATATGGACACGTGGTGTCTAAGGAAGATATGCTTCAGGATATTGAGCTTTTCAAGCAAAATAATATTAATGCGGTGCGTACTTCACACTATCCTAATGACCCTATGTGGTATGAGCTGTGTGATCAATATGGTATTTATGTTATAGATGAAGCTAATATAGAAACTCATGGCTATGGTTATAATGAAGATAAAACGCCTGCTAATAAGCAAGAATTTTTAGAACCCCACTTAAACAGAATGAGAAGAATGGTGGAGAGAGATAAAAACCATCCTTCTATAATCATCTGGTCTATGGGTAACGAAGCCGGGGATGGCCCTGCCTTTTTACAAGGATATGAGTGGATCAAAAAGAGAGATAGCTCCAGAGTGGTGCACTATGAAAGAGCAGAAAGAGGTAGAGATTTTCGGCAGCCGCATACGGATATTATTCCTTGGATGTATGCACGTACCTGGGATATTGAAGGTCACTATTTAGGGAAATTACCCAGATAGACCATTTATCTGGTGCGAATACTCCCATGCTATGGGAAATAGTAATGGAAACCTTGTCGATTTATGGAAATTAGTGCGAGAGCAAAGGCAAGTTCAAGGTGGTTTCATTTGGGACTGGGTAGATCAAGGTCTGCTTAAAAAAGGAGAAGATGGAAAAGAATTTTGGGCTTATGGAGGTGATTTTGAGCCTGAAAGCGCTCATAATGATGGTAACTTCTGCTTAAACGGATTGGTTAATCCTGATCGTAGCCCGCACCCTGCACTGGAAGAGGTGAAGCATGTGTATCAGAATGTACATTTTAGCAGCACTGAAGATGGAAAGCTGGAAGTGTACAACGAAAACTTTTTCACTAATCTGGATGAGCTGGAAGTAAGCTGGGAGCTTTTGAAAGATGGAGATGTAGAAAAGAAAGAAGTGCTGAAAAACTTTAGCTTGGCACCTCAGGAGCGTAAAGCCATTTCTTTAGATATCCCTACCGGAGATTTGAAACAAGGAAGTGAGTATTTTATTAACTTTTATGTTCGTCAAAAAAACAGCTCTGAATTAGTTAAAAAAGGACATTTGCTGGCAGCAGATCAGATTTTATTACAAAATACTGAGGCTGAAATAGAGGAGGCCTCTGAAGTGAAGTTGAAAACTAAGAGCAGCAAAACTAACATTACTTTAACCAGTGATAAGCTGGAGCTGATTTTTGATAAAGCCAGTGGAGAGTTAATTACTTTTAAATCAGCTGAAGGTGAATATTTAAAAGAGCCTTTATCATTTAACTTCTGGAGAGCACCTACTGATAATGATTTTGGTAATGGTATGCCTAAAAGATGTAAAGTATGGAAAGATGCTACTTACAATCAAAAGGTTACTTCTGTAGAAGTAGTAGAAAAGACTAAAACATCAGCTAAAGTAGAGCAGCATTTTTCTTTTGAAGGATTGAAATCTACTGGTACTATTATTTACCATGTTTTCGGAGATGGTAGAGTAGAAGTAAATGTAGCTTTTGATTATAAAGATACTGATATGCCTGAACTTCCTCGCTTTGGGGTTACCATGATATTGCCTCAGCAATATGATCAGGCAGAGTGGTACGGAAGAGGATCTCATGAAAACTACTGGGATAGAAAATCTTCTGCCATGGTAGGTAAATACAGCATGCCGGTAGCGGACCTTAAGTTTGATTACATCAGACCACAGGAAAATGGTTATAGAACTGATACCAGATGGTTAACATTAACTAATGATAGTGACAAAGGCCTTACTTTTGTAGGTAAGCCTGAGTTCGGATTTAGTGCACGTCATAACCTTACTTCAGACTATGATCCTGGCATGCACAAAAAACAAAGACATTATACTAATATAGAGCCTAAAGATCTGGTAGAGCTTAACATAGATTATGGCCAAACCGGAGTGGGAGGAGACGATAGTTGGGGCGCACGTACTTGGGACAAATACACTTTGGCTCCCAAATCATATAACTATGGCTTTGTGATAGAAGTGAAATAAGAGAGATGAAACAAACATAGTTAAAGCCTGTTGGGAAAATCCTGACAGGCTTTTTTTATAAGCCATTAAACCAGTTTTTGAAACTACTAACCTTATCACGGCTCACTACTATTTCTTTATCAAAAGTGATCCGTGGAGAAACCAACAGCCTGCTGTTAGAGTAAACTACTACATCTTCAATAGCATTGATGTTAATGATAAAAGAGCGGTTAGCCCGATAAAAAATTTGTGGATCAAGCATTTCTTCCAGCTCTTCCAGTTTATAATCAATAATAAATTTCCTTTCCTGATCGGTGATGAGGTAAACCGTGCGCCCCTCTGCGTAAAATAGCTCAATACTATCGGTAGTGATAGATTTTATATGCTCGCCTAGTTTTACCATAAAGCGAGTTTTATACTGGTCTTTATGAATATTTTGTAAGGCCTTATTAATATCGAAACTATTTTGAGAGAGGTTATTTCTTAAGTTTTCCAGCTTATTGAGCGCAGCCTCCAAGTCAGAGAAAATAATCGGTTTCAGTAAATAAGCGATGCTGTTTACCTGAAAAGCCTCTATGGCATACTCATCAAAAGCCGTGATGAAGATAATGGGCTTATCTACCTTTATGGATTCAAATATTTCAAAGCTTTTACCATCAGTAAGCTGAATATCCATAAAAATCAGGTCAATTTTACTTTGATGGTTTTGTAGCCATTGTATTGATTCCTGTACAGAAGTAAGTTTATCTATTATCTCAATCTCAGAATCATACCTTAAAAGGTATCTCTCAAGCTTTTCAGCCGCCGGTACTTCATCTTCAATAATCAATACTTTCATATACAGATTGTTTTTTCTCATCTAATATTTCAAGTATAGGTATTTTTATGTAATTCATATCATAAGCTTTCACCTGCACTACTGGTTTTTCACTATAAAAGCCGTAGGCATTCTGTACCTGTGAGAAAATGCTTTTGCGGTTAGCGGTGAGGATCAGTTTTTCATTGAGCTTGTGCTGTAAAATAAAATAGCCGTCAGCAGGTTCTATTTCAAGCTCTATGAGCATGGGTTTGAAAGTGTTGATAATATTATTTCGAATGATTGTTTCCACCAGACCCGGAAGTACGCCAGGCACCATGGGCATGGAGGCAGAAGAGGTAGATATATTGCTTTTGAAAGTAATGCAGCTGTTGTACTTGAAATTGAGCAAATGAACAATGTTGTTAGCCGCTCTCAGTTCATCATTAAGGGTGGAGAGTTCTTTTTTTCTGTGGCCCAAAATGTAGCGATATACCAGTGACAGCCTGTCTATATAATCTTCTGCTTCATCAGCATTTTTATGCACTAAAGTTATAAGGGTTTCTAGCGAATCATAAAGTAAGTCCGGGTTGACTTCATTTTGAAATTTTGCCAGTTCGGCCTCTATAGTTTCTGTAAGCAATTGTTCTTCTCTTATTTTGTCCTGATTTTGACGATGCAGAAAATCATTACTAAAGAATAGTAGATTATAAATTAGGCTGGTGGCAGCATAAATGCAATTAAATATAATGAGTTGTGTTTCCGCGATGCTGAATTTGATGATATATTCAAAATAAGCCGAAATACAAATAGATATAACAAGTATGCTGGCAGCTATTCCTAGCAAGGTCTGTGTCCAGATTCTTTGGCTGTTAATCTCAGGTGAATAAAACCGGTTAAGAAGCAGCACTATAATTCGTAGTGTTTCTGATAAAATGTAAGTGAGGCCAATACACACATATACTTCCTGACCAGTAAATATTTCAGAGATCTGACTTACGTTATTATTAATTAGCAGGATCATGAAATACACTACTATTCCATAAAAAGGAGGAATGAGTATCCTGAAGAGCGCATTATGAATGAATAGCTTTTTCATAGCTCAATATCTTTTAGTACAGGAAGCATTACGGTGAATTTAGATCCGTCAGTCACTTTTATGGAGGCAGGAGTAAACAGACTATATCGCTGTCTTATATTTTTTAGCCCTACTTTAAAGGAGTTGACATGGCTGGGGGCTACTGTTTTGGTATTGCAAATGCTAATATTAGTATTATCAATGGCGGAAATATATATGTAGAGCGGATTGTTTTTATTAATGATATTGTGCTTCACCGCATTTTCTACCAGCATTTGTAAAGTCAGTGGAGGTATGGCGCTGCCCATTATATTTTTCGGTAAGTTAATTTCCAGATGCAGATGGTTTTCAAATCGAACTTTGAGCAGGTAATTGTAAGATTTCACAAACTCCACTTCTTCATTAAGCGTTACAAATTGCCGTTTATTATTGTCTAAAATATACTGATAGGTGAGTGCTAATCGCCTGATAAAGTCTTCGGCTAAAGAGGCATCTTTAAAAATCAATGATGATATGGTGTTCAGGCTATTAAACAGATAGTGGGGGCTGAGCTGACTTTTAAGTGCTTCTAACTGTAGTTTTAGATGCTTTCTTTGCTCTTGCATATTGGTGAGCTGAGCTACCGCATATTGGTTGTAAGAGTACAGTGCAAAGTAAATCAGAGAATACAGAAGTACTGCTATCACAGTAATGATTAGTAGCTTGATAACAGGCTCCTGATGCTGAGACCAAAGCCACTCTACGGAAAAGCTTTCTTTAATAAAACCAATGTAGAGCCCGCCAATTACAGCTATTAAGCTTAGAGTAATGAGAATATTCACTAGTAGCCCCACTATAAAACGTGCCGGCAGGTTCTCTTTCCAGGAGATTAGTTTATTAAGCTTTATGTCAGAAAAATAGAGGCTGAAGCCAATACTTAGCGAAATAAGAATGCTGATAATTACGTGGGGGAAGTTCTGTAAAATTGAAGGTAAATAAGCCTCTTCACTATAAAAAAGATATAGGAAGTACAGTATACCTATACAGATACTTACAATTATACGGAGCCAGAATTTGCGCATAAACGCTGGAGTTATAATATGAGTTTTGCTGGCTATCACAGGGCCAATCTAATCAAAAGCAAGATTAAATTGAAACCCGGATAGCTATGTTGTTATTTATTTTGAGTTGTGTTTTCCGATGCTGCGTTAATCAATCGCTCTCATGGCTTTTCCATAATAAGTATCAGAATCAATAGATTTAGCCGCAGCTCTGTAGGCATCAAAAGCTTCATTGTCATTTAATTTCTTTACTGCAGGAGCCAGTGAAGAAAGCGCTTCTGATGAATAGTAACTAGAGTTAATATCGCCAGCTGTTTTTATGAGTAGTAATAATGACTTTTTGTTTAAATTTTGCTTCGATGCCGTTTTAATAACGCTGGAGGCGTAGTTAGATGATCCCAAATCACTGGTGGCTTTAGCTATTGCTTCCATAGTTTTGGTAGACAGATCCTGAGATTTGAGCATCTTGCTAAGCACATTTGATGCATAATAAGAAGAGGACATTTTGTTATCTATCAAAGAGACTATTTTCATGTTAGTGGCTTCGCTTTGGGGTTCATCCATTAGTTTTATGAATAAAGAGGCCATATAATAATCTGAACTCACATTGGCCATGGCATCAATTACTATATTGCGAGATTCATCGGAGATGTTAGACTTTTGAAGTGCCTTACTGAGCAGCTGTGTTTGATAATAATCGGAGTTAATATTTTTAGAAGAGTTAACTATGGCGGTTATCGATTCTTCATCCAGGTTATCATCTAGCAGTTCATCGAGCACAGTCATTTGATAATAATCAGAGCCTATGTTTTTGCTGGCATCCATGATTTTTAATACCGTGGTCGATGATTTTTGATTATCCTTCAAAGCCTCTTTTAGCACTACTGTAGAGTAATAATCACTACCTATATGTTTTACGGCATTAAAGTAAGCCTCTTCAGTAGTGGGCTTGATCAGATACACATGAGAGTTTTTTCTCAACACTTCAGAGAGGTAATAATCTGAACTGATATCAGCAGAGAGTGATTCAGCAATTTTTATTAGCTCATCATCTTTTAAGTTATCTTTTTCCAATAGTATGCGTGCGTAGATAGATTTTACGTAGTTACTTTCCATCTTATCTACTTCAGAGAGCACGGCATCTACCCCTCCTTTTTTATAAAATCTTTTAACCCTGCTTTCTGCACCTATACCAGTGGAGCGAATAACCTCAGGCAGTATTTCTGCCAGCCAATTTTTACCATCAGGAATAAAAGGCATCTCTTTTCTTCCTTCATAATATTCCTTTTTTAAACCATTAGAAGTGCTTTCAATCTGAATGGTTCGCTTACTACCAAAAGTGGTTTTGCTGATCTCCAAATATCCGCCGGGAGTTATGCTTTTCACATCGGCATCATCATCAGTAATGGTTATGGTGCCTTTGTATTCAATGTTGAAGCTGTTCCTGCCATTGGAGTGTTTGATTTTACTTACACCGTCACCATCATCAGAAATATCAATATGTGAATTGCTGGATATGACCGTGATTTGCGCCAGCCCCAGGTGAAAGGAGCAGCACAAAAGAAAAAGGATAGGCGCTATTTTGACCCGTTGGCCTATCCTTAAGAGTTTTTGACCTTTGTTCATAATTATTGAGTTTTTACTACAGCACAATAATCATTAATAAAAAGGCCTATTAATAATGAATAGTAGTCAATCGTATTGAAAATGTATTGAATCGTAATATGTATGACCTGTTTCTTAAAGCTATCCTACCGTTCATATAGTATATGTTTTGCATTGATCAGGTTCTATTAATACATTAGGTATCTTAACCAAAAACCGTTTAATAAATGAAGGAAGTGAATAGTACATTTTCGCGGAGGCATATGCTTGTGCTTCTGCTATTTTTTACTGTTTTGACTACCGCCGTGCATGGGCAGGATCTACCTGCGGTCACCAGCACTTATGTAATCAAAAACGTAAACATTATTCAGGGACCCGGCCGAAAAATAGAAATGGGATCTCTGGTCATTAAAGATGGAGTGATAACTGCTGTGGGCAAAAGTGTGCAGATACCAGCTGAAGCTCAGGTGGTGGAAGCCGACAGCATGTATGTATATGCCGGTTTTATAGAAGGCCTTTCTCATACGGGGCAGGCCAAGCCAAAAGAAGAATCACGAGGACGTGGCCGCAGTGATGTGAAAGATCCGGGGAACCCTCCGAATGATATTGCAGGAATAGAGCCAGAAAAGAAAGTGTCTGACCTGTTAGATGCTTCTGATAAGTCTGTGGCAGATATGCGAGAGTTGGGCTTTACGGCAGCTAACGTAGTGCCTTATGGCAGAATGCTTCCTGGAAAAGGCGCACTTATTCTACTCAGTGGAGAGAGCGCTGATGATATGCTATATAGAGATAATACCGTGTTTTTCTCTCAGCTAGATGGAGCCCCTGGCGTATACCCTAGCACAGTGATGGCGGTAATGGCCAAATACAGAGAATTATACAGGCAGGCGGAGCAGGCTAAGGCTTATGAAGCACGCTATACAAAAGATGCTGCAGGCATGAGCAGACCTAATACCAGTAGAGTGCTGGAGGCTTTTTATCCTGTATTGGAAAAGCAGCAACGTGTAGCCTTTAAAGCGGAAGATATTTTAGATATAGAAAGAGTACTCGTGCTCAAAAAGGATTTAGGTTTTAACCTTATTCTTAGTGAAGTAAAGCAAGGCTGGGATCTTACTGATAAAATTAAAGCCAGCGGTGCAGAAGTGTTACTTTCATTAGACCTGCCTGAGCTGGAAGAGGAGAAAGCAGACTCTACCAAAACAGATTCTACTGCCGTAGAAGAAAAGGAAAAAACAGAGGTAGACATTGAGCGTGAGCAACTGGAAGCCAGAAAGAAACAAATGATTCTGAATTATTATACTCAGCCCGCTTTGTTCAAAAGTAAAGGGATTGAATTCGGATTTTCTACCCTTGGCGTAAAAAGCAATGATATAAAAGGCATTCTGATCAAACTAATAGAAAATGGCCTTACTGAAGATCAGGCTCTGGCAGCTCTTACCACTTCTCCAGCTAAAATATTAGGTGTATCATCTATTATGGGTACGGTGGATGAAGGTAAAATGGCTAACTTTTTCATTACTGATAAGCCTTACTTTGATAAGGAGTCTAATGTGAAATATACTTTCGTAGATGGCCAAATGTATAAGTTTAAAGATAAGCCCGGTAAAAAAGGTAAAGGGGGTAAGGGAGCTGACATAAAAGGAAAGTGGTCTTACTCGTCAGAAACTCCTCAAGGCGTAATAAGTGGCGTGATCACTTTTAATGGAGAGCCGGGAGATTACAGTGGCTCTATTTCTAATAGCTCTACCAATGAGTCTACAGATTTTACTGACATTACCGTAGATGGTAATAGCGTTGTGTTTTCGTTTTCAATAGTTTCTAATGGAGAGACTTTGAAAATTACCATTACCATGAATATAGAGGGAGAAACTTTTGAAGGCACCATGACTGCCGGAGAATATGGTAGCTTCCCTATAGAAGGAGATAAAATGCCTGAAGACAACTAAAACATAGAATGATGAGATTAACAAATACAATATATAAGCTGTCATTAATCTTTCTTTTCGCCTGTGTTTGCTCTATTAGTAAGGCGCAGGAAAAAGGAGATGTGCTCATAAAAAATGGTACGGTGCTTACCATAACCAAAGGCACGCTAGAAAATACTGATGTCTTAATAAGAGATGGAAAGATTTCAAAAATAGGCAAAGGACTTAAAGCACCTTCCGGAGCCAGAGAAATTGATGCTACTGGTAAATATGTTATGCCTGGTATCATAGATGCTCACTCTCATATTGCACTAAGCTCTATTAACGAGGCTACCAGCCCCGTAACTGCCGAAGTATGGACAGGTGATGCGCTTGATCCTTTGGATGTTTCCATCTATAGAGCGCTGGCCGGTGGAGTAACCATTTCACATGCTTTACATGGCTCAGCCAATGCCATTGGTGGACAAAGCGAAACCATAAAGCACCGCTATGGCACCTTAGATATGGATGGCCTGAGAATGGAAGGCGCGCCCAGGACTATTAAGTTTGCTTTAGGAGAAAACCCTACCAGGGTGCATGGTGAGCGTAGTGGTATAGTACCCAAAACCCGAATGGGAGTGGAAGCTGTATTCAGAAGCTCTTTTTCGGAAGCCAAGCAATACATGGAGAAATGGGATACTTATAACTCAGCCAAAGGTAAGAAAGACTTTAAAGGCTCTGCTCCTGAGTATAACTTAAGGTTAGAAACACTGGCTGATATATTGAGAGGAAATATAGTGGTACACTGCCATTCATACCGAGCAGATGAGATTTACATGCTCATGCAGGTTTTTAAGGACTTTGGTATTAAAAAACTGGTTTTTCAACATGTAAATGAAGGTTTTAAAGTAGCGCCTGAGCTTGCTGAGTTTGGGGCTATGGCTTCAGTATTTGCTGACTGGTGGGATTATAAATTTGAAGTATATTATTCTACGGCTTATAACGCGGCTATTCTTACTAAAAATGGAGTAGTTACTTCTATCAATTCAGATTCAGGAGAGCTCATCAGGCACTTATACCATGAAGCAGCCAAAACACAAAAATATGGAGGCCTTTCTGATGAGGAAGCATTGAAGTTAATTACCATTAACCCTGCTAAGCAATTGGGTATTGAAGATAGAGTAGGCTCATTAGAAGAAGGTAAAGATGGCGATGTAGCCATTTTCAGTGCACACCCATTGTCTATTTATACAGTTCCTCTTTACACTATAGTAGATGGCGTAGTTGAGTTCGACAGGGAAAATGACCCTGCAGATATGAGACTGTACCCTGATCCTGAAGAAACTATTGATGTAACACTGCATGAGAGAGAAGATGAGGACAGGTGTATGGATATTAATGATGCCAACTATTTACTCACTGATAAATAATTGAAGAATGAAGCAAATGAAAAATATAATACTAACATTAACAGGAGTATTTTGTGTGCTGCTTTCTTACGGACAGAATGCCAAGGCCACCAAAGGCACTTTTGCACTTACTAATGCTACCATAGTCACAGTTACCAGTGACACTATAAAAAATGGGACTTTAATTATTGCAGACGGTAAAATTGCGGATCTGGGCAAGGTGTCAGTACCTGCTGGAGCTAAAACCATAGATTGTAAAGGCCTTTTTGTGTTTCCTGGTATGATTGAATCTGGTGCCAGACTGGGTTTAGTAGAAGTGGGCTCAGATCCTCGTACACGAGATTATAATGAAGTGGGTGATGTAATACCTCAGATGCAGGCGCTTACGGCAGTTAATCCTAATTCTGTACTAATACCCGTTACCAGAGTAAGCGGTGTTACCACCTCTTTAGCGGTGCCTACCGGCGGGTTATTTTCAGGAACAGCAGCGCTTATTAATCTGCACGGTTATACCCCAGATCAGATGTATGCAGGTTTTGAAGGCGTGGTGCTTAACTTTCCTATAACCGGCAAGAGAGGCAGATGGGATAGAAGATCAGAGGAAGAGATAAAGAAAGACGCAGAAAAGGCCCTCGAAAAACTGAATGATGTGTGGGGAAAAGCAGAGGCTTACAGTAAAATTGATTCTGCTATAGTGGCAGGAAAAGCGGCCTCTAAATTAGATTATTACCCTGAAATGGAAACGTTGGCTCCTGTGGTACGTGGAGAAAAAACGTTGCTTATAGAAGTGAATGCAGCTAATGATATTAAGGCGGCCATTGAATGGGTGAAAGATAAGGACCTAAAAGTTGTATTTACTGGAGTTTCAGAAGGATGGAGACTGGCTGAAGAGCTGGCTGAAGCGGAAATTCCTGTGGTAACAGGTCCGGTATTAGATATTCCTAACAGAGGTTATGATAAATATGACCGCTCTTACTCTAATGCAGGCATTATGCACAAAGCCGGAGTAACGGTAGCCATAAGAACTAATGATGCTGAAAATGTAAGAAACTTACCTTATAACGCAGGCTTTGCGGCTACTTATGGTTTAGGAAAAGAGGAAGCACTGAAAGCCATTACTATTATTCCTGCTAAGCTGTTTGGAGTAGATGATCAGTTGGGATCTTTAGAAAAGGGTAAAAGTGCCACATTGTTTATCACTGATGGTGATCCTTTTGAGCCTAAAACTCAGGTGAAATATGTTTTCATAAACGGATGGAATATTCCTATGGAAAGCAGGCAAACCAAATTGTATGAAGAATTTTTAGACAGAAGTCCTGGTTTGAAAAAATAGAACTATAGTATTTTCAAATTTAAGCAGAGGTGTAAAAGCATCTCTGCTTTTTTGTTTTATAGGGGTATAATTAAAGATGAACGAATGATGGAGATAGCGTAACTGATTATATTTAAGTGAATTACAGAGGGCATTTGGCTTAAATTGGTCTTTGATGTATTTGTGCTTTTTGTGTAAAAATTCATATCATTGCTAGCTCAACGTTGGTTTTTTCCTTGGTCTATAAGTCACAAAGCATGCATAGTGGGGGTAAGTTGCTCGATTTGATATCGCAGGGTGATGAGAAGGCTTTCACTAGTCTCTTTCATCAATATCAGGGAAAAGTATTCAGCATAGCCAGGCACATCACTAAATCATCCGAAATAGCGGAGGAGGCTGTTCAGGAAATATTCATGAAAATTTGGGAAAGCAGAGCCAAGCTTTCTGGTGTGCAAAATATTGAAAGTTACCTCTTTATTACTACCCGAAATCATGTTTTTGATGTGCTTAAAAAGCAAGCTCGCCAACTTATAGAAGCAGATAAAATTCAAGATCCTACAGCCTTCGCCTTAAATAAAGGAGCCTTTGGACTCCTGGAGCAAGAGAATAATGAATTGTTGCAAGAAGCTATTTCACAATTACCCCCTCAGCAAAGAAATATTTTCATAATGGCTCGCCAGGAAGGTAAAAGTCAGGAAGAAATAGCAGAGATATTAAATATTTCTCCTTTAACGGTGAAGAAGCACATGTCTTATGCTCTGAAATCTATTAAAGAGCAGTTACAGAGGCACTTAAAGTTAATTGCTTGGTGGATTATTATTCTGCATTTCATCGCTTAGAAGCTCTTTAATACTGTCATTTCTGATTATCTCAGAATAAATTTTCACTTTTTTTCAAAAAGAACTACTGCCTAAACTTTTATACGCAGTCTTTATAATAAAGACGTTTGAATAGGACTATGAATATAGTCTTAGATACTACTGTTAAAAATTTAATATAACTGAATGACATCCTTTGAAAAACTTTTTGAACGCTACCTGAGTGGAGAAATAAACAGTCAGGATACACGCGAGCTCATGAAGATGATTAATGAAGGGGAGTATGACGACTGGATAAAGCATCGTATTGATAAAGTGATAAATGAAGAACCTTATCAATATCAGCAACTCAGTCAGGAGAAGGGAGACATCATACTGAAGAATATTCTTCAGAAAAATGAGCAAACCAAAGAAGTGGAATTTCGTCCGCAGCATACCCGCAATTATATAAAATATGGAGTAGCTATAGCTGCTTCTATATCATTGTTGGTGATAGCAGGACTTTTTTTTTGAAAAATTCAACTGAAGAACTATCGGTATCTTCAAATGAAGTAGCGGTAAATGAGGTAGAAACCCCTTTAGAGTTTTCCGGTAAGCAGAATATTAACCTGCCAGACGGTAGTACCATTTTGCTTAATGCTGATAGTAAGCTTCACTACATGGCTTCTCATTTTGGAGACTCACTTAGGGAAGTGTATTTAGAGGGCGAGGGATATTTTGATATTAAATCAGATAAAACCAGACCTTTTATAGTGCACACCGGTAGCGTAAATACTAAGGTGCTAGGTACGGCTTTTAATATTAAAGCATACCAGAATAGCACTTCGGTAGAAGTAACCGTAACCCGAGGTAAAGTGCAGGTGGGCGATCAGAAAAAAACTTATGGAGTAATTACTCCTAATCAACAAATCAAAGTCAATACAGAGACTAATGAATTTAAGCAACAGGAAGTCGCATCTGAAAAGGTGGTAGCCTGGAAGCAGATGTACATCATTATGGATGATATGAGCTTAAAAGATGCCGTGGCTCAGCTGTCAACACGGTATAAAAAGACCATAGTACTTAATAATGATGCACTGGGCAACTGCCACATTACCGGTACATTTCTGGAAGAGCAAACGCTTGATCATGTGCTGAATGTGCTTTGCAGTGTAGTGCAGGCTACATATACTTATGAGGAAGATGGATCTGTGCTTATTAAAGGAAAAGGATGTAAATAAATAAAAGGCTTATGTAAACAACCTTTATTAAAAAAAGAAGGTCACCTGGCTCCGACCCCAGATGACCGTGAGTTTTTAACAATATCTAGTAACTATTAAAAACATTCAAATTTATGAATTTACTTACAAAAAAAGCTGTAAGTGTAAGGGAAAAGCTATGCCTTTTCACTTTCGGCCTTTCTAAGTGGCATATAATTATGCGTATAGGTTTATTTCAATTATTCTTATTTGCTTGTGGATCGCAGCTTT
Source organism: Fulvivirga maritima (assembly GCF_021389955.1). Lineage (NCBI taxonomy): Bacteria > Pseudomonadati > Bacteroidota > Cytophagia > Cytophagales > Fulvivirgaceae > Fulvivirga > Fulvivirga maritima. Next base: position 3,640,370 of record NZ_CP089980.1, read on the forward strand.
TGGCCAGTAGTGCAGCTAACAGCCAAAACATGGAGACCATACAAGTACATGTAGATTTTCATGATGAAAACTTAAAAGGTGTTTTCAAAAACATTGAAAATCAGACAGGATTTCTATTTGCTTTTCAGCCAGATTTACTTCAAGGCCAGCAGCAGGTTAACCTTTCTGAGAAAGATATTTCTCTTAAAGAATTTTTAGATCTGCTTTTTGAAAAAACTTCTTTGGAATATAAACAGGTAGACAGGAATATAGTTATTTTCAAAAAAGAACTGCAGCCCCAAAAGCCGCTAGAACAAGAGGCCGAAGAGGAACCTCAACCAGATCCGGATGGTGTAATAGTAGAAGGCTACGTTTATGATGAGCATGGTGAGGCTCAGCCAGGAGTTTCTGTGGTGCTAGATGGTACTACTCGAGGCACCATTTCAAATGCAGACGGTAAATTCATGCTTTGGATACCCAAGGAGAGCAAAGGGATATTGAAGTTTTCATTTATAGGCTATAAGGTAGTAGAATATAAAGTAGGTGAAGAAACTAAGATAAGAATAGATTTGGAGCCAGATTTGGCAAGGCTCGATGAGGTAGTGGTTATAGGATATGGAACCACGACTAAAAGAAATACCACAGGATCAATAACCAAGGTTAGTGCAGAGGAGATTCAGAGTCAGCCTGTAACTAACGCGCTGCAGGCATTACAAGGAAGAACTCCCGGTGTATTTATTACTCAAAGCTCAGGGTATGCTGGCAGTGGAATGAACATTCAGATTAGAGGTACTAATTCTATTACTGATGCCGGTAATCCTATTCCTGGTAAAAATCAGCCCCTATACATTATAGATGGAGTGCCTTTTATCTCTTATGACCTTAAGCAGCAGAGTCAGACTGATAGAGTGATACGTGGTGCTCAGATGAATAGCAGCCCTTTAAATTTAATCAACCCTAATGATATTGAGAGTATTGATATCTTAAAAGATGCCGATGCTACGGCTATTTATGGATCTCGCGGAGCTAATGGAGTAGTGCTCATCACTACTAAAAGTGGTAAGGAAGGCAAAACCACCTTTAACATCAAGGCCAGAACCGGAGTTTCTCAAGTGGCTAATAAAGTAGATTTATTAGGTACAGATGCATATTTGGATATGCTGAGAACAGCTCATCAAAATGGAGGTACAGAACCAAATAATTTTAGCACCGGCATTGCTCTTACGGATTGGGATCCTGAGGCTTATACTGATTGGCAAGAAGAACTTTTAGGTGGAACAGCTCACTCTACTGATATTTCTGCCAGCATTTCGGGTGGTAACTCTTCAACTAACTTCTTTATTAGTGGTACTTATCATGATGAGAGCACCGTGTTGCCAGGAAATTTTGGATACGAGCGTTTTTCGACCAATTTTAAGGTGAATCACTCTACTTTAAATCAAAAACTTAAACTAGGTGCTTCAGTAATATTCTCTGCTGATGAGAATAAGCTGCCTTATTATGACATGGCCACTTATGCCTTTAATACACCTCCAAATAGGCCAATTTATGATGAAAATGGTGAGTATTACTGGTCACCTACTTATTTCTCAGACATAAACCCTCTGGCATCGCTTAATAGAAGGGTAGAAGATAGAGGCAATAACCTGATCACTAATTTTAATGTCACACTCTGGGAATGGGAGAAAATCCCTCGCCTTTAGGCGAAGACTTTAGTATTTGCGATATTTCCCTATGGAAAACTACAGAAAAGGGTCTCACACCTTGTTTGATTTGAAATATCATATAGTTTGGGTAACGAAATATCGCAAGCAAGTTTTGGTAGGAGCAGTGGCAGAGCGAAGTAGAGAGTTGATACGAGAGATTTGTAAATCGAATGAAGTAGAAATAGTAAAAGGTCATGTGTCACAGGACCATATACATTTGTTTGTATCCGTACCTCCCAAACTGTCAATAAGTAAGCTCATGCAATATATAAAAGGGAAAACCTCACATAAGTTACTATTTGAGTTTAAGCATTTACAGCGACAGTTTTGGGGTAAGCACATTTGGGCGCGAGGCTATTTTGCAGTAACAAGTGGGAATGTGACAGATGAAATAATAATGCAGTATATAGAGAATCAGGATATTGAAGATAAAGACGATAATTTTAAAATTAGCTAGTGACTTTAGCCGCCTTTAGGCGGAATCAAATCTACCGGCTTTTAGCCGGTTAGTTATTTAATTTTGAATATAATATTATTGAAGGTCTAATCTTCAAGACTAACGTGGGTTATGGAAGAGCAGAAGTACAGTCAGAGCAGTTTTTACCTTCTTCTGGTATGAATCATACTTATTATGAGTCTTCTGGCTTAAGTCTTAATAACTACAGGTCTTACACTAATTCTATTAATAATAGCAGGAATTTTTCTGTAGAGCCTCAGCTTACTTACACTAAGAGCTTGTGGAAAGGTCAATTAACAGCTCTTTTAGGAGGAGCTTGGCAGCAGCGTAAATCTGAAATGCCAATCTATGTTACCACTTCTGGATATAGTTCTGATAACATGATTGGTGTAGCAGGAACAGCTACCAATGTTACCGCTTTTAATGGATCTTCAGAATATAAATATGCCTCAGTATTTGCCCGCCTTAACTATAATATCATGGGTAGATATATTGTGAATGTTAACTTCAGAAGAGATGGATCTTCAAGGTTTGGATCTAACAACAAATTTGGAAACTTCGGATCAGTAGCTGGAGCCTGGATCTTTACTGAAGAAGATTTTATGCAGGGGCTTAGTGCTTTGAGCTTTGGTAAATTAAGAGTTAGTTATGGAGAGATAGGAAGTGATGCTATCGGAGATTATGGATATGCAGCTACTTATAGCTCTTCTACTTATGGTAATGGAAATACAGCACTTACTACCACCAGAATAGCGAATCCTAACTATCAGTGGCAGGTTAGAAGAAAGTTTGACGTAGCTATGGATTTGGGCTTTTTTAACGAAAGAGTGTCTATAAGCCCTGCTTATTATAGAAATGTTACTGATAATCAGCTTATCAATAGTGTGCTTAGTCCTCAGGCTGGTTTTACATCATTCCAGGCTAATTTACCAGCTACCGTTGTTAATCACGGTTTTGAAGTGATGTTGAACACTACTAATATCTTGAAAAAAGATTTTACCTGGGAAACCTCATTCAATATTTCAGTAAATAGAAATGAGCTGAAATCATTCCCTGATATAGAGAATTCTAGTTATTACAATACCTATGAAGTGGGTAGACCTTTGAGCGCTTATTACCTTCTTCATTACCTTGGAGTAGATGAAAATGTCATTTCTCAATTTGAAGATGTAAATGGTGATGAAATGATCTCTACTTACCTGGCTGCTTCAGGTGCTGGTGATAGAGTTTATAATGGTTCTACTGCTCCTAAATACTATGGTGGTTTACAAAATACTTTAAAATATAAAGGATTTAACCTTTCATTCTTATTCCAGTTTGTAAAGCAAGATGCGCTTAAGCTGATCTCAAGCACCAGTTCTTCTCCTGGTTATCCTTATGGTATTGTTAACTATCAAGAAGATGAATACAATGATTATTTAGCAGAGGGACATATAGTGTCTAGTAGTTATGATAATACATTTAATAACTACATTAACTCTGATAACATGCTTACAGATGCCTCATTTATTCGTCTGAAAAATGTTAACCTTTCCTATAATTTCAATGCAGGATTATTGAAAAAAATAGGTTTACAAAATGCAAGTGTATATGTGCAAGGACAAAACTTATTAACTTTCACTAAGTACAAAGGTTTCGATCCTGAAACCAGAGGGCTGGCCTTGCCTCCATTGCGTACAGTTACCATCGGAACTCAGTTAACATTCTAAAATTTACTATCATGAAATCTATATATACATTAAAAAAATATATTCTGATAGCTTTGGCACTGGTAGTGCTTTCTGGCTGTGAAGATATGATAGAAGTGGACTTGCCTAACAGTGAGTTAAGTGCAAATACAGTATATGTTTCTGATATCACTACAGAAGCAGCGGTAAATGGTATTTATCAAAGTCTGGTAAATAATACCAACTATAACCTTTTACATACTTTGCCAGGTCAAACTTCAGATGAGCTAATTATCAATTCTTTAGTGCCTAACGTTTACACTTCCAATCAAATATTAGATACAGATGGTAGTATAAGTGGCGTTTGGAATAATTTATATAATGCTATCTATAATGCCAATGCAGTAATTGAGGGAATAGAAGGAAGCAGTGCCTTAACCCCAAGTTTAGCAGCACAGTGGCAGGGAGAAGCTTATTTTCTTAGAGCATACGCACATTTTTATCTGGTTAATTTTGGGGGAGAAATACCTCTTATTCTTACTACAGATATAGATCAGACAGCATTTGCCGGAAAGTCTTCTGTAGAAGCTATTTATGGTCAGATTGTGAGTGATCTTGAGTTTGCCTTAGCTAATCTTCCAGAGGATTATTCTAATTATGACAATAATAGAATACGCGTAAACAGAGCTACAGCCCAGGCTTTTCTGGCTCGCGTACATTTATACCTGGAAAATTGGGATACAGCGGAACAATACGCTACAGCAGTTATAGAGCAGACAGATCTTTATGGGTTAGTGCAAGGTCTGTCTAGTGATAATAGTCCATTTATAGCAGATAGCAGAGAGGCTCTATGGCAGTTAGCATATTTTAATGTTACATATGCTTATGAAGGATCCACCTTATTCACTACTAGTGGAAACTATTTATTAAGAAATGGGAACAGTCTTTTTGAGGATGGTGATGCTAGAAAGGAGCAATAGACCATTGAAGTAACAGGAGGTGATGAAGACTTTTATCGTGCTCCTTACAAATATAAGGCTACATATGGTTCCACTTTGTCAGAAAGGTCTACTGTTTTCAGATTGGCCGAAGTATATCTTATAAGAGCTGAAGCCAGGGCGCAGCAAAGCAAAATTGATCTAGCACGTGATGATGTGAATGCTATTCGTAGTAGAGCTAATGTGGCTGATGTAACCACGGAAAACGTTGAAGAGCTGCTGGTATTCATAGCTTTGGAAAGAGAGCGTGAGCTTTTTGCAGAATTTGGCCATCGCTGGTTTGACCTTAAAAGAAGGGGTGAAGCAGATGCTGTATTAGGGGCTTTAGAAGACAAAGAGTGGACTACTTCCGATCAATGGTTCCCTATTCCTCAAAGTGCTGTGAAATCGAACCCTAACCTCAATTAATTTAAAGATTTAAAAAACTGCACACAGAACTTGTCTCAAAAGTAACTGTCAAGTCAGATTGAGGCTCTCGAAATCATCCTTATTTTAAATAAAGGCGCATTTCCAGCACCTTCATGTGGCATCATTAATCAGGTAATTGCTTTTGAGACAGGCTCGTGTGCTAATATTTTCATTTATGAAAGATACTATTGTTAAGGTAGAGCACTTATCACATAAGTATAGCAGAGACTGGGCCATTAGAGATATCAATTTTGAAATCAAAGACAATGGAATTTTAGGACTATTAGGTTCTAATGGTGCGGGTAAATCTACTACCATGAACATCCTCTGTGGTGTTTTAAATCAGACCGAAGGTAATGTATATATCAATGGAATTAACCTTAAGGAAGATCCTGTAGGAGCTAAGAAACTGATTGGCTTTTTGCCACAAACCCCGCCATTGCATTTAGACCTTACCGTAGATGAATACCTGATGCACTGTGCTGAACTTCGCCTAATCGAAAAAGATAAAGTGCGAGATGCCATGGAAAGTGCTAAGGAGCAATGCGGTATTTCACATTTTAGCAATCGCCTTATTAGAAACCTGTCAGGGGGCTACAAGCAGAGGGTAGGTATAGCTCAGGCCATTATTCATAAACCCAGGCTTGTAGTGCTTGATGAACCAACTAATGGTTTAGATCCTAATCAGATCCTGGAAGTTAGAAATTTGATTAAACGGGTAGCGGAAGATAAGGCCGTGATTTTTTCATCACACATTCTTTCTGAGGCGCAGGCTACCTGTCATGAAATTATAATGATAGAAAACGGAATTATGGTTTTTTCTGATACCATGGAAGCTTTTGATAATTATATAGAGCCTAATTCATTAGTGATGTCAATGGAAAACGCTCCTGCACCCGCAGTACTAGAGGCAGTACCAGAAGTAGAAGAGGTATATTACATAACCCCTAAAAAAGCAAGAATTAAATTTTCAGGATCTCCCGCTATAGCTCAGGAGCTGGTAAAGAAAAGTGTAACAGAAGGTTGGGAACTTAAAGAAATACAACTGGAAAAGAGCTCACTCGATGAGGTTTTTGCACAATTATCTAAAAAGGCAACCCGTAATTAATCTGCCTAAAATCATTGAATAATATATGAAGACAATAAAGAGAATAGCTAAAACAGAGCTAAACACCATGTTTTATTCTCCGGTGGCATGGGTAGTATTAGTAATATTTACGGTGCAGGCGAGCTGGCAGTTTTTTAACCAAGTGGAGCGCATGGAAAGGGCTCAAAGACTGGGAGATAGCCTGGGAAGATTAACGAGTTATATTTTTTCCGGTTATAGTGGTGTGTTTACCATTATGCAGGATAACCTGTATTTGTATGTGCCCCTTTTAACTATGGGCTTAATTAGTAGGGAGATAAATAGCGGCTCTATTAAATTGCTTTATTCTTCTCCTATAAAAATAAGAGATATTGTATTGGGCAAGTTTATGGCTATTGCCGGCTACTGCCTTTTGTTTATAGGTGTTTTATCATTACTAGCCATCGCATCATGGTTTTATATAGATAATCTGGATGTCACTTTTATTCTTTCGGGCCTTTTAGGGCTATACCTTTTAATTTGTACGTATTCAGCTATAGGCCTTTTTATGTCTAGCCTTACATCATATCAGGTAGTGGCTGCCATAAGTACATTAGTAGTGCTTGCTGCGCTGAATTTTGTGGGTTCTCTTTGGCAGGATATCAATTTTGTGAGAGATATTACTTATTTCCTTTCCATTGCAGGCCGTGCCGATGAAATGAAAGAAGGCCTTATAGTAAGTAAAGATGTATTATATTTTCTATTGGTAACCGCTCTTTTCGTAGGGCTGTGTATCCTTAAATTAAGTTTTGAAAGAGAAAGCAAAACAGTTGCTGGTAAATTTGGTAGGTATGCAGCTTTAGTAGTGTTAGTACTTGGACTTGGCTATGTCAGTTCGTTACCATTCCTTTCTTTTTATCATGATATGAGCTTTACTAAGTATCGAACATTAACTCAAAATAGTCAGAAGGTAGTGAAGCAAATCGATGGCCCTGTTAAGCTTACTACTTATGTTAATCTTTTAGATGCTAACTATCATTTTGGAGCTCCTTATAGTAGAAATTATGATAAAGAAGCCTTTGAGAAATACATAAGATTTTTGCCGCAATTAGAAATGGAGTATGTCTACTATTATGACTCTTCCAAAAATGAAGATTTATACAATAGAAATCCAAGATTAGGTAATGCTGAGTTGGCTAAAAAAATAGCGGAAACCATAAACATGGATATTGCAGATGTGCTTACTCCTGAAGAGATTAAGAGACAGATTAATCTGGAGCCAGAGGAAAATCGATTAGTGCGTTTCTTGTCCTATAACGGAAAGGAAACTCCGCTTCGGATGTATGATGATATGATACGTTTTCCGCAAGAAAAGGAAATTACAGCGGCTATTAAAAGGCTCGTGGTCTCACCTCCTCATATTGTCTTTACTACAGGCCATCAGGAAAGAAGCATAGAAAAAAGAGGCGATAGAAATTATAAAACAGGTTTTAATGAAATCACATTTCGCTATTCTCTGATTAATCAGGGCTTCGATGTCTCTTCTGTAGATTTAGATAATGAAGACATACCTGATAATACCGATATACTAGTTATAGCTGATCCTAAATTAAAGCTAAGTCAAAAAGAGATAGGCAAGGTGAAGAAATATTTAGCTGAAGGGAAGGATCTATTAGTATTTACTGAGCCGGGTAGCACGGAAGCGGTTAATCCGTTAGTCAATACTTTAGGTATTCGATTGAGCTCCCTTGCTTTGGTTCAAAAGAATGAGGAAACGGAACCTGAATTTTTAAAAGGATTGCTTACAGAAGCGGCCATGAAAATAGGGCAGCTTACCGCCAAACCAGAGGTGAGTATTTCAGGTGGAGTAGGCATAAATGTCGATAGTGTTTCAAGCTACACAGTAACGCCTTTCATTAAAACGCCTAATAAACCTACCTGGTTTGCAGAGACAGGACTTACCGTATTATCTGATAGCATTACTAATAAGCCTTCTATGAAGTCGGTTACGGTGTTGGTAGCCTTGCAAAAGGAGGAAGGGCAAAAGATAATAGTAGGAGGAGACGCTGACCTGCTAAGCAATTCGGAACTGCGTAGGTCAGAGATGGGTAATTTCCAATTTATGACTAACCTGTTTAGTTGGCTTACTAATGATGAGTTCCCTATTGATACCACGAGACCTCCTTTCCCTGATGATACTCTTTTGTTAGATGCGGATCAGGTGTTTATTAATAAGATTGCTTTTGTAGGGCTTTTGCCGCTTCTGATCATAGTTTCGGCTGCGGTAATGTTGATAAGAAGAAATAGAAAATAAATATAGACTATGTTATTAAAGAAGAAATGGATAGTGGCGTTGGTGGCCGTGATGTATGCACATTGCACCTATTCACAGTTTACTACTCCCATTCCGCTCAATGATGAAGTGGTACATGGAAAGTTAGATAATGGACTGGAATACTATGTGCTGCACAATGAAGAACCCAAAGGAAGAGCAAGTTTTTATTTTGCCCAGAATGTAGGAGCCATATTGGAAGAGGATAGCCAAAATGGCCTGGCTCACTTCCTGGAGCACATGGCTTTTAATGGAACCCAAAATTTTGATGGCAAAGGCATTATTAAAATGCTGGAGAAGAATGGTGTTTCTTTTGGTAAGGAAATTAATGCTTATACAGCCACAGATCAAACTATATATAATATTAGTAAGGTGCCTGTTAATAGTAACGAGTGGCTGCTGGATTCTTGCCTGTGGGTATTGCATGATTGGTCAGGTTATTTATCATTAAAACCAGAAGAGATAGATGCTGAAAGAGGCGTGGTAAGTGAAGAATGGAGAACAAGACGTACCAGTGACGTAAGACTTAAAAATCAAACTGATCAGGTTTTATACAAAGGCTCTAAGTATGCTAAAAGAGATGTTATTGGTGATATGGACATCATTAACCACTTTGAGTATGATAAGCTTAGAGATTATTACCACAAATGGTATAGGCCTGATTTGCAAGCTGTAATAGTGGTGGGAGATGTAGATGCTAAAGCAGTAGAACAGAAAATAAAGGATATCTTTTCTTCTATTCCTATGCCTGAAAACCCAGCAAAAAGAGAGTATTATGAAATCCCTGAAAATGAAGAATTGTTATTCGGAACGGCTAAAGATGAGGAGGCTAAATACACCAGAATAACATTAAGGTACAAAAAAGAGGAGCCTTTACAGTATGATACAGCCACTACCAGATCTAATGTGCTTATGTCTGTTTATACTAATATTTTATCAAACAGGTATAAAGAAAAAACACTTGACCCTAACAGTAAAAGTTTGGCTATTTACGCTTACACATCACCTATATCCAGACTTACTTCTTCTTTTAATATTCAGGCAATTCCTAAAAAGGATAGTCTGATGGCTTCTTTTGCAGAAGGCTATACAGAAATTGAACGTTTGGTGAGATATGGTGTCACTCGTGGTGAATTGGAGAGAAGCAAAAAACAATTTGTATCTAGCTATGATAATTACCTTAAGAATAAAGACAAAGTAGATAATGACTCTTGGGCTGATCAATTGACTGATTATTTCTTGAAAGCAAAACCATTTTTAGCTCCTCAAGATGATTATAATCTTATAGTGGGTATTCTAAATGATCTTACATTAAAAGAATTAAATGACTTTGCAAAAAGTGTAATTACCAAGGAAAACAGAGTGCTTTTAGTTACAGGTCCTGAAAAAGGTAATGAGACTTTCCCTACTAAAGATGAATTTATTAAGGTGATGGAGTCAGTAGAAAATATGAACCTGGAGCCTTATAAGGAAGATGATAATGATACTGACATGGTAGAAGCAGACCTACAGCCTGTAGCTATTGCTAATACTTTTGATTTACCAGGAATAGAAAAGGCTAAAGGGTATGAGTTAAAAAATGGAGCAAGAGTAGTTTTATTGCCTACAGAATATGCGCCTGATGAAATTGTTTTCACATCGTTTAGTAAAGGAGGAAAATCATTAATTGCTACTGAGCAGTTGCCCTCAGCTGACATAGCTACATTACTGGCCAGATCTTCAGGCATAGCAGGTTTTACCTCTATAGAGCTGAAGAAAAAGCTAACAGGTAAAGTAGCCTCTATGGCTCCATATATCGGAGACTATTCAGAAGGATTTAGCGGAAGCTCTAATCAGGAAGATTTTGAGACCATGCTTCAGTTGCTTTATTTATACTTTGAATCTCCACGATTCGACCCGGATATTTATGAATTGCTAAAAACACAGTATCAGAATCAGTTAGATAATGTGGAAAAAGACAATGGCAAGGTAATGAAAGATAGTATTAGTCTGGCTACTACTAATCATAATCCGCGTACTATTCTTTTTAATCAGCAATTTTTAGATGCATTAGATTTTGATCAGGCTCAAAAGGTATATCAGGATCGTATAAAAAATGCCTCTGATTTCACTTTTGTTTTTGTAGGAAATATTCCTGCAAATGGTCTTGAGCTTATTCAGAAATACATCGGTAATGTAAATGGAGAAGGTCCTACGGAAAAAGCGGTGGATCATAATGAAAGACCTGCTGATGGTAAAACAATAGTACATTTTGAAAGAGAAATGGAAACTCCTAAAACAAGTGTATACCTGCGCTTAATCGGAGATATAAAGTATAACCGAAAAAATGCATCGGCCATGTACATTATTGGCCAATTGCTTAGTAAGAGGTTTTTAGAAACTATTAGAGAAGAAGAAGGCGGAAGCTATGGTGTAGGTGTGCAAGGCTATGCTCAGACTTTACCCAATCCTTATTTCAACCTCGTTTTAAGTTTCGATTGTAATCCTGATAAAGAGGAAAGGTTAATGGAGATTGTGTATGAAGAGATTGAAAAACTTGCCAGCGCAAAACCTATTGAAGATGATCTGATCAATATTAAAAAGGCTATGATAAAAGGTCATGATGAGGATATGGATAAGAACTCTTTCTGGAAAGACCAGTTGACTAATTTATTGTTTAGTGATTTGTCTTATGTTGATCGTGATGAATACGCCGAAACCATTAATTCTATAGATGGAAAAGCTATTCAAAAATTAGCAAAATATATTTTAAAGAAAGCTGATAGCGTAGAGGTAATTATGACGCCTGCGGGCAAATAATAGTTGCTGTTCTTCTTGCCTGCCTGAGTTTTATTATTTCTCAGTTAGTTGTTTGTAAAGGGAGGTAAGTACTGGAATAAAAGCTCCTTTTGCTATAGTTAACTATCCGGTGGCCTTGTGCCATCCGGATAGTTTTTTTCTTTTATAAGCTGTTTTGAAAAGCTTCATAGCCACTCTTGCCTGATAACGAAGTGTCACAACCTGCTTCTGTTGCCAAGGCATTTATATCTTCCACTCTGCTATCTGGGCTGGGGTGAGTGCTCAAAAATTCAGGTGTATTTCCTGCCTGTTCTTCTTCTAATAATTTTTCAAAGAAATAAGAAGCTCCATTACATGCATATTCGGTAGCTCCCAAGTATTCAACTGATTTAGCATCAGCTTCTTCCTCAAAGTTACGGCTAAACTGAAGCCCGGAAAGAGTACCTGCTACCTGTCCTGCAATTTGCTCCAGCTGAGAAGCATTCTGTCCAAGTAGTATGTTTAATAGTAAGGATACACCATATTCTTGTTGAATATTTCTACTAGTATGTCTTAAATCAGCATGCGCTATTTCATGCCCCAGCACACCTTCTAGTGCATCAGGTGTTTCTAAATATTTTATTAGGCCAGTGTATACATAAATATATCCACCGGGTGTAGCGAAGGCATTAAGCGTATTGTCATCTTTCAGCAAGGTTACTTCCCAAACAAATTCATCCCTATAGGCTAACTGCCCACTGTTAAGAATATCATCTACCATAGCGTTTATGTAAGCATAAGCTTCTGGGTTTTCAGATTCAGGAATAATATTATACGAAGGGTCACTGGCTATCTCTGCACTTACCTGTTGGCCCAACTCTACATCATTACTTACTGAGAATAATGCAACATTGTCATTCTTGTCACAGCTGGTAATTCCTAATATTACCACTGCCAGCGTTACCGGAGTAAAAAGTCTTAGTAAAATATTTTTTTTCATAGATCTGTTAAAATTAGTTGCGTTTATAATCTAAAATATTGTGCCAACTATGGTTAGAGTAACTATACTTAATAACAAACAACAGGTGTGGGTAACTATCTCTACAATATTAGTAAAGTTTATCTTTTTATAAATTAATAGTTTTTCCACGCAGAGCATACTATTTTTGCGGAATGGCAGAACAAATATTGATCCTAGATTTTGGCTCACAGTATACTCAGTTGATAGCCAGGCGAGTAAGAGAACTAAATGTTTATTGTGAGATTCATCCTTATAATAATGCCCCAGAACTTACAGATGATGTAAAAGGGGTGATTTTTTCAGGAAGCCCCTGTTCAGTAAGGCAGGAAAATGCACCTGAGGTAGACATAGATGCTTATTGTGGAAACGTGCCTGTATTGGGCGTTTGCTACGGAGCACAACTTATGGCTCAAAAAGGAGGAGGTAACGTATTACCTTCTGAAATACGTGAATACGGAAGAGCTAAGCTCAGTAAGGTAGATCAACATAACGAGTTGATGAAAGAAATCTCTATAGACTCTCAAGTGTGGATGTCTCATGGCGATACTATTTCAGAACTGCCAGAAAATTTTTCAATTATTGCCAGTACCCCTTCAGTAAAAGTAGCAGCTTTTAAGAAGGAAGGTGAGCAGACCTATGGCATACAATTCCACCCAGAAGTAACGCACAGTACTGATGGGAAAAGAGTGTTAAGAAACTTTGTAGTTCATATTTGTGGATGCGAGCAAAGTTGGACCCCTGATATCTTTGTGGAGAGCACAGTAACCTCTTTAAAAGAAAAACTCGGTGATGATAAGGTAGTGTTAGGCCTTTCTGGTGGAGTGGATTCATCAGTGGCGGCTGTACTTATACATCAAGCTATTGGTAGTAATCTGCATTGTATTTTTGTAGATAATGGATTGCTTAGAAAGAATGAGTTTGAAGACGTATTGGACTCTTATAAGCACATGGGGCTAAACGTAAAGGGAGTTGATGCCAAAGATAAATTTTACACGGCCTTAGAAGGGCTCACAGATCCTGAAGCTAAAAGAAAGGCCATTGGTAAAGTGTTTATTGATGTTTTTGATGAAGAAGCACATAAAATACAGGATGTAAAATGGCTCGGTCAGGGTACTATTTATCCTGATGTGATAGAGTCAGTATCAGTAAATGGCCCTTCAGTAACTATAAAATCACACCATAACGTAGGAGGCTTACCTGATTATATGAAACTCAAGGTGGTAGAGCCTCTCAATACACTATTTAAAGATGAAGTACGTTTGGTAGGTAAGACCTTGGAGATTGATCAATCTATTTTGGGGAGACACCCTTTCCCTGGGCCAGGATTAGGTATCCGTATTCTTGGGGACATCACTCCGGAAAAGGTACACATTTTGCAGGAAGTTGATCATATTTTTGTCAATGGTCTTAAAAAGGCCGGTTTATATGATGATGTATGGCAGGCAGGAGCCATGTTATTACCTATTCAATCTGTAGGGGTAATGGGAGATGAGCGTACCTATGAACGTGTAGTAAGCCTTCGTGCTGTAACCAGCGTAGATGGTATGACTGCCGACTGGTGCCATTTGCCTTATGAGTTTCTTGCAGATGTATCAAATGAGATAATTAATACCGTGAAAGGTGTTAATAGAGTAGTGTATGATATTAGTTCTAAACCCCCAGCCACTATTGAGTGGGAATAAGCAAACAATGAATTATAAAAAACTATTACTTGTAGTCGGGCTTTTACTATCGATTAATTTCCTCTATGCGCAGGAAAGTAAGCAGCAGCAATACCTGAATGCTAAAAGCCTCTTTAACCAGGAAAGTTACAACCTGGCTATGGAAGCTTTTAAGCCGCTGATGAAAAGATCAGAGGATAATCCTTTTGCTGAATATGCTTCCTTTTATTATGCTCTAGCAGCTTATAACCAGGGGTATGTGCCCATGGCTAAAAACATGTTATTGCAGATAAAAGAACGCTTTCCTAAATGGTCTAAAACCAATGAGGTGAAATATTGGTTAGGCAAAATCTATATGGAGAGTAAAGAATATAATCAAGCTATCACCATTCTTGATGATATTAATGATCGCTCTTTTAATGAAGATATAGATAACCTTAAGTTCTATTATTTAGAGCAGATTGAAGAGGTAGAAAATGTAAAGCAGCTTCACGAAAATCATAAAGATGATAAAGTACTGGGAGAGGTGCTGGCAAAAAAGATTGCAGCACAGTCATTAGTCAATCAGGATCAGAAGCTTCTGGCCGAGCTGGTTAAAAAGTTTGATCTCAATGCCGCTGATTACCAGACTATCATAGATGAGAAGCCGGTGTTCAAAGAAAAATATAGAGTAGCAGTGCTTTTCCCATTTTTAATGGATAGGCTTGCTCCTAATGACAGACCGAAAGTTAATCAGTTAGTACTTGACCTTTATGATGGCATAAGGTTCGCCTTAGATACACTGCGAGAGCAAGGAATAAAAGTAGAAGTTTACGCATATGATACAGAGCGCAGTAAAGCATCAACCAAAAAGATTCTGGAAAAGGAAGAACTAAAAAGCATGGACTTAATTATAGGGCCATTGTTTGCTGAGCCTAGAGAGTTAGTGCAAGAGTTCTCTTTTCAATATAAAATCAATATGATCAATCCGCTATCATCAGAGGCAGATGTAGTGGGTAAAAATCCTTATTCTTTCTTATTTAATCCTAGTAATGAGACTATAGGAAGAAAAACGGCTGAGTATGTAAGCAAACATGCACGCAATAATACAGGTTTGATTATATATGGTGAAACATCACAAGATTCTGCTGTAGCCATGGCTTATAAGCAAAAAATTCAAAGTGAAGGTTTCAATATTATAGCTACTAAAAGGGTAGAGAAAGATGATACCAGGCAAATATTAGATATGCTGGTAAATAGAGGTAAAATAGGTGGTGGCCCTGAAGAAGAAGCTATTTATAGAATTAAGGAAGATAGTGTAGGGCACATATTTGTAGCTTCTACCAATGAACTGATTTCTTCTAAAGTAATTAGTGCAGTACAAACCAGGGGTGATTCTATAATGGTTGTAGCTTCTGCTGATTGGTTGAAAATGTCAGTAGTAGGATATGATGTTTATGAGAAACTAGGAGCAGCTTTATTTGCCCCATTATATGTAAATACTGATAAGCCTGAGTACATCAGGTTTAGAGAAGATTATATTTCAAAACACAGAGTAGTTCCTTCTCAATATGCCAGCATAGGTTATGAGATGATGTTATTCCTGGGTGAAAGCCTTAATAAATACGGGAGGTATTTTCAAACAGGATGGGATAAAAACGAGTTTATACCAGGTTATCTGACTCCTGGTTTTAGTTATTCTAACACTCAGGATAATAGTATAGTACCTATATTAAACTTTGGCCCGGAAGGAGTAGATGTAATATACGAACTAGACGAAAAAGAATGAAGATAGAAACTAGCAAATCACTATTTAATAAAGCACAAAATTTTATACCCGGAGGGGTAAACTCTCCGGTAAGAGCATTTAAATCAGTAGGAGGAGATCCTCTATTCATCAAGTCTGCAAAAGGCGCTTACATGTATGATGCTGATGGTAATGGCTATATAGACATGATTAACTCATGGGGGCCTATGATTCTTGGGCACGCTCATGAAGAAATAGGAGCCGCAGTGGTAGAAGCTGTTAAAACTTCTCTATCATTCGGAGCGCCTACTAAAGCGGAAATAGATATAGCTGAGCTTATTTGTGAATTGTTTCCTTCAGTAGAAAAAGTGCGAATGGTAAACTCAGGTACTGAAGCTACCATGTCAGCCATACGCCTTGCCAGGGGCTATACTGATAGAGAGAAGATTATCAAGTTCGAAGGGTGTTATCACGGCCATGGTGATTCTTTTTTGATAGCTGCCGGAAGTGGTGCAGCTACTATGGGGGTACCTAACAGCCCCGGAGTAACTGAGGGAGTGGCTAAGGATACACTTACAGCTCCTTATAATGATTTGGAAGCGGTTAAAAACCTTATAGAAAGTAATATTGATAACATAGCGGCTATTATATTAGAACCTGTAGCGGGCAATATGGGCTGTATTACGCCTAAAGAAGGTTATCTTCAAGGTCTAAGACAGCTATGTGATGAACATGGTATTATTCTGATCTTTGATGAAGTAATGACTGGCTTCAGGCTGTCTCAAGGGGGTGCGCAAGAGCTTTTTAACGTATCAGCTGACCTTACCACTATGGGAAAAATCATAGGAGGAGGAATGCCTGTAGGTGCTTATGGCGGTAAAAAGGAAATAATGGAGTACGTCTCGCCAGTGGGGCCGGTTTACCAGGCAGGTACGCTGTCAGGTAATCCTGTGGCTATGGCTGCTGGTTATGCCATGCTTAGCCATCTTAAGTCGCACCCAGAGCTGTATACGCAATTGGAAAATACCACCAAGCAGATAAAAGAAGGTTTTGAAGCTAATCTCTCTAAGCTGGGATTAAATTATACTATCAACCAGATAGGCTCTATGATTAGCCTGTTTTTCTCTGATAAAGAAATTACAGACTTTGAAACGGCTAAAACATCTGATACTGAGCTTTTTGGTAAGTACTTCAGAGGTATGTTAAATGAAGGTATTTACCTGGCTCCATCTCAGTTTGAAACCTTATTTGTTTCAGCCGTTATTACTGATGATTTAGTGGATAAAATAGTGGAAGCTAACTTTAAAGTGCTTCAGGCTATTCACTAAAATAGTAATAGAGAGATTAAAGCTTCGGATGTTAAAAACAAGCATATGAAAGTGCAGTACATCCAGCCTGTAATTATAAATTTCATAAAGGTCTTAGCCCAGTGTTGTTTATAGACTCTTAGATATGAAATATAGGCATATACTGCCATCCACACAAAGCTAATTGTTATCAGTATATTATCAGTGCTACTTGGCATATCTGTACTGATAACAATTAGTATCACTATCCCATAAATAAAATAAGCGAAAGCATGCAGGTAAAGGCTGAGAATCAGGTGTTTGATGTATAGCTGATGCCTTCTTATGTAAAGCAATTTTAAGATAGCCGCGAAAATAGGTACCAATAATAACATCATTATAGGCAAATTGCTAAGTATATATAAATAGGCTCCTTCCGGGTTTCTTTTAAACCTTATGGTTTGTATAGAAATACGTCTCTGGAAGCCAGATAAGTTATCAAGCTTCATAGAGTCTAAAATTGCTTCATCAGAATATTGCTTTTCGTATTTAAGGTCTTCTATAAGCTTCCAGTCCAGTGGAGGTATGATAAAAGATTTATTTTTTCTGGATTTGCGCGAAGTGGAGTCAGCTAAAGTTGTAGTAGACTCAGTAATCAGAGAATCCAAAGAGGTGTTTGAAGAATCAGGAGATATAAGGCCAAGTTTTTGTTGAGCATCTTCACTCAGCTTACTCTTTAAAGTAGATATCTGCTCTGCTGTTAGCCCCTGATTAATTGCATCCTTAAAGTCTTCCAAGTCGTCAGATTTTACTTTACTCAATATGGAGTCTATTTCTTGTTCAGATAAATTATCCTGAAGCGCCTTTCGCGTAGTTCTGCCTAAATCTTCTACATCCCTAAGAGCTATTTTTGAGTCCCCACTATCAAAATCACCAATTCCTTCTTTTTTTGCAGCTTTGGTAAGTACAAAAAAGAAAAATATGCTCAGGATAAGATAAAGCCTTAGTGGGTGAGAATAAGAAGCCCTTTTTCCTTCAATGTACTTGGTTGTAAGTTTACCAGGTTTAATGAAAAATGGTATAATGGTCTTTACAAACTTAGAATCTAGCGCAAAATAGGTGTTGAAGAAATCGCCTAAAAGTGTTTTTAAAGATACACTGTTGTTAGTGTTTTCTTGCCCACATTGAGGGCAATAATTATATACCTGATCTAAAGATGCTCCGCAATTCGGACACTGGCTCGTCTTTCTTCTTATTCTCATGTTTCCAAGTTTGCCGGAAAACTATTAAAAAATACATATTAAACATATATTTGAGCGGTTAAAATGTGTTTTACTTGTTACCTTTTACGTGCTTTTTACTATTAATGCTTATATTGTTGTCTGGTAGGAGGTTACAAGGGCGCGTTTTTAATTATTGTTATAGGAGCTAAGACAATTTTTGTTATTTTTATAACTTTATTTTAATTGCCATTTCGAAGAGCTATTTTTTTAATACTATTAACCGTGAAGAAATTCCATATTTTTTTAGTGCTTTTTGTTTTCTGTGTGGTTAGTCAGAACTATGCTCAGAGCAGAAAGGATAACCAACCTGTAACGTATGAAGAGTTATATGATGAACCTTATGCAATAAACAAGTTATTCGTACAATTTCAGCCTGTTTATGGGGAATTATGGAAAGCTAATATCAATGCCGGTTTCGGATTAGAAGCTACCTATTTCTGGAAGGAAAAGATGACCTTTAGAGCTCATGCCAGAAAAACATACGCTCAGTCATTTGATCTTACTAGAGATATTGCTGAAAACATGATTGAAGATAATAGTAATCTTCGAGCAGTTCCTAGAATTCATAATTTTTATGAGGTTGGAGCTACTTATCATATTAAAGATTTTGAAGAAAGCTCTAAGACCAAAATGTTCCTTTATAGAAAAAGTTATAAAGGAGATAAATGGGCGGCCAGAGTGCCTTTGAATGCTGAAATTCCCTGTAAAGTAAGAAAAATATACGGAGCCAGATTAGGTGGGATGTTTTTTGATACTGCAGTAGATATTAATAGAGTGCTAGATGCTCAGGATATGACTATAAATGAAGCTTTCGGAGAAGAATTTCCGGCCCAACGTGAGAATGACATGGGCGAAATGGAGGAGACTTCAATTTTCTCTGGAGTAGATGTTAAAGGCGCATACATAGGAGGGTCCATGACTTGGATTAGAAATGTGGCTGTAGACTTTGATAATAAATATCAGGAAGGGGTGGATGATTTAATATTAACAGCCTTTTTTGATATACTGATAGCTCCTGCTATTACTGTAGATGATATTGTATACGGTGCCAATTCTTATTCTGCTGATAACTTAGAAACCTCTATGCTTGGCTGGAGATTAGGTATTGACGGTAAATTTAACAGAACTTTAAGCTGGGGATACGGCGGTGAAGTAGGGATGAGACCAGGTCTTAAAGGTCAAGGATTCTATGCGCTTATAAAAGTGAGTTTCCCTGTGTTCAGTACTAACCTTGAATATTCAGTAGAAGCATTCGGTAAGTAATTTCAAAAAAATATTATTATAAAAAAACCGATACGTGAGTATCGGTTTTTTTTATGCCCTCTTTTTGCTAGGAAATATTTGAAAATTTATTTACCCTGCATTTCAATGTGCTTTAAATTAATGAGTTATGGAGAGACTGGCTTCATGGTTAAATGTTAGAGCTATAAGGAAGAGTGCTCTGATAGGTGCAGTAATAGGCTTTTTAGTAATCACAGTATTTTTTGTAGTAGGTGGTGGCTGGGAACTGACTTTTAGGGTTTGGTTTCCAACACTCACAGTTACTATAGGAGGCCTTTCCGGAGGGATATTTTATGGTTTAATGTACTTTATTAGAAGGAAAGGAGGCTGGATTATGGTATTCATTAATATCCTCAGTGTCATTGTGTTTGTAATTGCCCTATGGCTTAGTTCAGTAGCGGGTTTTGCAGTAACAGGAGATTGGAATTAATACCATTTATTAGTCATGGATGGTTATAAGATTTTCTTATGATTCGGCAGGTTATGTTTTTACTGTTATTTTTACATTCATGGATATTTTAATAAAGAACATAAAGCAATTGGTACAGATACGGTCTCAGAGTCCGAAATGGGTGGCTGGTAAGGATATGGCTGAGCTTCCTGTGTTAGATAATGCCTATTTATATATTAAAAATGGCCTTATTTCTGATTATGGAGTGATGAGTGATCTGCCTCAATTGACTCCGGATAAGGAGATAGATGCTACTAATAAGTTTGTGTTTCCCTCTTTTGTTGATTCTCATACTCATTTGGTGTATGCGGCCAGTAGAGAAGAAGAATTTGTAGATAAAATTAAGGGGTTAAGTTATCAGGAGATCGCCGCAAAAGGTGGGGGCATTTTAAATTCAGCCAAAAAATTACAGCAGACAAGTGAAGAAGAGCTACTGGAGCGTGCTTTGAAACGTGCTTGGGAAGTGATTGGTTTTGGTACCGGAGCTATAGAAATAAAAAGTGGTTACGGCCTTACACTGAATGATGAGCTGAAAATGCTGAGAGTAGCTAAGCGCATTGGAGAAGAGACTCCACTTACGGTTAAAACCACTTTTCTCGGTGCTCATGCCTTTCCAAAAGAATATAGCCGTAAAGAATACATCAAGCTGATTAAAGAGGAAATGATACCGGCTGTGGCGGAGGAGCGTTTGGCTGATTATATAGATGCATTTTGTGAAGAGGGCTTTTTTACCGTAGAGGAAACGGAAGATATCATGGAAGCGGGTAAGGCTTATGGCTTAGTACCTAAAATACATGCTAACCAGCTGAGTATCTCTGGTGGAGTGCAGGTAGGTGTTAAAACTGGAGCTATTAGTGTAGATCACCTGGAGGCTATGGGTGATGCTGAAATTGATGCCCTTAAAGGAACTGAGGTAATGCCTACCTTATTGCCGGGAGCCGCTTTTTATTTAGGAACCAGTTTTCCGCCAGCAAGAGATATGCTTAAGGCTGGTCTTCCGTTAGCTTTAGCTACTGATTATAACCCGGGGAGTGCTCCTTGTGGTAAAATGCCTTTTATGCTTTCTTTAGCCTGCATTAAAATGAAAATGACTCCTGAAGAAGCCATTAATGCAGCTACCATAAACACCGCTTATGCCATTGATCTGGCAGATACACATGGCTCTATTACTAAAGGAAAAATAGCCAATGTATTTATTTCATCAGAAATGCCGTCATACAGTTATATGCCTTATTCTTTCGGTGCTAACCTTATAGAGCAGGTAATATTGAATGGCGAAGTAATAGAACCGGGACAAAAGTAGATTTTAAGTCAGATTGAGGTATCTCGAAACCTTAATATTTTGTATAAGTACAAATTTCGAGTGCCTCAATGTGACATTCAATAATTACGTAACTACTTTTAAGACTGCTCAATTACTTTAGTGTCAAATGTAATATCTGCTTTTAGCGAAGAGGCAACAGAGCAGTATTTCTCAAGGCTCAGTTTGGTAGCTTTATATAATTCTTCGTTATTGGCATCAGGAGAAACTAATGTAAACAGCAAGTGAATGTTAGTGAAGTACTTTGGTGCTTCTTCTCTTCTTGTACCTTCGGCTTCTATAATAAGATCAACCAATGTTTTTCTACGTTTCTTTATTACTAAAGCAATTTCTACTGCTATGCATCCTGTTAAAGCAGAGAGAACTAACTGCATAGGTGATTGGTCAGTTTTTCCACTATCTTTCATATCTATTTTTACTTTCTGACCCTCTTCAGTAGAGGCTTCATATTCGTAATCAGAGATATATTTGGTTGTTATTTTCATAATTATTTAGCTTTTAAGCTCACAAAGATGCTAAAAAATGAGGATTGACCAGCAAGATCTGAGCAGTAAAACATCTTCAAGGCTTAAGAGGAAGATTCATTTTCTGATGCTGTTGCTGAGTTAAAAAATACCGTGAAGGTAGAGCCTTTACCAAGAGCACTTTCTACCTCTATATTTCCACCCATAGATTCTACCTGTGATTTTATGATGTATAGACCTAAACCTTTGCCTTCAGTGTTTTCATGAAACCGCTGATACATGCCGAAAAGGCGATCTTTATTTTTAGCGAGGTCCATACCTAAACCATTATCCTTTACCGATAAAAACACCTTGCCTTCGTGCGTAGAGCCTGTTTTTATTGTTATGTGTGGAGCATCCATATTTCGATATTTGATAGCATTAGATAGTAAGTTGAGTAGTATACTTTCCATGAGTGCTCGCTTAAACATCACAGTCTGTACATTAAACGCAGTTTCTATTTCTACGTTGGTTGATTTTATCTGTGTTTCTATACTATCATAAACGATATGAAAAACCTTGTTGAAAGATACTTCTTCATTGGCTTCATACTTTTGGTCTCTAAGTGTGACTAACTGTATCAGGTCATTGAGGCTAGATTTCAGCTGGGTGAACGACTTACCAATTCTATCTATTATCTCAGCATTGCCAGTGGCGCCTGTATCTTCTTTATTAATGAAACTTATAAGTGTGTCTATATTAACAATAGGAGCACGGAGATTATGAGAGGTGATGTAGGCAAATTGCTTCAACTCCTGATTAGACGTGGTAAGTTTTTCAGTGAGTTTTAGCAATTCTTTTTCGTTTTTCTTCCTTTCAGAAATATCTGATAACATGAGAAGCAGACATGATTTTTCTTCAATAGATATCACTTCAGCTGAAATAAGTACGTCAATTATAGAGCCATCTGAAATGCGAATTTCTTCTTCATATTCATACACTTTTCCTTCTACAGAGATTTTCTCTATAAAACGGTTACGAGCCGCCAGATCAGGCCAAAAGTTGAGTTCTGTGGTAGTTTTGCCTATTACATCCTCTTTTTTAAGTTTTACTAATTCGCAAAATCGGCTGTTTACATCTATTAATGTACCATCAGCCAGTTGACTGATAGTAACCGGCACGGGACTAATATAAAAGGCACTATAGAAACTTTTTAAAGACTGTAAGGCTTTATATTCTTCTCTTTTAGCTTTAGTAATGTCTCTTACAATGCATAAAATCTGATCGGAGTTTCGAGTAATTACCCTGGCTTCGCAGTATAACAGACCTTTGCTTGTTGGTAACTCAAACTCATGGGTTTGTAATTCATTCTCTTCATAGGCCTTTTTAAAAACTTCTAACAGTTCATTAGCTACCGAAGGTGGATAAAGACTATCTAGCTTTTTGCCTATTATACTTTTATCAATGGAAAAGGGAGAATTTTTTGGTAGCTCAAAGTCCAGGATTGTGCCATTTATATTATGAATGAACATGCAATCAGGAAGAGCTTTTATTAAAGACTTATTCCTTTCTTCACTTTCTTTTAAAGCTTGGTCCCCTTTCTTACGATCAGTGATGTCTTGAATAGTGCCAATGAGCTTTTTTGCTTGTTCATCTTTTTCATTCCTGATAATAACATTCCTGATAGAACCGTCTTTTCTCAATATCCTATATTCAAGTGATAAATCATTACTTCCTGAAAGCGTCTTTCTTATTCCTTCCTTGGCTTTATGATGGTCATCGGGGTGTAAATAATCCAGGCCTTTTTCAAAAGTAGGTACCACTTCATTATCTTCAAGCCCGAGGATTTTGAAAAGTTGTTCTGACCAGTACACATCTCCGGTTTCTAAATCCATCTCCCAGTTACCAAGGTTAGCTAATTTTTGGGCCTTGAGTAATACGGCCTGACTTTGCTTCAGCTCCTCTTCAAGCAATTTTTGCTTAGTTACATCCAGCAAAATACCCTCAATAGATATCAGCTCATCTCTTTCAGAAAATACACCCTGTCCTCTTTCAAATATGTATTTAATTTCTCCATACCTGGTTCTGATACGATAATGGATTTCAAAGGCTTCTTTTTTATTAATATACTCTTCTCTGGTTTTCCAAACACGATCTTTATCTTCTGGCACAATCAGCTTTACAAAACTGATGCTGGCCTTTTTAATAAAGTCTTCCTTGTGGTAGCCCGTAAGGTCTTCTACAGCATTACTTACAAATAGTATGGTTCTATTACTATCATGATTACAGCTGTAAGGAACCCCGGGAATGTTTTCTACCAGCTTAGAAAGCCGGGCCCTGCTTTTTTTGAGTAGTTCTTCGTTCTTTTTTCGCTCTGTAATAAATTCAGTGTGAACTATAATACCACCAATCTTATTTTGGTCATCTCGCCACGGACGGGCATCCCACCGGAGAATTTCCTTCTGGCCGTTTTCTTTTATGAACTCATCGTTTTCATTGAATTCCATAGCCCCTTTAAGGGCTCTTTTATGCACACTTTTCCAGTAGGGGATTACATCAGGAAATACTTCATAGTGGTTTTGCCCAATAAGGTCATCTATGTGAATAGGAGTGCTCTTTACCCACCAGTCGGTAAGCCATTTATGACTACAGGCTATGTAGTTCATGTGCCTGTCAAACATAGCTATTGACACAGGGGCATACCTAACAAATTGCATAAAGTGAGTGTATGCCGAATGGGTATGGGATGATTGCGTTGTCATTAAGAATTCTCTACTTCAATATCTCTACTGCTTATTCCTAACAGTTTATAATAAGTTAAGCAATAAATCTGATAAATATGATAGATTTTATTTTGAATATGTTTGATAACCAGAGAGAAACATCATTGGGGTGGGGGCTGCATGTAAACATTACTTGGGGAGATCTGTTAATTTAATCGATGGAGCAATTCTATGAAATACCTATATTTCCTTTAGCCATATTGCCTTTGCCTCATGAGCTGGTACCTCTTCATATTTTCGAGCCTCGTTTTCAGGAGATGCTGAGAGATGTAGAGGAGAAAAAGATCACATTTGGTATATATTACAGTCATGGGCAAAATAAAGATAGGCTAGGAGGCGTAATGGAGCTAGACAGCGTTTTAAAGCGATATGAAACCGGTGAAACTGATATAGTAGCCAAATGTGTAGATGTTTTTCTAATGGCCGAGTTTTATAGTCAGTGGAAAAAGAAATTGTACCCTGGAGGTAAGGTGTATCCGCTAAATATGTTGGAGCCTGAGCCTATGAGCAAAGGTTTTGTGGCTGATTTTAAGCGTTATATGAAGATGAAGGATGTCACTGATATCGATGACGACTTTGATATTCATGACATTGCTAACGAGCTTAATCTGGATGAAGTAGATAGAATAAAATACCTTAGATTACTTAGCAACCCTAAAAGAGAACGTTTTTTAAAGGAAAGACTGAAGTATCAAAAATTTATTCTTAATCAAGAGCAAAAAAATAAGGATACCTTTTTCCTTAATTAGTGAATAGAATTTAGCTTTCTAGTGGCTCTTAAGATTTGAACTACGGGTGATATGGTGAAAATTACAGCCATAGCACCTGCCATAGACGTGAGGACGACCATCACCAAGACACTGTTAAACATCATGTTTTTAGGTGATAGTAAAAATACTGATACCAGTATTATTGAAAATACCAATAACGACCAGCCAGCGTTTTTAAGACCGAGAATTAGGCGAAACTTGAGCGTTTTGTACTTCTTTGGCACTGAATAAGGAACGTTTTTCTGACAAGTTTTATCATAAAACCGCTTTACAGAGTCCATAGTTACAAATAGCGGGAGGAAAAAGGCCAGAGGTAAAAATACTCGTAAAATGGACTGCTCTCCTGAAGAAAAACTGATTTGCTCAAAATTATGCAAGCCCCAATATTGCACTCCAAAATTAAGTAATAAGTTGATTATCAAGTTTATAGATGCCCTTTTGATGATGAATTGCTTTATGGGCTCAATATTCAGGATATTCATCATGGTAACTCAAGCGTATACTGGTTCTGATAAAAACTTTTTCAGCTCTAAAGATACCAGGCTTGGTTTGGTCATAATGAAATAATGATCTCCATCAATTTCTTTTAAAGTGGTATTGGGTGCGTGAGTAATAAGTCTGGTGGCCATATCATAACAATCAGAATGCGTGCCATATAGTAAAAGTGTAGAGGGTTTTAATTGGCTAATGGATTCATTGTCAATGTCTTTATCGGCATCAATATCTTGAGTGATGGTAGTGGTATTCATTAATTTAAGCGTTCTCTGCTTAAGCCTGTCTTTAAATTTATCAGTCGGATTTTTACTGTTCTCATCTTCTTTCATGTGTTCCTGGGCCGTTTCGAAGGTGGGACGTATGGGGTTTGGGCATTCAATAATGCCTAGTTTATGAATCCTTTTAGGGTATTTAAAAGCAAATTTTAGTGCGATTAGCCCACCGAAGCTAAAGCCTATGATATGTGCTTTTTTGATTTTTAAGACTGACATCAATAAAAGCAAATCCTCATTGAAATCATCAATTTTATAGTTGGAGGCAGGCATATCGGTTTTACCATGGCCTCTGATATCATATAAAATTACACGATAAGATGAAGATAGTTCTGGAGCAATGGTCAGGTAAAATTGAGCCAGGTTAGCAATAATACCATGGATCATAATTATGGTTTCTTTCCCGGATGGGTTAAGTTCCTGGTAGTGGGTTCTAAGTCCGTTTATATCAATAAATGGCATATTTTTTCACTTTTTTATTGTGCGAAGTATATAAATCAATTGTTCGAGTCTCCTTTTTCTCCAGCGTAAGGGCTTGCGAAAGTGCATCATAAGGTTTCCAGCGGCATGCCATTTGGAGCTCGTTCATGCTTAAAGAGGCTATTTCACGCATCTGCTGGCAGGTAAGGGTATAATGGTTAGCCATAAAAGCAAAGCTCATGATTCCGTTAAGTGTGTTCACAATTACCGTATTGGCATTATACCAAGGTAAACCTACTATGGTGCCAAGCATTCGCTCAGCTTTAAAGTTTTTATATTCTAAGGGTATGGGTATTTTTCCTAAGTTGGACAAGGTAAGGCAATGGCTCCCCTTAGTATTTTGCATGAATCGGGAAATGGCTGGTACCAAAGGATGAATAATCTCGTCCTTTGAAAGCATTTTATAGATCTTTTCTTCAGTGGTGTTAATTTTAAGATCATCCAAAACTTTTCTGGTAGTGCTCCAGAAATCAAGGTTTCGATCTCCGTTTATGGCTATTCTCACGGCAGGGGCGAAAGAAAATAGCATGTCTGGTTTAAGGTCAGGTAAGAATTTTCGGATATCAATAGGAGAGATAACTTTTAATTCCTTTTTCTTCTTTTTATTTATTACCTGATGAAACCCTCTCATGAATGCTACACAAAGAGCCGCATGTACGGTGGTATTATTTTCTTTGCAGGCAGCAATAAGAGCTTTGGTTTGTGTTTCAGGTAGAGTCCATTTAATAGCCTGCATGGCGAATTGCTTTTTTTTGGTGAGCATATTCGCCACTTTCAGTATGTTGCCTCCTAATTTCAGGCCTAGTTTTGCATAAAATGCTTTATTTCCTTTAAGGAGATGCTTTTCGGGGATCATGCCGGCTAGATCCCCACATAAAGAATAGTTTTCCAGCTTAGTGTCAGGGTTATCTATTAAACTGAGCAGCTCTTTAATGATTACTACAAAAGAAGCACCGTCGCAGATAGCATGGGGGCTGATTATGAGCAAGTCAGACTTCTCTTTTCCTTTCACCCACAATAGCCGGATAGAGGCTCCTCGCTCCAGGTCAAAGGGTGTAGACCATTCATAATCTATCTGATCCCACCAGCTTTGTTCGTTTTTCCATGGAACAATCCGGATGGGAATGGACTTATACTTCTTGAGCACATGGTAACATGGAGAGCCATTTTTGTCTTGGCGTATAACTGATCTGAGCAAAGGATGCTTGGTCTGCACTACCTGGAGCGCATGTTCCAATTGTCGCAGCTCAATTGTGCCGGCTATCCGGATTCCGAAATATATATTGAATGGTTTTTTGCCATCCAGATACATGAGCCGTTCGCCAACAGAGAGCTTTCTTATGTTAATTTCATCCATAAACAGAAGTGTGTTGTGGTACTACATCTTCTAATAATTCTACCGCTCTTTTTTCACCTCCGGCTGCAGTAAACGAGTTACTTATAAATTTTGAGGCTTCTTTATAAGATGGGTTATTAAGTATATCCTGTACGGCAGTTTTAAGTTGAGTGGCTTTAAACCTTTTGAAATTTAGTCGGATACCACAACCCGATTCAGCTACCTGAGAAGATACATGCGATTGATCGTAGGCAATGGGGATGGTTATGAGTGGCAATCCGTGTGTGAGAGATTCACAAACGGTATTATGGCCGCCATGGCAGACTACAGCATCCAGGTATTTTAATAATTCTAATTGTGGGATGCGAGGCTGAACGATAAAGTTTTTTGGCCATGAAGGGAATAGCTTCTCTTCTGAAACTACTACCACAGTCATAGGTTCATCGCCTAAGGCTTCTATCACTTTTGCGAAGAAGTCTTTTTTATATTGCATATCAAAAGTAGTGCCTATCGATACCAAAACCCTTGGTCCTCTGGTATTTTGAAAACGAGCCCAATTAAAAGAAAAGGCCACTGGTCGGCCTACCGTGATAGGACCTACAAACTGATAATATTCTGGGTATGTCTCGTCGCCTAAAAATTCTTTAGAGGTAAAAACGAGTGTAAGCAGTTCTGAGCAGGCGAGCGAGCTGTTTCCGGCTATGCCTAACTCTTGCTGTAATCCTACTATTTGTTCTGTTTCCCATTCTAATATTTTAGGCATGTCTTTCATGGCCTTGAGTGCGGTAGGAGCTGTAACTGAAGTAACATAGGGAATTCTTTTTTTCACAGCTGCAATAGCTCCGGCATACACCTGATGGTCCGTAATTACTACATCTGCCCGCCAGCTATCAATAAACTTGCAAATGCCCGGAAACATAAACCGAGACATGGGAATGAGCACATCTTCATACAAAAACTTAATGCTTTCTATGCCAAATGCTGTATGACCTTTTTCGGTAATCTGGTCGAAGTATTCTTTTCCGCTGGTGCCATCATCACCACTTTGGATTAGGAGTAATTCTCCTCCATCAGGAATTTGTCCGTTAAAATTGTCGGTTAAGCTTATCCAGGCTACTTTATGACCTGCCTGCAGCAGTTGTTTTCCTAAGCTTAAAGTAGGGTTAATATGCCCTGTAAAAGGAGGTACAATAAATACGAATCTTGCCATATGGGTAGGTTTAGGTTAAGGGTTATAATACGGTAGCGGGTCTTTTATCAGCAGCAAACTGTTCTACATGGCTGGCTGCTGCCTCAGCTCCACCACAGTCTTTTAAGGATGCTTGTATCTTTAAGGCCTCTTTTTTATAGGAATTTCCTGGTTCCAGAATTTGATCCAGTGCTTGTTTTAAAGCATCTATGCGTAGCCTTTTATACCTTATATCTATGCCGCAACCCGCTTCTTTTACTAATGAGGCGATATAAAACTGATCATAAGCAATAGGGGTGATCACCATGGGTAATCCGTGGTAAAAGGTTTCATTTACCGTGTTAAATCCACCATGACAGATAACGGCATTCATTTTAGGAATGATTTCACTCTGAGGTACGTATGATTGGACTATGAAATTATCTGGCCATTCTTCTATTATATCCGGATTGGTAGCACAAACAAAGGTGTATGGCGAATCAGCAAAGGCTTCCACTACTTTAGAGAAGAATTTCTTTCTGATGTCTTCCAGCAAAGTGCCTATAGAAACATAGATTTTAGGGCTTGAAGCTTTATCCAGTCGTTCCCAGTCGAAGGTTACGGAGTTGGGTCTTCCTTTTATCAGTGGACCTACAAATTTATATTGCTTACCCAGTCCGCTGGCATCAGCAAACTCAGGAGAGGTAGATACTATGCAGAGCTCTTCAGACCTTAAAATGGGCTTGTCTAAGTCTATTCCATAAGCCTTTTGAACACCGAAAGTATGCCCTTTTACCCAATTCTCAATTTTAGGAATATGAAAGCGGTCTATCACTTTTGGGGGTACGGCTATGGTGGTAACATAAGGAATGCCTTTGTTCACCGCCAAAATAGGAGCAGCAAAGATCAGCTCATCATGAATGATAACATCGGGTTCCCATTCTTCTACCAAACGGGTAAGGCCCGGCATGAGTAGGTGACAAAAGGGGACATAAGTCTCTTCCAATGCTAGCTTTAAGGTTTCTAGTTTGGATAGGGAAGGGCCTTTATCCTGCTTTCCCAGAATTTCAAGGAGCTCTTCCTGATGGTCTTCTAGTTCTTCAGGCACCAGAAAGCGGCCTTTTTCAGGTACTTGTTTTTGATCTATTGGTTTTAATCCTACCCACACTACCTCATGCCCACGGGAAATAAGTTCAGCCCCCAGACTTAGTGTAGGACTTATATGTCCGAAAAAAGGAGGGACTACTATCATGAATTTGTGCATAAGCTCTTTGTTTGAGGCATAGCGCCTGATGAATATTTTATTATGTTAGCATTTATTGCTCCTCTAAGGCAAGGGTTTGCTCGCTCCGTTCTCTTAAAAACATAGAAAGTTCAAGCCCTACCTGGCGGCCAGATACCATGGGCATACTATGATTGCCATCCAGATATTTCAGGCTGGAAGAGGGTAAAATGGCTGACAGCGTTTTCCCGTCTTCAGCAAAGCTTGAAGATCTGGCATATAGTAATAAAGTGTCGTTCGTAATGTGTTTTAAATCAGGATGATAAAAGAAATTTTCTTCCATTTTTAAGTCTACAGGTAAGGTGGTTTCCCGAGTAAGAAAGTGATAAGAAGAAATGCTTTTATCTACCTTTTTTCTAATGAAAGCAGCGGCACCTTCTTTTGCATTAGCATGCTGCTGCATGTATGGTGTGATAAACTCTCGTTCATACATCTGAGCAAAACCTTCTTCGCTTATAGCCGATAAATCAGGAGCATCTATGATCATGAGTTTATCTATTTTTTCAGGGGCTATCATTGCCATTTTTAAGGCTATGAGGCCGCCAAAGCTATATCCTGCCAGGTGAACTTTTTCTAATTCATAGTGATCTATAAGGGCTTCCAAATCCTGAGTCATTTGATTCAGGTGGTAGCCGCTTTCTTCTTTACTATTCTTGCCATGGCCGCGCAGGTCATACATGAGCACCCGGTAGTTTTCGCTAAGCAGAGGAGCTATGTTGAAATAGTAAAGAGAGAGGTTCCCGAAGAGACCATGAATTAATATCACAGTGTCTTCGGAGTTACCTTCCAGCTCTTGCACATGCAGTTTTCCTGATGGTATATTGATTACTGGCATGATTGTATAAAGTCAATTACATCTTTCAATTTCATTTCTATGATCTCTTCCAGGTTTTTATTGGTAAGCCAGCCTGTAAAGTCTATGTCCTTACCAAAGCTCTCCTTCACCTTTTCTGAGAATGAGACTATTTCAATGCTGTCCATCTCCAGGTCTGAGGTAAATGAACTTTCTTCGGTGATATCCATATCTTCCACAAATTCTTCCCCAATGACATCGGCTATAATTGATTTCATTTCCTCGAGAATTTCATTTCTTCCGGTAAGTGTTTTTACTATATCCATCCTATTACGTAGTTATTAATTAAGGTTGATTTAATCCATTTGTCTTTAATGCGGACGCTGGTGCCGTCCACGGCTTCTATTTCATAATTTTTAGGATTGCCTTGCAGGCCTTTACCTATGCTTTTGCCGTAAGCTTCTTTGGCTGCCCAAAGCCTTGTAGCCCACTCCCAGGTGTCTTCATTTTCCGGAATAAGCGCCAGCTCACTTTCGTGGAATGACAGTTTCAGAAAGCCTTCACCTCGGTCTTCTATAATTTCTATGTCAATGCCTGGCTCACTGCTTTGAGATGCAATAGCCACGGCTATTTTGTCTTTATGAGCCAGAGATACATTGATAGGTTCAAGTTTAGTATGCTCCCCTGAAATAGTGGGTTTGCCATATTGATCTTTCTGTACTCTTATTTCGCAAGGGTAAAGGGCACTGTCTCTCTGGTCATCGAGCTTAGCCTTAACGGCATCTTTTATGACTACTCTCCCCATGAGCCATTTCTTTCTTCTTGGCAGAGGCAAACTCTCCATGTAGTCTTTTTCAGGCTTATTAAGGTATCTTTTGTTAATAAAATCCCAAGCCGTGCTTCTTCGGTAGATGTCTTTAAAGATGAATATCCCTTCAGGAAGCTGCTCACTAAGCGGATGATCTAATACATGGCGAGAAGTACCCCATAATTTGCGATCGAAACCGAGTCTGCGGTTCGTCCAGCCATTAATGGTGGCCCAGGTTTTACCGTTTCTGTTCACCGTCATATTACAGGTGAGCAAGTCATCAGTCATTTGAGTCAGCTGGCTGGTACATTCAAAATCACCTTCCTGATCCATAAAGTCTCCAGGGAAGTTGATTTCTTTAATCCTTACGGGAAAAGCTACATGGTCTACTTCTACCGTCATGTGAGTCCAAAGGCCAAATAACTGACCTGCATTATCTAAGAGTGATCCTTTGCCTGAGCTACCAGAAATAGTAGCAATAATGCCTTTGTCACCCATTTTTATAAAATTCTTAATACCCTGATAGGCTGGGCCATGGAACATATGGTTATCCTTATAGATATCTTCTGGCTTGATGGGCGGTGTGAGTATCTTACCTAAATCCTCCAAAGTTGAGAGGTAAGAAGATCCATTGCCAGTTCTGACGGTAATGAGTGCGGTTGCATAATCACCAAGCGTTACGTTTACCTTTTTGCTATCTTGCCAGCTGCCTTTTAAAACCAAATGGATAGGATCAGAAACATGGGTCCATTTAAATGCTTGAATGTTTTCAATTTTCTCTATTTGCATGCCTGGCACCTGCTCTAATACGGCATCAGCCATAAGCTCTATGAGCATGGTCATAGGCACCACAGGGAAAAGGTCTTCCATATAAGGCCAACCTTCTTTTTGCTCATACATGGAGTGGTCTATCAAATACGGATACTTGTTTAATGACAGCTCCATGGCTTTTTCAAAGTCATTTGGCGTAACCTTTTCCTCCGGCTGATAAGTATAAGGTGGCGATGGAGGTGTTTCTATAGCTACTGAAGAAGAACCCATGGTGAGCTTCTGTTTCAGTACACTGCTGATTTCCTTTTGAGCACTGTTGATAGCATTAAAATTATGATGCAATGACTGAAGTAATGGATGACCATCTTCAGCAATATATTCTTCTACTACCGTGTTTTCCGGTTTAGCAGGAGCGATAGGAGTGCTATCAAACTCATTTACCAAAGGAAAGCCTAATGATAACTTCATACTTCTGGCAGCCTTTACGGGCATGCGTAGATTGAGGAAATCAAGATCGATTTCTTTTCCTTCTACGAAAAGAGAGGCAAGCACACGCTGCAGCTGGTTGAGTGCTGTTCTTTTCGGTGAGCTGGCTGAGATAGTTTGAAAAGCTTTTCCTTTCAAGGTATCATCAGCAAAGCCAACTAAGCCGCCAGCGCCGATTTGTAAGAAATATTTGACTTCTTCTTGTTCATGTAGCTTCTCTATCAGTTCACGAAACCGTACCGGTTGGGTTAAATGGTGAAGCGTGAGCTCTTTGATTTCTTCTATACTGTTAGGATAAAGGTCGGTAGTGGTGGCTGACCATAAAGGAATAGAAGGTTCTTTTTGAATGATAAATAGCTTATCGCGAAGCTGACTGATATAGCCTTCAAAAAACGGCGAATGAAAGCCTGATTGGAAGGGCAGTAACTGATGGAATATCTGCTTTTCATTTAAAATCTCCTTACATTTCTCTATAGCTGTAATATGCCCACAAACTATTACCTGATGAGGACAATTGTCATGGGAGAGATACAGGTTGTCAAGGTCTTTTATAATAGGTTCTATCTCGTCTATTCCGGTACCAATGACCAAAAAGTGAACGTCAGGAACGCTGATAGAATGCGGATCGAGCTGAGTGAGCATCTTTAGCACAAACTTTTCATCGCATATGCCAGAAGAGTAGCAGCCTAGCCATTCTCCCAGGCTATGACCAGCAATCAGGTCAGGAGCCACACCTAGCTTTTTAAGTGCCTGATCCAGTATCATACTGGTTTCAAATACTTTAATACTGGATTCTATTAATTCAGAGGCTTCTGCATGTTCCATCCTGGGTATGTCGAAGTATTCAGAAACACTTTCTATATCGCTTTTTTCAAGGGCGTCTAAGCCGGGGAATAGAAAGCATATTTTATCATTTGTCTTTAGCAGAGGGTCATTTACATACCATATATCATTTCTATTTCTCCATGATTTGCCTTTGTTAATAATTTTAATGGCCTTTTCTATTCTGTCGGGTGTAGGATCGAACAAGGCCAGCTTATGATCTCCACTACCTGCAGAGGTATCCCCTTTCTTGAGGGCATCAATAAGTGCGGCTGCAGTAGGGCGAGCCATGAGCATTACCTGGTCTTTAGATAGGTTCACTGAGCTGCCCGGAAATGATTTGGTGGATTTGTTCTCAGGAGAATTGAAGCCTTCTAAAACTACATGGGCGTTTATTCCTCCAAAGCCGAAAGCATTTACACCTGCCTTTCTTGGTAATTCGGTCTGATCCCAATCTATGGCTTCATTGATAGTCATAAAGCGAGAGTTACCTAATGCCTCCAAAGGAGAATCACAATGCAAGGTGGGAGGAATTTCGCCATGATAAAGCGCCAGAGCTGTTTTTATGAGTCCGGCCATACCAGCAGCGGGCATGGTGTGGCCAATCATAGACTTCACTGATCCCAAGCCAGCCAGAGGGGCATCTGTACGGCTACCAAAGCATTTGATCAGGGTTTCTGTCTCTGTTTTATCTCCTAGCTGTGTTCCTGTGCCGTGAGCTTCTATGTAGCCCACTTCTCTTTCCATTTGAGCCATATCCCAGGCATGCTCTATGGCTTGTGACTGTCCTTTTACAGAAGGACTCATCAAGCTGCTTTGAGCACCATCGCTGGCTACACCTACGCCTTTTACTACGGCATATATGCGATCATCATCAGCTAGGGCATCTTCTAACCTTTTGAGGACTACCATGCCACAACCTTCACCTATTAGCAAGCCATCAGCATTTTTATCAAAAGGCCTTATTTGTTGACTTCGGGATAGTGCTCCCAATTGAGTGAAAACGCTGTAGAAAGTGGCGTTTTGGCATAAGTGAATACCTCCGGCCAGTACCATATTGCACCTTCCGGTTTGCAGTTCTTTCACAGCATGATCTATGGCTATCAGTGAGCTGGCACAAGCCGCATCAATGGTGTAGGCAGTTCCGCCAAGGTTGAGTCTGTTAGCTACCAATGAGGCCGCCAGGTTAGGAATAAGCCCCATGGCAGTATCAGGACCATAACGGCCTGTGCTTTTCTGGAAGCCTTTTCTGATTTTATCTATTTCGGTAGGAGTAAGGTCAGGCACCAAAGTGCTGAGCAGGTTCACAATATGCTCACCGGTACGCATTTTTTCTACTAAGCGAATAGTACCAGTACCGGTATAGTTACCTTTGCCTAAAATTATACCGGTTTTATCCAGACCTATTTTTTTATCAAAAACACCAGCATCAGCAAGGGCTCGCTTCGCCATTTTTAATGTGATAAGATGATCGGGTTCAGTTCCTTCTACTGCTATCGGCACTATGCCGAATTCAATTGGGTCGAAGTCAGCAAAATCATCTATAAAGCCGCCTCTTTTACAGTAAAATCTGTCAATTTCTGAAGAAGCAGGATCGTAATAACGACTTTCCCACCTGTTCTCAGGAACATCTGTAATTGCATCGACCTTATTTTTTATATTGTTCCAGTAAGTATCTATGTCTCCAGCGCCAGGGTAGACACATGACATGCCCACAATAGCAAAATTATTGGTATTGGTCATATTGAATTAGGTTGTAGGTTGAAGAGGAAAAGGACAGAGTATTTTACTACTCTGCCATAATCAGCACCTGACTGTCTTTTCCATATTTGATTTCGTTGACAAAGGACTCCATGCCTTCTTCTAAAGGAATGAGTGCAATGCCTCTGCGTTCGTACTCTCTGGCCAATGTAGGAGATACCATACCGGCTCCTTTCCACGGTCCCCAGTTGATAGAGATAGTTTTGCCTTTGAATTTCTCCTTAAGTTCCCAGGCGTAAATATCTAACACACTATTGGCTGCTGCGTAGTCAGTTTGTCCTCTGTTTCCATACACGGAAGCCACACTGGAGAATAGCACTAGAAATTGAACATCATCCTTCAGTTTTTCTGCCATTACCCGTATAGGTGTTACTTTGGTTGAAAATACACGCTCGAATGACTCGGGAGTTTTGTCCTGGAAAAGCTTGTCTTCCAAAAGTCCGGCACCATGCACTACGCCGTCTATTCTTCCGTATTGATTATACAGATCATCAATAAGACCAGATAAGGCTGCTTCATTTCTGAGATCCAGAGCCTTATAGTTTACCTTAGCTCCGTTAGCTTCTAAAGAGCGAATAGTTGCCAAGATCTGGTTTCGCTTATAGATTCTGTTGGTTTTAGCTTCAATTTCGGCAGGTTTTTTCAATGAGCCTTCTTTTATAATGGCTTTCTTGAGTTCATCTTTATCTAGCATGAAAGTGTAAGCGTCTTCAGCTTCTTCTCTAGGATCTGCAGACCTACCCACCAGCACATAATTACAGGCATATTCACGGCTGAATCGTATCATCATCTCCGCTGTAATGCCCTGCGCGCCACCCAGAACAAGTACTACTGATTCACTGTCAAGCGTAACCTCGGGGGCAGTGCCGCTGGCCAATTCTGTAGGCACCAACTCATAAGTCTGACGTTGATTGCCTTTGTAGAATACTTCTATGTGGTTGTCTTGTAAGAAAAGCTCATGAAGCATAATGTTGGCTATATCATTGTCTGGTAGCGGATTCTCCAGGTTAATAGTACGACAGTGTGTATGGGGCAACTCTTTGTTAAGACTTTTTAAGAAGCCTGAGTAGCCCTGAAAGTTCCTTAGCATACTGATGTCTTTAGACATTTTGAAGTGTGCTTTCAGATCAGAGATCACATAAATCCATTGTGCTTTTTGTGGATCTAACCGCTTGATTAATGACACAAAGTCGATGATCTGAGGCCGCTTGGAAGATTCGAAAATATCCAAAAGGATGAGTCCGTCATATCCTTTTAAGTCAGTGACTTCAGAGACTATGTCTACTTGTGCTCCGCTATTTTCTAGAAGTGATTTAGCAGATTCAGCTATTTTTCCTCCATCATTGGTAATGGCAAACTTTTTATTTTGAATAATCGATTGATTGCTGTCAATGTCCTTAGAGTTGGTTAGTTTGAACATGAGTCGAACCAATCGTTCTTTCAGCCCAGTTTTTTTAGGGATATCTGCAGCAGGAGTTATACCATTTGTTGCTGCAGTTGTGGTAGAAGGCTCAGCTGCTGGTGCTGAGGCACTGCAAATCCAATTTACCAGACCTTGCAACGTTTTTATTGATGCCAATTCTTCTATCAGTGCTTCCTCTGACTTGCCATTGCTTTTAAAACCACCCAATTGATTTTTCAAGTCATTGATAATCTCCATTCGTTTAATAGAGTCAATGCTTAGATCGGCTTCCATATCCAGATCCATGCCCAGCATATCTTCAGGGTACCCTGTCTTTTCACTAATAATATTGGTGAGCATTTTTTTAACTTCTTCCTGGCTGGGTGCTCCACCACTGGTGCTGGCAGCAGGTGCCGCTTGTGTTGTCGCTGTAGGTGCAGAAGTAGTGGCAGCAGGTGGCTGAATTCTGTTTTCTAACCAGCTGATAAGTCCGCTTAAGGTTTTTATGGCAGAAAGTTCTTCAACCAGTTGCTCCTCAGACTTGTCTGTAGCTCCGAATCCACCGAGTTTATTCTTCAGCTCTCCGATAATCTCCATTCTTTTGATAGAGTCTATGCTCAGGTCGGCCTCAAGGTCCATTTCCAGTCCTAACATATCATCAGGATATCCCGTTTTTTCGCTTACTATTGATATTAACATGCCTTTAATGTCAATATTAGCTGTAGGGGCAGGTGCGGCTGCAGGTTGAGCTGCAGGAGTGGCTGCAGGTTGTGGAGCGTTAGCCAGGACCCAATCTACCAACCCGTTGAGTGTTTTAATGGATGCTAATTGCTCTACTACTTGTTCTTCATTTTTTCCGTTAAGGTTAAAGCCTCCCAATTTATTTTTTAACTCAGCGGTGATCTCCATTCTTTTAATAGAGTCTATGCTCAAATCTGCCTCCATATCCATATCCATGCCCAGCATGTCTTCAGGGTAGCCCGTTTTATCACTGACTATGGCCATTAAAGTGCTTTTTATGGAAGCAGCAGTTAAGGCAGGAGCTTGAGCCGGCTGTGGGGTAGAGGCCGGAATGGCTTGCTGCGTAGTGTTGGTTTTTGGCTGCTCTTGCGGTAAAGGATAATTAACAGGAGCTTTAGGAGCATGACCTAAGTAACTCAAAATAACATCTCTCTGTGCATCTACCATGGTTTTAACATTGGTGAGATAATCTTGCACTAACTTTTCAGTCTGATGATCATTAGTAGGCGTAGGAGTAAAGCTGCCATTGCTCGATAGCTTTATTTGCTTAGTGATTGGCTTGGCACCGTGCGCTGGTAATTTACCAAAAGCAGGATAAGAGTAGTGGCCGTTAACATACCACATGGTTTTTCTTTTGGCATACTGAGCAGGGTTATCCAAATCAAGTTTTTCTACATCTCTGTCATTAAATAATTTGCTTAGTTCTACTGATCTTCCGGTAGATAGATAGGCAGCGATGCTATTCAATAAATAGGCTATACCAGAACCCGCCCTTTCGGTGGTTATAATTACTTTTTCATCATCAATTATACTTTTGGTTAATGAAGTGAGTACAGATCCTGGTCCTGCTTCTATAAATATTCTAGCTCCATCTGCGTACATATTAGCTACTTGCTCGGAGAATTTCACAGGATTCACCAGGTGATCGGATAGCCTTTCTTTAATGTCCGCAGCCTCTGTAGGGTAAATAGCGGCTGTAGTGTTAGACCATACATCTACAGATGGTTTACCGAAGGCATAATCTTCTAGTACCTTGCTGTATAGGCCCTTGGCTCCGGCCAATAGAGGACTATGAAATGCACATGCCACCGGAATAAGCTTGCAACTAACGCCTTGTGCTTTTATTTTTTCAGCGAAAGCGGTAATGGTATCTGTGGCGCCTGCCAATACCTGCTGCTTAGGAGCATTCAGATTAACCGGATATACGCCTTCTTCATCTTTTAATAAATCTTCTAGCTCATCGGTTGTAATGCTTACCGCTAACATGGTACCCGGATCACCATCAATAGCATTAAGAATAGACTGTGCCCTGGTAATACTTAGGTCTACCAAATCATATTCATCTATAACTCCGGCAAAGCATAGAGCAGGTAGTTCTCCGTAACTGTGACCAGCCACCATATCAGGCATAATGCCCAGCTGCTTTAGGTAGGAAGCTATAGCATAATCTACCACACCCAGCAGTGGCTGAGCGTTACGAGTGTCTTTAATATTTTCCGTTTGTTCTTTTACAAGGTCACTATCAAAGGCCGCTGAAGGAAAAAGGATTTTTTGTAAATCAGGTCTGTCTTTAAGTAACTTCCTCATTTCGGGGAAAGCAACGAACAGATCACGAGCCATATTCACTTTTTGACTTCCCTGCCCCGGGAACATAAAGGCCACTTTACCTTCTTTAGTTTCGGTTTTGTAAATGCCTTGTTCAGAAACTCCACGACTGGTGAGTTCCAGTTTTTCCATTAGGTCATGGTAGTCATTAGCTACTATGGTAAGCTGTACAGGCTCATCATTATAGGTTGCAAGGCTATAGGCCAGGTTTTTTAATGGTGTTTTGTCATTACCTGTAAGCAGTTCTTTTACCTGATTGATCATTCTTAGGGCGTCTTCATATGACTTACCTCTAAATGCGAAAAGCTCAGCAGGCCAATGCTTCATAGTGGAGGCCTTTTGGGCTGTTTGCTCAGCAGACTGTAGAACAGCATGAAAGTTAGTACCTCCAAAACCAAAGGCGCTTACTCCGGCAGTTCGTTTGTCATCAGTCCAGATGCCCGCCTGAGTATTAAAACCGAACGGGCTGGTTAGAGCATTATAGAACGGGTTAGGGTTCTTGAGCTGTATAGTAGGAGGCTTCACGCCATGGTAAATAGATAAAGCTGCTTTAATAAGCCCCGCCAGGCCAGCGGCACATTTGGTATGGCCTATTTGCGTTTTTACTGATCCCAAGTGGGTTTGGTTAATAGTTGCGCCAGCCTGAAGCATGAGATCTGTGAGAGCACTAATTTCTGTTTTATCACCCACTACGGTGCCGGTACCATGAGCTTCTATGAGTCCGGCTTCAGCAGGGGAGATGCCTGCGTTTTCATAAGCACGTTCCAGTGCTTTTACCTGTCCACTTCTGCGAGGAGCTGTTAAGCCCAGGCTTTTGCCATCGCTGCTGCCTCCAACGCCTTTGATAACAGCATAAATTTTATCTCCATCAGCCTGGGCATCGGTAAGCCGTTTGAGAGCTACTACGGCTATTCCTTCACCCAATGCTATGCCATCGGCATCTTTATCGAAGGTCTGACAGCGGCCTTTTC
The DNA here is from genome assembly GCF_021389955.1 of Fulvivirga maritima. Taxonomy (NCBI): domain Bacteria; kingdom Pseudomonadati; phylum Bacteroidota; class Cytophagia; order Cytophagales; family Fulvivirgaceae; genus Fulvivirga; species Fulvivirga maritima. Next base: position 3,680,959 of record NZ_CP089980.1, read on the forward strand.
TTGATAAGGCATGGGTGCTGGAGAACATCAGATAATCATTAATGCCATTGTGGAGGTCGGCTCCACCCGCCAGCACTAATTCAGAGCGACCTAGTATCAGTTCCTGACAAGCTAGGTCTACCGCTGCAATAGAGCTGGCACAGGCTGCATCTACGGTGTAGTTTCTGCCTCCCAGATCCAGGCGGTTACTGATTCTGCCTGATATTACGTTAGCCAGTACACCAGGGAATGAATCTTCAGTGAGTTTAGGGAGCGCTTCGTCTACCTCTTTTGGTATTTCTCCAAACAGCTGAGGAAAGAAGCAGCGGAAGCCATAGCTATTGGCTAAGTCATTACCTCCTTCTGCTCCAAATATTACAGATATGTCTTCTTTATTCACTTCTTCACCTGCGTAGCCAGCATCTTCAAGTGCCTTTTTTGCTACCATTAGGCTTAGTAATTGTGTAGGCTCTATGGCTGCTAGTGATTGTGGAGGGATACCATATTCTAGCGGGTCGAAGTCAATCTGAGGAATGAAACCACCCCACTTAGAAGGCGTTTTTTCTCCGTTCATAGAGTTAGGATCATAGTATAAATCCTTGTTCCAGCGCTCGTCTGGCACTTCGGTAACACAGTCTTTACCTTCTAAGATGTTTTTCCAATATTCATCAATATCAGAAGCGCCTGGGTAGATACATGCCATACCTACTATGGCTACATCCAGAGATTTTTGGGTAGAAGATGGGTAATCTGGAAGTAATGCTTTTTCTATGACTGACTGATTGTTCACAGCTACATCATGGTGAAGCTCAGCCATTGGCACTATTTTATTTCTGAGCGCAGCTACTTCACCGATCATGTACATGCCGGAGGTGAGTTGCTCATCAGTTTTTATTTCCACTAGCCCTGCTGCTTGTCTTTCAATGCCTTTAGAGGCGATTCTCAGTCTGCCCACATTGAGTTCTTCCAGCTTCATCCAGATCTCTTTCTTATCGAGGCCTTCTTCTATCATGCGCTTTTTCTCATTATTGAAAAAGTCTGCAAAAGGAGTATTGAGGCAACGTGTTTCATGACCTGGAGCGGTTTCCAGCAGCACGGTGTCGGTATGTTCTATTGCCTGATCCTGGAATTCCTGTAAAATGGCTCCGCAGGAAACGGCCTCTTCAGTAAACAGATAACTGGTGCCCATTAATACTCCAATTTTTGCGCCTTTGGCAGCTAACGGCGCGGCCATAGTGGCTATCATGGAAGCGGAAAGGGCATCATGTATGCCTCCCGCAAATATGATGTTGAAGTCTTCCGCTTTATCTTCTTCTAGCAGTCGATCGATTTGTCTTTCCCATAAAACTAGGCTGGAGAGTGGGCCTACGTGTCCACCACATTCTCTTCCTTCGAAAACAAAACCTTTGGCTCCTTCTTTCAGATACATGTCTAGCAGGCTGGTTGAGGGCACATGAAGAAAGGTTTTAATTCCTAATTCTTCTAAGGGCTTGGCTTGAGAGGGTCTGCCGCCAGCAATAAGTACTACCGGGGGCTTCGCGTCTTTGATATACTTCATTTGCTCATCTCTGAGTTCCTGAGGGGCAAAGCCAAGAATACCCACTCCCCAGGTTTTATCGCCAGCCAGCTTTTTGGTGTTTTCTATCATGTCAATAGCTTTCTGTCCTTTTACCAGGGACAGGGCGATAAAGGGTAAACCTCCGGCCTCAGCTACAGCATTGGCAAACTCAGGTTCATCACTCACCCGGGTCATAGGTCCCTGGGCGATAGGATATTTTATATTGAAGGTGCTGGCGAAAGCATTGCCAGGAGCAAGGACAGGGATGGATTTGGCTTGTTTAATATGAGCGTGAATAGCTTCCTGAAGACCTCGAACCATTTTTTTGATGGTGTTGAATTTAGCCTTTAGGTTTCTGGCTATATTAATATCCTGACCTATAGTTATGATAGATTCGCTAATATCTAAGCCACCAAGTAAGGGCTCCAGATCCTTAAAAGTAGGAGCTTCTGGTAGTTTAGGTGAGTTAGGCCTAATCAATACACGGTGACCGTCTATGAGCTTGGTATCAGTGCCATCTACTTTGCTTAGTGTGTCTTTTAATGCTTGTGGCAGTTTACTTTCGCTGAAGAGAGCCAGCTGACTGTCTAATACTACACCCGAGGCTCCTGCCATAATGAGAGCCGGAGAGGTATGTAAACCAGCACCACCCTGAATTAAAATGGGTAAAGAAATAACCTCTTTAATCCTTTGGAATAAAATGAAACTAGACTCATAGGCTACTTTGCCAGCACTTTCATTACCTTTTATAATGATAGCATCGGCTTGTTTATCCTGCGCTTCTTTGGCCTCTGTAGCATTAGTAACTTGTATATACCACTCCTTGCCTTTAGGGAGGGTAAGGTTTACTGTGCTGGAAGAGATGACAGAAGTGACTTGCTCTGGAAGTTCCAGATCAGCTAATTCTTGTGTTTCAATACAAACGCCGAATGGTTTGTAAGTTTTTTCAGTAAGTAGATTTAGAGCCTCTATGGCTTTTTCTTTGTTTCTACCCAGATGTAATACTGGATAGGCAGCGGTTTTCAAAATAGAGAGTACAAGGCTTACATCTGGATACTCACATGGAGTAACCATAAAAATTTTATACATGCTCATAGGTCAGGTGGTTTAGGTGAATAAGTTTTGAGTAACTCTAATACGTAAGGGTTTTTACAACCTTAAATATTAAAGTAAGTAGCAGTAGTGAGTAGCATGAGTTGTATAAAATCAAATTCTATACTTTCAAGTAAGGATAAATTCCTTAGAAAAAATAGGACTAAATGGAGTGACTCTGTAAAATGTAAGCTTTAGTTTTATAATTAACATCAGTTTCTTGCTATCGAGGATAGAAAACGATTTAAATGGAGGCTTATTTATGGTTTAATAATAATTGTAAACTTGTATTAATGTAAGAAACCATATACTTTTTTAATAAACCGTAGCTTTTACGTTTTGGAAATGAGTAATGAATTAGAATACTTACTTGAGATGAATGGTAAGGGAGTAAAATCTATGGTTATTCAATTATTTACCGATGTTATTCTTAACAATATTTAAATATTCAAATAATATCCATTGTTATATACGGTTGTTTGTTTTGTGAAAGAACTAAAATTCAGGCACTTAAATAATTACGGGCTCATATAAATTGTTAATATGAGCCCGTTTTATCTTCAATAGTAAATCATGATGTTTTCACTGACTGGGATTCATATTATAGAATGGATCCAAAGTGTCTCGTAGCCATTTGGTGCGATAACCCATTTGTGAAACCTTACATATTTCTTCTATATTCTCCGCCTACTTCAAACAAAGCATGTGTTATTTGCCCAAGTGAACAAACTTTAGAGGCTTCCATTAAAGCAGTGAATATATTTTCATTCTCAATGGCCACTTTTTTAATGGTTTCTAACTCTTGTTCAGCTTTAGAAGAATAGTGTTTATGTAGATTATTCAACATGTCTATTTGATATTCCTTTTCTTCTTTAGTGGCTCTTATCACTTCTTGGGGTATGATAGTTGGAGATCCTTGTGCACTTAAAAAGGTGTTTACTCCTATAATAGGGTAGTTTCCTGTGTGTTTAAGTGTTTCATAGTGGAGACTTTCTTCTTGTATTTTACTGCGCTGATACATGGTTTCCATAGCACCAAGTACACCTCCGCGTTCTGTAATACGATCAAACTCGGTAAGTACGGCTTCTTCTACCAGATCAGTGAGTTCTTCTATTATGAATGAACCTTGAAGCGGATTTTCATTTTTAGCCAGACCCAATTCTTTGTTAATGATGAGCTGTATGGCCATCGCCCTTCTTACTGACGCTTCAGTAGGAGTGGTAATTGCTTCATCATAGGCATTGGTATGTAATGAATTACAGTTGTCATAAATAGCATATAGAGCCTGTAACGTGGTTCTAATATCATTAAAGTCAATTTCCTGAGCATGTAAAGATCGTCCCGAGGTTTGAATATGGTATTTGAGCATTTGTGACCTGGCATTAGCTCCATATTTTTCTTTCATAGCTTTGGCCCAAATGCGGCGGGCTACTCTACCTATTACTGCATATTCTGGGTCTATTCCATTAGAAAAGAAGAAAGATAAGTTAGGAGCGAACTTATTGATGTCCATACCACGACTCAGGTAATATTCCACGTAAGTGAAACCATTGGCTAATGTAAAGGCTAGTTGGGTAATGGGGTTGGCACCGGCCTCAGCAATATGATAGCCAGAGATAGACACAGAGTAGAAATTTCTCACATTTTCATTGATGAAATACTCTTGGACATCACCCATCAGTTTAAGCGCGAATTCGGTAGAGAAAATGCAGGTGTTTTGCGCCTGATCTTCTTTTAGTATGTCGGCCTGTACGGTGCCTCTTACCGTAAAGAGTGTCTTTTGTTTGATCTCATTATATACTTCGGCAGGCAGTACCTGATCTCCGGTAACCCCGAGGAGCATAGTGCCTAAGCCATCATTCCCTGCTGGGAGTGGGCCTTGATAGGCTGGCCTTTCCTGTTCGCGACCTTTATAGATAGCCTTTATTTTTTGTTCTACTTCTTTTTCGAGGCCATTTTCTTTGATGTAAATCTCACATTGCTGGTCAATAGCCGCATTCATAAAGAAACCGAGTAGGATAGGAGCTGGGCCATTGATAGTCATAGAAACTGAGGTGTACGGATCGGCCAGGTTAAAGCCAGAGTATAGCTTTTTAGCATCATCGAGGCAGCAGATTGAGACTCCGGCATTACCGATTTTACCATAGATATCTGGTCGGCAATCAGGATCATTACCATATAGCGTAACGGAATCAAAGGCCGTTGATAGTCGTTTGGCTGGCATATCTTTGCTCACATAATGGAAGCGTCTGTTCGTTCTTTCAGGCCCACCTTCTCCGGCAAACATACGGGTAGGATCTTCTCCTTCTCTTTTAAAAGGATAGATTCCCGCGGTATAAGGAAATTCACCAGGAACATTTTCCTGCAAAAGCCATTTTAGTCTATCTCCCCAGCCTTCATACTTAGGAAGGGAAATTTTGGGTATCTGAGTATGAGACAAGCTCTCGGTATGCGTTTTTATGGATATAGTTTTATCTCTAACGCTAAAGGTGTACAGTTCATTTACATATTTTTCTCGCAGAGCATCCCAATCTTCCAGCAGCTTGTTGTTTTTAGGGTCTAGATTAAGAGCAAGCTGATCATAAGTGTCTTGCAAGCCTTGGGTTACGGTGGTTTTATCTTCAATGATACTGGCTGCAATAGTTTCTATAGACTTATTGAGGGCATAGAGCTGCTGAGCTATTTCACCTTGTTCCTGTGTTCGTTGATTATAACTTCTATTACTATCAGCAATTTCTGAGAGATATCGCGTACGGTTGGGAGGTATCACAAATATTTTTTCAGACATCTCATCTGATATTTCGAAGGAGGAGTGGAGGTCCGCTTCCGTTTGGTTGGCTATGATGTCCATCACTTCTTTATAGAGCCTGTTCATACCAGGATCGTTAAACTGCGAAGCAATGGTGCCGTACACCGGCAGATCATCATCAGCAGTTTCCCATAGGCCGTGATTACGTTTATATTGCTTTTTTACATCTCTTAATGCATCTAGAGAGCCTCTTTTATCAAACTTGTTTACCGCTATAATATCAGCGAAATCCAGCATGTCGATTTTTTCCAGCTGCGTAGCAGCACCATACTCAGGAGTCATAACATACAGGCTCACATCAGAATGGTCGGTAATTTCTGTGTCTGACTGACCAATGCCGGATGTCTCCAGTATAATCAAATCAAAATTGCTGGCTTTAAGAATTTGAATGGCTTCTTTAATATGCTTAGACAAGGCCAAATTCGATTGCCTGGTAGCCAGAGAGCGCATGTATACTCTTGGGCTTTTAATAGCATTCATTCTAATTCTATCACCCAAGAGTGCACCTCCTGTTTTTCTTTTTGAAGGATCTACAGATATGATAGCTATGGTTTTATCATCAAAATCCATTAGGAATCTTCTCACCAGTTCATCTACTAATGAGGACTTACCAGCACCGCCTGTTCCGGTTATTCCCAGTACAGGAATCTTTACTTTTTCAGCTTGCTGGTGTATGTCATCTAGTTGCTTTTGGTGTTTATCTGGGTAGTTTTCTGCTGCTGAAATAAGCCTGGCAATAGCTGATGGAGATTTTTCTACCAGATGCGAAGCTTCGCCGTTGAGGTTTTCGCCAGTAGCAAAATCACATTGCTCTATCATGTCATTGATCATACCTTGCAGACCCATAGAGCGCCCGTCATCAGGTGAGTAGATTCTGCTGATGCCGTAGTCATGCAGTTCTTTGATCTCTTCAGGTAAGATAACACCACCACCGCCACCAAATATCTTGATGTGTCCGGCACCTTTTTCTTTGAGGAGGTCATGCATGTATTTGAAGTATTCTGTATGACCACCCTGGTATGAGGTCATGGCTATGGCCTGAGCATCTTCTTGAATGGCGGTGTTGACCACTTCTTCAACACTTCGGTCGTGGCCTAGATGTATTACTTCGCAGCCGGTAGATTGTATAATACGGCGCATGATGTTAATAGCTGCATCATGACCATCGAACAGGCTAGCTGCCGTGACTATTCTAATTTTATGCTTTGGTTTATAAGGAGTTGCTTGCTTCATGAGGGCATTCGTTTATTATCAAAAATAAAGAATTATTCATGATTAAGCTAACAAGCATTAGTTAGGAGGAGGATGTGAAAGGAAAACGTTTAGCCTTTAAACGAAAAAAGCCTTGATGCGGCTGCACCAAGGCTTTTCTTATAGTCTTCTGAAGCTTATTCAGCTACTACTTTAATGCTAATTTCATGCTTCACATCTCTGTGTAAGTCGATAGTAGCAGTGTACTCTCCAAGATCTTTGATATTTTCGTTGAAAGAGATTCTCTTTTTATCGATATCAAAACCTTTAGATTTTAACTTCTCAGCTACCTGATTAGCAGTAATAGCACCGAAAATTTTACCGCTTTCACCAGCTTTAGTTCCTAACTCAATAGTTAGATCACCAATGCTAGCAGCAATGTCTTCAGCATCTTTCTTAATTTTCTCTGCTTTGTGAGCCGCTTGTTTGATGTTTTCAGCGATCATTTTAGCATTAGACTTGCTGGCAATGATAGCAAACCCCTGAGGGATCAAATAATTACGACCGTAACCTGGTTTCACCTCTACAGTGTCATTCTTGTAACCAAGTCCTTGTATATCTTGTTTTAATATTACTTCCATGATAAATAAAGTCTTTTCTTATTTTAAAGAATCGGTTACATAAGGTAATAAAGCTAAATGTCTTGCTCTTTTTACAGCTTGAGACACTTTCTTTTGGAATTTCAGGCTAGTACCAGTAATTCTTCTAGGCAATATTTTACCTTGCTCGTTTACAAACTTCAACAAGAAATCAGGATCCTTGTAGTCTATATATTTAATACCGTTCTTTTTGAAACGACAGTATTTGTTTTTATTCTCGTTCCTGTTTACAGGTTCGTTCATTAATGTCATGATGCAGCCTCCTCTTTAGCTTTTTTCTTATCTTTTCTAAATGCTCCTTTTCTACGCTTTTCGTTGTACTCAATAGCGTGTTTGTCTAATGAAACTGTAAGAAATCTCATTATAGCTTCATCTCTTCTGAATTCAGTCTCTAGTTTATCTACAAGCTCAGGATTCGCCTCAAATTCAACCAGGTTATAGAAGCCAGTAGATTTATGCTGGATAGGATAAGCCAGCTTTTTAAGTCCCCACTGTTCTTCGTTGATGATGTTTGCTTCACCATCTTTCAATACCTGTACGAATTTTGCGACAGTATCCTTCATCTGCTCCTCAGATAAAACGGGATTTAAAATGAATACCGTCTCGTAATTTTTCATAAAACTAAGTATTTTATAATTGTTTAAAATTTTGGTTTGCAAAACTAGATAATTTTTCAATAAATAAAAACTTACTATGCATTTTAGTCTCGAGTATTTACTTTTAAAAAATGAGGTTATGCTTTGTATTAATATTATGTATCATTCTGGGGGGTGAAAATACCTTTTCTCAGTCACCTAATGATAATATGGCCAATGCTCAGCTATTGGAGATAGGCACATCAGTAGACTCACATACCCGAAATAATACGGTAGAACAAGCCTGTATAGATGAATCTTTGACAGATAAGTGTATAAAATATCATAATGATCAATGGTATTTTTTTAAAACTGAAGAGCAGACTCACCTTTATATCAACCTCCAGGGGCAGCAGTGCAGAGATTTGCTAGGTGTGCAGCTAGTGGTGTTAGAAGGCGAACTGTGCTCGCCTGATACTTATAGTATAATAGATTGTGTTTCTTTAGCTACGCAAGATGATATCTATGTGGAGCTAGACCATTTGGAACCTTTTCACCAGTATTGGATAAATGTGGATGGCTACCTGCATGACTTCTGTAGTTTTGAAATAGAGGTAAACCCTACGCCGAAAGGATTTTCTGCACAACAAATCAATATTCTTGAAAAATATGAGGCATCAAAGCAGGGTAGCCATGTTACGCTGCAATGGGCTATTCCTGATAGTATTTTAAGCACTAGCTCTTCTACCTTAATCTATAGGAGAACAGATGATCAGTTTCGTTATTCATTATTGGCAGAAGTACCGGTACAGTATAATGCTTTTGGTAGTGCTCAGCAGCAGTATGAGTATATCGATTCTCTGAAAAGGCCTGATTATTATTATTATCGAATGGTGCTTCAAAATAATGCGGGAAAACAATATTTTGTAGCAGAGTCTTCTTTTAGAATTTCAGATAGCATCGATAAATTATCAATTAACCTGGAATGTAGTAGGGATGATGAAATAGTGTTGGAAGTACGCGACGAGCAAGGAGGAGCTCCGCTTGATGTATATGAATTTTACTATAATCCTACGTTACATCAGCCTTTCATTTTGTTTACATCAGCCTACAAGGCTAAGGACATTCGTTACCTGGAAATAAAAGTGATGAATAAAGATGATGACTATTTACAGACTTATTATGCCGATTTGGCAACAGGGCTGGTGAAAAAGTTTTAGTGTTTCAGATGGATAAAGCGATGATGAAAATAATTTACACTCACATACTTCTTATAGTGGCCATGGTGGTGGCCTGCAATGCCTCTGAGCGTGAAACTAGTAAGGTGGCACCCAGCCATGATATGTGGGATACACTTGTTAAAAAGCATGTAGACGACCAAGGCTGGGTAGATTACAAAGGATTTATTTCTGACAAAGCCCTTTTGGAAGAATACTTGAACCTCTTGAGCAATCATGCTCCTGATAAAGCCAAATGGAGCAGAGAGGAGCAGCTAGCCTATTGGATCAATGCTTACAATGCTTTTACTGTAAAACTGATTGTAGATAACTATCCTGTAAAAAGTATTAAGGACCTGAAGCCTACTTTAAATATACCCGGAGTAAATACAGTTTGGCATAAGCAGTTTTTTACCATAGGTGGAGTGGCCAGTAGTCTTGATGAAATAGAACATGATATTTTAAGAAAGCAGTTTGATGAACCCAGGATTCACTTTGCTATCAATTGTGCTTCTTATTCTTGCCCTCCATTAAGAAATGAAGCTTATAAGGCCTCGTTAATAGATGAGCAACTACAAGCTCAGGCAGAATGGTTTATAAATGACGAGAAGCGGAACCTAATAGCCGAAAATCATATCCGCATCTCAAGTATATTTAGTTGGTTTAGCGGAGACTTTACCAAGAAGGGAGATCTTATTGATTATTTAAATCAATATAGTAAAGTGAAAATTTCAAAAGACGCTGAGATCAAATATTTGGAATATGATTGGCAATTAAATGAGCAGCATTAGACTGTAGAGGTGAATCTGCCTTTTAATTTTTCTTTAAGTAACGCTTCTAGCGTTTTTAGTTTATTCTCCTTTTCTATAAGCTCTAGAGGATATTTGTGTTTATTTTTTTTAAGCGTTTTTAAGCGCAATATTGTTCCGGATTTTGTAGAGGCGTAAATGCAATAACCTCCAAATAAAAATGGGATTATTGGTATCAGAATCTGTTCTATATATATGGTAACGTAAATATTATTCTGAATAGCAAGGTACAGTTTTACAGAATAGTAAATAGAAAAAACTACAAGGCTAATTCCTATAGCAAGAATGATAGTCCAGTTTTTTAGCTCTTTGCCTGTTTCTATCCTTATTTCATCTATTTCGGAATAAGGATATGTTTTATAGTTAAATCTATCTCGAAGAAGATGAAACCCTTCTTGGGACAGCCCGAATTCGTTAGTTTCGAAAAGGAAGTCAGACATGTGTTGGTGCTTTATTTCACTAAATGTATAAAATAATACTGATGTTTAATGTGAATATTACATCAAAACGCATGAAGAAAGGTATGAGTATTTGTTTTAAAATCAACTTGATTCAAAAATTACACTTCTTCCAAAACAGACTCTCCTGAGGATTGATCTCCAGAAGTCCATTGCCATTTTTCATGTAGTCTTATTTTGCCTGTAGGCATTATCTCAGGTGTAGAATGACAAATTCCAGTCATTAGTTCTCCCTGGCTGTTCACCTGATGATACCTCATATTAATATGACCGTTTTCATCTACTAACCCAATTAAATGGCCTTTTACAATTTGTGACCCACTGTACTCACAGGTTAGAATATTGCCTTCTTGTTTGTAATGAAAACGCGTATCTTCAGAAACTTCTCCATTTTCTGAATTACTTAATGGCCGGAATTGCTTGTTATGATAGTTCACAGTTATTTATTGGTTGTTACCAAGTTACTATTTTATCATTTCTTTACTGCTTTATACCCACAAATCTGATTACAGAACCTTGTCCGTTATGATATTTACCTTCACTAAGTAAGACTAACTCTTCATGAAAATAAAGAGGTTTATAATTGGCGAAATCAGAAGCTACTTCTTCTTTAGAAAACAATGATTCTAAGTCTTTAGGGCCACCTACTTTTGGATTTTTCATTCTTAGTTCCAAATGAGTTTTGCTGAAGGCTTCAAATATAATTAATCCACCAGGCTTGAGAGTTTGGTCTAGTTTTTTGTGCATAGCAGACTTAATGGAAGCAGGAAAGTGAGCATAAATAAGGCCTATGGCATCAAAGCTGTTTTTTTCGAAAGAGAGGTTTTGGAGATCGCCAACCATATAGTTTAGGCTTACCTTTCTGTCCTTTGCTAACTGTAATGCTTTGGTTCTGCCAGCTTCGCTAAGGTCGCATGAGGTAACTTGCCAGCCTTGTTCGGCAGCGTAAACGCCATTTCTTCCTTCTCCATCGGCAGGCATTAGTATTTGGCCTGGTATCGCAGTTTTCAACCATCGTTCGAAAAATAAATTAGGTCCCGCTCCATAGGCAAACCCTACTTCCTGGTATCTTTCATCCCATTTTTGTGTCATCATCTTTTTGCGTAAAGCTAAGATTCCGCATCATGTTTATGATAGGACTAATTTTTAATATGGTAGCACTTCTGGGTAGTTCTTTCTAAACATTTCAGGCGAATGGTTGGTGTGCTTTTTAAAGAACCTGATGAAGTAGGAAGGATCCTGGTAACCTAGCAGGTAGGCTATTTCGTTCACCTGCATTGGTGTAGTAACCAGGTACTTTTTGGCTTCCAATATAATATGTTCATTGATAAGCTCAGAGGCTGTTTTATTAAGCATTTTTTTGGTGATGTGATTGAGCTGGTAATTACTTAAGTGTAGCCTGTCAGCATAGTAAGATACCTGTTTGTGCTCATGAATATGCGATTCTATTAATTCTATAAATTCATCTAGTTGAGTAGAATAGGAGAGTGGCTGAGACTCTTGAGGTTGAAGTCTGTAAAGTGAAATAAGCAAAATAGAGAGGTTGGCCTTAATTATTTCACTATATTCTTCTGGTTTTTCACTGTTTTCAGTGTATGAGTGGGCACATGAGTATATTACCTTTGATAAAACATTAGCTGGTGGCATGTACAAATTATGTTGTGCTACCTTGCGCAGAATGTGATAACTGGTGTGTTCAGTTTTAGCGAAGTAATTTTTATGGAATTGAAATATGTAGCCTGTGCAGTTGGCATTTAGTTCTAACTGGTGCACCTGTCCTGGTTTTAAAACAAAGATGCAGCCGCTGGTAATGTTGTAATGATGGAAATCTATAACATGGCTGCCAGTACCAGACTCTATGATTAATAAATAATAAAAATCATGTCTGTGAAGCGGTTCTGAGTGAGGCTGGCCATTGGTTAATTGTTGGATAGAAAGAATTTTAACAGGGTGCAGTTCATTATGAGCAGTGGTTTTTGATTCTATTTTTCTTACGGGAATATCCTGCATAGCCGGTTTCTTTTGCGCTTAGGCTAAGTTAATGGATTAAAATTAATTGGGCATTCTATGCACTTTGCTCATCTACCGAATTTAAAATAAATGTTATGACTCCATTTGAAGAAGAAGTATATGGCTATGTAGATAACTGGGAACTAGATAAGTTAGATGCCCTTTTTGAAGAAGTGAAAGATGGTTCTTTGGAAAAAAGAGAGGTTTTGTCAGATGCTTACTTGTCATGTTTTGGGCAATGTCATTATGATTTCTACAGTCAGAAGTTTACCAAGATGGAGGAAGTTTCACAACTATTTGACTGGGCTGAGAAGGCTTATGTTTTGAGCCCACAAGATAATGGATTACATGAACTAAGAGCCAGGGTGTATGAGATGCTGTCTTTAGCGGAAGATACGGATGATCCTGTAAAGTATAATGCTCAATGCATAGAAGAGCTGAGAAAGCAGATCGAAATAGAAGAATCAGCGGCCTTATTGGTATATCTGAGTGAAAAGTTATTTCAACATATTGAGTTCTCAGGAGTCTGTGAAGATGCTCAGGTAGCAGAGATCAAGCGGTTGTTAGTGAGAGTCTTCGCTCTAAAGCCAATATACATTGGCAGCATGCTGGCAGAAGGAGGGTATCACATTGGCCTTTGTATAAGAATAACTTATGCCTGGCTTAAGACCACTTACCCTGATAGAACAAAATGGCATCTTGATTATTTAAGCACTTTTAGTACTGAGCTTCAGTTAAGTGCGGAGAGCGAGCCTAAAGACTATTACTACTGGGCCAATGAACTTTTTCAGCAGATGCAATGTATGCAGCCAGAGCGGCAGGAAGTAATATTGATGGAGATTAAAAGGTTACTTAAAACTATGCCTGAAATTTACCTGGAAGAGGCCGTAGATTACAACTCTTTAGGACATTTATATGCGAATCTGGCATATAGACTTGAAGATGTGTCTTTGTATAAAACAGCATTAAACCCGGATTATTCATTAGAATAATCAAAAGGAGGACTAGTAGACGATATGTTCAAGAATATTCCCTCCATCCAGGGTCTTCTTTTGGAGGGTAATGAGATTTTTAAAACCTTTTTATTAGCATGGTTTGCTGTCCAGGCTCCTAATGCAAAGCAATAGGATCTGAGGGTTGATAGGGTTGCTTTTCGATGATGGTTCAACGCAAAATGCCTGAATAAACTCATCAAATTGTAAGCCACCATGATAAAGCGAAAGGAGGCTTCTGTTGCCCAAAAATCTTGTAAACAAAAATTTTCAAGCCCAAAATCTTGTTTCAATTCCTTAATTCTGTTCTCACAATCGGCGCGGGTGTTGTACATGTTCCAAATCTGATCCAGAGGTAAATCCATATTGGTCACATAGCAACTATATCGATAGCCAGGCTGATCTTCAAAAAGTTCCTTGCCTCCTGCATGTGGCCTGATGTCAACTTGCTTTTTTACAATAATGTATCGTCTTGGCTTACCGTTTTCATGACTGAAAACCATCTCGTTCAGCTCTATTCCCTTTGCCAGTTTGACCCAATCTTTAAGCCCCCAAACTTCGCTTTTTACATTGGGGTACATGCGTACAGCCATAATGTAATTGAGGAGTTCTTCATCTAGATATGACATGATTTCTTCGTTGTAAAAACCACTATCGGCCCTTACCAGACCTACTTTTTGTCCTGCCAAGGCGTGCTTAAAGGTTTCTTCCATGAACTCCCTGCAACTACTACTGGCCGCTGTGTTGCCTGGCCTGAGCCATGCATTGGCCACCATTCTGGTTTGACTCACAAAGGCCATCAAGGGGTGATGTGAATTTCTCCCTCTTTTGTTGGGGTTATAACCTTTACTACTCCCTTGTTGATCTCCATATCGAGTGATCACAGTACTATCAAAATCAATGGTGAGTGCTCCTAAACGGAGCTGGTCAAAGAACCATTGTTGAAGCTCTGGAAATACTTCGTTGTTTAGGGATTGAGAGAATTTTCCAAAAAAACGACTGTAGGTACTTTGGCTAGGCATACCATCCCATCCAAAAATTGACTGTAAAACAGTATCATATCTCAACCAGTCACAATGGATGTATCTACTAGCCCCTGTCCAGATACTCAGCCAAAAACTCTCTACGATTTGCTTGGGGTCATACCCTCGGTTAGAACCAGGAGATGGAAGTGCCAGTTCGGCTAATTTTTCTCGTATCCCTACCTGATCGATAAATCGTTTCATTAAACTCATCCCTCCAAAGGGTGTCACTGGCTTGGAGGAATATTCAATGGGTAAAGACCCTATATTTTGAGTAACCATTCTGGTGATTTTTATACCTCATCAAAATCGATCTTTTTACACAATTATCGAAGGATTTTCTAAACTTTTAGTTTTCTAATGCATAATCAGGGTTGAATTTTGAGGTGTATTTCTTTCTTGTCATATCAGTAAATTTAAGTTTCTTTTTTGAACTTAAAATGCTGACCTAATTTTTGGGGTATGATCAGAAATGAATTCAATGTGCTGAAATGGGCGGAATTTGAAATTGAGAGTGAATAAAGTATAGAAAGAAAAGCCCATGAGGTTTTACAACCTCATGGAGCAGTTATTTTATTCAAAATATTCAAAGGCATCTATAATATCCAGGTATACGCCATCAAAGCCTGCGTCAAGTATTTTTTTAAGGTATGAGTCATCATTACCATAAATAACAGCTTGCCACTCAGGCTGCCAGTATTTTACTTTATAATTACCTTCCCAATCCGGGTTTTCATTTTCTATCCAATCAGGAGATCCAACGGTCCATTCTGGTTGCCAGTAGTAGCGGTAATCTTCAGCTTCACCTATACTCATATAGCAGATTACCAACCTTTCACCGCCATTTTGTTTCTGTTTTAATTGCTGTATTTCATCATTAGAGAAAGAGGATTCGTTATGAAATAAATCCATAATAATAGCATCATAGTTAGTAGCAGCTACGGCAGCTATGAAGTCTGATTTGGAATCAAAGTTCTCGCTATTAATGAGGTATAAGAAGTTCTTTGCCTCAGAAATGGTGGTAATATCATTATCATTGACCTCGTAAGGTGTTGCTGGGTAGTCTGGTATTACATTTAAGTCCCGCTCAGGGGCTGCGAAAGATATAAAATCATTTTGCTCATTGAGCTGGTAGGAGTTGTCCATTTTTGCATGGGTATAGCAGTAGTCTGTTACAAGCACTTCTACTCCGGCATTTTCACATACATTACAGAGACCCAGAAGGTAGCTCATTTCAGACTCAGGAGTGGCTTCATCGTCATTATCATAACCATAAAACAGGTCTTTGCGGCCTACAGCATCTATAGCATTAAGGTAAGCACTTTGAGGTGTTCCGTTAGGATCTCCACTATCTGTGGCCAGCTCTTGTCCGTTTTGAGGTATTATTATAAAATCACTGTCATTACTTTTGGCGTAAGTACTTATTCCTTGCACAAAAGTCCGCATAGCTTCGCGGTAATCTTGTATTTCATTATTTGTGGGCGTGGTATCGGCCGCGTTGTCATCGTCAGAGTCACAAGCTGTAAACAAAATAAGTAAGCCCCAAACGGTAATTGATAGTATTCTCTTCATTGCTTTCATTCTTTATCAATTATAAACGGAATAAGTGAGTAAAATATTGGGTATAAAAAAAGGTTACACCGTAGTGCAACCTTTAATAGCTTTATAAGACCAAATAGTGACCTTTTATTTCACTTCAAATTGTTTAGTTCCCATTTTATACTCGTCAGTATATACTTCCATAGTATAAATTCCTTCTTCCCACTCAGAGCCTTTCTGGTATTCAAAAGTGAGCTGTTGCTTGGTGTTATCAAATAGTATTTCCTGACTGGCCGTGTAAAATACCTCTTTGCCATCTATCATAAAAGTGCCAGATCCTTTCGCTACATCAAATATCACCTGACCATTTTCATCTACTATTCTTACTATAATGTCTTTACCTTCAATTGGAGCTACTTTGTTTTCAGCAATATTAAAAACCACTTTTAGTTTATCAATATGTCTGCTTTTGAAAGGAGAATCTCTTTCTTTACCTCGACTGTTTACAGCAAAAATACCTATGTTTTCAGCTTTAAGCTGTGAGGCTACTGCTACTTTATCAGCTAGTTTTTCACTAGACTCTTTTATTCTGTTTATAGAGTCAGACAGTTGGTTTTTTTCTGTTTTTAATGAAGTGTTTTCATTAAGTAGCTCATCATTAAGACTCTTCAGATGGGCTATTTCTTCATCTTTTTGCTTAAGCAATTCTTCATAACCACCTACTTTGTCGCTTAGGTTTCTGATAGTGCTTCGGTTGGCTCTTTGCTGGCGAGCAAGTTCTTGTTCTATGTCAGCTTTCGCTTTTTCTAACTCATCTACGTTACCGCCTAATTCCTGTATCTGAGCAATTTTATCTTCAAGTTCAGCTTTTATATCGCTAAGCTTTTGCATGGTAGAGGCCAGCTCTTCTTCTGTATCAGTAAGTTCTGTTTCTCTGGCTACACTCTCCTGATGATCCAGATAAATTTTCACACCTTGTAAAATGATAATTACAGCTAGGATAGCTACCACTATTGCCGTCTTTTTGTTGCTTTTCTTTTGCGGTGTGGCAGGAGTGTTGTCTTGGTTGGTTTTATTTTCGGTCATACGGTTCGTACAGTTTTTGCAATTTTGATCGTAAAATTATTCTTTATTTCATATAATTCAATGATTTTCACGTCATTTGTGGGATATAACGCTTTTATATTACTACTGTTATGTTACTTGATGAAAATTACTGGACAAACAGGTATAATCATAATGATACTCCTTGGGATGCAAATTCAATAACCACTCCTCTAAAAACATATTTTGATCAGCTGCAAGATACGTCCATCAAAATACTAATACCAGGAGCCGGAAATGCCCATGAAGCCGCGTATCTCTATGAAAAAGGTTTTAAAAACGTTTATATAGCTGATATTTCGTCAGCACCACTAATGCAATTTCAGTCTCGCTACCCCTCATTTCCTAAGAGCCAATTACTGCATCAGGACTTTTTTAACCTTATGGGAAACTATGATCTGATAGTAGAACAAACTTTTTTCTGTGCTCTTGATCCTTCATTAAGAGAACCTTATGCACACAAATGTGCCGAACTGCTAACAAGAGGAGGAAAACTAATGGGAGTATTATTTAATACAGAATTTCATCATGAAGGCCCTCCCTTTGGTGGAAGCAAAGAAGAATATGTCTCCTATTTCGAGCCTTATTTTAATTTGAAGTATTTTGAAGTCTGTTATAATTCCATAAAACCGAGGCAAGGGAGAGAATTATTCATCTTATGTGAGAAATAACTGGTAATCAGATACACATACTGCTTCACATATTCAACATAATTTATTAGTAAAACCCTGTAAATGACCATTTCAGCTGCTTGGAATAGTTTATGCAAATCATATCTGTAGAAACCAAAAACTATTGATTATGAATACTGAAAGAAAAGCAATACAAGACGTAGTAGATATTTGTCATGACGGGATGAAGGGGTACGAAAAAGCTGCTTCAGAAATCCATAATGATGAGTTTAAAACTATTTTCAACAGGCTGGCTCAGCAGAGAAAACTATTTATAGAAGATCTTAAAGCAGATGTTAGAGATCAGGGAATTGAGCTTAATGATTCTGGTACGGTGAAAGGTTATTTTCATAGAAATTGGCTAGATATCAAATCTTCATTTGCGAATAAAGAAGACCGCGAAATTATTGAAGAAGCTAAATTTGGAGAGAAAGAAGCTGTGAACGTATACAATGAAGCCTTAAACGCTGATGTGCCACAGTATATTAAAGAAAAACTAGAGAAGCAGAGACATTTAATAGCTGGTTCTATTGAGCAACTTAATGAGTTCGAAAAAGAAACCGTTTGAGTAATAATTGGCTGTTGATGACAAGGGTGTCCGAATAATTTGGACACCCTATTTTTTTATTCTTCTATTTTCTTTTGCATAATATCCGTAGCCATAAGTTTCACCATGCCTGCCAGGGCACTGGTAGCTACAGTCCACAAAATCACATGGGTGATGTTATGATCATTATGACGTAATGTTTTGGGCGGGTCTTGCTTTCTGACTTTCTGATAGCCTATGTCAAATAATCTTTTCAGTGCAAAGCTACTGGCTATTGCTATACCGGGCAGTACTACTGAACTCAGCACGGATTGTTTGTCGGCCGGTATTACAGATGTATTAGAGTTCTTTTTAGACATTTTGAATTTATTTATAGGATGAGAATTATCAGATAAGGGTCAAATAATATTCCAATACACCTACAACGAGGATTGAGGCATTATCAGGTTTTTAATGGGGAAATTATGCCACACTGTCAGGCGTATAATACCTATTGTCTATTATAATTTCATTGATTAACGTCTTTGGCATGCTTTTTACATACGCTAACTAATCAATCTAACTTAAATTGTTATGAACTATACCGTAAGATTAGATATGGCAGGTAAAAGGTTTACCACCATAGTAGATGGTAAAGAATGTTATCTTCAATTTAAACAAATGGCGCCACAGGTGCTAGATTTTGAATATATATTCGTTCCAGAAGAAGTCAGATCTAGAGGCATAGGCAGTAATTTGGTGTACAATGCGCTCATTTTTGCGCAGAAGGAACATTTAGAAATTATAGCTGGCTGTGCATTCGTTCAAGACTATATGACTAAACATCCTGAGTTTAGATGTGTTTCTTGGAAAGAAGCGGTTTAGCTTTAAAAATAGGCCAACTTATTGTATGATAGAAGAAGAAACACCTATCCAAGAGAAATCAGAAATTTTAATTAAGACAGAGCAATATATCAAGCAACTTTTCAAAGAGAAGTTGTCTGATCAATTGCTCTATCATAGCTTATCACACACTACAGAAGTAGCTGAGGCTGCTGTGGCATTGGGTTTTGATACCGGTCTGAATGATGAAGAGCAGGAGCTACTAGAGTTAGCCGCCTGGTTTCACGATACGGGTTATATCAAAAAATATAACGGCCATGAAGCAGAGAGTGTAGAGTTTGCCAAAGATTTTCTTTCTAAAGAGGGGTATCCTGAAGAGAAAATAGAAAAGGTAAGCGAACTCATCATGAGTACTGTGGTAGGCCATGATCCTCAAAATCAGCTTGAAGAGCTCTTGCATGATGCCGACATGTCTCACATGGGCAGAAAGCGCTTTTTTAGAAAAGGAGAGTTGCTTAGAGTAGAGCTGGAAAACTACCAGGATAAAACTTATACCGAGCTAGAATGGGAGAAGCACCAGTACAACTTTTTGGTGTGTCATTCCTTTTATACTCCGGCTGCCCGCGCTCAATTTGAAAGGCGAAGAGTTAAAAATATAAAGAAGCAGCGCAAGAACATTCTCAAAGCACGTAAAGTAACCGTAAGGCAAAACACGGGTAAAGACTTTGGTAGAGGAATAGATACACTTTACCGTGCTAACTACCGTAACCATATTAACCTTAGTGCCATTGCTGATGGAAAGGCTAACATGATGATTAGCATCAACACGATCATGATTTCTGTGATTGTGACCCTTTCTGGAGCCAGTCTGTCATTAAGTAAAGGATTTGCTGTAGAGAGCTTAAGGTTCACTATTCCTATCCTTATTCTTTTAGTAGGCGCACTAGTGTCAGTAGTGTTTGCAGTATTATCTGCAAGACCTAAGGTTACAGAGAAAGATGTGGATCTTGAAAAGGTGAAAAAGGATAAAATAAGCCTATTGTACTTTGGTAATTTCCTTGGAGTGCCCAAAGAGGAATTTGTTCAATATTTAAATAACCTTAAAGAAGACCAAAAAAGACTATATGATAGTATGTCTGTAGACATTTATCATTTAGGTATAGTTTTAAAAGAAAAATACAGATTACTCAGTATCTCGTATAACATATTTGTAGCAGGGCTAAGCCTTACAGTGGTGGCGTTCATAATTATATTTTTTTATACGAACGGCTGATAATTTTTTAAAAACACATGCAACAACAATACTTACATAAAAGCAGGGCTAAAGCTTATTTAGCTGTAGTATTTATCGCTTTACTGGCATCTTGTAAAGTTTCTAAAGTTACAACACATAATGACTCCGTGAAGCAGGAGGTGGTAGAAACACATGGAAAAGATTCCGTTACGGTGGTGGCCGGGGAGTTATATCAGGCAGGAAAGTTTAAGAGGTTTATGCTGGGAGATCATTACAGAGATGTATGGTTAGCTCCTGTAAAAGTGCCTGTTATTAATCTGGATACTGTAAAAGGTGGTTTAGAAATTAACCATAAAGGTGGAGGTATGCAGACCTATTCTTTAAAGGCTAAAGGAGGTGATGGCAAGCTCTATTCTTTACGCTCTTTACAAAAGGATCCTACACCTGCATTGCCATTTGGCTTGCGTTATTCTTTTGCTGATGATGTTGTGCAAGATCAGATTTCAGCATCTAATCCTTATGCTGCTTTTATTCTACCTCCATTAGGAGATGCCGCCGGTATTTATCATACTAATCCTGAATTATACTACATTCCTGATACTCCCAAGCTAGGAGAGTATCAAGAGACTTTTGGTGGTGTTTTGGCTATGCTTGAAGAAGATGCCGATGAAAACTGGGAAAACAAAGACAGTTTTGGTAACACTAAAAATGCCGTAGGCACTGATAAGGTAAGAGAGAAGCTTTTGGAAGATAATGACGATTATATTGATGAGCCTAATTTATTGAGAAACAGGCTT
The DNA here is from genome assembly GCF_021389955.1 of Fulvivirga maritima. Classification (NCBI taxonomy): domain Bacteria; kingdom Pseudomonadati; phylum Bacteroidota; class Cytophagia; order Cytophagales; family Fulvivirgaceae; genus Fulvivirga; species Fulvivirga maritima. The sequence continues at coordinate 3,702,044 of NZ_CP089980.1, forward strand.
TTTGATATGTGGATAGGCGACTGGGACAGGCATGACGGACAGTTTAGATGGGCAGAGCTTAAAGATGATGATGGAGATAAGTATTACAGACCTATCCCGGAAGACAGAGATAACATGTTCTTCAAATTCGATGGCTTTTTACCGTGGTGGGCAAGCAGAAAATGGGCTCTAAGAAAGTTTCAGGATTTTCAACCCGAAGTAAGAGATATTGCTGGTCTTAACTTTAATGCACGGTACCTTGATAGAAGATTTCTAACAGGTATGTCAGAAGAAGAGTGGGTAGAGGTAGCTAAAGACATGCAAAAAAGACTCACAGATGATATTATAGAAAAATCTATAAGGCAAATGCCTGATACGGTTTTTCAGCTTACTGGTGAGAGAACAATTGAGATACTTAAAAAACGAAGAGATAATCTGGATGATTTTGCCAGAAGATATTATAAGGTGCTTGCCAAGCAGGTAGATATTTTAGGAACAGACCAGGAAGAGGCCTTTGAGGTTATACGTCATCCTAATAATGATACAGAAGTAAATGTATACGAATCTAATGATGATGGTAAGAAAAAAAGAAGGTACTATCACAGGGTATTTCATAATGATGAAACCAAAGAAATTAGAATTTATGGCCTTGGAGATGATGATTACTTCTACTTGTCTGGTGAAAGTAATGATGGACCGCTGGTACGTATAATTGGAGGTGAAGGAGATGATATTTTGATGGATTCTTCAAAAGTTTCCGGGCTTAGAAGAAAAAATATCTATTATGATGATATAGCTGAAGAAAATGAAATTGAAAGTGGCAAAGAAACCAAACTGATGCTTTCTGATGATAGAAATGCTAACAGCTATGATTTCAAAGAATTTAAGTATGATTACTTAGGCCCAGCACTTTACTTTGGTTTAAATAATGATGATGGCTTATTCCTGGGAGGTGGTGTGGTTATTAAAACCCAAGGTTTCAGGAAAGATCCTTATGCCAGCATGCACAAAATTATGGCTAACTATGCTCCTAGTAGTTCTGCATGGAACTTTCAATATGAAGGTGATTTTAAAAAGCTATTTGGAGATATAGGTATGAACATAGATGCCTTTGCTCGTGCTCCTAACTTTTTCACTAACTTCTATGGATATGGAAATAGCTCAGAAGAGGTTAATGATGATGAAGACTATTACAGAGTACGCTATGAAGAGGTGTGGGTAGCACCAGGCTTAACTTATGATCTGGGCAAAAATTCGTCAGTGAAATTTGGTCCGGCCTATCAATACGCAAAAGTGCACAATGGAGATGATAATTTCTTTACTGAAAATGCAGACAGCTTTGGGCCTGATGCTTTAGACGCCAGTCATTTTGGAGGTTTTTACTTTAAAGCGGACGTTAATACCACTAAGATATTAGCCAAACCAGAAAAAGGTGTAAGGTGGCTTACGGAGAGCAGATGGCTGGCCGAGTTAAATAATGACAACAGCCGAATGAGTAAAATAAGCAGTGAACTGAGAGCATATTATACTGTAGATATTCCTTTCGAAACCACCTTTGCGGTGCGTATAGGAGGATCTAGTGTTTCAGGAGATTATAACTTTTACCAGGCCAGTACCATAGGTGGTAATGCCGGGCTTAGTAGGTTAGGTACAGTGAGAGGTTATGGCAGAGACAGGTTTGCTGGGCGAAGCAGTATCTACCAGAATAATGAGATCCGTATGAGATTATTGAAAGTGCCGTTTTACTATATGCCTTTTGAGTTTGGTATTTCCGGTCACTTTGATCAGGGCCGTGTGTGGTCTGATCAGCCTGAGGAAGATACCTGGCATACCGGTGTAGGTGGTGGCGTATGGATTGCTCCGCTGGGCCGTTGGGTATTTACCGCAGTGTACACCGTAGGTGATTATGATAACATGTGGAACGTTAACTTAGGATTTCTTTTCTAATATAGTTTAATATATAATTAAAAAGGGCTGTCTCATTTGAAACAGCCCTTTTGCTTTTAGTAGAGTCTTGTACTTAGGATCTTTCCTTTCTAATTTCTGAAAAGGGATTAAGATTTATTATACTCATGATCTTCGTGGTGTGCTTCATTTAGAAATTCTTCCATTTCTACATTAGCATCTGCTCCATAAGCATTGATGAGCGTACCCTTATCTCCTGAAGTAGTTTCAATAACGTATAGGATGTTAGCATCTCCAGGATTAGTATCTCCCTCAAATCTGTACTCTTCTTTTACAGTAACTTCAGTGGGTTTATAAACAGTGCCGTTGTCATCATTATGAAGCTCATTTTTTCTGAAATTAAAGTCAGTAGAATAACCTTGATTCTTAAGATCATCCATTACTTCTGACATTGGTTTTAAATTATGAATAGCCATTTTTTATCTAGTTTAAGTTCTTATATCAATTTTCATTACATATAGTGCTAAAGCCATGCCACTACCCGCATATGCTCTGTGAAGTAGGCCTGAGCTGATGTAATGCTTAGATGGATTATTTGCTCCGTGTTTTGTTCTACAAACTGTGGAAAAAATTATACACAAGAAGCCCGAGTTTACTATTCATTTCATATCTAATAAAATTATAAAACACTGATAATCAATTAATTATATTTAATTGGCTGATTTGGTATATCTTTTTCATGGTATAAAGTAAATAAGTCTTAAAACAGACAGCTAATTATTACGAAACTTAAATATTACAATCATGAACAATACCAACATTAAAATCATAGCAGGATTTGCAGCGGGTGCCATAGCTGGTGCATTAACAGGATTATTATTAGCTCCAGAAAGTGGAGATAGAACCAGAAAGAAACTGGGTAAGGAGTCTGATAAACTAAGAGAATCTTTGAGCAAATCAATTGCAGAGTCTTTTGATGCCGCTAAAAGTAAATATGGCAGCCTGATAGATGAATATGTTGCTGAAGGTAAAAAACAACTAGATAAAGCTAAAGAGACTGCTAAGCTTAATTAAAACTAAGCCGAGCACATTTTAAAATAGATTTAAAAACTAAAACCATAAGACCATGTCAGAATTAGAAGTAAAAGGAAACTGGAATGAAATAAAAGGTAAGCTTAAGCAAAAATATGGTGAGCTTACAGATGATGATCTGACTTTTGCAGAAGGTAAGTATGACGAGATGCTAGGAAGAGTGCAAAAGAAAACAGGTAAGTCTAAAGACGAATTGAAAAAAGAAATTGCTGAACTATAATTCACATTTCAAAAAAGAATAACCTGTAGTTCTTAACGGAGCGCAGGTTATTTTTTTATAAGCAAAAGCAACAAGAATATATGGAATTTGACTTTGAATCAGCCTTAGACAAAGTACTTGGTAAGCTAGACAGCTGGCTGGAAACGCTACTCACCATGTTGCCCAATATGGCGGTATCGGTTTTATTGTTTGTAGTGTTTATGGTACTAGCTAAGCTGGCACAGAAATTACTGGTTAGAATTTTTGAAAGGGCTTCTGATAATAAACTTTTAGAGAACCTTTTCTCTACCATGGTTTATTACAGTGTATTGGGCATAGGGATATTCATTATTCTTGGAATTTTAAAACTAGATAGAGCGGTAACATCGCTGCTGGCAGGTGTAGGAGTTGTAGGGTTGGCCTTAGGGTTTGCTTTTCAAGATATAGCAGCAAATTTTGTTTCAGGGATCATACTAGCCTTTCGCAGGCCTTCTAAAATTGGAGATGTGATCTCAGTAAAAGATTTTATGGGCACTGTAACTAAAACTAATTTAAGAGTAACAGTGCTAAAGACATTTCAGGGGCAAGAGGTGTACATACCCAACAAAGATGTGTTGCAGAGCCCCATTATTAATTACACCGTCTTAGGGCAAAGAAGAATAGACCTGGGGGTAGGTATCTCTTATGGAGATGACTTAGAAAAGGTACAGCAGGTGGTATTAGACGCCATAAAAGGGCTTGACGGCATATTAAGGCCAGATGATACCATCTTCGATTATTATGAATTTGGTAGTAGCTCTATCAATTTTAACATCCGGTTCTGGATAGAATATCCGGATCAGCCGGGCTTCCTGGCCATGAGAAATGCTGCCGTTATGGCTATTAAAAAGGCCTTTGATGAAAATGATATTACTATACCATTCCCTATTAGAACACTGGATTTTGGTATAAAAGGAGGAGAAAAGTTATCAGAGATGCCCCTACAAATGGCATCTAATGAAACTACATAAATAAAAAACGATTAAGATTATGAAAGCTGAAAATAATGAAATATTGTTTTTCTTCAATTCAGAAAAACAACAAGACCGAAAGGCGAGAGGATATGCAGATACGGTTGAAAACCATCAACTAAATGAAAAGGAAATCAATAAAGATCACCTTACAGAAACCCAGATAGCTGAAATAGCTGATGATATGGGGGTAAGAATGGTAGATCTTATTGATAAGAATTCAGGATATTATCTGGATGAGCTTAAAGATAAAGATATTTCTGATAGTGAATTAGCTACTATTATGGCTAAAAATCCTGAGGTAATAAAAACACCTATTGCTTATATGGGTAGCAAGGCATTTTTTGTAGAGGATGCTTACAGCCTGGTGCAGCAAGGATTAGAGATGAAAGGTGTGCAGTCTGATAAAGGAAATGTTTTTGAGAAATCAGTAAAACATTAATATGTCTGATGCGAAGTGCATATAAGCAATCAGCTAATCACCTCAGCAAAGAACGAGGATATATTTTAAGGGCATTAAATACTCCGAAAGATCTATGAAAGAGAGAGTATTTAATGCCTTTGCGCATTTCTGGGAGTCAATAATAGATCGGGTACCTGAAATTAGTATAGGCGTAATCATGCTGGTGTTTTTTACTATCACCGGCGTTATGCTGCGTCGTTTTACCCAGCGTAGGTTGCTTAAGAGGTTAGGAGACCAGCTACTGGCTAATTTCATAGGGCGAATTATATTTCTTGTTTTTCTGGTAATAGGTATAGTGATTTTTCGAAATCAACTAGGGCTTAGCAGAGCAGCAGGCGGTTTACTGGCAGGAGCCGGCGTTTCTGCTTTAATCATAGGCTTTGCTTTTAAAGATATAGGTGAGAATTTCCTATCGGGTTTCTTCCTGGCGTTTAGCAGACCTTTTCGCATAGGAGATATTATACAGGTAGATAGCTTCACAGGTACAGTAAGAGCTCTGAGTTTTAGAAATACGCATATACGCACTTTTGATGGGCGAGATATATTTATTCCTAACTCCATTTTAATAAAGCAACCGCTTACCAATTTTACCCGAGATGGGCTAATGAGGCATGATTTTATAGTAGGGTTAGACTATGGAGATGATATAGCCAGGGCTACAACGGTTATTTTAGATGAACTTTCTAAAATGCAAAATATTACCACTGCTGAAGGAGTGGAGCCTTTCGTTATTATTAATGATTTTGGTACCAGCACTATTAATTTAAAAATCCATTTCTGGATTAATACATATGATTTTCTGGGCTCTACCACGGTACTGAAAAGCACAGTAATGCACCAGGTGGTAAACAGACTCATTAGCGAAGGTTTCAATATGCCTGCAGATATTATAGAGTTAAAAATTTATCAGGAAGGTCAGCCGATTCCTGTAGCAGTGAAGGGAAGGCCATGAAGAAAAAATAATGAAAAAGTTTGAAGTAATAATAATAGGTAGTGGGCCGGCAGGATCTGGCATAGCGCATAAATGTGCAGGAGAAGGTAAACAAGTGGCGGTGATAGACAAGGAATTTGGAGGGACCTGTGCTTTAAAAGGCTGTACTCCTAAAAAAGTGTTGGCTGTATCATCAGAAATACTAAGGTATGCCTGCCATTTAAATGGAAAAGGGGTGAAAGATGTAAATGTAGAGCTGGATTGGGCATCGCTGATGCACTTTAAAAGATCATTTACAGAGTTGATACCTATGCATACCAAAGAGGGCTTTAAGAAGGAAGGTATAGAAGTGATAGAAGGTGAGGCCCAGTTTGTAAGTGAAAACACATTAGAAGTAAATGGTGAGCAGTATCAGGCGGACTATATAGCTATAGCTACCGGAGCCGTGGCTACCGAGCTGCCGATAGAAGGGTGTGAGCACCTCATTACCAGTGATGAACTGCTGGAGTTAAATGAAGTGCCTAAACGAGTAACTTTTGTAGGTGGAGGTTATATCGCTTTTGAATTTGCTCAGATATTGAATAAATGTGGCTGCCAAGTAACCTTACTTGAAGCCGCAGATCAGCCGCTGTCAGGCTTTGACCCCTTTTTAGCCTCGAGGCTGATTGAGTCTTTTCAGATGGAAGGTGTGGAGGTAAGAACGGGTATAAAAGTAGAGAAAATTGAAAAGCATGATAATGAATTTGCCATATCAGGTAAGCATGCGGAGGGGGAATTAGAAGTCCGTTGTGACTTGGCCATTCATGGAGCAGGCCGAATGCCTAATATCTCATCACTGCATCTGGAGAATGCTAATATTGCTTTTTCAAAAAGCGGTATTACGGTAAATGACCACATGCAAAGTGTGAGTAACAGTAAAATATACGCTGCTGGAGATGTAGCGGATACTGGCTATCCTTTTACCCTGGTGGCCGATTATGAAGGCAGAATAGTGGCTAATAATATTTTTGAAGAGGATAAAGAAAAATCATCATACCTAGGCGTTCCATTTGTTTTGTTTACTAACCCTAAAATGGCATCTGTAGGTCAGTCAGAAGCGGAACTGATAGAGAAAAATATTAAATACGAAAAGAAACAGGCCGATACCAGTCATTGGCTAATCTCCAGAAGTATGCAGGAGAATGTGAGTGGTTATAAGGTGCTCATAGGTGAAAAAGGGCAAATACTTGGTGCACATCTGGTAGGTCCTAAAGCCGATGAGGTGATCAATGGTTTTGCTATGGCCATACAACATAAGCTCTCCGTTATTGATCTTAAGAAAACTTTTGTGAGTTACCCTAGTGCTTTTGCTGAGCTTCGCAAAATGATATAGTCATGACAGATCAGAAGAGTAACTGCCCTCATGGCATCCATTATATAGCTGATGATTGCCCCGGCTTTACCAGAAAGAAAAGGGGTAGAGGCTTTTCTTATTATGATTGCGATGGAAAGAAAATTAGTGACAAAAATATAATTAAGAGGATCCAGAGCCTGGTAATACCACCTATGTGGCAAGATGTATGGATCTGTGAAGATGAAAGCGGTCACTTACAGGTAACGGGTTATGACCAGAAAGGGAGGAAGCAGTACATCTATCATCCTAAGTGGACCGAATACCAACAGAAGAATAAGTTTAACCGTCTGAAGGAGTTTGGCTTTAAGCTCCCTGATATAAGAAGGCAGCTGGAAAGGGATATCCGAAAGAAAGGATGGCCTAAGCAAAAAATCCTAGCGCTGATAGTGATGATGCTGGATGAATACTACATCAGAATTGGCAATAAGCGCTATGAGCAGGAAAATAAAACCTATGGACTAACCACGCTGAGAAGAAAGCATATTAATGAAAAAGATGGCCATTTGGTTATCAGCTTTAAGGCGAAGAGTGGAAAAGAAAGAGAAATAGATATCGGCAGTAAAAAGCTTATCAGACTGATTAAAGCAACCTCAGAACTTCCGGGCTATGAAATCTTCAGGTATCTGGATGATAGTAAACAAAGCCATAGATTAGATTCTCATGATGTAAATGAATACCTGGTGGAAATTGCCGGCGAATACTTTACCGCCAAAGATTTCAGAACCTGGGGTGGAACTATGCTGGCTCTTGAAAATTATGAGGAATCAAAAAAGGAAGTAGAAGAAAACCCCAGGCAAAAGCTGGAAACTACCATAGTGAAGAAGGTGGCCGCTGTGTTAGGGAATACAGTGGCGGTATGTCGTGAGTATTACATTCACCCAAAAGTAATGGATGTACTGCTTAAAAATAGCTTAGGCCACTATACCAAAAAGAATTTAGGAAAGCTTGAAGATGAAAAGGAATTATCCGAAGCAGAAAAGCTGGTTCTAAAAATCATTTAACATGAAAAAGATCAGACGGATACTGTATAAGGTTTCTTTTGAAGTTACCAGTAGCATTGCTTTTTACCCTACACTTATAGCAGTAGGTTTTCTGCTGTTTTCCTTTCTGGTGATGTCAGTAGAGTATGATGCTTTCATAGTTGATTTTAAGGAAGATATCCAGATTTTACTAGTACAGGGTGGAGATAATGCCAGACTAATTCTGGGCACCGCAGTGGGCAGTATTATTTCTTTAATGGTATTTAGCTTTTCCATGGTAATGGTGGTACTCAACAGGGCATCATCTACACTTTCTCCAAGAGTAATACCCGGTCTTATTACTAATAAAGCCCATCAAGTAGTGTTGGGAGTCTATCTGGGTACCATTATTTATAGCCTTATACTCACCATTAATATACAATCTGCAGATGCAGAATATCAGATTCCCTCTTTAGGCATTTTATTTTCAATGGTATTTGTAATAAGCTGTCTGGGGCTGTTCGTCTATTTTATTCATTCCATCTCCAGGGCCATTCAGGTAGATAATATTTTAGATAGCATTTATAGACAAACCGAAGAGCAATTAGAAAAAGTAGAGATAGAGGATGATTATAAAGATATACCGAATACTGATGATTGGCAGGTGCTGTATACCAAGCGAGCGGGTTATTTTAAGCAGATGAAAGAAAAAGCCCTTATGAAGATTTGCGCTAAGCATGATGTAGCTATAGAAGTGATAGAACAAAGCGGGTTTTTCATGGTAAAAGGTTATCCTTTCCTTAAAATAAGTAGAAAAATAGATGAGGAAGTAGAAGAAGATATTCGTAGCTGCTTTATCTTCTATGCAGAAGAGCATGTTTCAGATCATTATCTTTTTGGCTTTAAGCAAATATCAGAAATAGCGGTGAAAGCCCTATCGCCAGGCATAAATGATCCGGGAACTGCTATTAAGGCTATTGACCTGTTGTCTATTTTATACATTAAAAAAATGACGCATAAAGAAAGGCGATATCTGCAAAATGATGGAGGAGAACCATTGGTCATTATAAGGCAGCTATCACTAGATAGGCTTTTGTATTTTAATCTCACACCCATTAGAGAGTATGGTAAAGAAGATGCTACCGTTATGCTCAACTTGCTAGAGAGTATGAAAAATCTCGCTTATGCTGATAAAGATTTGTTGGAGCATCAGCAAATTCTTGAGAAATACACTAAGAGTATAGTGGCCTCTTGCCAAAAGCATATACATAATTCCCTTGATGTAGAGCAGATCAATGCTATGATAAAAAGGGTAAATGAATTTCTCCAAGAACAGCATCAGGTGAGGTTTATTAGCGGGTAATTATGTCCTCAAAAGTAGAATTTCATGCTCACGCAATCGGAGACCGGTGAGTCTGCGGCCTCTGATTAGCGATTATTTTATAAAATTTATTGGCACAGTATTGATACTTGAATAAAAACAACTAACCTAATAACTTTTGCTATGAAAAAACTAACAGATCAAATTCACCTTAAAAATATCCTGGCTTGTATAGAAGATATTGAAGACTACTGTCCTGATATTACGCCACAAGAATTAAGGGAAGAAGAGGTCATTATGCCTATTTACCGCAACTTTACTATGCTAGGGATAGAAGCTAACCTTGTATATGGATCTCATGAGGCATTAACCACTCTTAAAAGTTTTAAAAAGGCCGACTTTATTGAAGGTATAGGTCGTGACATTTATGCCCTTTACAATTTTATAGTGAATGAGTTAAGCAAGCTAAAATCTGAGGTAATGAGCCTTATTTCTTCAAGAGAAAAATCACAATCCACCCCCAGGCTATCTCGGATGAGCGCCTAAGGTATGCTTTTTGGATTGTCTTAGATATAACCACAAAATTAAGAGACATGGATATATTTAAGAGATCAACATTTTTAAAACTTTCTGAAATTCACCAGCCACATTGTGTGTCTATTTATATCCCTACTGAGAGGGCCGGAGGTGAAGAAGGACGTTATAAAAATAAAACCAAATTAAAGAATCAGTTAAAAGAGGCAGCTAATCAACTAAAGGTATTTGGCCTCTCCAAAACTGAGATAGATGAATATTTGCAGCCAGCACAACAGTTGTTAGACGATGAACGTAATTTCTGGTCTGAGCAGTCTGATGCGTTGGCTTTATTTATTTATGGTAATGAAATAGAGTATTTTACTTTACCATTAGAAGTACAAGAGTACACTTACGTTTCTAACCATCTGTATTTACAACCTTTGGCTAATATGCTTCATGGTTCTGGTCGTCATTTTATTATGATGCTTAGCCTTAATGAAGTGAAATTTTATGAGGCAACCCGTCATACACTTACTCCTGTAGTAGTGGAGGGCCTCATTCCGCAGGCTTTGGAAGAGACAGTAGGAGGAGACTATGAAGAAAATAGTCTGCAATTCCGTTCTGGTCAGGGAGAACAAGGGCAAGCTATGTATCACGGTCATGGCTCAGGCAACGAAACAGAAAAGAAAGAGGAAGCCGCTAAATTCTTTAAAGAAGTAAATGACGGACTCATGGAAATGCTGCACGATGAAGATGCTCCATTGGTAGTAGCTTGTGTAGACTATCTTTTCCCAATTTATATGGAGGCCAACACCTATTCTAATTTGTGCCCTAACTTTATTCAGGGAAACCATGAGCATACAGAACCTATAAAGCTCAAAGAAATGGCCTGGGATCTGGTAAAAGAAAGATTCGAAAAGGATCAACAGAAAGGCGTAGATCGTTATAATGAGTTGTTGGATGATGGAAAAGCCTCTTATAATCCGGAGCAAGCCATACCTGCGGCTATCATAGGCCAGGCAGATACCTTATTTATCCAAAAAGGACAGCATGTATGGGGTACCTACCAGCAAGATGACAATAAAGTAAAAATTAATGCTACCCACCAGGTAGGCAATGCTGACTTACTCAATAAAGCAGCAGCGGAAACCATAAAGCACGGCGGTAAAGTCTATGAATTGGAGGCGGATCAGATGCCTGATGCCGGTTCTTTAATTAATGCTGTGCTACGCTATAAAATGTAATTTTCGCCTCACATTTGTACATTCTGTGTATAGGATTTCACAGTGTTAGGCCTTGAAAACCAGTGCTAAGCATATATAGCGGCTTGGCACTGTTTTTCCACTAATTACAGTATAAAACAATAATCAACTAAACAAAAATAAAGAAGAGTTATGGATTTATTAAAAGATAAAAAAGTAGCCATTTTGGTTGCTGACGGATTTGAAGAAGTTGAGTTTACAGAACCTAAAAAAGCATTAGAAAGAGCGGGAGCTACTGTAGAGGTGATCTCGCCTAATGATGATAAAGTAAAAGCTTGGGACAGCACTGACTGGGGTAACAGCTATGATGTAGATAAAACATTAGATGCCGCATTAGCCAGTGATTATAATTCACTACTACTGCCTGGTGGTGTGCTAAACCCTGATCAGCTAAGAGCAAATGACAAAGCAGTGGAGTTTGTAACCCACTTCTTTGAAGCAGGAAAACCTATTGCAGCTATTTGCCACGGACCTTGGACGCTAATAGAGACAGGTGCTCTGGAAGGTAGAAAAGTTACTTCTTATAAGTCTATCAAAACAGACCTTATTAACGCAGGTGCTGAATGGGTAAATGAAGAAGTAGTAACAGATCAAGGGCTAGTAACCAGTAGAAACCCTGATGATATTCCTGCCTTCTGCAAAAAAATGATTGAAGAGTTCTGCGAAGGAGTACACGAAGGACAAAAAACAGTGTAATCTGTAGCTAAGAGATAAGATATAATAAGAGGTTGTATCAAAAGTAATTACTTCATGGGCGAATGTAACCTTTAGTCACTCGTAACAAAACCATTCATAACAATGGAAATGTACAGAAATTGGAGCTGACTACTAAGAGACTTTTGATACAATCTTTTTGTTTACAACGGACCTACTAACTAAATAATAGATAAAAATGAAAACCTTATATACAGCGGAAGTTACGGCACAAGGCGGTCGTGATGGACATATAAAATCTCAAGATGGAATATTAAACATGGAGCTAGCCACGCCAGAATCAATGGGTGGTAATGGAGCTCAAGGCACTAACCCTGAGCAGCTTTTTGCGGCAGCATGGGGACCTTGCTTTTTGGGTGCACTGGGCACTGTGGCTAAAAAAGAGAATGTAGAACTGGGAGATACTAAAATAGTAGTAAAAGTTTCTTTTAACGAAGAAGGTAACGGTTATGACCTTTCTGCAGCACTTAATGTGATAGATGAAAGCGTAGAAGATGATGTGCTGAACCAACTGGTAGAAAAAACACAGAAAGTTTGTCCTTATTCTAAGGCTACCGCTGGGAATATTGATGTAACTGTAACTGCAAATAAAATAGAAGTGGAGGTATGATGATTAATGGAGTAGATAAATTAAAGGAGACTATAGCTTCTATTGAAGTAGCTATGTTGGCCACTAAAACTGAAGACTCAGAGCTGGTAAGCCGCCCTATGTACACTTTGCATATGGATAAAGATGGCTATCTGTGGTTTTTCACTTCTAAAGGCTCTCCTAAAATGGATGATATAGAAGAGAATAATCATGTTAACGTAAGTTATGCAGATACACATTCTCATACTTACGCATCAGTAAGTGGTACTGCCATCTGTGTAGATGACCAAGAGCTTAAATCAAAATTATGGAATGACAGCCACAAGGCATGGTATCCTAAAGGAGTAGATGATCCTAATCTGTGCCTGCTGAGGGTAAGTGTTCAGTCAGCAGAAGTGTGGGATCAGGATACAGCTACAATGGTTTCTGTATTGACTAAACAACATGCGCTATAATTTGTTAGTAATCACAGTAGTAAAGTAAAAGTTAAAACTGAACCGTCTTAGTAAAATAAGATGGTTCTTTTTTATTTAGATATTCATAACACTTATTAATATATGGCCGTTATTTTGGCAAGGCTACATATATGGGGCAGAAGAAATTAACAAAAATTTTAAAAAAAATACTGAAGGTAACAATCTGGTTTATAATCAGTTTAGTGCTATTGCTTGTGGTTGTTATTTTTTCGCTTCGTATACCAAAAGTGCAAGAGTTTGTAACGGGGAAAGCTTTAGACTTTTTTAAAAGTAAGGTAAATACAGAGGCCAGTATAGGCCGGCTATATGTGGGCTTTCCTAAAAGTATAATAATAGAAGACATTTACGTAGAAGATCAGCAGCAAGATACCTTGCTGTATTCTCATTATATAGAGGTCAATACAGATTTAAGGGGCCTTCTGGATAATAAATTTCAAATCAATGATCTGGAAGTAGATAAGCTGGTGGCCAATATTTACAACACTTCATCAGATAGCACCTTTAACTATCAGTTTATTGCCGATGCCTTTACCAGCCAGGATACCACACAAGCTCCGGCAGATACCACGCAGAGCAAACCCTTTGAATTTTCTATTAAAGAAATAAGCATTAAAAAAGCGAATGTTGTGTATGATGATCTTTTTAACGGATCCAGCTTACAGGTAAATGTAGGTGACTTATACACTTTTATCTCCACTTTCGATCTTATTAATTCTCAAATTATAGTTGATGATATTGAGCTCAAAAATAGTGAAGGCAGTTTCAAAATTTTAAAATCTACCGTAGATGAGCCTGATACTACCAGTACTGAAATTTTTGACATACAGGGCAAATCATTACTAGTCAATAATGTGAAGTTTACTTTTGAAGATCATCCTGGTAATTTAAAACTGCTTACAGACATAGGTGAAGCAGGAATTGAAGTGGATAGCATGAGCCTGGAGCGTCAGGTTTATGTGGCTAAAAAAATTGATCTTAAAAAATCCTTTGTATCTATTGATCAGTTTACGTCTTCAGATTCCACAGCTCAGTCACCAACTGATACCACGTCCACAGCCAGTGATACCACTTCTCTGGAAATATTAGCTGGTACTGCTCAGGCTACCGTGGCAGATGTAGATTTTAGACTATACAATCACAATTATGAAAAGGCAGAAGGTTTTGATCCTAATCATATGTGGTTTCAAAAGCTCAATGCAGATCTTAAAGATATTGTTTTTGAAAATGGCTACGCTAACGGTACGGTAAAAAGCATGTCAGGGATAGAGAATGGAGGTTTTCATCTCAAGGAATTTGAGACAGAATTTAAATATGCTGCTGAAGAATCTCTGGTGAAGAACCTACATTTGGTGACCGAACACAGCCAGATAGACGGAGAATTGGCCATAGGCTATCCTTCGTTAGAAGCCTTGCAAACTAACCTCAACCAGTTGCAAATAGACGCTTCTATTCAAAGATCAAGAATAGATTTTGAAGATGTATTTTATTTTCAGCCGGCCCTCAAGCAGAGTATGTCCTATTTTACAGGATCTGCCAGTCAGGTGATCTTTCAAGGAGATATTCAAGGCTCATTAGATAACTTAAAAGTGAATGGCGTAAAAGCGGAAGCTTTGAGAGATACTCGTTTAGCCGTAAATGGAACTATCAAAGGTCTGCCAGATATAAATAATACTTCCGTAGATCTGAAATTAAGAAATCTGTCTACTTCATCTGATGATATTGCTACCGTAGTGCCAGATACACTGCTGCCGCAGAATTTAACCATCCCCGAAGAAATTACCTTGCAAGGAAATGTAGAAGGGAGCATGAATAATTTTAGCTCTAAAATTAATATAAAAACCTCCTTAGGAGAGGCACTTGCCGATGTGAGTATGCAGCTAAAAGATGATAGCCTTTATCATTATAATGGAGCCGTGGAGGTAGATAGTTTTAACATAGGTAAGCTACTGCAGCAAGAGCAGACTATAGGCCATGTAACCTTTAATATGAAGGCTGAAGGGAAAGGGTTTTCTATACAGGATCTTGATACCCAGCTCAAAGGAGAAGTATCTTCTTTGCAATATAATAGCTATAACTATCAAAACATCTCTGTTAATGGTGTAGTAAAGTCCGAAGAATTTAATGGTGAGTTAGGAATGGATGACCCTAATGTGGATTTTGATTTTAACGGCCTAGTAAGTCTCAATGACAGCATTCCTCACTATCAGTTTACACTGGATATGCGCACGCTGGATCTCTACGCACTTAATTTTACGCGTGAGGAAATCAAGGTTCGTGGTAAAGTGGAATCAGATATAAGAATGGCTTCGGTTGAGAAGATCAATGGCACCTTGTCTATTCAGGATTTTGTTATGGGCAAAGGCACTCATGTGTATCAGATGGATACCTTCCTGCTTTCTTCCACAGCCAATGAAGATAGTACCAATATCAGTATTAAATCAAATATTATTACGGCTGAGTTTGCTGGTAATTTTGATATTGTAACCTTGCCACAAGTGCTGGAGCAGCATTTTAACAGGTATTATGAACTCCAGGGAGTGGAAGATGTAGATGAACTGACACCTCAAAGCTTTGATTTTGATATTAACATATTGCAGCCAGGCTTTTTCACTAACCTGCTTATTCCTGAACTAACTGAGCTCCGGCCAGGTGATATAAAAGGTAATTATAATAGTGAATTATGGGAGCTCAACCTGGATATTAATATGCACCGATTGGCTTATGGAAGCAATCAGGTAGATTCATTAGGAATACAAGTAAACTCTGATGAAGCAGGCTTGCAGTATCTGGTGAAAATAGGAAGTATTGGCAATGGCTCTATAAAAGTTGATCATGTAAATTGGCGAGGAAATGTGGAGGCTGATCACATAAAAACTGAGTTGCTCATCAATGATAAAAAGGGTGAAAATAAATACATGTTTGGCGGCATTTTCATCAGTGGCGAAGATTATTCTCGCTTTCAGTTTACACCAGGGGAATTTATTCTTAATTATAAGGAATGGGAAGTGAGGCCATCCAACACTATAGATTTGTATGCGTCAGGTATCTGGGTGAAAAACATGGAACTGAGCGAAGGTGGCCAAAGTATTTCAATAGAGTCACAGGTAAATGACGAAAAGGACAGTACACTGGCTGTAAATATTAAGGATTTTAGTCTGGGCTCTTTAGGTAAGTTTGAAGAATCTGAGGAGTATCTTATCAATGGAATTTTTAATGGAGAATTTCACCTACTTATGGAGCAGGCAAAATTTGCCTTCACTTCTGATGTAGACATCGAAGACTTTAGCTATAAAGGAGATACATTAGGAAACGTAAGCGTTTTAGCCAGCAATGAAGGAAATGCCAAGTACAACCTTGATCTCGATATAAAAAATAACCTGAATAATGTAAAAGTTGATGGCTACTACCTGGCGGACAGCGTTCCTGAGATTCATCTGGATGCCAACCTGGTGAATTTGGAGCTTGCCAGCATACAGTCCTTTACTATGGGGCAGCTCACTGAGATGGAGGGCAGTATAAAAGGGAATCTCAAAATTAGAGGTACCACTTCAGAGCCCGATATAGTGGGTAAGGTGAATTTTGATGACGCTAAATTTAATGTTACCTACTTAAAAAGTGTATTTTCTCTTAATAATGAAACACTCAACTTCACCAGGTCAGGAATTACGTTTAATAATTTCAATATTGATGATGTAGATGGTAATTCGGCTACAATAAATGGAGAAGTTACTACCGATGATTATGCTTTTTATAAGTTCGATCTAAGGCTGAAAACAAAAGATTTTCTATTTCTGGATACCGATGCAAAAGATAATGAACTGTATTACGGCCGCATTAAGCTTAATAGTACAGCCAAAATTACGGGTAACTCAGATCAGCCTAACGTAGATCTTGATGTAGGTATGAGTAAAGGCAGTGAGCTTACTTATGTTATTCCAGAACAGCAAATTACAGAACAACAGACAGAAGACATTGTCCAGTGGATTGATAAAGACATTCAAAATGATCCTTTTTATGAGCAATTTCAGACTAAGGAAGAAGATCAAGACAGCATTGATGCGCAGATTACTGGTCTAAATATTAATGCCAATATCAATATTAACAATGATAATACGCTTAATGTAGTAATAGACCCTGTTACGGGTGATAAGCTTACAGTAAAAGGAACATCTACTTTAAAACTAAGCATTAAACCAAGTGGAGAGATGACTCTGGCCGGTCGCTACGAGGTGTATGAGGGTAGTTATAATATGAATTTTTATGGACTGGTAAAGAGAGAGTTCAGGCTGGAAAGGGGTAGTTATTTACTCTGGACTGGAGATGTGCTAAATGCGCGGATGGACTTGTCTGCCGTAAACGAAGTGCGAGCAGCTCCTCCTGCAGAGGTATCTTCCAGTGACGTGTCTAGTCAAAAAATACCATTTTTGGTGTATATAGATATTAAAGGTGAGCTTTTAACTCCTGATATATCATTTCGTCTGGGCATAGAAGAGGGTGCTGCGGCCAGTCAGGCAGTAGCTTCCTACGTGAATCAGCTCAATACCAGAAAAGATGAGCTAGATCAGCAGGTCTTTGGATTGTTGTTGTTTAAAAATTTCCTTACCGGTACCTCTTCTAATAATAGTAATGGCAATGTAGCACAGACTACAGCCACTAATAGTGTGAGTAGAATTTTGAATTCGCAGCTCAGTAAGCTATCCAGTAAGGTCAAGGGTGTAGAACTTTCTTTAAATCTGGAGTCAAACGGAGCGCCAACTAACTCAGATGACCCTTTATCTAATACTCAGCTAGAGTTAGGCTTATCAAAACAGTTATTTAATAATAGGGTTGTAGTAAAAGTAGCGGGTAATTTTAATCTGGATCAGAGCGAACAGAACCGTCAGCAAGGTATGAATGATTTTGCTGGAGATATCAGAATAGAATATAAACTTACTGATGATGGCAGGTACAGGCTGGTGGGCTTTAGAGAAAATGAATATGATAATTTGTTTCAGGGTGGAGATGATATAGTGAAAACGGGAGTAGGAGTAATCTTTGTGCGTGACTACGACAGTTTTAGAGAGCTTTTCAATGCTAAAGACAAGCAAGAGCAAGATAAAGAACAGACAAGAGATAATAAAAATTGATCAATAGACCATACATATTAGTTATAGTATTGGGCATACTACTCATAGTAGCTTCATGTTCAGGAGTAAAACACTTGGAAGAAGGCCAGACCTTCTATGGTGGAGGTGAAGTAGTATTCGCCACCAAGAGAGACTTTAAAAAGAAAAATGAAGTAAAAAGGGAGCTGGAAACGCTCATTACACCTACTCCGAATACTAAAGTATTGGGCTCCAGGCCTAAAGTATGGTTTTATCATTTGGCCGGAGAGCCTAAAAAGGAAAAAGGCTTTAAATACTGGATGCGAACTAAGTTGGGAGCACCTCCGGTACTTATGGAAGATGTAGATATTTATCGTACCCAAAGCCTTATAGAAAGTAGAATTAAAAATGAAGGCGTTTTCCAAAGTAGAGTGGAGGTGAAAACCAAGACCAAACACCATGAAACTACGGTAGATTATATCACCTATTTGAGTCGTCCTTACCGTTATGATTCTATTTATTTGCCCGAAGGAGACGGTAAGTTAGAAAAGGCCATCCGAGGATTAAAGGAGGGAATGGTTTTTAAGAAAGGCGATAGATATGACCTTAATGATCTGGAAGATGAGCGACTAAGGCTTGAACGCGAACTGAAAAATAGCGGATTTTATTTCTTTCAGGATGATTACATTCTATTTGAGGCGGATAGTACCGTAGGAGACAGGCAGGTAGATGTATACATGACCATTAAAAAGGAAACGCCAGAGAATGCAAAGCGAACCTATACGCTGGGAGAGATCAATGTGTTTGCTAATTATGATTTTGCCGGCACTTCACAGGCAAATGTTTCAGATACCATAAAAGTAGATAGCGTTAACTATTACTCTGATAATAAGGAGTTCAGGCCTAAGGCTATTACTGATCATATAAAGCTAAGAAAAGGTAATATCTATACTAATGAAGATGAAGAGGTCACGATAGATCGATTACTTCAGTTAGACGTTTTTAAGTTTGTGAATGTAGACATTGAAGAGATGTCAGATGATCAGCTCAAAACTGATATTTATTTAACGCCATTCAAGAAGAAATCTATTCGTTTTGAAGTGCAGGGAGTGTCTAAATCCAATGCCTTTATAGGGCCTAACTTCAATGCGGCTTTTAGAAATAGAAATGCCTTTGGAGGTGCCGAATTGTATGAATTATCACTCAATACAGGTTATGAAATACAAGTAGGAGGTAACCAAAATCAGAGTAATGGTGGGGCATTAAATTCATATAGTGTAGGAATACAAAACACCCTCACTATTCCTAGATTTATCACTCCTTTTAATATAGATTTTCACTCTTTTAAATACGTACCACAGACCCTTATCAAAGCAGGTTTTGCTATGCAGAAAAGGAGTAACTTCTTTACTTCTTATACAGCTAATCTGGGGTATGGGTTTAGGTGGAATGAAACTCCTACCCGTAGACACGAGCTCTTCCCTATAGATATTGATTTTATTCAGCTCAGTAGTACTTCTGATGAGTTTGAACAGTTGCTTAATGATAATCCGTTTCTAGCCAGAAGTTATGCAGAGCAGTATATTTTGGGTACTTCATATTCTTTTTACTATAACTCTCAGGGTAAAACAGGGAGAGATAGAAGAACCAGCAACTATTATTTTAATGGAAACATAGATATTTCAGGAAACCTTATGCAGCTAGGGCAGTCGCTATTAAATTCATCTTCAGAAGAGCCTTATGAAGTATTAGGATATCCTTATTCTCAGTTTGCTCGTGCTGATATTGACTTTCGCTACTACCTGCGGCTCGACGAACAGAACAAAATAGCCACGCGGGTGATTGCCGGAATAGGCTATGCTTTCGGAAATTCCATTTCATTGCCTTACAGTAAATCGTTTGCTTCTGGAGGTAGTAGCAGTTTAAGAGCCTTCAGAGCCCGATCAGTGGGTCCGGGTACCTTTGAGCCTGACACCTCTCAGGTGTTTATTGATCAGATAGGGGATATAAAGCTGGAAGGAAATATTGAATACCGATTCGAAATAGTGGGAGCTTTTAAAGGAGCTGTGTTTTTAGATGCTGGTAACATCTGGACGATGAGAGAAGAGGAGGAGCGCCCCGGCGGTAAATTTAACTTCAGTGATTTTTACAAGCAATTGGCCATAGGTACTGGTTTTGGCTTTCGCTTCGATGCCGATTTCTTTGTGGTACGCCTAGATTTAGGGTATCCGCTGCGAGACCCAGCCATAGAAACGCCTGCTAATACACGTCAATCAGACAGAAATCCTTCTGAACTCAGCAAAATAGTATATAACATTGCCATAGGGTATCCTTTTTAATTAATTGTGGAATAAAGTCTACAATAAGAAAATCAATATCTTCGTTTTTGGTTAATTAACTTACATTAGTGAGAATGGTATTTTATTTGGTAAATAAAAGTAGAATTAAACAACTATGAATACTATGAAACCAGTTAGAAATAGAGCAATATCATTAGCCACAGCTATTGTTATTTTATCTACATTTATTTTATCATCCTATCTATTAACAGGTTGCCAGGCGAGTAATACTCATAAAGGTGGCGCAGTAGGAGCTGCAGCGGGAGGAGCCATAGGAGCTGCTATAGGTAGTGGATCTGATAATACAGCAGTAGGAGCCATCATAGGAGCAGCAGTAGGAGGTACAGCCGGAGCTTTGATAGGTCGTAGAATGGATAAGCAGGCTGAAGAGCTTAGAAGAGATTTAGAAGGAGCTAAGGTAGAACGTGTGGGTGAAGGTATTAAAATCACTTTTGATTCAGGTCTTTTGTTTGATACAGATTCTTATAGTTTGAAATCTACTATGAAGCAGAACCTTTCAGATTTAGCTACTACGCTTAATAAATATGAAGACACTAATATCTTAATAGAAGGACATACTGATAGCACTGGTTCTGACAGTTATAACCAGACCTTATCAGAGCAAAGAGCTAATTCAGTTTCTTCTTATTTAATGGCTCAGGGAGTTAGTACTTCCAGAGTTAAAACTCAGGGATATGGAGAAAGTCAACCCATAGCAGATAATAGCACTGCCAGTGGAAGACAACAGAACAGAAGAGTAGAAGTAGCCATTTATGCTAACAAGAAAATGAAAAAAATGGCCGAAAGAGGAGAATTATAATGAACATACTCAATTAAAATTTTCATATTAATCCCAATTGCGATATTTTCGGAATTGGGATTTTTATTCTTAATAAGAGATCGCTTTATATTTATTAATTGAAACCATTTATTTTCATTGGCCTATTTGTTATCACAGCTTTAAGCGGTTATGCACAAAAGCAAAAACCTGATAGCGGTATGGATAGCGTGGCCGTGAGAGGTAGGACGTTTCTTATTCTGGCAGATTCCTCTCTTTATATAGAAAGAGATACCATTCTGCTGCTGCCAGACTCCATAGCTATACAACTTCACAAAGATGAAACCCAGCGGTCAGATGCATTCTATCAAAAATTAAAAGATAAGTTTTATAAAAAAAGGTTTACTAAAGAGCTTTATGATCTGCTTTTTGTAGATGTTAACCGGCATAAAAAGAGCAAGCCTAAGGAGCCCACCATCTCTAATCAGGATTTTTACCAATTGTATGCAGGCCGAAGAATTAAAAGTGTAAATGTTAAAAAGCTGGAAGTATTTGGTACCAGCATTAATGACACAACCAAACATACCAATTCCTGGGCTATTGGAGTGGCTAATGATCTGCACGTTTATACTCGTAGTTATATCATAAAAAACAATATATTCTTTGAGATGGGAGACATGTTAGATCCTGACATGCTCAAAGATAGTGAGCGGGTACTCAGGGGGCTGCCCTTTATTAAAGATGCCCGAATATATGTAGTGCCAGATGAAGATACTGATTTTGTAAATATTCTTATTCTCGTCAAAGATGTATGGTCCATCACCGGTGAGCTCGATTTTGGTGGGGTAGAAAGCATGGATGTGGCAGTTATCGATCGTAACTTCTTAGGCTTGGGGCAGGAGTTTAGAAATGAGTTTTTATATGACTCTGATGAAAAGCCCATGATTGGCTATGACGGCACTTACACTGTTAATAATATTTATAAAACTTTCATCACCGGAGAGGTAAACTATGCTTACTCCGAACCTCGGGATAGAATAGGCGTCCGGTTATTCAAAAACTTCATAACCCCGGAAATTAAATATGCGGGTGGGGTAGAGCTGAGCCATAACGATGTTAGAGTAGACAGAGAATACCCCGATACTACCTATACGTTTTATACAAAATTTAATTATCAAGACTATTGGTTGGGTCGTTCATGGCTAATTTCATCAGATGAAGATAAAGGGCGTGTAAACATACAGGTGGCTGGAGGTTACAGCAAATACAAGTATATAGACAGGCCAGTAGTTACAGTAGATACCAACCAACTCTATTTTGATAGAAAATTATACTTATTTTTGCAGGTATATCCAGAAGAAATTATGAGAAAAGCTCACTGATTACAGGCTATGGTAGAACGGAGGATATACCCATGGGCTACTCCCTTGAATTAACTGCAGGTAGAGAGTTGAATGAATTTTATGATCGCAATTATATTGGCGGCAGGTTCACCGTTGGTCAGTATGTCAGAAGGGTGGGGTATCTTCGTCCATCATTACAGATTGGCGGCTTTTTACATAACGGCAGCATGGAGCAGGGGATAGTAAGAGCTCGGGTGCAGTACTTTAGCTTCTTGTATCGCTTTCATAGAATTAATTTCAGACAGTTTTTTAATATTGATTATACCCTGGGTATAGATCGCTTTGGTTATGAATACCTGAATATTAATGATAGAAATGGTATCCGTGGGCTTAGCAATACTTTTCTCAGAGGTAATAAAAAGATTACCTTAAGGGCAGAGACCATCGCCTTTACACCGTTTTATGTTATCGGTTTTCGTTTTGCGGTATTTGGCTTTGCTGATTTTGCTGTTATCAATAGAAACTCTCCAAAACTATTTAAGAATAAGCTTTACCAGGGTTATGGACTAGGGTTAAGGCTAAGAAATGAAAACCTGGCTATCAGTACCATTCAAATACGGCTGGCCTGGTATCCGCAGGTGCCAAGTGGAGAATCTAATTTCGGAGTGAGAGTTAGTGGCCAGACATCTAACCGCATACCCGATTTCAGAATAGAAAGACCCGCTGTAATAGAGTTTTAAGCCACATTCTGTGGAACTCAATCCACGCCCTTTCATACAAAAAAAGCATCTTATTCCCTCAGACCGCCTTATACTCGGTGGCATGAATTTTATACTTTATAGTGTAGATCATTTAACTATACAAGACATGAAAAAGCTATTAATAATATTATCGTTAGGCTTCATTATTGGAGCATGTGACAACCCTAAGCAAGCTACCGAAGATGACAAAGGAGCTGTAAAGGGAGATACGCTAAACCCTAGAGAAGGAAAAGGTGAAGGAGATGTAGGTGAAGGGGTATATGGGCAATAATATTTAATAGTTATGCCATGAGATAAACGAATTAAGTGAAAAAGAAAAAGTAAGCTAATTATGGAAACTGAAGAAAAGCAACTGCATTTAAACAATATTATCAAGGGTATGGAAGAGGTAATAGAACTAACCAGAGAGTTAGATTATCATCAATTTACCCAAGAAGAGCAAATCAAAGAGGAAGTGTACAGTAATCTGCAAATGATAGGTCAGGCTGCTTATCAGCTATCTATCAGCTCAGATGAGGCACAGGATCTCAACTTTGATACTGATATATTAAGCGGATTTAGAAATGCGAGATATAACGAAGAAGTAGAAATGGATCATCAAATGGTATGGGGAGTCATTCAAAATGACCTACCGTTACTGAGAGATGAGGCTATTGAAGCTTCAGCAGAATTAGGTACACCGGCGGAAAATGCTAACACCCTTCAATAAGAAATTCTGCTGAACAGAATTTTTAACCTAAAAGTAAAATAACCATGTTATACGATATTGAAAACTATAATAAAAGAAATGATTTAAACCCCGGATTTTGGGATCAGTTTACGAATAGAGATGTTTTTGAGGATTTTCCTTTTGAAAGAGGCCCGAAGAGATTACCAGCAGTAAATGTAATTGAAAATAATCAGGAATTCATCCTGGAATTAGCGTCTCCCGGCATGTGTAAGGATAACTATAAGCTGGAAGTTCAAAATAACATCTTGAATATTTCTGGAGACGTAAGGTCCAACGCAGAGAAGAGCAAGGAAAGCTATACCAGGAGAGAGTTTAATTATGCTTCTTTCACCCGATCGTTTATGCTGCCAGACTATGTGAAGCAAGAAGAAATAGCAGCAAGCTGTTCAGACGGAATTCTCACCGTTCACATTCCTAAAAGAGAGGAAGCAGAAGTAGAAACCAAAAGAGAGATTCTTATAGACTAAGAAATAAAGATACACCCCGAGAGAAAAGCTTCTTTCGGGGATTTTTTTGGTGTAAGGTTTTGGTTACACCTCCAAATTCATGCACTATGGGCAAAACCCATAGAATTTTTTTTAACAAGTTGATATTCAGAGCGATTAGCCTATTTTTTTACTGAAATGTACAATAAATTCCTTGTTTTTCAATCCTTTGCAAAATCGGCCTATTTTATTTATATGAATTCTAAATAAATCTGAAAAGGCCATTTTTGACGCAAAGGGGGCATTTTTTCACCTCTCTAACGGGAGCATGTCGATTTTTGTTGCATTAGGTGTCAAAAGCCACCATAAATATGTTTGAAATAAACTAAACCGATAGTAGATTTGTGCCGGGTTAAGACATGCAAGTTGTTGCATAGAGAGTTATAAATTAAGTTAACAATGGCGCAAAAAATATCGTTGAAAAGCGTTTTTCTAGCATTAGTATTATTAAGTTCGTTCTTATTTTCATATTCATCACAAGCACAGGAAGCTACGGAAGAAGCGGCTGCTGAAGCTCCTGCAGAGGGTGGTTCGGACGCTCCTTCAGAGGTGCCTACGGACGAGGCTAGAATTTCGGAGGGTAAGTCTTTGTTTGATTCAAACTGTAAGACTTGTCACAGAGTACATGAAAAACTAGTAGGACCCGCACTTAAAGACGTTTACAATAGAGCTCCTTCTATTGATTGGATTGTGAATTTTGTTCACAACTCATCTAAAGTAATCGCTAGCGGAGACGATTACGCTAATAAATTGTACAAAGAGTATAATCAAACTCAAATGACAGCCTTCCCTAGTTTTTCAAGGGATGAGATTTTGTCCATTATGGGTTACATAAAACAGCAGACCGATAAAGGTCCTGAAGTAGCGGTAGCGGCTCAGCCTGCTGCTGGTGCTGGCGAAGCAGCTCAATCAGGTAGTGCTATACCAGAAGGTTATCTGGATGCCATCATGATCGGGCTTATTGTTGTTTTAGTTCTAATTCTGGTAGTTCTGTTATTAATTACTACTGTACTTAGAAAATATTTAAATCAAAGAGCAGATCTTGATGAAAGCGATGCTGAATTAGTTAATGCTCAGTTTAGTCTTGGTAGCACGGTTAGAAGTAAACCATTTATTTTTATCGTTACCTTCTTGTTTACTGCAATTGCATTTAAAGTAGTAATAAGCAACTTATTTGCGGTTGGTATTCAACAAGGATATGCTCCTAAGCAACCTATTGCCTTCTCACATAAAATTCACGCTGGTCAGTACGAAATTGATTGTAACTACTGCCACACCGGTGTAAGAAAAAGTAGAAGTGCAAACATCCCTTCTCCAAACATTTGTATGAATTGTCATAGCGCCGTAAAAACAGAATCTCCTGAGATTCAGAAAATATACGCTGCTATTGAAAATGATAAACCAATTGAGTGGGTTAGAATTCATAACCTTCCAGATTTATCTTACTTCAACCACTCACAACACGTGAAAGTGGGAGGCATCGAATGTCAGACATGTCATGGTGAAATCCAGGAAATGGAAGTGGTTCACCAGGAAGCTCTCTTAACCATGGGCTGGTGTATAGACTGTCATAGAAAGACAGATGTTAACACCAAAGGCAATGAGTACTATGATAACTTAGTAGAGTTACATAACTCAGAGAGTAAAGACGCCTTAAAAGTTGAAGATATCGGTGGCCTTGAATGTGCTAAATGCCACTACTAAAAATTGATTTGATAAGATTCCATCTATAGATAGATTATGAGTGATAATAAAAAGACGTACTGGAAAGGTATTGAGCAATTATCTAATGATCCTGAGTTTATAAAAAACGCAGACAAAGAATTTCCTGAATTCCTTCCAACCGAACAAAATAGTGAAGAGGGTGGAGGCAGCAATCGACGCGACTTCCTTAAAATGATGGGCTTTGGTATTGCAGCTGTTTCTTTAGCAGCTTGTGAGGCCCCCATTAGAAAAGCTATTCCTTATGTGAATAAGCCTGTTGACGTTGATCCTGGTGTACCTAATTACTACGCTACTACCTATGTTAATGGAGGTGATGTTTGTAGCATAGTGGTGAAGACCAGAGAAGGTAGACCAATTAAGATAGAAGGAAATAAATCATCTAAAATCACTCAGGGAGCTACTAATGCACAGGTTCAGGCCAGTGTATTAACGCTTTATGATAATGAGAGATTAAGAGGTCCTAAAATAGCTCAAAAGAATGCTAAATGGGCTGATTTAGATAAAGAGGTTATTAATAAATTAAACAGTGTGGCTGCTAAGGGTGGCCAAATCAGAATTGTAAGCAATACAATTACCAGCCCTACCACATTGAAAGTAATAGAAGAGTTTAAGGCGAAGTACCCTACTACAGAGCTCGTTACTTATGACGCAGTTTCTAGTGATGGTATTCTAAAAGCAAACGAGGAATCATTCGGTCAAAGAGTGCTTCCTTCTTATGATTTTAGCAAAGCCGATGTTATTGTAAGCTTTGGTGCTGACTTCTTAGGTACATGGATTTCTCCTGTAGAGTACACTAAACAATACAGTAAAACAAGGAAATTAGGCCCTGACAAGAAAACTATGTCAAGGCATTATCAGTTTGAGAGTAATCTTTCTCTTACTGGTTCTAATGCTGATTACAGATACCCGGTAAAACCTTCTGAAGCAGGTAAACTGGTAGTAGAATTGTATAATGCATTAGGAAATAAAAAATCATCTAACGAAGGTATTAATAAAGCAGCCGCTGATCTTAAAAAGGCCAGAGGTAAAGCCTTAGTAGTTTCTGGTTCTAATGACCCTGCAGTACAGGTAATGGTTAACGCTATTAACAACTTGCTAGGTAATTATGGAAATACGCTAGATATCACTACTCCTTCTAACTATAGAAAAGGAGATGATTCTGCTATGAAGAGTTTCGTAGCTGATGCTAAAGGAGGTAGAGTAGGAGCCGTTATTTTCTATAACTGTAATCCTTTATATAACTATGCTGGTGCAGCTGAGTTAAAAGAAGCTTTATCTAAAGTTTCTCTTAAAGTAAGTACTGCAGACAGACCTGATGAAACAGCTATTGTTTCTGATTATGTTGCTCCTGATCATCACTTCTTAGAATCATGGAATGATGCTGAACCTAAAAAAGGAAGCTACACTTTAACTCAGCCTACTATAACTCCTATTTTCAAGACAAGACAAGCTCAGGAGAGTTTAATGACTTGGTCTGGAGTAGCAGAGCCTGATTATTACACTTATTTAGTTAATGCCTGGAAAGAGTTAGGTGTTAATGATATAGATGAAGTATTATACGAAGGTGTTTATGAAACTTCTAAATCAGTAACAGAGGTAGTAGAAGAAACGGTAAGTACTACTTCATTTAGTGGTAATGTATCTGCAGCTTCTCAAGCTATCTCTAAGAACTATAAAGGTTCAGGAGTAGAATTAGCACTTTATCAAAAAGTAAGTCTTGGAGATGGTTCTCAGGCGAACAACCCTTGGTTACAAGAGTTGCCAGATCCTATCAGTAAATCTACTTGGGATAACTACTTAACCGTTTCTAAAAAATGGGCTTCAGAAAATGACCTTTCTTCTTCTCAAGGAGAATGTAACAAGGCTAAGCTTACTGTAAATGGTAAGTCAGTAACAGTGCCTATCCTTATCCAACCAGGACAGGCAGAAGGAACTGTTGGTTTAGCTTTAGGTTATGGAAGAACAAGTGCTGGTAAAGTGGCTGATGGAAGAGGAGTTGATGCTTATCCTTTCGTAAATGTATTAAACGGAACTAGCTCATATGATGTATTCAGTGGAGTAACCATTGAAATACTACCAGAAAGATATCAGATTGCACAAACTCAGATGCACCAGACTTACATGGGTAGAGAAGGTGTTATTCAGGAATCTGTACTTTCAGAATATCAAAAAGATCCTTTTGCAGGAAGATATAGACCTCAAATAGCAGACTGGAGAGAAGAGAGTGGAAGTACTCCTGCCGGTGCATTAAGCTTATGGAAAGGTCACGAATATAATAACCACCACTGGGGAATGGCTATTGACCTTACATCATGTACAGGTTGTAGTGCTTGTGTGGTGTCTTGTCACTCTGAAAACAACGTGCCTGTAGTAGGTCGTGAAGAGGTGATTAATAAGAGAGACATGCACTGGATGCGTATCGATAGATACTACAGTAGTGATGCTGCTCCAGATGATCTTAAAGGACTAGAAGAAGCCGCAGCTAATCCTGAGGTGACCTTCCAACCTATGATGTGTCAGCATTGTAACAATGCTCCTTGTGAAACTGTTTGTCCGGTAGCTGCTACCAGCCACAGTTCAGAAGGTCTTAACCAAATGGTATATAACAGATGTATTGGTACTAGATATTGTGCTAACAACTGTCCTTATAAAGTAAGACGTTTCAACTGGTTCAAGTACCATGACAATGGTAACTTCGAGAACACTAATACAGCTATGAACTCTGACTTGGGTAAAATGGTATTGAACCCTGATGTTACTGTTCGTTCAAGAGGTGTTATGGAGAAATGTTCTCTATGTGTACAAAGAATTCAGTACGGAAAACTTGAAGCGAAGAAAGAAGGTAGAAGACCTAATGATGGAGACATCAACACTGCTTGTGCTAGTGCTTGTCCTTCAGATGCGATTGTTTTCGGTGATATGAAAGACGAAAACAGCAGAATCTATCAGTTGCTTAAAATTAAGGATACTGAAATTGATTATATTACTGAGACAGAAATCCACGAACCTAGAGCATACCATGTACTAGAGGAGATAGGTGTTAAACCTAATATTACTTATCTTACTAAGATTAGAAATAAGGATTTAAAAGATCATAAAGCTTAATTGTAAAAGTAAACTGGAGACAGGATACTAAATAGAAATTTTTAATAGAGAGAATATGCAAGTTACTTCATCCGTTCGAGAACCATTAGTAACCGGTGGTAAGACCGTTCACGATGTTACGGAAGATATATGCAGACAGGTAGAGGGTAAGCCTAGTAAATCATGGATGCTTGGAATAGCAGTATCACTGGTGGCTTTACTAATAGGTGCCTATGCTGTATTCATGTTAGTATGGGAAGGAATAGGTGTTTGGGGATTAAATAAAACCATCGGTTGGGCATGGGATATTACCAACTTCGTATGGTGGGTTGGTATAGGTCACGCAGGAACCTTGATCTCTGCCATTCTTCTACTGTTCAGACAGAAATGGAGAATGTCTATTAACAGAGCGGCGGAAGCGATGACGATTTTCGCAGTAATATGTGCAGCTTGTTTCCCAGGCTTGCACATGGGTAGACTTTGGTTAGGCTTTTATTGGGCGTTACCATTACCAAATACGTTCGGTTCACTTTGGGTTAACTTTAACTCACCACTTTTATGGGATGTGTTCGCGATTAGTACTTACTTCACAGTATCACTAGTATTCTGGTACATTGGTCTTATTCCTGATTTTGCTTCTATCAGAGACAGAGCTACCAATAAGATATCAAAAATGGTGTACGGAACTTTGAGTTTCGGATGGGATGGAGCCGCTAAAACTTGGGGTAGATATGAGTTCGTTGCTCTTATCCTTGCTGGTTTGGCTACACCACTTGTACTTTCAGTACACACTATCGTATCTTTTGACTTTGCTACATCAGTTATACCAGGATGGCACAGTACTATCTTCCCTCCATACTTCGTGGCTGGGGCGATCTTCTCTGGATTTGCCATGGTATTAACACTCTTGCTTATCGCTCGTAAGCTCTTAAAGCTTGAAGATTATATCACTCGTGAGCACGTTGAGTTGATGAACATCATTATCATCGTTACAGGTGGTGTGGTTGCCATTGCTTATGCTACAGAATTCTTCATAGGATGGTATACAGGAGTTGAATATGAAAATTATACTTATATGTCATATGGTGCTGCTACTGGTCCTTACGCATGGGCTTTCTGGGCACTGATTATATGTAACATCATTATACCTGGTACATTATGGTTTAAACAAATCAGAACTAACTTTATCACTTCATTCATCATCTCTATTGTTATTAACATAGGTATGTGGTTCGAAAGATTTGATATCATCGTTATGTGTTTGAGCCGTGATTATCTACCTTCTAGTTGGGCTATGTTCTATCCAACTATCTATGATGTGGGTGTATATGTGTTTACTCTGGGATTATTTTTTACACTATTCTTGTTGTTCTCTAAATTCTTCCCGGTAATAAACATGGCCGAAGTAAAAAGTATTATTAAGTCATCGTCTTCTAAAAAGAATTAAAATAAATGGAAAGTAATAAACACTTTGTTTTAGGCATCTATGATGATGAAGACGTTCTCTTAAGTGCTGTGAGAAAGGTAAAAGAGAGCGGCGTTAAAATTCATGAAGTCTACACTCCTTTTCCGGTTCACGGATTAGATGAGGAATTAGGATATAAAAGAACCAGATTACCAATAGTAGCTTTCTTGTTCGGATTATTAGGAACAACATTAGCACTTACTATGCAAATATGGATGCTGGGTTATGACTGGCCTATGATCATAGGTGGAAAGAACTTCGCTTCATTACCTCCATTTATTCCTGTTACTTTTGAGCTTACTGTGCTTTTATCTGCCTTAGGTATGGTGGGTACTTTTATGATTATCAGTAACCTTAAGCCCTATGGCAAGCCCAGATTAATGGATAAGAGATGTACTGATGACAAGCACGTAATGGCTATAGATCTAGCTAAGAATGACTTAAGTCAGGATGATATAAAATCTATAATAGGAGACTCTGGTGCTCAGGAAGTGAATTTAAAGGATTTTTAAATAGGAATAAGGAATATTTAGCACGATGAATATTTATAAAAATATAAAATTTGTTTTTGGAATAGCATTAGCTGCCTCACTGGCTTCATGTGCAGCAGGTGGTGAAGACCAAGGACTAGAATATGCTCCAAACATGTATCATTCAGTTCCTTATGAGCCTTTAACACAAATTACTGATAAATCAGCTGGTACAGCTACCGAATGGTTAGATGAAAATAGTGACGGACATGGTGAGTATTATAACTCTAATCCTCTCAATCCTCATGAAATGACCATGAGAACTCCACCAGCTAATACGGTAAAAAGAAATAAAAATGGCTTTTTGCCATATAGATTACCAAAAGATAGTTTGGAATTAGCTTCTAGAACTATGATAAATCCACTACCTAATATTGATGAGGTAATAGAGGATGGACATATGTTATATAATCGCTTTTGTGAGCATTGTCATGGTGGAGCTGGACAAGCAGATGGACTAGTATCAGAGAAATTTCCTGGTGTGGCTAACTTAACAGGTGCTGCATATAAGGATATCACTGAAGGACATATATTCCACGTGATTACATGGGGTAAAGGTCTTATGGGAGCTCACGGCTCACAGCTTAGTCCTGAAGAAAGATGGAAGATAGCTAAATTTGTTAAAACTCTACAAAAGTAATAATTTATAATGCCGCTGGCATAAAATAGATATTCAAATGACTGAAGAAAGATTTTCATTTACCGCAGGAGCAAAAAAGACCTTGGGTATAGTGGGTATAGTAGGTATTGTACTTTTTGTATTAGGTACAGTACTTAGTATGTCTGGTGGCCATGGGCATGAAGGGCACGGTGAGCATGAGGAAACAGCTTTGGAAGCTCATGAAAGTGCTTCATTACTAGCTAGTGCTGAAACACCCGAAGAAGGAAGTGCTCATGCTGAAGAACATGGTGAGGCTGAAGCTCATGAAGGTGGACACGGAGAGCACCACGAGTCTGCTTATTGGTTAAAAAGAATTTATAGTAATTTATGGGTAAACAACGTTTACTTCACAGGACTAGCCATTATCGGTTTGTTCTTTGTAGCAGTACAATATGTTGCTCAAGCAGGATGGTCAGTTGGCTTTTTGAGAGTTTCGCTGTCTTTAGCTAATTGGATACCCATAGCAGGTATTTTAATGTTTTTGTCTTGGTGGTTGATTCGTTATGATGTTTTCCACTGGACTCACGCTTCATTATATGGACCTGGAGGTGATGAAATTTTACAAGGAAAAGCTCCGCTTTGGTTTTGGCCAATGGAAAGTGGAAGTGCTCTTCCTTTATTTTATATTGCAAGAATGGTTCTTTTCTTTGTTTTATGGTATATGTTATTTGCTATGATCAAGAAAGAGATCTTTGCAGAAGACATTAATGGAGGTGTAGATCACTGGAAAAAAACTAGAAAATATTCTGTTATATTCTTAGTAATATTCGGATTCTCATCTTCCATAGGAGCTTGGGATTGGGTAATGTCTATTGACCCTCACTGGTTCAGTACATTATTCGGATGGTATGTATTCGCTAGCTGGTGGATTAACGGTCTTGCAGTAATTGCACTTATCACCGTGATATTAAAGCAAAACGGATACCTTAAAATTGTTAATGCAAACCACCTACATGATATAGGTAAATTCATATTCGGATTTAGTATTTTCTGGACTTACATTTGGTTTGCTCAGTTCTTATTACAGTATTATGCTAACATGCCGGAAGAGACTGTATATTTCTTACAGAGATTAGAAGTAGGAAACTATACTTGGGTATTCTTCCTTAATTTAATATTGAATTTCATATTACCTTTCTTATTATTAATGACAAGAGATGCAAAACGTCATATGTCTTTAATAAAATTAGTATGCCCTATAATAATTGCAGGACATTGGTTTGATTTCTATCTGATGATTACTCCAGGTGTTATGAAGCTTGAAGGTGGTTTCGGATTTATGGAAATCGGTATGTTTATGATATTCGGTGTAGCGTTCTTATTCGTAGCTCTTAGTAGCTTGGCTAAGTCTCCTTTATTTCCTAAGAACCATCCATTCTTAGAAGAGAGTTTGCATCATCATATTTAAATTATAGTTATAAATAAAGATTAATATATAGGGATATGTTCAAAGTTATTATTGCTATAGGTGTCGTTCTTCTCGTGATCATCCTGTTGACCTTGTTTAGGATTGGCACCTTGGTCAATGTGGTAAAGGGCACCAATAAGGAGAAGGTAGGCTCGAGTAATAAGATTAATGCGGGGTTGCTACTACTATTTATGTTTGTAGCATTTGGGTTATTCTTTTGGTATTCAATCGTCTATTTTGATGATTATACTTTGCCTCAGGCATCAGAGCACGCTTCATCGGTTGACTTTGCTTTTTGGCTAACCATGGGCTTGACAGGAGTGGTGTTTGTGGTAACAAATGTTTTACTGTTTATTTTCAGTTTTAAATATCAGCACAAAGAAGGTGGCAGAGGTAAATTTTACCCTGATAATACCAAGCTTGAGATTCTATGGACAGTAGTGCCTGCGATTACTCTTGCTGGTTTAGTGCTTACTGGTCTTAGTGCTTGGAATAATATTACCTCTAAAGCGTCTGATGATGCTGAAGTAGTTGAGGTAATGGGTTATCAGTTTGCATGGGGTGTAAGATACCCTGGTAACAAAGATGCAGAATTGGGTGCCTACGATTATCGCTTAATTGATGCTTCAAATCAATTTGGTATAGATCTTACAGATGAAAACTCTTATGATGACTTTATGCCTTTGGAATTACACTTACCAAAAGGTAAAGAGGTTTTAATGAAAATAAGAGCCAGAGACGTTATACACAGTGTATTCATGCCTCACTTTAGAGTGAAAATGGATGCTGTACCTGGTATGCCTACTCATTTTAAATTTACTCCTAATAAAACAACACAGGAGATGAGAGATGAACTTGGCGATCCTGAATTCGATTATTTTATTACTTGTACTGAGATTTGTGGAAGAGGTCACTTTTCAATGAAATTGAAAGTTGTAATAGAAGAACCTGAGGCTTATGAAGCTTGGAAAGCGGAGCAGCCTACTTGGTTAAAATTGAACGAGGACTACCTGGAAAAGGTACCTGCGGAAAAAAGAGAGTTAGCTAAAATTAAAGCTGGCATAGAAGATAATACTGAAACTGAAGCTTCATTATAAGGAAAAGATAATAAATTATGGCAACTGCTGATATACACATTACAGAAGGGGAACATGATCATGACCATGATCATCACGGTAACTTTTGGACGACATACGTCTTCAGTACTGACCATAAAATGATAGCCAAACAATACCTGATTACTGGTATTTTTTGGGCTCTTATTGGTGGTACTTTATCTGTTATTTTTAGATTACAGCTCGGTTTTCCTGATGCTGATATATCTTGGTTAAAACCTTTATTAGGTAAATGGATAACAGAACAAGGAAAATTAGACCCTGAGTTTTATTTGGCTCTGGTAACTATGCACGGTACTATAATGGTATTCTTTGTGCTTACCGCGGGGTTAAGTGGTACCTTTTCAAACTTTTTGATACCACTACAAATAGGAGCCAGAGATATGGCTTCTGGTTTTATGAACATGCTTTCTTACTGGGCATTCGCTTTGTCTAGTGTGGTTATGTTCGTTTCTTTATTTATTGAGACAGGACCTGCATCTGGTGGTTGGGTTATTTATCCGCCGTTAAGTGCTCTGCCGCAAGCAGTAAGTGGTTCTGGTTTGGGGATGACTTTATGGCTTGTAGCCATGGCATTATTCATTGTTTCTCAGTTATTAGGTGGGGTTAACTACATTGCCACTGTAATTAACATGAGAACTCATGGAATGTCTTTCTCAAAATTACCTTTAACTATCTGGGCATTTTTCTTAACTGCCGTTATCGGTTTATTATCATTCCCTGTTTTATTATCTGCTGCTTTACTTCTTATTTTTGACAGAAGCTTTGGTACCAGTTTTTATTTATCTGACATTTATATTGGGGGTGAGGCTCTTCCTAACCAAGGAGGTAGTCCTATTTTGTTCCAGCACTTGTTCTGGTTCTTAGGTCACCCTGAAGTATATATAGTTTTATTACCTGCATTAGGTATCACATCAGAGGTAGTAGCTACGAATTCCAGAAAGCCTATCTTCGGGTATAAGGCCATGATCGGATCTATGTTGTTCATTGCTATTTTATCATTTGTAGTTTGGGCGCACCATATGTTCGTATCTGGAATGAACCCTTTCTTAGGTTCAGTATTTATGCTGTTAACTTTAATTATTGCGGTTCCTTCTGCTGTTAAGGTATTTAACTACCTCACTACACTTTGGCGTGGTAATATAAGATTTACACCTGCCATGTTATTTGCTATTGGTTTGGTATCATTCTTTATCTCTGGCGGTTTAACAGGTATATTCTTAGGTAATTCAGCCATAGATATTCAATTACATGATACTTACTTTGTTGTTGCTCACTTCCACTTAGTAATGGGTAGTGCTTCTTTCTTCGGTATGTTATGTGGGGTTTACCACTGGTTCCCTAAAATGTTCGGTAGAATGATGGACAACAGGTTAGGATATATACACTTCTGGTTAACATTTGTGGGAGTATATATGGTATTCTTCCCTATGCATTATATTGGTATAGCAGGATACCCTAGAAGATACTATTCATTCACTAACTTCGATACACTTAACTCATTCAGTGATCTTAATATGTTTGTAAGTATTGCTGCCATATTTACTTTCACTGCACAGTTGGTGTTTCTTTTCAACTTCTTCCACAGTATTTGGAGAGGTAGAAAAGCAACTGCTAACCCTTGGGAATCTAACACTTTAGAATGGACTACGCCTGTAGTTCCCGGACATGGTAACTGGCCTGGTGAAATACCTAAAGTTTACAGATGGCCTTATGACTATAGTAAGCCTGGTTCTAAGGAAGATTTCATTCCACAGCACATACCTTTCTCTATGACTCCTGAGTCTAACTTACCTCATGAGAATGAGATGATAAAGTTAGAAAAGGAAGAAGACGTGAATGTGGTAGTTGTAGATGACAAAAAAGGACACTAATAAGAAAATGAGGCTGTTACATCGTTTCAGCCTCATTACACTTATCGCAATATATGTATTGATTCTGGTAGGTGGTATAGTACGAAGTACAGGCTCAGGAATGGGCTGTCCTGACTGGCCTAAATGTATGGGTCGATGGATTCCACCAACTGATGAATCTCAGCTCCCTGAAAATTATAAGGATTATTATTCAAGTAAGCGGGCTGAAAAAAATGTGAAATTTGCTAAGTATCTGAGAGCCTTTGGTTTTGAGGAATCAGCAAATAGGATTCTAAACGATGAATCCATTCTTTTTGAGAATGACTTTAATAAATATAAGACCTGGGTCGAGTATATAAATAGATTAACAGGAGTAGTAATTGGTTTTTGTATACTAATTACTTGTTTTTTCTCACTCAGGCTATTTAAAGAAAGTAAAACGATAGCTATTCTTGGAACACTTTCCTTAATTCTAACGGTGTTTCAGGCTTGGTTTGGTTCAATTGTAGTATCTACAAAGTTAGTTCCCTGGACTATTACGATACACATGTTTTTGGCCATATTAATAGTTGCCTTTCTGATTTATCTTTATTTTATATCAGGAAGAAACGTAGTGATTGGTTTACCAGGGAATAATAGAACGAAGATAAAAGCACTATTAATAGCTTGTATGGTAATAGGAGTGGTTCAAATATTTTTGGGCACTCAGGTTAGAGAAGCTATTGATGTGATTGCTGCCCAGATGGGAGCAGCTAATAGAGATAGTTGGATTGGAGCACTCGGAATGGAGTTCATTATACATAGAACTTTCAGCTGGCTGGTGTTAATATTACATGGGCTGCTATTGTTTAATATCATGAAGAATGATGTTAAATCAAAGTTAGGATATGGACTGATGAGTGTGGTATTGTTAAGTATTTTAACAGGTGTAGTAATGGCATATTTTGGCATACCAGCCTTTATACAACCGGTACATTTGCTGTTAGGTACTTTAATATTCGGGCTAGAGTTCTTATTGTTTTTACAGTTTTCTGTAAAAGATAAAGGAATAAGGGAGTATTAATATGTTTGTAAATAGTTCTACATATAAAATTAATTTGATAGCAGAGAAAGCTAAAAGCTTGTTTGAGCTTCTTAAGTTCAGACTATCGCTACTAGTGTCTTTCTCTTGTGGGTTTGGATATGTGTTGGGAGCACAGGGTACACTGAATTGGCAGCATTTGATAATTATATGCTTTGGCGGTTTTTTAGTTTCTGGAGCTTCAGTTACAATTAATCAAATTATAGAGAAAGATTTAGATAAGTTGATGTCTAGAACAATGACTAGACCTATCCCTACTGAAAGGGTATCTATATCTGAAGCTATAATGTTGAGTTTTTTCACGGCTGCTGCCGGACTTTGGATCTTAAGTATCTATACTAATGGTCTTACGGTTTGGTTATCTGTAGTTTCCATGATATTATATAGTTTCGTTTATACGCCTTTGAAAAGGGTTGGCCCTATAGCAGTGTTTGTAGGTGCAATTCCAGGTGCGTTGCCTCCTTTATTAGGATGGACAGCCGCTACTGGTCAATTATCATATGAAGCTATTATTATTTTTGGAATTCAATTTATCTGGCAGTTCCCACATTTTTGGGCTATTGCTTGGGTGGCTGATGAAGATTATAAGAAGGCAGGATTTAAGCTATTGCCTTCTGGTGGAAAAAAAGACTTAAATACAGCTATACAGATAATGATCTATACTTTGTTTTTAATACCACTGGGCTTATTGCCTGCTAAAATTGGTATT
This sequence comes from Fulvivirga maritima, assembly GCF_021389955.1. Taxonomy (NCBI): domain Bacteria; kingdom Pseudomonadati; phylum Bacteroidota; class Cytophagia; order Cytophagales; family Fulvivirgaceae; genus Fulvivirga; species Fulvivirga maritima. Next base: position 3,740,004 of record NZ_CP089980.1, read on the forward strand.
ACAGGTATAGATTCAGCTATAGTGGTTACGGTATGTGGCGTGCTATTCTTAGCACAAACATTTTCACATATGCGTCATGGAAACAGAAAATCAGCATTAAGAATAATGTTTGGTTCGTTTTTATATTTACCAATAGTGCAAATAGCGTATTTGCTTGACAAAGTGTAATAGGAATGGAAATGACAAGCGATTTTAAAATAGTAGAAGAACCTAAGAAAACACTTTCAATGCATCCTCAAAAGTTTGCATTGTGGCTGTTTATGATTACGGTGGTGATGATTTTTGCCTCTCTTACCAGTGCTTACATTGTAAGACAGGCTGAGGGAAACTGGTTGGTATTTGATCTACCTCAAACATTTTGGTATTCTACGGCATTAATAGCAGTGAGTAGTGTTACTATGCACTGGGCATATTTGGCAGCTAAAAAAGATAACCTTGATATGGTTAAAGCTGCTATTATAATCACTACTATTTTGGGTGTATTATTCACCGCAGGGCAGTATTACGGTTGGAAGGTTCTGGCTGAAGAAGGATATCACTTTGTTGGTAACAATGTTTCTGTATCATTTCTACTAGTTTTAGTAGGACTGCACGTTGTTCACTTGGTAAGCGGTATGATTGTTTTGCTAGTTACGTTAGTATCAACTTTTAAGTACAAGGTACATTCTAAAAATCTTAACAGGCTACAAATGTGTGTAACCTATTGGCATTTTTTAGGTGGCCTATGGATTTATTTATTTATATTTTTATTATTGAATCATAATTAGAGATTTAAAGTATCATTATGTCAACTACCACACAGACAATTGATGGCCCAAAGAGGAGTATTTGGGATGGCGGGCAGTCACCGTTTAAGGCAAGTTATGGAAAACTCATGATGTGGTTTTTCTTGCTTTCAGACGCATTTACCTTTTCTGCTTTGCTTATAACCTACGGAATGGTAAGGTCAGCACACAAGGCATACCCTGGAGATATGGCGGACTTTACTTTTTCTAATGAATACTGGCCAGTACCTGAAAAAGTTTTTAATGCAGTTCCATTTTTACATGGTTATGATCTGCCTCTAGTATTTGTAGGTATTATGACCTTTATCCTGATTATGAGTAGTGTTACTATGGTATTAGGTGTAGAGGCTGGCCATAGAATGGATAGAAAAGCAGTAGAGAAATGGATGCTTTGGACCATAATAGGTGGTTTAGTATTCTTAGGCTGTCAGGCTTGGGAATGGACCCACTATATAGTAGGTACTGAGGGCGGAACTGCAATGAAATTCTTGGTTAATGGTTCTTGGGTAGAGAAAACTATTTTTGGAGCTAACCTAAGTGTTAATCAATATGGACCAACTGATTTTGCAGACTTTTTCTTCTTCATTACTGGTTTCCACGGTACTCACGTATTTAGTGGAGTGGTTCTTAACTTTTTGATATACTATAACACTATTAAAGGAGTATACGATAAAAGAGGAAGTTATGAAATGGTAGAGAAAGTAGGTCTTTACTGGCACTTTGTAGACCTTGTATGGGTTTTTGTATTTACTTTCTTTTATCTGGTTTAAGCTTTAAAAATATTTAAATATGCACGCTGAAGAGACATCACACGTACAGGTACAACCTGCGGATAAGGATAAAATCCAGAAGATCTGGATAACGGCTGGTATACTTGCCGGGATAACTGTATTAGAATTTATTATAGCCTTTACCATTCCTTTGGAAATGGCTACTTTGAGAATAGCTATATTCGTAGCTATGACCATTGTTAAGGCTTTCTATATTGTATCAGAATTTATGCACCTTAAATATGAGACCAAGTCATTAATTTGGTCTATCATAATTCCACTTATTTTTGTGGTATGGATGCTAATTGCTTTCTTGTACGAAGGAATGGCCATTTTCGATGGTAGGTACTTAAACTAGAAGCAAACGAAATATATTAAATAATAAGGCTAGTGGTATTTTACCCTAGCCTTATTTTATATTAGAGGGATATGAACAAATTTGTTAAAATTGCTTTTCTAATCATCACGCTGGCTATTCCGGTTGTGATATTTTTGTTTTTAAAAATGTTTGGTACTAATAAATTTGATATCCCTGTCTATTATCAGGATGAGGGAAGTATTAGTGCTTGTCAGACAGCTAAGGCACCTTTTTATTTACCGGATTCATTGTTTGTAGGTGATAAAGGCCAATTAGCCTTTTTGTTTGAAGAGGGCATGAGCGATGAAACTCAATTAACTAATCAAATAAACAGGTTGAAGGATAGTTTTAGCGGACAAATGCCGAACTTTGTGGTGTATGCTAATTCGCCGGTAAAGCTTGAAGGGGTTAAAACTCAGGTTATGACCAATAGTTATTCCGAGTTATTGCATTGTGGTTACTTAGCAGAAAAATCTAATCAATATGTTTTAGTAGATAACCAGAAAAGAATAAGAGGTTATTATGGAACTGATTTAGATGAGCAAGACAGACTTATAGTAGAATTAAAAATTTTAAATGAAAACGGAGACAATTAATAAAGAGGTAAAGTATAAAAAGTTAATTGTAGCTTTATCTATTGTTATACCTGTAGCAGTAGCTGTTTTATTTAAGGTAAGAATTGAAGGCTATGACTTTTCATTTTTACCTCCTATTTATGCTGGTATTAATGGCCTTACTGCCATTGGTCTTATAGCTGGTTTAGTAGCTATAAAGCAAAAAAACATGAAACTACATGAGACCTTGATGAAAGTTTGCATAGGACTCTCAGCAGCTTTTTTGGTCATGTATGTGGCTTATCATATGACTAGTGATTCTACTGCTTTTGGAGGAGAAGGAGCCATTAAGTACATATATTATTTTATATTGATTACTCATATATTGCTTTCTATAGCTGTTATACCTTTAGTGCTGTTCACTTTTGTGAGAGCTTTGTCTGAACGTTTTGATGCTCATAGAAAATTGGCTAAGATTACTTTTCCTATATGGCTATATGTAGCCATTACCGGAGTAGTGGTGTATGTAATGATTAGTCCTTATTACACATAAACTAATTTTAATCTGTATCTGTTATGATTTCAATGAACAAGCTTATTAAATATTTAGTCCTTCCATCTCTGATGATCTTGGTTAATATTATTCCTTCATCTGCTCAATGTGCAATGTGTAGGGCTACGGTAGAAAATAATGTGAGTAATGGTGAAATAGGTATTGGTGCTGGGTTAAACTTCGGCATATTGTATCTATTTGTTATGCCTTATATCCTGGTTTCTGTAGTGGGATATTTTTGGTATAAAAGAAGCAAAGCTAATGCGAAGGCTGAAGCAAGTAAAAGACATATCGCTTATTAAATAATATTACATTTGGAAAAGGAGAAGGTTTATTCAAAGCCTTCTCTTTTTGTTTTATGGGCAATTTATTAACTATGCCTTCATCTTAATACGCTAATTGATAGTAAATGCGTTATATTTAAGAGGTAATGGAGAATTCATAATCATTTGTTAGTAAGGTTAAAATACCCCCTTTTAGTTTCTGCTTTATGCTGTTTTTGTATAAGTGCAGTGCTATATTTCTTTTTTGGCAGGTCTGAGGCTGATCTTAACGATCACATAGATCGAATTGAAGAGAACTTACAATCTGAAGTATTAGATTTACAACGTGAGGTTGTACCTATTCTGGCCACCCTTGAGCAGGATAATGAGCTTCTGTTTACAGAAATGCCTGAGCCTAAACATGCTTTCTATGTGTTTCATGAAGGGCGCATGGTGTATTGGTCTAATTATCGGTATGTGCCTGAATACAGACAGTTAAGAGGAGATTATACTTATAAGCTCATTAAGACTTTACGTAAGGAATACCTTTCCAGAAAATGGCAAATTCAGAATACAGATTATGATATCTATGGCATTATTATGCTACATAGTTCTTATAAAATCGATAATAACTACGTGCATTCTGGCTTTAATACTGATATCTTTTCTAGTCAGCAATTGAGTATTGTAGACGAAGGAGAACAGAAGGGTGAAGCGGTATGCTTAGGTGATAATGAATGTTTGTTTAAAGTAGAGCTTAGCGAGGAATATTCAGCACCTCAAACTACATTAAATTATATTATTACCATAGCGTTTTCCCTGGGTTGTGTATTATTTATCTTGTTTGCTATATCCTATTGTTGGAGTATCAAACAGTACGGTAAGGTGTATAAATCACTGTTAATATTGGCAGTGATGCTCGTTTCACTAAGGAGCTTGATGCTGTTCATCAACTTTCCACAGGGTATGGTTAATCTGGAGCTTTTTGACTCAAGAAACTTTGCCTCTTCCAGCATGAATGCCTCTTTTGGCGATTTATTACTGAACCTTATTTTTCTATTTATTATATCTCTTTATTACTATTTCAGCTTTTATGAATTAGATATTATTGATAGGATAAGGTCGTTAAGCCACCGCATTAGGATAATGTCTATGGTGTTGCTTTCAGGATTAGTATTACTGGTTTTCCACTTTCAATATCTGGTTTTTCAGACTATATATCATAATTCTCAAATAAGTTTTGATATTAACCAAGGAGTTAATTTTGATACCCAGAGGATTACCGTTTTCTTCATTTTCGTAGTAGGAGCGTCCATTACTTTCTTATTATATCATATTGGGTATAAATATATTCTCGCCTTAAGTAAAAGCATAAAAGAAGTATTGATATGGTTTGCCGTAGGAGCCGTTTTATTCGCCTTCGTAAATATGCTTTTAGGGCAGTTTTTTGTCTATAGTTTATCCGTTGCTATTATTTTATTTATCGTTCTGTTGTTTACGGACTTACCTTCTTTTGCAGTAAAGCTGAGCTATAATACTTTTCTCTATTTTTTCACTTTTCTCATCGCTTCAGCTATAATCGGAGCCTTGGCTATTAATAATTTCGAAAATGAACAAGAAACAGAGCGGAAGCTGAAATTTGCTAATCAGTTTTTGATAGAGAATGATAACCTGGCTGAATACCTGCTTTCAGAAGTAAACTTTAGTGTAAAGGAAGACATGTTCATTCAAGGCCGTATGTCTAGTCCATTCCTTTCTAAAGAGGTGATAAAATCTAAGATTCGTCAGGTGTATCTGGGCAGTTATTTCGATAAGTATGATGTGCAGATCTATTTGTATAATGCCAATGGCAAGCCCTTTGAATCTTATGAAGCGCCGCTTGATCCTGAAGAGGTAGAAAGATTGAATGTAGAGGAGTATAAGACTGGCTATGAAGGAATATATTTTATTAACAGACTGGGTTTAAATGCTTCTAAAAGGTACGTTGATTTTATTGAAGTGAAGAAGAGAGGGGTGGTAGTGGGCTACGTTGTTATGAATCTTAACCTGAAAAGAATAATCCCGGATAACGTATATCCGGAATTATTGGTTGACAACAGGTTTCTTTCTCCTTATCAAAATTCTAATTATAGCTATGCTGTCTTTTCACAGAATGACATCACTTATCATTCTGGCGATTTTAATTACATAACAGATTTTAAAACGGAGTTTTTAAAGAACCGCGAGCTCTTCAATGGAGATTTTACCTATGCAGGGTACCGCCATTTGGCCATAAATGATAATCAAGGAAGAGTTATTGTAATCAGTTCCAATAATCATCCTTCATCCGATATTTTTAGTAATTTCTCATTTCTGTTTCTGCTACAGGTGTTTACGTTGATAATGGTGATGGCATGTATTGCTATTTATATCAGTTTTCAGAAAATTACGCTTAATTACTCTGCAAGAATACAGTTATACCTTAATGCAGCATTTTTCCTTCCTCTCATTGCTGTGAGTATAACTACCTTAAGCGTTATTAATTCATCTTTTAAGAAGGAAGTGAATGAAGAGTACTACAGAAAGGCGGAGAGTATAAGTAATAACCTTAGTGATGAACTCAATGCTTATATTCAAAGTATTACTTCTGATAAAGAGGACTTGAGGGGTAAGCTATCGGAAGTATCTAAATATGCAGGGGTAGATGTTAATCTTTTTAATACTCGAGGTAAGCTTCTGGGAAGTAGCCAGCCTTTAATCTATGAAAATGATTTGCTATCGCAGTATATTAATCCTAAAGCTATTGCGAAAATTAAGGAGCAGGGCGAAAATGCCTACGTCACTCGTGAGTCTGTAGGTAAGCTTAATTTTAACAGTACTTTTTATGCTGTTAAGTCTTTTGAAAGTGGCCAGCTGATAGGTATTTTAAGTATTCCGTTTTTTCAATCTGAGTATACCATTCAGCAAAATCAGGTAGAAGTGCTTACCAATATCATGAATATATTCTCGGTTATATTTATCATATTCTTATTAGTATCATACCTGGCAGCCAAATGGCTTACCTTTCCTCTGGTTCTTATTACTCAAAAGCTGAAGAAAACTACTCTGACAGGCTTCAATGAGCCCCTTACCTGGAAGTCTGATGATGAGATTGGCCTTATGGTTAGTGAATATAACCGTATGCTGGTGAATTTGGAAGAGAGTAAAAAGGCGTTGGCAAGAACAGAAAAAGAATCTGCATGGAGAGAGATAGCGCAGCAAGTAGCTCATGAGATTAAAAATCCGTTAACTCCTATGAAGCTTACCTTGCAGCACTTAAGTCGCAGGCTGGAAGGTACTGCTCAGCAAGATGCCTTTGAGAAACCTCTTAAAAGTTTATTGGTACAGGTAGACACCCTTAATGACATTGCCTCTTCGTTTAGCTCATTTGCAAAAATGCCTATACCAGAAAATGAGATTTATGAATTTGGAAGAGTAGTTAAAAACACGGTTAACCTATTAGAAAACACCGAAAATACCACACTTAGTTTAGAAATGCCGAGCCATGAAGTATTCACGAGGGGCGATGAGCAGCTCATGGGGCGGATTATTTCTAATATTATTATCAATGCTATTCAGGCTCGCGAAGATGACCACATAACCATACAAATTCATCTTACAATTTTGAATAGGCAAAAAGCTTTATTGGAAATTAAAGACGATGGGCCTGGAATAGACGAGGAGATACATAATAAAATTTTCATACCTAACTTCAGTACCAAAGAAACAGGATCAGGAATAGGACTAGCCATTGCCAAGCATGGTGTAGAGCATGCAGGAGGTAAGATTTGGTTTGAAACTGAACAAAATAAAGGAACTTCTTTTTTTATTGAATTGCCAATAGTTAATGCTTCTTAATGAAGCTATTATGACTTTTTAGGCTTACATAACCACAATTTTTAGTATTTATTATTATATACACTAGATTTGATTAGTATTCTTTTGTGTAAAAAATATTATATTCTATTAGAATAATTTTTTGGTTATGAATGTCGTAAAATGAAGGGGTTGAAGTTTGCATTTATTGTGATCAACCTATTTTCAGCAAGTTGGCTTTTTGCTCAGGATATAAATCAAAGGTGTAAGTGGGTGAAAAATTTTAATGAACCTTTCACCATAGATTCACTTACTTTAACACCTAATTCCATAATTCTTAGCGAGGTTGATACTAGTAAAGTGAAGGTGTACTACAATTATAGTACAGGAAAAGCTACGGTTTCTACAGAGCAGAGCTTAGATTCTGTACAGGTTTGTTATTCGGTATTGCCGTTCAACCTCAATAAAAGGTACTATCACCGTAGTTTGGATGTCTATGACTCTAATGCCATTTTCAAGGACCCTGTTAAGGAAGATGTACTCATGCAAAGGGAGCAGCTGTTTGCTTCAGAGGGTATTAATAAAAGCGGAAGTATAAGCCGTGGCGTATCTTTTGGAAGCAATCAGGATGTATTTGTTAATTCCACTTTAAATCTCAATCTGGAAGGCAAGCTAACGGAAGATTTAAACATCAGGGCAGCCATAACAGATCAGAATGTGCCTTTTCAGCCAGAAGGTAACACTCAGCAGTTACAGGATTTTGATAATGTATTTATACAGGTTTATAATGATCAATTTTCTGTAACAGGCGGCGATGTGGTATTGAAAAATCGGCCTTCTTATTTTTTGAAATATTATAAAAACGTGCAGGGAGGTTTGGCTGAGGTTAATTATAAGTTAGGGGAGACTCAGATATCTAATTCTTTAGGGATTTCTGTGGCAAAAGGGAAATTCAATTCGGTACAAATTACGCCATTGGAGGGAGTACAGGGTCCATATAGAGTGCCAGGCCCTTCAGGGCAGAGTTTTATTATAATTTTAGCTAATTCTGAAAAAGTTTTTCTTGATGGTAAGCAACTTACCCGTGGTTATAATAATGACTATGTGATCGATTATAATAGTGCAGAGATCACTTTCACTAACAGCGTGCTCATTACTCAGTTTTCTAGAATCCGTGTAGATTACGAGTATTCTGATCAGAATTATGGTAGAACTATAGTTACGGCGAGCCACTATCAGAAGAGTAATAAATTGGACTTCTTTGTTAACTATTACAGCGAAAAGGATAATAAGAATAGGCCATTATTGGTAGACCTGACCACCGAAGATCAACAGCTGCTCAGTGAGGTTGGGGATAGGGTAGATGAGGCGGTCATTTCTGGGGTGGATAGTATCGGTTTTAGTAATGACAGAGTGCTATATCAGCAAAAAGATACCGTAGATAGTGATGGCGTAAGGCAGCAGATTTACCAATATAGTACAAATGCGGATGAAGCCTACTATCAGGTGATTTTTAGTGATTTGGGGCTGGGAAATGGTAATTATGTCTATGAAAGAAGCACTGCGAATGGCAGGGTTTATATGTGGGTTTCGCCACAGAATGGAATCCCACAAGGTCAGTATGAGCCTGTGCAACAGATAGCACCGCCTAATAAGAAACAGATGGCCAATGTAGGAGCAGGCTATGCTATTTCTAAGCATGAATCAGTGTATGTGGAAATGGCTTTTTCTGATCAGGATTTAAATTTGTATTCGGAGGTTGATAACGATGATAACACAGGCTTTGCTATAAAAACAGGCGTTAAAAGTGAAAAAAGGAAGGTGAGTTTTCTGAAGGAATATCTCTTTAATAGCCAGGTAGAGTTTGAGTTTGATGATCAGAATTTTGTGCCTATCGATCGTTTCAGGTATATAGAATATGACAGAGACTGGGGTTATGACCCTAACGTGCAAACCACCGATTATGATGACTTAATAACTAATGCCTCCATCGGGTTGAGAAAGGATTCTGATAACGGTTTGGATTACACTATAACTCACCGAAGACGTGGCTTGCAAGTAGATGGTCTACAACAGAAAGCTACATTGGATAAGTCTGTCGGTAATTTTCAATTAAGGAGTAATTTATTCTTGCTTAATAGTGAGCAAGATTCCATAAACATCTCATGGAAGCGACTGGATGGAGATTTATCCTATAATACCAAGTGGATTATTCCTGGCTATAAATATAGTATCGATCAAAATTTGAATGGGCTTAATGAGAAAGATTCGCTTTTGAGTACGGCCATGTATTTTAATTCGCATTCTTTCTATTTAAAGAATATCCCCGATGCCAAATTGGAGTTCCTACTTCAGCATGATTATAGGGAGGATAAGAACATAATTGAAGGTGACCTCACTGATTACACTACCTCTAATACCAGCAGAATGTCTTTAGCCAGAGATTTTAAAAATCATAGGGTAGGCCTGTTATTTACTTATAGAAAACTAGAATATGACCAGACGGATGAGTTGGAAGAGACCGTAGCCGGTCGACTGGATCTACAGAATAATTTCTTTAAGCGGCATATTGTTTCTAACCTTACTTATGCCATAGCCAATAGTCAGGAACCTAGAAAGGAATATGTGTATGTAAAAGTGCCAACTGGAGAAGGAACATATGCCTGGCGTGACCTGAATGATGATGGTGTGCAGGATCTGGATGAGTTTTTTGAAGCCATAAATCCTGATGAGAGAAATTATGTGAGAATTTTTACGCTGACCAATGATTTTATTACGGCTTTTCACAATACACTTACTTATCGGGTGAGCTTGCAAATGCCTCGTAATTGGAAAAAGGAGCATGGCTGGAAAGAGTTTTTGAGCAGGTTTTCTAATAACACATCATGGGCCGCAGATGTGAAAACAACAGATCGTTCTATAGATAGCCGACTGCTGGGGTTTGTAAAATCTATAGATGAAAATGAAGTGATCACCGAGAAAAATGTATTGAGAACTACTTTTTTCTATAACCGCGCCAATGTTAAGTATGGTGGGGATTTTAGTTTTTATAGAGCTAATCAAAAGCAATTGCTCACAGGTGGTTTTGAGGCCAGAGATGTAGATGAATATACTGTAAATGGTAGAGTGAATTTTTCACGGCAGTATAACCTGAAGGTTAGCCTTAAGCAAGGAGAGAAAAATGTAAATTCAGACTTTCTTGATGGCAGAAACTACCTGATAGTGAGTCATGCCGTATCTCCGGAATTGGCATGGCAGCCTAAGGGTAATTTTAGACTGTCAGTAGAGCTGAATTATGTGGAGAAGAATAACACCTTGGCAACGGAAGCTATTGAAAATGCCTTTATTCATGAAGCGGGGCTCAACCTTAAACTCAATAAAGCAGCCAGCAGCTCGTTTAGTGCCCAGTTTAAAACGGTAAATATTGATTTTAATGGAGAAGAAAATAGCCCTGTTGGGTATGATATGCTCAATGCACTTAGGCCAGGGCAAAACTTTACCTGGACAGTAAACTGGCAGCAGAAAGTGGCTTCCGGCTTACAACTGAACCTGAGCTACAACGGACGTAAATCAGAAGATAGTGATGTGATACATATAGGAAGAGTACAGGTTAGTGCACTATTTTAGAATTAGGAATAGGGTTAACCATTGCGGCAGGTTAACCTTTTTTCAACTTCCGCATTACCTTATTAGCAAAAACAAAATCATCGAATTCTTTCACGTTAGATTCCATAATGTTGTTTTTGTTGCCTTCCCAGAGTTTTTCTCCTTTATATAGAAACATGATTTTTTCTCCTATACCCATTACAGAGTTCATGTCGTGCGTTACTACCACAGTGGTAATGTTAGACTCTTCTGTAAGCTCCAGTATTAGGTCATCTATTAGTATAGAAGTCTGAGGATCTAAGCCTGAGTTAGGTTCGTCACAAAAGAGATAGTTAGAGTCGTTAACTATTGCTCTGGCTATGCCTACTCGCTTTTGCATACCACCACTTATTTCTGAAGGCATTTTTTTGTTTTGTCCTTCCAGGCCTACTCTTTCCAGTGCATTATTTACTCTGTCTAGCTTTTCGCCCTTAGGCATTTTGGTGAGTACATCTAAAGGGAACATCACATTTTGCTCCACCGTTTTAGAGTCAAACAAAGCCCCGCCCTGAAATAGCATACCTATTTGGCGTCTGATTTCTGTTTTGGTATCGCGGTTAGCATTGGTTAATTCATGCTCATCATAATGGATATGACCTTCATCAGGTGCAATTAGCCCGACTATGCATTTTAATAAAACACTCTTTCCTGTTCCACTGGAGCCAATGATCAAATTAGGCTTTCCCCTTTCAAAAACTCCACTTATCCCTTTCAGTATTTCCTTATCCCGAAAGACTTTTTTATATTCTCTATCTTGATCATATTACAATAATAATTGGGCTAACAGATAATCAGCCAAAAGAATAGCTATAACACTTTGGGTTACAGCAGCTGTGCTGGCTTGCCCCACTTCTACAGCTCCACCTGTGGTAAAATAACCTTTAAATGAAGAGATAGAAGATACTAAAAAAGCAAAAGCAAATGATTTAATAAGTGCGAAGGTTACCGTGTATTCATTAAAATCATAACGAATTCCTTGAATATATTCGGTAGGAGTAATCACATTAGTAAGCACGCCTGCCAGATAACCTCCTACCATAGCTAATAAACCAGCTATGATTACCAGCATCGGGTACATCAATACAGCGGCCACTATCTTAGGTAGTACTAAATAAGATGATGAGTTAATTCCCATTACTTCAAGAGCGTCTATCTGCTCTGATATCCTCATAGTACCCAATCCACTGGCCATACTTGATCCCACCTTTCCGGCAAATATTACCCCTATAATAGTAGGAGCCAGTTCCAAAATGGTCATGTCTCGTACTACCAAGGCTATAACATAATTAGGGATAAGTGGGCTTACCAAATTATAGGCCGTTTGTATGGTAGTAACAGCCCCAATGAAGAAAGCAACCAAAGCAACTAAAAACACAGAATTGATACCTATAGAGATACACTCCTCCATGGTGAGTTTAAAGTACGTCTTGAATGATTCTCTATTAACCAAGAGTGAACCTAAAAAAATAAAATACCTACCTATTGTTTCCATTAAATCTGATAAATTCTCGCTGTCAAGGAGTTAAATTTTATACCTTTATCCCGCTAAAGCTGAAAAGATACTAATATTATCATTAATGACGTGGCTTTAAAAATGTTTTGACAAAAATAAGTAAAGATTTATAAGTGATATGAGCAGAACGGCAATAATAACCGGAGGAACTAAAGGAATAGGAAAATCTTTAGTTAGACTTTTTGCCTCAAAAGGCTTTAATATAGGCGTTTGTTCCAGAAATTTAGAGGAGCTGCATGTGCTGAAAGACGAAATAACTAAGGAGTTTGATGTGGAAATGTATGTAATGCGAGCGGATCTTTCTGACAGAGCTGAGGTAGAATATTTCGTTAAGTATATTAAGGAACATACCAAAGAAGTAGATGTGCTCATTAATAATGCTGGCTTATATATTCCGGGTCAGGTTCATAATGAAAAAGATGGAGCGCTGGAAAGTATGATAGAAACCAACCTGTATAGTGCTTATCATCTTACTCGTGGTTTTATTGGAGCTATGAAAAAACGGAAAGTAGGCCATATCTTTAATATGTGTTCTACTGCTTCTATCATGCCTTATGTTAATGGTGGCTCTTACGGTATTTCTAAATTCGCTTTGCTGGGCATGACCAAAGTGCTGAGAGAAGAAATGAAAGAATTTGGTGTGCGTGTAACAGCGGTAATGCCTGGTGCTACCCTTACTGCCAGCTGGGAAGGAACGGATCTGCCAGAATCCAGGTTTATGGACCCTGATGATGTGGCTGACACTATTTGGAACGCCTATGAAATGTCTGATAGAACGGTCATAGAAGAGATTTTAATGCGACCTCAGCTGGGAGATATTTAATCAGAATTAAGAAAGGTCTTTTTAATGATTCATTAATGGTAACTAATGGGCAAAATCCATAGTAACAGTTACCTTTGTGTGTAGAATTTTGAGCATTATGGTGGATTCAGAAATTATAAAAACTAAGAAATATTGTAACAGCCTGGTTTCTTACTCTCGCAGGCTTTCCAGAGAGGTGTTTATAGGTGATGTGCCGTTAGGAGCACATAACCCTATCCGTGTTCAGTCTATGACCACGGTAGATACTATGGACACCATGGGCAGTGTAGAGCAGGTGCTGAGAATGGTAGAAGCAGGGTGTGAATATGTGAGGATTACCGCTCCAAGTATAAAAGAAGCTCAAAATCTAGAGAATATTAAGAAAGAATTACGTGCCAGAGGCTGTAATGTGCCTTTAGTGGCTGATATTCATTTCACACCTAATGCCGCTGAACTAGCCGCTCGCATAGTAGAGAAGGTGAGGATAAACCCTGGTAACTATGCTGATAAGAAGAAATTTCAACAAATAGAATATACTGATGATTCCTATCATGCTGAGCTGGATAGGATAAGAGAGAAGTTTACTCCATTAGTAAATATCTGTAAAGAGTATGGTACCGCCATGCGAATAGGTACTAACCATGGCTCACTTTCTGATAGAATTATGAGCCGCTACGGAGATACTCCACTGGGTATGGTTGAGTCTGCATTGGAGTTTTTAAGAATCTGTGATGATCTTAATTTTCATAACATAGTTCTTTCTATGAAGGCGAGTAATACCCAGGTAATGGTAGAAGCATACCGCTTGCTGGTGAACAAGCTTAATGAAGAAGGTCTGCAACCTTACCCGCTTCACTTGGGAGTAACAGAAGCTGGTGAAGGCGAAGATGGTAGAATAAAAAGTGCAGTAGGCATAGGCCTGTTGTTAGAAGATGGCCTTGGTGATACTGTTAGGGTGTCGCTTACTGAAGAGCCTGAAGCAGAGGCACCGGTAGCTCAGGTGATGGTAGATCGGTATGAAGACCGTCAGCCACACAATGCAATAGCGGCGATTAATGAAAATCCTATTGATCCTTTTCAGTATGCCCGCAGAGAAACCGCTGAAGTAGTAAATATTGGTGGTCAGAATGTGCCACGTGTGATCGCTGACTTTAGCCAGGTGGAAGTGCAGGATTATAAAGATTTAAGAAGTATTGGGCATTTTTATCTTCCAGAACCGGATAAGTGGAGAATGAATGACTTGGGTGCTGATTATATTTATTCTGGCAGTAAGCCAATAGATTTTATGCTTCCTAATGGGCTGAAAGAAATTATTGATTTTGAAGCTTGGGAGCCACTTAAAGAAGATCAGAACAAGGTGCCTTTATTTAAGGTGAAGGAATATTTAGATACTGATCTAAAGCATCAGGAATTGAATTTCGTGCAGCTCTCGTTAGCTGATCTTAATGCTACTGTCATTCATGAGCTTCAGCATGATGCCACCGTGGTGCTGGTAATAGAAACGATTAATAAACATGGCTTAGCAGAGCAAAGAAGGGCTGTTTTTGAGCTCATCAATAAAGAGCTGGCAACGCCAGTCATTTTTAAACGCACTTATGGTGACTTATCAGAAGATCAGCTTCAGATCTATTCAGCCACAGACCTTGGCGGCTTGTTAGTAGACGGCCTTGGTGATGGGGTGATGTTGGGTCTGGATAAGCAAATTGAGACATTAAGCCAGGAGGAAGTGTTGCCGCAAATAGAGAAGTTGAATAATATCGCCTTTGGTATATTACAAGCAGCTCGTACCCGAATGACTAAGACGGAGTACATTTCTTGCCCTTCATGTGGTAGAACGCTGTTTGATCTACAAGAAACCACCGCTATGATTCGAAAGAGAACCGATCATTTGAAAGGGGTGAAAATCGGAATTATGGGATGTATTGTAAATGGTCCGGGCGAAATGGCTGATGCTGATTATGGTTATGTCGGTTCAGGAAAAGGGAAAATCACTTTATACAAAGGGCAGGAGGTAATGAAGCGAGGTGTACCTTCAGAAAATGCTGTAGATGAACTGATAGAAATTATCAGAGAAGACGGGAACTGGATTGAAAAGGAATAAGGTTAATAGCTAAAACGAAATCTATGTCAGAAGACAATAACAATAAGCGAAATACATTGAAAGAATACTTTCAGGTAGGTGAGGTTTTTGGTTATTTTTTTAGAGGTAAAGATAAATCCAGACCTGCTAATTTTAGTTTGAAGATGATGCATGGAGTGAATAAAATATCCATTATCATTTTCTTAATTGCTCTAATCATATTAATCACAAGGCATATTTTTTAATACTTTATATTAATGAATATCGAGTGGTTTCGAGAATATTGCCTTTCTAAGAAGGGAGTAACTGAGGAATTTCCTTTTGGAGAAGAAACGCTTGTATTTAAAGTAATGGGTAAAGTATTTGCACTTACAGATGTTGATCTGTTTACAGGCATTAACTTAAAGTGTGATCCTGAAAGGGCGGTTTTGCTTCGAGAGGAGTATGAATCCATTAAGCCAGGGTTCCACATGAGTAAGAAGCATTGGAACACTGTGGAAATGGATGGGACCGTGCCAGATAGCCTTACTAAAGAGTTAATTGACCATTCCTATGACCTTGTAGTCAACGGATTAACCAAAAAAGCCAAAGAAGATCTGGGCAAAATAGCTTAAATAGTTGTTATAACTTAGTATTTTTGCATTTTGCTTTAAGTTGTAACTTTTTAAAACTACCTTAGACATTGGGTAAGACATATGCGAAGTGAGCTAAAATAGCGCTAACTGACCGGGTCACTTTATTGTTTGCATGATAAAAATTTATCACCTTATAATAGGTATATTTCTCTTCTGTTGTATTCAGGCATGTACGCAGCGATCTATCTGTCCTGCTTACCAAAGCGCCTTTATACATGATGAAGAAGCACTTCGAAGGCACTTTAGTTACTTTGCTGAGGATTCTACGCCTAAAGTTTTAGAGGCGAATAAGGACAGGTTCTTAATAATTGAACCTATGTCTTACAAAAAGAAAATCCGTAGCATGCAGACAGTGGCTATGGAAGATGTATATCCGCAAGAAGAAGATTCACTGGAATTTGATGATGAATTTTACCTCGCAGAGAGAGAAGGATATGACTCTACTGCGGTCATTTCTGTAGATACCCTGGCTCTTTCCCCACTGGATAGCGCCTACAAAATTTCAATTAAGGAGGAAACTTTCAATACAGAGCAAGAGCTTTACTTATGGTATCTGAAAGATTATCTCGTATATCCTGATACCCGCTTACAGATGGAATCTGACGCTGAAGCGAATGGTGAGGGCAAAAAGAAGGAAGGCTTCTTTAAAAGACTTTTTGGTAAGAAGAAAAATAAATCTGACTCTACTCAGTTTGATGTAGAAACATCAGCCACTGAGCTTGATGGTAAGAAGAAGAAAAAAGGTTTCTTAGGAGGATTATTTAAGAAGAAGAAAAAGGGTGAGGCTACAGAAGAAGATCTTCTAAAAGAGGAGGAAGAAGAACCGGATCTGGAACCTGATCTTGATATTAACCAGGACGATTTTTAGACTTATTGATGAAGGGAAAATTTCAATTTCCTACGCCATATACTGTACTCATCATAGTGATAGTACTTTGTGCAGGAGCTACCTGGCTCTTGCCTTCCGGCAGTTACGATAAACTCACCTACAGTAGCGAAAGTGATGAGTTTGTTATTCATTCGCAAAACACTACCCAAGCTGTACCGGCTAATCAAAATGTACTTATTTCATTAGGTATACCTATTCAAATAGAGAAATTTAGAAATGGTAGTATTAAGAAGCCAGTATCCATTCCTAATAGCTATAAAGAAGTAGAAAGCACGCCGCAAGGATTTAAAGAGGTGTTGTTCGCTCCTATTAGAGGTATTTACGAAGTGGTGGATATCATGCTCTTCGTATTAGTGCTTGGAGGCTTTATTGGTGTTTTTAATCAATCCGGAGCTTTTGATAAGGGAATTGCCTTACTAGCACAGCGCCTGAAAGGGAGAGAAGGTATTCTTATTATTGTAGTCACTTCTTTGGTGGCAGTAGGAGGTACTACTTTTGGTATGGCAGAGGAAACATTCGCTTTTTATCCATTTTTGATTCCTGTGTTCATTGCTGCGGGCTATGATTTATTAGTGCCGGTGGCAGTTATCTTTATAGGCTCTTCCATAGGCAATATGGGCGCTGTTATCAATCCTTTTTCTACTATAATTGCTTCAGATGCAGCCGGCGTTAGCTGGACTGTCGGTTTCTTTAGTCGGCTGGCCATGCTTTTAATCGGGACGGCCATTTGCGTGGCCTATGTATGGAGGTATGCTAATAAAGTGAAGCGGAATCCTGCAGCTTCTTTAGTGGCTGTTCAAACTGCTCCGGTAGAGACTAACTCAGTTAGTGGTAATGAAGAAACCACTGTAGAGGGATTAAAGCCTTCTACTAAATTCCTCTTTGTATTGTTTGCCTTAAGCTTTGCAGTCATGATATACGGTGTTGCTCGCTTAGGCTGGTGGTTTGAGGAGATGACCGCTCTATTTTTGGTGGCCTCTATATTAATTGGGTTGATCCAAAGAATTAATGAAAGAGCCTTTGTAGACGTATTTATTACCGGAGCGAAAGAATTGTTAGGAGTATCTTTTATAGTGGGGATCGCTCGCGGCGTAACATTCATTTTAAACGATGGGCATATAAGTGATACCATCCTTTTCTATGCTACTAAGGTGGTGGATGGTATGCCGGCCATGGTGTTTATGCCTGCACTTATGGCTGTGTTTTTTGTGCTTACTTTGTTTATCAGCTCTACCTCAGGATTAGCTGTGGTAAGCATGCCAATATTAAGTGCTTTGGGGCCAGTTGTAGGTGTGCCTCAGGAAGAAATAGTTAATGCATACCTTTTTGGTTGTGGATTGATGACTTTTATTACTCCTACGGGTTTGGCGTTGCCGTCATTAGCTATGGTAAATGTTAACTACAATACTTGGCTTAAATTTATATGGCCTCTTTTAGTAATATTAGCGGTAGTAGGCATCATTATATTATGGCTGGGGGTTATATTCTAACCCTCCAACCAATCATTGTGTTGCTCTTCTACTCTTATGAAAGTTGTTCTTTTGGTGAGCTCTTTTAGTTGCTTGGCTCCTACATAAGTACAAGTAGAACGTATACCACCTAATATATCAGTTACCGTATCTTTTACCGCACCTTTATAAGGCATTTGCACTGTTTTTCCTTCAGAAGCACGGTATTCCGCCACACCACCTACGTGCTTGGTCATGGCAGTTTCAGAACTCATGCCGTAGAATAGTTTGTACTTTTCTCCATTTTGCTCTATCAGCTCGCCGCCGCTTTCTTCATGTCCTGCCAGCATGCCTCCGAGCATAACAAAGTCAGCACCTGCGCCAAAGGCTTTAGCTACATCGCCAGGAGCTTTGCAGCCTCCGTCAGAAATTACCTGACCACCTAAGCCGTGAGCAGCATCTGCGCACTCAATAATGGCCGAAAGCTGAGGGTAACCCACGCCAGTTTTTATTCTTGTGGTGCAAACAGAGCCTGGCCCAATACCTACTTTTACAATATCAGCACCTGAAAGCAATAGCTCTTCTACCATTTCTCCGGTTACCACATTGCCGGCCATAATAATCTTATCAGGAAATTGATCTCGTACTTGTTTTACGAAGTCTACAAAGTGCTCTGAGTAGCCATTGGCCACGTCTATGCATATAAACCTTAGCTCAGGAAAGGACGAAATGATGTTTTTTAGCTTTTGAGAATCTTCTGCTCCTGTGCCCGTACTTATGGCTATTCTATCGTATATTTTAGAATCATTTTGCTGAGATAAAAATGCCTTCCATTCCTCAGGGGTGTAGTGCTTGTGTATGGCTGTAACCAAGTCATGTTCAGCTAGTGCAGTGGCCATTTCAAACGTGCCTACCGTGTCCATGTTGGCAGCTATAATAGGAACCCCTTCCCATTCTCCAGCTCCATGTAAAAATTTATATTTTCTTAAAAGTGATACTTCAGATCTGGATTTCAAAGTGGATCTTTTAGGTCTGATCATTACATCTTTGAAACCTAATTTCACATCCCATTCTATTCGCATAACTTATTGTTTTGTTTCTGTATTGAAAACTATGCAAAATAGGGGATACCTTCAGCTTATTCTATTAAATAACTTTAAAATGAAAGCCATTTTATTTTCTTTCCATTACTTCAGATAGAGAAATATGACCATCCTTCACCACTGTTTCTTTATAATTACTTTTATCTACCAGTACAGGATCTAGTAATATGGCATTTACCGAAATGCTTTCGTAGGTGTAGGTTTCTACATTTTTGGCTTTATAGCTTTTGTCTTCAGCTAAATGCATGGCCAGCTCAGCGGCTTTCTCTGCTAATGCTTGAATAGGCTTATAAATAGTCATGCTTTGAGTCTCACTTATAATCGCCTTTATGCCTTCAAGCTCCGCATCCTGTCCTGTAATCACTAACTTGTCAGTCTTGGCATCAGGCATGGCTTGCATTACCCCGCGGGCTATGGCATCATTAGCAGCTATAATGGCATTGGGTTTTTCTGACATGGTGGCGAATAGCTCATCCATTTTTATGAGAGCTTCCAGCTCACTCCAGTTTTGTAAGATGATATCATCCATAATGCTAATCTCTCCTTTGTCTACATAAGGTTGTAAAACTGATAGCTGCCCTTTTCTAAATTGCACGGCATTGTTATCAGAAACAGGGCCATTAATCAATAAATAATTTTTGCCTTTGGTGTGTTTTAAGGCATACTGAGCCTGCATTTTGCCTACCTTAATGTTATTGTAGGAAATATAATAGTCTATGTTAGAGTTTAATATTAATCGATCATAAGAGATTACAGGAATTCCAGCATTTTTAGCATAGCCGACTATCTCAATAGCCTTTTTTGCATCAGTAGGTATTATTACCAGTACATCAACATCTTCATCAATGAGTTTTTTACCTAATTTCACTTGCTGATCAGGGTCTCCATATGGCACTTCTACCACGCACGTTCCGCCCAGTGCTTCAATCTTCTTTTCAAATAGCTGCTGGTCTATATACCATCGATCTATCACATAACTGTCCATCAGTAAGCCAATTTTTTGAGATACACCATCAACAGAAAACCCGGTGATCATAACTAATAATGCCAGAAGAAATTTGTATAGATGTGTCATTTTTCAAACGTTTTAGATTCTAGAGGATAATGTATTAATATACTTAATTGTGGCAAGAATGTGAAATTTCGGCAGTCCATTGTTTCTTCTTAAGAAGGGTTAATTATTTTATTCTTTAATGGAATCTTTTCAGGCTGATTAAAAGTTTTCTCTATATTTGCATGAGTTTAGGCCATGCAAAAGAAACTAATACTCGATACCCACCTTTTACACATTACTGTTGACAGGTTATGTCAACAGCTAATTGAAGCTCATGGAGATTTTAGCGAAACTGCAATTTTAGGGATGCAGCCCAGAGGAATACATCTGGCAGATATGATCCATCAAAAATTGGAGGAAGACCTGAAGACTAAAATTGATCTTGGATATTTGGATACTACCTTTTACAGAGATGATTTTAGAAGACGGGATACGCCAGTGAAAGCTAATGCTACTAAGGTTCCATTTATTATAGAGAACAGAAATGTAGTGCTTATAGATGATGTCCTGTTTACGGGCAGGTCTGTAAGGGCAGCACTGGATGCGATGATCGCCTTTGGTAGGCCTAAAAAGGTGGAGCTACTGGTTTTAGTAAACAGAAAATACTCCAGACACCTGCCTATAGAACCTGATTTTATAGGTAAAGATGTGACTACATTAGAGTCGCAGCGCGTATTGGTGGAGCTGGAAGGCGGAAAACATAACAAAATTTGGTTGATAAATAAGGAAGAAAAATAGATGTCACAATTAAGTCAAAAACACCTGCTTGGCATAAAAAATATTACAGAGAAAGACATTGAACTTATTTATGAAACTGCTAAGACCTTTAAGGATGTTATTAATCGTCCTATAAAAAAGGTTCCTTCCCTGAGAGACATCACTATTGCTAATGTGTTTTTTGAAAACTCTACCAGAACAAGGCTTTCCTTTGAGCTGGCAGAGAAAAGGCTCTCTGCCGATGTGGTGAACTTTTCATCGTCTAACAGTTCTGTGAAAAAGGGAGAGACTTTGCTGGATACGGTGAATAACATTCTGGCAATGAAAGTGGATATGGTGGTAATGAGGCATAGTAGCCCCGGAGCCCCCCATTTCTTGTCTAAGCATATAGATGCAAACATTGTTAACGCCGGTGATGGTACTCATGAGCACCCAACTCAGGCTTTGCTCGATACCTTCTCTATTCTTGAAAAACATGGTACATTGCAAGGGGTGAAAGTGGCTATCATTGGTGATATACTTCATTCCAGAGTGGCTATATCTAATATTTTTGCTCTGAAGAAAATGGGAGCCGAAGTAATGGTGTGTGGTCCTAATACGCTTTTACCAAAATACATCAGCTCCCTTGGCGTGAAAGTAGAACTGGATGTGATGAAAGCTCTGCAGTGGTGTGATGTGGCCAACGTGTTGCGTATTCAGCTGGAAAGACAACAAATTAAGTATTTCCCTTCTTTGAGAGAATATTCCTTGTATTATGGTATTAACAGAAGGATGCTCGATCAATTGGATAAGAAAATAACCATTATGCACCCAGGACCTATTAATAGGGGCGTAGAGCTTAATAGCGATGTAGCTGACTCTGAACATGCCATTATATTAGACCAGGTAGAAAATGGAGTAGCAGTGAGAATGGCCGTCTTATACCTTTTGGCAGGAGTACATAATTAATATTTCTCGAGCGGTTTGGCTACCCTGATGGCTAAACAATTCCTTTTCTGAGCTGTTCATTGTTCGAACATTACAATGAACTAAACAGAAAAGCTATGAGTAAATTGAAAACTGCTGTGGTTTATTACAGCTCTACAGGATGTAATTATAAATTGGCGAATATAGCTAAAGCGGGTGCTGAAAAAGCAGGTGCTGAAGCTAAGATTTTCAAAGTTCCAGAACTAGCCCCGGATAGCGTAATTAGTCAAAACCCCGCCTGGGAAAAGCATGTGGAGGAAACGAAAGATGTGCCTGAAGTTACTTTAGATAATTTAGAATGGGCAGATGTCATTGTGTTTAGTGCTCCTACTCGTTTTGGAAATGTCCCATCACAACTGAAGCAATTTTTAGATAGTACCGGCCCGCTTTGGCAAAAAGGTAAGCTTATAAATAAAGTGGTTACTGGTATGACTAGCGCTATGAATACGCATGGTGGGCAAGAGGCTACTCTATTATCTTTATATACTACCATGTATCATTGGGGGGCTATTGTAGCTGCTCCTGGATATACAGATGAAGTTTTATATGCAGCCGGTGGTAATCCTTACGGTACCAGTGTTTCAGTGGATATGGAAGGAAACATGACTGGAGATGAAGAAAGTATTAAAAAGGCTGTGGAGCATCAGGTGAAGAGAGCAGTCTCTATAGCTGATGCTTTAGCTAAATAATATAAAGAAGCTCTCAAGGCGTTTAACCCTGAGAGCTTTTGGTTTTTATCTCTTTAATATTTTATCAATCGCCCTAAATAAACATTATTTTTAGCATCATAGGCTTTAATGATGTACTGTCCTTCATGCCATCCGGCCAGATCGATAGAAGTGAAATCTTCATCATTAGGAATGTACTGTTTTACTAGATTTCCTTGCAAACTATACACATCTATCTGAGTGAGTCCTGTATAGTCATCATATTTATAGAATTCTATGTCCAGGGTAAAATGTGCCTCATCTGTGGCTGGGTTAGGGTATATCAGTAATTGATAAGTATCCCCTTTGCTTTCATATTTTATAGTATTAAAAACCGAATTGGTAGTGATTGGGTCCTCATAATCAAAGGCGATTGTAGCTTTCTCAATGATTTGCTCACCACCCGTTAAATCAGCTTTAGGCTTAATTTTGAATTTAAAGAATCCATGACTATCCATTTCATTAGTAGTGCTGTCAGGCAAGTGAATGTTAGGGAAGTCTATTCTTAAAACTCCTCTTTGATCTATACTGTATTGGTAATCATGGCTCACATTTACTATTTCAATAGAAGAGAAATCCAGATAACTAGATAGCGGGCAGCTTATGGATACGCGAGAGGCATAATAAGTACCTACATTTTGAAATCTTATCTTATATGTCAGTACTTCATCTTTACTTACAAAGTGATCGGATCCCTGGCCCCGAGGCGATACTGCTATATCATTCGGGTCAATAGCCCCGACGATAGTATTGAGCTCTGTGGCTATATTGTTTTCTAAATTGAGATCTGTTCCATCTGCCGCTATAGTAGTAGTTACAGTGAATTCTTGACCTACTGTAGCATCAAGTGTTACTGAATCGGTTACTATTATGCTTTTGGTCTCTCCCGGTTTCACTGTTCCTATAAAGAAGGTATATTCGTTATCAGTATCTTGTGTGTACGGAACACTGGCCTGATTAATTTTTACTTCAGCAGGATACTGAACCACTAAATAGGAATTGGAGGCATTTACAGTGCCTAGGTTACTATAGCTAATAACTGATTCTGAAGTGAAACCTCTTCTCCATGCTGTGGTGCTATAATCTACTGTAAGGTCATAACCTGAGGTGGAGGTGTGTAATGGAATATTAATGTTGTTGTTGCCAGTAGCTACAGTAAATTCAGAGGAACAAGCCATATTCCAATAGCTGTTTTCAGCCAAAGAGAAATTATAGGTTCCTTCCTGAATATGAAAATTAAGTGCTCCGTTTTTGTCAGAAGATACTTGCCGTTGTTGCTCGTTAATGATTAGAGCAATGTCACTTAGGGTAGGTTCTTCAGTATCTTTAATACAGTTGCCATTAAGGTCATGAAACACCAAGCCTTGCACCGAATTAGCACTTTCTTCAACTATTGTCATGAAGCGATTGGTGTTCTGACTAGTTAAGATTTGCTTAATACCTGAAGGCCAATTGACTTCAATACTATCAATTACGGAGGCATCATTTAATCCCAAATGAGCTCTAATGCTGTTTTGGCTGCCAAACCCGCTCATAGGGTTGATTTCTCGATATTGCCATTTGCCATTAGCTTTTACTTTTATCTGGGCTCCTATACCGTTTTGATTACTAACCACGCCTTCCAGCTTAATATTTATCCAATTGTTTCCATTGGTTTTGTTGCAATAAAGCCTGTCTTTCTGGTTGCTATGAAAAGATATCATTACATCTAAAAAGCCATCTTTATTGTAGTCAGCCCATGCTTGTCCGTAGTTTAAGCCTATATCTGTGGCTATTTCTTCATCTTCTGCTTTGATGAAGTTGCCAGCTCCATCGTTTAAGTAAAGAAAGTTAGGGCCATTGTCATTAGTGACGAAGAGGTCAAGATCAGCATCGTTATCGATGTCAATCCAGTTGGCACCATGACTATGGCCCTTATCATTGGAAACAATAGATGCATTAATTTGAGAGAAAGTACCGTTTCCATTATTCTTATATAATTCATTATTTTGATTCGAAGAATTGGCTATGAATAGATCTAAAAAGCCATCTCCATCATAGTCTCCCCAAGCGCCGCCTACAGCATTTTTACTGGCTGAAGTGATGGCCGTTGATGTAATTTTGGTAAATCTGAAGTTGCCCAGATTTTTGAAAAATGAATTAGCCTGATTGTTTCCATTAGGAATGAAAATGTCTACTAAACCATCGTTATCATAATCAGCCAAGAGAGGAGAAGTAGAGCGATTGCTTTCTGCAGTTACCGGTGTGTTAGTGATTTTTGTAAAGGTATTGTTGCCATTGTTCTTGTAAAGATGATGGAATCTTGTCTGGAAAAAATTAGTCAATATTAGATCTACATAACCATCATTATCAAAATCGGCCCAAGCGGCTCCGTGGAAATATTGAGGGTGAGCATCTACTCCGCTATTAGGCAGGCTGGTAAAGGTCTCATTACCATTGTTAAGGTAAATCATACTAGCGCTACCCGTGGCATTTACTACGCAGACATCCATATCTCCATCATTGTCAATATCTGCCCAGGCTGAGGACGCAGATTTATTGAAACTGCTTAATAGCTGTCCTCCAGTTATTTTTGAAAATGAGGAAGAATTGTTCTCGTATAAATAATTGCTGCTCGCATCATGTTTATTCGTAATGAACAAATCCTCCCAATTATCATTGTTGTAGTCCACCCAGGCATTGTTCCAGCTATCGGTGAAGGTTTGTACTAAGTTGCCATTTCCACATTTATCCATGTAGACATTGTTGGTGCTACAATCAACTGTTTTTAGCATGGCAAAGTCAGACAGTACAAAAGAACCAGTAGCCTCACCTACGAGACAGTCGTATTGACCGGCATCTTCAAGGGCTACTGGGCTTATAGCGTAGGTGA
This sequence comes from Fulvivirga maritima, assembly GCF_021389955.1. Classification (NCBI taxonomy): domain Bacteria; kingdom Pseudomonadati; phylum Bacteroidota; class Cytophagia; order Cytophagales; family Fulvivirgaceae; genus Fulvivirga; species Fulvivirga maritima. Next base: position 3,765,552 of record NZ_CP089980.1, read on the forward strand.
ATTGTGTGGCGCCGTCTATTTCAGCTCCATTTTTACGCCATTGATAGTTTAATGCGCCTGCATTTGTGCTTTCTGCAATTACAGAAAGATTAACAGTTTCTCCGGTACATGAAGTCTGACTTAAAGGCTGAGTTAAAATTACAGGAGGTGAAACATTTGAGTCATCGCTGCCACTGTAGCCGCAATAGGAAAGAACGGAATCTGTTTGTGGATCTACAAACTCTAGTGTAAAACTAGCCGCAGGAGGTAAATTGGATACGTAAAAGCAATATTTCACAATAGTAGTATTGCCGGAAATCTCAGGAACCGAGGCTGGACCTGCAATAACTTCTGAGAGTACGTTGCCAATCCATATTCTTTTTATTGCAGGAGGAGAGGTAATGGGAGCATCATATACGAAGGTAATGTCCCCGGTTTTAGCCATGTTGGAAGGAGCAATAGCATAACTGGTTCCTACAAAATTGGAAGCTACAGGTGTGCCATCTATACCTGCGCAGCGGTTGGCTTGGCCGTTTCCATTATTCCGTTTATCTATGGTCGGACAAGATTGTGGGAATACGGTATATGAGGTGATTAAAAATAGAAATGTACAAATTGACTTCATAAGCACCGGAGTTTAATTTCCGTTCTAAAATCAATTTGTTGGCCATTTGATAAGTGTCTGTAAATCAAATGTATGAGAATGGAATAATTTCCTGTATACGGAAATTATTCCATTTCATAATTATATTGCTGGCTCTTGTTGGCTGAGGCAATGGAATGAACCTAGCCCCCAAATAATGTCCAGAGAGCTAATTCCAATCACCTTTCTTTCAGGAAAACACTGACTTATAATGTCCAATGCCTTGTCATCATTTTTATCCTGAAAAGTAGGTACTATCACATGATTATTGCTGATGTAAAAATTAGCATAAGAAGCAGGCAGTCTCATGTCTTCATAAATAATTTCTCTTGGCATGGGTAGCTCTACAATATTGATTTGCTTACCATTTAATAATCTTAGCGTTTTTAAATGCTCAAGGTTTTCTTGTAAAGGGCCGTAGTTATTGTCGCTTTTGTTATGCTCTACCACAGTTACTACTGTGTCTTCGTTTACAAACCTGGTGAGGTCATCAATGTGTCCGTCAGTATCATCACCTTCTATGCCGTCTCCTAACCAAAGTATCTGGTCTACACCATAATAATCAGTGAGGTATTGCTCTATTTTTTCCTGGTTGAGTTCAGGGTTACGGTTAGGGTTTAGTAAGCATGATTTTGTGGTTAGCAAAGTGCCTTTTCCATTAAATTCCACAGAACCACCTTCCATCACTATACCAGGGTGAAGCACTGGCAGATTAAAATGCTGAGCTATTTTAGTAGGAATAACATCATCCAGATCATAAGGAGGATATTTGTCGCCCCAGGCATTATATCCCCAATCAATTATGATTTTTTTCTGAGCGGCCTCAGGGTTTACTAGAAAAGCCGGCCCATGATCGCGGCACCAGGCATCATTAGTAGGGTGTATGAAAAACTCTACTTGCGATAGATCAGTGCCATTTTGTTCTAAATAACTAATGGTGCTGGCTTTCATATTTTCATCTGCCACATTTACCCTTACCTTCTCGCCAGAGGTGAGTACTTTTATAAACTCTGCGTAAGGTTCGTATATAGTCTTAATTTTTCCCGGCCATGATTCTTCCTTATGAGGCCAGCTTAGCCAGGTGGCCTCATGTTTTGCGAATTCTGCCGGAAAGTAATAACCTAGTTCTTTGGGAGTTTTGCCTTCAAAAAGCAAAGAAGAGCCGTTATTCTTCATCTATAAATCTCTTGGTTATAGGTTGGTATGAATCTATTCTTCTGTCTCTCATAAATGGCCAATGCGTACGGTATTGATCAGATTTACTAAGATCTAGCTCCTGTACATGTATTTCTTCCTGATCATGAGATGCTTTGTATAGTAATTTACCAAAGGCATTAGTGATAAATGAGCCACCCCAGAATGTCATGTCTGCTTCATGCCCCACACGGTTTACTGACACTACAGGCACTCCGTTAGCCACTGAGTGAGATCTCTGTATGGTCTGCCAAGCCTGGTATTGCTCATCATTAGTATCGATATCCTGATCTTTGTGCCAGCCAATGGCAGTAGGATAAAATAAGATTTCCGCACCTTTTAATGCTGTAATTCTGGCTCCTTCCGGGTACCACTGATCCCAGCAGATTAATACACCTATGGTGGCGAATTTGGTTTTGAATACTTTATATCCTAAATCTCCGGGAGTGAAGTAAAATTTCTCATAATAACCAGGATCATCAGGAATGTGCATTTTTCTGTATTTTCCCAGATATGCTCCGTCAGCATCTAGCACTGCAGTAGTGTTGTGGTAGATACCTTGTGCTCTTTTTTCAAATAAAGAAGCAATCACTACCACCCCAAGTTCCTTGGCTACCGCTGATATGGCATCAGTAGATGGCCCGGGTATACTTTCGGCAAGGTTAAAATTGTCATAATCTTCTACATCACAGAAGTATAATGATTTGAATAGCTCTTGTAAGCATACTATTTGTGCTCCCTGAGCTGCAGCCTCTTTTATTTTTTCGATGGCCTTACTTAAGTTCTCTTCAGGGTTTGAAGAGCAAGTCATTTGTACTGTTCCTATTTTTACTTTTCTGTCACTCACAGCTTAAAATTTAGTGTGTAAATATATAGATATTGCAATCATAAATCATACAATTTATACTAATAGATAGTTTTTAAAAGGCGAAATAATCTGTGATAAATTTTCACCTAATTTAGGTGCAGGAAGTGATGTTACACTTGCTTGAAATGGATAGCATATGACTAAGCTGATGTTACTTTTTCGTTTCTCTAAACGTAATTTTTAGACGTTAATTTTACCTTTAAATTAATTATGGTCATTTTGACTATAAATATTAAAAATTGTTCGGTATTCTGAATCTTATACTGTAATATTGGGAAGGTGATGGGGAGGAATTTTGCCTTTTGAGGCTAGAAAACGATCCCAAAATCATAAAAAACACAATAATTTCCCTCATGAGTAAATATTTAATCGGTTTTGATATTGGAAGTTCGTCTATCAAGGCGGCTTTAGTAAATGCAGAAACCCGCGAAACAGTAGGTATGGCTCAGTACCCAGAAACTGAAATGGAAATTCAGGCTGTAAAAACAGGCTGGGCAGAGCAAGATCCGGAGCAGTGGTGGGAGTATATAGGTAAGGTGTGTCAGAAGCTGCTAACTAAAACTAATGTTAATGGTCAGGATGTAGAGTCAATAGGCCTTTCTTATCAGATGCATGGTTTAGTGCTGGTAGATAAAGATCAAAAAGTGCTTAGGCCATCTATTATATGGTGTGATAGCCGTAGCGTAGATATTGGTAATGAAGCCTTTAAAAATATAGGTGAAGAGAAATGTCTTTCTCATTTACTTAATTCGCCTGGTAACTTCACGGCTTCTAAGCTTAAGTGGGTGCAGGATAACGAGCCTGAGATATATAATAAGGTGCATAAGTTCATGCTGCCGGGTGATTTTATAGGTATGAAAATGACTGGTAAAATCGTTACTACCAAGTCAGGCCTTTCAGAGGGCATTCTTTGGGATTTTCAGAATAACGATGTTGCCCAGTTTGTATTAGATCATTATAATATAGATAGAGCTTTAGTGCCGGAAATAGCTGATACTTTTTCTGTTCAAGGAGAAGTAACGGAAGCGGCCGCCGAGTTTTTGGGTATAAAAGCAGGTACTCCGGTAACCTATCGTGCCGGTGATCAGCCTAATAATGCTCTTTCTTTACAAGTGACCAAGCCGGGAGAAATAGCCGCTACAGGTGGTACTTCAGGTGTGGTTTATGCTGTGGTTGACCAGCCTTTATATGATAAGGCCTCTCGTGTTAATGGCTTTGCCCACGTAAATCACCAGGCAGAGGCACAAAGAATAGGAGTATTGCTTTGCATTAATGGTGCAGGCTCTCAATACCGATGGATAAAACAGCAGGTGGCGGGTGATAACATCACTTATGATCAAATGGAAGAGATGATTAACACCGTGCCCGTGGGAGCTGATGACCTGCGTGTAGTTCCTTTTGGAAATGGGGCTGAAAGAATGCTGGAAAATCAGTTTATAGGAGCTCAAATCAATAACATTCAGTTTAACATTCATGGTAAAGCTCACATGTACAGAGCAGCACTAGAAGGTGTCGCATTTGCGTTTGTATATGGTGTAGAAATATTGAAAGAGATGGGTATTGAGACTCATGTTATTAAAGTGGGTAATGATAACCTCTTCCGCTCTAAAGTATTTTCCACTACAGTGGCCACCTTAACGGGTTGTACCATAGAAGTGATTGAAACTACAGGAGCAGTAGGCGCTGCCCGTGGCTCAGGACTCGCTACCGGTAGGTATACCGCTTTAGATGATATTTATGGAAAAGCGGAGAAAGTAAACACTTACCAGATGAGTGATGATGTAGCTGCTTATCAGCAGGCCTATAATACCTGGAAAAAAGATTTAGAAATTTTATTAAAGAACAAATAAACCTGATGAATAATGAGTAATAAAGATGTTTTAATGGGAGACAAGGAATATTTCAAAGGAATAGGAAAGATTGCTTTCGAAGGTCCTGAATCGGACAACCCTTTGGCTTTTAGATACTATGATGAAAATAAAGTAGTAGGTGGTAAAACACTTAAAGAACACTTCAAGTTTGCAGTAGCTTACTGGCATACATTCTGTGCTACTGGTGGAGATCCTTTTGGTCCTGGTACTAAACAGTTCCCTTGGCAAGTAGCTACTGATCCTGATCAGCAAGCAAAAGATAAAATGGATGCGGCTTTTGAATTCATCACTAAGCTGGGAGCTCCATATTACTGTTTTCATGATTTCGATTTAACTTCAGAAGGTGCTGATTTCAAAACTTCTGAAAAAAGATTACAGCTTATTTCAGATTATGCACTCGAAAAACAAAAGGCTTCAGGTGTAAAATTATTATGGGGTACAGCTAACCTGTTTGGCAACCCAAGATATATGAATGGAGCAGCCACTAATCCAGATTTTAGTGTGTTGGCTTATGCCGGCGGTCAGGTTAAAAATGCACTTGATACTACTATTAAGTTAGGTGGTGAAAACTATGTATTCTGGGGTGGACGTGAAGGCTATATGTCTTTATTGAACACTAATATGAAAAAGGAACAAGAGCATTTGGCCAGATTCCTTCACATGGCTAAAGATTATGCCAGAAAACAAGGCTTTAAAGGTCAGTTTTTCATTGAGCCTAAGCCAGCTGAGCCTACTAAGCACCAGTATGATTTTGATGCAGCCACAGTAATCGGCTTTTTAAGAGCTTATGACTTGATGGATGATTTCAAACTTAACCTGGAAGTAAACCATGCTACCTTAGCGCAACATACTTTTACTCATGAGTTACAAACCGCTGTAGATGCTGGTCTTTTAGGAAGTATAGATGCTAACCGAGGTGATTACCAAAACGGATGGGATACAGATCAATTCCCTGTTGATCTTTATGAGATAACAGAAGCTATGCTTATCATCTTAGAAGGTGGTGGTTTCAAAGGTGGAGGTGTTAACTTCGATGCTAAAACCAGAAGAAACTCTACAGATCTTGATGATATCTTCCACGCACACATCGGAGGAATGGATGTTTTCGCCAGAGCGTTGATTACTGCAGATAAAATTTTGGAAAACAGCCAATATAAGAAATTGAGAGCAGACAGATATGCTACTTTCGCTTCAGGGAAAGGTCAGGAATTTGAACAAGGTAAGTTGCAATTAGAAGATCTTTATGACATAGCTGCCATCGCAGGAGAGCCTAAATTGATAAGTGGTAAGCAGGAAATGTTTGAAAACATTATTAATCGCTATATTTGAGCAGAACATTAAAAATCTAGTAAATACTTATGGCTAATATAAAACTTGATAAGTTATCAGCAGATAATATAAGGCTATTATCAGTAGCCATGGTTGAAAAAGCCAAGTCAGGTCACCCTGGTGGACCCATGGGTGGAGCGGACTTTATGCATATTCTTTACAGTGAATTTTTGAAATTCGACCCAGATGATATGCAATGGCGATGGAGAGACAGATTCTTCTTGGATCCTGGTCACCTTTCAGCTATGCTTTATTCGCAGCTTTACCTTTTAGGTAACTATTCTAAAGAAGATGTTTCTAACTTCCGTCAGTGGGGTTCTGTAACTCCTGGTCACCCGGAAGTAGACCATAAAAGAGGTGTAGAAAACACTTCAGGACCTCTTGGTCAGGGACATGCAATGGGTATAGGAGCTGCTTTAGCAGGTAAATTCTTAGAAGAAAGGTTTGGAGCCTGGACCGATCACACTGTATATGCTTACATATCTGATGGTGGTATTCAGGAAGAAATAAGTCAGGGTGCTGGCCGTATAGCTGGTTATCTTGGTCTTAGCAACCTTGTTATGTTCTTTGATAGTAACGATGTACAGCTAAGTACCTATACTGATGAAGTGACTTCTGAAGATACTGCTAAGAAATATGAAGCTTGGGGCTGGAAAGTAGTAACCATTGATGGCCATGATCATGATGCTATCAGAGGTGCTCTTAAAGAAGCTGAAGCTGAAAAAGAAAAGCCTTTCCTTATTATTGGTAAAACCATAATGGGTAAAGGAGCTGTAGATGCTGAAGGCAAGCCTTATGAAGGATATAGTGAATTACATGGTAAGCCAGTAGGCGGTACAGGTGCTTCTTATGAGAAGACTGTGGAAGCCTTAGGTGGAAGTGTAGAAGATCCTTTCGCTATTTTCTCTGACGTAGAGTCTTATTATAAAGAAATTCTCGATAAGAAAAGAGAAGAAGTAAAAGCAAAAAGAGCTGAAGAAGCAGAGTGGAAAAGCAAAAATGCTGAATTGGCAGAAAAGCTTGAGCTGTTCTTTAGTGGAGATATTCCTGAGATTGACTTCTCTCAAATACCACAAAAGGCTAATATAGCCTCTCGTGATGCATCATCAGCAGTACTTGCTTATTTGGCTGATAAAGTAGAAAACCTTGTGGTAGCTTCTGCTGACTTGGCTAATAGTGATAAAACTGATGGTTTCCTTAAGAAATCTAAGGCCTTTGGTCCTCATGAGTACAGCGGAAACTTTATGCATGCAGGTGTTTCTGAGTTTACTATGGCTGCTATGGCTAACGGTATGGCTCTACACGGAGGTATAATTCCTGTAGTGGGTACTTTCTTCATTTTCTCTGATTACCAAAAGCCTGCTTACAGACTTTCTGCTCTTATGGAGCTACCGGTAATCTACTTATGGACGCATGATGCCTTTAGAGTAGGAGAGGATGGACCAACTCACCAGCCAATAGAGCAAGAAGCTCAGTTGAGACTGTTGGAAAAACTACGTAACCATAAAGGGGAGAGAAGTTTATTAGCGCTTAGACCTGCTGATGCAGCAGAAACTACAGTAGCTTGGGAGATGGCTTTGAAAAACAAGAAAACTCCTACCGGCTTAATATTTTCAAGACAAGGTATAAAAGACCTTATTGCTAAAGACGGAGATCGTTATGCAGAAGCTGAGCAAGCTAGAAAAGGAGCTTACACAGTACAATCTGTTGAGGGAGCCGATGTTACTTTAGTAGCCAATGGTTCTGAAGTAGCCACTTTATTTGAAGCAGCAGAGCTGTTGAAAAAAGACGGTATAAAATCAAACATTGTATCTGTTCCTTCTGAAGGTTTATTCAGAGATCAGTCAGCTGAATATCAGGCTGAAGTGCTTAACGAACAAGCGCCTATCTTTGCTTTAACTGCGGGCTTACCAGTAACTATGGAAGGTCTTATCGGTAAAAAAGGTAAAGTATTTGGACTTGAACACTTCGGATACTCAGCTCCTGCTGGTACGCTAGATGAGAAATTTGGCTTTACAGGAGAGAATATCTACAATCAAGTGAAATCTTTCTTGAGCAGCTTGTAAGCTAATATATTATAAATTAAACAATCAATGGGAAGTGCGAATTTTGAAGAGAATGCATTATGGAGAATAGTAACTTTTCTGATAAAGTAATAGAAGCACTTTCCATTGATACTGTAATATTTGGTTTTGAGAAGTCTAAGCTGTTTGTTCTTCTGGTAAAACATGGAGAGGGCAAATATGCCGGACAGTGGGCATTGCCTGGCGGTTTCATTAAATACAATGAGAGCGTAGATGATGCTGCCTACCGAATATTAACAGACCAAACTGCGGTAAGAGATATTTTTCTGGAAGAACTGAAAACTTTCGGAGAAGTGAACCGCTACCCTGAGCGCCGCGTAATCACCGTGGCCTACTATGCGCTGGTAAACAAACAAAATTTCGAACTAAATGCAGGTGCTTCGGTATCTGATGTGCGCTGGTTCAACATCCATGAGGTGCCCAGCCTCTTGTTTGATCATAATGACATCCTGGATTATGGTTTCAATCACCTCAAGCACAAAATTCAACACGAACCCATTGGGTTTAATCTTTTACCCAGAAAATTCACTCTCCTACAGATAAAGGAGCTTTATGAAGCTATTTTAGAAACGGAGCTTGATAAATCTAACTTTAGAAGGAAGTTTATAAACATGAATTTGTTAGTAGCCTGTAATGAAAAACAAAAGGATGTAGCCCACCGTGCTGCCCGACTTTACAGGTTTGATGAATCAGTGTATAATAACCTTTTGAAAAAGGGATTTGTTTTTGAAGTGTAAAACGCTAAATTAGGTAAGTAACTACTATCTAGGTGCTTACTTTTTACCTGTTACGCGTATATATTACTGCTATTAATTGGCTTTATAGGAGATGGTTAACAGATATTTATTACAACAAGGATACCTTAGTTGTAATTTAGAAGAATTGGAGAGAGTGAAGAATAAGGTTAAAATAATGCCTGCAATTTGCCTGGTGCTTACCGCAACAGGTATTATACTTCAACAGCCACTAATTAACGTATTGGTTTTTTTGATAGGTTTTCTAGGGTTTGTAATGAAGAAATATCACCCTTTAGATTATCTGGTAAGTAAAATAGCCCATTTATTAGGTAAGCCATTTGAGCGACTATCAAACCCACTTCCTCGCCGACTAGCATGTGTTTCAGGAGCTTTTTTCAACTTATTAATAGCTATTAGCTTATTCAATAACCTTACTTATCTGGCTATTGCCTTTGGTGCTATACTTGGTGTGTTGCAGTTGATTGTGATTTTTACTCATTTTTGTGCAGCTAGTTGGTTGTATGAAGAGATGTATAAGTACCTGGATTTTGGAGAACACATAAGTGTACAAGAAGCTCGTAAACTGCATAGAGAAGGAGCACTATTAGTAGATGTAAGATCGCCTAAAGAATACCAAAGACAGGTCATATCAGGAGCTATTAACATACCATTCCAGATGTTAGAGCAGCACACTGCTTTTCATAATAAAAAAATCATTTTATACTGCGATAGTGGTCTAAGGTCTCAAGAAGCAGCTCAAATTATTAATACTAGGGGCTGGGCTACTGCCTATAACCTGGGAAATATTAAGAATGCCATTAGCTTATAGTCTTTTAGAACTTCAAAATAAACTCTTGCAGGTTAGTTGATCTTTCTAGTTCTAGCTTTTTCCTAAGTCGATAACGGCATATTTCTACACCTCTTACTGATATATTTAGAAGCTGAGCTACCTCTTTGGTAGAAAGGTTCAGTCTCAAATAAGCACTAAGCTTCATTTCTTGTGGACTCAGGTTAGGATATGACTGTTTTAATCGGTTAGTGAAGTCTCCATGAACCTGATCAAAGTGAAAAGAGAAATGCTCCCAGTCTGCATCCTGAGAAATATTCTTATCAATATTGGTGATGATTTTTCTTAGCTCTTTTTTTACCTCCTGGTTTTTGCTCCGCTTTGATATTCCGGAAAGATTACTTTTAATATTAGAAATGAAGCCATTTTTGTTGATGAGGTGCATAGTGGAGGTGGCTAATTCCTTATTTTTATTTTCTATTTCTTTTTGAAGGTTCTCATTTTTCAACCGCTGTATTTCATCGGCAGTTTCTTTGGTAATGGTTTCTATTTCAGAGTCTTTTCTGTGAAGTTCCTTCTCTTGGGTAAGTGACATAGCCATTTTCTCGCGCTTATGCTTTTTATCAAACAGGTAAAAGGAGCTGAATAATGACATGATGATGATAACACTATAACCTAAGTAGGCCCAGGTAGTTCTGTACCATGGCGGCAGTACCACAAAGGTATAATGGGCAATTTCACTTTCTTTTCCATAAATATTGGTAGCTTGTACATGAAAAGTATAAGTGCCCTCATGCAGGTTAGTATATTCTTTTTCCGTCTTAGTAGTCCATTCGCTCCAGTTTTTGTCAGCATTTTCCAGCCAGAATTTATATTTTGTTCCTTCAAGACCATCTATATAAGCTGCGCTGTAAGAAAGCTGAATAGAGTTATTATTAAAATCTAGTTTAGGAATCATGCTTTTAGGCTGGTGATTAGTAATGGTACCGTTTTGAGTAAAAAAACCACTAAAGAGAAGGGTCGTGGAGTCGCCGGTAAGCTTCACACTTCTTATTAACGTATGAAAACTGTGGTCAGGGATATTTTTTTTGTTGGCATCATATAAAATAAAACCTTCCTTAGCTGCATATAAGACCTGATTAGCACTGAGTATATTTACATTTTGCAGGTCATCATTCAGCATGTCCTGTAGCTTGTTGAAAATATTCTTTTTTAGAGCAAAGCCGCCAGTAGGCTTACTCTCTAGCATACCGATTTCATCAGGGGAGAGGAAGTAAATGTTTTGAAAGGTATCTTCAGCCAGCGCTGTAATGACTTCATTTTTGAAATAAGGTGAAAAGAAATTATCTAATACAAACCGGTCATTTTGTTCGTCATATCTATAGATCTGATTAGTGGTAGTGAAGATCAGTCGATTGTTAATGTTAAAGACATTGATCATTAAATTAGAAGGAAGCCCATTTTCCTCACCATAAAATTTCACTGTTTTTACTGAATCCAGCTTTTCATTAAGGGTTAACCTATAAATTCCCTTATAGCCATGTGTCATCCAGATATCGCCATTTTTGTCTTGTTGCATCACTCTTGATGACTCATTGAACCCTTTTATTTTATGCTGAAAGGTAAGTAGCCCATTTTCCTCCTTATAAAGATTGAGGCCTTTGTAATACCCTTCTAATACATAATCAGGATGATGTTTTAAAGGCAGGAAGGTCCAGGAGCCAGGTATCGAGGAAATGCTTTTGGCTTGGAGGTCATTTATAGTCAGGGCTCCTTTATGATGCCCTATCATGAGGTGTTGCTTTATTTTATCAATAGAATAGACTTGTCCTTCAGTATTAGGAATGAACTTATATTTTTCTTCTGTAGCCTGGGTCTGAATGTTTTTATAAAAAAGGCCATTGTTAGTGCCAAGGTAGAGGTTGTCGTCATCTAAAAAGCCGACATAGCCGGAGCCGGGGAGTCCCACTTGTTCATTGATATAAGAAAAGGGCATGCCCAGTTCTACATAGGTTATTCCATTATTATGACCTAGCCACAGGTTATTTTGTAAGTCTTCATAGAGGCAGAGTACTGTCCTATTATTGAGTCCCTGTCCCTTATTCAGGTGTAGTATTAATTCACCCTGAGGAGAAAGGATAAACAGGCCCTTGTTTTGTGTTCCTATAGCAAAATTTCCATTTCGTAATCGCTGAGCGCATTTTATAGAGGCCTCCTTAAATATAGGAAGGCTGCCTTCCCACGGAGTTATAGTGTTATTGTTAGTAGTAAAAATACCATCGTTTTCAGTGGCTATCCAGAGGTTATCACCCGTGAGGGAGAGTACACTGGTAATTTTTATGTCTTTGAGTTTATTGCCGAAGGGAAGTGGTGTGATCTGATGGTTATGTAGTGAAGAAAGCCCTATTTCTAATTGGTTGACATATAGCTGATGATTAACGAAGAAAATATTTTCGGGTGGATATTCAGGTTCAATAATGTCAATTTTTCCATCCTCAGTATAAATAAAGATATGCTTGAAAGTGCCAAAAATTACTCTTTCATTATCAATAAACACTTTCCAGGTCTCATCAAAGTCTCTATATTCTTTTGGTAGACTGTCTGCTAATGATGTATAGGAAAGTTGGCCTGTTTTTGCGGGACATAAATAGCCAAAATCGCCCTGGCTGGCTACATAAATTTTGCCTTCATCATTTATAGCTATGTGCCTGGCCTTAGTCCCCTGTTTGTTTCCATAAATGGTCCACTTGGTGCCGTCGTATTCAAGTATGCCGAAATTATTGGCGATATAGATCAATCCATATTTGTTTTGGGTAATAGACCAGTTTTGTATTCCGCCATGATATTCGTTAGTGGCATAATAACGAATGAAAGGAAGACCCAGGTTGTAGTTTTGAGAAATACATATTTTACTGGTTAAGACAACAAAAAGGAGAAAAAAGGCAATTTTTTTCATAATTACATATCGCAATAATCTATTTAAGGTAGTAATATACTTGATGTATTTTGTAGTATTAAATGAGAAGATGTATAAATTCCATAAAATGTGTTTAAAGAGGAATTAGGTGTATTTTTATTCTTTATGATGAATTTTTTTTCATTGGTTTTGGATGGTTGATGTATTTATGATGTAGTATTTTTTTTGTGATATCAGGTTAAATCTAGTTGTTTGCAGCATGAATCGCAAACGATTGCAAAAATCATTTCTCTAAATAACCTTATGAATATGAAAAAAATCCTACTATTTAGTTTTCTCATGCTTCTTGGCTGGGCCGGGTATAGCCAGACTCAGGTCTCAGGTACCGTCTCCGATGAAAATGGGGAGCCATTGCCAGGGGTAAGTATTTTGGTGAAGGGTACGACACAAGGTACTGTTACCGGAATGGATGGTGGCTATGTTATCAATATATCTAATGATAACGCAGTCTTAGTTTTTAGTTTCATTGGCTATGTTACCCGTGAGGTACCTCTCAATAGCCGAAATAAAATAGATGTAGAACTTTCAGAAGACATCACTTCATTGGAGGAGGTAGTGGTAATTGGTTATGGTACTCAGAAGAGGAGTTCTATTACCGGCTCCATTGCTTCAATCGATTCAGATGAAATTACGCAAGCGCCTGTTAGCCGTATAGAGCAATCTCTACAAGGTAAGGTAGCTGGTGTGCAGGTAACTAGTCAATCCGGTCAGCCAGGAGATAAGCCTACTATAAGAATTAGGGGAGCAGGTACTAACGGTAGTGCTGAGCCTATTTATATTGTGGATGGCTTTCAGGTGTCAGGAATTGATTATCTAAACCCTGGTGATATCGCTAAAATGGATATTTTAAAAGATGCCGCTTCTGCTGCTATCTATGGAGCCAGAGGTGCTAATGGTGTTGTGCTTATCACTACTAAATCAGGAAATGGTAAGCCTCTCATCCAATACAGTGGCTATTATGGTGTACAGAACGCCTGGAAAAAGCTAGATGTACTTAATGCACAAGAATATGCGGTAATGATGAACGAGGGAGCTGCCAATGCCGGACTTTCTCCTGTTTTTGCTAATACTGATCTTGGTGCTGGTACTGACTGGCAAGAAGAGGTGTATAATAAAAACGCCCCTATCACTAATCATCAGATTACTTTATCAGGATCTAATGATGTTTCTAAATATACCACAGCGCTTTCTTATTATTCTCAAGAAGGTATTGTAGGAGGGGAGAAATCTAAGTTTGATCGTTATTCTGCCAGAATTAATTCAGATCATAAAGTGGGAGATCACTTTACTTTCGGAGAAAATATATCTTACTCTTATATAACCAGAAATGCCATCTCTGCCAACCAGGAGTTTGGAGGAATAATGGGTAATGCCATTAACCTTGATCCTGTAACTCCGGTTTACGAAGATAACCCTGACGCTGAATACTTCAATAATGATGCTGTTATGAATGGCGACCGCTACTATGCCATTTCAAATTACATTGCTCAGGAAGTAGTAAACCCGCTGGCCAGGCTGGCAGTAACTCATGGAGATACCAGAGTAGATAAGTTTGTAGGTAATGTATATGGCGAATATGAAATCATTCCTAACCTGAAATTTAGAAGTAGTTTTGGTCTGGATCTCGGTTATGTGGTTACTGAAGGATATTCACCAGCATCTTACTTAAATTCAGCTACTATTGTTCAAAATGCCTCTGTGAATAAAGAAATGCAGAGAACTTTTAACTGGCAGAATGAAAATACGCTTCAATACCAGAAGGACATAGAAGATCATTCTTTCACCTTCTTAATTGGTAACACCGTGAGAGAAGAAAAATACGAGCAGTTTGGTGGAGGTAAGCAAGGTCTTGTAGTTACTGATCCTGATCGCGTAAACCTGGCTTTTGCTACTGATCCGGAATCGGCTACCATAGGAGGTTATGAAGTGGAGAATGCCTTGGTATCTTTCTTTGGAAGGGTGATTTATAACTATCAGGAAAAATATTTGGTAACGGCCATTGTACGTAGAGATGGAAGTACCCGTTTTGGACCGGATAACCGTTATGGTACCTTCCCTTCAGTATCATTAGGTTGGGTAGCCAGTAGAGAAGAATTCTTCCCAGATCAGGAGATACTTACCTTTGCTAAGCTTAGAGCTTCTTGGGGACAAAATGGTAGTGATGCCATAGGTGATTACCGATACGTTTCTTCTATTGCTACAGGAAGGGGATATACTTTTTATGATCCTTCAACCGGAGAAGCTTATGTAGACGGTGCGTCTCCAAGCTTTATAGCCAACCCGGGCTTAAAGTGGGAAGCCTCAGAGCAGACTGATATTGGTTTAGATTTAGGCTTTTTTAATGAGAAGCTTTCTTTAAACTTTGATTATTACCGTAAGGAAACCAAAGACTTACTATTAGTGCCACCTGTACCGGGGATTGCCGGTAATGCGGCCGGAGCTTCTAACGTAGGAGGTGTGCTTAATGAAGGTATAGAGTTAGCCTTAAGTTATAATGGAAGTGTAGGTGATTTTTCTTACTCTATAGGTGGTAATTTAGCCACATTAAATAATGAAGTACTTACAGTAGATGGAAGCAATGGAATACTTACCGGAGCATCTATTAGTACTTATGGAACAGTTTCCAGAATGGAAGCAGGCTATCCTATTGGCTATTTCTATGGATATAAAACCAATGGCCTTTTCCAAAATCAGGGAGAGGTAGATAGCTATACAAATACTGATGGAGAGCTGTTACAACCTAATGCGGTAGCAGGAGATGTTCGCTTTGTAGATTATAATAATGATGGCGTAATTGACGATCAGGACAGAACTATGATTGGTAGCCCGCATCCTGATATAACTTATGGTTTTAATGGTTCAGCAAACTATAAAAACTTTTCATTAAGCTTCCTTTTCAATGGAGTTCATGGCAACGAAATTTTCAATGGAATAAGACGTCATGACTTACCACAATCTAATATGCCGGCCTATTTTATGGATAGATGGACTGGCGAAGGTACTTCTAATGAGATTCCACGCTTTACCCTTAATGATACTAACGAAAACTACAGTAGAATAAGTGATTTGTACGTAGAGAGTGGTTCATTCCTCCGTTTGAGAAACGTCACTTTTGGCTACACACTGCCAGAAAATGTAAGAGGACCTTTTAAATCAGTAAGAATTTATGGTGCGGTAGATAACTTATTTACCATTACTAATTACAGAGGTCTGGATCCTGAAGTGGGCTCAAGATTAAATAACAATGGTTCTTCTAACGTGCTGGATACCGGTATAGACCGTGGTATTTACCCTCAGCCCAGGACATTCAGAGTAGGAGTAGACTTATCACTTTAAAAAATGACAGATTATATCATGAAAAAATATATAAATAAATATTGGTTGCTGGCATTTCTTCTGGTGACCTTAATCAGCTGCGAGGGCCTTTTAGATGATAAAGAGCCACTCGACAGCAGAAATGAAGAAGTATTTTATCAAACAGAAGGCGATGCTTTAGAAGCGCTGATTTCTGTTTACGATGTGCTTCAGTTAAATACAGTAATAGGTTATCACCCCTATCAAATGCTGCTGGATATTGCTTCTGATGATGCCTATGCCGGAGGAGCCAGCAGAAGTGATGCTCCTAATATTGTAGAGATAGATGAATTTGATATTTCTACCACTAACGGAGAAATATATGGTATGTACAAAAAGTATTATACTGGTATTTATAGAGCAAACAAGCTTTTAGCTGAAATTGATGGTATAGAGGATGGAGATCCTGCTAACCTGGCTAAGATGAAAGCTGAGGCTAAGTTTTTACGAGCATACTTTTACTTTGACTTGGTAAGGTTTTTTGAAAATGTGCCATTGGTATTACAACCTCTTAGCCCATCTGAGTACAACCAGCCACAGGCTGATCCTGCTGATATTTATAATCAGATAGCTACAGACTTAGTAGAAGCCATACCGGATCTACCATCAGAGATACAAACAGATGGAAGGATTAGTGCCTGGGCAGCAAAATCATTATTGCCTAGAGTGTATTTGTTTTATCACGGTTTTTACGGAGGTGATCTTAATGCTGCTGGCGAAACTTATAATGGTGCATCAGCCATGAATATGATTGATGACGTAATAGATAACAGTGGTCATGACTTAGTATCTAACTATGCGAGTTTATTTACGCTCGCTGGCGAATTAAGTATAGAATCTGTATTTGAGATTCAATATTCTAACCTGGTAATCAGCTGTGATTTCAGTTATATACAAGGATGTGAAGGTAATATAGGGGTACAAATGCAAGGCCCCAGGGTGCAAGATCCTGCAAGTGAAAACTATGTTGCCGGCTGGAGTTTCTGTACAGTTACTCAAGATTTATATGATGCATATGAAACCGGAGACCCAAGAAGAGATGCTACCATTCTTAGCATGAATGAGTTTAATGGAGATTTAACCATCGGTTATCAGCACACTGGTATGTTTACTCAGAAATATACTACTAAGAAGGAGTTTCAGGCTGATCAGGGAGACCCTGTGCTGAACTGGGGTAATAACTACCATGCTATCCGATTTGCAGATGTTCTGCTAATGGGAGCAGAGTTGCATGCTACTAATGGTGGTGGAAGGGCTCAAGAGTATTTAGACAGGGTGAGAGACAGAGTGGGTATGCCAAGTGTTACGGCTAATCTTCCTAATATTTATCATGAAAGAAGAGTAGAGCTGGCGCTGGAAGGTCATAGATATTGGGATGTGCTTAGACGCGGACCTGCTGTGGCAGCTAGTGAGCTAACCTTAACTAATCAGTCAGGTCCAGGCTTTCAAAATAGTGATCCTGAAGATTATGAGATACAGTTTAATGCCCAAACCCAAGGTTTCTTTCCTATTCCTCAGGAAGAAAGAGACTTGCTGGGAGGAAGCTTGAGTCAAAATGAAGGATATTAATAGATAAGAGATGAAAAATTATATATACATATTTTTAAGTTTTGCATGGCTTGCGGTGGTCTCTTGTGATCCGCAGGAAGATGATGATTTCGGTCTGGGTACAGCTCCTACTACTGCTGATGTCCAGTTTTCTGTGGCACCTTCGGCTGAAAATGAGAATATTTTAGTGTTTACTAACCAATCACCAGGCTTTAAGGCCATTTGGGATTTTGGCAATGGCACCGGATCAGAAGGAGATGTAGTGCGGGGTACCTATCCTGTAGAAGGAACATATACCGTTACGTTAACCATATATACCTCAGGAGGTAGTGCTTCAAATACGCAGACTGTAGAGATAGCGGCCACAGATCCATCATTGCTAGATATTCCTATTTATAACATGCTTACCGGCGGCCCGGATAACTTAGAAGGTAAAACCTGGGTGGTAGATGCTAATAATGCAGGTCATTTCGGTGTAGGACCAGTAGATGGAGATAGCCCAAGTTATTACGCCGCTCCAGCTAATGATAAGGCAGGCTCTGGACTTTATAATGATGAATTTACTTTTACGCTAGACGGTTTTGGTTATGTTCAAGATACCAAAGGCGATGTTTTTATAAATACCCAGCAGGCCGGTAATTTCCCTGGAGCTTACGAAAATGCTGGTGATTTTACGGCACCTTATGATGCTAATGAAGGGCTTACCTGGACTATTTCTGAAGGAGCAGATGGTATTCAAACAATGAGAATAAGTAATAATGGATTTATTGGGTACTATACCGGCGTGTCTACCTACCAGATCCTTAGCCTGGAAGAAGAAAGAATGGTGCTTAAGTTTGAAGATGCAGCTGATCCCTCACTTGCTTGGTTTGAAACACTTATTCCATTAGATGTGGCCAATGCTACTCCTCCGGCTCCGGCTTTTTCTTATACTATTAACGGTTTGCAAATCAGCTTTACCAATAATACGGAAGAAGCCGATAGTTATACCTGGGATTTTGGAGACAATAATACTTCCACTGAAGAGAGCCCTGTTCATACTTACGCTTCAGAAGGTATGTATACAATAACTTTATCTGCCACTAATGCTAATGGTACTTCTACTACAGAAAGAACTATAATTTTGGCTACCACTAATACAGTTACTTTAAATCAGCTAGCAGGAGATGATTCTAAAACCTGGAAGCTGCTTCCTGCAGCCGGTTCTTTTGGAGTAGGTCCATCAAAGGGAAGTACAGAGTGGTTTGGTAGTGCTGATATTTCTGGCGACAGACCTTGTTTATTTAATGATGAATTCATTTTCAGAACAGATAATAAGTATGTTTATAATGCTAGAGGCGATGTTTTCGCAGAAGAATACATGGGCGTAGGTGATGGGTGTATTGATGAATCAACTTTAGTAGGTACTAATGCTGAGCCTTGGATGTCTGGTACTCATGATTTTGTTTTAAATAATTCTGGAGGACCTTCAGTTATTACTTTGCAGGGCGTAGGGGCTTTTATTGCTCTACCAAAAGCCTATAATGGAGGTGAATACGCAGGCGCTCCGCCTACAGAAAGTTCAGTAAGTTATGAGGTGATGTTCTATGTAAATGATGGTGAAAATGAGTTGCTCGGGATTACAATTGATATATCAGGTGTAGGAGGCTCTTTCTGGAGTTTTATTTTAAAAGCTGAAAATTAATAATAGAGAATGAAGAAGAATTTTTTAATAACGTGCTTGTGCCTTCTGTTCGTAGGGGCATGTGGGGAGGATAATGATGACCCAGAAGCAATGGCTCCCTCCGGACTAGAGCTTAATTATACGCTTTCAGGAGATGATAATGTGACTTTTACGGCTACTGCTGAAAATGCTAATTACTTCACTTTTCAATTTGGTGATGCTGAAAATGAGCCTGTCACCAGAGCGAATAATGGCATTGTATCACACACGTATACTGCATCAGGTGAATATGTAGTTACGGCTAGAGCCCATGCTTCCAGTTCGGTATACTCAGAAACTAGTGTTACTGTAGAAATAACATTGCCTAGAGATGACGACGATGATGATGATAGCGATGATGACTTTCAAATACCTACTACAGGTTATACCACGCCAGAGAGTTATGATGGAATGGTTTTAGTTTGGAGCGATGAATTTGATGGTGATGAACTCAATACAGCAGACTGGACTTATGAAATTGGCAACGGAGTTGATGGTTGGGGTAACCAAGAGCTGGAGTATTATCAGGAAGATAACACAACGGTACAAGACGGAATGCTTATAATAGAAGCCAGAGAAGAAGCTCAAGGAGGTTATAATTATACTTCTTCAAGAATTATAACCAAAGATAAGCAGAGCTTTAGATATGGTAGAGTAGATATTCGTGCGGCACTTCCTCAAGGTCAAGGTATATGGCCCGCCTTATGGATGCTAGGGAGTAATATAGATGATGTAAGCTGGCCTAGATGTGGTGAAATAGATATCATGGAAATGGTGGGTGGATCTGTGGAAAATAGAGATGCCACCGTTCATAGTACCTTACACTGGTATGCGCAGAGTCAGGATATCAAGGCAGATTATGGTGGTTCTACAACACTCTCTTCCGGCATATTTGCTGATGAATTTCATGTGTTTTCTATGGTCTGGGATGCTCAGTCTATGGTTTTCTTTGTAGATGATCAGCAGTTTTTTGTTATAGATATCCAGCCTGAAGATCTCAATGAGTTTCATGAAAACTTCTTTTTCATCTTCAATGTGGCAGTAGGTGGTTTATGGCCGGGTAGTCCTGACGCTACAACCGTCTTTCCCCAGCGCATGGTAGTGGATTATGTAAGAGTATTTCAACCAGAAGATTAGTTTAGGTTAATAATTAGTAATAATGCCAGAGGCCGTACAGAGATGTATGGCCTCTTTTCATTAATATGATCATGGATTAATGGTATTATTTTTTTTAACTTGTCCCGAAAATATAAAACCAATGAAAAAACTAATTACATTATGCCTGTTGGCCACTATAATCTGGTCTTGTAATCCTAAATCTGAGCAAAATGCAGAGACAGAGGCTGATTCTACTGCCACGGCTTCAGTAGAAGAAGCTGAAGAAACTGAGGAAGAAGTTCAACTTACAGGTAATTTCGGAGAAGAAATTTCTGATGAGGGAGCTATACAAGCGGATGAATTATATGCTAAAATGGAATCAACGGATTCTGTGGCCGTGAAAGTAGAAGGTGAAATATTAGCTACTTGTAAAATGAAAGGTTGCTGGATGACTCTTGATATTCCTGAAAAGGAAGCATTGCGCGTAACCTTTAAAGACTATGGCTTCTTTGTGCCCAAAAGTGGTGTGGAAGGTAAAAAGGCCATAATAGATGGATATGCGAAAAAAGTAACTACTGATGTAGAAACTCAAAAGCACTATGCAAAAGATGCTGGTAAGTCTCAAGAAGAGATTGATGCCATTACAGAACCAAAAACAGAAATTGCTTTCGTAGCTACTGGCGTAATCATTAAAGATTCCAAATAATTACTGATAGTATATGTTGGAGCGCTTTTTTCTAAACAGGTTTCTGAAAAATGATCCTGATAAAGTGGAGAGCGCGCCCACTAGTCCGCCTATGGTGGCAGTAATAAATATTAGCTTATAGTTATTAGAGTAAAATAAAGGAGCCACCTTATCTGTAAGGTGAGAACTGGTTTCATAATCTATCCAAAAGGCTTGTATTCCCCATAGTAAAAAGATAGCTATGAAGCCAGAAAAGAAGGATACCCAGCCATTAAGATTAAACAAAAAGCCAATGACAAAAGCCAGTATGGCCAATGACCAAAACGGGTAAAAGAGCCCTGCAATATAACCAGCGACTATTAATGCTACAATTTGTAATAATTTCATAAATCAGGGGTTAAGTTGTTGGCTATAAATCATTTGATCTGACTTTCTTCCTCTAAATGAGGTAAATACTACGGGGAGATATTCCCGATCTCTCCAGTTATTAATCATATTATCATAAAGAACGCTGCCAGGATTTCCAGATTGTCCTCCGGGGTAAATAACGTAAGCCTGTGGGGGTGAGGTCATTTCTACAATAAAACGCTGAGACGGGCCATGATTTCTTTTCGTACTGTTAATAGCGTCGGCCACACCATCTACTTGAATATTATACCTGCTAAAGCCAGCCAGGCTGCCTCCTAAATCGGCCAGGTGTTTAATATAAGTGCCTTTGTAATTGCCCCAATTAGCATCAAGCCCTGTAGATTCTTGCCATTCACCCAAATCATCTTGTGATTTTTTAAAAGCATAATTAATTAGATCGGTCAATGATTCCTTTTTATCAGTTGAATCTACATCAATAAATTTATAATCAGGAAAATGCTTTATAATATAGGTAGTAGTAAATTCATCAGGAGTGGTTAGTGCAACCTCCTTGGTGCTAAACTCATCCCATAAACAATTCATAAACAGCTTCCACCATGCTTGGAAGTAGGTCGGGGCATGGCTCTCTGCTTTATAATTATAGTCCCATTCTTGCAGCTGCTGCAAAGCTTTAATTTCATTTTTACTTAATTCTTCTAGTCGAATAGAGTCAAGAAACATCGGTAGAGTTTCTTCTGGTAAAAGACTATAACTATTGAGCTGCAGCTTCTTCATGTCTTCAACAGTAACCTGACTCATTTTATTGAGTTCGCGATTGATCATGCGGTTCCTGTAGTGCTCTTGAGAAGAATTATACACCCAATAAGGATATAAAGAATCCACTGAGAGTTGGTTAGCAGAACTAACAAAATTCCTTTCAGGGTTATATTGATAAGGATTTTGAGTTTTAGGAATTTCATGCTGCCATTCGTGCAGCGGATTATTACCATCCATAAGAAATTTGCCCTGTCCAGGCCATTTGGCTACATATTGCCCTTGTACTCTCAGTGCTATATCTCCGGAAGTAGAAGCAAAAACGATATTTTGAGGAGGCGCATCCCAGTTCTCAATTGCCTTCAGGTAGTCATCGTAATTTTTTCCTTTATTAAGATCAAGCAATGCCTTCTGTACCAAAGAAGGATCATGGCCAATCCAGCGGAGGGCATAATTTTTCTTAGCATCATTATCTCCAAAGCTTTTGTCATACACTACTGGTCCCTGGCGAGTGTACACTACAGTATCATAGTAGGTTTCTGCCCCTCGTATTTTAATGGCTTCTATTCTTTTTTCAGTAGGTATCCACTGATCATCATACTTGTATTTGTTGGCGGAACTGTTTTGGAAGTTAATTTTATACCAATCCTTATTATCACGAGGAGCATTCGTAAATCCCCACGCAATAGAGTCATTAAAGCCTATGGTTACACCAGCAGCACCGGTAAATGTAAAGCCATAGACATTTACTTCAGGAGAGGATAATTGAATCATAAACCATAACGAAGGTAGATTAAGCCCTAAGTGAGTGTCATTACAAAGTATCGGTTTGCCGCTGGCTGTTTTATTGCCAGAAACAGCCCAATTATTACTGCCGTTATCAGGATCAGGCTTGGGTAAAATGTTCTTTATTAAGTCTGTTGGTAAGTCCGTAGCAGGAGGAGTGGCATTCACTTTTTGAAAGTCCCAAGGATTGTCATTCCCTGACGGGATTACGGGCACCATTCCTGGTAGTTTTTCAGGAAAGAGAAAATTGAAGGTCTCTAACCCAAATAAATTCAAAGCATTTGAGTTTTCAAAGTCGTCATCATGTCCTGTAAGCGCATCTATCATGTATTCCAAAATCAAGGCCGATTTCATAGGAGTCCATTCTTCAGGTTCATAACCCAATAGTTTGTATTCGATAGGCAGTTGCTGATAAGATAAGGATTGAATGTAAGCATTAACACCATTAGCGTAAGCTTCAAGACAACTATTGACTAATGGATCTTTTTTCATAGCTTCATAAGTAATCTCAGCGCCATAAGTCATGCCTTTTCTTCTTTGCATTCGGTCAAATTCCAGTCCTCCTTCACCAATGATTTCAGAAACCCTGCCTGCCGCTGCATGTGTCTGAAACTCCATCTGCCATAATCTATGTTGTGCTATAATAAATCCTTGAGCCATGTATAGGTCATGATTATTTTGAGCATAGATATGAGGAACACCATTTTTATCATAGGTTACAGATACAGAATCTGTTAGCCCTTCAATATTGATTGATTTGGTATATTCTAATGAGTCTTTTTCACTATTTCGCCAAAAACCTTGAGCAGGATCCAGGAATTTACCTAGTGGAGGGATAGGAGTATTTTGTATTACTAATCTTGTGTTTAATGAATAAACCAGCAAAATGGTAATAGAAAATATTAACAAAAACTTAAACAATTTCATATAATAGAAGCTTGACTGATATCAATTAAGGTCTCATAATGGAAAATACGATTTAATCTAATTATAAAAGCTCTAATTATTAAAGGTAACAAAAAATAATCCTGTTATATTTGGTCGATTTTATAAATGAATGGAAATTATTTTGAAAAAATATACTCAATCTCAGATTGAGAAGGCGAAAAATATAAAGGCTTTTATTTTTGATGTGGATGGTGTACTTACTGATGGAGGTATTGTATACAGTAATTCAGGTGATGAAACTAAGGTTTTCAATGTAAAAGACGGAGCAATTATAAAGCACCTCAGGAATTCTGGCCTTATTGTAGGGGCGATCACCGGAAGGGAATCGGCATTGGTCGAAAGAAGATGCAAAGAATTAAAGTTAGATTTTTTTTACCAGGGGATTAAAGATAAATTTGAGGTATATAAAAATATCCTGTCTGAATATAATCTGTCAGATGAGCAGGTAGCTTACATAGGGGATGATATCATAGATCTTAAGGTGATAATTAATGCAGGATTAGGCATTGCACCTGCAGACGGAGTTGAATATATAAAGGCTCAGGCTGACCTTATCACAGAGAAAGGTGGCGGCAGTGGAGTGGTTAGAGAAGCGGCAGATTTTATATTGTCAGCTCAAGGATTTTTAGAGAATATTATAAATCAATATAAAGCGTGAGTTTAGAGAAGTCGAAGGAAAAGATGCACATTACTGATAAGGTAATATTAGGAGGGGAGCGAATGGTTCTTTTTGCCGGTCCATGTGCAGCTGAGAGTTATGATATATGTATGGAAACCGGAGAAAAGGTTAAATCCGTATGTAAGGAGTTAGATATCGATTATGTTTTTAAGGCTTCATTTGATAAAGCTAATAGAACATCTGCAGGATCATATAGAGGTAAGGGTATTGAAGGAGGATTGCAGATTTTAGAACGAGTAAAGAAAGATCTTGGAGTACCGGTAGTGACCGATATTCATGAATCATATCAGGCTGAGGAAGTAGCATCTGTAGTTGATGTACTCCAAATACCTGCATTTCTTTGTCGCCAAACTGATCTTTTGCTTGCAGCGGCCAATACAGGCAAAGCTGTAAAAGTAAAGAGAGGACAATTTATGGCTCCTGAAGATATGAAATACGCCATTGATAAAGTGAGAGGAGCAGGGAACAATAATGTGTGTTTAACGGAGCGTGGAGCTAGCTTTGGTTACCATAATTTAGTGGTAGATATGCGAGGATTGCCAGTGATGAGGCAATATTCTCCTGTTGTATTCGATGTTACTCATAGCGTACAGCAACCAGGAGGAGCAGGAGGAACATCAGGCGGACAAAGAGAATTTGCGCCGTTTTTAGCTAGAGCAGCTGCCGCAGCAGGTGTAGATGGATTCTTTATTGAAACTCACCCTAATCCTTCAGAAGCATTAAGTGATGGGCCAAATATGATTCCTCTGCATGAAATTGATGATTTTTTGAAAATGCTAAAAGAAATTTGGGCCGTAGGTAATAAATATACTCAACTTTAATTTTTTGAATAGCAATAAGTAAGAATAACTTTTTATGAAAGTAATTGTAACCGGCGGGGCCGGATTTATTGGATCTAATTTAGTAGAAGCATTATTAAATGATTCTAGAGTAACCTCTGTTAGAGTGATTGATAACCTATCTAACGGTTATTATTCTAATATTGAAGAGTTTATTGATAACCCCAAGTTCTCATTTTTTCAGGAAGATATCCGTGATTATGAGAAGATGGTAGAACTAACTGAAGGTTTTGATGCAATATCTCATCAGGCTGCGTTAGGATCAGTACCTAGGTCTATCGAAAACCCGATGCTTTCAACAGAAGTGAATGTATTGGGAACCGTTAACGTATTGCATGCGGCCGTTCAAAATAAAGTAGATAGAGTAGTATTAGCTTGTTCTTCAAGTACTTACGGAGATAGTAAAGCATTACCTAAGGTAGAAGACAATATAGGAAATCCGCTTAGTCCTTATGCTATCACCAAGTATGCTGTGGAGCTTTATGCAGACGTATTTAAGAAAACATATGGCCTTAATTATGTAGGGTTTAGGTATTTCAATGTATTTGGACCAAAACAAAATCCTAAAAATCCATATGCTGCAGTAATACCATTATTTTGTCAGGCTTTTATTGAAGGCAATGAGCCCACAATTAATGGAGATGGACATACATCCAGAGATTTTACTTTTGTAGATAATGCTGTTCAGGCAAATGTTAAAGCTATCTTCACAGAAAATGATGATGCACTTAATCAGGTATATAATGTAGCTTGCGGTGAGCAAACCAGTCTGAATGAGATGATTGAGATGCTTAAAGATATTTCAGAGAAAGATATTAAAGCCAACTATGGCCCTGAAAGAAAAGGAGATGTAAAACACTCTAAAGCAGATATAACCAAAATAACCACCGCCTTAGAATATGCTCCAAAAGTTAAATTTAAAGAGGGCTTGGCCTCTGTTTATAGTTGGTACGAAGATTTTTTAAAGAACAATTAACTGACCCTAACCACTGAAGATGAAGAGACTTCTATTCTATCTCTCGATAGCCTTACTAATCACCTCATGTGTTCCTAATAAAAAACTGGTTTACCTTCAAGAAAAAGATGAGCTCAAGCATTTAGATGAGATCCCCAAAGATTCAGTATTAAGAACGCATCAAATGGATGTTCAAGAATACAGAATACAGCCTTTGGATGTATTATACATCAATTTTGAGAGTATAACCGATGAAGAATATGATTTTTTCTCAAAAGTCAATCCTAATAATAGCAACCTTGGTGGAGGTGGTGGGAATAATATGAGTTTGAGAGGTGTGATGGTTGATGTTAATGGTAATATTGAATACCCAGTCGTCGGAAAGGTAGAAGTAGCAGGGTTGACTGTTTTTGAAGCTCAAGATAAAATGCAGAAGATAGTCAATAAATACCTTTCAGATGCGGTTGTGAGAATAAGGCTTCTAAATTTCAGGTTTACTGTATTGGGTGAAATTAATGGGGAAAAGGTGGTTAATTCTCAAAATACCAGAGTGACCATGATGGAGGCTATAGGGCTTTCAGGAGGATTTACAGAGTTGGCAGATAGGAGTAATGTGAAAGTTATTAGACAAAGAGGAAATCGCTCCGAAATATTTTATGTGAATTTGCTTGAGGAAGAATACATCGAGTCAGAGTACTACTATGTACAGCAAAATGATGTGATTATAGTTCCTCCTTTGAAGCAACGTGCATTCAAAAGATATTTTTCACAAAATTTAGGCGTAATTACCTCTACTGTTTCCGCTGTAGTTTTAGTTATAACCCTTTTAACTAGGTAATTGAGCTATGAGTACTCCTGATTTCAATGAGTTCGATGATACAGTGAAGCCTGTAAGTAGTGGGGCTGGTATCCAAATCAATTATTTAAGGGTTCTTACAAGTGCAGCAAAGCATTGGTATGTTTTTGTTCTGACACTTTTGATATCGCTTTCTTGTGCTTATTTGTACAATAGGTATAGTACTGATATTTATCCTGTAAAAGCATCAATAATTATTAAGGAAAGTGATGAAAATGCGGGAGCCAAGTTTCTTTACAATAATGCTTTGGTAAATCCTTACCGAAATTTTTATAATGAATTATATATTTTAAAATCATATCCGTTACTACAGGGAGTTATTGAAGAGCTAGGTTTTACTGTTAGTTTCTATAGAGAAGGTAATATTAAAACGGTTGAACATTATGATTCTGATTTCCCTATTAAAATTGAACCTATAGCAGATAAGAATGAACCTTGGGGTAAATCTTTAGGTTTTACCATTTTGGCTAATAATAAAGTTAGATTAGAGAAGATTAATGAGGATAACAGTGCAAACATAATACTTAACGAAGGTGTTCATTATCGCGATACTGTAAATATTGATGGTTATAAATTAATTTTCCATAAGGTTGGTAACATGCATAAGTCTTTAATAGATAAGCTATTTATTATAAAATTTAATGATCCTTTAACCCAGGCAAAAAAATATGCAAATAAGCTAGATGCAAATTGGGCTCAACAAGGAGCATCTGTTGTTAACCTGTCTATAAATGGATCTGTCCCATCAAAGGAAATTGCTTTTATCAGTAAATTCATTGAAAAATATCAGCAATATGATGTGGATAAAAAGAATTCGGTAGCCACAAAGTCAATAGCCTTCTTAGATGCACAGATAAAAGATATTAAGGATTCCTTACAATATTTTGAAGATGCTATTTTAAGATTTAAACAAGATAATTTACCAGTGAGTGTTGACGAGGAAACCACTAGGTTGTATGAAAGATTAGAGACATTAGAATCAAACAAGGTAAATTGGTTGTTGCAAAATAGTTATTTTGATTACATTACTGATTATCTGAAGTCTGGACAGAATTATGATAAAATAGTGACACCTACTAGTGTAGGTATAACTGACGCGGTGCTTGTGGGCTTAATTAATGAATTAATTGAGGTGGAGGGGCAAATTACCGAGTTTAAGAATAGAGGTTTATATGATCAAAATCCCTTATTCAAGCAGAAATCTGAAAGAGTTTCACAACTAAGGAAAGCTATCCTTGAAGGGATAAAGAACTACAGGTCTACCCAAAGGATTAATCTTAATTTCGTTAATAATCAAATTGAATTATTAGAAAAGGAGATGAGGACTCTGCCTAGATTGGAGCAACAGCTCCTGACTATTCAGAGGAATTATTCTCTACAGGAAAATTTATATACTTTTTTATTGCAAAAGAGAGCAGAGGCAGGAATATCGAAAGCATCTACTACATCTGATATTATTGTTGTTAATCCTCCTATGATATCTGGGGGTAAATTAAGTCCAAAGCCATTACAAATATTTGGTATTGCTGTTGCGATAGGTCTGATAGTTCCACTTTTGGTGTTTTTTATTATTGAGTTATTGAATAATAAAGTTCAATCAAAGGATGACATAGAGAATATAACTACTATCCCTTTCATAGGCGGAATTGGGCACAACGGACTAAAGACTAACTTGGTAGTATATGAGAAACCGAAGTCTTCAGTAGCAGAAGCTTTTCGGGCCTTAAGGTCCAACTTAAACTATTTTACTCAGGGAATGGAGAAAAAAGTGTTTATGGTAAATAGTTCTATAAGTGGTGAAGGAAAAACTTTCACAACCATCAATCTAGGAACTGTGCTATCTATTTCAGGTAAACGTACCTTGATAATTGGAGCAGACTTAAGAAAGCCAAGGTTATATGATGATCTTAAACTGACCAATCATATAGGTTTAAGTAACTACCTTTCAGGTATGAATACTTTTGAAGAAGTAGTTCAAAGTACTATTATCGATAACCTAGATTTATTAAGTGGAGGACCTATACCTCCAAATCCTAGTGAATTAATAATGAGTGAAAAGATGGACGCCCTAATGGCTTTGGCTATGGATAAATATGACTTTGTTATTTTAGATACACCACCTATTGCTTTGGTTACGGATGCTTTTATTTTGTCCAAATATGTAGATCATACCATATTTTTAGTACGTCAAAATTATACACCTAAGCCTGTTGTTAAAACGGCTCAGGAATTATATGAGCAAGGAAAGATACAAAAAATAAGTATACTATTTAATGATATTAAAAAGAGTGGACCAGGTTATGGTTACGGCTATGGTTATGGCTATGGCTATGGTTATGGTTATGGCTATGGTCAAAAGGCAGATGGACAAGGTTATTATCATGATTAAATAGTTAATATGAAGTCTCAACTAAGAAAACATCTAAAATTTGGAATATGGAATTTCCTTAGATTCTTTTGGCAAAAAGGAAGGCTAGGTGGGTTGGGAAAACGTGTACATTTTGATAAAGATGTGAGGTTGATGAGATATCCTAGCAATATTTTTATTTCAGATAATGTGGTTTTAAAAGAAGGAGTCAGAATTTGCTCTTGCAATAATAGAGCGAGTATAAAAATAGGGAAAAGAACCACCATAGGTTATCACTGTTTCATTTTTTCATCTGAATCCATAACGATAGGAGATGATTGTCTCATAGCTCCATTTACATATTTTGTAGACTCCAATCATATGATAGATAAAAAGGAGCTTATAAATCGACAACCAAATGTTACATCTCCCATCACTGTAGGTAATGATGTTTGGATTGGTAGCAATGTGACAATATTGAAAGGAGTAAATATAGGTGATGGAGCGGTTATTGCCGCGAACTCGGTAGTTAATACTAATGTGCAGGAATACGAAATTTATGGAGGTACTCCCGCAAAGAAAATAGGAGATAGGAAATGAATAAAGTAGGAGCAGTTGTTCTTTCAAGGTTCAATTCAAGTCGCTTGCCGGGAAAGGCACTGATGTCGATCAAAGAAAAACCTATTCTTTTATATATTTATGAAAGGCTGAGGCAGGTACTGCCTCCAGAGCAGATTATAATTGCCACTTCCGCCGAAGCTTCTGATGATCCTATTGCAGAGTTTTGCTTGTCTAATAATATTCAATGCTATAGAGGGGCACTTCATAATGTGGCTGAAAGATTTTATGAAGCAGGGGAAAGATTAAAATGTGATTACTTCATCAGAATCAATGGAGATAATATATTCCTGGATATAAAGTTATTGGCTAAAATTTACAAGTTATCAGAGGAGGCTAAGCATGATTTCATTTCTAATGTGAAAGGTAGAACTTTTCCTAAGGGGATGAGTATAGAAGTGGTAAAGAGAGATTATTATCGTGGTATTCTCCCTGAAATCAATAAGGATGATACTTACAAAGAGCATGTTACTTTACTTCTTTATGAAAAAAAAGATGATGATCATTTTTTCATTTATAATGAGAGTAATACAGAAATGGCTGGTATTCAGCTTGCTTTAGATACAGTAGAAGATTTTAAGAGAACGGAAAAAATAATCTACCAATTTTCTAAAGATCATAGAGAGTATGGTATGGAAGAAATTAATGAAATACTGAAGGAGATAGAATAATGAACACATTTTTAGGTAAGCATGGCCCATTATTAATAGCTGAAATTGGAGGAAATCATGAAGGCGATTTTGAGTATGCTAAAAAGCTGACTCAATTAGCGATTGAATCAGATGCTGACTACATAAAATTTCAAATATATTCTGGAGATAGCCTTGTTTCAAGTAAAGAGAGCCCTGATAGAAACAAGCACTTTAAGAAATTTGAACTCACGCAATCACAACATCAGGAATTAGCCCAAATGGTTATTGATGCCGGAAAGCTGTATACTTCTTCTGTATGGGATGCAGATTCGCTGGATTGGATAGATAACTATATGTCTCTGTATAAGATCGGGAGTGGAGATTTAACTGCTTATCCGCTTCTAAAAAATATTGCTAAAAGAGGTAAGCCCATTATAATTTCTACGGGATTATCTACAGAAAAGGAGGTGCTTGAAACTGTGGATTATGTTCAAAGTGTTAACTCAATCTATAGTGATCCAAGCAAATTAGCTGTTTTACAATGTACAAGCATGTATCCCATAGAATCTTCAGATGCTCATTTGAATGTGATGCAGGTATTCAAAGAAAAAACGGATCTCACTGTGGGATACTCTGATCATACGGAGGGAATCACGGCATTAAAATATGCGGTTTGCTTGGGGGCAGAGATTCTTGAGTTCCATTTCACTGATGACAGAACTAATAAGAATTTTAGAGACCATAAGGTTTCTCTTACAAAAGAAGAGGTTCATGAGCTAATTGCAGAAATTAAATTAATTCAGTCATTGCAAGGAGATGCAACTAAGAGACCATTATCTATTGAAATGGATAATGGTCACGATGTTTCTTTTAGAAGAGCGGTGTATCCAAGTCGTGATATTTTGGCAGGAGAAGTACTATCAGAAGATAATCTCACGATATTGAGACCTAATCATGGAATCGATGCTAGAGAGTATTATAACCTTGTAGGAAAAAAAGCTAAAATGAAGATAGAAAAGCATCAAAAATTAACTTGGGACTTATTTGAATGATAGCATTGACTCAGTATTATATTACTCAATTTCGGCCTAAAATCCGCGCTTTATTAACTCGTATTCTTTATGCAGGACGAGTAAAAATAGGTTCTGGCTTTAGGGCTGATAACGTGCCTAGAATTTTAGTTGATGAAGGGTGTACTTTGAGCATAGGAAATAATGTTGAATTTAGAAGAAATGTGGAGATCCGAGTTCACGGTACTGCCTCGGTAATTATAGGGGATAATGTTAGAATTGATAGAGGCGTGAGAATTTTAGCAGCGAATAATTCACGAATTGAAATTTCCGATGGTGTTAGAATCGGTTTATATTCTGTCTTAAATGGAGGTGATAGCATATCGATTGGTCGTAAAAGTCTAGTATCTGGCTTTGTTTACCTTCAAACTAGTATGCATGGTTATGCCAAGCAAACTGAATCTATTCAAGAACAAGGATATGATCATGCCCCTGTAATCTTGGAAGAAGATACATGGCTAGGAACTCATGTGACCATCTTACCTGGAACTCATATCTTTAAAGGAGGGATAGTAGGAAGTAATGCTGTTGTGAATAAAAATGTTGAACCGTATCAAGTGGTTGGGGGTGTTCCGGCTAAACCATTAAAAAACAGAGAATAAATGACAATGCCACTTGTAACTATATATATTACAAACTATAACTACGCTAGTTATATAGAGGAATCTATTGAAAGTGTGTTGAATCAAAGTTGTCAGGATTTTGAGTTACTCATAATCGATGATGGTTCTACGGACAATAGCAAGGAAATAATTGAGCGATACAGGGATAACCCGAAGGTGTCCATTATTTATCAGAAGAATAAAGGGCTCAATATTACGAACAATGTTGCAATGAGAACTTCCAATGGAAAATACATCATGAGGCTTGATGCCGATGATTTTCTGGAACCTCATGCAATATTAGAAATGAGTAGTGTACTCGAGGGAAATGATGAATTAGGACTTGTTTTCCCTGATTATTATTATGTTAATGCTCAAGGGGTAAGGACCGGTGTGGAAAAACGCCATAACTTCGAGAAGGAGGTTTCATTATATGATCAGCCGGCACATGGCGCCTGTACAATGATTAGGCTCGAGTTTTTGAAGAACCTTGGTGGGTATAATGAAAGTTTTACGTGCCAAGATGGGTATGATTTATGGATCAAGTTTATCCTAAATCATAAGGTTACAAATATCACGAGCCCATTATTTTCATACAGAAGGCATGGTAACAATTTAACTACCAATGAAGAACGTATTCTTGATACAAGAAAAAAGATTAAAGAATATTACGTAGAAAGACATTTAGATAGCAAGTCTACACTGGCAGTAATACCAGTGAGAAATTCATTTATTGGAAAGGTTAACTTACCCTTGTTTCAAGTGGATGAAGAAAGTGTAATAGAGAAAAAAATTAAGGTTTGCATCGATGCCAAAAAAATCGATTATGTCATCGTATCTACTTCGGATAGTGAGATATTTAATTTTTTACAACAAAAATATGCCAACAGTGATCGGGTGAGTATTATTCGACGTCCCGCAGCATTTTCTGATCCAAATGAAACCTTATTTAGAACTATAGAGCATGCCTTGGATTATGTCAAAGAAAATGTAAATATGGAATTTGAGGCAATAATGACTGTTTCTCCTGAATACCCTTTCTTAAAATCTGACACGGTTGATGATGCCATTTATACTTTATCCTTATTTCAGTCAGATACTGTTTTAAGTGTTAGGCCAGACAATAGAACTTATTATCAGCACACGGGGCACACATTAAAGCCTATCTTGGACCAAGATAAATTTACTAAGTTAGAGAGAGAGGCTCTTTATAAAGGTGCTGGAGGAGTGGTTGTGTCAACCATTGAAAATTTTAAAAAGAACAAGAAATTGGTGTCAGGAAGTATTAGTCATGTTGTTGTAGATGAGCAAACCGCATTTGGTATTTTTAATAGTTTTCATTTCTCTGTCTATCGTACTCTAATGTCAGCAAAAGATCAATCTTCTGTTTTGCTTTCCTAAATCATTAGTGAAAATTTAAGCTCATTATTAGTTCTCTTATAACGACCCTTCCAATCAAATATGTCCAAAGCTAAGAGTGTTTATAACGGCGTTTTATGGAGTTTTTTGCAGCTATTTATAGATAGAGGCCTATCCTTTATCGTTAAAATCGTATTAGCCAAACTATTATTCCCAGAAGATTTTGGACTCATAGGTATGGCCGCTGTATTTATAGCATTTTTGCAGCCATTATCTGAAGTTGGTATGGCCTCTTATTTGATAAATAAAAAGGATCCGACCGAAACGGATTTATCAACTACCTTCTGGACAGGAATAGTTTGGGCAATAGTTTTATACACCTTTGTCAATACAGTTGTAGCCAATTTTGCGGCATCATTTTATAATGAGCCGATTATAAAAACAATATTTCCGGTTTTATCTATCGGCGTTTTAACGAACTCTTTGAATATGATCAAAAGAGTTAAGTTAGTCAAGAATTTGGACTTTAAAAGAATTGCGTTAGTTGAAAATATTTCAAATCTTATTTCGGCTGTTATAGCGCTTACCTTGGCTTTCTTAGACTTTGGGTTATGGGCCTTGGTAGCATACAATTCAGTAGCATTCTTAATAAGGTTAGTGATGTTTCATTCTTTAGTTCAATGGCGCCCCAAGTTTATCTGGTCCAATGAGTCTTTCAAGAATATGTTTTCTTTCGGTCTATTTACATTGGGTACTGCCATGCTATCCAAAGTGGTGTCGCAGTTTGATTTTATGATAGTTGGAAAATTGCTTAATGCGACTCTTTTAGGGTATTATTCTTTCGCATTTCTAATTACAAGTACTTTACGAACACAAATTTCTTTTGCACTTACAAAGGTCATGTACCCGGTGTTTAGTCAGAATAAGTCGGATACCGCTAAGATGCACCAAATTTATGGCAAGCTAGTATTCTATAATTATCTAATCCTTTTCCCAGTTCTGCTGGGATTATTTCTGTTTAGTGATGTATTGATAAATACTTTTTTTAGTAAGTGGGAGCCTACTATTGACATCATTAGAATATTATCAGTGGGTGTCATGTTAGCCCTGTTCAATTCAGGGTCAGGAGTGTTTATAAGAGGATTTGGAAAGCCGAAAATTGAGTTTAGACTTTCCATAGCCAACTCTATATTATTCGTTATTATTATTTTCCTGGGAGTATACTTCTATGGCTTAATAGGACTTAGTGTTTCGTTTGTCATCTTTAATTTAGTAAGTGTAATAATTATCCAATTGGTATTGAAAATTTTCTTTGGATTAAGCTTTGTAACTTTGTTTAAGGCGATACAAAGGGTATTACTAATTGGGCTAATAAATTTATCAGTATACTATGTTTTGCAATTCCTGGGAGGGGGGCGTTTAATCCTATTGGGAGTCTATTTGCTAATAAATATTAGTCTATATTTGCTTTGGTACAGGAAAGAATTCATGTTTTTAATAAAAAAAATAAGACCATAATTAATTGGTTAAAATAGTCTATGTCACTTAAAACAAGAGTTGTCAGAACTTTTAAATATATCTCCAACCCTAGCTTTTACAAATTCTTTTTCCCTAATCTAAAAACATATTTACGATTTGACGGAATGCCAATTGTAATGTGCGGATGTCCACGTTCGGGAACCACTCTCTTAATGTCAATATTAGATTCTCATCCTGAAATTCAGGTTATTCCTTTTGAAACGTCACTGTTGAGAAGTAGGCCAGCTGAAAAGAGAATAGTTAGGAACATTAGGCTCAATAGAAAAGTGGTTAAATTTCAAATATTGATGATGTTATTCTCTTCTAAAGTCAAACCATCGGCCAAAAGATGGGCGGAAAAGACTCCTTTAAATATTATGAATGTAGAGGAGATAGATAAGATGTACAAGGGTAAAGTCCGATTTATCAATATTATTCGAGATGGTAGAGCTACTGTAAGTTCATACCATAGAGAATTGGGGTACATGGTGAATCCCAGATTGTGGTATAAATGTACCACTGAGGGATTGAGGTTTAATGATAAAGAGAATTTTCTGACTTTGAAGTATGAAGATTTATTAAGAGATAAAGAGACCAGCTTTGAAATAATATCGAAATTTCTACACTTAAAGGAGCCTTTTCCTACTAATTGGTTTGATAAAACTAATATTAAAGGAAATGTTAAAAAAATGCTTTCAAAAAATATTGAGGGTTCTACTGTAGAAAGTGATATAGTAAAGGATAAAAAAAATACATGGCAAGAATCAGAAAGCCCGCATTTGAAAGATTTTATCGATGATCCGAAATGTATGGAATTGAATAGAGAAATGGGATATCATTAATGAGTAAACTAGATAAGAAAGTTATAACCATTGTTATTGGTTCTTTCAAAATTGGAGGGGCTGAAAGAATGGCTATCAATATAGGAGAAGAATTGCTTCAGAGAGGGTATGATGTTCATTTTGCGCTTTTAAGGCCAATATTCGAAATACCTAATCAAATCCCGGATGATAGAATTCATCTGTTGAGTAAAAGAAAGGGACGTTCTAGTAAGATGCAACATGTGTCCAATTTGTTTAACTTATTTAAGTTAAACCTGACCTTAAAGTCTGATTTTGTAGTAGGCTTTACCTATTTCAGTAGTTTCGTTGCTTGTTTTTCTTTATGCAATAAAGTAATAGCAACATTTGATGTCTTTCCTTATCAATTTGCTAAAAAGAGAGCTAGAGTAGCGAATTTTGTGATAAAATGGCCATATGTCAAAAAGATAGTGTGTCCTTCGCAGGGGCTTTTGGATCAAGTCGTAGATTATAAGCCTTCTTTTGCTAAAAAAGGCACATATATTTACAATACATTGGACTATGAAGGTATATGGTCCAAAAGCAATGCTGAACTGGACATTACACCTAATTTGCCTCAAAAGTATATTGTAGCAATGGGAAGGTTCTCTAAGCAGAAGAATTTCGGTTTGTTACTTGAAGCTTATGCGAAAAGTAAGATAAGAGAGCAGTTCAAATTAGTTTTGATTGGTGATGGTCCTTTAAAATCAGATATCCACGAAATTATAGATAAGTATAGTTTGAATAAGGATGTGTATTTAACTGGCTTTTTGCCTAATCCTTTTCAAGTTATTAAGAATGCTAAGTTATTCATCAATACTTCAGACTATGAAAGTTTTTGTATGGTAATATTAGAGTCTCTCAGTTTAAATGTGCCAGTTATTGCTGCAGATTGTAAGTCTGGCCCTTCAGAAATGGTACAAAGCGGTTTGAATGGGATGTTATTTCCTGTTGGAAAGGTTGACCACTTAATAAGCATTCTGAACCAAATAACAGATGCTCCGGAAATTGTTGATATGTGGAGAAATAACATTTCAGAGTCAATTAAGAAATTTCGTATAGAGGCTATTGTGGATAAGTGGGAAGCTGAAATCTTTAATTAAGATATTATACTCAATATATAGGTTATTATTTTTTAACATGGACAGCGAAAATAAATTGAATAAAAGAATTTTTATTTATGAATTTGTATGGTCAGAAGATTTAATAAGACATATAATTCAACTTTGTGATAAAAAGGGCATTGAAATATGTGGTTGGGCAATTAGGAGAAAGGATTTTGAAATTCTTTTGAAGGTATGGCCGGAAGCTCCCGTTTTTGAAGCTCCTCTTCCTAAAAAATTGGAAGTAATAGACTATAATACTGATCTGACTAATGGATTTAGCTTTGGAGAAGAAGAAAATATACGGTTCTTGCTTGATAGAGAAGGAAGTTATCAAAATAATATGCACTCGAGTCAGGTGCGGTATCAGATACAATCATGGGCCGAAGGGTTACTAAAACTAACTCAGCCGGATTGGCTGCTATTTCCAGACGTTCCTCATAATATATTTACATATCTACTTCATTTGTGTGGTGAGAGAAGAGGTGTTAATAGTTTGATGGTTCGCAGAGATCTTGCTCCTCATTTTTTTAATTTAAGCAAAACTGTAAAGAGAGAAGCTGTATCTATACCTAATGATTTAGATATTAAGAATTTGTCTCCTCAAACCTCTGAATATTTAGATTCTTTAAGGTCAGATGATGATACTTCTCCTACCTACATGCGTAAGCAGAAACAAAATTCTAAACTTTTTCAAATCATTAAAAGAGCCTTAGGGAAGGGCTTGAATTTGTTTACTAAGAAGTCTATCGGGGCGGTGGGCACATATAGGAATAGAGGAAAACTGAAAAAAACATACGAAAGCTACAGTGAAATTAAGGTGAATTCAAAACATACGAAGCCTTATATTGTCGTTTTTTTGATGCTTCAACCGGAAAGATCTAGTATACCAGAAGGTGGCATCTTTGCACAGCAGTGGTTAATGATACAGATGCTGTCTAAATTCTGTACCTCGTTAGGATGGAACCTTTACGTCAAAGAGCACCCTTCTACCTTTATGATCGGTCCTAAACTTTATCGGGGTAAATGGTTTTATGACGGTTTAAAGGCGATGCCGAATGTCTCCATAGTTTCAGTAGGAGTGAGTTCAGCCAAAATATTGAAGGATGCAAAAGCAATCGCCACAATTACCGGTACAGTGGGGATAGAAGCGGTAGCCAAGGGTGTGCCAGCTTTGCTTTTTGGAGAATCCCCTTATACTGGTTGTGCAGGCACATTTAAAATAAAAGATGAGTCAGATTTAGACGCTGCCATGTCATCAATTAAAGATGGTGTACACATCAATTTTGATGATGTTAAAAGATTTTTTGGTGCCTGTGAAAAGGATAAATATTGCCTTAATACGGGTCTTTCTAGAAAAGAAGATCATGTGGCCCCATGGATGAAAGGTATTCCTCAATCTAAAATGTTTACTAAGATTGTTGAATTTATTGAAGATGATCAACTATCCTAATATCTAATTAAGAATAAATTTTCTAAAAATGGATTTTGCCGATTTCCTTTACAGACTAATATATTGTCAAATCCATAGCCAATTATAAAATGATAACATTACGCTAAATGAACAATATTAATTTATATAAGAGCATTATTGAAAATCAACAAAATCTGCTTTATAACTGTCTAAGTAAATTATTAAGTAAAGATATGAAAGTGGCGCTGTTAGACTTTCCAAATCATAATAACGTAGGCGATAATGCTATTTGGTTAGGAGAGAAGGCTGCTTTAAAGAAAATAGGGGTTGAAGTGGTTTACCAGTGCGATATATATGGTTTTTCAGAGCGAGCTATGAGGAAGCATCTGGCAGATAAGGGAATAGTATTACTTCATGGCGGCGGAAATTTGGGAAGTGTGTGGCCTGAACATCAGAGATTTAGAGAACGTATTATTCAGTCATTGCCTGATATGACGATAATACAGTTGCCACAAAGTGTATTTTTTGATAATGATGTTGAGTTAAAATCGTTTGGAAATATAGCTAGAGAACATCAAAAACTTCACATTCTGGTACGGGATAAGGTAAGCTTTAGAATGCTGCATGAGTTAAAGTTAAACGTGGAGCTTTGCCCTGATATGGCTTTTGCTATAGGAGCAATTCCTCAGGTAGGTAGCCCGAAGGTTGATGTAGTTTGGTTATCAAGATCAGACCATGAGTCCGCAGGTTATAATATTGATGATACTAACTTTAAAATAGAAAAACTAGATTGGCTTCAAGGTGAGCCCGGTAGATACTATTCTAAATTCAGTCCGAAAATAACAGTTAGAATTAGAAGAATGGTACAGCGCATTTTTCGTAAGTCCTCGTTTGTTCGTAATCGTTGTTGGAAATTAAATACTACCTTTTTTGATGCTTTGGCACAAAGAAGGTTGAATCGAGGTGTACGTATTCTTAGTAGAGGGAAGATTGTAGTTACAGATAGGCTGCACGGTCATATAATTTCTACTTTGTTAGGCAAGCCTCAAATTTTATTTGATAATCACTATAAAAAAATTGGTAATTATAGAGATTGTTTTGAGCCTGAACATGAAGCAATATTCTATGATTTAGATGACAAATCAAACGTTGAGACAAATATATCCAAGGCTATAAGCTTTTCTTGAATTTATGATAAAAACTAAAATATCAATTCCTCTTTTTGTTCCTAGTTTTAGTCGTTTAAAGGCTGATGCTGTTTGGGTAACAATAGCCAATTGGGCAGAAGGGCTTGAAGATAGATATGGGGATGCTGAAGTAATAGCGGGTGAGTCTTCTTATTCTTCTGAAGAAATTAGAAATAGGTGTTTTGTTTTAAGTAACAGTAATAAGAAAACGATTAGCCCCCTACGTAAGACTTATATAGCCAAACTACTTGAAATTCTAGTAAAAGATATTAGGTGGTTTAGGGAGGATAGGAAGGTCTTAAGTGTGACTGTTGATAAATTTAAAAACGTCCCATTTGTATGGCAACATCATGATTTATTTCAAACACAAGGTTTACGAATTGCTAAAAAACTAGGAGTTCCTTCAGTTTTATTTGTGGATGCTCCTTATGTATGGGAATCAAAGAAGTGGGGAGTCCATCGCTTTGGATGGGAATGGTTCTCAAAACGCTGGGGAGATGCTAATCCATGTAAACAGGCAGATCTGGTTCTGGCAGTTAGTGAAGAGGTAAAGCAGGCTGTTTTAGCTTTAGGTGTGGATGAAAAAAAAGTTATAGTAACGCCATGTACAGTTTCCGCTAAAAGATTTGATAATGTCGATGGAAATGAAGTTCGTCATTCTTTAGGTCTAAAAGATGACTTTGTGATAGGGTGGGTAGGCAGTTTTCGAAAATTTCATTCTCTTGATCTCTTAATTGAGTCATTCAAAGGTGTTGCAACTCAGTTGCCACAAGCAAAACTCCTGTTGGTTGGTGATGGTCCCGAGCGAGCTGCAATTCAAGAAATGGTGAAACAAATGGGGTTGCATGATAAGGTGATTTTTACTGGTAATATTCCTCATAAGGATGTCAATTCTTATATAAAAGCTTTTGATATATCAATTTTACCCTCTAAGTCTACTGAAGGTTTTCATTATTCTCCATTAAAATTGAGAGAATTCTTTGCGGCAGGTGTACCTGTTATTGCATCTGCTGTAGGAGATGTGAAGAAAGTGATTATGGAAAGTGAAGGTGGATGGCTTGTTTCACCGGGCTCTAAAGATTCTATTTCAGAAATGATCTTAAAAATGGAATCAAATAGAGAGGCGGTTAAGGTTGCAAGTTCAAACGCTAGAAATTATTCCATTAATGAGATGGGTATTTTAAAGCAAATTGATATGATCGAGTCTTATTTTGCTAAATATTGATCATATTAAAACTGATTCTATACTTGAGATATATGTTTTAACTAAGCGACTTAGCCATTGAAAATCCTTCAAATCATACAGAAACCTCAACTCAGAGGAGCAGAAATATTTGCTTCCCAATTATCAGTAGAACTTGAAAAGTTAGGTCATAAAGTAGATGTCTTATATCTTTTTGATATGCCAGAAATTGCTCTAAAATATCCACTGAATTACTTTGGACTGAATGGCAATATCAAAAAACGATTCACTGATTTTAAAGCGTACAAAAAATTAGCGTTAATTATTAAAGATGGCGGGTATGATATTGTGCAAGCTAATGCTGGCGATACACTTAAGTATGCGGCCTTATCAAGGCTGATTTTTGGTTGGAAGAACACATTGGTATTTAGGAATGCCAATAAAATGGGGGCGTTTATAAAATCTTCTATTCATAAGAAGTTAAATCAATTTTTTTTGAGACAAGTGGATCATTTTATATCTGTTTCAGAAAACTGTCGGCAGGATCTTATTCAGTTATATAAGCATGCTGAGAAATGTTCAACAACTATTACCATAGGGACCTATTTATTTGATGAAATAAAGCCCATTCCAAAGTATGCAGAAAAAGTATGGATTAATGTTGGAAGTTTTGTGCCTGAAAAGAATCATTCTTTTCTGATTGAGGTCTTTGCCAAGTATGTTGAGGAAAATGAAAATGCACAACTGTGGTTGGTTGGAGATGGTAAATTAAGAAAAAAACTAGAGACAAAGGTAAGTGAGTTAGATTTGACTCATTCAATAAAGTTTTTAGGCTTTCGTAATGATGTTATATCACTTATAAAAGCAGCAGACATAATGGTTATGCCCTCAAAGATAGAGGGACTTCCTGGGGTTATTCTTGAAGCCATGTCATGTAAAGTTCCTGTTGTTGCGTCAAATGTCGGAGGTATTCCAGAAGTAATTATTGATGGTAAAACTGGCTACGTATTAAGAGAATTTAAAGCAATTAATTATTTAAATATAATCAATATACTAGATCAGTCAGATGTGTATCAGAAAGTACAATCAAACCAACGAAGAATGATTCAGAAAACATTTTTGATGGATAAGATTTCTAATGAATTTGAATCTCTTTATTTTAAAATATTTAGATAAAACCTATTTCTCGAATAACTTCTGATGTTTGCAGAAAATCGAGCCCTAAAAATAGCCTTATGCTCTTTAACTCACTGGATTTTGCCATATTTCTTCCTATAGTATTTGTGTTATATTGGTTTGTTGTCAATCATAACCTGAAATTACAAAACATGCTAATCCTAATAGCTAGTTACGTTTTCTATGGATGGTGGGACTGGCACTTTTTGTCATTGATTTTTTTTAGCACAATTGTGGATTATTATGTTGGAATCTTCTTAAATGATCAAAGTAGTATCATTAAAAGGAGGATGTTACTTTTGATTAGTGTTGTTGTAAATTTAGGATTTCTTGGATATTTTAAGTATTGTAATTTTTTCTTAGATAGTTTTACGTCAGCTTTTACATTTTTTGGAGGATCTTTACACGTAGATACTTTAAAGATAATTCTTCCAGTTGGCATAAGTTTTTATACTTTTCAAACATTGAGTTATTCTATTGATGTTTATAGAGGAGAATTACGACCAACCAAAGATTTTATCGCATTTGGTGCATTTGTTAGCTTCTTTCCCCAATTGGTCGCTGGACCCATTGAAAGAGCTTCACACTTACTTCCTCAGTTTTATAGAAAGAGAAGGTTTGATTATGAAAAGGCAATTGACGGTTTACGTCAAATTTTGTGGGGGTTAGTTAAGAAAATAGTGATTGCTGATAATTGTGCTGAATTTGCTAATCAAATATTTGACAAATATGATCGTCTAAGTGGAAGTACCCTAGTCTTGGGGGCTGTATTTTTTACATTTCAAATCACTAGTGTCCGAGAAAAAAGATAGGGGCCTCTGAATAATTTCAAGAGTGCCCCATAATGTGTATTTTCGGTTTACCACAACAAAAAATCACACATGAGTAAAAATACATATTTCTACGGACAGCCAATCTTTTCTCAACTATTATCGCTGATAGATAAATCGGTGTTAAATCAAATAATATCAAAATACCAATCTGACAGATATTACAAGAAATTGAATACTTGGCATCACCTAGTAAGCATGTTATACTGCTGTTTCAGTGGGGCAAGTGCTCTCAGAGAGCTTACTACGGGGCTTTTGGCCTGCCAAAACAAGCTGATCCATTTAGGTATTCAATTTATACCCAGACGTTCCACTTTATCAGATAGCAACAAAAAACGCAGTAGTATAGTCTTTGCAGACATTTACATGAAATTGTTTAAAAAGTATCGGCACCTTTTGCCGGACAGCCGCTTGAGAATGGAAGTTCTCAATAAACTTTATATTGTTGATTCAACGATTATTAGTCTGTTTAAAGATATTCTCAAGGTAGCAGGACGCCCTAGAAAAGATGGCAAAAGCAAGGGAGGCATTAAAGCTCATGTAATGATTCATGCGGCAGAATTAATGCCATGTTTAGTACGGTTGACCAAGGGAAGTCAGCATGATCATACATTTTTAAAGCAATTACAACTCCCAGAAGGATCCTATGTGGTGATGGATAAAGGGTATATCGATTATAGACAATACGCACAATGGAGTCATCAAGGGATATTTTACATTACTAGAATGAAGGAAAATGCCAGATATCAATCAATAGATGAGCTAGAACTGCCTGAAGATAAAGACTTTTGTGTACTTAAGGATGAAAAAGTTGTTATCAGTTTCAAGACTGATGGACAAGTGCAAGAGCTTCAAAATAGAAGAATAGCCTATTATGATGACCTCAATAATAAATTATTAGTGTTTATGACCAATAATATGGAGTTGGAAGCAGCCACAATAGCGGCCATTTATAAATACCGATGGCAGATAGAGCTTTTATTTAAAAAGCTGAAGCAGAACTTTCCTCTCAAATATTTTCTGGGGGACAACCAAAATGCTATTGAGATCCAAATTTGGAGTGCCCTGATCTGTCTATTATTGATGGAAGTAGTCCGAAAACAGATCAAAAAAAGATGGGCCTTCTCTAATATGGTCTCATTGGTAAGGTTTCACTTGATGGCCTATGTTCACCTTACCCGCTTTCTAAACAATCCAGACCTAGAACTTCAAAAAACAATATATAAAACCAATCAATACCCTTTATTTAGTCCATAGAGGGCTCACTTTTCCAGATTAGAAGAAAACCACTTTATTTTTGCTTAGAATCGCTAAAATTTCTTAGACCAGAGTTTAGTCGGACACTAGTGATTTCAAATTTATGGTGATTTTTCAG
This sequence comes from Fulvivirga maritima, assembly GCF_021389955.1. Classification (NCBI taxonomy): domain Bacteria; kingdom Pseudomonadati; phylum Bacteroidota; class Cytophagia; order Cytophagales; family Fulvivirgaceae; genus Fulvivirga; species Fulvivirga maritima. The sequence continues at coordinate 3,809,846 of NZ_CP089980.1, forward strand.
GATATTCAGATATGGCGATAGGCATATCTAGGTTGTTTGGATTCAACCTAATGCAAAACTTTAATTATCCTTATTTTTCAAGGGACGTGGCTGAGTTTTGGAGAAGGTGGCATATTTCATTATCTACCTGGTTTAGAGATTATCTGTATATACCGTTAGGGGGAAGTAGGGGAGGTAGATGGATGCAAATTCGAAATACATTTATAATCTTTTTAGTTAGTGGCCTTTGGCATGGTGCTAATTGGACTTTTATTATATGGGGTTTTTTAAATGCTTGCTATTTTTTACCTCTTTTATTAACCAAAAAAAACAGATTGAATCTTGGGGTAATTTCGGAAGGACGAATTTTGCCTTCTTATAAAGATATTGTTTCTATAACATTTACCTTTTCTATGACTGTATTTGCTTGGATTTTTTTTAGATCTGAAGACTTATATCAAGCACTAAATTATATTTCAAGAATGTTTTCTTCTACTCTATTTTCTTTTCCAAAATTTACAGATATGGGGCATGCTTTTGAGACATTAGTATTAATAATTGTTTTTTTGATGATTGAATGGAATGGTAGAAATGAGAGATATGCTATTGCTAAATTAGGCTTCAAGTGGCGGAGAACTACGCGTTTGGCGATTTATTATGCTTTGGTCATAGCAATATTTTGGTATTGGGGAAATGGGCAAGAGTTTATTTATTTTCAGTTTTAAATATGAAAAAATTTATTAGAAAGTTTAGTTTTTTTTGTTTCTCATTAGCAATTTATTTTTCAACTAACTGTATTGTTAATATTATTCTGATCAAAAGAAGTGTTCCTAAATTGACATATACTAATATTTTAATAGTAGGTGATTCGCATACACAAAAGAGCCTGAATCCCAAATTATTAGGTAGTGCTCAAAATATCTCTCAACCTGCAGAACCATACGTGTTAACATTTTGGAAACTAAAACAAATTTTTAAATCATATAAGCCAGATACTTTAATTTTAGGATTTGCACACCATAACATTTCATTGTTTTATGATTTGAAATTTTCAGATAGGAATTGGGCGCCGGAAATGTTTAGAAGAAGTTATACAATGCAACGTTACAATGATATTGATTGCTGCGTGAAAATTGATTATAATTTATACTACCAAACGTTGTTTCATCAAATAGGTTTTTACCCTAAAACCGATCATGTTCAATATATAGGTAAATATTCTAATTCAAATAAGAATAAAGTGAATGATTGGAAAATTGCTGCAAATCGGCATTTTTATTATGAAAATGGGAGCAGTTATGAAACTTCTACAATAATGTTAAACTACCTCGATTCAATAGTTAATTTTACTTTGGAGAATAATGTGAAATTGATCATGGTAAGTAATCCCTTAGATACTAACTATAGGAATCAAATACCACATGATATTGATAAGGTTTATGAGCAGTTGAAGTTTTATTATGGAAAAAAAGCAATAATTTACGATAAAAGTAACGATTCATATCCAGACACATATTTTTTGAATGCCGATCATTTAAATTCAAGAGGAGCTGAAATGTTTACCAAAGGTCTAATTGAGTATTTAAAAAAATAGTGAGAACAATATTTGAGGCTTAGCCATTAGCTTTTATTATCTTCGAACCATGAAAATCAAGGTGCTGCATGTTATTAAGTCTTTAGGTAGAGGCGGAGCTGAAATGCTTTTACCAGAGACTTTGGCTTTACATAATAAAAATCAATTCGAATTTCATTATATATATTTTCTTCCTTGGAAAGATCAAATGGTGGAGAGCATTGAGCGAGAAGGTGGAGCGATTACATGCTTTAATGCCAGCAATAATATTAAGCTTATAGCAAAAAGGAGCGAATTGGTTCAATATGTAAAACAGAATGGAATTCAGCTTATCCATGCTCATTTGCCTTGGGCTGGTTTTCTTTCTAGGCTAGTAAATAAGCTTAATGGAATACCTGTTATTTATACTGAGCATAATAAGCAGGAGAGATATCACAAAATTACTTTTGCATTAAATAAAATCACCTTTCCTTGGCAAAATAAAGTTTTGGCGGTTTCTGGTGATGTGCATGAATCTATACTTAAAAATATAGGAGAGAGAACTAAAATAGAGACTCTACTTAATGGAGTAAATACTGATAAATTCAAGCGCTTACCAATAGAAGTACAAAAGTCTTTTAGGCAAGAGCACGGGATCCCGGAATCAGCATTAGTAGTAGGAACAGTGGCTGTTTTTAGATTTCAAAAACGTTTGAAAGAATGGATGGAAGTTTTTAGTGAGGCGGCAAAGTCCAATCCTAATTTATACGGAGTTATAGTGGGAGATGGCCCTTTAAAAGATGAGCTTCTAGAGGAAAGAAAGAGATTGGGGTTGGAAGATAGAATCCTAATGCCAGGGCTTCAGATTAATACTCGTGATTGGTTTTCGATTATGGATATTTTTATGATGACATCTGTTTTTGAGGGGTTACCAATTGCATTGTTAGAAGCAATGAGTATGGAATGTGCAGTATTGACTACTGATGCAGGTGGCATAAAAGAAGTAATTGAAGCCGATGAATCAGGTGTGATGGTAAGCGTTGATAATTGGAGCCAATTATCAAATTCATTAAAAGACATTAATACGTCGCAAATTGAAAAGTTAGGTAAAAATGCCAGGCAAAGAGTTATTGATCATTTCAGCCTGAATAATATGGTAAGTCGGTTGGAGCAAATTTATAAAGAAGAGTCTAATGGAAATTAGGAAGGCTATTAAAGAAGATATTGAAGAGGTTGTCAGTTTATTGAAATTAAGCCTAGGAGAGTCTTTAATGCCGAAGTCAGTGGAGTATTGGACATGGAAGCATATAAATAATCCGTTTGGTAAGTCCCCAGTATTGCTTGCAATAGAAGATGGAAAAATTATTGGTGTAAGAGCATTTATGAATTGGCAGTGGAAAAATGGCGAAAAGATTTATAAAGCAATTAGAGCGGTAGATACAGCCACTCATCCAGAACATCAAGGAAAAGGAATATTTAAAAAGTTAACTTTAGGCTTGCTAGATGATTGTAAGCAACAGGGAGTAGATTTTGTTTTCAATACTCCGAATAGCAAGAGCAAGCCGGGGTACTTGAAAATGGGCTGGAAAGAGGTGGGTAAATTGCCCGTGAGACTAGGCTTTAAAAGGCCCATTAACATAGTCAAAAATAAATTGTTTGGAGGAGCAGTGACCGATTTTATCCCCGTTAAAGATAAAAAGTTTGATATAGCAAAGTCGATTGATCAATATGAGTTATCAGTTTCTAAATCTTCTAAAGGCTGGAAAAGTAATTATTCGAAAGCATATTTACATTGGAGATATGTGGATATCCCATTAATTAAATATGGAGGCTTAGGCAGTGAAGAAGCATTAGTGATATTTCGGCTTAAACAAGGAGGTTTTGGAATTGAATTACGTATTTGTGAAGCTTTTGGCTCTTCTAAAGAGGTTGAAAGTATAATTCAGACGATATATAAAAATTGTAATTTTGATTACATATCAATAGATGCATTTAGTTCTTATAAATTGCCTTCTCTAATTAATAAGGTGTTAGGTAATGGTCCAGATGTTACCGTTAGACCTTTAAATGGAGAAGTGACTGATTTTGAACAATATAAGCTATGGAGCCCGGTGTTAGGTGACTTAGAAGTATTTTAGGGAAATAGGTAGAAGATTGCTTTACGGTATACTAATTATATTCATTTCATATTTTTTATCTCAACTGATAATCAATAAGGTGTATCCTCCCGTTAGAGGAAATGAAAGAGATCGATTGATTTTAAATCGTTTATTCTTCTATCACCTTTTTTTGTCTTTTGTTTACTATTTATATGCAGTTCTCAATCCCTCAGATTCCAACTATTATTATCAGAAGGTAATAACTTATTTTAGAGGCCCAAATTGGTCAGATTTCTATGGTACAAGTACTACTTTTATAGAATGGACAGGTTATCCATTCATAAACTATTTGGGCTTTAGCTATGAAGCTATTATGGCTTTATTTGCTTTCTTTGGCTGGATAGGCTTTATTTATTTTTATAAATTTTTCAGAGAGCAGATTTCATTTCGAAATGAAATTTTCGGGTATGATTTGCTTGTATTAGTGTTTTTGTTGCCTAATCTTCATTTTTGGTCAGGATCATTTGGGAAAGGTTCATTTATTTTTTTAGGTATAGGACTTATGTTTTATGGCTTAGGAAATATAAAAAGTAGAATGCTATATATTGTATTAGGAGGAGCACTTACTTACCATATTAGACCCCATATTATGTTGGTGGTTCTTATCTCAGCCATTATAGGCTTTACTTTTAGTAATAAAGGGGTTGGTTTAGGTTTGAAAATATTAATGATTGCCATAGCAGTGGCAGCTTTTGCTTTTATTTATCAGGATGTTCTAAGTATGGTAGGGATAGAGCAAGGAGAAGAGTTAACGCAAGGTCTTGATCTGACACATAGAGCTACTGAGCTTCAAAAAGCTACTTCAGGAGTTGATATAACCAATTACAGTCTACCGCTACAGGTGTTTACTTTTCTTTTCAGACCATTGTTTTTTGATGCTCCTGGTATGTTGGGGTTAATTGTTTCGTTTGAGAATGTCTTTTTGCTATATATTGCTGTAATATTTCTTACTCAAGGAGGCTTGACCTTTTTAATAAAAGGAGATTTTCTTGTGAAAACAGCTTTTCTCAGTTTTATAACTGTATCCATAGCGCTGGCCCAAATCTCAGGTAATCTGGGCATAGCAATCAGGCAGAAAAGCCAGGTAATGATGCTTTTTCTTTTTGTGATCATTAAGCTGATGGATGAAAAGAAAATGAAGGATTATAAAAGAAGATATGCTAATTGGAAAAGAAAACAACTGATAACTCAACAACAGGAGGCGCTGCAACAATGAAGGGTGGAACTTTAGTAATTTCTTTGGATTTTGAATTGCACTGGGGAGGTTCTGAAAAATGGACCTTAAATGATTCTAAAAAACAATATTTTGAGAATACAAGGAAATGCATTCCAACTCTACTCACCCTTTTTGAAAGTTCAGGAATAAGTGTAACCTGGGCCACAGTAGGTTTTCTCTTTTTTAAGGAGAAAAAGGAATTGTTAGCGAATCTGCCTGAAGTGGAACCAACTTATAATGATAGTTCTATCTCAGCGTATAATTACCTGAAAAATAATTGGGTAGGTGATACAGAAGAAGAAGATCCATTTCATTTTGCTCACTCTCTTTTAGACTTGGTTAAAGCCTCTAGAGGTCAAGAGATAAGTACCCATTCATTTTCTCATTATTATTGTAATGAAGATGGACAAACAGCCGAGCAGTTTTATTCAGATCTAAAAGCAGCAGATGGGGCGGCTCAAAAATTTGATGTTATACCTAAGTCTTTAGTGTTTCCTCGAAACCAATATAATGCAGAGTATCTAAAAGCTTGCAAAAGAGCTGGAATTGAGATAGTTAGAGTAAACCCTTTGGATTGGTGGTGGCAAATTGATAGTACTCAATCGGAATCCAAGTGGAAAAGGTTAAATAGAGGAGCAGATGCTTATTTTTCAATAGGAGGTAAAACTTCATTTTCACTGAGTCAAATTAAAAAAGAGGAGGGGGTATGGTTATTACCCGCAAGTCGTTTATTGAGACCTTATAACCCTAAGGAGCTCTTTTTGAATGATTTAAAAATAAAGAAAATCAAAAAGGAGATGACCTTGGCAGCTAAAAATAATGAGGTCTATCATTTATGGTGGCACCCCCATAATTTTGGAAACTATACTCAAGAAAATATCAATGGACTAGTTGAAATTGTTAATCACTATCAGTTTTTGCATAAGGAGTATGGTATGAATAGCAAAAGTATGGGAGAAATGGCTACAATTTTGAATAATCAACATGGCTAACAAGTTACTTAGAATTACTACCGTTCCTATTTCTCTTAACATTCTTCTTAAAGGTCAACTCAAGTTTATGAGAGAAAATGGCTTTGAAGTAATAACTACTAGTGCGGATGGAGTGGAGGTAGCAGAAGTGAAGGAAAGGGAGGGTGTAAGTCATATCATAATTCCGTTTACACGTGCAATTACGCCATTTCAAGACTTGAAATGTCTTCGTATGCTGGTTAAGGTTATTAAAGAAGAGGCTCCGGATATTGTACATAGTCATACTCCTAAGGCAGGGTTGTTAGGCATGATGGCAGCAAAAATCGCAGGAATCAAGCACCGATTACATACTGTTGCAGGTTTGCCGTTAATGGAAGCAACTGGGGGTAAAAGAAGTATTTTGAAATTCACTGAAGCAATTACTTATGCATGTGCTTCGAAGGTTTATCCTAATTCATATAAGCTTCAGGAATATATTTTGAATAACTTGTCTATAAATAAGGATAAGTTGAAAGTAATAGGGAAGGGAAGTACCAATGGAATTGATTTAAACGTCTTTAATAAGTCTTTAGAAATTATCGATAAAGGAGAACGGTGGAAGAGTGAACTAAATATTCCAAATGAAGCCTTTGTTTATTTATTTATAGGAAGAATTGTTGGAGATAAAGGGATAAATGAATTGGTTAAGGCATTTATACAATTAAATGATGAATCATCTTATCTTGTGTTGGTGGGGCCTTTAGAAGAGCTGGATCCGCTATCGAAAGAAACCATGGATGCTATTGCCAACAATAAAAATATTATTGCTCCCGGTTTTCAATCAGACGTAAGACCATTTTTAGCATTTACAGATGTTTTTGTTTTTCCTAGTTATAGGGAAGGATTCCCTAATGTGGTTTTGCAAGCCTCTGCTATGGGAGTGCCAACAATCGCTTCTGATATTAATGGGTGTAATGAGATAATAAATCATGAAGAATCAGGATTACTCATACCTACAAAGCAAGTGCCGCCATTATACAAGGCAATGCAATTACTTAGAGATGATGAAAGGAAAAGAACTGAAATGGCGGGAGTTGCCTTAAAAAATGTTCATGAAAATTATGATCAGCAATTTGTTTGGAGCTGTTTAATTAAAGAGTATAAAGAACTACTTCATGTATAAGCAATTCCTAAAACCATTAGCTGATCGGCTCGTAGCTTTAATAGCATTTATTTGTTTGTTTCCTGTCTTCGCGATAGTGACGCTGCTTTTAATTGTGGCAAATAAAGGAGACGCTTTTTTTACGCAAGCAAGACCAGGTTATAAAAATCGGATTTTTAAAGTCATTAAGTTCAAAACTATGACTGATGAGCGAGATACAGATGGTAACTTGCTGCCAGATAAAGATCGTCTTACGGCTGTGGGCAGTTTTGTAAGGAAAACCTCATTAGATGAAATTCCTCAGCTTATCAATGTAATTAAAGGCGATATGTCATTTGTCGGTCCTCGTCCATTATTGGTGGAGTATCTTGAGTTATATGATGAGGCTCAAATCAGACGACATGATGTAAAACCGGGTATTACTGGTTGGGCACAGGTCAACGGGCGCAATGCCATAAGTTGGCAACAGAAATTTGCTTATGATGTATGGTATGTAGAGCATCAATCGTTTTGGTTAGATATAAAAGTCTTATTTTTGACTGTCTTCAAGGTCTTTAAAGCAGAGGGTATTTCTGCTGAAGGGCAAGTGACAATCGAAAAATTTAAAGGTAATAATTGATGTTTTTATTTGGTGCCAGTGGCCATGCTAAGGTAATTACTGAAATGATTCAGCTTAATGGGGGTAATGTGTCTGGTTTTTATGATGATGACCCGCAAAAAACTTCCCTTATGGATATTCCTGTTTTAGGGAATACTGAGGCGTATAAATCTGGCAATGAAAAGTCTTTGATAAGTATTGGTAATAACCGAATAAGGAAGAAGGTTACTGAACAAATAGAAGCTACATATGGACAAGTAATTCACCCCAAAGCTGTTGTTTCTGAAACCGTTGAAATAGGAGAAGGAACCGTGGTTATGGCCGGGGCAGTAATTAATCCATATACCAAAATTGGGAAACATGTTATTATTAATACTGCAGCATCTGTAGATCATGATTGCCATGTGAGTGATTTCGTTCACATAGCTCCTAAATCCACTTTATGTGGAGGTATATCTATTGGCGAAGGTACCTTGGTAGGTAGTGGTTCCGTAATTATACCAAATACCAAGGTAGGAAAATGGGTGACCATTGGAGCTGGAAGTGTTGTTATTGAAGATGTGCCAGACTACGCTGTAGTGGTGGGAAACCCCGCTAGAATTATAAAGTATAACTCTGAGCGATGAAAAAAATAGCTATATATGGAGCTGGTGGGTTAGGAAGAGAAGTGCTTACCATCATAAATGCCATTAATTCTGAAAAAGCAACTTGGGATTTTATTGGTTTTTTTGATGATAGCGCACCCAATGTTTTAGGAGGAATTAATGAACTTAATAGTTGGAGGGAGCCTCTTTCTCTTATTATTGCTATAGGTAATCCTTCTGTTAAGAAAGGTTTGGAAACTCATATTGAGAATGATTTCATTGATTATGCCACCCTCATACACCCCAGAGCTATTTTAGCGGATGATAACATTGAAGTGGGCAAAGGTTCTGTAGTTGGTGCTGGGGCTATACTTACTACCAATATTGAAATAGGAGATCATGTTTTGTTGAATTTAAATGTAACTATTGGGCATGATTGCCAAATAGGTTCTTTCTGTTCTATCATGCCAGGAGCTAATATCTCCGGTCAGGTTACATTAGATGAGGCTGTTTTGGTAGGATCCGGAGCTAATATACTCAATGGTATAATGGTTGGGCGAAAAGCTAAAGTAGGATCAGGTGCAACAGTAACTAAAAACGTACCTTCGAAAATTACAGTGGTAGGGGTTCCTGCTAAACCCATTCAAAAATGAATATCTCTGAGTTTAAGCCAGCTATACTATTTATAGTAAAGTTTCTAGTGTTATATCTGGGGCTAAACTTATTATACGGTTTTTATATTGATACCTACTCACCCTCACCAGACCCAATTACAGTAATTGTTACCAATCAGGTGTCTGGCGTAATGTCTGTTTTTGACAATGGTGTGGAAGCATCAGATAATCAGGAGAAGCCTTCTGTGTTTTTGAGTTTAAATGGCTATAACATACTTTCAGTTTATGAAGGGTGCAATGGACTCAATGTAATGATAGTATTTCTTGTATTTCTATTATCATATGGTAAACCAATAAGAAAGCTTTTATGGTTTATACCATTAGGTTTGGTTAGTATTCACTTATTTAACCTTATACGTATAATATTACTTTTTTGGGTAGCACAAGACTTCCCCGAAATGATGTATTTTGCTCATAAATATTTATTTACGGCATTTCTTTACATTATAGTGTTCTTAATGTGGTTCTGGTGGGTTGTGAAATTATATAAAATACCAAGTGAAGAATCTTAACTTCAGACCATCTCAATACATAGTCTTAGTATTGGCTTCTACGGGATTACTTTTAGTTTATCTATTTCAAAAGAATCTTGATCAAATTATAGGCGCTTACATAGAGGATCATTATTGGTCATTTGTATTGACTAAATCTATTAGGTTTATATTAAATGACTTATTAATGATAGCCATAATATACGCTCTTTTTTTAAAGAGGAAATATGTGGTTTTTGCATTTTATGTACAGTTAGTAGGAGTTATTTTTATACTATCGCCATATCTTATTATAAAGTCTCAAACTTCTTATAATGGTCCCCTAGTTTCGTACCTTCACAGGCTGGTAGTTAACCCGCTATTAATGCTATTATTAATACCTGCAATTTTTTATCAGGAGAATATTACAAAACAGAAATCTTAATCTATTTATACTTCGTAAATCATGGAAAGAGTTTATTTATCATCGCCGCATATGGGTGGAACAGAATTAAAATATATTCAAGAAGCGTTTGATGCCAACTGGATATCTCCGGTCGGGCCTAATATTGCGGCCTTTGAAAATGATTTAGCTTCTTACACCGGTAGAGAGCATGCCGCTGCCCTTAGTTCTGGTACAGCTGCTATACATGTGGCATTAATATTACTTGGAGTTAAAGCTGGTGATGAAGTGATGTGTAGTTCATTTACCTTTGCAGGTACTTGTAACCCAATAGTTTATCAAGGGGCACATCCTGTATTTGTAGATTCTGAAGAAGATACATGGAATATGGATCCTGAGTTGCTAAAAGAAGGTATTGAAGATAGGATAAAGTCAGGAAAAAAGCCGAAGGCAATTATTGTAGTCCATTTATATGGTATGCCAGCTAAAATGGATTTGATTATGAAGGTGGCGAGGGAGTTTGATATTCCTGTCATAGAGGATGCTGCCGAAGGGCTAGGAGCCTCTTATGATGGGAAAAAGTTGGGCTCCTTTGGAGACTTGAGTATTTTGTCTTTTAATGGAAACAAAATCATTACCACTTCAGGGGGAGGAGCACTGCTTTCTAATAATAAGGAATATATTGATAAAGCTAAGTTTTTAGCTACTCAGGCTCGAGATAATGCTCCTCATTATGAACATAGCTCTATAGGATATAATTACAGACTTAGTAATATCAGTGCAGGTATAGGACGAGGGCAAATGGAGGTATTAGAGCAGCGTGTTAACAGGAAACGAGAAATATTTGAATATTACAAAAATGAGTTATCTGATATTGATAATATTCAATTTTTAGAAGAGTTTGATAAATGCTTTTCAAATAGATGGTTGACCACTATTTTGGTTGATGGCACTAATGGTGCAAAGGTGAAAGATGATGTAAGAATATTGCTTGAAAAAAATAATATTGAGTCAAGACCACTGTGGAAACCAATGCACATGCAGCCTGTTTTTGAAGGATCACGTGCCTATTTGAACGGCGTTTCGGAGAAATTATTTGAAATTGGTCTTTGTTTGCCATCAGGAACTAACACTACAGATGCTGATTTATCACGTACTATTGAGTTAATAAAAGAATGTTTTTAGGTTACTTCAGTTAGCCTATAGGTATCTATATCAATGTTATTATAATTATATTTGTTGCGAGATATTGGTTGTAAGGTTTTAACAAATTACTCATGAGGTTATTTTTACTATTAGTTTTATATATAAGCGTCAATTTTGGGCTAAGTGCTCAGACTATTCAATCTGCACAAAGTGGGAATTGGAATGACCCAAGTACTTGGGTTGGAGGAGTTGTGCCTACTGCAGCAAATTCATCTGGTATAATTATTAATAATGGCCATTCTGTAGCTGCCAATTCTAACGTGTCAGCAGATCAGATGATTATTAATGATGGAGGTGAATTAATAATAAATTCTGGCATTACTTTTACTGTTGGAGCGGGTACGGGTGATGATCTGACGGTTAATAGTGGTGGAATTCTTGAAATCAGTTCAGGTGCAATTTTAAATATTCAACGTATTGTTAGTCCACCTCCTCCAAGAGTTGCTTTTATACGAGTATATGGGATAGTAAATAATTCAGGTACGATTAATAATGCTTCATCAACTAGTATGATCTTTGAAGCAGGTTCGATATATAATCATGAATTTACAACAACTAGTGGTGTTATCCCTTCAGCTAGCTGGAATGTTCAATCGACTTGTGTCATTTCAGGGTATACTACTAATACAGCAGCTCCTACGGGCTTAAGTCAGGCTTTTGGTAACTTTACGTGGGATACGCCAAATTTAACTGAATACATTGACCTTCAAGGAGCTTTGACGGATGTAAATGGAGACTTATTATTTCAAAATCTTACGGGAAATTATGTTTACCTGACCTCGCTCAACGATTATACATTAAATGTTGGAGGTGATTTTATTATTGATAATTCTAATTTTGGTATTAACTCTTCAGCCATTGTATCTTTAAATGTAACAGGCGACGTAAGCTTTATAAATAATGTTGACTTAACTTTTGTTTATGATGGAACATCAAGTTTAAATATTGGAGGAAATTTAACTGTTTCTGGTGGATCTGTCAATTTGACCTATGAAGGACCTGGATCTATAAGCATTGATTTAGACGGAGATTTTTCACTAATATCATCTCCATTTATTAGTAATGGAGGATCGGGACTATATGAGTTTGCTTTCAGTGGTGTAGAGCAAATTTTTACAGGTGAACAAGGTTTTCCAGGTTTCAATTATACCATTTCTAGTAGCAGTTTAGAAATCCCTGTTAATAGTTATCTTAGAGGTAATGATTTTTTATTGGAAACAGGAAGTGAGCTGAGGGTTGGTTCTACCGCTGCTAACGGAGCTATTCAAACAGGAACATCAGCAGGAAATATAAGGGTTAGCGGAGTAAGAGCATTTCAATCTGGCTCTACCATTGCTTATAATGGAACGTCTGCTCAATTTATAGGAGCTGGTCATCCTACTTCTTCAGGGGTTAACCTTACAATAAACAATAGTAGTGGGGTTACTATGGTTTCAAACCTTACTGTAGGTAATGCTTTAAATCTTCAATCAGGTAATTTATCTGTGGGGAATAATACATTGACATTAGATGATGGTATATCAGGAGCAGGGCGTATAGCCGTTTCGTTAAACTCCAACATAGTGTTGAATGGTAATAATGCAGATGATACCTTCCCTTTTGAAGGTGCCGCCAATTTCAACAATTTCACGCTAAATAGATCTGGAGGATCTGTTACATTTGATAGAGAAGTAACGATTAATGGTGCATTAACTTTATCAAATGGTGATCTGATATTTGATAATCAGATTTTACATTTAAATGGAACGTTAAGCAATGTAAGTGGTTTGCTTTATTCAAACAGTGCTAGCGAATTAGATATAACTGGTTCGGATGCGTTTGGATCACTTGCTTTCAATACTAGTGGTAATAATTTACGTAAGTTAACGATTAATAGGGTAGAGGGAGAGGTGGATCTGGTAGGCACTCTTAATGTTGTTGATTCTTTACTTTTAAATCAGGGTACTTTTAATAATACAAATGGGACACTTGCTTTTAGTAATGGTACTGATTTAATTAAGAATGCAACAGGTGCGTTAATTGGAAATTCTCCTGAGGTTGTTTCACCAAGTACCTACAATGTTGTTTACGAAGGAGCTTCGCAAACTACAGGTGCAGAATTGCCAAGCTCTCTTAATGTAGATGATTTAGGTGATTTAACGATCTTAGCCGCTGAGACTGTTACCCTTTCTCAAAGCCTTCAGGTTAACGGAACTACCACACTTGGCTCAGGAGTTTTCAATATCGGAGCCAATACTTTAAATATTCAGGGAAATTGGGTGCGAAATAATGGTTCATTAGCTAATTATTCTGGTACAGTTTTGTTTGGTGGTAATACTACCATTACGGCTAATTCAACTCCTACTTTTAGAAATATTACTGTTTCTGAAAATGGAATATTATCTATGCCTAATACTAATGTCAATTTTGCGGCTAATATATTGGTAGAGCCAGGGGGTACACTTAATGCTAACTCTGGCACAATAGTTATGACCGGAACAAATGGTCAAACGGCTTCATTTGCTAATTCCACTTTGAATAACTTAACTATTGATAAAAGTTCTGGCACGGTGAGTTTAACTAGTGCACTAAATGTAAGAGGAAGAGTAAATTTCACCAATACCAGTGTAGCTACACTGGCATCTGGTGGTAACTTAACTTTATTGTCTACAGCCGACAATGGATCAGGAGATGCGTGGGTAAGTGAGATACCTTCAGGTTCATTAGTTTCTGGGAATGTTACCGTTCAAAGGTTTATTAGCTCAAATGCAAGTGGAGATATATATAGGTATATTGGATCTTCTGTAGCTGGAGCTACAGTTGCTGATTTAAGTGCTGATATTAGAGTAGTTAATGGTTCATTGTTCTACTATGATGAGACGGTGAGTGGTGAATCTGCTAACGGGTGGGTAAGAAAAACTTCTGGGACATTAGATGTAGGAAGAGGATATTCGGCTTATATTTTTAGTAGTAATACATCAAAAACAATAAGCTTAACCGGTGTTTTGAATCAAGGAGCTATAAATTTACCTGTTTCCTATACTGTAAGTTCTCCTGAAAATGATGCAGATGGATGGAACTTAGTGGCTAATCCATACCCTTCACCTATCTTTTGGGGGAGCACTGAAGGTTGGACTAAAACAAATATTGATGGGAGCATTTATCTGACAGATAATGAAGATGAGATTTACAGATATTGGAATGGTACAGAAGGGAATATAATCTCAGGTCGAATTGCTAAAGGACAATCTTTTTGGGTACAAGCCTCAGGTGCATCTCCTCAGTTATCCATTAATGAAAAGGCAAAATCGAATAGTACAGCGGCATTTTACCGTGAAGCCGAAAAAGATGCTATTGAATCATTAGAAATTGTTCTAATAGATGTAGAAGGCAAGCAAGACTATGCTTACTTCGGTTTTAAAGAAGGAGCTACTAATGTATTCGATAATGCGTATGATGCCATAAAAATGAATAATCAGATATTTGATTTGTCAACCGTAGATGGAGATGGTAGACAGATGGCAATTAATATATTTTCTGCGTTAAGCTGTTCTGATTCATTGAAAATAAACATTAAGGATGCTCCTCAGGGAACTTATAATATTAGGTTTAATGATTTGGGAGTATTCTTTGATAATTATAGTTTTCAGCTCTATGATAGCTATTTAAATCATATGGAAGAAGTTGCAGATCAAAGTGTGTATTCATTTAGTATTGATGAAAATAGTAAATCTACAGGTAATAGGTTTTTCCTTTTGCCAAAAGCGGAGCCTCCGGTAATTTCTTTATCAGAAGGAAATTTGGAGTCTAGTCAGGAAGGTGGTAATAAATGGTATTTTAATGGTCAATTGATATCCGAAGACGATTTCATTTATCCGGAGCAAGCAGGTATATATACATTAGACGTTTGTAATGGAAGTACTACCTATGAATATATCATTACAGGAATTGATGATTATGTAAATCAAGGTATTAGAATTTATCCTAATCCATTAATTGATAGTGAAGAGTTAAATGTACATATAGATGAGGGAATAATCGACTATTCTAACGCTAAACTCCAATTAATTGATTCCAAAGGGCGTGTTGTTGATGCGAAGGAAATTACTAACAATTTCGTTAAATTGAATGTTAATTCATTACCTAGTGGTGTATATTTGTTAAATATATCCGATAATAGTACAAGTACAATACAAAGGATAATTAAACTTTAAACTTAAGTACTGTGAATCAATTTTTTAAAATAGGCGTATTGTTTCTGCTGATTGCCATATATCCTTGTGTGGTATTTGCACAGGGAGGTGGAGTGCCACCACCCAATCCACCTGCACCTGTTCCCATAGGAGGAATAGAGTTATTATTAATGGCTGGTGGAGCGTTAGGGCTTAAGAAGATTATCTCTTCTCGAAAAAAGAAATAATGTGATAACTAGATTTTTTATACAATTAAGAATCCTTCCAAGATGGATAATCATTCTCTTGGATGTGGTTATAGTTGGATTTTCTACATTTCTTGGCTATTTACTAAGGTTTAATTTTGAGTTTAGTGAACTGAGTGAATTTAATTTCGCTTTGGGTATACTCATTAATATGCTGGCTTGTCTTATTGCGTTGCTAACAACTAAAAGTTATGCTGGTATTGTAAGATATACTGGTATGCATGATGGGTTTAGAGTGCTTGTAACACTTGTTGCTACTCATGTTATCAGTTCCTTGGTGAACGTTGGTTATTTCATGTCTATTGGGAGTAACCTATTTCCATATTCGGTTATTCTTATTTCATTTTTGGCATCCTTTGTATTCTTATTACAATACAGACTGCTCATAAAAAATATATTCTCATACTATAGAAGTCCTCGTAAAGCTGATAAAATGCGTGTAGCAATCTTCGGAGCGGGTCAGCTAGGTATGATTACTAAGCAGGTGTTAGATAACAGTGTTGAGCCAAATTATCGTGTGGTAGCTTTTATTGAGGATGATTTAACCAAAGTGGGAAAGGTTATCAATGGAACTCAGATATATGACGGAGCAACTGATCTCTCATCTATTATTAAATCCCTAGATATAAAAGAATTAATCATTGCAGCTACTAATTTATCTCTTGATAGGAAAAATGAGGTGGTAGATGTCTGTTTAGCCTTGAATGTGAGGGTCAGAACTATTCCGGAGGTAGATGATTGGGTGAAGGGTGAGCTTAGCTTAAATCAGATAAAACAAGTTAATATAGAGGATCTCTTGGGCAGAGAGTCTATTGAACTGAATAATAGACAAGTATTGGATCAATTGAAAGGGAAGAGAGTTTGCATTACAGGTGCTGCAGGTTCTATTGGTAGTGAGCTTGTAAGGCAAGTCGCACATTTTGATCCTGAATTACTAGTGCTAATTGATCAGGCGGAGTCTGCGTTATATGAAGTAGAACGAGAGATGACCAGCTCTGAGCGGGATGCCAGGTTTAAGTTTTATGTAGCAGACGTTACCAATCATAAGCGGATAAGTGAAATTTTTGAAGAAAACAAACCTGAAATAATATTTCATGCCGCAGCTTATAAGCATGTGCCTATGATGGAGCGCAATCCGTCTGAAGCAGTCCTTTGTAATATTATAGGAACCAGAAACATAGCCAATTTAGCAGTTGAGTTTGGAGTTGAGAAATTTGTGATGGTTTCTACTGACAAAGCAGTAAATCCAACTAATGTGATGGGATGCTCAAAGAGGATTGCTGAAATCTATGTGCGAGCTTTAAATAAGAAGCTGAGGCAGACAGGGTCTAATAAAACTTCTTTTGTAACTACCAGATTTGGTAATGTGCTTGGGTCTAACGGCTCTGTGATTCCATTTTTTCAAAAGCAAATTAGTGATGGGGGACCTGTAACGGTAACACACCCTGAGATTACAAGGTACTTTATGACCATAACAGAGGCCTGTCAGCTAGTGCTGGAAGCCGGTGCAATGGGTAATGGTGGTGAGATCTTTATTTTTGATATGGGACAGTCTGTAAAGATTGTAGACCTTGCTAAGAAGATGATCCGCTTATCTGGCCTGGAGTTAGATAAGGATATCGAAATTGTATTTACTGGTCTAAGGCAAGGAGAGAAACTGTATGAAGAGCTATTAGCTAGTAAGGAGAATACTGTGCCTACTCATCATGAAAAGATCATGATTGCAAAGGTGTTAGAATATGATTTTGATAGAATAAATAATAGTCTTGACCAACTTAAGCAATTATCGGTTGCCTCTGCGGATAGATACAAGATTGTAGGCCTAATGAAGGAAATTGTTCCTGAATATAAGAGTATGAGCTCTGAATATCAAATATTGGATAAACAGCTAGCTCAGAAAGTGGGATAA
This sequence comes from Fulvivirga maritima, assembly GCF_021389955.1. NCBI lineage: Bacteria > Pseudomonadati > Bacteroidota > Cytophagia > Cytophagales > Fulvivirgaceae > Fulvivirga > Fulvivirga maritima. Next base: position 3,827,125 of record NZ_CP089980.1, read on the forward strand.
GGGATAACTCTTGAAATTAAAAAATATATCATTAAAAGCCTTTTCGAAATTAACGAAAGGGCTTTTTTATGAGCGGATGTAATGGATTGTACTGCTTGTATTGAATGTGTTATGTAATCTTAGGAAAATAGTATTGGCCTTCCCGTAAGGGCTAGTTCTTTGAGATTAGAATTGCGGCTATTTTCTTTTGAAGAAAGGCTACATACGGTTAAATGACAGATTTAGACTTAAGAGGAAGTGTAACTATATTAGGCCTCCCTTGATAATTACATAAATCAAAACAAGATATAAAAGCTGGACTGATTAAGTCCAGCTTTTTTTGTTATAAATCTGAACACCTTCCGCTTTAGCGTCTTCGAAAAGTGCAAAATCGTGAGTGGTTTTATTAATAAATCTGAAGGAATATCGATTTAGAATAGTATAGACACACCGATCCCTAAGGCTTTTCTGATTTAGGTTTAGGCGGCCTGAAGTAGTGGTATGTTTTCTGATTTCTTTTTGCTCATCTTAACAGCATTGGCCATCATAACGGCAAAGAATACATGTATCATTTCTCGTTTTTCTCCCTTAACCTTGATTTTATTCAGGCCGTAAGCCGTTTTATGGGTACCAAAACTTCCCTCCATCACGGTTGCTCTCTGGTTAGAGATGAGGCTTCTGAGTTTGCTTTCCTCAGGTTTGTTTATCTTGGGGCCTTTCTTTGGAAAGCAAGTGAACACTTTCCTTACTGTTAAATACTTTCTGTTGGCATTAGTGGCATAAATGCGATCTGCCCCCAGCTGATGAAGGGAGCCAAATATCGATCTATGTTTTAAACTACTTATTTTTAGTCTGGTACTTTCATTGAATGCCCTGAACTCCATGGCATCAATAAAGCAGATGTCGTCAACCTGAAGCATGTGGGCTTTCATTCCAAACTCAACCCTTTTAGTTTCTTTGCCTCTTACGATAGGCCTGACATAAGGTCTGGGAAGCGATACTATCCTGTTTTTCAATTCTTTAGCTGGATGATGCTGCAAGAATTGCTGTTGCCCAAGTACCTTCTGTATTGTTTTTAGGTATGCTCGCTCTTGAAAGTGAAGCTGTATTTGTGGGTTTTCATTGAGTAAGTACTGCAGCTGTCCAAGCCCTTTGGACAGTAGATATATCAATGCCTTTTTACGCTTGCGTCCAGCTTTGTATGTCTTTTTTCGACTACGATCGTAAGACATCTGCTTGCGTTTTTGATCTATATATTTGGAGCGAGGCCGTTTTACACCTAATATTTTACTCCATCTGTAAAGCTGTTTTTCAAACACCCATTGACAGCTTTCCCAAAGTAGTTTTACATCGGTAGGAAAACGAATATAACTTTCATAGCAAGTGGCATCCATTAAGAGAACATGCGTATTATTCATATCTCTTTTCCAATGATGAATGAGTACTTCCTGAAGTTGTTGCCAATCAGTATTATCAGCCATATACGTCCTGATTCTACTTAAAATGGCCTTATCCTTAATTCTTTGGTTATCATCCAACAATTTATTGCAAAAAAGCTGAAGGCTCCAGTCAGTATTAAATCGTTCTATTAACTTCTCGTCACTCAGGTTTAAATAAGATTTTAGAAACATTAGACCAAACATGCCTTGGGCCGAAAACCAGCGGGGTGCGCCTGGGCCTCTATTTTCCTTTGGCAAACATTCTGAAAGTTGACTCCAAGGAATAGTATTATAAACTTTCCTCAAGGTGCTATTCTTGAATAAGTACCATTTTGGAGTTAAGTAATCTTGCGGTTGGAAAAGCTCTTGATCTCTCATATATTGCAGTGTTAATTGTGATTAGGCACTACAATTTAACAAATCAAAAACCCCGAAAAAAGCTTTATATAGCTAATTTCGGGGTTTTATTTTATGCTTTAATACTGATAAGTAACTGTATTTCAGTGTTTTTTATTTAAAAGGGAGGCCCTATATTACAGGCAAGAGTTATTAAGTTATGTAACTTAGAGTAAGCCTGCATAGAAATATACTTTTTTAATTAATAGTAGACATTTAGAGACGATTTAACCCTGGAAGCATATCAATAAAAAGCCAACCTGAGTGAATCTAAGATTGGCCTTATACTAATGTTTTTCTGATACTGTTTATCTCCGTTTGGCTCTTTTATATCGGCCTTTACCTCTTTTATTTTTATGTGAACTCAAGAAGGTAGGAGGAAGGTAATATTCTAGTTTTATACTCAGCATGAAATAACCATCATTGTCATCAGGGTTTCCTCTTATGTGATTCTCTTCTAGGCCTAGAGGGGATTGAGGAGGATCTAGTTCATGCCTTCTATCTGCCATTGCTTGAGCAAGATAATCGTCACCAAATGAATTATGATCTCTATATACTGTGCTTACATCATCTAGGTAGTCTGTGAAGGTAAGTCTATAACCTCCTTCAATACCTAAGTTGAGAAATGGATTGAGTTTATATTTGAAACCAGCTCCAAATGGAACTACTATAGCTATTCTGCTGTAATTTTCACCTTCTGTGTTCAGAGGTTGTAAGGCTACATATTTCCCTGCATCAGGTAAAGGATTGCCATTCCAATCTGTAACAGGAACCTGTCCTTTAGGATTAAAATATAATGCTCCTATACCTACAAAAGCGTAAGGATTAATGGTGGGCCTTTGGTAGAATTTAATTCCTTGAGGGAAAGCATGTATTACTGCTGCTACATTAAATTCTATATTGTCCGATCTGAAAGATAGGTTTCTTCGATTTTTTCCTTCAAAGTCAGAATCTTGGTCATCACCACTGATTCTGAAGTAGCTTAGCTCTGCACGGCCAGATATATTTGGGTGAAAGAAATATTGAAGGCCTAAGTTAATGTTCAATTTAGGGTCAATATAGTCACCATTATCCTTTAAATCTCCAAAGTAAGTGGTGGTTCCAGTACCAAAAGAGGCAATGATATCTCTCTGATTTCTAAATCTATAGAAGCTTTGTGCTACCAAGCTTTCTGAGAATGCCAAAAATAGAAGTAGTAAAACTATTCGCATAAGTTGTATTGTAGTGGTACTTTTAGAACCTGAATTTAGTAATAATGTTTATTTTTAAAAAATTGTTGGACTAAAAACAGTAATTAAAAAAATAGCTTCACTCTATAAAGTGAAGCTAGTGCGCCCGGAAGGATTCGAACCCTCAACCCCCAGAGCCGAAATCTGGTATTCTATCCAGTTGAACTACGGACGCCAGTTTTATTTAAGATAAAACCTCTTTAACTTTTGATGCAGCATCTTTAAGTAATATTGCAGACGCTACTTTTAAGCCTGATTCTTCAATTATTTTAGCTCCCTCTTCAGCATTAGTACCTTGAAGTCTTACAATAATTGGAATGTCGATATTGCCAATTTTCTTATAAGCCTCTACAACACCATTAGCTACACGGTCACATCTTACAATACCACCAAAGATATTGATCAGAATAGCCTTTACATTAGGGTCTTTTAAGATAATTCTAAAACCTGCTTCTACAGTTTCAGCGTTAGCACCACCACCTACATCTAGGAAGTTAGCAGGCTCACCACCTGAAAGCTTAATGATATCCATAGTGGCCATGGCTAAACCAGCACCGTTTACCATACAGCCAACGTTACCGTCTAGTTTTACATAGCTTAAACCAGATTTACCAGCTTCTACTTCAGCAGGATCTTCTTCGCTAAGGTCTCTAAGCTCTAACAGATCTTTGTGTCTGTAAAGGGCGTTGTCATCTAGATTTACTTTAGCATCAACAGCTAAAATTTTGTCATCAGATGTTTTTAACACAGGATTAATCTCAAACATTGAAGAGTCAGAACCTTCATATGCTTTATATAGAGAAAAGATGAACTTAACCATTTCTTTGAAGGCATTACCTTCAAGGCCAAGAGCGAAGGCAATTTTTCTGGCTTGGAATCCTTGAAGTCCAACAGCAGGGTCAATCCATTCTTTTACAATCTTTTCAGGAGTGTTTGCTGCCACGTCTTCGATGTCCATACCACCTTCTGTAGAGGCCATAATTACGTTACAGCTCTTTGATCTGTCTAAAAGGATACTTAGATAGTATTCCTTAGGTTCAGATGCTCCAGGATAGTATACATCTTCAGCAATAAGTACTTTGCTTACTTTTTTACCTTCTTCTCCAGTTTGGTGAGTAACTAAAGTTCCTCCTAATATATTTTTAGCTTTCTCAGGTACTTCGTCCAATGATTTTGCCAAAACCACACCATTTGAACCCGTCTCTTGTATCTTTCCTTTACCTCTTCCGCCTGCGTGTATCTGAGCTTTAACTACAAACCATTCCGTTCCGGTTTCGGCATTAAGTTGTTTTGCCGCCTCTTGTGCTTTTGAAGGATCGTCCACTACAACTCCGGTTTGTACCCTTACGCTGTAGCTTTTCAATATTTCTTTCGCTTGATATTCGTGGATATTCATGCTCTAAAATTTTTGCACGAAAGTAGGAGATTTGGCTTTATATTTCAAGTAATCGATATTTTAATATCTGTAATCGTTAACATCTATTTAAATTTATTATGTTTGAGCCAAAAATAAATCTATATAACATGCTAAAAGCGACAGGCATAAGGAAAACTTACGGTGAGTTATTTGTATTGAAAGGGATTGATTTGCATGTTAGAAAAAAGGAAGTCATTTCTATAGTAGGTGCTTCTGGTGCGGGAAAAAGTACCTTACTTCATATCTTGGGAACGCTGGATAAACCTGATGCTGGTAGCCTTGAGATAGGGGATAAGCCAGTGAATAGATTGAACAGTAAAGAAAAGGCTGCTTTTAGAAATAAAAACATTGGATTTATCTTTCAATTTCATAATCTGTTACCTGAATTTACCGCGTTGGAAAATGTATGCCTCCCAGCGTATATTGGTAAAAGAAAACAATCAGATATTTCGGCGAAAGCCAAGTATTTGTTTGATATTTTAGGTATTGCCAGCCGTAAAGATCATAAACCTTCTGAGCTATCAGGAGGGGAGCAGCAACGTGTGGCCGTAGCTCGAGCCCTGATAAATGATCCTGCTATTATTTTTGCCGATGAACCTAGTGGTAATTTAGATTCAAAAAATGCTATGGAGTTACACAATCTGTTCTTTAAACTCAGAGATGAATTGGAACAGACTTTCGTTATCGTAACTCATAACGAACAGCTGGCTGAAATGGCAGACAGAAAGCTGGAAATAAAAGATGGTATAATTTACTGAGTTAGTGAGCGAGAACTTCCTGATCTATCTCTTCCACCTCAGCGTAGCCATCAGCATTAATTGAGGTGATTTTAACCCTTTTCAATTCATTTACTAATACAGGATCATACTTTACAGCTACTCTCACATAGTTATTAGTAAAACCGTGCATTTTGCCATCCTCAATATCTTCTTCAAAAAGTACAGTGTCTATACGGCCAATGTTTTGCTCGTAGAAATGCCTTTTTTTCTTCTCAGATAGTGAGCGTAGCATTTTAGATCTTTTGTTTCTTACTTTCATTGGTACCACTTCATTCATTTCGGTGGCCAAAGTATTGGCTCTCTCAGAATAGGTAAAAACATGAAGGTAAGAAATGTCTAACTCATTAAGGAACTGATAGGTTTCCAGAAAGTCTTCATCTGTTTCTCCAGGGAAACCAACTATCACATCCACACCTATACAGCAATGAGGCATAAGCTCTTTTATTTTGGCTACTCTGTCCTTATAAAGCTGGCTGAGGTATCTTCTTCTCATTAGTTTGAGAATTTTATCTGAGCCAGATTGTAAGGGAATATGAAAATGAGGAACGAACTTATCAGATTGAGCGACAAACTCAATGATTTCGTTATGGAGTAGGTTGGGTTCTATAGATGATATTCTTACTCTTTCCAAGTCTTCAACCTGATCAAGAGCTATAACAAGATCTAGAAAGCGATCTTCTCTTTTACCATTTCTAATACCGAAGTCACCAGTGTTAACTCCGGTGAGCACTATTTCTTTTACTCCTGAAGCTACTATTTCATTGGCAGAAGCCATGATATTTTCAATAGTGTTACTTCTGCTTTTTCCGCGCGCCATAGGTATGGTGCAGAAGGTGCATCCATAATCACAGCCATCCTGTACTTTTAGGAAAGTACGGGTTCTGTCATTAATTGAGAAGGCATTATTGAAAGAAGTAGCGGTTTCTATTTCAGAAGCAAGCACCTTAGGCTGTTCCGGTCTTACAAAATCATCTAGTAAATCTATAAGACGGAATTTTTCTGCAGCGCCTAATACAGCATCTACTCCCGGTATCTCTGAAATTTCTTTGGGTTTTAACTGAGCATAGCAACCGATGATGGTTACATAAGCATTAGGAGAGATTTTACGTGCTTCCCTCACTATTTTCTTACACTTTTTATCTGCATTTTCAGTTACAGAACAAGTGTTGATTATAAAAATATCAGGAGTATCTGTGAACTCCACTTTTTTATATCCTTTTTCTTCAAACATCCTTGATATAGAGGACGTTTCAGAAAAATTTAATTTGCAGCCCAGTGTGTAAAACGCAACTTTTCTCATTGGGCTGCAAATATAGGTAGTTTAGTCCATCTAAACTACCATATAGTTATAATACTGTTTCTGAGAGCTTATAAGCTCATTAAATCAGATTCTATACTTTCTATCTGACTGTTAAGCTCAGCTTCTGTTTTTTCGAAATCAGCTTTGCTAGCCAAAGGCTTGTTTACGCTGATATAAAACTTGATCTTAGGTTCTGTTCCTGATGGTCTGGCACTGATTTTAGACCCATCTTCAGTGAAGAATTGTAGCACATTGGATTTTTCATAATCAATGCTGGTTTTCTTAAGCGCTACTAAGTCAGTATCTGTGCTGTTTTGGTAATCTACCACTCTCACTACTTTAGAGCCACCAAAAGATTCAGGTGGTGTTTCTCTGAAGTTGAGCATCATTTGTTGAATTTCTTCAGCACCTTGTTTTCCTTTTTTAGTAATTGAGATAAGCTTTTCTTTATAAAAACCACACTCTTCATAAATTTCTATAAGAAGTTCATATACCGTTTTGCCTTCAGAAGCTGCATAAGCACACATTTCAGCAATCATAGCACAGCTGGCTACAGCGTCTTTATCTCTTACAAATTCTCCTACCAGGTAGCCGTAGCTCTCTTCTCCACCAGCTATGAAAGTTCTCTTGCCTTCGTTTTCTCTGATAATAGAAGCGATGTATTTGAAACCAGTAAGTGTATCGTAAGAATCTACATTGAATCGCTCAGCTATTTTCTTGATGAGCTCAGTAGTAACAATGGTTTTTACAATATACTCACCTCCTTTGTAGCGGCTTAGCTCAGTCCATCTTTTTAGGATGTAATAGATAAGTAAACTACCAGTTTGGTTTCCGTTTAATAATTGGAATTCACCTTTAAGGTTTTTAACAGCTATACCTACTCTATCTGCGTCAGGGTCAGTAGCCATTACCAAATCGGCATCTACCTCGCGAGCTTTGCTTAAAGCTATTTTCAGGGCTTCTGCTTCTTCAGGGTTAGGGTAAACTACAGTAGGAAAGTTACCATTAGGTTCAGATTGCTCTTCTACCACGTACACATTTTCAAAACCATATTGTTTTAAACACTGTGGTACTACCGTAACTCCGGTCCCGTGGATAGGAGAGTATACTATTTTTAAGTTTTTCTGACTTTGAACAATTTCAGGAGACAAAGAAAGGTCTTTGATTTCACCTAGGTATAATTGATCTATTTCCGCGCCAATGCTATGGATAAGCTCTTCTTTAGCCTCAAACTTCACTTCATCAGCAGAGTGAATTTTGTTTACTTCAGCTATCACATTTTTATCATGAGGAGCTACCATTTGAGCACCATCATTCCAGTATGCCTTGTAACCGTTATATTCTTTAGGGTTGTGAGAAGCCGTAAGAACCACACCAGTGTGACAGTTAAGGTGTCTGATAGCAAAAGATAGTTCAGGAGTAGGTCTAAGTTCTTCAAACAAGAAAACTTCTATACCATTAGCAGAAAATACTGCGGCAGTAGTTTCAGCGAAGAAACGACTGTTATTTCTACTGTCATGAGCAATAGCGGCTTTGATTTGTTCATTTGGGTAAGTTTGGATCAAATAGTTGGCTAATCCCTGCGTGGCCATACCCACTGTGTATTTATTCATACGGTTAGATCCCATTCCCATAATACCTCTTAAACCGCCGGTTCCAAATTCCAGGTCTTTGTAGAAGGCTTCAGTAAGGGCCTCTTCATCGTTTAATAAATCCTGAATTTGTTTTTTAGATTCTTCATCTATTTTGCTGTCAAGCCATCTTTGGGCTTTTTCTTTTACTTCGCTCATGGATGTAAGTATGTTAGTTAATGTGTTTATGTTCGATAATTCAACGCTTGCCGAATTAAATAAATCTTATTCGATTAAATATTAATCAGCGGCTAATTATATGTCTTATTAAAACCGCAGGTCAAAATAAATGTTTTATAAGTTTCCGCGCAACTCTTGTTCTCTTTCAATGGCTTCGAAAAGTGCTTTAAAGTTACCTTTGCCAAATGATTTTGCTCCTTTTCGCTGTATTATTTCATAAAACACTGTAGGCCGATCTTGTACTGGCTTAGTAAATATCTGTAAAAGATAGCCTTCCTCGTCTCTATCTACTAAAATGTTTAAATCTTTTAGTTGTTTAATGTCTTCATCAATTTCGCCTACTCTTTCGGTGAGTTCATTGTAATAATTATCCGGGACTATCAGGAATTCCACTCCTCTGGAGCGTAGTTCGGAAACGGTGTGAATGATGTCATCTGTAGCTATGGCGATGTGTTGTACACCGGCTCCATGATAAAAATCTATGTACTCTTCTATTTGAGATTTCTTCTTGCCCTTAGCAGGTTCATTAATAGGGAATTTAATATAACCATTGCCATTAGAAACCACTTTAGACATTAAAGCACTGTATTCAGTAGATATATCTTTGTCATCAAAAGTGATGAGTAGCTTAAAGCCCATTACTTCTTCATAAAATTGCACCCACTTATTCATTTCGCCCCAGCCTACATTACCTACGCAGTGGTCTACATACTTTAAGCCTATGGGCTTAATTTTGATTAAGCTGCTTTTTTCAATAAAGCCTGGGAGAAAAGGACCTGTATAATTCTTTCTTTCTATAAAGGTATGTATTGTTTCTCCATAAGTTTGGATCGATGAATAAATCATGGTGCCGAATTCATCAGAGATAGAAGTGGGAGGGTGCACAGGCGAGGCTCCGCGTTTAGTAGTTTCTTCGAAAGAAGCAGTGGCATCATCTACCCAAAGAGCCAGCACTTTAACGCCATCACCATGTTTATTTACGTGTTCTGAAATAGGCGTGTCCGGCTTTAAGGAGGAAGTGAGTACTAGTTTTATTTTACCTTGTTGCAGTACATAACTGGTTCTGTCCTTAAGGCCGGTTTCTAGTCCTGCATAGGCAATGAGCTGATAGCCAAAGGCCGTTTGATAATACATGGCGGATTGTTTGGCGTTGCCTACATAAAATTCAATGTAATCGGTGCCCAGAATGGGTAAGAAATCTTGTTCCATAGTAGTAGCATTTTTATTTGGTCTCTTAGTAAATTTACAGGATACGATAGTCTTTAAAAATTATTTTAGGCTTCGCTGTTAGATTTCAAATGATATTTTTGGAACTTATAATCAGTCTCTGGAGCTTTGTGCTCCTTTAAAAAAATCAATGCAAATGGACATTAGCAAATTAGATAAAGACCTTGTAGCACTAATAGAAAAGAAAATAGAACTTAGTAAGCTGGATTATAGTAGTGAGCACTACGATGATCTGGAAGAGGAGCTACATGACCTGGAAGATGACTTTCTGGAAAACTATGGTGATTATTTAGAAGATGCGCTGCATGAAGTGCATGATGAGTTTTGTCCGGATAGCGATGTTTTATTGCCAATTGCTTATTTACCGAAAGAAATCAAAAAGACCGCTGATGGGTACGATATTGATTTTAAGCAGGGTGTATATGTGGAAGTGGATGATTATGCTGGCAAGGAAACCAAGCTTGTATTACTACCGAAGCCTACAAGAATAATATTGCAAATAGATGCTAATAGCAGAGACATAGTCTGGACTGCTAAGTAAAAAAGTGATAAAAAAAGGCGTTGATTCTGAATCAACGCCTTTTTTTATGTTTAAAAACCTAGTTTTTCTCTCACTCTAGCCAATACTTTGATGGCTATTTCCCTGGCCTTCTCTTCGCCTTTTTTTAGCTTGGCGTCTAGCTCTTCCGGGTTTTCCATGTAGTAGTTAAATATTTTTCTTGGTTCTTCATATTTAGCTACCAGTAGCTCATATAGCTCTTGTTTGGCATGGCCATAGCCAAAATTACCACCCAAATATTTTTGGCGTAGTGCCTCTGTTTGTTCAGGAGTAGCCACTAGCTTGTAGATAGCAAAAACATTACAGGTATCCGGATCTTTAGGCTCTTCGAGTGGAGTACTATCAGTTACGATAGCCATTACTCGTTTTCTTAATGGCTTGTCAGCCAAAAAGATATCAATAGTATTGCCGTAAGACTTGCTCATCTTTTGCCCGTCAGTACCGGGTATGGTCATTACGTTTTCATCTATTCTAGGCTCAGGCAGTACAAAAGTTTCGCCATACTGATTATTAAATGAGCTGGCTATATCTCTTGACATTTCTAAGTGCTGCTTCTGGTCTTTACCTACTGGCACCTGCTCTGCGTCATAAAGTAAAATATCAGCAGCCATAAGCACCGGGTAAGTAAATAAACCTGAATTTACATCAGAAAGCTTGTCAGATTTTTCTTTAAATGAATGAGCATTAGCCAGCATAGGGTAAGGAGTGTGGCAGTTAAGGTACCACGTTAACTCGCATACTTCAGGTATTTTAGACTGGCGATAGAATATATTTTTATCAGTATCGAAACCAAAAGCAAGCCATGCTGCCGCAATAGCGTTTACATTTTCAATTCTCAACTTAGCATCTTTAATGGTAGTGAGGGAATGAAAATCAGCAATGAAAAACAATGATTCGTTACTTTCTATTTTTGATAGTTCAATGGCCGGCTTTATGGCTCCCAATATATTTCCCAAGTGGGGCCTTCCGCTACTCTGGATGCCGGTTAAAATTCTTGCCATAATATGTTTATGAATATTTTTTGGCAAATAAACGCAATCCTTTTTAAAAATGCCGAATTTGTAATGGCTTAGATTCAGATAACCCGTTTAGCAATAGGTTACATGCACTCTTAAATTGTTATCAACATGTTAAAGAATGACGTTTATTTATAACTCATTTGCATTTTTATTACCTTTACAGAAAATAAATCTTCGTTTATGATGAAATCCAGAATACTTTTATTGGTTCTATTGAGTTGGGTATCCGTACATGTTTTTGCTCAGCAGGAAGAAGAAATAGTTTTTAGTGAGAAAACCTTTGATTTCGGAACCATAAAGGAAGAGGATGGCGCGGCTATTCATCAGTTTAGTTTTATTAACAAAGGGCTTCAACCGATCAAAATCAGTTCGGTAAAAGCCTCTTGCGGCTGCACCACCCCAGACTGGACTAAAGAAGAGGTGAAGCCAGGAGAAACCGGATTTATTCAGGCGAAATATAATACTCATAATAGACCAGGGTCATTTAATAAGAGTCTTACGGTTATGCTAGATGGTCAAGCTTCTCCGGTGAGATTATACATAAGAGGAAATGTTACTCCTACGCCTCAGTCTATGGATGAAGACCTTCCTACTGCTATGGGTAAATTGAGAGTGAAGTACCGATCTTTTAACATGGGCAAGGTGCTTACTTCAGAAGAGCCCACTACTAAGAAATTTGATGTTTACAATTCAGGAAGTGAGCCTATTGTTTTTGAAAAGGAATTTGTTGCACCTGAGTTTATAAAGTTGAAATTTAGCCCTCAAATATTATTGCCTAAAGAAAGTGGTGAGATAGAAGTAATTTATGATGGTAAGGCCAACAATAATTTAGGTTTTAACTCTGATAACGTTACTTTCTATACTGATGAGGAAGGTGATGATGCTACTAAATCAATATCGGTTTACGCTACTGTAATGGAGTATTTCCCTCCTTTATCTCAAGAGGATTTGGCTAAAGCGCCAAGACTGAAAATCTCTTCTCCTGTGCATGACTTCGGCAAAATAAAGCAAGGCGAAAAAGTGACTACCAGCTTTCAGTTATATAACGCAGGTAAAACTGAATTAAAAATAAGAGAAGCGAAATCTAACTGCTCTTGTGCTGATGCTTCAGTGAAAAAGGGAACTTTAAAACCTGGTGAAAGTACAGAAGTAAAAATTACTTTCAATTCCAATGGAAGACGCGGAAATCAGCAAAAGTCAGTAACAATATTTAGTAATGACCCTACTGCTTCTGCTCAGAGAGTAACCGTAAAGGCTTATGTAGAAGCCGAAGGAGAGTTTAAATAATCGGCAGTAGCTACTAAATCCTAATCATTTTTTAAGTTTTAAATTGATTCATGTACACACGTGAACAAGTGGCCAGGTTGAAGGAGGAGTTCTGGACTACATTTGGTCAATATATAGCCCCTCATTTATCAGCTGAAGGTCTTAAAGTTAACTGGGTAAATTATAAGACCGGACTGAAAGATGTGTATTTCCGAATGGAAGCCGATAAGAAAAAGGCTTACATAGGTATAGAAATTACACATGCCGATGAGGGAATCCGGCAGTTGTTTTATGAGCAATTACAGGAGCTACACCTTATGCTGGCTGCTGCCATGAATGAAAACTGGGAGTGGGAAGAGGAGTATCACAATGAATACGGGCAGCAAATTAGCAGGGTATACATTGAGAAAAGTGGGGTGAATGTTTTTAATAAAGACACTTGGCCTGATATCATTTCCTTTCTTAAACCCAGAATAATAGCACTAGATGAATTTTGGAGTGATGGAAAATATGCTTTTGAAGCCCTAAGGTAGCTCCAAAAGCATATGAGTTTTTTACTTGGCGAAATAGGCTTTTATTTCACTTTTAATATTATCCCACTGGCTGTCATCACCTTCTAATGCTAAAATGGCTTCTTTAGCTTTTGATTTGGTAAATCCATACGCCTGCTCCAGTGTAATCTTAGGAGGCAGGGTAAGTGCACCAGAAGAAACTATGGCATCAATTACGAAAGGTTTAGGAGACTCAATCGCCTTTTTGATAGCAATAGGAATGTCTTCTGCTTTTTCTACTTTCATACCATCAGCTCCGCAGGCTTTAGCATAAGCCACAAAATCAGGGTTTTCTAATTTTAATGATTCATTGGCCATAGGGAAGCCCGCTTCTTCCATTTCCATTTTCACAAAGCTCAACTCACTGTTATTGAAAACTATCATTTTAACAGGATAGTTGTACCTAACAGCGGTGATCAGGTCATGCATAGACATGCCGAAGGCGCCATCTCCAACCAGTCCCCAAACTTGTCTGCCAGGGAATGCTGCTTGTGCACCCAGGCAAGCGGGTAAGCCAACAGCCATAGAACCGTGATTGAAACTACCTATTATTCTACGATCGTTATTAAATGTGATGTAGCGTACGCCCCAAACTACAGATTCACCTGTGTCCATAGCGAAAACTGCATCTGTGGCTGCTTGCCTGTTGATCTCAGCGGCAAATAGGCTGGGCAATAGTGGCGTTTTATCATTTTCAAGATCGCTTTCCTTTTGCATTTTCTCTAACCATTTTCGGTGAGATTTCTTGTGGCTATCCATGAATGAGGCATTTTCATTCGGAGAGATTTTGGCAGTAATCCTGCTAACCGTATCTGCAGCATCTCCTACTATTCCATGGGTGATGTGTGTTCTGTTACCCAAATTCTCTGGCCTGATGTCAATTTGAATAACTTCCTTATCATGAGGTAAAAAGTTGCTATAAGGGAAGTCTGTGCCAATCATCAATAATACATCACAATTAAGCACTGCGCTATAACCAGGGTGGTTTCCTATGAGTCCGGTGAGTCCTACTACATTTTCCAAAGATGAATCAAATACATCTGACGCCTTTAGTGTGTGTACAATAGGTGCTTTTAGTTTGTTGGAAAGGGCAATTACTTCATCTTTCGCTTTTCTGGCTCCACAGCCAGCTAAAATGGCTACTTTGCTCTTGCTGTTTAATATTTCAGTTGCTTTATCAATATCCTCATCGCTACAGATTAGTTTAGATTTAGAGCGAATGATCGGATGGTCAAAATAATCAGCATCCAGCTTTTGGGTAGTCAGGTCATGTGGTATTTCTATGCGTACTACAGTTTGCTCCCACAGTGCTATTTGAATGGCCTTATTTAATAGACGAGGCGTTTGATCTGCCGTTCTTATAATTCCCTGGAAGGCACATATATCATCAAAGATTTTGGTGAGGTCCGTTTCCTGAAAGTAGTCGGTGCCAATGTTAGCGGTGGGTACTTGTCCTGTTATGGCAAGCACGGGCACACGAGCTTTTTTAGCATTATAAAGCCCGTTAATAAGGTGCAATGCTCCGGGGCCTACTGTACCTGCACATACAGCCAGGTCTTCCGTAAGCTGTGCTGATCCGTAGCAGGCAAAAGCTGCATTTTCTTCATGACGAACGGAGATCCACTCCAGCTCATCGTCTTTTTGCACCGCATCAGCGAATGAGTTAAGGGCATCTCCAGTTACGGCCCAGATGCGTTTAACTCCTATTTCTTTTAACTTCTTGAGTATATATTCGGTTACTGTCTCTTTCATGTGCTTCATGGTTTGATTTACAAAAAAGAAACAAGCAGCAAAACGATATGTTAACGGTTTGCTGCCCTATTTTATGTTAAAACATGTGAAAATCAGCTAAATGCAGGTATGCCTGTAATATCAGCACCTAGTATAAGCAGGTGTATGTCATGAGTACCTTCATAAGTGATTACTGATTCCAGATTCATCATGTGGCGCATAATGGGGTATTCTCCGGTGATACCCATACCGCCATGTATTTGGCGTGCTTCTCTGGCAATGGTCAGTGCGGTGTGTACAGAGTTTCTTTTGGCCATGGAGATTTGGGCTGTAGAAGCCTTGCCTTCATCCATCATTTTACCAAGCTTCCAGTTGAGCAGCTGAGCCTTGGTTATTTCTGTGAGCATCTCAGATAATTTCTTTTGCGTAAGCTGAAAAGAAGCGATGGGTTTATTAAACTGAATCCTTTCTGCTGCATATCGGCGGGCAGAGTCATAGCAATCCATAGCGGCTCCTATAGCTCCCCAGGCAATACCATAACGAGCAGAGTCAAGGCACATAAGGGGAGCGCCGAGTCCACTTTTCCGGGTAGGAGGTTCTCTTTAGGAACTTTCACATTGTCAAACACTAGTTCTCCGGTGCAGCTGGCACGCAGGCTCCATTTGCCATGAGTTTCAGGCGTGCTAAAGCCTTCCATACCCCGCTCTACTATCAATCCATGTATTCGGCCTTCTTCATTTTTAGCCCACACCACGGCTACATCAGCCTTAGGGGAGTTAGAAATCCACATTTTAGCGCCGTTAAGCAGGTAATGATCACCCATATCTTTGAAGTTAGTAAGCATGCCGCTGGGGTTAGAGCCATGGTCAGGCTCTGTAAGGCCAAAGCAACCTAACCATTCGCCTGACGCCAGCTTGGGTAGATATTTTTTCTTTTGCTCTTCAGAACCGAACTTGTAAATAGGGTACATGACCAATGAACCTTGTACTGAGGCAGTAGAACGCATGCCGGAGTCTCCTCTCTCTATTTCCTGCATAATGAGGCCATAAGAAATGTAATCCAATCCGCCTCCTCCATATTGCTCGGGGATAGTGGGGCCAAAAGCACCGATATCTCCAAATTTCTTCACAATATCATAAGGGAAATAAGCTTCCTGACACCATTGCTCTATAAATGGAGTAATTTCCTTCTTTACAAAATCACGAATAGAAGCTCTTATTAACAAGTGCTCTTCGGTGAGTAAATCATCTACTAAATAGAAGTCCGGAGATTCAAAGAAATCGTTTGCAGCCTTTTTTCCGGCAAAATGATTATGAGATTTGTCAGACATATAAAGGGAGATTTGGGTTATTCAGTTTTAAGTATCAAATTTACACAACAATAGCCACAAATCTCAATATCAAAAATGCAGAAGTCGGAAATAGATCCGAAAATCCTGGAGCAAGTCAGGAAGTTGGAAGAGAAGTACGAAGCCATGGGCCAGGACCTCGCATCTTATCTGGACGGGCTTTTGTATTCTGACTACACTACCTATTGGGATTATATTCATCTAGACACACTGCTTAGCCTGCAAACCCCAAAGACAGGTCTTGAAGATGAAATGGTTTTTATTATCTATCATCAGCATTCTGAGCTGTTCTTTAAGCTTATACTATGGGAGCTAGAGCAAATTGGTAGAAATGAAGACCTTACTGAGGCATTTTTTATTCAGAAAATAGAGCGTGTAAACAGGATTTTTAAACAGCTGGCAGATTCTTTTTCTATTATGATTGAAGGGCTGGATAAAGAGCAATTTCTTAAATTTCGCACCGCACTTCTTCCTGCTAGCGGCTTTCAATCGGCTCAATATCGCCTTATTGAAATGACTTCTACCTCGCTCAATAATCTGATAGATGCAGAAGAAAGACCTTCTTTTAAAGATGAAGAAGACCTAGAAGAGCTTCTTAAGCATATTTACTGGAAACGTGCAGCTTTAGAGCTTTCTTCAGGTAAAAAGACGCTTACACTGCAGCAGTTTGAAGAAAAATATACTGAATTTTTTATATCAAGAGCTAAAGCCTACAAGCATAAAAATATAGAGGCGATTTTTAACGATAAATTCTCCAAAGAAAACCATCAACTTGTAGATTTGTTGAAAGAGTTCGATTACCTGGCAAATGTCTACTGGCCTTTAACTCATTATAAGTCAGCGGTAAAGCATTTGCATAAAGATGAATCTGACATAGCAGCTACAGGCGGTACTAATTGGCAAAAATACCTTCCGCCAAGGTTTCAAAAAGTCATATTTTTCCCGGAGTTATGGTCTGAGGCTGAGAAAAAAGAATGGGGAAAGTCATGGGTGCTTAAGGAGGCATTAGGTAAAAAGGATTAGGGGTGCACTTAAAAGATGTGGTTTTGAGAGAAAACGGAATTTTCATACTGTTTATTTTATTTTCTTTGCTGATGCATAATGCCGTGCAGGCTCAGTATGTGCAGTATACTTATCATGATGATGATAAAGAGCAGATAAAGGAGATCTTTCATGTAAAAGATACGATCTCTAACACGCTGGAAGGTAAATATCAGTCTTATTATATCAACGGTAATTTAGAATCTCTGGGCAGCTTTGCCAATAATGAGACAGTTGGCGTTTGGGAGTTTTTTTATGAAGATGGAAAGCTCAAAATGCGAGGAGATCTGGAGCCAGGCTCTAGTGATGGCTATTGGGAATACTTTTTTGAAAGCGGAATCAAGAATATGGAAGGCCGCATTAAAGACCGAAAGCGCGTAGGTGAATGGAGTATTTACTACGAAAGTGGCGAGTTAAAAGAAAAGGGAATTTTCAGAGAAGGCAGAAGAGAAGGCCTCTGGGAGTTTTATTATGAAGATGGTCGTAAAAAAGGAAGCATAGATTATGCTGGCGGAAAAGGGTTGTTTACGGAGTTTTATCCTACAGGAGAATCAAAAGCAGAAGGCCCGCGGGTAGGTAGTGTTAATAATGGTCTATGGAAATATTACTATAAAGATGGTTCACTACAGGCAGAAGGAAACTACAATGGCGACGAAAAATCAGGAATTTGGAAATATTATCATAGGAATGGCCAGGTTTCTGCAACGGGCGAGTTTGATAACAATAAGCCTTCTGGTGAATGGCAATATTATTTTGAAAATGGAAAGTTAAGCTCTACAGGTAATTTTAGTAAGGGTAAGAAGGATGGCCTTTGGAGTTTATATTATCCTGATGGTACCCTGAAAGGGGAGAGCGTATTTGATAAAGGAAGTGGTACATATAAGGAATTTTATGAAACCGGTGAGCTTAAAATAGAAGGCAAGATTGAAGATGGTCTTTACACCGGTTTATGGAAATATTACTATGAAGATGGTGTGCTTGAAGGTGAGTGTGAGTTTGAAGATGGCATAGGAGAATATACCGGTTATTTTCATGACGGCACTACCGTACAAACCATAGGCACTATAGAAAATGGTAAAAAAATAGGCAAGTGGAAGCTATTTGGAGAAGATGGTGAACTTTCTGGTTACTACCACCCTGTGTATGGCAAAGGCACTATTAAACGTGATGAGCTTAGAGAAAAGGAAAGGGCTAATTACGGAATAGCTGATTATAAATTTAAAGGTAAAAAGCGCTCTTATTTTGAGCCTAAAAGGAATGAATACAGGGGGTTTATAGTAAGCCTGAGCCCATTATCTATGTTTGTGAATAGACTGCCCTGTGGCATGGAATTGTACATGGAAGAGAGAATGGGTTTTGAGTTTGAGTTTGAAGGGGTGAGGGATCCGTTTTTTGAAGATGATAACGATGTGCCGCTTTATGATAACTATAAGCGGGGCTATCGCTTAGCCTTAAAACAAAAGTTTTATAACCCCTTTAATGAATATGGGATGTGGTACTTTGGTCATGTTGTTCGGTTTTCTAACCTAAATCATTATGCCAACGTAATCTCACAACCAGAAAATGTAATCAGGGTACACGCCAAAGAGCATAGGGTAGAATATTCCTTAATGTTAGGATATAGGCTCATCCAGTCTACTTCAGAAGGTGGCTTTACGGCTGATGCCTTTATAAGTGGAGGAGGTGGCTATAGAAGCTATTCGGAAGATGATTATGCCGGCAGAGCATTCGATAGTCTGGACAAAGGCAGTGTTTCTTTTGCTTATAATTTTGGACTTAATATCGGTTATTCATTTTCTGTAGGCCATAGGCGTAGAAGATAATATTTAAGGATAAAAACCTTACAAATTGAAGAAAATAGAATTAAAACTCCGTCCTGAGGAGGCTTTTGATGAAGAGGTTTTTCATCAGTTAGCGCAGAAGAAAGTAGGTAAGGGAGCTGCTTACCGAATTGTGAAAAGATCAGTTGATGCCCGCCAGAATCAAGTGTGGGTACGTGTACATTTAGAGCGCTTCCCCAATGAAGCAGCTAAACCACCGCTGATTAGTTATAGAAAAGATTACCCTAATGTGGCCTCTCAAAAGGAGGTGATTATTGTAGGGGCCGGGCCTGCGGGGCTTTTTGCCGCCCTCAGGCTGATAGAGCATAATATAAAGCCCATAGTAATAGAAAGAGGCAAGGACGTAAAAGCCAGAAGGCGAGATCTTGCAGCTATAAATAAAGATCATGTAGTAAACCCTGATTCTAATTATTGCTTTGGCGAAGGCGGCGCTGGCACTTATTCGGACGGTAAGCTTTATACCCGTTCCAAGAAAAGAGGAGATGTGCAGCGCATACTGGAAATATTTGTGGCTCACGGTGCCCGTGAAGAAATATTATACGATGCCCACCCTCATATTGGCACTAACAAACTGCCTAAGATAGTCACAGAGCTACGAGAAAGTATATTGGCAGCAGGAGGTGAAGTTCATTTTGATAGCAAGGTTACTGATTTTGTGGTCGAAAATGGAGAGTTGAAAGGCGTGGAAGTCAATAATGAATCCACCATTAAAGGTGATGCGGTGATCCTGGCAACAGGCCATTCTGCCCGTGATATTTTTGCACTTCTCGATAGCAAAGGAATAACTATTGAAGAAAAGCCTTTTGCTCTGGGCGTTCGTATAGAGCACCCTCAAAATCTGATCGATAGAATTCAATACCATTGTGAAACGGATCGAGGCCCTTATTTACCTGCGTCTTCTTATGCTTTGGTTAATCAGGTAGAAGCTGAAAATGGAAAGAACAGAGGTGTTTTCTCTTTCTGTATGTGTCCCGGAGGCTTTATAGTACCGGCAGCTACGGCTCCTGGTGAGTTGGTGGTAAATGGCATGAGCCCTTCCAGAAGAGATTCTAAATTTGCTAATTCAGGTATGGTTGTATCAGTAGAATTAGATGACTTGAAGGCCTACAATAAATATGGCAGGCTGGCAGCTATGCAGTTTCAAAAAGAGGTGGAACAAAAGGCTTGTAATATTACTGGTGGTGGGCAAACAGCACCAGCTCAGCGTATGGTAGATTTTGTGGAAGGTAAAGTTTCTTCTTCTTTAAATGATACCTCTTATCAGCCTGGCCTTTCGTCTCTGGATATGACAGAGGTGCTACCCGATTTTATTGCTAAGAGCTTGAGAAAGAGCTTCAAAGCTTTTGGTAAAAAAATGAAAGGGTATTACACTAATGAAGCTCAAATCATAGGAGTGGAGAGTCGTACTTCTTCGCCAGTAAGAATACCCAGAAACAAAGAAACGCTGGAGCATGTTTCTTTAAGTAGATTGTATCCGTGTGGTGAAGGTGCTGGCTATGCAGGTGGCATAGTTTCGGCAGCCATGGACGGAGAGCGCTGTGCGGAAGCAGTGCTTATGAAATACTTGAATAAACAGATATTATGAAGAAAACAGCAATAATTGGAGCTACAACTAATACTTCTCGCTATGCCTATGCAGCAGCGGAGAGGCTTACTTCTCACGGTCATGAAATAGTGCCTATTGGTATAAAAAAAGGTGCAGTACTTGGTGAAGAGATTTTGAATTTGCGTGAAAAGCCAGAAGTAGAAGGTGTAGATACTGTAACCATGTATATAGGCCCTCAAAACCAGCCTGAATGGTATGATTATATTTTAAGTTTGTCGCCGAAGCGTATCATTTTTAACCCGGGAACGGAAAACCTGGAATTTGAAAAGCTAGCTCATGAAAAAGGAGTGCAAACAGAGCGAGCTTGTACTTTAGTAATGTTAAGTGTAGGCAATTATTAGTTGCCCACACTTTTAGCTTTTAGTTAGCCGCTACTCTCCAGATAGTGCCGCTGTCATCATCAGCTACCAATAAGGCTCCGTCTGGAGTTACAGTTACACAAACTGGTCTGCCATATACCTTGTAGTCATTTTGATCTGCGATAAAGCCGGTAAGGAAATCTTCTGGTTCACCGGCAGGCTTGGCATTTTCAAAAGGAATGAATAACACCCGATAGCCGTTAAGCGTAGAGCGGTTCCATGAACCATGTTGGCCTACAAAGGCTCCTCCCTGATACTTCTCAGGAAACTTATTTTTATTATAAAAGGCCAGGCCTAACGATGAGGTGTGAGCTCCCACAGCCATGTCTGGTTTTATAGATTTTTCTACCATTTCTGGTGCTTTATCGGCCATGCGTGGGTCTTTGTTATGCCCAAAATAAGCATAAGGCCATCCATAAAAACCACCTTCTTTTACACTGGTAACATAATCAGGCACCAGGTTATCACCTAGTTCATCTCTTTCATTTACTGCAGCCCATAATGTATTGGTGCCTGGGTAAAAGGCTATACCAACTGGGTTTCTTAACCCTGAAGCATATACTTGCTCATTACTTCCGTCCGGATTCATAACTAATACATTGGCTCTTCTTTTCTCTTTTTCCATACCGTGCTCACCTACGTTGCTCGATGATCCTACAGAGACAAATATTTTGCTGCTATCTGGGCTCAGTATAATGTTGCGCGTCCAGTGGTGGTTATAGCCACCAGCAGGTAAGTCTGCAACCTTTTCCGCTTCAGCATCTATGGCATCTTGACCTAGCTCATAGGGAAATCGTACTATTCCGTCTACATTAGCTACATAGAAATAATTATTGAGAATGAGCATGCCGAAAGGCTGATTCAAGCCTTCCAAAAAGGTTTTTTTGGTCTCAGGAATGCCATCCTGATCACTGTCTCTGAATAATATAATCCGATTAGCACTCTTCTTAGCATCATCAGATTCTACCACAAAAATATCGTTATTAGGGCCTATATAAATCCAACGCGGATGTTCTAATTCACCTGCAAACTTAGTCACCGTAAAGCCATCAGGTGCTTTTGGTTTAACGGCTTCAGGCCAGCCTATGGCTTTGCCTTCGTTATCTACTTTGCTTGATTGTGGCTCAGGGAGTTTAGTAGTGTCAATATTTACGCCATAACCTGCCAGAGAATCCTGAAGACTGCTGGAGGCATCAGCCTGTTCCGTACTCTGCTCCTTAGTGCTGGAGCAGGAGCTTATGATTAATATTAGAAATAAATAGATGATCAGTTTTTTCATAGTTCACTTTTTTGTTACACAACAGTGAAAAAACATAAATGTTAAATTGTGCAATATTCCTGTTTTGATGATTTAGTTGTCTTTGGTGATATTATTTTGATGGAGAATGAGACTATATTGACTGGTTTCGATTTCGGTTTGAATTAATTGTTAAATTTTAATTAATTACTAATTAATCCAGCCTGAGAATACGAAGAAATGACTTAACTAATACAATAACAATTCATGCTTAAACCAAACCTATTTTTAAATTCTTTACTACAAAAAATACAAAAGGAAAGCTGTCAGCAATCCTTTAGAAAGCTGTTTGATCTTTATCACGCACAGCTACTGCAGTATGCGGGTTTCCTTACGGGAAATAAGCAAATAGCAGAAGAAGTGGTGTCTGAGGTCTTTGTCTATTTGTGGAAGAATAGGTTGTCTATAGATGGAATACGGAAAATTAACAGTTTTCTATATCTAAAAACCAAGCACCTTTCTATTGATCACATTCGCAAAGTGAAAGATCTTTCGTGTGTTTCTATAGATCATGCTTCTGCCTTACAGCTTAAAGATGCCTCTAATCCTGAAGGCACACTTATTCACAAGGAGTGGCTTTTAGAATTAGAAAGAACTATCAATGCGCTGCCAGAAAGATGCCAGCTGATTTATCGGCTTATAAAAGAAGAAGGAATGAAATATGATGAGGCGGCTTCATTTCTTGATGTTTCCAAAAAAACAGTTGAGAATCAAATGGCCATTGCCACAAAACGCTTAAGGGAAGTGATGAAATCCTACATGGCTTATGAGGACAAAAAGCAACTGCGGAAGTTCTCTTATTTCTTCTTTTAGAAAAAAAGTTTTAAAAATATTCAATATCGTTTGGGGGTATTTTCTGTCACTTCCGTCCTATAGGTAGTTCAGCAGAAAGTTCATGCACCAGAATCACGACGATATTGATATTTTAATAAGCAAGTATTTTGCAGGGGAAGCGAGTATTCATGAAATCAGGCAGTTGATTGCCTGGATAAATGAGTCTGAAGAAAATAAGAAGCTTTATCATCAACTAAAATACCTTTGGGAAGAAACCGAAATCACTTCTACCTCGGAGGCAGGCGATAAGCTTTTTAGCAAAATAACGGAAAAGATAGGGGAGAGTGAACCTGCTAAGGTTATTCCTATTTCCAGGCCGGTAAAAAGGACTAATACCAGAAAATGGTATGTAGCCGCTGCTGCTGTAGTACTGATTGGGATTTCTCTATTTTGGGTGCTAAAAGTAGAAAAAGTCAGCCTCAAAGAGGATTGTTATGAGAAATATACCACTAAAAGAGGACAGAAAAGCAAAATTCAACTTCCTGATGGGTCAGTAGTATGGCTTAACTCTGATTCTGAACTTGAATATGTAAAGGATTTCCAAAAAAACAGAGAGGTCATACTTTCCGGAGAGGCATTCTTTGAAGTCACTAAAGATAAGAAGCACCCTTTCAGAGTTAAAACCAGCGCCCTTACCACTGAGGTGTTAGGCACTTCTTTTAACATCAAATCATTTCCGAAAGATGCAGCCGTAGAGGTAGCTCTGGTTACAGGCAAAGTGAAAATCATTGAAGCTACGGAGCAAAAGGATTATGTACTTACCCCGGGTTTTCAACTCACCTTAAATAAAACAGATAAGGCCATTTTAAAAACCAGTTTTGATAAGGCTCAGATTATGAGTTGGAAAAATGGTGTCATTTATTTTAAAGACGATGATTTGGCTGCTGTGATCAGGATCCTTGAAAGGTGGTACGGCGTCAGCATACGAGTGAGTGGCCCTATACCTGATGATTTTAAGGTTTCCGGCCATTATGATGGTAATGACTACCTCAGCAATATTCTCAATTCAATTAAATACGGAAAAGACTTTGAATATACAATTGATGAAAAAAATGTAGATATAACCTTTAACCCCTGAACTATGAAATACCCTAGGAATAAACCATAAAAACCTGCGACTCCATAGTCACAGGTTTAAATGCAGGTTAAAATAAAGCACCGCCAAGTAACCTATTTTAACTCGCCAGTTTTTAACGCTTGTAATCATTAAAAACCAACTCAAATATATGAAAATTAGACATTTAGTAAATGTTAATGGTTTTACTAAATACTTTTTCATAGGATGTCTGCTCTCATGCTTCACCACTGTTTTCTGCTTTGCTTATGGTAAAAATATTCAGCAGGTAAAGAGTGTAAAAGAAGTGTCAGTAGAGCTGTCATTTGATGATAACACTTTAGTGGAAGTATTTAATAAACTAGAACGAGCTACTACTTTCAAATTCTCTTACTTTTCTGATATAGATGTAGAATCTCGCTTCACTATGAAGAAGAAGAGGGTGACAGTAGCTGATATCCTTTTGAAAATCGCACTACGTAACCATGTCTCTTTCAGGCAGGTAAACAATAATATTACAGTTTATAAAAGTGAGCCCTCCAAAGGTAATGTGGAGGTTATTATAGCTGACAGAACTATTAAGGGCATCATTACCGATGATAATGGAGATCCTCTTCCCGGTGTTTCCATTCAAATAAAAGGTACCACCAGAGGTACTATCAGTGATGTAGATGGGAGTTACACCATTACGGTGCCTGATAATCAGACCGTACTGGTATTTAGCTTCATAGGTATGCACACGCAGGAGATGGCCGTGGGCAATAGAAATGTAATAGACATCTCTTTGAAATCAGCCACACAGTCTTTAGATGAGCTGGTGATAGTAGGTTATGGTAGCCAAAAGAAGGAAACGCTAACCGGTTCTGTGGCCAGCATACAAACCCGTGAACTGGTGCAGTCTCCGGTTTCTAATATTAGTAACTCACTTGTAGGTAGAATGCCAGGGCTTATCGCCATGCAGTCGAGCGGTGAGCCGGGCTATGATCAGTCTACTTTAAAAATACGCGGTATTAGCACCTTAAATGGTGGTTCAGAATCAGATCCTTTGATTTTGGTTGATGGGGTTCCCAGAAATTTCAATCAGATAGATCCTAATGAAATAGAGACGGTGACCATACTTAAAGATGCTTCGGCTACAGCCGTATTCGGGGTGAGAGGAGCCAATGGTGTGGTAATGATCACTACTAAAACCGGGGTAGCCGGTAAGCCGCAGATTAGCTATACCTCCAACTTTGGTTTTCAAACGCCTACTCAGCTACCAGAAATGCTCAACAGTTATGAATATGCTAAGCTGCATAACGAAGCCAGCGAAAATATGGGGCAGACTCCTTATTTCTCTCAACAGGACCTGGACCTTTATCAGAGTGGAGAAGATCCTTATTTCCACCCTAGTATTGATTGGTTCGACTTTGTTCTTAAGGATTTTTCTTTCCAGCAAAGCCATAATTTCAATGTGAGAGGCGGTACTGATAAAACCAAGTACTTTATCAGTCTGGGCTATTTTGATCAAAACGGAGCCTATGATGTAGAGGATATTCAAGATTCATTTTCTGCTAACCCTCGCTATAAACGCTATAATCTAAGATCTAATTTCGATATTGATTTTAATGATAATTTCAGCGGATCAGTAAAGTTAGGCGGGCAGTTTACAGATTCTAATTACCCAGGTTATGGAGCGGGAGAGATATTTTTTAGAATACTGAATTCTAACCCTATTATGAATCCTGGTATTATAGATGGTAAGCTTATTTCAGGTGTGGAAGGCTTGCCTTCTAGTTCAGGTAATCCTGTGAGTGCCATAGTAAATAATGGTTATCAAAATAATTTCACCAGCACCCTTACTGCTAACGTAAGCTTAGAGCATAAGCTTAATTTTATTACTCAAGGCTTAAAGGTGAGAGGAATGGTGGCCTATGATAATTATTACACCCATAATGTTAGGCGAAACAAGGCCATGGATACTTACCGAATCATTAAAGATCCGGACGAGCCTACTACACCTATATTTATATTTGAAGGTAATGAAGCCCCATTCTCTTTCAGCGAAAGCTATGGCAGAAATCGTAGGGTGTATTCAGAATATGCTATTGAGTATAATCGTGTATTTGGAGATCATACGGTTAGTGGCCTGGCGCTTTATATGCAAGAAAAGTATACTGCTCCTGGTCAGGAATATAATGTGCCCAGAGGTTATCAGGGACTCGTAGGTCGTGTTACTTATAACTATAAGTCAAAGTACCTCACTGAGGTGAATATGGGCTATAATGGTTCTGAAAACTTTCCTGAAGGTTCTCGCTTTGGCTTTTTCCCTTCTTTTTCTGTGGGCTGGGTGCTTACTGAGGAGGGTTTTATGCCTGATTCTGATTTATTGTCATTCCTCAAAATCAGAGCTTCTTACGGAGAGGTGGGTAATGATAAAATCGGTGGTGCACGTTTCTTATACCTGCCATCAGTGTATTATACTAATTCAGGAGGCTATCATTTTGGAGATCAGGAAGGAGGATCTTATCAGTATTACAATGGAGCACAAGAAGGCAGGCTGGGTAATTCTAATGTTACCTGGGAGCGGGCTAAGAAAACTGATATAGGTCTGGAATCTAGCTTTTTTGGTGATAAGCTGGTGATTAATGCCGATTACTTTATGGAGCGCAGAGATAACATTCTGGCTTATCTGGGTACTGTTCCGCTTATTGTTCAGGCAGATTTACCTCCTTATAACATTGGTAAAGTAGAAAATAAAGGCTTTGAAGTAGAAGTCAATTATAATAATCACATCGGCCTTTTTAAATATTGGGTCAAGAGTAACTACTCCTTCGCTAAGAATGAAATCAAGTATATGGATGAGCCTGATAGAGCCTATGAATGGCTTCGCAGAACAGGTAAGTCTGTAGGTCAGTACTGGGGTTTAGAGAGCGATGGCATTTATAATACTGAAGAGGAGCTGGAAAATGCACCTACTTCTTCTTACACCTCAGAGCTTCAGCCCGGAGACATCAGGTATGTAGATCAAAATGGAGATGGAGTAATAGATGATTATGATGCCGTGCCGATAGGATACTCCAGATTACCGCAGATTGTATACGGTTTCTCATGTGGTTTTGAATTTAAAGGTTGGGATTTCTCAATTCTATTTCAGGGAGCAGAAAGAACATCTACTTATATAGATCAGATGGCCGCCTGGGCTTTTGATACTGACTGGAGAAATGCTACTACCAAACACCTGGAGCGCTGGACTCCCGAGCGTTATGCTGCTGGTGAAAAAATCACTTATCCAAGAGTGCAGCTTTCACCTACTCCGGGAGATCATAATTACAGAGCTTCTGACTATTGGCTTAAAGATGCCAGCTACCTGAGACTTAAAAATGCTGAGATAGCCTATAGTTTTAAACCGGCTTCTTTTGCTAAGCTGGGTATTGAGAGGGTGAGGGTTTTCGCTAACGGTAATAACCTGATCACCTGGTCTGAAATGGATACTTATGATCCTGAAGCACCTGAAGGTAGAGGAGAGTTCTATCCGCAGATGAAGGTTTATAATGTAGGGGTAAACGTACAATTCTAATCGCTCAATAGTCTTATTATGAATAAATTATATACACATAGAATAGTATGGTTATTTAGTGTGCTCATGCTCTTATTGCATGGGGCGTGTAATGATGACTTTTTGGAAAAACCAGAAAGTAATGATGTTACCAGAGATGAGATATTTTCTGAAAGGATCAAGGCGCTACCATTTTTATGGGAGACTTACAGAACCTGTGTGCCCTTAGGCTTTCCATATCAGTGGGATAGGCATAACGGCATGTATGCTTCTATGATGGTGGGAGCTTGTGATGAAGGTGATGTAACCGCCTCATGGACAGGATCTAATAATCATAATGTAGGTAATGTTACTCCTGGTTATAATGGAGAAGATGAATTTAATCAACATTTTAAAGGCATTAGAAACGCTAATATTTTCATAGAAAATGTAGATCAGGTTCCTGATATCCCTGACGGGGAAAAACAAGAGCTGAAAGCAGAAGCGCGTGTATTGAGAGCGTTGCAAGTGTTTGATCTTATGATCCGCTATGGTGGAGTGCCTATAGTTACCACTGTGCTTAGTGGAGATGGAGACATGTATTTGCCCAGAGACTCTTATGCGGACTGTGTTCAATTTATAGTTGATGAATGTGATGCTGCCAGTGCCATCCTGCCCAATGACTACCCTTCTAACTATACAGGTAGAGTAACTAAAGGAGTGGCGCTTGCTTTAAAGGCACGAACACTTTTATATGCTGCAAGTCCGCTGTATAATACAGCTACCCCTTATTTATCTGAGAACAGAGCGCTTACTGGCTATGAGTCTTATGATGAAGGTAGATGGAAACTGGCGGCTGATGCCAATGAAGCCGTGCTCAACTGGGCTGATCAGCAGGGCTATCACCTGATAGAGGAGTATGATGATCCGGCTGAGAATTATAAAGAAGCCATTGAAACTCCTCAAAATGCAGAGATCATTTTTGCTAATCAAATGAATGGCTGGTGGTCTACCGGTTATCTGTTTTTTCAGGCTGTAATGCCTACAGGCATTTATACCGGCTGGTATGGACATGGCATTACGTTAGAGCATGCTTCTAAATATTATACTACCGATGGCGAGGATCAATCCTGGCCTGATAGTGGACCGCAATCAGAGTTTCTAGAGAAAATGCATGCTATGGAGCCGCGCTTTCAGTACTCGGTGATGTATTCTGGCAGTGCTTTTAATGATAACATCGGAGTAGTAAACTTTTACCGTCGTAATGACGGCTCATGGTCTACCAATGCTCCTGTGAACGGAGTGGGTTATATGAAGAAATTCATTACTAAAGCCAGCTCCTCCGGTGGTCAGTTTAACTGGACAGTTTTTCGCTTGGCTGAGTTTTATCTCAACTATGCTGAGGCTTTGAATGAGTCATCGCCAATGGATTCTCGTGTGTTTGATGCCGTAAATGCTATAAGAAGAAGAGCAGGTATACCGGAAATATCATCGGCAGATCCTCGCTATAATAGCCAGGATAAATTAAGGGAAGCCATCAGAAGGGAAAGAGCCATAGAGCTGGCTTTTGAAGAACATCGGTTTTTTGATGTAAGAAGGTGGATGATTGCCGATCAGGAAGGAGTGATGCGGGGCGATTTTCATGGTCTTAACCTGTATGAGCAGGAAGACGGCAGCTTTATCTATAGAAAAGAGGCCTTTGAAGAGCGGGTTTGGCAAAATAAGTTGTACCTCTATCCCTTCCCTCAAACAGAAATAGATAAAGGTTACATAGTACAAAATCCAGGCTGGTAATAGCTTCACTAAAACTTGAAATCTAATGAAAATCACTATAAAAAATATATTAAAATTCATGGGTTGTGTGGCTTTGTGTTCTATGGGCATGGTTGCCTATGCTCAGGATGCTCCACCAGATACTGTGGATATAGTTAAAGAAGAAAAGATAGGCTCGCAGCTGGTGCCCGTGGCTTATGGGGTGAAAGAAAGGAGAGCGATCAACGGCGCTGTATCATATCTTGATGGTACTGAAATGACTAAAACGCTCACGCCAACCCTTAGTAATACCCTTTATGGTCGTGTTCCTGGCCTTACGGTAATGCAGGGCAGCGGTGAGCCAGGTTATGATTCGCCCTCTATGCTTATAAGGGGCTTGGGAACCTATAATGACAATGGCTTTTTGGTCTTGGTAGATGGCTTTGAAGCCTCTTTTGACCAGCTTTCCGTAGAGGAAATAGAAAGTGTAGTAGTGCTTAAGGATGCTGCTTCTTTGGCATTATATGGCATAAGAGGAGCTAATGGAGCCTTATTGGTTACAACGAAAAGAGGTCAGCAGCAAAAGGCTAAAATCACCTTTAATGCACGCTATGGATGGCAGCAGCCAACTCGCCTGCCAGAGTTTTTAGGATCATATGACTATGCCAGGCTTTATAATGAAGCCGCTATCAATGATGGTCTTGAAGCTCCTTATTCTGAAGAGGACTTGGCCGCTTATCAAAATGGTACAGACCCTTACTTGCATCCTGATGTTAACTGGTATGATGAAGTACTGAAAGATTCGGCTCCCATAAGTGAATACAATGTGTCTTTTAATGGAGGTAATGATAATATGAAATATTTCGTACTTCTAGGACACATGCGAAATGAAGGCTTATATGCCAATACCGATGAAGATAGGAAGATTAATTCTAATGCTGATTTCCGAAGGTACAACTTCAGAACTAATATAGATGTAAAGCTTTCTGATGCTGTAAGAGGCTCACTTGATTTAGGTGGAAGGATAGAAGATCGATCATTTCCTAATTTCAATGGCCCTTCTTTATGGCAGAATATGGCGCGCTATCCGGCCAATGCTTATCCTGTAATTAATCCGGATGGTACTTGGGGAGGTAACTCTGTATATCCTGATAATCCGGTGGCTTCCATAATTGATAGAGGATACACTTCTAGTCATGATAGAAATCTCATGGCTACACTAAGAATGTCAGAGAAGCTGGACTTTATTACCGAAGGTCTCACTTTTCATCAGGCGTTGTCTGATAATAACTGGCATAGAGGTAACTACAATAAAACTAAGACCTATACTTATTCGGAGCTTACTATTGGGCAAACCAATGATGGTAGAGACTCTCTGATATATGTAACTCACGGTACAGAAACTGATTTTTCTGTGGGTGATGGTAGTTCAGATTCTTACAACTATAACGATCAGTATAACCGCATGAATGTTCAGCTGGCGCTGGATTATAACCACCGTTGGGATAACAGCGGTATTTATGCTTTGCTTATGTACCATCAGGATGTATACACCATTAGTGGTAATAATGTGCCTGCGGCGCAGCAAAGTATTATGGGGCGTATCAGCTATGATTACAAGGAAAAATACTACGCCGAACTGGCCTATTCATATAGCGGATCAGAGAATTTTCCGAAAGGAGATAGGTTCGGCATTTTTCCTGCCCTGTCACTGGGATGGATAGTGTCAGAAGAAGATTTTCTGAAAGATAAAACAGCCTTGAGTTACCTTAAGCTAAGAGCATCAGCCGGTTTAGTAGGTAATGATAGGCTTATTGGTAACCGATTTGCATACTCGCATGACTTCTATTACTCAGGTAGTTATTATTACTTTGGGCCAAACGTAACAGGCAATAACTCAGTAACAGAAGGCACTATAGGTAATCCTGACATTACCTGGGAGAAGTCCATGCAGTTTAACTTCGGTATAGATGGTCAGTTTTTTGATAATACGCTGGGCATCAATTTAGATGCTTTTTACGAAAAAAGGCATGATGTGCTGGCCAGTGCTAACGCCACCGTGCCCGACTATCTGGGGGTTGATGCTCCTTACGAAAATGTAGGTAAGGTCAATAACCGAGGCATAGAGTTAGATATTAACTATCAAAATTCCATTGGAGATTTTAATTACTATGTAGGCCTTACAGGCTTTTATACCAAAAACAAAATCATAGAGATGAATGAGGTAGTAAGACCTGAGGATTATCTCTATCGTACTGGCCACCCAATCAATGCTTACTTCGGTCTGGAGTCTGATGGTTTTTATCAGCAAGCTGATTTCGATGCACAAGGGGAGCTTGTAGATGGCTTGCCGGTTTCTACTTTTGCTCCAGTGCAGCCCGGAGACATTAAGTACAAAGACCTTAATGATGATGGCCTCATAGATCAAAACGATGAGACTTTTATAGGTGATCCTAATGCGCCGGCTTTAACCTACAGCTTGCAGTTAGGTGCTGAATATAAAGGCTTTTATGCTCAGGTATTTTTTCATGGTATAGGTGAGCGATCAGTATACCTTAATGGGCCATATTTCTGGGCTTTGGTAGATGAAAATAACATCGGAACCAATGCGCTTGGCCGTTGGACACCAGAGAATGCAAATAATGCTACTTACCCACGATTAACTACGCAGCCTAATGAAAATAACTATCGCCTTTCTGACTTTTGGCTTAAGTCAGGTAAAGTGCTAAGGCTCCGTAATGTGGAGGTAGGTTATACGCTTCCGGCTCATTGGCTGGATGGCGTTAAAATTAACAGTGCTCGCATTTATGCCAGCGGTGTCAACTTGTTTACCTGGGATGATGTGGATCGTCTTGACCCGGAAAATCTGGGAGGGTATCCTGTCTTAAAATCATTTAGTCTGGGTGCCAGACTGGAATTTTAATCATTAAAAATACCATCTGATGAGAATATTCATATCCATTTTAACACTATTGGTCACTATGCTGGCCATAATGTCTTGTGAAGATAATTTTCTGGATCGTAAAATAGATACCAATTATACTGAAGAGCAGGTTTTTGCTAACTACAGCACTATGCGTGATTTTGGTATTGGCGTTTATACCTACCTGCCGGGGGGCTTTAACAGAATCAATGGAGCCATGCTGGCGGCAGCTACTGATGATGCCGTCCATTCAGGCACAGGTACAGATATTCAAAGCCTTACTAATGGCAGTTGGGGGCCTTTTAATAATCCTGATGACCATTGGGCGCATTTCTATGCAGGTATCAGAAAGGCCAATATGTTTCTGGAAAATACAGTGGAATATCAAACTACGTTGTATAGAGATACTATTACCGATGAAGGTAGGAATGATTACCGAAACCAAACCAATGATATCGGTTGGTTAAGAGCCGAAACGCGTTTGCTTAGGGCTTACTTTTATTTTGAGCTTACGAAAAGATATGGTGGTGTGCCTTTAATCGCCGAAACCTTGGAAGTAGACGGTGACTATAATATGTCGCGCAGCTCGGTTGAGGACTGTATGTCTTACATCATCACTGAGATTGATGCTTTGGAGGAGGATTTACGCCTTACTTGGGTAGGTTTTGAAGATGATAATAGTATTGGCAGGGCTAATTGGGGCGTTGCACTGGCTTTGAAGGCTCGGGCATTGCTGTATTATGCCAGCCCGTTGCATAACGAAAGTAATGATGTGGCCCGGTGGGAAGCCGCCGCTGCCGCTGCCCATGACCTAATAGCGCTCAATCAATATAATTTGGCCGCTGATTATGAAGGGCTATTCAGAGCCATCACTAATAATGAAATCATCTTTGCTCGCCGGTATCCTGGGAGTAACGGCCTGGAAAGAGCTAACTACCCTGTAGGATTTGAAGGAGCAGTAGGAGGTACCAATCCCACTCAGGATTTGGTAAATGCCTATCAGACTATAAATGGCTTACCAATAGAGGAGGATCCTGCTTATGATCCGCAAAATCCCTATGAAGACCGGGACCCGAGGCTCAACATGACCATAATTGTGAACGGTTCTGATTATAAAAACAGGGCTGTAGAAGCCTTCGAAGGAGGTAAGGATGGTCCTGATAAGCCCAGAGGAACACGCACAGGCTATTACCTGAAAAAGTATTCCGCTGAAGGATTAGATCTGTTACAGAATACTACTTCTGCACATACCTGGATCTACTTTCGTTATGCCGAAGTGCTTTTGAATTATGCTGAGGCTATGAATGAAGCCTATGGCCCTGATGACAATGCAGGCTTTTCTATGACTGCTCGTGAAGCGCTCAACATGGTGAGGCATCGGGCTGATGTGAACATGCCGGATGTGCTGGTTGCCGGTCAGGCTGCTTTTAGAGAGGCAGTGAGAAACGAACGTCGTGTAGAACTGGCCTTTGAAGAGCATAGGTTCTGGGATGTAAGAAGATGGGAAATAGCCGAAGAGACTATAGGCAGGCCAGTGCATGGTGTGGATATCGAGTCGCTGGGCAATGGAGAATTCTTATATCAATACCCTGAAGCTCCGGTAGAAGATCGGGTGTTTGAACCGCAAATGTACTTGTATCCTTTGCCTCAAAATGAAATTATAAAAACCTCAGGATCATTGGATCAGACTGATGGTTGGTGATTTGTTACATCAGAAATCAAGATTATAATGAAAAATATTATTAATGGAATTTGTATCATGTTACTGTCACTAATGGCAGTAGCTTGTGACGATGAGGAGGTCTCGCTGCCTGAAGTAGAAACCACTGCAGTAGATGTAGGTATTCGTTTTGGCGGTACTCAGCTAAATATTCCCGAGCAAAGAAATTTCTCTGTAAATGCTGCACAGACCATGTTTACCATTCCTTTGGGAATCACGCTTTCTACCGTATCCATGGAGCCTTTTGAGGCTGAAGTTTCCGTGAATGATGACATGGTAAACCAGCTCATTGCCAGTGGAGAGCTGGGAGATGCTGTTTTACTGCCTGCCTCCAGGTATACCATTCCTGATCATGTGTCTGTTCAGGCTAACACCATTTCGGCTCCGCTACCTTTGGTGCTTGATTTTGATTTACTTACCGAATATGAAGATCAGAATCTGGCTGTGGCCGTACAGGTAGATCAGATTAGTAAGCATACTTTGGTAAGCGAAAAAAGCACTGTGATCATATTGATTGATGCTGATCAGGCTTTTTCGCAAAGTCAGTTGGGAGATGTTACAGAGCAGTTTTTAACCAATACAGGCTATCCGTTTATTTCTACTGACAGGGTGTATGACGGTGCCCGCTGGGGTAACCTGGATGGGTGGTTGGCTAATGATGCAGCTCTGAGTCATGATGGGTATGGTGGTTTTAACTCAGACGCCGGAGGCACCTTTGGGCTGGAAGCTGGTTGGGGCTCGCCCACTATTCCTAACGGTAAAGTGTATCAGGTTACAACACTGCCTGAGGGTAATTATGTGCTGGAAGTAACAGAGTGGGAGTGGGATGGTATTAAAGATGATCCTGCCTATTTTGTAGTGAATATTGGGAATAATCTGCCTGATATCGATAACCTGGAGGGAGAAGCACTGAACTACGAACCTCTATCAAATGGAAGTATAGAATTTACGCTTTATGAGGAAACGGAAGTGGCTTTAGGCGTAGTGGTTAATTTTGTGCAGGATGTAGGGCAAGGTTTTAAAATCAAAAGGCTCACCCTTACCAGATCGTTATAAATATGACTTTATTTTTAAGAGGCAGGGTGCTGTCTTTGTTGTTAGTGGTGTTGGCTTGTATTGCTTTAGCTTGCAAAAATAATAAACCGGATAAACCGAAATCTCAAAATGGATATAGACTGGTTTGGAGTGATGAGTTTAATGAAAATGGCAGTCCTGACTCTGCTAATTGGTCATATGAATATGGTTTTGTGAGAAATGAAGAGCTGCAATGGTATCAGCCACAAAATGCTTTTTGTGATAAAGGTGATCTGATTATCACCGCAAGGAAGGAAACTGTAGCCAATGAAAATTATGATTCAACCTCTAACAACTGGAAATTGAACAGGAAGCAGGCGGAGTACACCTCTGCTTGCCTCCATTCCAGAGAGAAAGTGACCTTTAAATACGGTATACTGGAGGTCAAGGCCAAAATAGATACCACGCAGGGGCTCTGGCCAGCTATCTGGACACTGGGAGAAGAAAAGCCATGGCCTTCTAATGGAGAAGTAGATCTGATGGAGTTTTATCGTTCTGAGCAACAACCGGTAATTATGGCTAATGCAGCCTGGGGAGATCATTGGCGTAATGTAATATGGGATAGTGAAAAGCTTAACCTGAATCACTTTACCGGTAAAAAAGACAACTGGGCTGATGATTACCATATCTGGAAAATGGAATGGACAAATGAGTCTATCAAGCTCTTTCTTGATGATGAACTGTTGAACGAAATAGACATAAGTAAAACCTTAAATTCTGATGGTTTTAATCCCTTTCATCAGCCACATTATATTTTGTTAAATATGGCGGTGGGTTCTAACGGTGGCAAGCCTCAGGAGTGGAGTGAGCCTAAAACTTATCTGGTAGACTATGTTCGCGTCTATGCTAAAATCTAATCATCGCGACCTTTTATTAAACTATATATATTGAAAACATGCTGAAGAAATTTTTTAATCATAAAGCCTATACTTATGTGATCTTAATGATGACATTCGTTTTATCTTATGAAGGCTTTAGCCAAACCAAGTACAAGGCTTTTCATCCAGGCGAACTTTGGTTAGATGACCAGGGAGATCATATAAATGCTCATGGTGGAGGTATTTTATATCATAAAGGTACCTATTATTGGTTTGGAGAAAATAAGGGGAAAGATAGTAACAATGCTTTTGTAGGCATTATGTGCTACTCATCTAAAGACTTGTATAACTGGAAGAGGGAAGCCGTGGCACTTCCTGTAAGTACAGATCCTGATTCAGAAATTACCGCAGGCAGTATTATGGAGCGCCCGAAAGTGATTTATAATAAGAAGACTAAAAAATTCGTGATGTGGTTTCACCTGGAGCTGAAAGGACAAGGATATGCTGCTGCCCGTACTGGCGTGGCTGTGAGTGATAAGCCCGGTGGTCCCTATGAGTACAAAAAATCATACAGGCCTAATGCCGGTCAATGGCCTGAGAATTTTCAAGAAGAGTGGAAGGATAGACCTGCCACTACTGAGGCAGACTGGTGGACAGAGCCCTGGAGAAAAGAAGTGAAAGAAGGCTTATTTGTTCGTCGGGATTTTGAAAAGGGTCAGATGTCTCGTGACATGACGCTTTTTGTAGATGATGACGGCAAGGCTTACCATATCCATTCGGCTGAAGAAAATCTGACGCTGCATATCTCAGAGTTATCTGATGATTATTTGTCATTTACAGGCAGGTATATTACCCTGGCGCCGGGCGGACACAATGAGGCTCCAGCCATTTTTAAACAAGACGGTGTGTATTATCTGATCACTTCAGGCTGTACGGGGTGGGATCCTAATGCTGCCCGTTCTTTCAAATCAAATTCAATGTGGGGGCCATGGGAATACCTGGGTAACCCTGCACAAGGCGAACATGCTAACCTTACGTTCTATTCTCAGAGTACCTATATTTTGCCCGTTCACGGTAAGAAGAATGCTTACATTTATATGGGAGATAGATGGAGGCCTAAAGACCCGATTGACGGCAGGTATATCTGGTTGCCAGTATTTTTAGAACATGACAAGCCAGTAATCAAATGGTTTGATGAATGGGATCTTAGCATATTCGATCAGCAGATGCATTAAGAAAAACAATAAGGGAAAGTTAACAGCTTAATTTCTCTAAGTCCCTCTTCTGATTTTTCAGGGGAGGGACTTCTCTTTTTTCGCCCGCAGGAAAAAAGGATAAATGTAGTAATTAATTTAAATCGGCAGGAAAGTGTGCAGGTAGATAGGCTTTTATGTACTCCAGTTTATAGCTCAATTGAAAACAGGTAAATAGGATGTGTAATATGTGTCTGATTATCAGTGAATAATGTTCTTGTTTTTGCGGCCTTATTTGCCTAAATTCCAACTTTTATTTCAATGAATAGTGATTTATTGGCGCCCAAAATGGCTCATGAATTTTCATTTTTTAAGCTTTAGATCAGGCTGTTAATTAAACCTATAAAAGCCTAAAAAAAATGATATAAAATTGTAGTTTTGAGGGAGATTCGGGGAAGTCTTTTGTGTGATTTACACGGAAGGTATTCTTTTGGAAAAAAATTGAAGGTTTTCATTATATTGGAGCTGATTTTTTTAAGGAATTTATTTTACAAATGAGCGATAACAAAGAACAAAAGAAAGAGTATTCAGCTGGTAATATTCAGGTGCTTGAGGGGCTTGAGGCTGTAAGGAAAAGACCCGCCATGTATATCGGAGATGTGGGTGTGAAAGGTTTGCACCACCTGATCTGGGAGGTAGTAGATAACTCTATTGATGAGGCACTTGCTGGCTATTGCGATGAAATATTTGTTACCATAAATGAAGATAATAGTATTACCGTAGAGGATAACGGTAGGGGTATTCCTACTGATTTCCATGAGAAAGAGCAGAAATCTGCACTTGAGGTAGTAATGACCGTTCTACACGCTGGTGGTAAGTTTGATAAGGATACTTATAAAGTGTCTGGTGGTCTTCATGGTGTGGGTGTTTCTTGTGTGAATGCCCTTTCTACTGATCTAAAAGCTACTGTGCATAGAAACGGTACCATTTATGAGCAGTCATATAAAATTGGTGTACCTCAGGAGCCTGTAAAGGAAATAGGTAAAACTGATAAGAATGGTACTATCATTCAGTTTAAGCCTGATGATAGCATCTTCACCGCTACAGTATATAATTTTGATACAGTATCATCAAGACTTAGAGAGCTTGCATACCTTAATGCAGGTATAAAAATTAATCTTGAAGACCGTAGAGAGCAAGAAGAAGATGGCTCCAACAAGAAAAGTGTATTCCACTCTGAAGGCGGACTACAGGAGTTTGTTGCCTTTTTAGATAGTAGCCGTGAGGCGCTTATTCCTGAGCCTATCTTTATGGATAGCGAAAAAGGAGAGACTCCGGTACAGGTAGCTATGAGCTATAACACTTCATTTAGTGAAAATGTGGTTTCTTACGTAAATAACATTAACACCATAGAAGGAGGTACTCACGTAGCTGGTTTCCGTAGAGCGCTTACCAGAACCTTAAAATCATATGCTGATAAATCGGGCTTGCTAGATAAAGTAAAGGTAGATATCAGTGGTGATGACTTTAGAGAAGGGCTTACTGCAGTAATATCAGTAAAAGTAGCGGAGCCTCAGTTTGAAGGGCAGACCAAAACCAAGCTGGGTAACTCAGATGTGAGTGGAGCGGTAGATACCGTAGTGGGCGAGATGCTTAATAACTTCCTTGAGGAGAACCCTAAAGAGGCTAAGCAAATCGTTCAGAAAGTAGTGCTTGCGGCACAAGCCAGACATGCGGCTCGTAAGGCCCGTGAAATGGTTCAGCGTAAAAACGTGCTTAGTGGCACAGGGCTACCAGGTAAGCTGGCTGACTGCTCTGATAAAGATCCTAATGTTTGTGAATTATACTTAGTGGAGGGTGACTCTGCGGGAGGTTCTGCCAAGCAGGGTCGTGACAGAAACTTTCAGGCTA
Source organism: Fulvivirga maritima (assembly GCF_021389955.1). NCBI lineage: Bacteria > Pseudomonadati > Bacteroidota > Cytophagia > Cytophagales > Fulvivirgaceae > Fulvivirga > Fulvivirga maritima. The sequence goes on from NZ_CP089980.1 coordinate 3,866,116, forward strand.
TCTTGCCATTGAGAGGTAAAATTCTTAACGTAGAGAAGGCTCAAGAGCATAGAATTTACGAAAACGAAGAGATAAAAAATATATTAACAGCCTTAGGTGTTTCTATCGGTACGGAGGAAGATGATAAGGCGTTGAATATGGAGAAATTGAGGTATCATAAGATCATAATCATGACCGATGCCGATATTGACGGAAGTCACATCAGAACCTTGATTTTGACTTTATTTTTCCGTTATATGCATGAACTTATTGAAAGCGGATATGTGTATATTGCGTTACCTCCTTTATATTTATTGAAGAAAGGTAAAGATGAGCGTTACTGCTGGACAGAGGAAGAGAGAATGCAATTAGTGTCAGCTATGGCAAAGGATGGTAAAGAAGAATCAGTGGGAGTACAACGTTACAAAGGTTTGGGAGAGATGAACCCTGAGCAGTTGTGGACTACCACTATGGATCCTGAGCATAGAAGTTTGAAGAAAGTAACTATAGAATCAGCTGCAGAGGCTGACCATCTGTTTTCTATGCTAATGGGGGATGAAGTAGCTCCTAGAAGAGAATTTATTGAGCGAAATGCAAAATACGCTAACGTAGACGTATAAATTCGAAAACAATATCAAATCAAAAGGGGTTCAAGATATTGGAGCCCTTTTGTGTTTTATAGACTATGGTAATATCAGAGAAAATAAAAAAGCAGATAGATCAAAGTGATTATATCAGCCGTGATTTGAGCTGGATAAACTTTAATTACAGGGTGCTTGATCAGGCCAAAAGTACTGATAAGAGCATCATTGAACGTCTGAAATTTTTAGCTATCACCGCTTCTAACCTGGATGAGTTTTTCACCATCAGGGTGGGGAGTTTGTATAACTACCTGGATTACCATAAGCATAGAATAGATTATTCAGGTTTAAGAGAGCTGCCTTTCCGCAAGGTATTGCTTACCAGAGCTAAACAGCTGGCTGAGCAGCAGCAAGATCTTTATCTCAACCAACTCATGCCTGAGTTTGAGAAGCATGGCTTTTCTATACTCATGTATAAGCACCTTAACGCACAGGAGAAAGCGCGTGTGATGGACTTTTTTGAAAGTACCATTTATCCTATGCTTACCCCTATGGTGTATGATAGCTACCATACTTTCCCCATTTTAGGAGCCCTTCGTTTTGTGTTAGGGGTTGTAACCAAAAGTGTAGAGGATGGAGTGGATAATAAGAAGCTCAGCTTCATTCAGGTGCCTGTTAACCTGCCTCGTTTTTATGAAATAGAGAAGGAAGACAAGATCTATTTTGTGCCTATTGAAGATATTATCAGAAACAATGCTGACTACCTTTTCAGGAATGTGAAAATTCAATCTATCAACCTCTTCAGGATAACCAGAAATGGTGATTTTACGCTGGAAGAGAGTGATGATATAGAAGCTAACTTTCTGGAAGAGCTCAAGCAAAAGCTTAAAACACGCCGTACAGGCCGGGTAGTGCGTCTCGAGGTATTTGGGCGACCAGATTCATGGATGCTGAAGGTGCTTAAAGAGCGTTGGGATATTGATGATGATAATATTTTCAGAACTAAGAAAAAAGGTCTTATAGATTTTACAGGCTTATGGCAGATAGTAGGCCATAGGCACTTTAAAGATATGCTTACCGAAATGCCTAATATGGTTCCTCCTGTAAGCTATCCTGAGATCAGCAATGATAATATTTTTGAAGTGCTGAAACATCGTGATGTGCTCCTCCATCATCCTTATAATGGCATGGAGCCCGTGCTTAACTTGTTGGAGCATGCAGCGGAAGATCCCGGTGTATTGGCTATTAAAATTACTATTTACAGGCTGGCTAAAGATAGCCGTGTTACAGCGGCACTGTTAAAAGCAGCAGAGAACAGTAAGCACGTTTCTGTTCTTTTTGAGGTAAAGGCAAGGTTTGATGAAGAGAACAACCTCAGAGAAGCACAGCGTTTGCAAAAAGCAGGCTGTTTTGTGATTTATGGTTTCAGTAGCTATAAAACACATACAAAGTTACTTTTAATAGTGCGTAAGGAAGGCGAGAGAGTAACGCGCTATGTGCACCTTTCTAGTGGGAACTATAATGAATCTACTTCTAAGTTGTATACTGATTTAGGCTTGCTTACTACCAATGATGTGCTGGCTCATGATGTGTCCGAATTCTTTAACGTAATCACCGGACATAGTATGCCTGATAAATATCAAAACTTAATTACTGCACCTCGCGAGATGAAGCCGCAGTTGATAAAAATGATACGAGCTGAGGCTGAAAATGCCAGAAATGGATTGCCGTCAGGTATAGTTATAAAAATCAACTCCCTGCAAGATAATGATGCTATAGAAGAGCTTTATCTGGCTTCGCAAGCAGGTGTGCCTATTAAGCTCATTGTACGCGGTATGTGCTGCTTAAGGCCAGGAAGACCCGGACTCAGTGAAAATATTCAGGTGTTATCTATTGTAGGTCAATACCTTGAGCATAGTCGCATTTATTACTTTCATAATAAAGGTGAATCTCAAGTGTATGTAGGCAGTGCTGATATGATGGTTCGCAGCTTTGAGAGAAGGCTGGAATCTCTGTTTATGATTACCGATAACCTTTTGAAAAGGCAGGTGATTAATATTCTTCAATATAATCTGAGAGATAATGTTAATAGCTACCTCATGCGTGAAGATGGTTCTTATGTGAGAAAAATAGCAGGTAATGAGCCACCATTTAACATACATAAGGAGCTTTACAACGTGCATAAAGAAAACCTTCAGGATCTTGATTTAACTTTTGAAACCGAACCTGAAGTAGAGCATGAACCTGTAGTAACGGAAAATGGTCAGATGCATGATCAGGAGGAGGTGAAGAGTGACCTTAACTAAACTTGATCTTCTCTTTTACGGTATTGCGCTCGTATAAATACTGCATAATCCCGTCTTTAAGACCAACAGCAGGAACTATGATATTGTGGGCTCCGGCCCACTCCATTACTGCTATGTAAATGTCAGAAGCAGGTATGATCACATCTGCCCGGTCCGGGTTAAGTTGTAGATCATTGATCCTTTCTTCCATAGTCATATCACGGATGTATTTCTGAACTTCTTTCACCTTAGCCAGAGACATTTTATCTCCCTCTGCTTTTTCCGCCAGGTCAAATATTTTATTGATGTTTCCACCAGTACCTACAGCTGTAACTGGAGTTTTGCTCTCGGCAACTTTCTCTTTCACCCACTTGCTCATATTTTTCCATATAACCGGTGAGTCATTATGTTCTAATCGCCTTACAGAGCCAATTTTAAATGAACGAGAAGCGATTTTTTTGCCTCCCTTGAGTAAGTTAAGTTCCGTGCTTCCACCTCCCACGTCTATATGTATGTAGCTTTTCTTTTTATCCAGAAAAGAGCTGATGGCATTATTAATTAAAAGGGCTTCTTTTACACCATCTATAATCTTAATCTTTAAATCCAGCTCTTCCTGCACTTCTTTGATAATGTCTGCTCCATTTTTTGCTTCACGCATGGCACTGGTAGCGCAAGCCATATAATCATTCACCTCATATAAATCCAACAGGATTTTAAAGGCTCGCATGAGCTTTTTGAACTTAGATTTTTTTGCTGCACTAATGGTTCCGCTATTAAACACATCCTGTCCTAAACGGAGAGGGAAACGTACATATTCCAGCTTTTTAAAATGAAGCTGGCCCTTACTTGTAATGGTGGTAGTTACCTGTAATCTAATGGCATTGGAGCCAATGTCTATAGCGGCTAGTTTCAATATGTTTTAAAGTTTAAATTAAAGATTATAGAATTTAAAATTATAACTTTGAATAATCAATACGGTCTTAAAGTTATTAAAAGTAAAGTTTGCACCATGGATATAACAAAATTATTAGCTAAAAAGATACTGATTCTGGATGGAGCTATGGGTACCATGATACAAAAACATACCCTTACAGAAGAAGATTTTCGTGGTGATTATCTGAAGGATCATGAGTTTGATCTTAAGGGTAATAATGACCTTTTGTCTATAACCAGGCCAGATATTATCAAAGATATCCATAAGCAATATTTTGCTGCCGGAGCTGATATAGCAGAAACCAATACCTTTAGTGGTACTACCATCGCTCAGGCCGACTATCATTTGGGTGAGGAGGTAGTATATCAGATTAACTACCAATCTGCCTTACTGGCTCGTGAAGCGGCAGATGAGTTTACTGAGGCCGAGCCCAATAAGCCCCGTTTTGTAGCAGGCTCTATTGGCCCGACTAACAGAACGGCATCCATATCCCCTGATGTGAATAATCCGGGATACAGGGCCATAACCTTCGAGGAGCTGGCCTCAGCCTATAAATTTCAGGCTAAAGCCCTTTTAGATGGAGGGGTAGATATGTTTTTAGTGGAAACCGTTTTTGATACTTTAAATGCAAAAGCTGCTTTATTTGGTATAGCTGAGCTGTTTAATGAAATAGGTAGAGAATTACCAGTGATGGTATCAGGCACTATTACTGATGCCAGTGGTAGAACGCTTTCCGGACAGACCACCCATGCTTTCCTGATTTCTATAGAGCATATGCCATTATTGAGCGTAGGGCTCAACTGTGCGCTTGGAGCTAAAGATCTGAGGCCGTACTTACAGGTACTGAATAAAGAAGCTCCTTTCTTTGTAAGTGCCCACCCTAATGCTGGTTTGCCTAATGAATTCGGACAGTATGATCAGTCGCCAGAAGATATGGCCGATCAGATAGAGGAGTTTTTACAAGAAGGCCTTATCAATATTATTGGCGGATGCTGCGGTACCACTCCAGAGCATATAAACGCTATCGCCAACGTGGCTGCTAAGTATGCACCCAGAAAGCTTAAGCAAGAACTGGAAGCTGCGGAGTGAGTTGATTTAAAAGAGATGTTTTCTTTAAAAAATGATGTCATCCCGGCCGCAACAAAGTGGAGAGCCGGGATCTCACCGTTCAGGCAGCAGTATCAGATCAGCGAGATTCCTGATATCCTTCCGCTACGCTTCATGATTCAGGAATGACGGTTTTTATGTTGCTTTTTTGATAGATTGCAAAAAAGTATGGGGCTTAAGGAGTAAAATGTAGACTGTAGATTCTCTTGTCAAGAGGCTTTTGCAAAACTTCAATTAAATGAATACATAGATGTCTCCTTTCGTCGACATGACCCTAGATTTTTTGAGTTGGTTTATGTTATGATAAATGAAAAAAGGTATTTATTGTTCAATAAGAGATTAGTCATAACTCCATAACGTCATCCCGGCCGCAACGAAGTGGAGAGCCGGGATCTCACCGTTCAGTTAGCAGTATCAGATCTGCGAGATTCCTGATATCCTTCCGTTGCGCTCCATGATTCAGGAATGACGGTTTTTTGTTAAATTTAGTAATGGTAGCTAAAGGAGGATACATATACATTGTCAGTAACAAAATCCGATCGGTATTATATGTTGGTGTTACAGCTAATCTTTCTGCTCGTTCTTGGGAACATAAAAACGGAGAAGGCTCCTTCTTTACCAAAAAGTATAAATGCACAGATATTATATATTATGAATTTTTCCCAGATATTGAATCTGCTATTACTAGGGAAAAACAGCTTAAAAAATGGAAACGGGATTGGAAACTAGAGTTGATTCGAAAATTTAATCCTACACTTAAAGATCTATATGAAGAGGTTGAAGACATGAAATAGTCAATCAAAACTAGGCGTCATCCCGGCCGCAACGAAGTGGAGAGCCGGGATCTTACCGCTCAGTTAGCACTATCAGATCAGCGAGATTCCTGATATCCTTCCGCTGCGCTTCATGATTCAGGAATGACGGTTTTTATGTTCCTTTTTTGATCGATTGCAAAAAAGTATGGGGCTTAATCAATTAAATGTAGACTCTAGATGAGTTTGGTCAGAGGCTTTTTGCAAAGCTTCAATTAAATGAATACATAGATGTCTCTTTTCGTCGACATGACCCCGGATTTTTTGAATTGGTTTATGATAAAAGAAAAAAGGTGTTTATTGCTCAATAAGGGATTATTTATAACTCCATAACGTCATCCCGGCCGCAACGAAGTGGAGAGCCGGGATCTCACCGCTCAGGTAGCAGTGTCAGATCAGCGAGATTCCTGATATCCTTCCGCTACGCTCCATGATTCAGGAATTATGGTTTTTTTGTTACTTTTTTGATCGATTGCAAAAAAAATAAAGGTACTAAAGCAATAAAATGTAGATTCTCTTATCAAGAGGCTTTTGCAAAACTTCAATTAAATGAATACATAGATGTCTCCTTTCGTCGACATGACCCCGGATTTTTAATTCATATCAATAGAAAGTTTCTGAGAAGATACCATTGACGAAGTAGTAATTCATAACCCATTTTGGTAGTTTGGCGTTCTTATTAATTCATAATAAATATTACGCATTCGGAAGAAATGAAGCAGTTGATAGATTATATTTTGCAGTATGGGCACCTAAATGAAGAGCAAATTGATTTTGTTTTACAAAGATCAAAGGTGATAAGTCTGCGAAAAGATGAATGCTTTTCTCAACCAGGTAAAATACCCAGACAAGTTGGTTTTGTGCTCGAAGGCGTTTTTCGAGGGCATTATTATACAAATGATGGCGAGGATGTAACCCGTTGTTTTATAGGTGAAAATAGTCTTATGGTAGATTATGTCAACTTTGAAGCCCAGACCGTAGCCACTGAATATTTACAAGCCTGTACAGACGCCCAGCTTATAGTTTTTTCTAAGCAAAGCTGGGAGGAGCTTTCTGAGAAAATTGAAAGCTGGGATAATATTAAAAACAAAATGGTACAACTATGCATGTATCAAAAATCAAGAACAGGGCCGGTAGTATCACAAGATGCCACTACCCGATATTTGGAGTTTATTAACAACTACCCTACACTGATCAATCGTGTTCCTTTAACATACATAGCCTCATACCTTGGGGTTACACAGCAATCTCTAAGCAGAATAAGAAAAAATATTCGTTAGTGCTTTTTACCATATGGTAAAACAGCTGTTCTATAATTGGCTAATCTTTGCTTCATAAATATAAAAATAGAAGCAATTATGAAAAAAGTATTTGTAACAGGAGCTAACAAAGGAATAGGTTTTGGCACGGCAAAACTCTTATTACAAAACGGGTTTTATGTTTATATTGGTAGCCGAAATCTAAAAAATGGTGAAGCAGCGGCAGATCAGTTAAAAGCGGAAGGATTAAAATATGTTGAAGCGGTGCAGATAGATGTAACTGATGACGTATCTGTAAAAGCAGTTTTTGAAGAAATCAAGAAAAAGACAGGGGTTTTAGATGTCCTAATTAATAATGCAGGTATAAACGGAGGTAAAGATCCTTACACTGCACGTGCTGCAGAGCCGGAAGAATTTAAAGCTGCATTTGATACTAATGTAGTCGGTACGGCCAGGGTAACTAACTTATTTATTGAATTACTGCGAAAGTCTAGTTCGCCAAGAATTGTAAATCTGAGCACGAGCGTAGGGTCGCTAACCTTGCAGAGTGATCCTGAGTGGCCCGCGTACAGCTATGCTAAATATGCAGTATATGCTTCGTCTAAAGCCGCATTAAATATGTACACAGTTCACTTAGCTTATGAACTTCGTGATACCAATTTTAAGGTGAATGCCGTTTGTCCTGGCCTGACAGCTACTGATTTTACCGGTGGTAATGGGGGTGATGTGGAAACAGCAGCGGGCAGAATTGTTAAATATGCCATGATTGGCGAAGATGGTCCTACAGGTAAGTTTTTTAGTGAAGAGACTAACCCGGAAACAGGTGAAGTGCCTTGGTAATATTATCTAACAAACTTGAATATAGGCCATTCCAAATAAAAATTGGGATGGCCTTATTTTTTTATGGCAATGTATGAAGGAAAACAAGTGATGCAAGTGCTTAATAATAAATATTAAAATAACTATATTGAATATTCTTTTTATTGATCTTGGGTTGGAGTATCAAGGAAGAGATTATTGATTATCACTTAAAACATAATGAATATCTTCAGGATTTTTAGAAATAGAAAAATGAACCCTAAAGAGCTTTGTTTGCAGTTAGGGAAAAGACTTTATCATACTCATTCAGTAGAATTTCAAGATTATTATGAGGAGTATCTTGAAGACTTAGGGGAGTTTAAGGATATGTATTTTGACGTATATGAAGAATTTGACTTTAAAAGATTAGGCCCTTTTGAGGTGTTGTATGCATATGGAGCACACTATGAGCATGCGTATTATATAGATTGGAGGGGAGAGGAAAACGAAAAGGAAGTAGAATCTTATGTAGAGCAGACCTTTCCAAAGGTGAAATTTAGTTGGTCGGCTACTGAGACATTGCGAAGTGAATATTCAGCATCAAATCTTAGAGATGGTAATTTTATAATTAAGCTTTTTAAGGCGGTAGATGAGGACATAAGAAGGCAGGGCTATGCGCTTCTGTTTTTCACTATAGATGCTGATGGTTATTGTTTCATTCCTACTGATATAGATACTTATGAGCTAGCCATTGGAGGCCTGAAAAGAAAATTTAATGGGGCTGCTGACATTAAAGGTTAAGCACTAGCATTTTATTATTCACTAAATGAGAAGCATCAATTAACAATGGAAAATTGGGTTGTACTGGGCCAATATTTAGATAAGGACGTCTTAATGATGACGGAGGCGATCTTAAATGGTCATAAGATTTCATTTAGAGTGAAATCACCGGAAAGTCATTTGAATTCTGCCCTTGGACAGGCTACCTCGCAGGGCTTTGTGGTAGAGGTGGCGGCTGATCAGTATGACCTGGCAAAGCAACTAACAGAGTCAGAAGGTGATGTAGCGTCTGATGCTGAGGTGCCTATGGAAGAATACACTACTGAAGAGCTAAAAGAGATTATTCTTAACCCTGAAGACTGGCATGAACAATTGCTCTTTAATGCTAAAAATGAACTTAACCGCAGAGGGGCGGTGGTGCAGGAAGAAGAAATAGAAAGTTCGAGAGAAGAAAAAATCAGGCAGTTGCAAAAGGGGGCAGAGCCATCAGGAATTATTTATTATTTTATGTGGGCCTTTGCGTTACTGGGAGGATACATTGGTATTATAGCGGGCTATTTTTATTGGAGAGGGAAAATCAAGGGTTTTGATGGTAAAAGATATTATATGTATTCGAGAAGGTATCGTAATCAAGGTTATTATATGTTCATGCTAGGGGTGGTTTCCGCCATATTGCAGACTTACATATATATTATCAATAGGTGATGTTTTACCCATTTTGAAAAGCAAATATCGATTTAGCGCGCGTAGCGAAGCAAATTACCGCAGCAATTTTATTTTTTGAAAATGAAGTAAACCGCCAAAATGAGAAAAATGAAGCCTATTAAATGGTTGATTTTGAAGGTTTCATTCTTGAAGAAAACAATGGTAAACAAGGTGAAGATAGTGAGCGTAATCACTTCCTGAATTACCTTTAGTTGCCATAAATTAAAAGGACCGCCGTTTTCATTAAAGCCGATTTTGTTAGCAGGTACCTGAAAGATATATTCAAAGAGCGCTATCCCCCAGCTGATAAGAATAACCGATACCAGCCCCAAATGGGCAAACCAGCTCATCTCTTTAAATTTTAAATGACCATACCAGGCGAAGGTCATAAAAGTGTTGGAAACCACCAATAGCACTATAGTAAGGAGTCCTTTGTTCATTAATGTATTAGAATAGTGACGAGTATAAAATCTGCAGTAAATGTACTACTCTTATCATTTTGAATAATTAGTTAGGGGAGAAGAAATTCTTTAGGATCTTCAGTTTAAGATGTGCCAATCATGATGTTGTGAGTAGACGAAGTATGTCACTACTAGAGATTATTGCCTTTTGTCATTTTATCTCACCTTATGTCCATTAGTACATCCGGTTTTTAGCCGAGAGCGATTAAAAGCTTTTGATAATAATTTCTGTTTTAGACTTAAATTTTTATTGGAATTATTAAATTAAAGTATAGAAAGTTAATCGATTATAAAGGCTTATAAGTATTTAAAATGGATATACTTCTGATAATTAATGATTTAATTAAATTTTACGAAGTATTGTGTGGTCAGTGTATTGCACATATTCGGATATTACCAGCAAGGCAAAAAAAAATTGTGCATATAATTAAAATACGAACAAAATAATATGTCAAACCCATTCATTGAAAACTCAGAAAGATGGTTAGCTATTGCCAACACAGATTATTTGACTCTTTTTGTAAAGGCATGGATTCCATTTAATGCTTGGTATAGGAATAGTTATCCCTCGATTAAAACGGATAGAGAAACTATTAATATCATAAAGTCTTCACCTAATCTATTCCGTGATAAAATGCTTTCTTTATTAAAGGGTAGAGATTTTAAAAGTACAACATTTAAAGATAAAATTGGATTATTGTATCATATTTTAGAAGAAAATTATATCCCGAATGCGGATAGTAGAATTTCATTTGAAGAAATAACTGTTGAAAGAAATCCTGACACTTTAAAAATAAACCAAAAGCAAGGATGGAATTATAAAGTTGAATTGGTTTATACCAATCCTCCTCATAATAATTTAAACATAAACATTCTAGTAACAGGAAGAAACCGAGCTACAAAGTACACTCATTCTCAAAACAAATACGATGTGAATGATTTGAAAGACAATATTGAAAACTCTTCCTCATTAAGTGAAAATCAAATTTTAACATTGATTGAAACTTATGAATTTATCAACCCAAAGAAAGCAATAAATTTGATTACTGAAAAAAAGAATGGAATTGAGGCTGCAGATATAAGATTAGTGAATGATGTGGATAAAGTTGCCAAAGGAATTATTGAAATATTATATAGGCTTAGGTGTATTCTTTTCCATGGAGAATTGAATCCCAGTAAAGAAAATCAAAAAGCATATGAACCAGCTTTTTATATTTTAAAAACATTAATAACAAGTTTAAAATAAAGCTATGTCAAATTCAGCAGCAAATAAGATAGATGCAGACGATAGAAGTCTTAGAGATATACTACAATCAAAAAAATATTCAATCGATTTTTTTCAAAGAGAATATAAATGGCAAAGAAGACATATAGAGCAACTCATTATAGATATTGAAGAAGCTTTTACGGATAGTTATAAACTTGGAGATAAAATACAGGATGTTTCTAGTTATAATTCATATTATATGGGGCCTGTTATATTTTATGATAAGTCAGGTACACTTTCAATTATTGATGGTCAACAAAGATTAACCTCAATTACATTAATTTTAATCTACATTCATAATCTTCAAAAGGATAATGAAAATGCAGAACCAATCACTGATTTGATTTATTCTAGAAAACATGGGAGAACTTCTTTTAATCTTGAAGTACCTGAGCGATATGATATATTAAACGCCTTGTATAATGGAAATGAAGATGATTATGATATTGCTAATGAAAAAAATCTTTCAATAATAAATACATTTGAAAGATACCAAGATATTAAAGAGTTGTTTCCAGAACATTTAATTGGGGATAAATTGCCCCTTTTTATTGATTGGTTAAAAGAAAAACTAACATTTGTAGAAATCATTGCTTATTCAGACAAAAATGCTTACACAATTTTTGAAACAATGAATGACAGGGGATATAATTTAACCCCAAGTGAAATGTTAAAAGGATTTCTACTTTCAAAAATTGAAAATGAGGATTATCTTATTGAATTAAATGAGATTTGGAGAGAAAAAATATCTGAATTTCATTATTATTCCGTAGATGAAGATTTAGAGTTTTTTAGGGCGTGGCTAAGAGGTCAATATGCTGAAACCATGAAAAAATCCACTGCCGCAGGCACTGCGAGAGAAGATTTTGAGAAAATCGGTACTAGTTTTCATCGTTGGGTAAAAGAAAATTCTAGTAAATTAAAACTTAAATCGGAAGAGAGTTATTTTTATTTTGTTAAAGGTGATTTTGTTTTTTTCGCTGACTTATATTTGAGAATTAAAGAACTTGAGAGGTATCCTATCGAGGAAATAGAATTAGTTAATTATATCTCAAATTACTCAATAGCAACTTCATTGTCATATCCCCTTTATATTTCCCCAATTAAAAAATTAGATTCAGAAGAGATAATTGAATCTAAACTAAAAATCATTGCAAGTTACATTGAAAGGTTCGTAGTGTATCGTTCAATAAAAAGTTTACCTATTTCTCAAACTTCTATTAGATATTCTTTTTTTAATAATGTAATAAAAGGTTCAAGAGATTTAGATAATACTGAATTAATTAATTTTCTCAATTCAACAATAGAATATGAAGAAGCATTTGAACAAATTAATTATGTTCAGACATTTAATTTAAATCGTAAATTTTTTAGATACTTTATTGCAAGAATTACTTATCATATTAATTCTGTTTGTGATTTAAATATTGACTTTTATGATCTAATGTCTGCAAGACGCAAGACTGGCAGTCTCTTAGAACCTGTCTTTGATTATGATCTTATAAGCAATGAGGGCGAGATTGAGGAAGAAAAAGATATTGATAAGTTTTATTTTAGTCTCTGTAATTATGTACTTAAAAGAAAGGATATTGAAGATGATGTAGACAGTGAATATCATAATTTATATTACCGCCTTATGGTATCTGGTGAATTGTCAGACGCTGAAAAATCTGAATTATCAATAAGATATACTTTGCCAACGACATATAGTTTTTCTTCTGAGTGGCTTGAAGAAAGAAAAAAAATAATGATAGAAATTTGTAATGATATATGGAAACCAATTGAATAAGCCCAGCTGGTAACACTTTATATACAAAATGGGCGAGATTGTAGTAAATCAAGTACTGTAGCCCGCTTCAAAATTGTCTCGGTTTGATAGGTTTGGAGCCCGCAATCCTCGTTCCCGCTATGCTCAGCATGGTGGTTTGCTATCTGATCAGGTAAATGCTATTTTTATTCAGTGATTAGTAACTATGAATTCCATAATCCTCAAGGAAGCATGGAAAATATTACTTTCATCACTTTTATAGCAGCACCTGAATCCTATGACACCGTTTACTGATTAATCTGAAAAATGACTCGTGAACTAACAGAAATAGAATTTAAAAAAACATTTGGGAATAGCATGGCTGACATTACCCCCACTGGTCGTAGGTTAAGCGCAGTGGTCCTATGACCTATTATGAGCAAGAGCATATGCTCTGAATAAGATAAGCGGATATCTGAAGCTACAATGCTTAGGTCAGTATTTCATGAATATGAATTTGTACATTAAGAAAGGAATTTGAGCGGACGCTCAAGCAATATATGGATCGTAGCGGACGCTACGACCAGATGAGAGCATTTGAAAAAGCCGTAGGTTCATTAAAAAGAATTACAACTAACAAATTATGGAAAGATGGAAACCATCCTGTAGAATGTATAGTGCAGAACTTGCAGCGCAACGTGTTGACTAGATCCATAATATTCCTGTAGAGTCAGAGATAGTAGATGAGGCTGAAAATTATTGTTATAGCTCCGCACGAGATTATGTTGGAGGAAAAGGGTTATTATAAGTAGAATTATTGTGATGGTAACGCGTGTTGCTTAGCTACGCGCGCAAAAATGGAATATTTTGTATCTCATTAAATATTACTATTTCTATATATATTAGTCTTAATATATTAAATTGAGCTTTGAGCAAAATTAAGCTTTCACGAAAAATAGACACTAAGATTATGAAAAAGAACTTCTATTACGAATATAGAAGCTGGACTTTCTTTTGGGGGCTCTTCCTTGACCAAAAAAAAGAAATAAGAAAAGCTATTGACAAATATAACGCAGAAGGTTGGACAGTTGCACAATTTCAAATGCATTCAACTAAAGTGACTGTATTTATGTGGATTATAATTTTTCTTATTTCTGCTTTAACACTTGGTTTTATTAGTTATTGGGTAGGTTTTTCAATTATTTTTGAAAGAGATGAATCAGAAATTTATAAGAAGCCGAAAAGTACTTTGACTAATGAAGAAAAGGCTAGACTATTCGATGAATCTATGAATAAATAGCTCATAACATCAACTAAAAGGTTATAGCTATGTTTTTGGCATCCCTTCGTTCTCGCATGCTTAGCATGGTGGTTTGCTATCTGATCAGGTAAATGCCATTTTTATTCAATGGTTAGTAACTATGAATTCCATAATCCTGTAGGAAGCGTGGAAAATATTACTTTCATCACTTTTATAGCAGTGCCTGAATCCTATGACACCGTTTACTGATTAATCTGAAAAATGAATCGTGAACTAACAGAAATAGAATTTAAAAAACATTTGGGAATAGCATGGCTGACATTACTCAAATGGAAATTGAAGATCCCATTGAAATTTGGGATTATGTAGAGGTCTTGACAAAGGCTAAGGTTGTTGACCAAATTGTCTTTGACAAAGAACTGGTAGAAATGGTTTACAGAAATGACACAAACACTTTTGACCATATTTTACTTCCTACTAAAGACGAAAATGTATTTACCGTTATTGTGGTTGACTTAAAGAACAAAGCAATCCTTGGGCATCGAGTTTTGGATTTGAATTAATAATATGGGTTGAAATAAAAAACATCGCTGTTCATAATCTATTCCAAAGAATCACCTAATAATCACTGATGTATCAGATGTGGAAGATCGAATCTTCATCTTTTTGGTGATCAATGAACTGACCCAAAAAGGCAATTGATAGGGCACAGAATTGGCGCACTTCGAAAAAAGGCAAGCCAACGTTTAGGTGCAGGCACTATTCGGCTAAGTCGTACCTGAGCAGTGAGATCCCGGCTCTTCACTTCGTTTCGGCCGGGATGACGCTAATGATAATTATACTGGTTATTCCGAACATAACGAAGTGTAGAGAAGCCATCTCTAGCTTGCTTCTGCAGCTCGGTGCTGCTTGCATTCCATAGTTTAGAGATTACTTCGTCATGCCTTCCTCCTAATTACTAGGTAGGGGGAAGGGCATCATTTATTTTAAATCAGTGAGGCAAACTGGAGGAGGGCCGCCTTTGGCATACATAACCATGTAAAGGCCTAATCAAACGCTCTTTTTCGCTATGAGTTTTGCAGTGAAATGGTTAGATTGACCATGTAAAACGATTAATGAGATATTTGCTTTATTATGTTTTGTTGACTGTAACTCTTCTGTTTGAAAATGAATAAAATAAGACAAACATCATCTGATAAGGTTAACGGTAAATTGGTTAGATACCGAGAAGGTGATTGCATTTCCATTAATGTCAACAACAGGTACTTAGGAGCAATCATGACAGGTAAGTTTAACAAGTATTACAACCTAACCCTCATGGAATTCGAACTACCAGATAGACCTAAACTATCCGACTTTTTAAACAGCCGATTCTTTGGAACAAGGTTTGGATCGTGGGAGGATCTTACTTATGCTGTAGATCAACAAATGGTAACTTGTAAATATGTTGATAACGATGATAATTTTGAGAAGATAGGTTCTATTCAGTTAATACAGAACGTAATGCCTGCTGGCTATTCCTATCTAACTGACAGAACTGACATATTTGATTACTTTAGCACTCAACTTCCTATTCGAATAGAGAAAAGTAATAACGCAGCTAAATTTCCAGCAATTGCTTTTGTTGGCAAACACCTAATTGAAACTGAGAAAATAATAATATAGAATATTACGTATATCTGCAATGAATGGAAGTGAGGATATTTTCATGAGGATTGGAAAGTCAGGTACATGTGATGAATTTAAAATCGTTTCTATTTTGTAGAAGTTGGGTTAGTGTTTTCTAACCCTGTTCATCATAGTAAGTCGTTGCTTACGAATAGAAATACCTAAATGGCTAAAAGAGAGATCAGAATTTCGTCAGAGTTTAAGGCTCAAACTACCAAAGCAATACTTTCCATTGTATTATTCATTTTTGCGTATGTGTTAATGTTGGCTTTGGCTGTGGGCCTAACTGCTTTATGTGTTTATGGAGGCATAATGCTGATTATAGCCCGACCCATGTTTTTTACAATAGCATTTGGAAGTGGGTTGGCGAGCTTAGGTGTGCTGGTGCTTATATTTTTGCTCAAATTCATATTTAAGTCACACAAAGTGGACCGCTCTCATCTTTTTGAAATTAGTAAGGCGGACGAACCTGAACTTTTCAATCTAATTAGCGACATAGTAAAACAGGTAGGGACCTCCTTTCCGAAAAAGGTTTACTTATCAAGTGATGTGAATGCTTCTGTTTTCTATAACTCCAATTTTTGGAGTATGTTTTTGCCTACTAAAAAGAACCTTCAAATAGGATTGGGGCTTGTAAATACGGTTTCTAAAGCAGAGTTTACAGCAATTTTGAGTCATGAATTTGGCCACTTTTCTCAAAAAACAATGAAAGTAGGAAGCTATTTTTATAACGTTAATCAAGTAATTTATAATCTGCTATATGATAATGAATCCTATGATAACCTTATCCAGAGGTGGGGTAGTATCAGTGGCTATTTTACAATTTTTGTAGTGCTTGCTGTTAAGATTAATGAAGGGGTACAGTGGGTTTTAAGAGCAGTTTATGGAGTGGTTAACAAGAGTAATATGGGACTCTCAAGAGAAATGGAATTTCATGCAGATGAAATTGCCGCCAGCGTAACGGGGTTTGAACCCTTGAAAACTTCATTACTTAGAATGTCTATTGCAGACTATTCTTTTAACTATGTTCTGTCCTTTTACGATGCAAGAATAGCTTCAAATCAAAAAAGCGAGAATATTTACAAAGAGCATTTATATGTGATGAATTTTCTTGCTGAAAACAATAACATGAAAATTGAAAATGGTCTGCCTCAAATTACTGTTGAGGAATTGGGCAAATTCAATAAATCAAAATTGGTTATTAAAGATCAATGGGCCTCACACCCTAGCACAGAAGATAGAATAGAGATGTTGGAAAAAACAGGTGTACTGACACAACAGACCGAATCTATGCCCGCAAATAGCATTTTCACGGACATTATCGAAACTCAGAAGGCCCTTACTGATAAGATATTTAAAGGGGTTCATTATGAAGGGAAAGCTGCACCTATTCCATTTGAGGAGTTCCAAAAAGAATACAGAAAGGAATATAGAGATAACACATTTTCTAAGATTTACAATGGTTATTATGACGATAAAAACCCTAGTTGCTTTGATGTATCCGCTTCAGAATCAAGTGATAAGGAAGCTGCAATAGATGAATTATTCTCTAGCGAAATGGTGGATACAGTCTATACCGCTATAGCTTTACGAAATGATATTGAAACGTTGAGGCAAATTGCCGAAAAGGCTGTACCAATAAAAACATTTGATTATGATGGTAAAAAGTACAAAAAGAAAGATTGTAAGGAGCTAATAGATAAGCTGGGGAAAGAATTAAGTCTAACAGATGATCAAATCACACAAAATGACATCAGAATATATCATTTTTTTCGTCAGTGTGAAGTGAAAAGCGACGCTATACCGATATTGGAATATGATTATAAGAAATTTTTCAATTATGATAAAGAATTTGACTCTAAATTCGAACCCTATACTAAGCTTACTAACGCATTGCAATTTGTAAACCAGACTACTCCTTTTGATGGGATTCAAGCTAATTTCCGTAGAATTGAACCTATTGAAGCAGAGTTGAAAAATGGCATTAAAGAATTGTTGGCAGACAGTATATATGAAACTGAATTGACAAAAGAAATCAAAGACAATTTTGAGCTGTATAATTCAAAAAAATGGCAGTATTTCGGTAATGAAAAATACTTTGATGACAACCTGAACGTCCTATTTACCGCTTTGAATAATTACGCATTTCTGCTATCAAAGGGGTATTTTTTATTAAAAAAGGAATTGCTCGATTATCAGGTAAAGCTATTAAAAGCCACAGACAAGGTGTATAGCCAATAGTCTGCTGAGGGTATGGTTTGATGGTTTATAGTTTTGATCTCATAGTAAGCAGTAACGATGAAAGGTGAGGATGGCCTTGTAATCCACTCACCCTGGCTGTGAGTCTTCGAAATGCTCTTTTATAATCCGCTCCTTTAAATCTAAAGTCATTTCGAGATCTAGGATTTGTTTCAACCGCACCAAGAAGAATGACATATCATTGGATTGAAAGGATGCATAAATCTATACTTTTAAGTTAGACATTTCAAATACCAGCCTACTTGTATTATCTAGTATTTATGTTCCATAGCTTAGGTTCCTTACTTTTTTGCAGTCGATCAAAAAAGTAACAAAAAACTCTTTCTTGCTGTGAGGTCTTCCGCTCACTGAAACATTTCATAGTAATGAACTGCCACTAAGGACTTGAGAAAGGCCTATTTTTCAAACCTCTTTCACCTCACGACGGTACAGCAAGATGAAACCACAGCCGAGTCACACTGAGCCACGTCGAAGTGTAGACGATCGGTACTGATCATGATTTAATTAGATCTCCATTGTTTTGATCTTTTCATATTACGTACTATTTGCTTATACTGCCATTGGTGCGAAAGGAGACATCTATTTATTAGTTTAAGATTGACTTTTCAAACACCTGTGTCTTTTTAAGAACCAAGGGCACTATTGCATAGGGTAATCATGTAGCGTAATGAATCTTACTATTCGGCTAAGTCGTACCTGAG
Organism: Fulvivirga maritima; assembly: GCF_021389955.1. NCBI lineage: Bacteria > Pseudomonadati > Bacteroidota > Cytophagia > Cytophagales > Fulvivirgaceae > Fulvivirga > Fulvivirga maritima. The sequence goes on from NZ_CP089980.1 coordinate 3,884,720, forward strand.
CAGTGAGATCCCGGCTCTTCACTTCGTTTCGGCCGGGATGACGGTACTTATAATTATACTGGTTATTGTGCGAACGTAACGAAGTGTAGTGAAGCCATCTCGAGCTTGCTTCTGCAGCCCAGCGCAGCCTGCTTTCCATAGTTTAGAGATTACTTCGTCCTGTCTTCCTCGTAATTATCATGGAGGGGAAGGACATCATTTCTATCAAGTATGTGCGTGAAAGGGAAGGAGGTCGGAACTGATTTGTATTTTATATAGATGTTAAGCTTTCTCGAGCGTTTAAAATACCTACTGTCAGATTATATTTTCATCCAACGACCATTGGTAATTAGTCTGTTCCGGAATAAGATAATGAAGCCGCCAGCAGAGGTGTGGTGTCAGGCAGATTGATCTATTTTGCTATATTTATGGAATATTGGGAATATCCGGTTTTTTGGTAAAGTACAAGCTAACTGTCTATTGCTTAAAAAATTACAAGTGGAGTAGATAGAAGAGCGTTAGAGGTATTCCTGGTTTGGGGAAATCAAAAAGATACTGCATGAACAAGACTATTAGAATTTTTAAAAAGGCCATTTTATATACTTTTTTCACCCTCTTACTCCTTTCTGTAACCGGGTATATTTATTTCTATGTGCTCCCTAAAGGGCCTGAACTCACCCCGACTAATGACATAGGTACCGGAATAGATTCTTTTGTTATCTACGCTTATAAAGATAGTGAGAGGAAATCGATTAAGGTATGGACTTACAAGCCAGAAAGTTGGAAAGACAAAGACAAAATGATTTTTGTAATGCACGGCGGCGGACGAAATGCAGATGACTATTTAAAAGCATGGGTTGAATTAGCTAATGAGAATAACCTGCTAATAATAGCGCCTGAATTTGAGAATAAGTTTTCAAAATATACTACAAACGATTATCAGGAAGGAAATTTATTCACCTTTTTCGGTACTGAAAACCCGAAAAGTGAATGGGCTTATACGGTAGTTGAAAACATATTTGACCACATTAAATCGGCAAATAATATCACCAACGAGCAGTATGACATTTTTGGTCATTCTGCGGGTGGGCAATTTGTGCATAGAATGGTCATGCTGATGCCTGAAGCGAGAATAGGCACAGCTATAGCCGCAAACGCTGGGTTTTACAGTTTGCCAAATGAGGACTTGGAATTTCCTTACGGAATAAAAAATACAAACACAGATTTGCAAAAGGCTTACAAAAAGAAATTGGTTATTCTCTTGGGAGAATTAGATAATGACCCAAGTTTAGGGACTTTTAGAACAACAGATTTGGCAATGCAACAAGGGACGCATAGGCTGGAGCGTGGAAGCACCTTTTTTAAGATGAATAAGGAATTGACTAACAAAAATAATTGGTCATTTAACTGGGAAATAGATACCGTTAAAAATGTAGGTCACAACTATAAAAAGATGTCTGAAAGTGCAGTAGAGTTAATCAAAGACTGATTCTGGTCATGTGTTGAATGGGTACTGTTGATTGATGTTCATTGATTTATGGCATACCTTCGAATTTATTAAGTGGCAATAGTGTCGACCTTAGAGAAAGGCTTTATTTAATAACAAGTGGAGTTTGTATAGCCCTTTGGTAAGGCTTAATAGCGGGCTGACAAACCAATCTTTTCTGCTAATTTCTATAGCTTTACCATAGCACTTAATTGGTAACACTATTCTGAAATGCGGTGGTGCCTGGGCAGCTCTAACAATCAAAATTTAACATAATAAAGACTATATGAAGGGTCCTGATAAAGACTTAAAATTTCCTATTGAAAATTATGACAAGCTTTGTTTTTTGAAGAATATCATTAAAAATCCCAATATTATTGTTGGTGATTATACGTATTACGATGATTTTGAGAACGTAGAAAATTTTGAGAAGAACGTAAAATACCATTTTGACTTTATAGGCGACAAACTCATTATAGGTAAGTTTTGCATGATTGCATCTGATGTGAAGTTTATAATGAATGGTGCCAATCATTTAACAAATTCTCTAACCTCTTATCCTTTTGCGATTTTTGGCAATGGTTGGGAAAATGCGATGGATGGTAAATCCTATCCCACTAAAGGTGATATAAATATTGGTAATGATGTTTGGATAGGCTACAATGCCACTATAATGGGGGGAGTAAATATTGGTGACGGAGCAATAATCGCTACTAATTCTACCGTTACGAAAGATGTGGAGCCCTACACCATAGTTGGCGGAAATCCTGCTATAGAAATCAAAAAGAGATTTCCTGAAGATGTAATTACTAAGCTTTTGGAATTACAATGGTGGAACTGGGATATCGAAAAAATTACGAAGAACATACAGAACCTAACAGATAGTAATGTTGAAAAGTTGATTGGATAAAACTCTCATAAAACCGTCTTTTAATCACTATGAGTTTTATGAGCTATACAACTCCGAATCTTTGAATCAACTCCGAATAGCATACATCAAGGAACACCCTACTGAATTCACACAGAAATAGAGTAAAGCTGATAATAAAAGGTTTACAATACCTTCAGTGCAATAATGACCAAGAAACTAAAGCATAGCATTGAAAACCTTTACAAGGATTTTGAGAAATATAAGGCGACCGATATGACGGGGAACCCTTTATATGAAGATTTGTCGGAATGGAATCAAGACTTGCTATCAAAACCATTACGAGAACTTAATGAAGATAATTTGTCTCGATTCACCGGAAAGGTTTTGACGAGTTGGGGAAGTGTAAACGACTATAAACATTTTCTACCCCGAATATTCGAATTAACAGCTTATTTAAGAACGCCTTATGAGGTATGGATTGTCTTACAGAAACTTATTTTGGCCGAGTTTCAAAATTGGGCGGATGAGGAAAAAAATGGAATTTACGGATTTATGGTTGCTCTATGGGAATGTATTGTAAATCACTAGTGTCCGAGAAAAAAGATAGGGGCCTCTGAATAATTTCAAGAGTGCCCCATAATGTGTATTTTCGGTTTACCACAACAAAAAATCACACATGAGTAAAAATACATATTTCTACGGACAGCCAATCTTTTCTCAACTATTATCGCTGATAGATAAATCGGTGTTAAATCAAATAATATCAAAATACCAATCTGACAGATATTACAAGAAATTGAATACTTGGCATCACCTAGTAAGCATGTTATACTGCTGTTTCAGTGGGGCAAGTGCTCTCAGAGAGCTTACTACGGGGCTTTTGGCCTGCCAAAACAAGCTGATCCATTTAGGTATTCAATTTATACCCAGACGTTCCACTTTATCAGATAGCAACAAAAAACGCAGTAGTATAGTCTTTGCAGACATTTACATGAAATTGTTTAAAAAGTATCGGCACCTTTTGCCGGACAGCCGCTTGAGAATGGAAGTTCTCAATAAACTTTATATTGTTGATTCAACGATTATTAGTCTGTTTAAAGATATTCTCAAGGTAGCAGGACGCCCTAGAAAAGATGGCAAAAGCAAGGGAGGCATTAAAGCTCATGTAATGATTCATGCGGCAGAATTAATGCCATGTTTAGTACGGTTGACCAAGGGAAGTCAGCATGATCATACATTTTTAAAGCAATTACAACTCCCAGAAGGATCCTATGTGGTGATGGATAAAGGGTATATCGATTATAGACAATACGCACAATGGAGTCATCAAGGGATATTTTACATTACTAGAATGAAGGAAAATGCCAGATATCAATCAATAGATGAGCTAGAACTGCCTGAAGATAAAGACTTTTGTGTACTTAAGGATGAAAAAGTTGTTATCAGTTTCAAGACTGATGGACAAGTGCAAGAGCTTCAAAATAGAAGAATAGCCTATTATGATGACCTCAATAATAAATTATTAGTGTTTATGACCAATAATATGGAGTTGGAAGCAGCCACAATAGCGGCCATTTATAAATACCGATGGCAGATAGAGCTTTTATTTAAAAAGCTGAAGCAGAACTTTCCTCTCAAATATTTTCTGGGGGACAACCAAAATGCTATTGAGATCCAAATTTGGAGTGCCCTGATCTGTCTATTATTGATGGAAGTAGTCCGAAAACAGATCAAAAAAAGATGGGCCTTCTCTAATATGGTCTCATTGGTAAGGTTTCACTTGATGGCCTATGTTCACCTTACCCGCTTTCTAAACAATCCAGACCTAGAACTTCAAAAAACAATATATAAAACCAATCAATACCCTTTATTTAGTCCATAGAGGGCTCACTTTTCCAGATTAGAAGAAAACCACTTTATTTTTGCTTAGAATCGCTAAAATTTCTTAGACCAGAGTTTAGTCGGACACTAGTGATTGTAAATGATAATAGCCCAAAAGCTGAATTTGAATTCAAAGATTACTTTTCTGCTATTTCTCATTTCTATCCAAATTTCACTGAATTATTGGATATTTGGAGTAAGTCAGAGTCAAAAGCTGGGATAAAGCATATAGCGGGCCTTATAATTGACGAACAAACCAATCTTTTTGAAGGTAAAAAAATCAGTGGATTTCGTGACCAAAAAGACAATGCAAAAGAATTTATAGAGTGGATTCTTTCCGATAAGATGTTAGACAAACACCAACAGAAATATTTTGAATTTGAAACGGAAAGCTTTGCCGAGAAAATTTCTTGGGCTGAACAACTTATAAATACACAACGAAAAAGTAAAGCATATGATAATGTGTAGCTACTCATGACCGCCTTCAACAGTGAACTGACCATTGTGTTTAAGTTATAAAAGGAGTAGAATGCCAATTACCAGAAGATAAAACGATCTAGCGCGCGTAGCGAAGCAATACGCGTGCTCATTACAGTCTGTGATTAATAGCGGCTTTCAATTGTACTGGAGGTTGAGGCAATGTTGGCTGTAAGCCTAATGATATAAAGCAGTGCCACCATGCATAGCATGGCAGTAACGGGGGTACTATCAGACGTGTCTGCTACTCTTCCTCTAATAGTATAAGATTGAGCGTAGACAGCTCTGCTAGCTGTTATACAGATAATCAATAACAGAAATGTTACCTTACGCATCATAACAAGTGTATTAATTATGTCTAATTAGAGGCTGAAGCGAGTTCCTTCTTCTTCTTTTTAAGCCATTTCTTATCGATGATAAAAGGTCTTACTATTTCTTTAGAGGAAACTTCTACCCCTTCTGTGGGTATTTTTATGGTTGGCACATCAGCCTTAATATCTATCTCTTTTACTTCATAAAAAATACTTCTACCGGTAAATGATAACTCTAATATCAAACCTGGCAGCCCAAAGTATCTTTCTGGGCCAGCCTGAAACGGGATTTCGGTAGTAAACCAGGCAACAGCTTCTTTATAATCCAAATCAGAGCCTTTTTCGGCCATCTCATATGCAGGTGCTGCCGCCTTTTGAACAGTATACCCCATTATTTTTTTACTTTCTCCGGTCATTTTCCAATTCAAATTATTATTCCATTGGGCTATAAGCATCATTTCCTTGTCTTTCATTAAGCGTTGCTCTGTTACGTTTTTAGATAACAAGTCATAATACGTTTCGTAATGTCTGAAATAGTGAAAGAACTCTGCAGTATTTACTCCCTGTATGGTGGTGTCTTCCTTATGAAAAATAAATTGAGAAATACCATCTTTAATCAGCAAGGTCATATCACGTTTATATCCTCCATATGAATGGTAAGTGTAAGTTACTTTTGCCTGCGTCTGGCCTGCGGATTCGAAAACAATAACTGTTAATAATAATTGTATAGACAGTAATACTATTAGCTTTTTCATTATAGTTAGGTTAGGTATTAGTTACCGTAACAGCAAAAACTGTAACGGTAATAAAATTATTAAATAGCGTGCTCCTTCCGCCAACTTTTTACAGTTACAAATAACACGGCTTGCGATAAGATCTCATTATAACATTAGTTACTGGCTCGATAATGCACGAGTTGATATCACAATATAATTGTATTAATTTATTTAAATATAATAATAAGGTGCTTATTTTATTAAAAAATATAATTTATTTATAAATGATTAATTATTTTGAGTGTGATGGTTGATTATCTAAATGGCGAAATAGCTGCTACAGGCCTTATTCAGGTATTTATTTCCTCCTTCCCGCCATGCTTTGCATGGTGGGTTGCTACCTGATTAGATAAATGCTATTTTTATCCAATGGGCCGGAACTATAAATTTTTATAATCCTGAAGGATGGTATTTTGTTTGATCTAGAAAACTTGGGTTATTTGCCTGAACTAGCGTGTGTAAAGAAGTCATGCTAGTGCATACTACAGTCTGATTAATAACTACTACTTTCAACTATGCAGGAAGTAAGGGGACGTTGACTGTAAGCCTAATGATATAAAGAATAGCCACCATGCAGAGCATGGCGGGGACGGTGAAAATAATTGATTTAATTCTGAGTGAGCTTGAATATTTAGTGCTTTTTAATCTATAAAGATAAAATGATCTCGAATATATTGAATATAGGGCTTGACCGAAAGTTAAAATCTGTTGAGGTGATAGAGGTACTAGGTAGATTATTTCCAGACATCACATTTTTAGATATTGAAGATTTAATTAAAAGTGAGACTAATCGAGAAAAGGAGGTAGGGTCTTTTCAGTTATTTACTGATTTAGAATACGAAAAATTTAATTTTAAAATAGATATTTTCTTACCGAAAAAAACTGCCGTAGATAACGGCATAGAAGTTAAAATTGCTAAAGAGATATCTGAAAAATACAGATGCCGAGCCGTTGTGGCAGGTGACTTCTATGATAGGGTTCATTTTCCTTACACTTGGATAATAATTGATAATGGAAAGTACTTTGAAGCCTCAGAAACTGTATCAGAAATAGAGGGATTAGAACGTTTTGAGATTATTAGAGAAATTAAAATAAATACCAATGGTAATAATTAAATCATGTTTCTCATTATTAAACAATGGATTAATCAAAGGAGGTGATACCTATCCAAAGCACATTACTTGAAAAAGCTCACCAAACCTAACAACATTTTCCTTCTTTACGTAAGTTATTTTCATTTCCTTAGGTAATAAAGTCATATATAATTGTTCTTCCATAATTAAAGCGCTAGCTTTGCAACTGGAACGTAATTAACGGTCATTCTACATACTTAGCCTTTTCATATCATATCCAGGGCATTTCAAGTATTTGATTTTATTCATTCCAGGTTGTCGGAGACTCCGATAATCAATTTTTCAATTAAAATCATACCTATGGGCAGATCGCAAAATAGTTTTATCAAGAAGCAAAAAGAGAAGAAAAAGAGATGAAGAAAAAGGCAAAAATGGAAAAAAAGAAAGAACGTCAGGAAAACAACCTGAAAGGAGCGGAGCTTTCTGAAATGATTGCCTATGTAGACGAGGAAGGTAATATCGTAGACACACCACCTGAAGATTAGTAGAGAAAACATTAGGGGAAGATCTGTTGTAACGTGTTCACCTTGGCTGGCATTGTAATCGCCAAGGTGTGCGGATCTTTCCTAAAAATTTACTTCCTTCAATATCTCACTTCTATTCACCTTACCGGTTTTTGTTTCTGCAAATGAAGCTATGTAATAGATCTGTTTAGGAATTTCATATTTATTCACTGCAAGTTTTAGTTTATCTATAATCGCTGTTTCGGGTAATGAAGCATTAGACTCTACTACCATAATCACTTTTTGGCCTAAAGTGCTATCAGGCACGCCTGCAATGAAAAAACGATGGGTTATCCTTAACCCGCTGAATATTTTTTCAATGGCCCTTTCTACTTTTTCACTTTGAACTTTTACACCACCACTGTTGATCACATTATCTATTCTCCCCAGCCATTCAAAGGTATGAGGAGTCTTTAGGTCTACGCGGTCATTGGTAATAATAGTCTCACCATCGGTTACTGCTGATTGTATAGTAAGGCAACCTCTTTCATCTAGCGCCAGCTGTACTTCATCAAAGGCGATATAAGTATCATCTTTTTCAGAACCATTAAGTCGTTTTAGTGCAATATGTGAAACGGTTTCTGTCATGCCATAAGTGGCATAGGCAGGTACTTGTAATTTTTCTATTTGCTGAGCTAAATGATTGCTAACCGGAGCTCCGCCTATGATTACTGCCTGCATGCGGTTAAGCATGTTTTTGCTCTCTTCATCGGCCAGAATGGTTTCTACTTGTAGAGGTACCAGTGCAGCGAAGTCAGGCTGTGTATTCAGGCCTTTCAGTGGGTTAGAACCGGGCGTTACGGCTATGATGTTCATTTGGTGGAGGAGTGCACGAACCAGCATCATTTTACCAGCTATATAAGCGGTGTCCAGACAAACCAGGGCATTACCCTGAGTTATTCCTAGTGCTTGCATGGTTTGCCGTGCACTGGCTTCCATTTGGCTTCTTTTAATTTTTATCTTCTTAGGAGTGCCGGTAGATCCTGAAGTCTGTAGCTCGAAGCTGCTTTGGCCACTGAGCCAATCTTTAATAAAAGAAACAGTTGTGTTTTCAAAAGGGTTAGAAATAGCAAAGGACCCAATGTTAGTCAGGTCCATGCTTTTATTATTAATGATTATGTCGGGAATGTTATTGTCTTTCAAAACTTCTTTAAATCGCTCTCGAATCGGTCCAGTATAAATTCATCTATCTCTGTGTTACCACAGGCTTGGGCTACTTTTCGAAGTACGGTTACGGCTGTAGTTTTGAGCTCCGGTGTAAGTTGCTCTTTGTATAACTTCAGTCCGTGTAGTGCTTCGTTATAGGCATGATCTATAGTAGGATGAATTTTCTCATCCAGAATTTCAAACCTGCTCTCTGCAGCCCACGCCTCAAATTTAAGCTCTTCTTTTATAATTTGCATAAAAGCAGCCTTTTCTTCTGGCTGTAAGCCGTTGGTAGCTTTAGCTATTACATAGGCTAATTCGCCAATAGCACGATAAATTTCCCTTTTTTCGAACATATATCACCCTTTAGGATTGAGAATTAAGTCTATTCTGGCCAGAAGGTCCTGCACATGATATGAGGACATTCTATCGCTTATATTACTTTTTTGAAGTTTTCTCTTTAAATCTACTAATTTTCCTCTTGCTAATGAACGAATATCTGATTGATCTACTTCCACTTCAGTGCCAGCGGAGTAGTATCTCCCTCTCGATGATTGCTCTTTAGTCATTAAATACCCTAATCTTTCTACATATGCTTTTTGTAAGTCTCTGCGGTAAGCATCTACTTTTTGATTTCGTGTTATCTCCAAGAATATGCCATTTTGCAGGTCGTCCATCATGTTCAGCGCGGTATAGGTTTTTGATCCCATAAAGGCTTCTGCTTCTGATAATCTTTGTAATACCTCAAAGCTAAGAATAGTATTGAGGTGCCTGGCTTGTAAAGATCTTACTCTTTCCAGGGCACCTGAATGTTCTATGCGTCTAAGGATATCTTCATTAATTAACCAGTCAGGTGTGCTAAAGGCTTCATTGATCATAAAGTTCATGGCACTTTTTTGCTGTTCCTTACTTACTGGCTGGTACACTAAACCTGCTTGATCGGCTGTTTTTAATGTTTCTGTAACTCCACCGATGTTTTTGGCTACATGGCCTATATATCGGCTCCAAACGCCGGTGAGCTCACCATACAGTTCTTGCAGGTCTTCATAATTTTCACCTTCCTCAGTAGTCCAGTCAATTAGATTTTTGCTTACAATTTTAAGGTTGCTCAGCCCGTAGCTGCTGGCTTTTACAGCATCATCTCCTATACATTCTGTCTGTGAGGTGGGGTCGAAGCCGCCGTATCCGTTTCCGAAAAGGTATTTAGGGTCACCTTCTTTTTCTTTTATCCAGCTGTCTAAAGTGGATTCCTCTGCTGTGGGGCTGTCGGCCTCGGGTATAACTCTGTACCCCCAGTTGATGGCGTAGTGATCATAAGGCCCTATTTGTCTAATAAACCTGATGTTTTCATCTCCTGGCTGTGCTACGTAGTTATAGCGAGCATAATCCATAATGGTGGTGGCTATGCCGTATTTTTGAGTGAAAGCGCCTGATCTGAGAGAATCAGTAGGGTAGGCGCTGCTGGCTTTCATATTATGCGGTAAGCCCAGTGCATGTCCTACTTCATGAGCTATGACCATGCGCATCATTTCGCCGATTTGCTCTTCGGGGGTGTCTAGCGAGCGAGCTTCAGGGTTAGCAGCTCCAGTTTCCAGCATAAATCGGTTTCTGTAAGATCTTAAATGGTTATGATACCAGATGATATCACTTTCTATGATCTCGCCTGAACGAGGATCAGAGGTGCTTGGGCCAATGGCATTACGCGTAGTGCTAGCCACATAGCGCACAATAGAGTAACGCACATCTTCAGGGCTAAAGTCTGGATCTTCCTCTTCTGTAGGTGGATCTTTAGCAATAATGGCATTTTTAAAACCTGCACTTTCAAAGCATTCTTGCCAGCTTTCAATACCTTGTTTGAAATACTTTCGCCATTTCATAGGTGTGGCAGGGTCCAGATAATAAACAATGGGCTTAACGGGCTCTACCAATTCACCTCTGGCATAAGCTTCCGGGTCTTTAGGCTCCAGTCTCCATCGTCTGATGTAGGTCTTACGATCCGCCTTAAGTGCCTCAGAGCTATAATCTACCTGGCTTACAGTAAACCAGCCTACTCTTTCGTCATGCAGACGAGGTTGCATAGGCTCTTTGGGTAGTAAAACCATAGATTGGCTCATAACCATGCTGATGGTTCCGGAGCTTTGATTTGATGGCGGCTCATCGGCCACATAAGTCATTTCATGTTTCACTTCTATATTCTCCGGGTAGCTCTTGGCTGATTGGATAAAGCTGCGGTCAGAGTCCAGCCTTTTTACTTTGTACTCTTTCCTCATTTCATTAGAAAGTCCGCTGATAGAGGGTACATCTTTAGTGAAGAAATCTGTTACTTCTACTACTAATGCTGAAGAATCCGGGGAATAGGCTTCTATTTTAAAGCTGTAAAGCGAAGGAGCGTAGTTGTTTGACTCTACTGATTTATAAATGGGCAGTGAGTCGCTGGCTACTGCATTGTAAGAAATGGATCTTAATAATATTTTATTCTGGTGCTTTTGCCACTGTACTACCTGCTCTTCTCTTTTGGTGCCGGCGTTGATGTATCCACCGCCAAAGCGAGGGGAGATTTTGGATATTCGGCTAATCAACAGCATGTCAGTGTTAAGCAAGCTGTCAGGTATTTCGTAATAAACTTTCTCTCCGTTAATATGAATTTTGAAAAGCCCTTCATCAGTCTGAGTGTTTTTAGACACTATTTTTTCATAAGGCTTTTTCTCTTTTTTTCTGAGTCTGATTTAGATGAAGTATTGGTTGCTTTTTTAGTGGTTTGGCAGCCGAATACAGCAATCAGTATTAAAAATATCGATGCGGTTTGTTTCATACTTTGAATATAGGGATTCAAAGGGCGGCATAATAATCAATTTGATTTGAAAGGTTGAATATTCTTTTCAGGGGTGAGGAAGGAGATAAGCTGCCTCTGCCAATGTTAGGTTAAATTGCTGCTGAAGTGATTGTTGTGAGAGGGCAGAGGCAGCTTAAACTGTGGTTAGTATTGCTTGGTAGATCGCTCGTAGGTGAAGCCTCCACCAGGATTTTGGTCTCCGCTACCCCACTTTGTGAAGGTAAGGGTGAAGAAGATGTTTTCTTCAACTAGCCATACGCCCAGTTTTTTTCCTTCCAGATCAGGTAGGCTGGTGCCTGTTAATTGTTGATCCGTATCGGTTGTAATGGTAAAGTTGTCTAACACTTCGGTGATTTTGCTTCCATTTTCAAGATACCTCACAAATGAGCCTATGTTATGAAAACTGTAAAAATGAGTGGTGTCTCCAAGTGTTCCATATAAAGGAAAATCCGGATCCCAGTTTTCACTTCCTCCAGTATTATCAAGTAAAGCCCACTTTACGCCTTTAGTGCCACCGGTAGGAGTGAAATCAAAATTTGCAGGAGTGTCGTTCCAAAATTCAGCGTTTAAAGCCTGATCATCTGCATCTTGAGAGAAGGTATCCTGCCACCATTGGTAGTTGTATAGCTGTCTTCTGTGCTGACGAGTGAAAGTGACCTTTTCAGTTATTTTATCCTGATACTGAGGGTCAGTCCAGTCAGCGCTGTCTGGTTTGTTAAAGGTAAGGTTGGGGCCGGTCCATATAATGATGCTTTCTACGGTGCCATCGCAGTTACTGTCAATGCCATCAAAATCATCTTCTTCTGCTCCTGGGTTGATGTCAGCATTACTGTCGTCACAGTCGGTATTATCCATCACATAGCCTTCTGGTTGAACGCAATCCTCTAGCATATCAGAGGCATCTCCAAAGCCATCACCGTCAGCGTCTCTGTACCATGTTGTAGGGGTACAAGCGTCATCATCATCACCACAAGAAATTAAGAATGAACCAGCTAAGAGTACTGGTAAAAACAATAAAAGTCTCTTCATAATCATTAAATGTTTTAAAAATTCCCACAATGAAAATATTTAAATTCATATAAAAAAGGTACATGAAGATATTTTGATGAAATTCCCTTGAGCTCTATTTATGTTGTTAAAATAGTTATATAATCATATGAAAAAAATGAATGATTATATTAAAAGTTAATTTTACGTTTATTAATGGTTTTGGAACTTACATTTAGGGAGATGAAATGGAGCCAATAAAGCTATTGAAGGTTTACTTTTGTTAATGAGCAAAAGCACTCACAGATAATTGGAAAGTCTATCCTTCGAGAGCCTACCAATGACGTAATACACTAAATAGGTATTTGTTCAAGCTCATAACCTAATTCTTTAGCTGTTTTTACTAGCCATCTTTCCCTATGGAGCTGCATTTTTTCTTCATATGCTTTGATGCCCCGTTCTGTGTAATCAAGCCCTTTTACCATAAGCCGCCAGTAGAGTACGGCCAGTTTTCGGGCGGTAGCTTTAGTGGCTATGCCTGGACCTCTTTTGCTTTTCAATCTACGCCCAAAAGCTCCCAGTGCTATCTTTTTGCTTTCTATTAAACTTTGGGCTATTTGTCTGAATATTTGTCCTGCCTTTGGCCTGTACTTTCTGTTTCTGGTTTTATTTTTCTTGCCAGACTGGTGTTGACCTGGAGATAATCCTAGCCATGAAGTGAAATGTTTCTCACTGGGCCACTTACAAAGTTCCATGCCTATTTCAGAATACAATTGTAGCCAGGTATAATCGGTAATACCCGGCAAACACGTAGCATCTTTGCCTGAAAAGATTTTCAGCAGGTGTCCTCCTAAGTGGTCTATATCAGGTTTATTATGTCTAACAGGTTTTCGATCTTTAACAGAATCTATTTCATTTTTGCTTTCCATATCTGAATCGTAGTTATTGAACCGCTTCATGACTTCATCCAGTTTTTGGTCACATGCCAGTATTTGTTGTTTATAAAATTTGTAACCACCGTATGCCTGTCCCAAAGCAAATAACCCTGACTCGGTATAATAGCCTGAAAGTGCCTTGATGACTTGAGAGGCTTTCTTTTCTCTAATACTGCTATGGCACAGGGATAAGAGCTTTTGGGCATCACGTTCCCCTGCCAGGATGGCTTCTATGATCGCCAGACCACTGGCGCCATGTATCTGACTGAGCACTTCTTTGAGCCGGATGTTCATCTCTATTAGCGCCTTTTGCATGTGGTTTACATGCATAGAGGCTGTTCTGAGATGATCTTCTCGCAACCGCTGGTAAGCACGAACTTCCTTCACTTGAGCATCGGGAACAAAACAGCGATTCAATAAGCCATGACTATGAAGTTGCTGAATCCATTGACAGTCCTTTACATCAGTCTTTCGACCTGGTACTTGTCTTGTCTGGCGCCCATCTACTAACCAGACATCTAAACCTGCTGATTCTAGGATCTCATAAAGGATGATCCAGTAAACGCCGGTGGCTTCCATGGCCACTGTCTCGATCCCCTCTGATAATAAATAACACGATGCCTCTTTAAAACTTTCAGTGAAAGTCTCAAAAACACGAACATCCTTGTTTTCCACGGATACGAAAATGTGCTTGGCTCCTATATCTATGCCTGCAGCATTTGCTCTCATCTTTTTCATGACTAATTTTCTAAAAGTTAAACAAAGACCTGTAGGATGAAATATTGTACACGACAGACTACCAATCGGACATTCCTATAAAAACAAGGAAGTACCATACTTTGTGACTCCTTTCTATCCAACCATGCTCAGGGACAGGCAAATTGCACTATGCCAGGTTCGGCTATATTGTACAGGCCACTTCTATTCTTAACGTCATTTCTTTTTGTGCGGTTGAAACAAATGTTAGGTCTCAGGATGACTTTGGTTCTGTTGGTGGTACACATCTTAAGGTCAAGCTGAGGCACTCGAAGCTTAGACCGGTATTATGGAATACCATCTTTTTTGTTTTCAACTTTACTTTTGTTAATCAGTAATGGAAATTTGGGATTGTAGAAAGTCTATCCTTCGAGAGCCTCAGGCTGACTTTGGTTCTGTTATAGTACACACCTTGAGGTCAAGCTGAGGCATTTGAAGCTTCGGCCGGTATTATGGAATACCATCTTTTTTGTTTTCAACTTTACTTTTGTTAATCAGTAATGGAAATTTGGGATTGTAGAAAGTCTATCCTTCGAGAGCCTCAGGCTGACTTTGTTTCTGTTATAGTACACGTCCAGAGGTCAAGCTGAGGCACTCGAAGCTTCGGCCGGTATTATGGAATATAATCATTTATGTTTTCAAATTAACTTTTGTTAATCCGCAATGGAAATAATGGGTTGGAAGAAAGTCTATCCTTCGAGAGCCTTAGGCTGACTTTGGTTGTGTTGGTAGTACACATCCTGAGGTCAAGCTGAGGCACTCGAAGCTTAGGTCGGTTTAATGGAATACCATCTTTTATGTTTTCAAGTATACTTTTTTAATCCGCAATTGAAATTATGGGATTGTAGAAAGTCCATCCTTCGAGAGTCTCAGGATTACTTTGGCTCTGTTATAGTACATATCCTGAGGTCAAGCTGAGGCTCTCGAAGCTTCGGCCGGTTTAATGGAATCCTATCTTTTATGTTTTCAACTTTACTTTTGTTAATCAGTAATGGAAATTATGAGATTGTAGAAAGTCTATCCTTCGAGTGCCTCAGACTGACTTTGGTTTTGTTGATAGTACACACCCTGAGGTCAAGCTGAGGCACTCGAAGCTTAGGCCGGTATTATGGAATCCCATCTTTAATGTTTTTAAATTTACTTTTGTTAATCAGCAAAAGCACTCACAGGTAATTAGAAAGTCTATCCTTCGAGAGCCTACCAATGACGTAATAACTAAATAGGTATTTGTTCAAGCTCATAGCCTAATTCTTTAGCTGTTTTTACTAGCCATCTTTCTCTATGGAGCTGCATTTTTTCTTCATATGCTTTGATGCCCCGTTCTGTGTAATCAAGTCCTTTTACCATAAGCCGCCAGTAGAGTACGGCCAGTTTTCGGGCGGTAGCTTTAGTGGCTATGCCTGGACCTCTTTTGCTTTTCAATCTACGCCCAAAAGCTCCCAGTGCTATCTTTTTGCTTTCTATTAAACTTTGGGCTATTTGTCTGAATATTTGTCCTGCCTTTGGCCTGTACTTTCTGTTTCTGGTTTTATTTTTCTTGCCAGACTGGTGTTGACCTGGAGATAATCCTAGCCATGAAGTGAAGTGTTTCTCGCTGGGCCACTTACAAAGTTCCATGCCTATTTCAGAATACAATTGTAGCCAGGTATAATCGGTAATACCCGGTAAATACGTAGCATCTTTGCCTGAAAAGATTTTGAGCAGGTGTCCTCCTAAGTGGTCTATATCAGGTTTATTATGTCTAACAGGTTTTCGATCTTTAACAGAATCTATTTCATTTTTGCTTTCCATATCTGAATCGTAGTTATTGAACCGCTTCATGACTTCTTCCAGTTTTTGGTCACATGCCAGTATTTGTTGTTTATAAAATTTGTAACCACTGTATGCCTGTCCCAAAGCAAATAACCCTGACTCGGTATAATAGCCTGAAAGTGCCTTGATGACTTGAGAGGCTTTCTTTTCTCTAATACTGCTATGGC
The DNA here is from genome assembly GCF_021389955.1 of Fulvivirga maritima. Classification (NCBI taxonomy): domain Bacteria; kingdom Pseudomonadati; phylum Bacteroidota; class Cytophagia; order Cytophagales; family Fulvivirgaceae; genus Fulvivirga; species Fulvivirga maritima. The sequence continues at coordinate 3,900,773 of NZ_CP089980.1, forward strand.
ACAGGGATAAGAGCTTTTGGGCATCACGTTCCCCTGCCAGGATGGCTTCTATGATCGCCAGACCACTGGCGCCATGTATCTGACTGAGCACTTCTTTGAGTCGAATGTTCATCTCTATTAGTGACTTTTGCATATGATTTACATGCATAGAGGCTGTTCTCAGATGATCTTCTCTCAAGCGCTGGTAAGCACGAACTTCCTTCACTTGTGCATCGGGAACAAAACAGCGATTCAATAAACCATGACTATGGAGTTGCTGAATCCATTGACAGTCCTTTACATCAGTCTTTCGACCTGGTACTTGTCTTGTCTGGCGCCCATCTACTAACCAGACATCCAAACCTGCTGATTCAAGAATCTCATAAAGAATAATCCAGTAAACACCCGTAGCTTCCATAGCCACTGTCTGGATCCCCTCTGATAATAAATAGCACGATGCCTCTCGAAAACTTTCAGTGAAAGTCTCAAAAACACGAACATCCTTGTTTTCTACGGATACGAAAATGTGCTTGGCTCCTATATCTATGCCTGCAGCATTTGCTCTCATCTTTTTCATGACTAATTTTCTAAAAGTTAAACAAAGACCTGTAGGATGAAATATTGTACACGACAGACTACCAATCGGACATTCCTATAAAACAAGGAAGTACCATACTTTGTGACTCCTTTCTATCCAACCATGCTCAGGGACAGGCAAATTGCACTATGCCAGGTTCGGCTATATTGTACAGGCCACTTCTATTCTTAACGTCATTTCTTTTTGTGCGGTTGAAACAAATGTTAGGTCTCAGGCTGACTTTGGTTCTGTTGGTGGTACACACCCTGAGGTCAAGCTGAGGCACTCGAAGCTTCGAGTGCTAAAAGTTAATTAAATTGAATAATCAAACTTAATACCCATAATCGCGCAGGTCTTGTATGTACTCTTTGGCTTGTTTTTGCCAGTCATCTTCTACGGTTTCCCAGGTGCTGTAAGATTGGTTGCCTTTAAAGTCTAATGGATTCTCTTCAGTGTAAAAGCCCGAAAGTGCCAGGTAGCTGTTTTCGTAATCCTCATATTTACAAGAGAATACATATACCGTGCTATTGTCAATGTTTATGGTGCCAAGTATCTTTATTTCGTCAGGGATTTCACCTTCGTAGCTTAGGTATTCATATAGGCAAGTTCTGGCGAATGTATCAGCTTTTTTGTATTTCTTCGGAATTTTGGATTCCTGACCACTCTTTTTAAAGCTTTGCATTACGGCATATCGGGTATTCATAGATTCCATGAGGTTATCTACTTCCTTTTTGTCATAAGGCAGATGATTATAAATTCTGGCGGTGATGGAATTGGTGCGCATCCAGCCCTCTTTCTGGTGTTTTAGAAGCTTTGTAGTAATATCATCAGTGAGCTGTGGTGCACTTACCTTATTTAGTAAAAGCAAATACTGATTTACGGTACCATCATAGGCATAAAAGTTCTCAGAAGTATCCGCTTCCATGCGGCTTATATAGTCATTTAAATCATCAAAGGCATATTTAAGAAGTGCTGGTGTTTGGCTGGTGATAAAATCTTTGTACACGCTATCATTCACCATAGTAAGGGCTGTAGATAATAGCTCGTAACGATAATCTTCGTAATCAAGAAGGGGCAAAATTTCAGCAAAATAATGCTTTGTAAGTGCCAGCGAGTCAGTAAGAGGGTTTAGTATCTTCCATGAATCGTTATCAAGTGTATGGGGTGGATTTTCGGTTAATAAGGTTAGATATTCTTCTGTGCTGTAATTATCAAAATTTTGTAATTGAGATAAAATATTGGTTTTTATGACATCAGTAGCACTTTCGTTTTTATAATAAGTGAGTAAAAATTCTATGGAAGAAGAATCTGCCAGTATGCCTATTTCCTGAATAAGACTTGATTTAATTTCATCTGAAATAGAGTCTGGTGCATATGTTTTTTCTATTGCCTGATAAATGGCAGGTAAATCTTCAGTAGTAAATTCATAATAATTTAAAGCTCCCAACGCTTTTTTATAGGTGACACTATCTGTGGAAGCAAGGCTTTCAAGTATAGCATGGGTTTTAGAGCTATACATATCAAAGTCATGATTTCGGTTAGGGTTTGAGTAGGATTCAAAAAACTGATTGTTAGTAGGGCTGAACATCTGATCATCAGAGGTGAAGGAGACCGCAAAAAAGAGATGATTTTCATCTAACCATATCCTTTCTCTTTTTTTAATGCCTGTGTTTTTATCTAAAACCACAATTTCTGTGCCTGGGAGGCCATCAATAGTGATGCTTTTCTGTTGTACCAGTGAATCATTCCAGCTAAGCAGGTTATCAGCTAATCGAGTGTAAAAAGTATCCACATGGTTGATTTTGAAATACTCAGAAAGCTCATTGTATTCCATATAATATGCGCCACCTGTGTTGGGTGATTTAAGGAAGTAGGTGTCTGTAGTTTTGGAGTAAGTGTTATAGTCTATGGTAGAATCTTTATCAGCTTTCCATTCAGGAAAGAATTGGAATGAGAATGATTCGCCCTCCGGACTAAAATGGATAAGTGAATCTTCTTTTAAAGGAGTGAAGCTGAAGCTTGATAAAAAATCATTCTCAGTTAAGTTGTTTTCCCCCGCATTTAAGTTTTGTTGTATAACTTTATAAACGCGATTACCACGTATGTATATCCGGGCTATTATGTAGTACTTGTTATCATAAGAAACTCTGTACTGCATACCTTTATAGTTTTGTAGAGAGATGCTGTCTGGTTTACTCAGCAAGGTGCCCATTTGTTTATATTCCTCTTCAAAGTTTTTGAACAATTCATGCGGGTCTTCCAGGAAATAACCTAATGGATAATCGTTATAAGCGATGAGGTAGTTAGACATATTGCGGGTGTCTGAAGCTAAATACATTTTCACTACTCCATTGTTGTCTTCATATACTTTTTCTGATTCTCTGGGTTCGAAAGGCATCTTGGTTTCAAAGCCCGCAGTTTCATTGCTAAAGGTGATCCAATCGGCGTTAGCTCTTTCTTTTGGAGGAAAAAATCTAAACGATTTAAAGAATCTTTCTGATAATTCTTTAGGGATGTTGTGAAGACCATCTGTGGAAATGAACTGACAGAAAACAATGTTGTTTTGTACGATGATACGCATGAGCATATTGCCACTCTTAGCAGATCCTTCAAGTTCATAAGCGGTTACACCGTTAATATTGAGGCGTTTTTTACTCTTAACATCGAAGCTGTTTTTGGTTTTGAATCCTTCAATAAACGAATCAGTAATGTCACCTGCTTCTATTGTTTTGCTGGTTCCGCTCATATCGATAGTCATTAGGAAGAATACATTGCCTGAAATCAGGTCAGGATACATCATCATGTTGAGTCCTGGGAATATGTCTGCGGGAATAGGGCTTCCGGGCATCTGCATGGAGTAGCCCAGGTAATCATCGCTGTAAGTTTGCCATTGTATTCGTGTGGGATCTATTTTGAAATTATCAGCTACTCCTGTAAATGAGGCACGTACTGGGGATACTTTATATCCTTTATCCCGAAGCATTTGGATGAGGCCGGCTTGCCCGGGCAAGTGAGCGCAGCCTACAGCCGCAAAAGTCGGAGTCTTAGACATGAGCTTAACCATGCTGTTGGTCATTACTATATTTCTGCTGATGAAGATAGAATCAATATGTGATTCCACCATTTTTTCTATAGATCTTAAGTCTCCCGTACTGTATATGTTGATCATAGACTCCAGATTTTTAGCATAGCTCTCTGTGTCATAGTTAAGAATATCTACTATCTCTTTTTTCTGCTCTTCTGGGGGAGCGTCATAAAAGATTTTGGTTTGGTCTTCTACTTGTTCCAGACCATGAATGTTTTTATTGAGTGTTTTGGCTATGCCATATAAATAAGCATCTACAAAGGTGCTTTTATCATCTTGCTTATCCTCTTTAGGGGTAAGTAGTGATTTGAGGATAATCGGGTTTTTAACATTCAATTGATCTAACCCGTAGCCTTTTTCTTCCTGCAATTTCTTGTCGATGGCTTCATATTCATCGTTATCAAACAACTTTTGGAAGTTCTTGTCATCTTCAAAATATTTATTGAAAATGCCATTCATCATGCTGTCTGGGTGCAGCTCAAGGGCAAACGACTGGCTGCGTTGAATAGCGAGCATTACGGAATCGCTAAAGTTAAAAGCTCGGGCATCTTTAACATGCATGGTGCCAAATAAATAGGAAGGCTCTGTGAGTTCATTTCCTTCTATTCGCCACAGTAAGCTATAATTGTCATTAGACTGGGCTAGTAGGGTAGAAGGTAGGGCAATAAGAATTGCAAAAAGTAGGGAAAACCAACAACGACTCATAAATCTTAATTTTAGTCGAAAAAAATATTATTTGAGCTAAAATTATTGTGAAATTATTTATAAAACAATATTTAATTTCACGAATTTATGAATGGTTGTTGGCTTAATGATTTTACACTAAATCAAGGGAATTTAGGGAATTGCTTAAAGTCAGGATCTCTCTTTTCTAAGAAAGCCTTTTTGCCTTCCTGAGCTTCTTCCATCAGGTAGAACATCATAGTGGCATCACCAGCAAACTCCATTAAACCTCTTTGTCCGTCTAACTCAGCATTAAGGCCTCTTTTTAGCATTCTGATAGCCATAGGGCTACGTTGCATAATGGTTTGTCCCCATTCTACGCCTTCATCTTCCAGGCTTTCTAAAGGAACTACTTTGTTTACCATGCCCATTTGCTCTGCCTCAGCAGCAGTGTATTGCTTACATAAGAACCATATCTCTCTGGCTTTCTTTTGGCCTACGTGGCGAGCCAGGTAAGAAGAGCCGAATCCGGCATCGAAACTACCTACTTTAGGGCCTGTTTGTCCGAAACGAGCATTTTCTGAAGCGATAGTAAGGTCACACACTACGTGCAATACGTGGCCTCCGCCAATGGCATAACCGTTTACTAAGGCAATAACCGGCTTAGGCAACTCTCTTATGCGTTTATGCAGATCTAGAACGTTTAATCGAGGTACGCCATCTTCACCTACATAGCCACCTACGCCTTTTACATTTTGGTCTCCTCCAGAACAGAAAGCTTTGTCTCCTTCTCCGGTAAGTAGTACTACGCCTATATCTTGTCTTTCTCGTACAATATCCATCGCTTCAATCATTTGCATGTTGGTTTCCGGACGGAAGGCATTGTAAACCTGAGGTCTGTTGATAGTTATTTTGGCTATACCATCGAATAACTCAAATCTGATATCCGAATATTCTTTGATGGTTTCCCATTTTCTTTGTTCTCCCATATCTAAATTATTTTAAGTCTTTATAAGTCTGTTTAAAGGTTTTTAGAATTTCAGTATTTGTAGCGCTATTGGTTTCTATCTCCATGATTTTGGGTATACCATCATCTTCAAGAAATGATTTCAGATAGTTCTTGAATTTAGTCTTTTTATCACAATTAAGATATTCAAAACCGTACTCTTGTGCTAATAATTTGGCATTGAGTTGCTGTTTGGTTTCAAAAAATTCTTCTAGCTCAGGGAGTTTAGAAGGGCCGTTAATAATGCGAAAAATACCCCCAGCATGGTTGTTAAGTAAAAGAATACGTAAGTTAGGCATTTTGTAGTTATGCCAGAAAGCATTACGATCATAGAAAAAGGCCAAGTCACCGGTAATGAGAATATTCAGGTGATCAGAGCTTAAGCAATGACCTACGGTGGTGCTATTGCTGCCATCTATGCCGCTGGTCCCTCGGTTAGCAAATACCTCAACATCAGGCTTTTCTAAGCCTGCATAGTTAGCATATCTTACCGCCATACTATTGGCCAAATGCAGGTGAGAACCAGCGGGTAGCTGCTGTATAGTTTCTTTTATACATTCAAACTCACCCCAGCTTTCGTAAGGGAAGAAAGTATTAGTTTGTCTTTGAGCTTTTCTCTCTTCTATTTGCCATATATAAAAGAAGTTTTCCTGCTTCTGATTGCCAAAGCTCTCCTGATGCTCTCGCTCAGCTATTTTTTTGAAAAAGGTAACTGGGTTTACCGGAATCACTTTGCTTAAGGATTGGTAAGTATCAGCCACATAACCAGAAGGCTGTATGTGCCAATGCTCCAGTGGTTTGTATTTTCTTAATAGAAGCTTTAGGTTCTTAGAAATAGTTGATTTGCCAAAAGTAACTAGTAGCTCAGGTTGCATGCTTTCATGCAGGCCGGGCTTGTCTTGGCCAAGAAAAAGGTCAGAACGTTTTATTACATCCTCAATACCATGCAAGTTGGATATAATATCACCTACTACGGGTATTTTTTGGTCTTTTATAATCTTAGAAAGTGGAGCTTTGAGTGCCTCGTTAGCATAATCTTGTCCACCTACTATGAGTATTCGCTTAAATTTTTTCCACTCTTCTGATATTCTAACCCACTCAATGTGCGGTAAATCAGTAATGCTTTTTACATGATTCGTCACTTTGATGTTAGTATCATACTCCGCTTCTTCTCCCGGCGCAGGGTAGAAGGGCTCTCTGAATGGAATGTTCAGGTGTACAGGGCCAAAGGGAAGCTGATTGGCTAGGTTTACAGCTTCTGATACTGTTCGGTAAGCATGCCATTCTGAATTTTCATTTTCCAGATCTACCGGCAGTTGATAGCTTTTTTTAATGTGCTGTCCATAGATATTCTGCTGTCTGATGGTCTGCCCGTCGAGCTGATCGATCCATTCTGGCGGGCGATCGGCGGTAATGACTATCAATGGTATCTGTTGAAAATAGGCTTCAGCAATAGCCGGAGCGTAGTTGTAGGCTGCAGACCCTGAGGTGCAGACTAACACGGTAGGCCTTTTTGTTTTTTGGGCTATACCCATGCCTATAAAAGCGGCTGAGCGCTCATCGGTAATGGTACGGCACCTAATGTCTTTATGGCGTGCAAAAGCCACTGTGAGTGGAGCACAACGAGAGCCGGGTGATAAGATAGCTTCGGTAACTCCTAATTGAGCGCATATTTCAGCGATATTATAAACAGGCTTGAGGTCCACTTATCCTATAATATTTAGAATTGTATTCATTTTGATTTCTGTTTCCTCCCATTCATCTTCCGGGATGGAGTCTTCCGTTACTCCTGCTCCTGCGTATAAAGTGGCTTTGTCAGCATCTATAGACATGCACCTTAAGTTTACAAAAAGAGAAGAGCCATTTTCTGAGTTCACAGGGCCAATGTAGCCACTGTAATAACTTCTGTCATAATATTCATTCTCTTTGATAAACTCTTGAGCAGGTGCCAGCGGCATGCCACAAATAGCAGAGGTAGGGTGTAGTAGCTTGAGCATAGTGTCTCCCAGACCGGGGAAGCCAGTGGCCTCCATGTCTACAATAAACTCGGTTTTTAAATGGAGTAAGTTGCCTGCTATTACGGTTTTTGGCCCTATGTCAGTATAATCTCTAAGGCGAATTTTTTTAAAACAGTTGATGATATATCTAGCTACTAACGCCTGTTCTTCTATCTCTTTTTGTCTCCACGCTACATGTGCTAGCGGAAGTTCAGGGTCGTACTTTTGAGTGCCGGCAAGTGCTACAGTTCTGAAGGTGTTATCTTTTTCGTTAATAAGTAGCTCAGGGGTGGCGCCCATCCAAATGCCTGTTTTGGGAGTAAAAATTAAAGAGGCGAATGCAGTAGGGTAGGCCTTAGATAGCTTTATAAAGTTAAGTCCTAAATCAAAGCCTTCAGGTAATAGAATTTCCTTTTTACGGGAGGGAACTACCTTTAAGAACTGACCATTTTTGATGGCTGCTATGGCCGCATTAGATAGGTTGATGAATTTGCTCCTTTCTTCATCAGAGGCTATCACCTTTATTTTTTCACTGTTGTTGCTGGTAGCTTTTTGAGGTTTAGAAATATGCTGTAGCAGCTCATCAGCCTTATTGCTTATTTCCAACCCTGGTTGTTTTCTTATGCTGAAATCTTCCCATTTAATATGGAGATTAGCCTTGATCAGGTATGCTGGAGCCTTTTTGTCGAATGGGCTCAGCAGAAATCCCTCTACATTTTGTTCTAGCGGATTGTCAACAGGCTGAATGTCACTTGAAAAATCTACCATCAGCTCTATGCTACTCTCCTCCGGGTGTTTCCAAATAGCTATGGAATATCCCTCTCTTCTACAATAATCAAGTGCAGAACTGATTACTTGCTCTGCAGACTGTTGTTTAATATTATCCGAAACTATCAAATCATTAATTTTTCTTTTCCAGAATGGCCATGGTTATTCTACTAATGCATACGAGCTCATTCTGTTCATTTGTAATTTTAATTTCCCATACCTGGGTAGACCTGCCTATGTGCATCGGGGTGGTGATACCATAAACATAGCCGCTTTTTACACCTCTGATGTGATTGGCATTAATATCTAATCCTACACAAGCATATTTGGAGCTATCTACCGAACACTGAGCAGCTACACTGCCTAAGGTCTCCGCCAGTACTACGCTGGCACCCCCGTGTAATAACCCAAAAGGCTGATGATGCCTGTGGTCTACCGGCATTTTGGCTTTAATAAAATCCTTTCCTATCTCGGTGAACTCTATTTCGAGATGCTCCATCATAGTGTTTTTACTCATTTTGTTGAGTGATTCTACGGTTATCTCTGTATTCATCATGGTTATTGATAAAAAAGGTTATTTTTGCCGCCAAAAATACGGACAAATTGAAAAGCAAAAAAATATATTTAGTAAGACACGGTCAAACAGATTATAACCTGAGAGGAGTAGTGCAGGGTAGTGGGATTGATGCACCTCTCAATGAAACTGGTAGAACGCAGGCTGAAGGCTTTTTTCAGACTTATAAAGATGTTCCGTTTGATAAAGTTTATACTTCTACCTTACAAAGAACCGTACAGTCAGTTCAAAAATTTTTAGATCTGGGCTTGCCTCACGAACAACTTTCTGGGTTAAATGAGATTAACTGGGGAACCAGAGAGGGAATGAAGATTACTCCTGAAGAAGATGCATACTATCATAGTGTGATCAGAGAGTGGCAAAATGGTAATACTACTTTAAGAATAGAAGGTGGTGAAAGCCCGCAAGATGTGTTTGATAGGCAAAAGGTGGCTTTAGAACATATCCTTTCTAAGGAAGATGAAGAGCTGATTCTTATTTGTATGCATGGTAGAGCTATGCGCGTGTTCTTGTGCCAAATGCTAAATTACCCTTTGCATTGCATGGATCTGTTTGAGCATTCTAACTTGTGTCTGTACAAGTTATCTTATACCGGCTCCATGTTTTCAATTGAGAACTTTAATGATATCTGCCACCTTCAGGCATAAAGGTTAGTCTTCTAATTCGTTAAGACTGGCCTTCGCTTTATTGGTAATACTGGTTTTGTATTCGTAGTTATTATACTCTAATACCTTTTCGAAGTATTTTTTAGCTTCAGCTTCATTGTTTTTGATGATATAAATATACCCTAACTGCAGACAAGAGTTAGGAGCATAATACCAGGGTTGGCTGCCTGCCATGGTTATCGTTTCTTTATAGAGATCAATGGCCTTTTTTAAATCTCCTGTTTTGTGGTATAATCTCGCTTTTCGGTAGGTATATTCGGTTTTTTCTTCATCAGTACTAAGCTCTGCTTTTTGGTTGAGTAACTGTTTGGCTCTTTCATAAAATCCTCCATCCGTGCTAAGCCGTATTTTCATGATGGTCTGGTTAGGATAGTTGTCTTTTTTTAGACTTTTGTCAGCGTGCTTATCTGCTTCAGCTACAGTAGAGCCTGTGTTTTTGGCTTTGTCAAATGCCTCTTTGGCCGAGGAACTGTCTCCGCTGAGCCAGTAAGAAAGAAATAATTTGTACCAAGAATCCTTAAGTAAGTTTTTGCCGGTGTTATGCTCAATAAAGGTTTTGAGCTCTTGCTGCGCCTTTTTATAATTTCCTTTTTGCAGGTATACCTCGCCCGCGCTGTAGTGAAGAATGTTTAAAGTATAGTAACCATCGGATAGGTTTGTAAGCTTGTGATAAAGGTTCAATGCTTGTTGCCCATGAGAGGCTTTCATAAGCAATGACATATATAGATACCCAAATAGTAGATTATCTGATGAGGAGGCGTATACTTTCTTAAATTCTTCAATGGCCTCTTTTTGTTCATTGAGAAGGTATGACTTTAATAAACATCTGATGGCTTCAGCTTCCTTTTGAAAGGTATTGCCAGACTGGGCTAGTTTGTTAATTTCTTCTATGCCTTCTTCTACAGTGCCGTTCATGCCCAGAAGGTGTAGAATCCATTGATATTTGGAAGGTACTGAGCCTAGCATGATGTGTAACATGCCCAGTGATTTGTAATTGGGGAGGAAGTCAGGGTGTTCGTCCTGATTTTCTTCTATGAGTTTATACGCTTTTCTGAAATCCCAGGCCGCATCCCACTCGGCACCCATTTTCAGGTGGACAAAAGCACTGTGAAGCCTCAGTTCGGCCAGGTAAAACTTTTTATAAGCAGAGGAGGTGGAGAGGTCATCAATATATTCATACCTATCTTCAAAATCATCTTTAAAGTCATTAAAGAGATCGGAATCTTCTGAGAAAATGATTTTAAGGCTTTCTTTTAAATTTTCAAGATAGACTACCCCGGCAGTTTTTTTGGTGAGATAGGGAGTGGCCGCATCAAAACGGAGAGAAAGAATATGATGATATGCTTTAGCCTCTTGCGAGGAAAAGGAGAGGTCTGAACCCCAAGAATTAAAACTGATGAACAATAAAAAAAGGTAAGTCAACCAACTTACCTTTTTCTTCAAAAGAATTCTGTTTCTTAAAGCCAAAATTATGCTTTTTTCTTTCTTCTAGTTGTTCTCTTAGGTTTCTCCTCTTCTAATGATTCCATATCTACATCAGCAAGGATACGACCTGAGTGCTCATCTATTACGATTTTTTTCTTTTCTCTGATCTCAGCAATTTTTTGCGGAGGAATAACGATGTTACATCCTTCAGCAGCTCCTCTTTTCACAGTAACTACAGCTAAACCGTTAGATAAGTTGGCTCTTAGCTTTTCATAATATTTGAATAGCTTAGGCTCAATTTTCTTTCCGGCTTTCTCTCTGTCAGTCAGTAACTTTTCTTCTTCGTCTTTGCTGTCTTCGAGAATCTCTTTAAGCTCTTGCTGCTTGTTTTCCAAATCAGCACTTCGCTCAGAAATCACTTCGTTAATGTTTTCGATTTCGCCTTTCTTCCTTTCAATGGCCTCGTGAGCTTCTTTAGTTTTCTTTTCCAGAATCTGGATTTCTAACTGCTGTAGCTCTACCTCTTTGGTAATGGCATCGTACTCTCGGTTATTACGAACATTGTTCTGCTGCTCGCTATATTTAGCAATCAGTTTCTCTGCGTCCTTAATTCCGTTTTTGTTGTCTTTTATGGATTGCTCTAACTCTTCCAGTTCTGTGTTGAACCTTCCAAGTCTGGTTTTATAACCTTCTATTTCGTCTTCAAGATCCTGAACTTCATCAGGTAAATCGCCCCTTAATTTCTTTATTTCATCAAGCTTTGAATCAATGGATTGTAATTTTACGAGAGCCTCGAGTTTTTGTGCAACACTTGTGTTTTCCATGTAATCTATAAGTAGCTAATTGGATTTGTTACAGTTTCCGATAAATTGAGTGCAAATTTAGTAAATTTTTTACTTAATATCTCACATATCAAATTTTTTGTGTATACTTCACTTTCATAATGACCAATATCAGCTATCGTAATTCGGTCTTCAGCATCAAAAAATTCATGATATTTAAAGTCCGCAGTGATGTATAAATCAGCTCCGGATCGGATGGCGTGAGGTAGTAAAAAGCTCCCTGAGCCACCGCAAACTGCAATTTTGAATATTTTATCTTTTACAGGTTTAGTATGTCTTATGCATGTAAGTCCCATCCTATCCTTTAAATATTTTAAACACTCAAAAGGTTCCATTTTTTCTGAAAGTTCTCCGATCATTCCTGATCCTACCTCTTGGTTTTTGTTTTTTACACTGCTCAGATAGTAGGCCACTTCTTCATACGGGTGTGCTTGCTGTAAGGCACTTATGATCTTGCCTTCTAAGTAAGAGGGTAAAATAATCTCTACACGGTCTTCAGCTACGTACTCTTTGGTATGGCTGCTGCCTATGTGAGGCTGAGCGGCTTCATTAGGAGTGAAGGTGCCAGTGCCTTCTACTTTAAAACTGCAGTTATCATAATTGCCAATATTACCACCGCCGGCAGCATGTATGGCATCAAGCACGGCGTCTGTGTTTTCTTTAGGAATAAAAGTAACGAGCTTACTCAGTGTGTCATGTTTAGGAACTAACACCTGTGTATTTAGTAAGCCTAATTTCTCGCATATTTTCTTATTTACGCCTTGAGATACATTATCAAGGTTAGTGTGAATGGCATAAATAGCTATGTCATTTTTCAGGGCTTTGATCACTGTGCGTTCCACATAATTACTGCCGGTAAGTGATTTTAAGCCTTTAAATATAATGGGGTGATGAGAAACAATCAGGTTGCAATTTTTATCAATAGCCTCCGCTACTACTTCTTCTGTGGTGTCTAACGTAATGAGCACATTACTCACCTCATCTTCTGCATTTCCGGTGATAAGTCTCGAATTATCATAGCTTTCCTGATAGGCTGAAGGAGCTACTGTTTCTAAATATTGAATGATGTCTTTTATTTTCGTCATAAATGGCCAAATTTGCGGTAATTTCGGACGGTTATATTAATCGTTCAAAGTTATGGAATTTCATAATCACATCACTGGCGCATGAGTTTTTTAACGGTACTGCTGTATCCTTTTGCTGTTTTGTATGATGCTATTACCCGTGTGCGTAACTATATGTACAACACAGGTTATAAAGTGTCATTCTTATTTGAGGCTAATGTTATCTCTGTGGGCAACCTATCAGTAGGAGGCACCGGAAAGACTCCTATGGTGGAGTACCTGATCAGATTACTGAGCCAGAAAAATCTGGTTACCTTAAGTAGGGGCTATGGCCGAAAAACCAAAGGCTTTTTAGTGGCAGGAAAAGATGATTCTGCAGCTACGGTTGGAGATGAGCCTTTTCAAATCTATAGTAAGTTTAAAGATATGCACGTAACAGTAGGTGAGGAAAGAGCGCTGGCCATACCTTTTATATTGGCCGAATTTCCAGACACTGAGGTGATTCTTCTGGATGATGCTTTTCAGCACAGGCCGGTAAAGCCTTCTTTGAGCATTCTGCTTACAGATTATAATAGGCCTTTTTATAATGATTATCTGTTGCCTGCCGGTAGGTTAAGAGAAAGCAGAAAAGGAGCAGATAGAGCAGATATTATAGTAGTAACTAAATGTCCTGAGGAAATTGCTTATCAGGAGTACGAAGATAATATCAGAAAATATAATAGTCAGGCCCTCATTGCTTTTAGTACAGTGACATATGCCCAGCCGCTCAGGTGGAATGGGGCAGATGAAAAGGCCGAAGGAGAGGTGCTGTTACTTAGTGGCATAGCTAATCCTACTGGGTTAAGAAAATATGTATCAGAAAAATATCGTTTGGCTGATGAAATCATTTACCAAGACCATTATAAATACAGAGCATCAGATCTTGATAAGGTTATAGATACTTTTAATCAGCTAAATGCTGAAAAGAAGTTTATTCTTACTACAGAAAAGGACTTTGTAAAGCTGAAACCCTTATTGGATACTAAAGGAATTGATATTCCGCTATTTTATTTACCAATAGAGACTACCTTTGTAAAAGGTGGCAAGGCATTTGATGAAACCGTGTTGAATTCAATAATCTCTTATTCTAATTAGTACTTATTAGTTAATTTTAAGCGTGCAGTTAAGATCAATATTTATTATACTTCTTCTATTTACCCTTTCTATCAAAGGATTTAGTCAGATAGAAATACCAGAAGAAGAAAGACAGGAAAGGATAGGCTCTGAAATTTTAGATGATTCCACCAAGCAAATCTATGGGCCTACCACTACCCGGTATACTTTTGAAGAAAATATTAAGTTCAATATGCCTCATTATTGGACTATAGATACCTCTGTGTATGACATGCACAAGTTTCAGTATACCGTAAAGGAAAATAATTTGTATCAGGATTTAGGAAATATAGGAACGGCAGTCCAGCCTATTTATCCTTTACTTCCTACTCAGATAGGAGCCACTTCAGGTTTTAATGTGTATGACCTTTATTATCGAGGGCCTGATCAGATTCGTTATTATGATACTAAGTCACCTTACTCTAACCTTGGAGTAACCTGGGGTGGACAGGGAAGAGCGATTACAGAAGTGACCTATGCCCGTAATATTGATGAGCGTGCTGGCATTGGTTTCGACTTCAGAGGACTTTATATAGATAAGCAGATTCTCCGGGTACGTAGGGGAGATAGAAATGTGGAAGGAACTTATTATACAGGTTATGGCCACTATAAAACGAAAGATGGAAAATACCGCTTGCTAGCCAATTTTGTGAGAAACAGGCATAATGTAGATGAATATGGAGGTATATTCAGAGATGATGTAACAGAAAATGGAGTGCTCAACCAAGGGCCAGAGGGGTATATCTATTTTGATGAAGACAGAAGGCAAACGGTATTAGCCGGTGCAGAAACTGATGAGCTGAGGACTAATTACCATTTATATCATCAGTATCAGCTCAGTGATTATTTACAGATCTACCATCAGTATGATAGGTATAAGCAGCAAAATGACTTTATTGATGATGAGTCTCAGGAAGATAGAGACCTGCGTCCGTTTGATAATTATATTGATGTAGGCGATACAGTAAATGTAAAAGACAGATCTAAATTAGTGTACAGGCAGCATGAGCTGGGGGTTAAAGGAGATATTGGCAAAGGCTTTTATACCTTATACTATAAGGCCAGAGATGTAGACTTTGAGTATAAATACATTAATGAAGGCGAGCTTAATTTTGATACTGATTACCTGGAGAATTATGCCGGATTTAATCTACGCTTCGGTAATGATTCTGTGAGTTATGTAAAGGCTTTTGGTGAGTATAAGCTGGGAGGTGAATATAAAGTAGGTGGAGAAATAAGAAATAGCTGGTTCTTTGCTGAAGGGTACAGTACTAAATACTTACCAGGCTATGTGCAAAGAGCTTATTTGGGCCGTCATGATGAATGGATAGAGAGCTTCGATTCACCAATATCATCTCGTGTATCTTCAGGGTTAAATTTGAAAGTAGGCCCTTTACGAGTGAAGCCTTCAGCAGAGTATAATTTGCTAACTAATTACATTTATTTCAATCAGAATACTGATGTAGAGGAGGGCGAACAAACCGTGCTGCCGGAACAGGCTTCTGGTGATATTAGCGTAGTGAAGGCTAAGCTGGAGTTTGACTATAACTTTGGAAAAGGATTTAATATTAATGGATTAGGTATTTATAGTAATGTAAGTGGAGGCTCTGCCGGCGCTATTAATGTGCCTGAGTTATTTGGTAATGCGCAAATCTCTTATCATGACATTTCTTTTGAAGGTAATTTAGAGTGGCAAGTCGGATTTGATGTTCACTGGCACTCCAGCTATTATGCTAATGGCTATGATCCTGCTATTATGCAATATTATACGCAGTCTAGTTTTAAAGTACCTGATTTCCCTGTGATTGATTTCTTTATCAATGCTAAGATTAATCGTGGCCGCTTCTTCCTAAAATATAATAACCTATTAGAGCTTGTAAGAGACCGGGGTTATTTTGCCACTCCTTATTATATAGGGCAAACCAGTATTTTTGACTTTGGATTTAAATGGGCTTTTTATGATTGATGAAGCAGCAAAACAAGTACTAGGACTTGAGCTACCCACAGACCCTCGTTGGGTTAATATTGCAGAGAAAAATATTGAAGAAATATTAATAGATCATGCTTTTTGTGAGCAGAAAGCGGCTAGTTCATGTATTTCTTTAATAGTGATGTATCCTGAAAAAGAGGAGTTAGTAGATATGCTCACTCCTGTGGTGGCAGAGGAATGGAGCCATTTTGAGCGTGTACTCGACGAGATGAAGAAGCGCGGTTACAAACTGGGACCACAAAGGAAGGATGAATACGTAGCTAAGTTGGCGAAAATTGAAAAAAAAGGCGGTAGTAGAGAGCAGCAGTTGGTAGAAAAACTACTGATCAATGCGCTGATAGAAGCCCGCAGCTGTGAACGCTTCAGGCTTTTGTGGAAATATATTCCTGATGAAGAGCTGCAGAAATTCTACTATGAGCTCATGGTGTCAGAAGCAGGACATTATAAGAACTTTTTAAATTTAGCTAAGACCTATTTGCCCGAAGAAGTGGTGATTAAAAGATGGAAGGAGATTCTGGAAGGCGAAGCTGAAATAATTAAAAACCTTGAAGTAAGAGGTGACAGGATGCATTAATCATGAACTGAATAATGCATCTCATCAACTGTTTTTATATCAGGTCTTTTGTTTCTTCTTTTTAGCGGCAGGGAATAATATATTGTTTAGTATCAGTCTGTAACCTGGTGAGTTAGGGTGCAGGTTCAGGTCAGTAGGCTCCTCATTAACCAGGTGCTGATAGTCTTCAGGATCATGACCTCCGTAAAAAGTCCAGAAGCCTTTTCCGTATACGCCGTGCATATATTTTACTTCGCTAATACTTTTGTTCTCTCCCATAATTACCACATCACTCTTTACTAGTTTCTTTTTATAAGCAGTAGTCTGTCCGTAAAATCCTTTGATTACTCGGGTATGATTTTGCGTAAGCATAGTAGGGATAGGGTCCCACTTGGCAGAAAATTCGAAGAGATTAAAGTAGTCATTTTCTTCTCTCAGGCCTCTTTCTGTAGGCTGATTGTCTATAGTTGAAAACTCATACTCATATGGATTGTTAGAGATTTTGAAGTTTTCAAAGGCAAAAGTTTTAGAAAAGTCCAGCTTGCTCTGGGCGGAAGGATCAGCGGCGTCACCGTCAAACATGCGGTCTACAATATCTAAACCATCAGCCGCCAAGGCTATGTCATAAGTATCAGTGGCAGAGCACATGGCAAACAGGAAGCCTCCGCCACTCACAAAATCTTTTATTTTTTTGGCTACAGCCAGCTTAAGATGAGTCACTTTACTAAAGCCATGCTTACGGGCAGACTCTTCAAACTCACGCTGTTGCTCTATATACCAGGGCATATTTTTAAAAGAGCGGTAAAATTTACCGTATTGTCCTGTAAAATCTTCATGGTGCAAGTGTAGCCAGTCATAAGTGGGGAGCTTGTCGGCCAGCACTTCATCATCAAAAACCACATCATACGGTATCTCGGCATAGGTGAGAACCAGAGTTACGGCATCATCCCAAGGCTGCTTGCTCTTGGGGCTATATACGGCTATCTTAGGGAATTTCTCCAGCTTCATCACATCAGTGTTAGAAGATGGGCTGGCTATCTCTTCAATAATTTGATTAGATTGCGCATCACTGATCACCTCGTAACTTACCCCTCGTATGATCAGCTCGTTCTCAAACTTTTGGTAGTACTTGCACATGAAACTGCCGCCTTTATAATTAAGCAACCAGTCTACTTCTATCTTATTTTCCAGTATCCAGTAGGCTATTCCATAGGCTTTTAGGTGGTTCGTCTGCTTAGAGTCCATAGGTATGAACAGGTAGCTGGCATATGCCTGCGAACAAATAAGTATGATAATAACCGTGGTAAGTATCTTCTTCATATTGCTGTTTTCTGAATCAGAGATTTTGCTAAAGTGAGTGTTTAATTGCTCAACATCAATATTTCAGCGGTTTATTTAACCGATAAAAAGCTTTTTAGACTAATCAGGTAATTTATAAATGTATCAACGAAAGATTTATTTACTTTAGTTTCACAAAAATAGATTTTAATGGACCTACTGGAAAATATAAAAGAAGGCTTAAGATCCGTAAATGCAAATTTGCTCCGTACTATCCTTACAGCGCTTATAGTGGCTATTGGTATTACCAGTTTGGTAGGGATATTAACGGCGGTAGACGGTATCCAGGCTTCAGTAAAGGATAGCCTGTCAGAGCTGGGCGTAAATACTTTTGATATTTATTCTAAAAGAAACCGAGAGGGCAGAAGTGCGGGTAAACTGGAGAAATCGGCTCCACCGCTTAAGCTTAAGGAGGTGATCAGGTTTATTGATAATTATAAATATCCGGCCAGTGTAAGTGTATCAACCTATGTTACCAGCGTGGCGGAGTTAAAATATGGTTCTAAAAAGAGTAATCCGAACGTAGGTGTTTTAGGAGCTAATGATGAATATATTGCTCTTGAAGGTTTAAATATTGAAAAGGGGAGAAATTTTTCATCTATAGAAATTCAGTATGGAACCAATGTAGCCATTATTGGTCAGGATGTGGTTTCAGCGGTTTTTGAAGATAATCAAGACCCTGTTAATAGCGAGATATCCTTTTTAGGAAGTAAATACAGAGTAATAGGTGTGCTGGAAGAAAAAGGACAGATCGGTGGAGGTAATGGACCTGATAACTCAGTAATTGTACCCTTAATCAATGCCAGTAGGTTAGGTTCAGACCGAGATTTACGATATACTCTTACCGTAGGCATCAATAATCCTAATGAGATGGAGCTGGCCATGGGTGAAGCCACAGGGCTAATGAGAAAAATACGTCAAGATCAACTGGGTAGCCCTAATTCCTTTGAAATAGATAAGAGTGAATCTTTAGCCGAAACCATGGGAGAAATTACTGGCATACTTAGGTTGGCTGGTTTTGTGATTGGTTTTATTACGCTGTTAGGAGCATGTATTGCTCTAATGAATATTATGATGGTGTCTGTGACCGAACGAACACGTGAGGTAGGAGTGAGAAAAGCATTAGGCGCAACTCCCTTACGGATCAGGCAGCAGTTTATTATTGAGGCCATTGTAGTTTGCCTTTTAGGTGGTGTTGGTGGTGTAATATTAGGAGTGGGAATAGGCAATCTGTTTGCTCAGATCTTAGGAATAGATGGTTTTGTAATGCCTTGGCTTTGGACTGGCGTGGGTTTAGGAGTTTGTATAGTGGTAGGCCTTATTTCTGGTTACTATCCGGCAAACAAAGCTTCTCGCTTAGATCCTATTGAATCTTTGAGGTTCGAATAATATTAGGCTTCGGTTAATGAATCAATAATGCTTTTTATGGAATTAGCACCTCTGGGTGTGTATCCATCAAAAATATTGACATCATATTTATCAAACCTGGCAAGTTCCTCAGCACTTTTTTTGCTAACAAGCAATTTATGTTTTGCGATTTTTTTGCGTCCAACCCCAGGGGCTTTCATTAGGTCTAGTAGCTTCATTTTCACCCATTGGTCATTTACATGATGTTGAAATATGATTACGCTATCAAAATGAATCAGGTGATGGATGTGCAGATTTTGCTGGGTTTGAATATCACCTTCGCAAGTAGGAGTGAGCAACTCATATCCTTCGGCAAAAAGTTTAGCTTTTAAAGGAGCCACTTCATCAGCATCTAGTTTATCATGAATGAGATAAATGCTATTTTTTGTATTGCTAATGTTTTTGGCGTTGGTATTCTTTTTTTCTACAGAAGCAGACTTTGTGAATTCCTCTCTAATGATACCTTTAAAATCTTCTAGCGGAATCTCTAAGATTTCAGCATCAGCTGCAGTAAGGTCTCTTTTAATATTTTGAACAAAGGCCTTATGCTTATCCTCTGCCTCGCTCTGGTTGGGAGATATCCAAATTAGTCTTGAAAAGAGGTTTTTATCTTTTAATTTAATACTTTTCTCGGCTGCAATCTGGTTTTGTAAATCTATAATAGACCGATCACTTCCTTGTGGGATCTCTCCATAGCTTTCTCCTACCAGATGTATTGATACAGAGCAACCCACCATCTGATCATGTACGGTGTTTTTTAAGGTGTCAACTTCTTTAGGTAACGCAAATTCAGGATATACCTTATAGCCACTTTTGAGGAGCTCTCTTTTAATAATGTTCCTTTGAATAGTAAGTTCTTTATTGGTTTCAGCTAAATAAATGGCTTTACCTGATGAATGTGCAGAGATAGAGGTAGACGTATCACTTTCTGATATGCTAAGACTTTCAGAAATTTCATACGCAAGATCGGTTAGCTTAAGCCAAGTGGCATCTTGCTGTTCTATAAATTGAAATCCCTGCCAGTTTGTGTCGCCAGTGGTGGTTGTTTCATCATATAAAGGAAAAGAAGGGTAAGGTTTAAGAAAATCAGGTATTGAATCTAAATTGACCGGCGATTTAATGACCTTGAAAAGTTTCATATAACTTTTGCTTTGCTCTAGGTCATGAAATCTTTGAAGTGTCTCTATGTTTTTATCATTTTGAAGAAAAGGGTCTGATAAGATAGAGATCAAAACTTCGGCAGATGCCAAATCATCCAAAGTGATATGACTTACTTCTATTTTCTGAATTGTAAGGCTTTTTCCTAATAATTTAACAATAACCTTTTCCAGCACAGACTGAAAGTCTTCTACCCAACCTTTGCCACTTTTCATACTGACGTTGTCAGCTTCACTATATAGCAGAAGAATATCAATTTTATTCAACATTCCGAAAAATTAATCCCTTTGATTTAAATATCCTATAGCGCCAACTGAGATACGATTGAAAAAACAGGAAAATTAGGCATAATTTAATATTAATTGGAATTAATCAGTAAAAAACACTTGTTGAAATTCCAGATTAAGTATTTATTAAACTATTACGCTTACCAACATAGCCTCAGCAGTAATTAAGGGTACAAATTGATAGAAATAGTTATTTTTGTCCTGAAAGAATTGTAATTTATATAGACATTTCAAATTTGAAGTTTGCAAGTATGAGTAAAGTATTAGTGCAGTTTAAGCTTTTCATGTTCTTTTTAGTATGTGCTTCCGTTTCAGTAATGGCTCAAAGTACAGATAAGAAGGTAGCTGATGCTGATCGGTATTTTAAAATTAGGAACTATGAAGCGGCCTTGCCATTATATATTGAGGCCATAGAAAGTGGAGTAAATGACCCCATTGTTTATTATAGAACAGCGGTTAGTTATGAAAACGCTAACAATATAAATGAGCAGATAAAAAGTATTCCTTATTTTGAGAAGGCTCTGGCTGCGGGAAGCGATCAGCTGCCTACAGAAGTTTATTTTGACCTTGCAGATGCCTATATGAAGGATGAAAAGGTAGAAAAAGCCATAGAAACGTATGGTAAATATAAGGAGAAGGTTAGAGGTAATTCTTCAGATTTAAAAAAGGCGGAAAGGGCGCTAGAGATTGCCGATAATGCCCTGGCCATGATGTCTAGTCCTAAAGATATTCAGATATACAATTTTGGTTCTGTGGTAAACTCAGAATACACAGAATATAATCCGGTAGTATCTGCCGATGAGAGCGTAATGGCTTTTACAGCCCTACGTCCTAATACTGGTAAAACCCGTTCTAGCGATAAGTTTATAGAGCAGATTTATATTTCTTATAACACATCTGGCGTTTGGTCTCAGCCGAAGCCCGTGAGTGTTTCTAGTGACTATAACGTAGGTACAGCAGGTCTCTCTGCTGATGGGCAGCGCATGCTGATTTTTATTGGTGGCTCTGCTGATCCTGGAAATATTTACTCAATTGATAAATCAGGAGATAGTTGGTCTAACCCGGTTACAATGGGTAGAAATATCAATAGCCGTTCATTGGAAACTACGGCAAGTATTACACCAGATGGAAAAACAATTTATTTCGCTAGTGACAGGCCTGGTGGCTATGGTGGGCTTGATATCTATAAGGCCACTCTAGGAGATGATGGCGAATGGGGAACCCCTGTAAACCTTGGACCTAAGGTGAATAGTAAATACAATGAAGATGCTCCATTTATCCACCCTGATCAATGGACTTTGTTTTTTACTTCTGATGGGCACAATACCATGGGTGGACGAGATATTTTTGTTACACGTCTATTTAACGAGGAGTGGACGGCACCTGAAAACATGGGCTATCCTATCAACACTACCGCTAACGATAACTATTTTACGCTGACCGCTGATGGTAGAAAGGGTTATTTTTCTTCTGACAGAAAAGGAGGTGCTGGCGGTCAGGATATTTATTCTATTGATATGCCAGAAGAGGAGGCCAATATTCCTTTAACTATGGTGAAAGGTAAAATTGTGAATGGGGAAACTGGCGAGGCCATGCCTACCAAAATTTATATTATTGATGTTGAGTCTGGTAAAAAGCTGGATTTTGTGTACCAACCAGATCCTAAAACAGGTAATTATCTGATCATATTGCCTCCGGCCAAAAACTATGATATGATTATCGAGTCAGAAGGGTTTTTGCCATATACACTCAATATAAATGTGCCTGGTCAGACTTATTTCTATGAGTTGTATCAGAAAATATTATTGAATACCATTAAGCAGTTCGATGTAGTGGTAGGACAGCAAGTGGAAGTGAAAAATGCCTTTTATGATACTCATGAGGCAGCAGTAACTGATGTTAGAAAAACACACGAAGCGGCGTTGGTTAAAAATGATAGTATTGATATTTATGATTTAATGAATGATCTGATTGCTGCCGATGATCAGGCTGGAATAGATTATTTGGTGAGTCTTATTAACATGAAAAATCCTGTGGATGATGTGAGTTTTGATGAAGGTAGTATTACTGAAGCAGCATCAAGGGTGTATTATTACGATGAAAGTGATGAAAGTAAGTTCGAACAGAAGAAAGTAGATGGAAAAACAATCTTCTCACTACCTACTTTTTATGTTACAGAAGAGGCCAAAAAGCAGAAGAATATGAATAAGGACAGGGCCACGACTTATGATCAGGCGCTGTTAAATAAGAAGATTAAAATTTACTTTGACGTAGCTAAAAGTGAGTTGAAGAATTCTTACTATGAAGAATTAAATGGTGTCCTTAAGACTTTGGAAAAACATCCTGAGTTGGGAATTCAGATATCAGGATATGCTTCTGCAGAAGGAGATAAGGAGTTTAATAGACAACTGTCTAATGAGCGTGCTATTGCAGTCTTAGATTATATCAATAGAAAAGGTATAGTGAGAAGAAGAATTATAGCTCGAGGGCAAGGAGTTACAAAGGATGAAAATGGCTCTAAAGAAGAAAGCAGAAGGGTGGAAGTGCAATTTGTAGACCTTAATGAGCACGGAAGAGTAGTGTCTCAATAAGGAAGGTATAAAATTATATAGAAAAGGAGCTACTGTGAAGTAAGCTCCTTTTTTTATGCTTTAAAATGACTTGGGAATGAGCAGGGAGGAGTCTCCGTAACTTAAGAATCTATAATCATTATCCAGTGCCTGCTGGTATACGTCACGCCAATTTGGGCCAATAAAGGCAGCTACTAACAGCACTAAGGTAGATCCTGGCAGGTGATAATTGGTGATCAGGCCTTTAACTACTTTAAAAGTGTAGCCTGGGAAAATAAATATTTCTGTATGGCCCGTAATTTCTTCTACTCCATCTTCTTCCATTTTTTGTTTTATAGCCTTGAGAGACTCTTCAGTAGTGGGAAGTTCTTCTTGGTTGTACTTATAAGGGAATAGTTTAGCAATAGTGAAATCGCTCTCTTTTTCCTTAATAAGTTTTACGCCATACCAGTAGAGGCTTTCCAGTGTACGCATAGAAGTAGTGCCCACAGCTATCACTTTAGGATTGGCAAGTAGAGATTCAATATTTTCCATATGCACAATGACTTGCTCAGAATGCATCGGGTGATTCAATACATTTTCTTCCTTTATAGGCTGAAAAGTACCAGCACTAACGTGCAGCGTGAGGTAGTTTAAATTAATGCCTTTGGCTGTTAGCTTATCTATTACGGTATCACTAAAATGCAGACCTGCAGTGGGTGCGGCTACGGCTCCTTCGGCGTGAGAGTATATGGTTTGGTAGCGCTCTTTATCTTCCTGACTCACATCTCTGTCAATATATGGAGGCAATGGAATCTTGCCTGCCGCTTCTACTATTTCTACAAAATGATTTGCCGTAGACCATTTGAGCCTGATAATCTGTTTTTCTCTATTCGCTATTTCTGCAGTAAGCGTAACTGGTTTGTCATTAATGAGCAGCTGTAATTGCAAGGATTGGTGGTCTTTCCATTTTTTGAAATTTCCTACCATACAGCACCACTCACATTCATTTTCTACTAACATGGCTTTAGCTATGTCATTAGTAGGAGCGTGTGGTTCCAGTAAGAACACTTCTATGCTGGCTCCCGTTTCCTTTTTGAAATGAAGACGAGCAGGAATTACTCGAGTGTCATTAAAAAAGAGATTGGCATCATCAGGTAAATAGTCATTTAAATGAAAAAATTGCGTATGGTTGATAGCTCCCTGGTTGTATACCAATAGTTTAGAATTCATGCGCTCTGCTAATGGATGCTTGGCAATCTTTTCCTTTGGGAGTTCATAATTATAATCACTTAATCGAACCTGTTGCTCTACCTTGTTGCTCATTCGGCAAATATACTGGGCATCTGTTGATTAAATAGGATAAAACTTCCAAATTGTGCCCGAAATAAGAGATTTAGATATGAGCGTGAAGACTTCTTACCAGAAATATACCCTTGATTTTAAATTTGATGCAGGAACTTCAAGAGGAGTTTTAAAGACAAAGGATACTTTTTTTATAAAAATATGGGACAGCAGTTCTCCTGAAAAATTTGGTTTAGGAGAGTGTGGGCCGTTAAAAGGACTAAGTGTAGATGATCGTAGTGATTTAGATGAACACATAGAGAAGGTGCTCAATGCGGTTAGTGAACAAAAATCTCTGCCACAAAACAAAGAAGAAGCTTACCTTTTAGCCAATGAGTTAGTGGGGGCTGATTTCCCTTCCATAAGATTCGGGTTAGAAACGGCTCTTTTAGATTTATTAAATGGAGGAGAAAGGAAGCTTTTTAATAATGATTTTGTTTTGAAGCAACAACCGCTTCCTATTAATGGCTTGATATGGATGGGCGAAATGGATTTTATGAAATCTCAGGTAGACCGAAAAATTGAAGAGGGCTACACCTGTATAAAGATGAAAATAGGTGCCATTGATTTTGAAAAGGAATTTGAGCTATTATCTTATATCAGAAGTAAAGATACTGAGTGTGTTTTGAGGGTAGATGCTAATGGAGGCTTTTCAACTCAGGAAGCTCAGCAGAAGTTAGAAAGGTTGGCAGAATTAAATCTACATTCTATAGAGCAGCCTATAAAACAGCACCAGTGGACTGAAATGAGTAGGTTGTGTGAGACATCACCAGTACCCATTGCATTAGATGAGGAATTGATAGGTGTTTATGCTAAAGCGGATAAAATAAAGCTGCTAGAGGAACTGAAACCTCAGTACATTATTTTGAAGCCTACTTTACTGGGAGGATTTCAATCATGCCTGGAGTGGCTTTCTCTGGCTGAAGCGAGAGGTATTGGCTGGTGGCTTACTTCTGCCTTGGAGTCTAACATAGGCTTAAATGCCATATGTCAGTTTGCCGCAGAGCTACAAGCACCAGGCCATCAAGGGTTGGGTACAGGTAAGTTGTACCATAATAATATTGCCTCTCCATTAGAAGTGGTCGGTGATTTTATTCGTTATAATTCAACTCACGACTGGGATTTAAGTCAGCTTAAATTATGAGCGGAAAAGTACTCGAAAAGAAACTTCATGACTCTGGCAGGTTCTGGGTCTTTAACAAAGAATATATCTCTGAGTTTGTTTATGGAGGTATAGATGGTGCCATTACTACGTTTGCGGTGGTGGCCGGAGCCGCAGGTGCTGGAGCTGAAATCTACTGGGTACTTATTTTTGGTTTTGCTAATCTTATAGCTGATGGTTTTTCTATGTCTGTAGGTAATTTTTTATCGGTACAGGCCGAGCGTGATAATTATGAAAAACATAAGGCCATTGAATATTGGGAGATAGACAACCTAAGAGAAAAAGAGGTGCAGGAGATAAGAGAAATATATGAAGCTAAGGGCTTTAAGGGTGATTTATTAGAGCAGGTAGTAGAGGTAATTACCGCTGATAAAGATGTGTGGGTAGATACTATGATGAAGGAGGAGCTGGAGATGGCTAAAGACGACAAAACGGCATTCAGTACTGCAGTGGCTACTTTTATTTCATTTAACGTGGTAGGGATAATTCCCTTGCTATCTTATGTGTTGGCAGGGGCTTTTGATATTAATGAAAGTTACTTGTTTTCAATATCTTGTGGGGCTACGGCTGTAGCGCTGATGGTGGTAGGATACCTTAAAAGTATAGTTACTCAAAAGAAGTGGCTTCGGGGTGTAATAGAAACATTACTTTTGGGTGGATTTGCTGCATTTCTGGCCTATTTTGTAGGGGAATGGTTGGCTAAATACTTTTTATAAAATTCCGTTTTATTGGCCTATTAAGATAAATGAAGCCCAAAAGTAGGGCTGCGAGTATTCTTCAGTATTGATTAATTCTAGTTTGGCCTGTTTTAAGGCTCTTCCGTAGTTCTGAGATGGAATGTTTTTATAGGCTTCTGACATTAGAAGTGAGGTGGAATTATCGGCCACATTCCATAGAGAAACCATAATATTCTTGGCGCCAGCGTAGGTTAAGGCTCGTGATAAACCTATAATGCCTTCTCCTTTTGATAACTTTCCTAAGCCGGTTTCGCAAGCTGAAAGCGTTACCAGGCTGGCATTCATTTTAAGGTTATAGATTTCTCCTGAATAGAGGTTGCCATCATTGTGAGCATCTGTTTGTAATAGAATTTGAGAGAGGGCAGGCTTGTCGGCATTAGTAAGACCATGCGTAGCAAGGTGGATAATGTCAAAGCTGGCAAGAGAGTCATTTTTAAGGTATTGTTCAGAGGCTTTTCCTTTTACTAACAATGTGGTATTCCAATCTTTCGCAGACAACAGACTATCTATTTTTTCTACCTCCCGTTGTGTGCCTGGTAAAGAAGGAAATTTCTCAAAATTAACAGGAGCACACAGCAGTATTTTGTGATTTAGGGGAGGTGCAGCGGCTTTCTGCTGTAGAAAAAGGATGGAAGACGCCTGATAACTTATGTTATAATCCTTAAGTAAATACGGTGCAGTTCGGTAATCTATAGGTAGTGATTTGATCTTTTCTGTAGAGAGTGCTTCAAAAGGTATAGTAGCCAGTTTGCCGGTGGGTATAATGATCAGGTTGGAGATCTCTTTTTCTATTTTAAAAGGGAATAGGGTTTTATGAAGCGAATATGCGGTGGCTTGATAGGTGGCATCATCCTTATAATAAATGCTATTTCTAAATGCGGCTAGTTGTTTATCAAAGGAATCACCAATGGCATTGTCAGATATTTCAAACTTATTTTTACTGATGTAAAAGGTGTATATTCTATTGAACCTTTGGCCAATAAAATAGGCAATTATAGCAGACTCTTCACTTAAATCCGTTTGTAGTTTCTCGATTGACGGAATGGGCACATTATATTTGAGATTGTAATAATTAGGATATTGCTGCTCTAGCTGTTCAATGAATTTCTGATAAGCACTTTTCAACTCAAATAGCTTATTTTGGTCTTCTGAGCTAGATGCTCTTGCTGATGCCACAATTTGTTCATAATAAGCGATATCCGTTTTGAAGTTTTTTTCTACCTCCAAAAGTGATGCAGGAATGTGAGCATAGCTTTTAGCGGCAGCATCTGATATGGCTTGTAGTAAGACGGCAGCTTTGTTCTTTTCAGAAAAGTAAAATGCCATTTCCTGAAGCTCCTTTTTTTTAAGTGACATTTCAGCCATGTTATAGCAAAGCCGTACACCACTTTCGTAGACTTGAACTGATAATTCGCTGAGCTCCAGTTTGTCTTGCTCGTTCATTTGTAGGTGCCGCATGTTATCAATCAAGGAGCCACATACTTGCAGAGCAGAAAGACTAAGATGTAGATCTCGAGGCTTTCGGCTAAAAGCATAATGATAGTCTTCTAAGGCCTGGGATTTAAAAAACAGGGAGCTTAATAAGGTGCCGGGGTTGAGGTAGTCAGAGGCAGCGGGGTTATCTTCAGACTCGCTACTATTGAAATGAATGGTATTGGCTATTAATGCTTTTTGATAACTTTCAAGTGCCATTTGAAATTCGCCCTGAGCATAATATAAGTTGCCAATTAAATTGTAGCTGTAGGCTATGTCAGGATGTTTGTGGCTGTAATGTTGCTCATATTCAGCAAGTGCCATGTTATAATACCTAAGCGCCTCATCGTTCTTATTCATCAGTCGATAAGTCTGGCCAAGGTTTAACATTACAAAGGCCAGGTTAGGGTGTCCGTTAGGGTAAAGGTTTTTCCATAGTTCAAGGGTGGCTTTGAAATGATCTTCAGCGTCTCCGAGGAAATTTTTATCTCTATAAATAATGCCAATGTTGGTAAGAATCTGAGCTACTTTTTCTTCTTGAAGTGGTAGCTCATCGTATAGCTCTAAGGCTTTTTTGTAATAGGAGAGAGCCTCATCTGGGTTATCAGAAACCAGGCCCAGATCATTATAAGAAGCGGCAATGCTTTCTTTGCTTTTTGGTGATAAATGGAGTCTGATGTTAAGCGCCTGGCTGATGTAATCAGCGGCCATGAAATGATCACCATTATTCCAGTAGGTCAGTCCCAGGCCATTAAGGGCTTTAGCCTTTTCTTTAGAGTCATGCTGAGACTCATCGGTAAGCAATAGTTTGAAATATTTTTCGGCCAGGTCATTGCGCCCTTTTCTTAGGTAAAACTCAGCCAATGGATATAGACAGTTGTTTTTTTGAACATCAGTAAGGCTCTTTATGATGTTTTCGGCTTCTTGTAATTTTGAATCAGCTACCAGTTTGCCTATTTCTATACAATCGACCTGTGCTAATATGGTCTGGGTAGAAATTAGAATGAGCAGAAATGGAAATAAGATTTTAAAACTTAATCTCATATGCCAATGATATTACATTATGTCTGGTAAGTCCATCGGGGTTTACATCTCTGTCTGTAATTTTATGGCCATACATTCCGTTGATACTATTAAAAGCATTAAAATGGTAGGCTACGTTAAACAAGCCACTTAATGCCAGGCCAGTGGTGTGGTCTACTTTGAAGTATTCACCAGTGTCAGTGCTTTTAAGTTGGTCTTTGCTCACCCGGTAGATGGGAAGAAGCCCAAGCCGGATATCAAGGTTAGAAAAATGGATGGCGCGTTCTATTCTGATCATTACATCAGTACCTCTTTTTAAGTCAGTGGCCAGTGGATATTTGTGTATGTAAGGCTGCTTGGGGAAGTTGCTCCAGTCCTCATAATTATAGCTGTTATGGTTACTGTTGGCAATAGGAGCTTGCACGCCAAAAGCAAACATACATTTTTTATTTATTAAGGAAGCCCCAGCTACCAGATCCCATGTGCCCAGGCTGGTCTGGTAATACATAGGCAGAACCTCTTCTTGGGTGTTTGTGGTAAACTCGGCCTTGCTGCCATCTTTAAGATCAGCATTGTTAGTTGGGATTTTGCCTCCTAGAGTAGCATTGATATTGAATTTGTCAGAAGAATAGACATTATGTGTGAAACTGTATGAAATATCTCCAAAGTCTGAAGTGGAGCCCAATTTTCCGTTAACCCATTGGTAGGGTAGCTTTATTTGGAATGATGTTTTTTCATTAATGCCAAAATTAAAATCAAGTATACTGGCATTTACTACAGGGCTGAGGGTGGTTTTTCCTCTATATTGGCTTATTTCTAATGATTTGAGCTTGAAGTTTACCTTTCTGGTATATACCTGGGAGGGGCGCATGGCACCCATGGTGCAGAAGCCGGCATCACTACAACCTTGACCAGAAACATTAAAAAACACCATCAGCAGAGTGATGGAAGTTATTAAATTTTTCATAAAAAAGTATTATTAATAACTTTCAAATATAATTTGAATTTATAAAAAAGCTAATTAATAATACTTTAATTTATGTTTCTTGCTTAAAGACAGTCTATTCTTTTAATCGTTTAAAATAGTCATTGGAGGCCTTTTTTACTCTTGGAGATAATAACAATGCTCCGATCATAGTAGGTATGGCCATAAGTGCAAAAGCGGAATCTATTATATTAATGATAGTAGCTAAAGATGAAATAGAGCCGAAGATAATGGTCGACACATAGAAATAATTATAATAATGTTGCCTTTCCGCTCCAATAAGGTAGCCTAAGCATTTAGACCCATAGTATGAATAAGAGAAAAGAGAGGTGATTGAAAATATGAGGATGCAAATCATCAAGATATAGTGTCCTACTCCCGGTATTGCGGCTTCAAAAGCTTTAGCGGTGAGCGATACACCGTTGTTATCAGTGGTTTGCCATACACCAGTTATTAGTATAGCCAGTGCTGTTAACGTGCAAACTACTATAGTATCAATAAATGGCCCTAACATAGCTACTAACCCTTCTCTTACAGGTTCTTTGGTTTTGGCTGCGCCATGAGCCATGGGGGCCGTACCAATTCCGGCTTCATTAGAAAAGGCAGCTCTACGTGCCGCCAGTATGATTAATCCGCCCAGCATACCTCCGAAAATAGGATCTCCATTAAAGTTGTCGGCAGTGAAATTGTAGTTTTCTGCTGTGAAGGCATTAGAAAATATCATGCCCAGGTATTGAGGTATTTCAGTGACATTGATCAGTAAAATTCCAATTACCGAGATAAAATATACTACCACCATAAGGGGTACCATTTTTCCGGCTACTTTTCCTATTCGCTTTATTCCTCCAAAGATTACCAGAGAAACAAAAACCAAAATGGCAATACCAATATATAGGTCGGTAGTATTAAAGTGAAGAATCCCGTATTGTACCTGGGTGCCCTTTATGCCGTTAGGAATGAACAAAATATCCTGTAAAGCCTGGGTTAACTGATTGGCCTGGAAAATAGGTAAACAACCAATAAGGCCGAAAATTGAAAACATAATGGCCAGCGGTTTCCAGCCCTTGCCTAATCCTTCGGTTATGAAATACATTGGTCCACCTTGTATTTCTCCTGCAGAGTCTTTGCCTCTGTAAAGAATAGCCAGTGTACAAGTAAAAAACTTGGTAGCCATACCTACAAAAGCACTAACCCACATCCAGAAAATAGCTCCAGGGCCACCAATGGTTATGGCCACAGCTACTCCACTGATATTTCCCATACCTACTGTGGCTGCCAGTGCTGTGGAAAGGGCTTCATAGTGATTTATTTGGCCGGGATCATTAGGATCGTCATACTTGCCTCTTAATACATTTACAGCGTGTAAAAAGTATTTGAAGGGCAAAAATCTTGAATAAATTAGAAAATACAGGCCACCTCCCATAAGAAGGATGAGTAAGGGAGTTCCCCAGATCCAATTAGCAAATTGAACAGAATAAGTTTCTATGTATTTCAAAGATATAGTATTTCGTAAATCACTAATATAGACAATTTTCAGCCTTTTCTAAGTTAATCTATCAAATGTAGCCTTCCCATAGATGCTCCCATTAAGCTCCCAAGCTGGTAAAGCAGCCTGGCACCTACGTTGGCATCCCATTCATCTTCGCCGGGAGATACTTCGTTCAGATCGAAGCCTATGATGGCTCTGCCTGACCTCACTATTTCCTTGATGAGATAAATGACCTGATTGTATTCCAGCCCGCCGGGCACTGGTGTGCCGGTGTTAGGGCAGAGCTTAGGATCCAGCCCATCAATATCAAAGCTTATATATACTAGTTCAGGTAGCTGGCTAATAATCTCCTTGCATATGGTGCTCCAGGTTACTCCTTCAAAAACGGCCCTTTTTATATCTTCATCAAAGTAGGTGAGTACTCTGCCGTTAGAATTATTAATAAAGGCCGATTCTTCTTCACATAAATCTCTTATTCCCACCTGTACCAGCCTGCTGATATTCGGGTTTTTAAGCACATTATACATGATTGAGGCATGCGAATAGTTGAAGTCTTCATAGGAAGCTCTCAAATCTGCATGAGCATCAAATTGAAGTATGGCGAATGATCCAAACTTCTCAGTAAGTGCATTGATATAACCTAAAGGGGTACTATGATCACCTCCTAAAAGGGCTACCATTTTTCCCGAGTTCAGGTAAGCAGAGGCTTGTGACTTAATGAAAATATTAAGTTTTTCACAGATTTCATTAATGGCATTAGGGATAACTTTTAGATTATCGGTAATCCACTCTTCCTCATTGCTTTCCAGCCACTGTATATATTTTATGGCCAAGTCCCTGAATTTCCTGTTTTCCTCTTCAAAGCCTTCTGCTACAGGCAGTAAGTGCATGCCCATCTTCCAGGCGTCTGGTATGTCTCTCAAAAAGAGATCCACTTGAGTAGATGCCTCTAAAATAGCTTTAGGAGCATCTGCGGTACCCGCTTTATATGATACTGTAACCTCCCAGGGTACAGGTATAATTATTAACTCAGAGTGTTCCATACCAAAAGGCAGTCCGAATAGATTGCCGGGAACGCTAGGACCATTAGGGTCGAACTTGGCTATTATTTCTTCTTTGCTAACCATAAGGGTGCAAAAAAAAATAATATTAATGACTTTGCCCCGCCTCTGGCAGATTAAAAGTTCAGAAGATCAGGGTATTGGTAAGAAATTAGCTCTCCTGTATCTTCTGAAACCAAAGACCAATCATCGAAGTCAAATTCAATTCTTACCACCCCGCAGGTAGTCATATTGCCTATCTCATCTTTGGTGATATACTCCGCCAGGTAGCTGATAGACGGATTGTGGCCTACTAGTATAACATTAGACCATTCATTTTTAAATTGATTAATCACCTGAAGTAAAGTACGGGTAGAAGCCTCGTAAATTTCAGGATTATGATGTATCTTACTTGTATCATATTTTATTTGCTCTGCAATGAGAGATGCCGTGGTATGCGCTCGCAGTGCCGGGCTGGATATGATAATATCAGGACGTACATTTTGATGTTCCATGTTCATGCCCATGCGGGTAGCGTTTTGTAAACCAACAGAATCGAGCTCGCGCTCACTGTCTGATTGGTTATTTTGCCTGTCCATAGCTTTGGCATGACGGATAAGAAATAAAGTCTTACTCATAACTTTTGTAAAAATAGAGTTGTTAATTTGCCACTCATAATCGAATCTAGCAAATGTCAGCTCGATTATTTAATTACCACAAAAATTTTATCTTTATAAAAAATATAGATATTTGAATTAGGCAACGAGTATTAGCGAAGTTATATGGCGAAGAATTTAGTAATAGTAGAGTCACCAGCAAAAGCGAAAACAATAGAAGGCTATTTAGGTAAAGATTATAAGGTCACCTCCAGTTACGGACACGTGCGAGATCTGCCTAAAGGCGATAAGGCTATTGATAAGGAAAACGGTTTTAAACCTACTTATGAGATTACGGCCGATAAGAAGTCCGTTATTAAGGATTTAAAGAAATTAGCTAAGGATTCAGAGACAATCTTCCTGGCGAGTGATGATGACCGCGAAGGAGAAGCCATTTCTTGGCATTTAAAAGAGGCTCTTAATCTTGATGATGCCAGAACCAGAAGGATTGTTTTTAGAGAGATTACTAAAAATGCCATAGAAAACGCTATTAAGACGCCTAGAGGTATTGATATAGATTTGGTAAATGCTCAGCAGGCTCGTAGGGTGCTGGATAGACTGGTGGGGTTTGAGCTTTCGCCGATATTATGGAAAAAGATTAAAACAGGGCTTTCTGCCGGTAGAGTACAGTCAGTAGCTGTAAGGCTGGTAGTAGAAAGGGAGCGTGAAATAGACAAGTTTGAGCCTAAATCAAGCTTTAGAATTACTGCCATTTTTGATCTGGGAAATAAGAAAGAGCTACATGCTGATCTTGCCCATAGATTTGATACAGAAGAAGAAGCTACTGCATTTTTAGAAGCCTGCAAAGATGCTGAGTTCTCTATTACTGATCTGCAGAAAAAGCCTTCTAAGAAATCTCCTGCGCCGCCATTTACGACTTCTACATTACAGCAGGAAGCCAGTAGAAAGCTGGGCTTTTCTGTTTCTCAAACCATGACCATAGCTCAGAAACTATATGAGTCTGGTATGATATCTTATATGAGAACGGACTCAGTAAACTTATCAGACGAGGCCGTAAACGGGGCTGTGGCTGAAATAAAAGCTGACTTTGGAGAGAAATACGTTAAAGTAAGAAAATATAAAACCAAATCATCATCTGCACAAGAGGCTCACGAAGCTATAAGACCTACTAACTTTGCAGTTTTAAAACCATCTGTAGATAGAAATGGCCTTCGTTTATATGAGTTGATTTGGAAAAGAGCCATCGCCTCTCAAATGGCCGATGCTGAAATAGAAAAAACAACCGCCACTATCGGTATTTCTACCGTTCCGCAGCATCTTACTGCTACTGGCGAGGTGGTGAAATTTGATGGATTTCTTTCTGTATACCTAGAATCTACTGATGATGAGGACGATGCAGAAGACCAAAAAGGAATGTTGCCTCCGTTAGAGATAGGTCAGCAGCTGACATTGGATGAAATGAAAGCCAGACAAGGCTTTAGCAGACCTCCTGCCAGATATACTGAAGCCAGCCTGGTGAAAAAATTAGAAGAAATGGGCATTGGTAGACCATCTACTTATGCACCTACCATTTCTACTGTTCAGAAGAGAAACTATGTAGTTAAAGAATTTAGAGAAGGAAAAGAGAGAGAGTATTCGGTAGTGAGGCTTAAAAATAAAGAGATTAAGTCTACTAAGCTTACAGAGATAACTGGTACAGAAAAGAATAAGCTTTTCCCTACTAATATGGCTATGGTAGTTACTGATTTTCTGGTAGATCATTTTCCTAATGTTACTAACTATAGCTTTACGGCAGAAGTAGAAAAGCTTTTTGATGAGATAGCTCAAGGCAAGAAGGAATGGGATAAAATGATCGAAGATTTTTATTCTGAGTTCCATTCTAAGGTGGAAAATACTGAGAATATAGAGCGTTCATCAGTGCCGACATCCAGAGAACTGGGGGTAGATCCTAAAACAGGTAAAAAAGTAATTGCTCGATTAGGAAGGTTTGGTCCTTTGGCTCAATTAGGGGATGATGAAGAAGAAAAACCACAATATGCCAGCCTCCGAAGTGGGCAGTTTATAGAAAGCATCACTCTTGAAGAAGCTTTAGAACTGTTCAAACTACCAAGAGATTTAGGTGAGTTTGAGGAGAAACCCGTACAGGCTAACATTGGTAGATTTGGCCCGTATGTAAGGCATGATAATAAATTTGTCTCTATACCTAAAGACGAAGATCCTTACACGATAGAACTAGACAGAGCTATAGAGCTCATTAAAGCCAAAAGAGAGGCAGATGCTAACAAATTCATTAAATCATTTGAAGAGAATGAAGATGTACAGGTGCTAAACGGAAGGTTTGGTCCTTATATTAAAATCGGCCGTAAAAATGTTAAAATCCCTAAAGACAAAGATCCTAAGGAGCTTACGCTGGAAGAATGCCTGGAGTTAGCAGAGAAGGCACCAGCCAAAAAAGGGAGGGCTAAGAAAAAGTCAAAATAAAATATGTCTTCCAAGCCAAAGGTAGTAGTACTGACCGGTGCCGGCATTAGTGCTGAGAGTGGCATTCCTACTTTTAGGGATGCCGATGGATTATGGGAGGGGCATGATGTTATGGAAGTGGCCTCTCCTCAGGGATGGAAAAAGAACCGAGAGCTGGTATTGGATTTTTACAACCAAAGGCGAAAGGCAGCACTTCATGTTCAGCCCAATGAGGGGCATGCTGCTCTGGTGCGCATGGAAGAACATTTTGATGTAACCGTTATTACCCAAAATATTGATAACCTTCACGAAAAAGCTGGCTCTTCTAAAGTCATTCATTTGCATGGTCAGCTTTTTCAATCACGCAGTACATTAGATGAAAACCTTGTTTATGATATGGATCACTGGGAGCTTAAAATCGGTGATAAATGTGAAAGAGGTTCCCAGCTAAGGCCTAACGTAGTTTGGTTTGGCGAAATGGTGCCTATGATGGAGGTTGCAGCCAAAGAAACTTATGAGGCAGATTTTTTTATTGTAGTAGGCACTTCCCTATATGTTTACCCCGCTGCGGGCCTATTAGATCTGGTTGATGATGATATCCCCAAGTTTATAGTTGATCGTAAGATTCCAACAGTACAACAAAAACCTAATTTATTTCTATTTGAAGAATTGGCCAGCTCTGGAGTGGAGCGAGTGCGCAAACAGCTTATTTCTCAATACCTTTAGTTTATTTTATAGTAAGTTTTTTTTTATTAATATTGGAGTTTTTCTTGATTAATAGGAAAAAATCTAGTAATATCATTAAACCAACTAACCAACCTACTCAACCTAAACTAACATTAATAAGCTGTTAAATTTACTTTCAAGTTTTTATGAGAAAGTTTCCCAAGTTTATAGAAACTACGGACAGAGAAATATTGGATATAGACCAATATCGTAAGGGCAGATTTAAGATTCTTACAAATAATGGATTAATCATTTATGATATCCATGATGGGCAATTTTACAAACGCGTAACTTCCGAAGAAGAAAAGAAGGATGTGGAGGTGGCTTTAGAGATCAAACCCCGGTTTCCTGATTTATACAGAGACTGGCTTGCGAGCTACCGGCATAGATATCCGCATGAAGATAACTAATTGGCAAGTTTGTTAAGAAAACGTCTGTACTTCTTAGTGTCATAATTTCTCATTCCTACTTCTTTAGCCACCAATTCACCTTCTGGTGAAATGATTAATGTGGTAGGGATGGAACTAGGCCTATATATTTCAGGTATATGTCCGCCCATAGGGGTGTATGCAGGAAAGGTGTATCCAAAATGTTTTAGGTAGCTTTTTACTCTGTTTTCAGAGTCTAAGGCTAGCATTACAAAGGCTACATCAGTGCTGTCAGTAAAATCTTTATATAAGCTTTCTATTCCTGGCATCTCTGCTTTGCATGGCGGGCACCACGTAGCCCACATATTGATGAAAATGACTTTTCCTTTTAGCTCAGAAAGGTGCAGGGTATCGCCTTGCGTAGATTTTAAGGTAAGGTTATAATCAATTTTTTCTTTGGTCACATATTCGGTGTCAGCATCAAAAGCGCCGGTAAGCAAGAGGCCTTTTTGGAGAAATACAGCTACATCTTTATACCATCCGGTGAAATATAGTACACCGATAATAATTATCATCAAAAGCCATTCGCTGAGCTGTTTTTTCATATTATATAAACGTAAATTTGAACCAAAGTTACAGTGGTAAAGGCTAATCTATAACCTTAACATCTTTTTAACTAAAAGAATTTATATATAAAACATCTTGCTGACAAACGTAAATGCATGATGTGTATAACTTTTGACTGACAGGTCCTTCAGGTACACCAATATTTTATAAATTTGTCGGCTTCAAAATCGAATAACCTATAAACATTAACAATGGATAAGAATATCTCAATCATCGCTCAAGAGCTAGGAGTGAGTGAAAAGCAGGTGGTTTCAGTAGTTGATCTTCTTGATGAAGGGGCTACCGTACCTTTTATTTCCAGGTATAGAAAAGAAATGACCGGCAGCTTAGATGAAGTAGCTATTACTTCCATCAGAGACCGCGCAGAGCAGCTCAGAGATCTTGATAAAAGAAGAGAGGCTATCTTAAAATCTATAGAGAAACAAGAGAAGCTTACACCTGAGCTAGAGAAAGCCATTAATATGGCAGAAACTATGGCTGAGTTGGAAGATATCTATTTGCCATACAAGCCTAAAAGAAAAACCAGAGCTACTAAGGCTAAGGAAAAAGGATTGGAGCCGCTGGCAGAGCGTATTTTTAAACAGGAAGATTTTGATCTGGAGGCATTTGCTGCAGAATATGTGAGTGAAGAAAAAGAAGTGGCCAGCCCGGAAGAAGCCCTTCAAGGAGCCAGAGATATTATCGCAGAGTGGATCAACGAAGATCAGGAAGTGCGTAAGAGCATGCGTCAGTTATTTGAAAATGATGCTGTTATAGTTTCCAGAGTAATTAAAGGCAAAGAGCAAGAAGGACAGAAATATAAAGATTATTTCGAGTGGGATGAGCCTATTTCTAAAACGCCTAGTCATAGACTTTTGGCTATGAGAAGAGGAGAGAAGGAAATGATTCTTACCCTTGATATAGCTCCTGAGGATGATTCTGCACATCAGATCCTGAAAAAGAACTTTGTAGAAGGAAATAACGAGGCAAGTAAGCAGGTAGAGATGGCTGCTGAAGACTGTTATAAGAGGTTGCTGAAGCCTTCTATGGAAACAGAGATTCGCATTAACTCAAAAAATAAGGCTGATGAAGAGGCTATAAGAGTATTTTCAGATAACCTTCGTCAATTATTATTAGCGGCTCCTTTAGGTCAGAAGAATGTATTGGCTTTAGACCCTGGTTTTAGAACAGGGTGTAAAGTAGTGGTGATGAATAAGCAAGGTAAATTGCTTCATAACGACGCTATATTCCCTAACGAGCCTCAAAAAAGAGTGGCCGAGTCTGGTGCTTTAGTTAAATACTTGTGTGAGAAATATGATGTAGAAGCTATAGCCATTGGTAACGGTACTG
The DNA here is from genome assembly GCF_021389955.1 of Fulvivirga maritima. Lineage (NCBI taxonomy): Bacteria > Pseudomonadati > Bacteroidota > Cytophagia > Cytophagales > Fulvivirgaceae > Fulvivirga > Fulvivirga maritima. Next base: position 3,939,232 of record NZ_CP089980.1, read on the forward strand.
CTAGTAGAGAAACTGAGAGCTTTGTGAAAGGCTTAGGTTTGCCAAAAAGCATTATGGTGATTATGGTAAATGAGAGTGGAGCTTCTGTGTATTCTGCTTCAGAAGTAGCAAGAGATGAGTTTCCTGATCATGATGTTACTGTAAGAGGAGCTGTATCTATTGGTAGAAGGTTAATGGATCCTCTGGCAGAGCTAGTAAAGATAGATCCAAAATCTATAGGAGTAGGACAGTATCAGCACGATGTAGATCAAAATGCGTTGAAGCATGGTCTTGATGATGTGGTAATGAGCTGTGTGAACTCAGTAGGAGTAGAGTTAAATACTGCAAGTAAAGAGCTTTTGAGCTATGTTTCTGGTTTAGGACCACAATTGGCAAAGTCTATTGTAGAGTTTAGGAATCAAAACGGTCCTTTCAAGAATAGAAAATCTTTGATTGATGTACCTCGTTTGGGAGCTAAGGCTTTTGAGCAGGCTGCTGGTTTCTTGAGAATTAGAGAAGCAGAAAATCCTCTTGATAGCTCTGCTGTTCACCCGGAGAGTTATCATATTGTAGAGAAGATGGCCAAAGATCTTGGTTGTGATGTTAAGGATTTGGTAAGTGATGTTACCCTGAGAAATAAAATAAACCTTAAGAGTTATGTTACCGAGCAGGTAGGACTTCCTACTTTAAATGATATCATGGGCGAGCTTACCAAACCTGGTAGAGATCCGCGTGATACTTTTGAGGTGTTTAACTTCCAGGAAGGCGTTAATAGTGTAGGAGACCTTAGAATAGGTATGGAGCTGCCGGGAATAGTAACTAACATTACCAATTTCGGGGCTTTTGTTGATATCGGTGTTCATCAGGATGGGTTGGTGCACGTGAGTCACTTATCAGACTCTTTTGTGAAAAACCCTGCTGAAGTGGTAACGGTGCAGCAGCAAGTAAAGGTTACGGTTATAGAGCTGGATCTTAATAGAAAAAGAATCGCATTATCTATGAAGAGTGATCCTTTTGGTAAGCAGCCTGCTAAGCCTAAGAGAAAAAGGCAGGAGAATATTCCTGATGGAGATTTTCAGGATAAGCTCAGTCAGCTGAAAGGCCTCTTTAAATAGGCGGATAGAAATATTAATACTATATTGGGATAAGTTTAATTGGTCAAAATATGAAAAAATCAATTTACTTATCCCTTTTTCTTTTATGCACCTTTTTTGAAACCCAAGCTCAAAAGGTGAAATATGATGATCTGTATGCTTTACTTAGCACTAAAAGGTATGAGGAGGCAGAGCCATTTCTGCGTACTTTTTTAGCTGACGATAAGAATTCAGATCATGCCAATGCTCATTTTCAAATGGCCATGTTATATGAGTATATTTCAGCCCAAAAAGATGTGCTCACAGAAACCGAAGGCCGACTAAATCTGCTTGATTCTGCCCTTTTATTTTACCAAAAAACTTTAAGCTTCCTTGATGATAAAGAGGTTCGCAAGCATGATGATTATTATCAGGCCTATGAGCGAAGAGATGTTCGTACGGGTAAAATTGGTATTAAGCTGGCGGATGTTCAATATGATATAGAAAAGAAAATAGAAGCAGTAAAAGAGCGGAAAGAGCATATTAATACTCTCTTGCAGTATTATAAGACTATGGAACGCCATTATCTTAATGCTCAAAAGGTCTATTCACGCCTAAGAAATGAGTATCCGGAAACTAAGTCACTGCTGTTACAGCAGCATGATAGCGTTTTGGTAAGTCTGAAGGAAATCAAGAAAAGCTTTGATGAGAGTGTTAAATATTTTGATTTATATAAAATTACATTGGGCAAGATAGGAGGTGTGCAATATGATCAATCATTAGTGCGGGTTCCTATTGATGATTATAAGAAGGATGGCACATCGGCAGCAGATTTTAAGGAAGAGAATATAAAAGTATGGGATTATACACAATGGACGGCTGATGTTAGTAAGGTCATTAAAGATGAAGTTATTCCATTAAAAGCTGAAATAATGAGTTTCAGTGAGCGCTTGGCTGCCTTAAATAAGAAGGTGACTGTAGACTCTGTTTCAGTGTCTGATCTGGTTATAACAATCAGTACGGAGTCACTTCAGAACAGACTGAATTCTATAGATAAGAAGGCGCTGCCAGTTGCTGTTTTTAATTATCAATTGACTGAGTTGCGATATTACTCGCAGTTACTAGATACGCGGGCTTATAGGGATTCTTTGAATGTCGCTTATCAATTGAAGGTAGTGGAACAAAGGAAAGATTTAACGGATAGCCTTGCTGTGTTAATTTCCTCTATAAATGATTTAAATATTGAAGAAGAAGCTGTTAATTATTATGATTGGGCAGTTAAAACTTATGAAAGTGTAAGTGTCCTAATTGATTATGTGGCTGCTCGTGCGGTATTTGCTAAATTGGAATATGAGAAGCAAAGCCGTCTATATGATAGCTTACTCTCTCGCTCAAAATGGCTTATTAGTGCTAATGATTCCATTCCATTATTCCTGTGGGAGGATTCACTGCAGCACGCTTATCACCCTAGAGTGGTAGCAGAAAATGTTACCGCAGGCCTTCATTTAAAAAAGGATAGGCTCGCGGGCTATTATGCTTTTATAGGTCAGGAAATGCAGGCTGATAATAAAGTGGTCATTGATCTGTCTGAAGCCTTTAAAACGGATTCTTTAAAGACTATAAAAGTGCTTAATGTAGCCGATGAAAGTGGTCAGGTCAACTTCGTTTTGTTTTACCAGCCGGAAGGTGATGCCTATATAGGTCAGGTAAGTAAAATGTATAAGGTAGATGGTCTTTCCTGGACCAAGAGTATTCGTCTGGAGGTAGAACCTCATCAACTGCTTTATAGTAATTCGGGTAATTTAGAAATTCTGAGTCAGAGTGAAGACGGTTCAGAGTTAATTACAACTCTGGATAAGAAGGGTAGTGAGGTAGAGTGATAAAATGAAGGCACCATTGGTGCCTTATTGTTTTAGTGTTTCAGGAGTTTATCCTATAAGTTTTTTCCAATCTTGGAATCTTACGTCTATTCTGTTTTTGATAGCTTCGTAATTGTCCCATGAATCGTTTACGTGATAAATAGAAGGTAATTTTTTTACAAGTACTTCATCGTAATCATTTTTAAAAAGGCCACCACCATAGTAATAGTAGGTAAACATATTTCCTGATTTGTTGAATAACTCATAACCTAAGTACCCATCCCATATTTCACTTAAGATAGTACAAGATATCTCTCTTCTCTTGAATCGGAAAATTTGCATTTCAGCTTCTTCTTCGAAGTATTCTGAATACAATTCATTTTCTATAACCCAACCCAGGTACATTCCAATATGTACATAAGCTTGTTCTATAGGCAGTGAGTCTGGGAAATTACCCAAAAAATGACTCTTAGCATTGTCATAAATGTTCTTTTGAATGTTCGCCTTCTTGTCGTTCGTCATATGAAATACTTATTTAAGTTTGTTCTTGTTTGAAATATAGCTAAATGGAATCGCCATGAAAAAATAGATATCCAAAAAGAATAGCTGAAATGATTCCGGCAAAGTCGGCAATTAAGCCTGCTGTAACGGCATACCTGGTTTTTTTTATGTTCACTGATCCAAAATAAACTGCTATAATGAAAAAAGTAGTTTCGGTTGCACCTCTTAATACGCTTGCGAGCTTTCCGGTAAACGAGTCTACCCCATAAGTTTCAATAGTTTCTAACATCATACCCCTGGCAGCACTGCCGCTTAAGGGCTTCATAAGTGCTGTGGGTAAAGCTTTTACAAAGTCTGTGTTCATGCCTGTAAGGCCAAATAAATATTCTAAACCAGCTAATAAATAATTCATAGCTCCACTGGCTCTGAATACTCCTATGGCTACCAAGATGGCTACCAGATATGGAATTATTTTAATTGATATCTGAAAACCCTCTTTTGCTCCATCTATAAAGGTCTCATAGATGTTGATCTTTTTCCTTATTCCGAGTACTATAAAGCCAATAATAATTGTAAATATAATAAAATTACTAGCTACTATGGAGATAGTGCTAACTTGTTCTTGAGGAATACTGGTAAAATAATAAATTAATGCTACTATAAATGCTGTGAAGCCTAATAAATAGGCCATAATTACTTTGTCCCAAAGATTAATTTTCTGATAAATAGCTACGGTGATTAGTCCTACCAGCGTACTGCAGAAGGTGGCTAATAAAATAGGAAGAAAAACATCAGTAGGGTTGGCAGCGCCCTGCACTGATCTATCGGCCAAAATGGTAAGAGGGATAATGGATAGCCCGCTTGTATTGAGTACCAGAAACATGATTTGGGCATTAGAGGCTACTTCTTTGTTAGGGTTTAACTCCTGAATTTCTTGCATTGCCTTTAGGCCAATAGGCATGGCGGCATTATCTAGCCCAAGCATGTTGGCAGAGAAGTTCATGATTATGGCACCTGTAGCAGGATGGTCTTTTGGTATGTCAGGGAAAAGTCTGCTGAAAAAAGGGCCTATTAGCTTAGATAGGATTTTAACCATTCCGCCTTTTTCTCCAATTTTCATGAGACCCAGCCATAAAGACATCACTCCTGTGAGGAAGATGGAGATTTCAAATCCCGTTTTAGCCATCTCAAAAGTAGAGTTTACAATTGATGGAAAGATCTCTGTGTCCTGAAAAAAGATAAGTCTAAAAAGTGCAATAACAAATGCAATAAGAAAAAAGGCAATCCAGAGGTAATTAAGAACCATAAAATATTATTTGAGCTAACGAAATTATCAACTTGGCTGAATAATACAACTTAATTTTTAATATCCCTTGAATAGTAAAGGGTAATAATTCCTTTTTCTGTCTATAAGTGCATGCAAAATGGTTACATAAATGTGTAATAATGAATTAATTAATGTTTAAAAATGATTTATATATTACATGATGTGCTTTCAGGTTTAAAGTCTTCTTTAATGTTATTTTAGTTGGTAATAGTACTGTTTCTGTAATGAGTTTTAGTCATGAAGAGGTTGGTTTTTTTGCTTCTAGTAGTGTTGCTAGGGGGTGAAGTGTGTGCTCAGGGCGTTCCATGAGGGGTTGAGGGTTCATATTTGCAAATGTGGTATGATGCTTCGGTTTTATCATACTCAAATAATTCGATCGTTGATTCTTGGGATGATAGGTCTGTAAATGCAAATAATATTACACAGGTAATATATGATTCAAGACCTTTATTTAAATCAAACTTAGATCCTAATTATTCATTTAATTCAGTTCGGTTTGATGGCGTAGATGACTATCTCAATATTGATGGTAGCGCCATTGAAAATACTAATTACACTGTAATAGCTGTAGCTGCCAGGCGGGCTAGTGGCAGAAATGTAATTATGGCCGGAAGCACCTCCGGATCTAATCAAAATTTCCATCCTTATTTTAATGGGAGCAGCTTGCATTTTCATCAATTGGGAAATGACTTTAATGCTGCTTATACCGGAGGAGCAGGTTCTGCTATAGATGCCACCTCTCCAGATTTCGGTGTTTTTGCGTTTCGTTTGTCATCATCTCAAAGAGATATACATCAAAATGGAGCGCAGATTGGAGCTAATGTTTCTGTTTCTAAGCTCACTTCATTTGCAGGTGCTGCCTTGGGGCGTTTTGAGGCTGAGAATGAATTTAGCCAGCTAGACTTAGCGGAACTCATAATTTATTCTGATGACCTTTCAGATTTGGAATTGATAATAGTTGAAAACTATTTGAGTTCGAAGTACGGGATCAATATGGATCAGAATGATTATTATATTGGTGGTTTAGCAGCCAATGGAAGCCACAGGATAGACGTGGCGGGTGTCGGAGTAAGGGCATCTGATGTGGTTGCTTCTAGTTCTTCTGCAGATATTACAGTTTCTATAGAGGGTAGTACTTCTAATTTTGAATTGTTATTTGGACATAATGATTTGACTAATCTTGTTTCTACCACTGATCTAGGAACTGGAGTAGATGAAAGGTGGAGCAGGACCTGGTTTCTTGATAAAACCGGAACAGGGGATATTACTATCAGTTTTGATTTTGAAGATGGCTTTTCTAATTATCCCAGTGGTAATTATGATAATTATGAGCTACTAAAATGGTCAGGAACCAGCTATGAAGTGGTTAATTTATCTGCCTCCTCAAAAAGGATTGTAGGTAGTGAAATGATATTTGAGCTGTCTGATTCAGATTTAACAGATGGCATTTATACTCTCGGAACGACCAATAGTGTGGAAAGTCCGGTGAGTGGTGCTTCTAACAGAACCTGGTATAGTTATGCTTCAGGTAATTGGAATGATCCTACTACATGGACCTTGGATGGGGCTGTAGTGCCGGACCAGGTGCCTGCTGCCGGAGGAGTGCCTTCTGCTTCAGATAACGTGGTCATTACATCGGGCAGAATGGTTACTATGGATGCAGACGCTGCAGCGGCCGGTAGTTTAGAGGTGACCGGAGAGCTTGATATTGACAATACCAGTGGGCATGAGTTTAAAACTATTGCAGGTCAAGGCACAGTTCATATTAGAGGGTATAATGAAGGTGGTAATATCGTTGATAATTTTCCTAACGGAGATGTAACGCTGTTTGCTGATAGTCTTTCAGGAGGTACTGTTAGGATTTATGGAGCAGGTGTAGAGCTGAATAATGACCGTGTGTTCAATGATGTAATAATTGACCTTAATTCAAGTTCTGATCATGCTGTATTAACTTCAGACTATAAAATCAATGGTGATTTATTAATTCAAAACGGTGATTTTCAGGTTAATAATGATTCTTCGCCTATTGCGCGTAGGGTGGAAGTATACCATAATCTTGAAGTCAGAAATTCAGGAGGCATTTCTGTGGGGCAAGGAAATACTATAGGATCATTTTCCATACCCGGAGACATGCCCGCTTTGGGAGAATATCATAATATATTTCACCAATTAGTCTTATATGGCGATTTTACAAATGAAGGATCAGCCCGATTTACCAACCTATCTGCTCCTTTGTATAATCAGTTTGCAACTAACGGTGCGGTTACGGTCACCTTTAAAGGGAGTCATGATAATGATACGTACCTCGCCGGAGTTACTGATTTCTATAACTTAATTGTAGATAAAGGGACGGATAAAACTTATGAATTAGAAATTAATGCTACTCAAGCATCTAATTTTCAACTGTATGGTCCTAATAATGTTGGAGGCCGTGTAGGAGGTGAGTTTACTCATGATAATCCTGAAATTAGAAAAGCTCTATTCATTAAAAATGGTACTTTAAAACTAGCTGGTAAGGTAAATATACCTACGCTTACAGAAGGGGCTGAAGCAGGAGGCAGTGGTGATTATTTTATAGGAAGTAAAGGTGCTTTATGGATTGCGGGAGAAGATGTTTCTGTCTATTCTACGGCTAGTAATGTTTCGCAAGTACCATCTGGAGCCGTTGGGCTTTCCACAGGATCAGGTAATCAAGCCATGTCTGTTTATGGACAATTAAGAATTTCATATGGCTTTTTAGGAACCAGAAATAGTGCAGGTATTGTGTTTTGGAATGCACAAAGTGGAGAAGTGCAAATAGATGGAGGCACGGTAAATGTTTCTCAGATAAGATCTACTGACGGTGGCTCAGGCAATAGCTCATATATCCAAAACGGAGGAGAAGTGTATGTGAGAGGTAATTCTACTGAGCCTGGTGAAGTAAGCGCAGATTATGGATTATTCAGTATTCATTTACCAGAAAGTGTGTTTAAAATGACTGGTGGGCATTTGTATGTATCAGGAGCAAGAGCGCTGGCAGATCATACAGGTGATGCTTCAGGCCAGTATCATGGTGGTGGCTTATTTATTAATTCAGCAGAAGGGCGTTATGAAGTGTCTGGTGGTACCGTGCACCTCGTTAATAACACTAATAATAATTTTGTGATATCCTGTAGTATACCGCTTTGGAATGTAGAGATGAGCAAGCAAGGAGGATCTGCAACACAGGTAGACTTGCAGGAGGCTACTTCTGGTAGTGCGGTGGCTGGTCAATATACAACTATCAATAATCCCGTGTTACGAGTGCTCAATGATCTGACTATCAGAAGTGGAGTAGAGTTTGATCATAATGGTTATAATGTAGAGGTGGGCAGTGATTTAATGATTGAAAATGGAGCTTCCTATATATATAATGAGAGCAAAAGGAATACCTTAACTATTAATGGAACGGATAATTCTCTTATTTTTTTGTTAAATATTGATGGTGGAGGAGCAGCTTCAGATCAGCAGCTTTTTTATAACCTGATTATAGATAAGCCTCATGGTAAGGTGGTGAGCTTAGCTTCGGGTAAAACGGGCAGTGAATATAACGGCTATAATAATAATCTTTTCAGAGTTAATGGTGAAGCCTTTAAAGTGCTAAGTGGCACTTTAGATCAAGGTAGACATAGTATTCTGGTGAATTGTGATACGCTGGTTAATTATGATGTGCTTACCGTTTATAATAGAGAAAATGCTACGCCTGATTCTCAATTTAATGGTAATAATGATCAGTTAAAAATGGCTGCTAATCAGGGTACTCCTACTGATATAGTGGTGCTTACTGCTGACACTGCCATGATAGGGAATTTGAAATTTTACATGGTGGATAATATAGTTACGCTTAATAGTGACTTGTATATTCAATATTTAGAATATTCTAATGGTCGCCTAAATATTGAGGATAATAACCTTAAGATTGATTATCTGGATGAGTCAAAGTCTTTTACCCGAGGTGGATCTTCAGTAAGAGATATGATAGTTGCCAATGGAGCGGATTCTGATGGCGGAATATCAATGTATATCCATAGAAATGGCACTTTTAAATATCATTTTGGTCAGGGCTTAACCAATAGTGAACCCGGTTCTCGTTACGTGCCTGCAGAGGTAAGTATTAGTAATTTCAATGATGATGGGTACATCACCATTCGTCCGGTAGATAAAATTTTAAGTACTACACAAAATCAGGGAGACGTCTTGTCTTATTATTGGAAGGTAGATTATTTTGGGTTTAGTACACTGCCTACAGTAAGTTATACTTTTAAATATTATGATCAGGATCTTGATGGCTCTGCTAACGAGGCTTTTTTTGTAGCAGGAAAAGTATTAGATGACACTCCTTTTACCAGAAATTATGAAGATGACAATATTCCTGAAAATGAAGGGGTTAATACTTCAAATAATCGTATAGTGTTTAACGGGCCTTTAGATAATGGTTTTACACTTGAGAATGCCAGTTATACTGCAGGTGAAAATACCCGCTTTGTTGGAGCACCGGAAGTGTTTTATAATACTAATGTGGGGGTAAGAAACTGGAATGATGGCACTAAGTGGACTACTAATGCCAATGGCTCAGATGATGGAGTGAATGATTATCCTCAGGCAGGAGATATTGCTATTATTCAAAATTACGGTCAGAGTAATGATCGAGGCTGGGTGAATGCTAACATTGATATTCAGGTAGCTAAGTTGATATTTGATCGATCAAACGGCGGTTTTGGCCCTCGATTGCGCATGACTAATAGAACGGCTACCCATGATTTAGGTATCGTTTCAGGAGGAGGTACACTTTATTTTGCAGTTCGTGCTTCGCAAGTGCCTACTATCACATCCAATACTGATTTAGGGTTGTTTAATCAAAATGAGTATGCATATTTCCTTTTTGATATTGATGCTGATAACCAGGTAGTTGATATGCTGGCCGATATAGAGGAATATCCTAATGTGCGAATTGAAAGTGGAAATGGAAATAATGATGATGACAATCGAATTTTAATAACTTCTCAGCCTATTGTAATTAATGGCTTTTTACGAATGGACAGGTCTTGCCGCTTCAGAGCTAATCATGATGTTACAATAAAGAAAGACCTACGTATAACCTGGCAAGAAAACCGCTGTACTTTTGAAATAGGAGATGTGAGAGAGGTTACTGTTACCATAGAGGGAGATTTAAGACTGGAAGATGGTAATGGGAATGATAACTCTCGACTGCTTGTGAAAAATGACAGCCAGCAGGGCTTTGAGCATATCATTCGAGTAGGTGGAAATGTGGAAATAGAATCAGTCAATTCAAGTTCATCAGCGTTTGATTTATACAATGGTGATGCTCCTAATAACAATGCCATCTTAGAGTTTTTTAATGAGGGAAGTGTTTCCTTTTCAAATGCCTCTTCAATTACTCCAGAGTTGTATCGGGTAAAGGTGAATAAAGCCAGTGTGCAGGATTCTGTTACTATGGAGGCTAACTTTGTTTTGAATGGACCTACTAGTGGTGCAGGTGTAAAAAACGCATTGGAGCTTACACAAGGTACTTTTGTGGTTGATCATCCTGATATTGAACTGGATTTAAACACTGGTGATGACAATTTTGAGATCCCTGCAGTAGCTACTTTACAAATCAATAATGGGCTAGCGCAAGTGAGCGGAGATGATACCGGCATATTGCTAGATGGTGGCCTTGTAATAAATGGAGGTGCCTTGAATATGGATACGGGGCTAGGTAATGGCAATAATTATATTGAATATTCCGCATCAGGTAATGCTATTATCAAAGTTGTGAGTGGTAGCATGATAGTGGGTGGTCAGGTTCGTAGATCATTAATAGCTACTACAGGAGTTTTGAAATATGAGCAAAGTGGTGGTGATGTATTACTGGGTACTCGTAACCCTGTTAATGGAACAAGAGGGGTGCTGGAAGTGCTGAATACAGGAAGTAGATTTGAGTATACCGGAGGTTCTCTCACGCTAGTCAGACAAAATTCATCATCGCCAGCTGTGGCTGCTTTAAATTTACAGCCTACTAATTTTTCAGTGAGTCAAACCCTTTTTGTTGGAAATGCAAATACACCGGCAAATCAAAATGACTTTGGTATTAACCCTGATTATGCATTAGAAAACTAAAAGTTTAGAAAATCCTTCGATAATTGTGTAAAAAGATCGATTTTGATGAGGTATAAAAATCACCAGAATGGTTACTCAAAATATAGGGTCTTTACCCATTGAATATTCCTCCAAGCCAGTGACACCCTTTGGAGGGATGAGTTTAATGAAACGATTTATCGATCAGGTAGGGATACGAGAAAAATTAGCCGAACTGGCACTTCCATCTCCTGGTTCTAACCGAGGGTATGACCCCAAGCAAATCGTAGAGAGTTTTTGGCTGAGTATCTGGACAGGGGCTAGTAGATACATCCATTGTGACTGGTTGAGATATGATACTGTTTTACAGTCAATTTTTGGATGGGATGGTATGCCTAGCCAAAGTACCTACAGTCGTTTTTTTGGAAAATTCTCTCAATCCCTAAACAACGAAGTATTTCCAGAGCTTCAACAATGGTTCTTTGACCAGCTCCGTTTAGGAGCACTCACCATTGATTTTGATAGTACTGTGATCACTCGATATGGAGATCAACAAGGGAGTAGTAAAGGTTATAACCCCAACAAAAGAGGGAGAAATTCACATCACCCCTTGATGGCCTTTGTGAGTCAAACCAGAATGGTGGCCAATGCATGGCTCAGGCCAGGCAACACAGCGGCCAGTAGTAGTTGCAGGGAGTTCATGGAAGAAACCTTTAAGCACGCCTTGGCAGGACAAAAAGTAGGTCTGGTAAGGGCCGATAGTGGTTTTTACAACGAAGAAATCATGTCATATCTAGATGAAGAACTCCTCAATTACATTATGGCTGTACGCATGTACCCCAATGTAAAAAGCGAAGTTTGGGGGCTTAAAGATTGGGTCAAACTGGCAAAGGGAATAGAGCTGAACGAGATGGTTTTCAGTCATGAAAACGGTAAGCCAAGACGATACATTATTGTAAAAAAGCAAGTTGACATCAGGCCACATGCAGGAGGCAAGGAACTTTTTGAAGATCAGCCTGGCTATCGATATAGTTGCTATGTGACCAATATGGATTTACCTCTGGATCAGATTTGGAACATGTACAACACCCGCGCCGATTGTGAGAACAGAATTAAGGAATTGAAACAAGATTTTGGGCTTGAAAATTTTTGTTTACAAGATTTTTGGGCAACAGAAGCCTCCTTTCGCTTTATCATGGTGGCTTACAATTTGATGAGTTTATTCAGGCATTTTGCGTTGAACCATCATCGAAAAGCAACCCTATCAACCCTCAGATCCTATTGCTTTGCATTAGGAGCCTGGACAGCAAACCATGCTAATAAAAAGGTTCTAAAAATCTCATTACCCTCCAAAAGAAGACCCTGGATGGAGGGAATATTCTTGAACATATCGTCTACTAGTCCTCCTTTTGATTATTCTAATGAATAATCCGGGATTAATGCTAATATTCCATTGGCAGGATTGCGTATTAGTGGCAATAATGCCCCTGTAGCTTATATCAGAGTCAATCCTTTAGTGTTATCAGGAGACTTGTTTATTGAAAATGGAGCTTCACTTAATGCTAATGGTATAGATTTAACCTTGCAAGCTGATTTTGTTAATAACGGAACTTATATACCGGCCGCTAATACTACCATTTTCAGATCATCACAAGCGCAAAGTTTAAGTGGTACTGGCTTATTTAACTTTTTTGATTTTACTAAGCAAGGAACGGGTGCTCTTACCATTGAAGAAGATATTGCCATCAATAATCTGTTTAGGTTAGAAGAAGGAATATTACAAGATTCAGGTAACAATATCTCTCTCTATGGAGATGCTATCATAGATGCTACTCACCAAAGTGGTGATGGTAATGGACTTGTATTTCTTGGCGGCGATCAACAAAGGTTACAGCGGACTATGGCTGGCACCAGTGATTTAGGAGTGGTTACGATAAACAATGCGCAAGGGGTAATTATTCCTGAGGGTAATGGTTATAATTTTAATGTTAATAACCAGTTGAGAATGCAGTCAGGTGTATTCAATATCGGTAGTTCATTAATTACTGTAGGTCAAAATGCTGATATTGCTCCTGTTACTCCATTTTCAGTGACTAATATGATAAGAACCAATAGTTCTTTTGCTGATAATGGAGTTAGGAAAGTTTTTCCGGCAGGTTATAATTCTACCTTTATTTATCCGATAGGTGAATCTAAATATACGCCGGTTACTCTTGATTTTTCAGGATCAGGCTATAATAGTGGCAACTCACTAGGTAGTATAACGGCGAAACCAGCCAATGAATATCACCCGGCAATAGACGAGGGTATTGATTATTTCGCTTCAGGAGATATCAATAATGTACTTCAATATTATTGGACGCTAAGAGCTGACAATCTTAATAATTTTAAGGGAGTAGCTTTATTTCAATATGATGAAGCGGATGTTGCCGTAGCTGAAGCAGGTTACTCTGAAGAAGACTATTTGGCAGCTCAAATATTATATGATAACAATCCGAATAATAATATTAATAAGTTCACTACCTCAGAGGTGAACCATGTTTCTAACATAATCACTTTTGCTCTTGATGGCGGAGGTGCAGGAATTACTAATTCAGGTATTTCTGGTGATTACTTTGCAGGAATTGATAATGCTATTCCTGATAATATTGCCACTTATATTTCGCAGACAGATGGCGATGTAAATCAGGAAATTTATGACCAATTAGTACCAGGAGGAGGTGCGCCTCAAGGAGCTATTCTAATAGTAGATATTAATGATAAGGTAGTCTTTAATCTGGATAATATCAATTTATATAAAACCGAAATTAGAGAAGGCGCTACTCTTACAATAGATGAAACGCTGGGGCATAGACTGGGCATAATAACGGGCACAGGTACGTTGAAATTAGTCAGTAATGGTAATAGTGTTTCGTTGCCAGCAGGTGATTATAGTGAGTTTTTCTCTTGTAGTGGAGGGGAGTTAGAGTATGCCGGAAGTGGTAATTATTATATCTTGGGAGGTATAAACAACGTCAGAAAATTGTCATTAACCGGCGGTGGACAAAGGAGATTTCCTAATAATGATATCACTGTTTGCGAAGATTTTTTGGTGGATGGCCCACAAGTAAACTACGTAAATGGAAGAACGTTTACTGTGAATAATGAAATGCTGATTACAGCCGGTACTGTACGTGCTCCAAGCGGGAACTCAGGTAGGTTTACGGTATTGGGTAATACCATAATCTCTGGCGGAGGCTTCCGTGGTGCTAGCAGTGGCCGATCTAGTTTTGTGGGTAATCTCACTATTGATGGTGGTGATTTTAACGTGGGCTCCACTAATTATAGAGTGCTTTTATACAGAAACTTATCGTACTCTTCAGGTAGTTTTAATGCAGGTATTGGTAGTGCACAGTTAGTACTGAGTTCTAGCTCAGTATATAACTACACTAATCATATTTATGGAGACTTTACAGGCTTAAGAAGCTTCTATAACCTTAGTGTAGATAAAGACAATAGAGGCGGCGGCGTAGCGCTTCATAATGATATTCAAATAAGTAATACGCTCACTTTGACTGATGGAGTGGTAGAGACGAATGGTCATTCGGTTTCATTTAATGCAGAAACCACCGTGACGCCAGCAGCAGGAAATGAGAATTCTTATATAGATGGGAAGGTGATCAAGCCGATCTCTTCTGCAGGGCAGGGGTTTACTTTTCCATTAGGTAATAGTGGTGAATGGAGACCTGCCAGGGTGCTCAACGTTTCTGAGGGCGGAAGAAGCTGGGGAGCTGAATATTTCTCAAGAAATCCTCTGTGGGATTCCCGAATTACAAATTTAGAACCTACAAATTCTGAAATTAAAATAGTGAGTAATGCAGAATATTGGGTCATATCAGATGGAACGGTTGCTTCTACAGGGGTGACTGCAAGTGTAGGACTCAGTTGGGGACTTCTAAGCGATGTTTCTTTTTCATCTTCAGAAAGGGAGGAGTTAGAAGTGTTAATGTGGAATGAGAATATAGAATCATGGGATAACTATGGAGGAGGTTCTTTCAGTAGTGGCCATACTCAGTCTTTTGGAACTTTTGTATCTACATCTCCAATGTCTTTCTCTGAGCATGTATTTACTTTGGGCTCAGGAGATGAGGCCAATCCATTACCTATTTCTTTAGAGTCGTTCACAGGAGAAAATGATGATTTAGTGAATCATTTATATTGGACTACGCTATCAGAAACTAATAATGATTATTTTGAAATACAAAGATCTGTTGATGGTGTCAACTTTGAAACGATCACTATTATTTCAGGAGCCGGTACCTCTGCAGAATCTATTTCTTATAATTATACAGATGCCACGCCTGGTTTTGGTGTAAATTATTACAGGCTAAAACAGGTTGATTTTGATGGTACCAGCACTATTGCTCCGCAGATAGTAAGATTGGAGCTGCATAATAGAGCAAGTGAAATTAATGTAGTGGTTTACCCTAACCCTGCTAAGTCAGAAAACCTTAATTTACGGATTATTACAGGTTTTGAAGCGCCTGCTTATGTTAAAATGTATGACCTTTTTGGAAGAGTGTGTTATGAGCGGGTTTTTCAGTATTACGAACTGAATGAAGATATTAGACTTGGTATAACCGAGTCAATCAGCTCCGGAATTTATGTGATTACTATAGAGCAAGGAGGGGTAAGAATAGACAAAAAAGTGATGATCTCAGATAAGTAGAGATCATCACCAATTGATTAAATTCAGGGTATGGCAAGCTGTAAGTCCTGCGGTTTCTGTTCTTAAAGTACTAGGCCCTAAGCTGACCATTTTAAAATTGTTTTCAAGGGCAGTTTGTAGCTCTTCTTTGCTGAAGTCGCCTTCAGGGCCTATAAGTGCACAATAGCTAGTGTTTTTAGAGGCTGATGCGTGTAATATAGATTCATTGCTCTTATCCACATAGGCTATGAATTTCTCTTCCTGCAGTGGTTGAGAGATGAATTCCTCAAAAGGAATAAGCTCATTGATTTTTGGTAAGTATAATTGGCCAGACTGCTTAATAGCACTTACAGCCTTTTTTAATAACCTGTCAACCTTCAGCACCCTTCGTTCAGAGTTTTGGCTAAGGATAAAGCTCACCTCTTGAACGCCTATTTCTACTACTTTTTCAATAAACCACTCCATGCGATCCATATTTTTAGTAGGGGAGATGGCTATATGAATATAATGAGCAGGAGGCGCTTCATTTAAAGTTTCCTTAATGCTAAACTCACATTTTTTATGATTAGCATTAGTGATAACTGCCGTGTACTTATTGCCGGCACCATCAATAATTTCAATTTGATCACCATTGGAGTGTCTTAACACCTTTATGCAGTGCCTGGATTCTTCTTCATCAAGGAAGTGATCTCCTTTGGCTATGTCAGGTTGATAAAATAGGGGCATTTAAGCGTATTTAGTTTGTAATTCTTTTACCAGCTCTATATAAGATTTTTCAGCTTCTTCAGAAGACATGCCTTTTAGCTCTGCCCATGCATCATGCTTGGCTATGGCTTTGAAATCAAAGCCTCCTGGGCGCTCGCCGGTATTATCTCCTTCTGAGGCCTGTTTGTAAAGAGCGTACAGTTTAAGTAGTTCTTCGTTAGAAGGTCTTTTGGTTAGTTCTTTAGATGCTTTTACGGCATTTTGAAAGTCGGTATTCATGAGGTATAGATTTTGGTTTAAACGAAAAAAGAGGCTTTGTTACAAGCCCCTTTTTAAATATTATTTGTCTTACGTTGGCTTATCTTTTATCTGCTTCAACGTAAGGTCTGAGGTTTTCACCTACATATATCTGTCTTGGTCGACCGATAGGCTCTCCGTTTTCTCTCATTTCTTTCCACTGAGCGATCCATCCTGGTAAACGTCCAAGAGCAAACATTACTGTAAACATATTTTCAGGTATGCCTAATGCTCTGTATATAATACCAGAATAGAAGTCTACGTTAGGGTAAAGCTTTCTCTCTACGAAGTAATCATCATTAAGAGCTACCTCTTCAAGACCTTTAGCAATTTCTAATACAGGATCGTTAACTCCCAGTTTACTCAATACATCATCAGCGGCCTTTTTGATTATCTTAGCTCTAGGATCAAAGTTTTTATATACCCTGTGGCCGAATCCGAATAGTCTGAATGGATCATCTTTATCCTTCGCTTTAGCCATCCATTTTTTGGTATCTCCGCCATCTTCTTTAATGTTCTCTAACATTTTGATAACAGCTGCATTAGCTCCACCATGAAGAGGTCCCCAAAGCGCATTAATACCAGCAGCGATAGATGAATACAGGCTGGCATGTGAGCTACCTACAATTCTTACAGTACTTGTAGAGCAGTTTTGCTCATGATCAGCATGCAGAATAAGTAACTTGTCTAAAGCATTTGCTATTACAGGATCTTCTTCATATCTCTCATGAGGTAGTCTAAACATCATTTGTAAGAAGTTAGAGCAATACCCGAATTTATTGTCAGGATAATTTACAGGGTGGCTCATTTGGTGTTTATAAGCCCATGCTGCGAAGGTTGGCAATTTAGCCAATAGCCTGATAATATTTAAGTCAATGGCTTCTTCTGATCTGTTAGGATTTAACGACTCAGGGTAGAAAGCTGTAAGAGAGGTTACTAAAGAAGATAAAACGCCCATTGGATGCGCGCTTGCCGGGAAGCCTTCAAGTATTTTGTTAGTGCTTTCAGGTACCAGCGTGTGATGTTTAATTTCGTTTTGGAATGTTGCAAGTTCTTCCTGAGATGGAAGCTCACCATATATTAGAAGATAAGCTACTTCAATAAAACTCGATTTTTCCGCCAAATCTTCAATAGAGTAACCTCTATATCTTAAAATTCCTTTTTCGCCATCGAGAAAGGTAATAGCGCTTTTTGTAGAACCTGTGTTTTTGAAACCTCTATCTAAGGTTATGATTCCACTTTCGCTTCTTAACTTTCCAATGTCAATTCCCTGTTCACCTTCTGTACCTTCGGTAAGAGGCAACTGAAAGGAATCGTTTCCAATTTTTAATTCAGCCGTCTTTGACATATTTATCTTCTGTTTATAGTCTTTTTTT
The DNA here is from genome assembly GCF_021389955.1 of Fulvivirga maritima. Lineage (NCBI taxonomy): Bacteria > Pseudomonadati > Bacteroidota > Cytophagia > Cytophagales > Fulvivirgaceae > Fulvivirga > Fulvivirga maritima. The sequence goes on from NZ_CP089980.1 coordinate 3,957,132, forward strand.
TGAAAAATAGACCGTGAAATTAATTAAAAAAAGATTTAAATAAAAACTCCAAAATTTATCTATTTGTTGCTTTAAATCGACTTTAAATCAGCTTATAGCCTAATTTTATGTTGTAATTAGGTTTTTATGAGCTATGCAATCGATAGTTCAAATCATATGTACTTGATTTTCAGTCTCTCAAGTATTAAACTCTTGTGGCTGCCTTTTGTTACACAAAAAAGGAGTTTTATCAGTATATGAACTGTTTTTTAACATAGCTTAACAAAATTTATTTGTCTTAAAAAGACAAAATGCTAGTTGTCATATAAATCACAGTTCGTTATCTCATCATCTGGCAGCATTTTGTAGCCTAATTCACTTGCTTTCTTCCAACTTTCACAAGCCTTTTCTTTATAGCCAAGGTGCTTCAGACATTCTCCCTTCTTAGCATAGTAGTTGCCTGCTTTAGCATTTATTTCTATAGCATGCTCATAGTCAGTTATAGCCATGTCATACTTTGCCAGCTGTTGATATGTTTTGCCTCGTTTGAAATATATGCTATCATCTTCAGCCTTTTTCATAGCGGCAATGTTGTACATAAATATGGCTTCATCATACCTCTTCAAAGCAAAAAGCTCATCACCTTTATATATGTAATACATAAAAAAGGAGGGACGTAATTTGATAAGTTCGTTAATGGCCGCTAATGCTTGTTCCTGGTGATCTGTGGCGTCCAGTTTTAAATATCTATAGTATTGGAACTTTTCATGTAGTGATTGTAGTTCTATACTCATGTCTGGAAGAGACTGTAGTTTGAAATGGCCGGTTTCATGAGGAGCCGTTCCAGTGAGCACATAGAAATACGCAGCAGTATCCTGAGGATGCTGTGAGATATAACGATAAAAAAAAGTTTTAGCACTGTCCAGTTTTCCGGTTCCCTGGAAGGCAAAAGCAGTATATATATAGGAGTTGTTTATAGAGGCTGATCTATTCGCATGTTGTAAGTCATGGAGAGCATTTTCATATTCTCCTTGCTTCAGGTATGCTATGCCTCTCTGGTAAAAAGCTTCAGAAAAATTTGAGTCGAGTTGGATACTGCGTGAAAAAGCTTCGATAGCCATTTCAGAATTATTTGAAAGAAATTGATGGCCTTTTGATAAAAAATGCTGTGCATTTATATCATTTTGCGCATTTAGTGTGTTATATAAGGTGAGGAGAAATGTGAGGGCAATAATATGCCATTTACAAGCTGAATACTTAAGCATTGTAAAGATCTGTTTAGGTGTGAGAGCTGTTATAAAATGTTAAAATAGCATTTAATTAAAATATTTCTAAGCTGTTTAACAAAAAATTCGTATTATGCGAAGTTTCCCGTAAGAAGGGGGTTTTTGAATGCAAAAATATAAAATTATTTTGGTATTCTGCTACCCTAAATTTAAATAATAATTAGAATATGGGAACGAAATGACAATTTATTTGTTATTAATGGTTGTATATAAAAAAGGACGTAAATATATTAGGATTAAGGAGAATGAGACAACTTAAGATTACACAGTCTATTACCAACAGGGATAGCAGAACCCTGGAAAAGTACTTTAATGAAATATCTAAGGATGAGTTACTCACACCTGAAGAAGAGGTAGATTTAGCGCAGAGGATTAGAGAAGGTGATGAGGCTGCTTTAGAAAAGCTGGTGAAGGCCAACTTAAGGTTTGTGGTTTCAGTTGCAAAGCAATATCATTACTCTAATAAAATACCTTTGAATGATCTTATTAACGAAGGTAACTTAGGTTTGGTAAAGGCTGCTAAGAGATTTGATGAAAAGAGGGGATTTAAGTTTATTTCTTATGCTGTATGGTGGATCAGACAATCAATTATTCAGGCATTGGCTGAGCACTCAAGAATTGTAAGAATACCTTCTAATAAAATAGGTGCTCTTTCTAAAATAGATCAGGCTTCTTCTTTATTGGAGCAACAATTTGAGCGTGAACCAACCGATGAAGAATTAGCAGAATTGCTAGATATGTCTATCGATGAGGTGAGAACAACTGTTCGCTCTCAAACAAAACAAGTTTCTATTGATAAGCCGTTTTCAGAAGATGAAGGTAGTTCTTTATTAGATGTAATGGAAGATGAAGATAGTAACGAAGTTGATAACATCGTTTATAGTGATTCTTTAAGAAGAGAGGTTACAAGACTGTTATCTACACTTACTGAAAGAGAGAGAATAGTGATTAGCCAATATTTTGGGCTAAGCGAAAACACAAGCCTTTCTCTTGAAGATATTGGTGAGAACTTAGGACTTACTCGTGAAAGAGTTAGACAAATAAAAGAAAAGGCACTTAGAAAATTATCTAAGAATCCTAAAAACGAATTATTAAAGCCTTACCTGGCTAACTAATTTGTCTTTTTAAAAAATTATAGAAAGCTGATTCGGATTCCGGATCAGCTTTTTTTTTATCCTATCAGTGCGAAGTACTTGTGTCTGTTTTCAATAATTACCCAAGCTTCTATAATTACTAACACTAATGTAATGGGTAAAGCCGAAGTATCAGTAACGGTATTGAATAGCAGAATGCCGCTTAATACAGGCAAAATAACTAGTGCTCCAAGAGCTCTTAATTTAGGAATAATAAAAAGTATTCCGCCGATTATTTCTGCAATGGCAATTAATGGCATTAACCAACTGATTTGCATCATCGCGGTCATGGTGCTTACCACTGCTTCAGGCATATCTTCGGGCATGGGCATGTAATTGAAAAACTTATTAAGGCCGGCGTTAATAAACATAAGGCCAAATAGTAGAGATACTACAAAGAGTATTTTTGCTTTCATTACTTATAAGGTTTAGTCTTAATTAAGATAATGAAAGTGCAATTATATAGCTATAGGGAGCTGTTGATTTATTTTTGGAATTAATTATAAGTACCCTGAAACTAACTGCATATAGCAGAGGTTCCAGGGTGTTTCGGATAATTTAGAGAACGACACCGAAACTAAAAGCATTGAGTTGAGGCCCCTTGTTATCTGCAAACAGTTCATTAAGGTCATAATTAAAGAATAAATCTATACCTCGGAATCCTGCTTGCACACGCACACCATATCTGAAATTGTTCAAGTAAAAGGAGTCATGATCTTTATCCTTATCCTTGTCACCATCTTCTTTGGTTACTACTTTTGTATAGCTGCCAATTTTGTACCCCGCATACATACCGGCACCTATTCTGAATCCTTGGTTTTCGTCCCAAATTTTCCAGTGGCAGTTTTGAGATGGTTTGCTATCGCCAAAGGCTAGCATAGGCACCACGCTGGCGTTTACATAAGCAGCGGTTAGTTTACTTTTTTTGCTATTCACATCACTTTCCTCCATAAAAAATATACCATCATCACCTTTGAGCATTCTAGCATCTTCATTATCAAATTTAAAGTTATACCAGCTGATGTCTCCGCCCCAAAGTAAATAGAAGGAACCATTGATATGAGTGTGGTTGATACTTTTTAAGGCTATGTACCAACTACCAAAAGGTTTTACAGTATAGAGGGCGTTGTCGTCAGAAGGGGCACTGCCATTTTCCTGGTAGTTATTGATGCCTAAATCAATACCGAAGTCATTTATGGTAGCTTTTCTTTCTTTTTTCTCTTCATTATTATCTTGAGCCCAAGCTGTGCCTGATATGATGGCGAATAATAATATAGCCGTGATTTTTAAAATTTGAGTTTTCATCGTTGTTGTTATTTTGAGTTTGATATAGTTTTCCTGTTTCGCTTAGTAAGCGATTAATTTTAATGAGTTTATATGTATTTATTGGTTAAAAAATAATGCCGAAGCTTATCGCATTGAGTTCTGGTCCTCTGTTTTCAGAAAACAGATTGTTTAGATCATAATTAATGAATAAGTCGGTGTCTCTATAGCCGAGCTGAAATCTCAAGCCATAGCGGAAATTGTTCAGGTGAAAGTCTTCATGATTTCTTTTTTTGTCTTTATCACCATCTTCTTCAAATACTATTTTGCTGTAGCTATCAATGCGGTATCCTACATAACCTCCGGCACCTATCCTGAAGTTCTCTTTGTTCTTGCTATCATGTAAGGTTAGCCATCTGTTTTTATGGTTTGCATCGCTATGACCAAAATGGAGAGTAGGGACCATAGAAAAGTTAATATAAGCTACTGTTAACTTACTTTTTTTAAAACTGGCATCTGGGTATTCGCTATCTTCAATGAATGTCACGCTTTCATCCTGATCATAGATGCGCATAGCATCATTTTGGAATTTGAAGTTGTACCAGCTTACGCCCGGGCCCCACTCCAGATACAAGGGCCCAGTGATGTATGTGCTATTCACCGAGTTAATGGCTACATACCAAGATCCCCAAGGGCGAACGGTATAGGGTTCGTCTGTAGCATCAGGAAATTTGCCCTTTTTTAAATAATTATTGGTTCCTAATTCAATATTAAAATAGTGAATTGATCTCTTTGTCTTTTCGCTCTCTTCGTGCTTATCTTCCTCTTCCCATTCGTTATTCTCGTCGCTTTCAATTTGCTCAGTAGTGGTTTTTATAACAACAATAGTGGTATCTGTAATCACAGTTTTAGCTCCATTTTCTTCTTTTACCAATGTTTGTTGTTGAGAAGAGTCCGTTTCTAGCTTCATGCTGAGCTCATTCAATATGGCGTTTAAGTCATAGTTTTGAATGGTATTAAGGTCTTGTTTGTCTTTGATCAGAAATATGATTTTACTTTCACCTACATTTATGATCAATGAATCTGTTCTTTCTTGTGCCAGGCCCGAGAATACCAAAAGCATTCCCAGGCTTAGCATGACCGCTTTGAGTGTTGTTGTTATTTTATTTTGAGTAGTCATTTTTTTTAGAATTGATCAACAAAAGTTCATTTTTTGCCTTTCTTAGCTCGCCTAGTCCGTCACTTTCTTTTAGGTCTTTGGCAAACTGAAGCACCTTTTTAAAAGCAGACTTATCTTCATCACGGTTATTTTCTTCTGACGCCGTGGCTATGCTTTCTTCTTTCTTCTTCTGGAAATCTTCTATGTTGAAAGTATAGGTCTGTCCTTTTTCTTCTATTTGTTTAGTAGATGCTATTTCTGATTCGGTGGTTGCATCAGGAATAGAAATTTTTTTCTTCTTTGATAGTAATAGGTTTATTGGCTTCAGAAAGAGCAATAGTTTCTTTTAATGCAGGCTGAGGTTTAGCTATAGCTTCTTTTTGTGTTTTTTCGGCACTTGGTTTAACCTCTTTTGTTGATTCTGTTTTTTTTGAGTTAACTGCTTCAGTATGATTTTGCTTGCTGAAGTCATCTTCTTCTATGGTATTAATGGAGACCTCACTGGCAGTGTCTTTAGGTTTAGCAGTTGGCTCATCAGGGGCTTGCATGGCGCTATCTTTAGGCTGGTGATTGTTATTGGCTAATCTGCCAGAAGTAGGGAATAAGCGTTCATCTTTCAATATCAAAATAGATACTGATATTAAAAGTAAGATGGAGGCAGCTATTCTTATATAAAACCAGGCTCCTCTGCTCTTTTTTTGCTGAATTTTAGAATTAAGCTTATTCCAAGCGTCAGAAGAGGGTTCTTTTTTAATGTCCTCTAGTTTGCTTTTGAATAATTTATCTAGCTGTTGATCACTCATAGCTTAATTAAATTTATTTTTCATGTTCTGCTCAGTGGCTAATAATTGCTTTTGCAATAAAGCCCGGGCTCGGCTCAATTGTGATTTAGAAGTGTTTTCACTTATGCCCAGTTGCTCTGCTATCTCCCGATGCGAAAACCCTTCTACAGCGTACAGGTTAAATACCGTTCGGTAACCTGTTGGCAGTTGTTGAATCATAGTGAGCAAATCTTCTGCTTCTAATTGATTATCCAGCGAAGAATAATCAGGCTCCAGATCTGCCTTTTCTATGTCTACCTCCAGGTACATGCTCTTATTTTGCCTGAGGTAGGTTAGCGAATCATTAACCATAATGCGTCTGATCCAACCTTCGAAACTGCCATCTCCTTTAAACTGATCGATCTTTTCAAATACTTTAACAAAGCCATTGATCATTACATCTTCGGCTTGACCGGGCTCTTTAATATAACGAACACAGATACCCAGCATAGTAGAGGCATATTTTTCATACACTTCTTTCTGTGCCTGGTTATCCTGCTTTTTACATTGCCGGATTAAAGTATCTTCTTCTGACCGATGTATTTTCAGTTTCATTTTGCGTTCTCAGCAGGAAGATGCGAATATTTCGCCAAAGGTTGCATGGAACGAAAATAAAATTCAGTTTTTTATCGCAGAGTTGTTTAATTGCTTCTTTTTGAAAGGAATTTTGATTGTTTTGTTAGCGATCATTAAGCCTATGAGAATAATTAATGCACCAATTATGCTCTCTGATGAGATGCTTTCTTTAAGAAAAATAACGCCAAGTGCTATTCCATAAATAGGAATTAGGTAGGTGACATAAGAGAGGTAAGATGCACTTGCACTTTCTATTATTTTAAAAAAGATTACATAGGCCACGGCGGTTCCAAGCAAGGCAAGTGCGAGTATTGAGGAAATAGAGGAGCCTGAAAGCTCGCTGAAATGAGGTAAGCCAACCGTAGAAATACACAAGGGTAGCATGTAAGCTGAAGCGACTAATAGCTGAGCCGCCGGTGCGTGTAACGGAGGTACGTTTCTAAGCTTCATTCTGGAATAAACCATACCTATACCATAGCTAACGGCTGCCAATACTACGGCTATTATCCCCAGGAAAGAACTGCTCATATGGCTAGAAAAATGAGGTGAAATAAGGGTGAAAAGCCCAACAAAGCCTAAGAGTGTTCCTATTAGTTTATGTTTGGTCATTTTATCATCTGCTATTAAGAAATTAGCCATGATAATGGTAAATAATGGGGTAAGACCATTGAGAATAGAAGCTAAGGCGCTGTCAATATGTGTTTCGGCCCATGATATGAGCATAAAAGGTAAAGACAAAGAGAATATGCCTGAAATGGTAATATCTCGCCAAAACTTTAGGCTCTTTTTAAAAGGTGTACCCGCTATTTGCAGAAATAAGTTCAACGCTATGGCAGCAATAAAAATTCTGAAAGTAGCTACATGAACAGGGCTCATTTCCTTAACGGCTATTTTAATAAAAAGGAAAGAAGGGCCCCAAAGTGAGGCCAATATAAACAGTAAGATTAAGTTTTTTGATGATGCTTTCATTTGTTGAATAGGGCTAGTGCAATATTGTAACTTTTTATGTTTTTCAGATAATCATATAGATCAAATGAATTAGGAGATTTCTTCTTTTTGTTATTTGAAATCACGTTTACTTTAGGAGTGGGTGCTGATATGGTTTGCATAATTTTGAGTTTTGATATGGGCAATTTAACGAGGTAGGTAAGAGGACGTTCTATGAATACGATGAATAAAATTCTATCTTTATATGAAAATCATTAATACATATGGAGGTTCGTCATTTACGCCTGATCAAAGAGGTAGCAGAAAAGGGAAGTCTCACCAAGGCTAAAGAAGGCTTGTTTCTTTCTCAGTCAGCACTGAGCCATCAGCTGAAAGAGGTGGAGACTAAGCTTGGAGCACCATTGTTTCATAGAGTAAATAAGAAATTGGTGCTTACTGGCGCCGGGAAAATATTGTTGGAATCGGCTGAGCGTATCCTTAATGAGTTGGAGCAGGCCGAATTGGCGGTTAAAAAATATGTAGGTGGCGATAAAGGCACGTTGAGAGTAGGTACAGAATGTTATACCACCTATCATTGGCTGCCAGGCTTAATGGTAGATTTTCAGAAGGAATTTCCTAATGTAGATATAGAAATATCGCCAGACCCGAACGGTGAGCGTACGGAGCAGTTGCTTAACGGAAAGCTTGATTTGGCCATAGTGAGTGGAGAAGTGAATAATCCTAATTTAAAATTAACAGAGCTTTTTATGGATGAGCTATTAGCTTTAATGCCTAAAACTCATCCTTTTGCTAAGAAAAAGTATGTAGAGCCTCATGATTTTGAAAATGAAAAGCTGATTATACATTCTTTACCTTTAGAATCAGTAACACTGTTTAGCAGAGTGCTTATACCAGAAGATGTTCAGCCCAAAGGAGTAATTCCTATTCAGGTTACGGAGGCTGCTATAGAAATGGTTAAGGCGGGTATGGGAATAAAAGTAGCTGCCAAATGGATTTTAGATCCTTATCTGCGAGATGAAAAACTTGTGGCTGTGCCCGTAACTAAAAAGGGCCTATTTAGAACCTGGTATGCTGCTACTTTAAAGCAAACAGAGCAGCCTCAGTATATAGAGAATTTTATTGGGCACTTGAGGTGCCACTTAGTAGGTCTGTGTAACTAGGCTTTTAGCTTTTTATTTTATTAGTAATCTCCTCTATAATCTTTTCAGTAGAGTTGGTGCCATCTACAGTATAACCATTTTCTGGTGGCTCCAATATGGCAAATTGAGAGGCCACTAAGCTTTTATTCATAAAATGATTTTTTCTGGCTTCTATTCTTTCTTGTATAATTTCTTGTGGCACTTTTAGGTAAATCCATTGGATAGGAAGCTCAGATTTAGACTGTAGCTTTTGTCGATAGGTTTTTTTAAGAGCACTGCAAGCCAGTATTGCTCCTTCATTTTGCTGCCATTTTGCAATTTCTACTGATAAACTCTCTAACCATTCTTTTCGGTCTTCATCAGTTAAAGGTATGCCATCTGACATTTTAAGGATATTAGCTTCAGAGTGGTACTGGTCCGCATCATAGTAGGGTATGTTTGTTTTTTCACTTAGGGCTTTTGCTATAGTTGTCTTGCCGCTTGCCGTTACACCCATAATTATGATTACCATACTCGAATTTTTATTTAACAATTAGTGCCCTTAAAGATAGGTAGTTAAATGTTTTTTGAAGCCATTCTTTTGGGTTGATGTGCTGCTTTGTTTAAATCTCCCTTTCTTTTATTCTATTTTAAAGATTTAAAAATAAATATGATAAGTCATACAACGATTTTCGTGAGATGCTCCACTTTATATTAAACAGCTTATAATTTAAATGTCTGACAAAAAGAAAACAGAAGAAGAGATCATCAGGATGTGCCGGAAAAACAACCGGTCTGGCCAAAAGCTACTGTTTGATAAATATGCTAAGGCCATGTTTAATGTGGCTTATAGAATTTCTAATGACTACGAGCTGGCTAATGATATACTTCAGGAAGGATTTATGGAAGTGTTTAAAAACATCAAAAGTTTTCGGGCGGAGTCAGCGCTGGGAGCCTGGATAAAAACCATAATAGTGCGCACTACATTACGGAAGGTAAAAAAGGAAGGCTTTTTTGAAAGCTTCGAATTAGAAAAACATGATCAGGTTATAGAGTGGAGTGATCATTTTACTGTACAGGACTTAGAAAAGGCCATACAGTCGTTGCCAGACGGATATAGAGCTGTCTTTCTTTTGTCAGAAAAGGAGGGTTATAAGCACCGGGAAATAGCGGAAATGCTGGAGATATCGGAAGGAACGTCGAAATCTCAGCTATGGAACGCTAAGAAAATTTTACAGAAAAAATTAAAGGAGTATCAGTATGACCGAATATAATAATAACAAGCTATTGAGGTCTTTAGAGAATTTGCCGGAGAAAGATCCTCCTGCTAATTCATGGGAAAAACTAAGGGGAACTCTGGATTTTGAAGATGCGGTGGGTGAAAGCTTATTAGAGTGGGAAGATCATCATGAATTTAAAGAGGATGTTTGGAAGTCATTAGAAATGCACTTGCAGGCAGATAATCCTAATAAAGGAGAGGGTAAGCGCAGGATATTAATGTATGCTATTGCTGTAGCGGCTACACTGCTTTTCAGCCTTTTTGTTTACTGGGGTTATTTCGCGGAAGTGAAATATGAAGTCACCTATGCTGAAGTGGTAGTTGAAGAACAGGAAATGGATAATATGGCTTCAGATGTTGAAGCGGAAAAATTCATAAAGCAGGTCTGTGCATTGCAAACAGAGGTCTGTAATAATCCTGAATATAAGGCCTTGAAGTCTCAATTATCAGACCTCGATCAGGAAATGGAGCAATTAGATCATATGCTCGAGGCAAATGAAAAAAATCCATATCTGCTTAAGGCAAAAGGAAGAGTTCAGCTTTTAAAGGCTGATGTAACCAGAAAAATTATTTCAATAATCACATCATGATGTCAAGAATACTAGGAATACTAATGCTAATTCTGCTTTCATGTACAATGCTCTTCTCACAGCAGAAGCTGGTGCATGTAGTAACTAAAACTATAGAGCGGGAGCTCAAGCAGGATGAAGTAAAGAAAATGAAGATTAATTCTGAAAAGGCAGATATTAATGTGGTGGGTTGGTCTGGGAATAGTGTGAAATTGACCATTAAGCTAGTGGCTAAAAATAAGTCAAAAGAAGATGCCGAATCAGATCTGCAGTTTATAAAGTATCAAATAACTAAAAAGGAAGATGCTTATATAGTTAGCAATGTTTTTTATTCAAAGGATAACCGCACGGCTATATCCAGTGATCTTTCTGTAGTGTATGAATTAAAGGTGCCTAAAACCATGGGCATTTATATTACCAATATGTATGGAGGAGTCAGTGTTGCTCACTTATCCGGCTATTTAGATGTGCAGCTAAAATTTGGACAAATAGAGTTGGGGGATCTTTCTGGTGAACTGAAAATAAACACTTATTACGGAGACTTGATGGCTAGAAATCTGAAAGTGAAAATGAGATGTGTTTCCGAAAAATCTAATGTAGAGTTATCAGGAATAGAAGGAGCTTATTATCTGGAAGCTAATTTCGGAACATTGAGTTTTCAGGGGAAGGAAGGGTTAACCTTTTTGCAGGTGGAGGCAAAGAATAGCGAAGTGAGCCTCAATTTAGATTCTTTTGAAGAATATAGATACGATCTCTCCACCCTTTATGGGAATATTAAAATACCTGAAAGATATCAAGAAGAGGTAAAAAAATCCATCTCTCAGAAAAGGAGCTTTAATCAGACCTTTCGTTCAGACAGAGATATTTTGATCCATACTACCTTCAATGACATTAAAATTAGTTCAATCAAGACCATTTCAAGCTCAAAATAGATGAAGAAAGTTATATTATTAGTAGCCAGTGTTTTTGTGGGTTTCACGTATTTGCATGCTCAGTCTGATAGCACTGCTGTTGACTACAGTATGGAACTAGTAAGTGCCAAAAGCCTTAAAGAAGGAAAGAAGTATAAATATATAGACAGGCAGTTTATACCTGAAAAGCATATGTTTAGGGTAGGCTTTATGAATGGAGATTATTGGGTGACAACAGGCATGTTTGCAGAGTATGAAAGGAAAATAGGAATCAAAAGTGCTGTTTATGGAGGTTTTACCTCATGGCGAACTGAATACTATGCTTTACATGGTGGTTATAAATTCTTTTATAATCAAAAGCGAAAGGTGAAAAATAATGAACAGGCTAATAATTTAGTAGGTTCTTTTGTGTCAGCTCAGGTTTCTCATCAGCTCACCAGTACGCCACGTACATATCCTGATAATGATAATACTAAACTGACCACTTACAGTCTGTACTGGGGGCTTCAGAAAAGGTTGGGGAGATATGGGTATTTAGAGTTAAGGGTAGGGCCTTCCTATACTCCAGGTTCCAGAGCAATGAGTTTTGGAGCATCTCAATCGATAACACCTAGTAGGTGGGATTTTGATGCGCAAGTAAAGTTAGGGCTTGCTATTGGTAATAAAGTACGTGAGGAGGAACTGATTGAGCGTTATAGTAAAGACTTCGCTAATCAGAAATTTATTGAGCAAAAGGAAGAAAAGACGATGTTTAAAGTAGGCTTAAATTATATTTCTTTAAATGATATTGAATATAGCATGTCCAATAATGTTGCCGTTGAGCAGAAAATACTTCCTCCACTTTCTGTGCTGGCGGCAGCTAATATAACGCATAGAGTTAATTTGAATGGGAATGATTATTGGCGTGGGAGAAAAGTATCTATATCTTATGATTTGGGCATTCGCTATTATTACAATCTAATGAAGAAAATGAAGCAGGGTCGTAATGGGAATAATTTTTCAGGCGCTTATGTTGGATTGGCGGCTAGAGAACTATTTGATACTGGAGGAAGCTATTTTGGTGATCCGGAACCTTATTTAGGGGTTCATTGGGGAATGCAAAGAACACTAGGAAAGATGGGTTATATAGATTTTAATTTTGAGATAAGTGTGCAAGATGGGAATATTGATATAGATGATAATTTAACCATCGGATTAAAGCTATAATATATTAGCGGCTCACGTAGTGCTATAATAAAAGCCGCTACATGAGCCGTATGAAATTATTCGGGTTGTGCAAGTATGGCTCTGTTTGTTCCCGGCCTTCTGTCAATAGAAGAAACGGGCAGTTTTTCATAGGAAAATGTTTTTGCTCTATGAGCCACTCTGCCATTTGGGTTGGAGCCCGTGATTAATTCAATAGCTCTTCTCAGTAATATTTCATGAATGTCTCCCAGTTCTGTAAGAGGGCTATCAAATTCATTAATATAATTATCTCCAAGAGGAGTGAAGCCATTTTCAAAATCAGAGTAACCCTGGCTGTTTTGTAACCTAGCAATGATAGGTAGTAAGCCATAATTGTTGTCTGGGTTTTCATCATCTTGAATAGATGTGGAGGCTACATTTTTACCAACAGTGGTTTCTCCAATAATAGTTATATCCATGTAAGGATCTAATCCGTTGATGATCAGTTCACTAGCGGAAGCTGTATGGCCACTTACTAAAATGTATAAATGATTAATTTGGTTCCCAATGTTATTAGCCTTATCAAGGAACCTTGTGTTTAGTTCTTCATCAGGGTTGGGCTGACTTTCAAAGTAATTTTGGTAAAGATCATTATAGATGCTGCTAAAGAATATTTTTGATGAATTAACATCACTTCCTATTAAGCTACCCATGTTGATGGCTGAGTTAACACTGCCGCCACCGTTATATCTAAGGTCAAGTACCAGTTCGTTGATGCCTTCTGTTTGGAAAGAAGCAATGATGTCATCCATTTGATTATCATAAGCGCCATTGCTTCCTTGGGCAAAGAAGTTATAAACGTAATAGCCTATTTTGCTGTTATTTATGGTGTAAACAGTGTCCATATAATTAGGATTTTCTTCTATCACTTCTACAGCTAAATTCACAGAACCTTTGCTTTCATATAGCTCAGATGATGTATTATAACTGGAATATGTGGCCGAGAAATCTTCATAAATAAGAGGTACAACGGATTCATAATTTTCAGTAGTAATGCCATTACCATTAATTTCGGTAATTATATCACCTCTTTTAAGGCCTGCATCGTCAGCAGGTGAACCTGGTTTTACATATAAAAGTACCATCACTACTTCATTGCTACCCTGAGCTAAAAGTAAAAGCTGAAATTCGAAACCTGCTTCATAAGTTACACCATTAAGCTGATTGAGAAGCTCTTCATAATCAGGGTAAATAACTGAAAATCGATCACCACTATAAAGTAGGCTTTCGAAAAAATCAGAGGGGTCAGCATTGGTGTTAACATTGTCTTGCGAAGGCATGGAAGTGGTCCAGAGGTATACCTGGTCCATTACATTGTAAATCCAGCTATTGATTTCTTCATTTTTATTGTTCGAATCGTCATCATCATCATTGCATGATGTGAGGGTGAAAGCCAATAAAGATAGGATTACAAAGAATTTAGTAAGTGGTAAATTATGTTTCATGCCTTTTGTGTTTAGGGATTTCTGGTTGTCTCATTATATGAAGCGCTATACAATATCGGGATTTTGTTATAATAAAAACAAGGCGATTTTTAATAAACAGCCATGTAGTTGATATTAATAGTCACCTCAGTTACTTGCCCTGGTTTTACTTCTACGGGTTGGATGTGGCCTTCGCCATCCATACTATTGGCAAATAAACCTTTATCTTCTTTAGTGAAAATGGAGTACTTACCTGCCGGTAGAGATATAACGAAATTACCCTCAGCATCGGATTTTACTTTAGCCGCTAGCTCAGTGCTTATGTTTTTATAAAAGGTGCCTTCATGTTCGGCTTGGTTCCTTTTAGTGGCTTCGTAAATGTAAATTTCTCTCTCTACAGGGCGGCTGGTGCCACTCTTTTTGTCTGGACCAGGCATTAAATTACCTTCTGACCAGGTAACGGTTCCTTGTATTCCTTGTTCCACATTTTGACTTTTAGTGCCTTCGCAACTGCAAATAATGAAGGGGAGGCAAAGTAATAATAACTTAATGTTTTTCATAGCTCAAATATAAAACAAGAAATCCGGACTGAAGTTCAGCCCGGATTCCGGAGATAATTTATGAGAATTAGTTTGTTGGTTTACTCATTTATAACTTCAGGATTGCCTTTATATTTTATATCACTGGCAAAATTTTCTTCTTTTCTTAATTCTTTTGTTACATATACTCTGGCAGAGGAGGCTCCATGTGCTTCAATATCAGCTATTTCTGTTTCGAAATTCATGGCGTCAAGTTGTGATGCTCCCTGCATTTCTACTGATAAATTTTGTCCTTTACCATCTATATCTAATTCAGAAGCACCAGATAAGTCTACGGTTAATTTTCCAATATTTACATCAGAAAGTTTGGCAAATGAAGCACCAGATAAATCAATATCCATATTTTGCTCTCTAAAATCAGATAAATATATTCTGCCTGCTGTTTCTGATTTGATAGATTGTAATGAAGGAGTGTAAACAGTTATGCTTATATCATCTCTAAGGAAATCATTAATTTTAAGCTTTGAACCTTTATTGTAATCTATATACAATTTTTCTCCTTTCACATATATATCAACATTATCCCTGTATTTTCTATTGGCATTTATACCTACCTGAAAGCTGTCGGCTTTTACTATATGTACCACAAATGAATTAGAAACTTCCAGCGCGTTAAAAGATTGAAAAGTATATAGCTGGTCGAATTTACCATTGGCGTTTTCATGGCGGCTTGCAGAGATTTCTTCATCATCATTTTCTTCGCCATTAACCTCTTCTTCTTTTTCTACTATAGGGCACTGAGCGCATTCCAGGGTGCCA
This sequence comes from Fulvivirga maritima, assembly GCF_021389955.1. Lineage (NCBI taxonomy): Bacteria > Pseudomonadati > Bacteroidota > Cytophagia > Cytophagales > Fulvivirgaceae > Fulvivirga > Fulvivirga maritima. Next base: position 3,972,180 of record NZ_CP089980.1, read on the forward strand.
TCTTCCTTAAATTCAAGCTCAAACTTGTCATTATTATACAGACTGTAACCTTCTACATAAGGAGTACTTCTTAGTATGTGGCGCATATCATCATCTAAGATGAATTTATGGTTATAAGGCACAAATAAGGTCATTGATAGCTCCTGAGCGTGAAATATACTATTTTTATTGAATTGAATATTAGAGTCGAAGTATAACACAGAGTCTTCCTGTTTTACATTATAGGTCACATCTTTAGAGTTTTCTATGGCTTCTTGTCTGGATCGGCCACGGGCACTAAAATATTGATTGAGTTTATACGTGTCTCCATCATAACCCTTTATAGTTAGCTGAGTGATGTCATAATCATCAAGACCTACTTCATTTAGTTTGAGCACAGCAGTTTTACCTTGTATGTCAAAATGTTTTACTACCTCTCTATCTCCATCTTCTTTAAATTCAAAAGCTATTTCAGTGATATTGATCGAAACCAAAATACTGCTGACTATGAATAGCGCTAATAATGACCATCCTGTAGGAGCCGAGAAAATGATCTTTTTCGCAATAATAGATGCTCCTAATAATATCAGTAATATGGATGGAATAGCTAAAGCGAAAAATCCAAGTAGCGAGGTGAATGGAGGAACTAACTTTAAGAAAGCCTCCAAAGGAAAGTCTATCCAAACCCCCCAGGTGTAAAAGCCAAGACTAACTCCTAATAAAATTATGAAGCTAATAGCAAACGAGGCTCCTGTGAGTATAAGTATTGCTCCTAGTATTATTCTGATAAAATCGACCAGGAACATCAGTATAGGACCTAATATTCTACCTAGTCCGTTGAGTACTGCTGCTATTAATCTAAAAGGGAAAAGTAATACCTTAATAAATATATTTTCCTCATTTTCATCTACGTTAAGGCTTTTTTTTATGCTGGATTCTATATTGCTTAAGGTTACAGGGTCACCTTCCATCTGTACTTTATCAGTGATGGTTTTAGCCTCTGGAAGTACAATCCAGAGGATAAGATAAACTAAAACTCCTGAGCCAAACACAAAGGTGAAGATGATGAAGAGTAGTCTTATAACCGCTACGTCTACACCAAAGTAAGTAGCTACACCGGATGATACTCCACTAATGACTTTGCCATTAGGATTACGGAACATCTTCTTTATCTTTTGATCTTCATCTAAGTCCTTGTTTTCAGGAAGCACTATCCATAATATGATATATGCTATAAGGAAGGTGCCATAACTTCCTATAGATAGTATGATGAGGAGTAACCTTACCCAAAGTGGGTCTAAATGAAAGTAATGCCCCAGGCCAGCGCACACCCCGGCAATTATTCTTCTCTTGCCATCTCTGTATAGCTTTTTTGAGCCAATTTCAGACCAGCTGCTATGGCTTTCTTCTGATCGCGTTTGTTGGTAATTATTGCTTTCGTTATCAGTTTCAGCATCTTCTACAGCCTGAAAATCTTTAATACTACCCATGGTAGCTATTAGAGAAGATACATCTTCTGCGGTTATGATTTGCTTTTCTTCATTGAGCTTTGCCAAGAAGATTTCTGCTATTCTGCTTTCTATATCGGCGATGATTTCCTGGCTGCCATCAAAAGAAGAGAAATACCTGTTAATGGAATCAAGATAATCACGCAATTGCTCATAAGCGTCTTCCTCTATGTGAAATATAATACCGCTTATATTTATGCTAATGTTCTTTTTCATGGGTTTGAGTTTTAATCTTGAGAAGTGCTGTTGTTGTTATTGTCGTCTTTATCTTTTCTTGAAGTGATTAATTTCGTTGATTTCATCAATTCATGCCAAGTAGTATCTAAACTTTCAAGAAAAGATTGACCTTGTTCAGTGAGTGTGTAATATTTACGAGGAGGACCAGAGTTTGATTCTACCCACTTATATTCTACCAGTCCTGCTTTCCTCAGGCGAGTAAGCAGGGGGTACAGCGTACCTTCTACAACCATGATCTTCGCAGTGGTGAGTTCATCTAGCATGTCTGATGCGTAGACCTCACCTCTGGAGATAATGTGCAGGATGCAGTATTCCAAAATACCTTTCCGCATCTGCACTTGTGTGTTTTCCAGATTCATAAATTTATTATTTTGAGTTTTGACCTATACAATTATACGGCAAAGTACTATGCATGGCCAAGTACTAAGTAAAAAATATTAGCTTGTTATGTCAATTAATTAAAATATTTATCTGCTTTATTGGTTATGTTATATAAAATCGCTTTTTTGAGGCCAGAAATTACCAGATAAATGAGGGCAAACGCTAGTAGATTTAGGGTAGTATTTATAATTTTAGGTCTTGTTCTATAGATAAATGAATAGGTTAGGGATTTGATCATGAGGCTTTTTATCTCCTTTATTTTTATTTTTTTATGTGGCGAAATACATGAATTGTTCGCTCAAAGTACTCCTAAGTATAGTAATGAGTTTTTGTCTATTGGTGTGGGTGCCAGAGGGTTGGCTATGTCTAATGCTCAAACGGCAGTAGTTAATGATGTTACTTCAGGCTACTGGAACCCCGCAGGGCTGTTAGATATTAAAGACCAGTATGAAGTTTCGCTGATGCATGCGGAATATTTTGCAGGCATAGCGAAGTATGATTATGCGGCTTTTGCAACGCCAATAGATTCAGTTAGTCATTTGGGTATTTCCATTATTAGGTTTGCCGTAGATGATATTCCGGATACCCGCTTTTTATATGATGCTAATGGAGCCATTAACTATGATAATATTCAATTTTTCTCAGCGGCAGATTATGCGTTTCTTTTCTCTTACGCTAGAAAACTCTCTATAATCAAAGGATTAAAAACAGGGGCTAACTTTAAGGTGATCCATCGTATTGCTGGTGAATTTGCTACAGCCTGGGGATTTGGTTTAGATGCCGGGGCACAGTTGGAACGCAAAAATTGGAAGTTCGGATTAATGCTGAGAGATATTACTGGCACCTTTAATTCATGGTCGCATAATACTGAGCTGGTGGTAGATGTGTATACTCAGACAGGGAATGTTATACCAGAAAATTCTACAGAGGTAACAGTACCAAGAGCTATACTAGGCGTTGGGAGGTATTTTCCTGTTTTTCAGGATTTTGGCGTGCTAGCCACGTTTGATCTTATTAGCACTTTTGATGGTGAAAGAAACACAGTTATAAGCTCAGATCTCGTTTCTGTAGATCCGGCTTTGGCTATGGAGATAGATTATAAAAAAGTAGCTTATCTTAGGTTAGGTATGGGGAACATTCAGGAGTTAACTGATTTTGATGGCTCTAACTATACCACCATGCAGGCTAACTTTGGTATAGGCGTTAAAATTAAAGAAATATCCATTGATTATGCGCTTACAGATATCGGAGATCAATCTGAATCATTGTATTCGCACGTATTTTCACTAAAGGCCAGTTTAAATAAGAAATGAGAAGTAGAGTTGTAATTATAGCACTAGTGGGGATGATGGCTGTATTCAATAGCCAGGCTCAGGACTATGGTAATGAGTGGATAGATTATAACAAGCAGTACTATAAAATCCCAGTAGGGCGGGAGGGGATGTATAGAATTACCTATGCTGATTTGCAGAGTGCAGGCTTTCCTGTCAATGCGGTTGACCCTAGGCGGTTACAGATTTTTCATAGGGGGAGTGGAGCAGGCTATTTACGTTCCAGGTCAGGGTGATGGAAATTTCCAGCCGGGTGAGTACTTAGAGTTTTATGGCCAAAGAAATGATGGCACGCAGGATAGAAAATTATACCAGCCAGAATCGGCACAGCCCCATAGATATTATAATATTTACTCAGATACCACCGCTTATTTTCTTACTTATAACCTTACGACGGTGGCAGGTAAGAGAATGGACTATTTCTTTGAAAACAATATTAATGGACTAGCTCCGCAGGCGGCACATAATGAAACTGTTCTATCATTAAAAACCAACCAATACTCAGCGGGCCGTAGTTTTAACACCGGTGACTATACTGCCTACTCTTATTTTGATTATGGTGAAGGCTGGACCGGCAATATGATTCAGGAAGGCCAGCAGCTAGATTACATCATTAGCGGCATTAGTAATACAGTAACTTCAGCGGGTAATCCTCAGCTGGAAGTTCTTTTGATGGGCCGCGATAATGTGAATCATTTGGTGGAAATATTGGTAGGTCAAAGCACAGCTAGTCTGCGATCATTAGGTACCGTAACCTGGTCAGATTATACTGCAGAGACTTTTCAATCAGCCATTAATTGGTCTGATATCAGTAGCTCAGGCAGCCTAACAGTACGAATTAGAGATCTTGGAGTAAGTGGAGGTAATGACCGTATTAGTACTTCATATCTCAGACTGGTCTATTCCCAAAACTTTAATTTAGGAGGTGCCAATTCTAAAAAACTGAATTTAAAAACGGTTTCCGGAAACAGGTCATATATAGAGATGACGAATGTGCCGGCTACGCCTCAGATTTATGATATTACCGACTCAGATAATGTAAGGCGAATTGGTTTTAATGCCTCTGGTAGTTCGCTGAATACTATGGTGAATAACACGGCTTTAGATCGCCAATTATGGGTGAATGGCAATGACTATATTACTCCGGTACTAAGCAAGGTAGACTTTACGAATATTAATGCTTCGGTATTTGACTATATCATTATTTCTAACAGGCATTTGAGGCAGCCTGTAGATGGAACCCTTGATCCGGTACAAGCTTACGCTAATTATCGGGCTTCTATGGAAGGAGGGAGTTTCAACCCTTTGGTGGTAAATATGGAGCAGCTCTATAACCAGTTTAATTACGGAGAAAAAAGCTCACTTAGTATATATCAATTCATGCGTTTTATGGTGCAGAATGGTTCTCCCCGATACCTTTTTCTAATAGGTAAAGGCTTAGATCCTTCTGTTAATTTCTTTAGAAATACTAATGGATTTATAAATGTAACAAGGCTTGGAGTTACTTATCAAGTGAGAGATTTAGTACCTTCTGCAGGAAACCCCGGCTCTGATATTTTATTTACAGCCGGTCTCAATGGTACTACTTATGAGCCGGCAGTTCCCGTAGGTAGGCTGCCTGCAGTTAATGCACAACAGGTTTTGAACTATCTTAACAAAGTGCAGGAAACAGAAGATTTACCATTTGACGCTTTGTGGCGCAAGCGACTTTTACACCTCAGTGGTGGGGCAAGTGCCTCGCAATTAACCATTTTTAGGAGATATACTGATGGTTTTGCCGCTGTAGCGGAAGAAGATTATTTAGGCGGAGATGTTCAAACCATTTCTAAAGAAAGAAGCAGTACCGTAGAGCTGATTAATGTGGCTGAGGAGGTGAATGAAGGATTGAATTTAATCACTTTTTTCGGGCATTCGGCACCCTCTGTTACTGATATAGATATCGGTTTTGCTACAGATCCCGTTTTAGGATATGATAATCCGGGCAAGTACCCTATGTTTCTAATTAATGGCTGTAATGCCGGTCAGTTTTTTAATGCCAATGTTCTTTTTGGTGAGGACTGGATTTTAGCTGCAGATAGAGGAGCCATTGGTTTTACGGCTAGCAGCTCATACGGCTTTTCTGATAGGCTCAGAAGGTATTCAGACACTTTTTATCAGACAGCTTATGGTGATTCATTGTTTATTCATAAGCCTATAGGTGATGTTATGAAGGAAGTAGTAGTCAGGTATATGAATGGAGCTGCGGTTAATCCTACTAATATCACACAGGTGCAACAAATGGTGTATCTCGGTGATCCGTACCTGACATTATTCGGGGCTGATAATCCTGACTTTGAAACCAATGATGATAATGTTTATGTAGAATCATTTACTGATGAGCCGGTGTCAGCCCAAATTGATTCTTTTGCGCTCAATACAATTGTAAGGAATTTCGGTGTAACCGTTAATGATTCTATACGGGTTCACATCACTCGTACTTTTAGCGATAATAGCATAGCCGAATATGATTCAATATTTGCCAGTGTCCATTTTCAGGATACTTTGGTGATGGTTATTGATAATGAAGTAAGCAATGCGGCTGGTAATAATCAATTTCAAATAGATATCGATTATTTTAATGAAATTGATGAGTTGGACGAAACCAATAATTCGGCCATTCTGAACTTATTCATTCCTTTATTCGGCACCAAGAATTTATATCCTATCAATTATGCTATTGTCAATTCCCAGCCTGTAGAGTTGCTGGTGCAGGCCAGTGACCTCTTGTCAGGGGAGCGTGATTATATTATTGAAATAGATACGGCCAGCACTTTTGATAGCCCTTTTAGAAAGCAGCAAACCGTACAGGCTAAGCTTTTGGCCAGTTGGCAGACCGAATTATTGCCTAACACACCAGCTAATGACAGTGTGGTCTATTATTGGAGATCGAGGTTTGCTATGCAAGAAGAAGGTGAAAGTACAGAATGGGTTAATAGCAGTTTTACGTACATCAATAACGGACCTAATGGCTGGTCACAAAGAGAATATCCACAGTACGAGAATAACCTCTTAAGCGGGTTAGAGCTTAATGAAGGAGGACGAAGAATCGATTTTGAAACCAATACATTAGATGTTTTTGTAAGGACATTTGGAGCTAGTAATGGTAGCGGTATTGCAGATGTTTCCGTGATACTAAATGGAATCGAATATATTATTAATAATGGCTACTACTGTAGGAATAATACGGTCAGTTTAGTGGCTTTTGATAGGAATACAACGCTTCCATATCTCGGCGTTACCACAAACAGAGGTTGCGGCAGGCAGCCACAGGTGATCAATAACTTCACTTTTAATGAACTGGATATTGGTAATGATGATTTGATGGAGTACATAGATAATGTAAGTGAAGGCGACTCCGTAGTGATGTTTTCTATTGGTAATCCAAGATTTGAGTCCTGGCCGGCCAATGTTAGAGCCAAGCTGGAGGATATTGGTGCCTCGGCGGCAAGTTTGGCTACATTGCAAAATGGGGAGCCACTTATTTTATTAGGTAGAAAGGGGAGTCCCGCAGGTAGTGCTACTATGCTCAGGGCTTCTACCACTCCCAGAAATGAGGCACAGCTATTTACAAACCTTACCGTTACGGGCATTTTCTCTTCTGGTAATATGACCAGTACCACCATTGGCCCTGCCACTGATTGGCAAACACTGGTGGCCTATGTGCAGTCAGATGAAACACCTGTTACAGATAATAACTATTTGGAAGTATGGGGAGTGACCTCAAGTGGAGATGAAGTGATGCTTAAAAATAACCTTTCCATGGGGAATACAGACCTTTCTGATATTAATGCGGGTCAGTATCCGCAACTGAAGGTGAAGTTGTATACTGAAGATAATGATAACCTTACAGCGGCTCAGCTGGTGAAATGGGAAGTGTATTTCACAGGAGTGCCAGAAGGTATTCTTTTACTACCCGATGAAGCAGCTAACAACAAAGATTTGTCAGAGGGAGAAGTGTTTGAGGCTGATTATGGCTTTAAAAATATATCTCCATATACTTTCCCTGATTCTATTTCTGTAGCCTATACCTTGTTTAATAATACTACCAGAACGTCTGTGAGATATAATAAAAACATACTTGCTCCTGAGCCGGGAGATACCTCGCGCTTTTCCATTTCTATGCCTACATTGGGTAGAGCGGGAGAGAATGATTATAACCTTTTCGTGAATCCTTATGAAGTGCCGGAGCAGTATTATGATAATAACATTTTTGATAAGTCTAACTACTTGCAAATCAATGCTGATAATATCAATCCGCTGATTGATGTGGCTTTTGATGGACAGTATATTCTGGATGGCGATATTGTAGCCCCAAGCCCGTTGATTTCAATACGGCTAAAAGATGAAAATGAATTCATTTTTAAAACGGATACTACCAATGTCAATGTATTTTTACGTAGCCCTTGTGAAACTTGTGTGTTTAACAGAATTCCTTTCTCTTCAGAGGAAGTTCAGTGGTTTCCGGCAGATGAGTCTAATGAATTTAGAATAGAATACAGGCCAGAAAGCCTGGAAGACGGCGTGTATACCTTGCGGGTAGATGCCGAAGACGCCAGTGGTAATAGTTCGGGTACAGAACCTTATCAGGTCAATTTTGAGGTAGTTAATGAGTCTGCCATTACTAATTTTTATCCATACCCTAATCCTTTTTCTTCAAGCACGCGCTTTGTGTTTACCCTTACGGGAAGCGAAATTCCTGATCAGATTAAAATACAGATTATGACTGTTTCCGGTAAAGTGGTAAGAGAGATCTTTCAGGATGAACTAGGACCTATTCATATAGGGAATAACATTTCTGATTTTGCCTGGGATGGTCGTGATGAGTTTGGGGATCAGCTGGCCAATGGTGTTTATCTCTACAGGGTTATCGTTAGGCAAAATGGACAGGGAATGGATCACCGTGAAACCTCAGCCGACAAGGCTTTTAAACATGGCTTTGGTAAACTCTATATTTTGAGGTAAAAGTAATTTGCAATTCCTTATTGATCTAAAATCTGCCTGAGAAAATGGATGGTTGCATCAGGCAGATTCCCGTAGTCTGACAATGGAATTTTTTGACTGATTTTAAGGAATTCCACTTCAGTTGAAAGAATCTCCTGCAAATTAACCTGTTCCACAGCGTTAGCTGATTCAAGGCTGTGATCCCATTCATCTCCCAGAGTTTGAATAAAAAGCGGATAAGCTGATTGAATAGTGGTATCTGGCAGGCTCTTTAATGCTGAACCTTTTACATGCAACGTGTTGCTAAAGAAATTTCCCCACCAAAACATAGTCCTATAAGCAAAAATAGAGGTAGAGGAGAACATTCTGGGGTAATCTAAAATGAGATAAGGGAGGCCTTTAAAATTCTCTCCTTTAGATATTTTGCCTGCTTTTAAAAAGGCGTTGTCGGGGAAGTCAAAGTCTGAAGAGTGTATCTCTTTTTTGAGCTCACTCTCCAGATTTGATAAATATTGAATAATCTTTTCAGTGATCTGCCTTTTCGTCAGCAGAAAGTCCTGATCAGATATGTAATTAAATTCTTTGTCAGAAAACAAAAATTAAAATTTGTCAGGTGTTTGAATCACTTTTACCACTATCTCGTGCGGATCACCGTCAGTATCATTGATTTTGAATTTCAAAATAGGGTTATCAGCTTCAAGGCTGTTTTCTACTTCAATAATTCTGCTACCAGGAAGGTTGCTTTCAAGAACTGAGGCTACATTTTCGAGCGCTTTAGCAAATTGAACTTCAAGTTCGCTGGGGTTGTATACTTTTGTTTTCATTGTTGTCTTTATAATCGGTTTAAATACACCGATACGTATTTCATTCTAAATAGTTACCATTGAATTAATGCTGAGGCCCAGGTGAAGCCACTTCCGAAGGCTGCCATGCATAAAATATCGTTTTCTTTTATCTTGCCTTCTGCCCATGCTTCACTCATGGCTATGGGTATAGAACCTGCAGTAGTGTTACCATACCTCATAATGTTATTATAAACCTTTTCGTCTGGCAATCCAAGTTTTTCTTGTATGTAGTTGCTTATTCGCAAGTTAGCTTGGTGAGGGATGAGTAGATCAATATCATCTTTTTGTAATTGGTTGGCCTCAAGGGCTTCCATAATTACTTCGTGAAATTTAACTACGGCATGTTTAAAAACCATATTCCCATTCATATGCACTTTAAATGAAGAAGTATCCATGATTTGGTCTGGTTGGCGTTCTTCATGCGGCCGACTGCTGCCTGGGTCTTTAATGTAAAGCTCCTCGGCATAGTTACCGTCAGAGTGCAGGTGCGTAGAAAGTACTCCTGGTTTTTTCTGACCTTTGCACCACGGCTGCTCCGGCGCCGTCACCAAAGATAACGGCAGTGCCTCGGCCTCTGGTGGTAAGGTCCAGAGCGGTAGATTGTATTTCAGCTCCTACTACCAGCACGTTTTTGTACATGCCGGTTTTTATAAACTGATCAGCTGTAGATAAGGCATAGATAAAGCCCGAACAGGCATTTCTAATATCTAAAGCCGGAATAGAGCCCAGGCCAAGTTCGCGCTGTAAAAGTACACCTGATCCAGGGAAAAAATAGTCTGGAGTTATGGTGGCAAACACAATAAAATCAATCTCTTCAGCTTTGAGGTGAGCTCTTTCTAAAGCCATTTTACTGGCCTTGGCCGCCATATTGGCTACAGTATCCGTTTTAGGATCTATGAATCTCCTCTCCTTGATGCCTGTTCTCTCTATGATCCATTCATTATTGGTGTCCATGAGTTTAGACAGATCATCATTTGTAACTACTCTTTCAGGAACATAATGCCCTAGTCCTGTAATTTTCGAATAATGCATTTGTACTTTTTTGGTAAAGGAAGCAAATATAAGAAAATTAACTAATGTTAGTTAGCTAAATCTTAGAAGAGCAAAATCTGCAATTATATGCTCTTACTGGCAGCTTTAAGAATTAACTGCCTACTTTTTATTTCAGCTCTACATTTTGAGTTAATATTGCTTATTAATTTGTTATCCAATGCATACCATCAGAAAAGCTGTAAAAGAAGATTTAGAGGCTATTTTGCAAATTCTCAATTATGAGATACTACATGCCACTGCTATTTATGATTATGAAGAGAAAAGCCTGGCCGATTTACAGCAATGGTATGCAGATAAAGTGAAGAAGGAAATTCCCTTAATAGTGGCGGAGGAGGCCGGAGAAATTTTAGGGTATGCTACTTATGACCGGTTTAGACCTAAGGAGGCATACCGTAAGTCTGTAGAACATTCTGTATATTTATCACAAAAGGCCAGAGGTAGAGGGCTTGGGTCAATACTGTTGAAAGAGATAATACAAAGAGCCAGGGAGCAGGGCCATCATAGTATGATTGCCGGGATAGATGCCGATAACCACGTTAGTATACATTTGCACTCCAAAACAGGTTTTAAAGAAGTAGGAAGAATGAAGGAGGTAGGTTATAAATTTGACCGTTGGCTAGACTTAGTGTTCATGCAATTGATCCTTTAATACTGTTTTAAAAAAGAATATAGCTCAAGTTTTTTTAACCTTTTTCTATGATGAGTGTTTTTTTGTCTATATTATGAGAATAGCGGCTTTTTTCAGCATTCATTAAATCAAATTTCAGGAGCGTTCCTGCTATTCATTTTTAATTGATCATTTATACATGGAATTTAAAAAAACAGAAGTATTAAGTAATAAGGTGTTTGATGTGCTAATGCAGTCACCCTCCTTTACGGCTGTTTTATCAGGCCCTAACCATGTTGTAGAAATGGCCAATGATTTATATATGTTACTGGTAGGGCCAGAAAGAAAAATTATTGGTAAACCAGCGAAAGATGCCTTCCCTGAGATAGAAAGTCAGGGGTTTATAGAGTTGCTAGATGAGGTTTATAAAACAGGAAAGCCTTTTATAGGTAATGAAATAGGGGTAGATCTGGCCCGGGGAAAAAGAGGAAGTACTGATAAAGTTTTTATTAACTTCATTTATTACCCTCAGCGAGATGATCAGGACGCTATCATAGGTATAGTGGTTCATGGCGTAGATATTACAGATCACGTAATAGCTCGTAAAAAATTGGAGGATAACAGACAGACTCTACAAAACCTCATTACCAATATACCCGGTGGTGTTTATCGATATAATTATTCAGATCCCTGGAATTTTATTTTCTCCAGCCATGGTATGAAAAGCATCTGTGAGTACGAAGCAATAGAGCTGGAAGGACATGATGTGATATGGAGAGAGCTTATTCATGAAGATGATAGGCTAAATGTGCTTTCGGCACTGGAAGAGTCTCTAGGCTCGTCTAATGGCTATAATGTTACTTATCGTGTAAAAAGTAAAAGTGGTCAATATAGGTGGGTTACAGATCGTGGTCAGATTATTTATGATCAATATTCACATTTGGTAGCAGAGGGTATTATTACTGATGTTACAGATAGAAAACTGGCTGAAGAACTAGAGCGAAAAAATCAGCTGTTATTTAAAACTTATGCTGAAGCCATGCCTCAAATGGCCTTTGTGGCTAACGCAGATGGAGATATTATTTATTTCAATAAGCGCTGGTATGATTATGTAGAAGGTGTAGATGGTACCGAAGGATGGGGTTGGAAAGATAAGTCGATACATCATCCGGATGATTTGGGCAGAACTATTGAAAGATGGAGAGCCTCGTTGGAGAGTGGAGATCCTTATGAAATAGAATACCGACTTAGGCGCTATGATGGAGAGTATCGCTGGCATTTAGGCAGGGCTGAGCCTGTGAGAAATGAAGCGGGTGAGATAGAGCTTTGGTTAGGAAGCAATACTGATATTCATAATCAAAAGAAAGTAGAAGAAGAGTTAAGACTAACCCAGGAAAGGTTTGATCTGATGACTCATGCTACTAATGATATTGTTTATGATTATGATGTTAAAACAAGACATTTCTGGTGGAACGATTCCCTGGTGTCTTTTTTTGGTTATACTTCTGATGAAATAGGAAGAGGTGTAGACTGGTGGATGAGCAGAGTACATCCTGATGACATGCCTGGTATCCGATCATTAATTGAACAATTAATAAGAGGTAATAAGGCTTCATGGAATTCTGAATATAGATTTTTACGAGCCGACAATACCTATGCAGATGTGCTCAATAGAGGCTACTTGTGGAAAGAAGATGGGGAGCCAGTGAGAATCATAGGTACTATGATAGATATCACCTCGCGGAAAAATATAGAGAAAGCGCTACAAGAAAGTGAAGGTAGGTTTCGGACACTGGCAGATAATATCTCTCAGCTCGCCTGGATGGCTGATGCCAATGGTGATATAAATTGGTATAATAAACGTTGGTATGATTATACCGGCACCAATCTGGAAGAGATGAAAGGGTGGGGCTGGAAAAAGGTGCATCATCCTGATTACGTCAATGCTGTGGTAGACAAGATAAGCAGATGCTACAGAAACGGGGAGGTCTGGGAAGATACCTTTCCTCTGCGCAGTAGAAATGGAAATTACAGGTGGTTTTTATCGAGGGCGGTGCCTATTAGAGATGATCAAGGGGCTATTACCCAGTGGTTTGGCACCAATACGGATATTACCGAACAGCAAGATACAGAAGAGGCGCTAAGACAGAGCGAAGAATTTAACAGGCTGATATTAGAAAGTACTCCTGATGGAATTAAGACACTTGACTTAGAAGGCCGACTTATTTCTATAAATAAGCAAGGGCTTAAAATGCTGGAAGTAGATAGCTTTAATCAGTTAAAGGGCTGCGAGTGGTTTGATCTGTGGTCTGGTGAGGATAAAGAAGAAGCAATCAAATGCTTCAATAAGGCTAAAAATGGTGAGGTGGGACATTTTGAAGGTCGAAAAGCTACCTTAAGAGGAAATGAAAAGTGGTGGGATGTATTAGTAGCCCCTATCTTTGATGGTCAGGGTAACGTAGAGCGAATAATGGCGGCCTCCAGAGAAATTACTGAACTAAAAGAGGTTGAAAGGCAGAAGGATGAATTCTTAAGTATAGCATCACATGAGCTCAAAACACCTGTAACCAGTATTAAAGGGTCTATTCAAATAATGGAACGCTTAATTGAGGATCAAAACTATGAGCTTATAGGTAAGTTTATGAACAAAGCTGAGCTTCATGTAGATAAATTGCTTAGCCTTATTCATGACCTTTTAGATGTTTCTAAAATACAATCCGGTAAGCTTGAATTTAACATATCTGAGTTTATAGTAAATGATATTATAGAAGATTGTGTTGAGCATATGTCTCATCATAGTCAAAAGCACATTATAACTGTGAAAGGGGTGTTATCTCAGAAAGTAAGAGGAGATAGGGTGCGCCTGGAACAGGTGGTTTGTAACCTACTCACTAATGCAATAAAATATTCACCTGATAACGATAAGATAGAAGTGGAGGTAACAGACCTAGGTGATGAGCTTAAAATAGCGGTGATAGATAAAGGAATTGGTATACCTGAAGAGAAGCTTGCGCAAATTTTCGATAAATTTTTCAGGGTAGAAGATGCCTTTCATCAATTTCAAGGGGTAGGTTTAGGTCTTTATATTAGTTCTGAAATCATCTCAAGGCATGGAGGCGAGCTGCAAGTGATTAGTAAAGAAGGACAAGGATCATCTTTCTTTTTTACCCTTCCTAAGGCATAACAGTATAAATGTTTATAGAATCCGAATAACCTTTCTCACTATGTTTTGTTAGCCATAGGAATAACATTACTTTTATACTTATGGCCGCGAAGATTTTGGTTTATGATGACGACGAGGATATACTCGAAATATGTAAGTATATTCTGGAGAGTAGAGGATATGAAGTATTTACCAGGCAAACTTGCGGTCAGGTCTTAAGTGACCTCAAAGAAGTAAGGCCAGATGCTGTAATTATGGATAACTGGATTCCTACCATTGGCGGGGTAAGAGCTACTCAGCTTATAAAGCAAGACGAAGAGTTTTTTAAAACGCCGGTACTGTTGTTCACAGCTAGTAAAAATGCTCAATCACTGGCCATTGAAGGTGGTGCAGATGATTATATAGAAAAGCCCTTTAGCCTTAAGGATATGGAAGAAGCCGTGAAGAAGTTATTAAGTGCAGCTAACTAAAAAGAAGCTTGAAATAAAACATCGGGCTTAACAAATGCTTTTTCACACTTACATTAGCCAGAGACTCCACTAAAAACTGATGTATCTCCTTATTACGGTTGGCTTTTTTGATAACCAAGTTAAACAACGTAGGGTAGTTACATAAACGCAATAAAGCATAGCTAATTCTCAGTTCGTTCCAAATTTTGCTATATAAATACTGGTCATACTCTTTATTAAATTCAGCAGAATAATCAGCCTTATCTATACATTTTAAACTTTGCTCTGCCGCTATACGGCCACTTCTTATAGCATTGGCTATTCCCTCACCACTAAAAGGATCTATTAAGCCTGCTGCATCTCCGGTTAGTAAAAAGTGATCACCAGAAATACGCCTTTTTTTAGAGCCTAATGGTAAGCCGAATCCTTTTACAGTTTCTAGTGGCCTTGCATTTTCAAACCTATTTTTTAATGCTGGGTGCTGTTTAATGAGTTGGTCAAGCTCTTGCCTAAGATTAATCTTTTTTGCCGAAATAACGGACGAGAGCAGACCTATACCTACATTAGCTTTGCCGTTCGGGAGAGGGAATATCCATAAATAGCCAGGTAAGATATTTTTAAAGAAATGGAGCTCTATCTTATTGTCTTCAGTGAAGCCTTTTACATTTTCGTAATAGACCCTTAACCCTGCGCTATGATGCTTTTTGTCTGGCTGTTGTAGAGCTGCCTTTCTGGCCACGATAGATTGAGCACCATCAGCGCCTATCACTAATGGTGTTTTTATAATGCCTGCTGCAGTTTCAATGTGATAATATCCATTCTTTAAATCTAAGGCATTTACTTTTTCATTTTCGAAAATGGTAACTCCGGGATATTTGCTAACATGCTGAAACAAGAGGTTATCAAATTCATACCTGGGGCAGATGTATCCGCATTTAGGTTGGCCAGCATGAATGAACGGAATTTCTACAGACTTCAAATTGGGAGCAAATATTTTCACTCCATAGGAGGCTGTTTTAGTTTTAAACTGAGTGAAGTCAGAAGCTAATGCAGGGGATAATTTATGAAGTTGGTTAACTACATCTACGCTAAGGGCATCTCCGCATGTTTTATCTCTGGGGAAATGCGCTTTATCAATAAGCGCTATTTGTTTACCTGCTTTGCCAAGTTCTATTGCCGCCGCACACCCTGCTGGCCCGGCTCCTATAATAACTACATCATAGGTGTGTATATTGGCCTCGGTCACAGTGTTAGAAACATTTTTTAAATGCCTTTTTATCAATATCCTGCTCTTTCATACCTAGGGACATGGCTTGGCTCAGGTCTTCGCATGCCTCTTTCTTCTTGCCTAAGCGCTGATAAGTAAGTGCTCTGAAGTAGTAACCCAGATAATAGTTTTTCAAACCATTGAGACCATAATTAAGATCTTCTAATGCTTTTTCAGGATTATCAATTAAGTAATAACTATAACCTCTGTTAATGTATGTATAGGCTTCTTCAGGGTTATGTTTTAAAGCCTGATCAAAGCTTAAAATAGCCGAATCATAATTGTTGAGCTGGAAATAGCTGAGTCCCTGATTTCGCCATGCATCAGCATTATCAGGATCTAAGGCTAATACAACGTGCCAGTCATTAATGGCTTGTCTCCAATTTCTAAGTTCACTATGTATTACTGCTCTTCTAAATAGAACTTCTTCATTGGTGCTGTCTATGGCTAAAAATCGATCATAGTTATATAAGGCGCTATCATATTTTTCTTTTCTGGTAAATAAAATGCCGCTGTAGAGGTACGGCCATTTTAATTCAGGATCATATTTAATGGCTTTTCTGTAATTAGCCAAAGCACTATCTGGCTCTTGGAGTTTATTATAAACATTTCCCAGGTTAAAATAGCCTCTGGCTTGGTGCGGCTCTGCAGCTATTACATTTCTCAATAGCTTAATGGCATCTCTTTGAAAGCCTATTTCCAGATAAGCCAGCGCCAGGTCAATAGTTACTTCGGTGGAAGGTTTGAGTTCTAATGCTTTGCGATATTCCTCTATCGCATCATTTCTTTGATATTGTCTTACCCTGATATTGCCTTTCAGGTGGTGCATCTCAGCACGGTCAGAGATATAATGCGCAATCTTTTCATTCTCAATAGTTGTGGTATCCGGTGCTTTTGCCATTCTTTCCTCTGCTTCTGCCTGATAGTTATCGGTAATGTCCATGGCTATATTGCAGTATTGTACGGCCTTATGGTAGTCGCCGAGTACGAAATAGGTCTCAGCTAACCTTTTGGCAGCGGTGAAGCTTTGCGGATATTTAGTGAGTATGAATTGAAACTGTTTTAGGCCGGCAGTGGTGTCTCCTTTACTTATGGTAGATTCAGCTACTTTTAATAATTCAGCTTTGTCTTGAGTAAAAGAGATTAAAGGACAACATACAAGTATAAAAAGGATGAGTTTTTTCATTAAATAAAAGGCGAATTTTTAATCGAACAGAGAGTAGTTGCCAAACTGATCAGCAGGGGCCATGGGCTCTATTAGAGCAGGTTCATTTACAGATGTATCTGATATTTTAGGAGAGACAGAATAGGTTTTCATTTTATCAGCAGGGTAGGGCTTCAGTGTTTCCAGTAGCTCTTCTTCTGTTGATTCATTGTTGAGCCAGACATTCTCTTCTTTTTCAGTCATGATTACCGGCATTCTGGTGCTCATGGGGAGTATACTACTATTGGCAGGAGAAGTGATGAGCTTAAAAGTATGCACGATGTTTTCATTATCATCTTCAAACTCTTCCCACAGCCCGGCAAAAGAAACAATATTCTTATTTTCAAAGATCACTCTATAAGGAATTTTTCCTTTTTTACTCACCTGTTTCCAACCATAAAAGCCATCAGCAGGTACTATGCAACGTCTGCTGAGCAGTGCCTTTTGCGTAATGGCTTTTTCAGACAGGGTTTCCATATCAGCAAAGAGTAGCTTGTTACTTATGGCCTTGTTTTTTGACCAGCCGGGAATCTGCCCCCAGTAGAAAAAGGAAAGGCCTTTACTACCTTGAGTTATGAGTGGCAATATCTGTGTGGGAGCCGCATTGTAGTTAGGGGCATAGGCTTCAGGTATATCAACATTAAACCTGCTGGCCAGTGCTTCACTACTGCTTGTTATTGTATATCGATCTCCCATATTGCTAATTTAATAAAAAAACCGCTGTACGGTAGTATTCAATTAATTCTTATTAATAAAACTCAAAGCACGTTTTTCTGACCAGTATCTTTTTTGAGAATTGAATTCTGTAAAGCCCACATGACCACCTCTTTCCGGCATTTCGAAAGTAACTTGTGGGTGGTTGGCTAGCTCTTCTACGGGATAGCACTTCTCTGAAAGGAAAGGATCATTTTTAGCATTCACAATTAGTGTAGGAATGGCTATGGACTTTAAGAAATGCAGTGAGCTACACTGGTTGTAATAATCAGCGGCATTAGTAAAGCCATGCAGTGGCGCGGTAAACATATCATCGAAATCACGGATGGTTTTTACCGTATCTAGCTGCGATACCGAGATTTGATTAGGCATCAGCTCAGCCTTTCTCCTGATTTTTTCTTTAAGGTTTTTTAAAAAACGACTAGAATAGATGAAGTTAGATGATTGCGCAATAGTATCGCAACTGGAACCCAGATCTAACGGAACAGAAAAAGCAATTGCCTTTTTCACTGCCGGGTTAATGTTTTTACCCTGTTCGCCTACATATTTGAGCGTAAGGTTGCCTCCAAGACTAAAACCTATGAGGTAAAGACTGGTGTACCCCTGCTGTAAGGCGTGGTGCACTACGTGATCTAAATCTTCAGTGGCACCGCTATGGTAAAATCTCAATTGCTTGTTTATTTCTTCACTGCAGCCTCTGAAATTCCAGGCTAATACATCAAAGCCCTCTTCAGAAAAAACCTTAGCCATTCCTTTTATATAAGGACGGGTGGAGCTACCTTCCAGGCCATGAGAAATTATTACAAGCGATTTATTTCCTTTTTTTACCCAGTCCAGATCCAGAAAATCATCATCAGGAGTGGATATGCGCTCCCTTTCATAGGGTACATCTTTCACCTTTCTGAGTATGGATGGAAATATGGTTTCTAAGTGAGGTGAGAAGTAAAACCTGGGTGCTTTATAGTTTATTTTATCTTTCAAATTATTATTAATATTATTTAATAATTATAATTTTTGTGCCTCTATTTTACAATGGGTCTTTTTAATATTTTTTCAACTAACATGGAAACCTTCAGTTTGCCCTGTCGTCTCTAGCTAAAGGTATCCAATCAAAAACCAAAACTATCAACACTATTTACAATGACAAGAATTCTAATCTTTATTCTTTCAATACTTTTCTCATTTACGGTCAGGGGCCAGAGTAAGCATACGATCAATGGTTACATTACTGACGCGCAAAATGGAGAAGAATTGATAGGTGTAACTGTATATGTTAATTCGCTAAAAACAGGTACAATTACTAATGTTTATGGCTTTTATTCGTTAAGTATTCCTGAAGGGTCTTACGAGATCACTTTTAGCTCGGTAGGTTATCAACCCCAAGTAAGACAGGTAAACCTTACTAAAGACACAGAACTTAACGTGGAGCTCACAGAAGAGGTAACTACTATAGATGAAGTAGTAATTACTGATAAGGCCTTAGATGCCAATGTTTCTGATGTGAACATGAGCCGCAATGAAGTCGATATTAAGCAAGTGAAAAAGCTACCAGCACTTTTTGGTGAGCCGGATATTATCAAGGCTATACAAATGATGCCTGGTGTGGTAAGCGCCGGCGAGGGAACTTCCAGCTTTTTTGTGCGCGGAGGTAGTGCAGATCAGAACCTGATTCTTATAGATGAAGCGCCTGTTTATGATCCATCACACTTATTTGGCCTTTTTTCAGTGTTTAATGCTGATGTTATTAAGGACTCGGAGCTCTATAAAGGCGGTATTCCTGCTCGTTTTGGCGGCCGACTATCTTCTATTTTAGAGGTGAGAACCAAAGATGGTAACAGCAAAGAATTTGCAGGATCAGCAGGTATAGGTACCCTGGCTAGTAAAGTAATGCTGGAAGGGCCTATTAAAAAAGATAAGGGTTCATTTATTGTTTCTGGAAGAAGGTCTTATGTCGATGTTTTTTTAAAAGCTGCCGATGAAGATAACCTGGTTCATTTTTATGATGTAAATGCCAAGCTCAACTGGAAGCAGAATAATAAGAACCGTTATTTCGCAGCCTTTTATCTAGGTAGAGATGCCTTTTCATTTGGTGATGATTTCGGCTTTAGCTGGGGAAATGCTACCGGTACTTTCCGTTGGAATCACCTGTTTAACGACCGATTATTCTCTAATACTTCTTTAATAGCAAGTAGCTTTGACTATGGTTTAGAAATTACAGATCCTACTTCTGGTCTCGATTGGGATTCTAATTTGCAGGAATTTAGCTTAAAGGAGGATTTGAATTACTTTATTAATCCTAGAAATCAGCTGGATTTTGGCTATCAGGTCACTTATAGACGCTTTTCACCAGGTAAGATCAAGCCTAATTCTGATAAATCTATCTTTAGTAGTTTAAGTTTAGATGAAGAGTACGCACTAGATCATGCCCTATATTTAGAAAATCAGCAAAAATTAACGGATAGGTTCACTATGGTTTATGGTGTGCGTCTTTCTATATTTCAAAGTATAGGAGATGATACTGTATATGAGTATGAAGATCCTCAGGACAATATTAATCCTACCCGCATAGATTCTACCAGTTACGATCATTTTGAAACCATAGAGTCTTATGTATATCTGGAGCCTCGTTTTTCTGCGCGATACATGCTTAACCCCTCTAGCTCTTTGAAAATATCTTATAATAGAATGGTACAAAATACGCATTTGGTGGCTGCAGGTACCGTGCCTATACCGTTCAATACCTGGAGCCCGAGTAATAGATACTTAAAACCTCAAATAGCAGATCAGTTTGCCGCAGGTTATTTTAAAAATTTCTCTAATAACAAGTATGAAGTTTCGGTAGAATCTTATTACAAAGACATTCAAAATGTGACTGACTTTGCTGATAATGCACAACTTTTCTTTAATGAAGATTTATCTACAGAATTCAGACAAGGGAAGTCATGGTCTTACGGGGCAGAGTTTATGTTACGTAAAAATGAAGGTCAACTCACTGGCTTTTTGAGCTATACATGGTCAAAAACCGAGAGGAAAGTGCCTGGTGTGAATCAGGATAAATCTTTTCTGGCTAATTATGATAGAAGACATGTGTTTAACATGGCTGCTACTTATGACTTGAATGAAAAATGGTCTTTTGGAGCTAATTTCACCTATAGTACCGGTAGACCTATTACGCTGCCAGCAGGTAGGTATGAGTATCAGGATTATCAGGTAGACTTGATAACTGAGCGTAATGGATATAAGCTTCCTAATTTTCATAGAATGGATTTATCGGCTACGCTCACTCCTCGAAAAAACAAAGACCGAAAGTGGAAGAGCAACTGGGTGTTTTCAATCTACAATGTGTATAGCAGAAAGAATCCTTTCACGGTATACACCAGAGTGGAAAGTGATGATGATGGCAACGTGATAGATCCTAATAAAAAGGAAGCCAGGTTGATCTCTCTGTTCCCAATATTACCTTCAGTAACTTATAATATTAATTTTTAAAGGATCATGACAAGGCAATTATATACATATATTTTATTGATAATAGGAGGTATGAGCCTGTTAGGCTGTAATGAGCCCTATCATATCGATGAGCAAACTACAGAGCCACAAGTAGTAATAGAAGGACTGATTACTGATGAAAGTATGAATCATTATGTGAGAGTTACTAAAACAGTTGATTTTTATTCTGAAGAGGGCTCAGTACCCGTTGATGATGCTTCCGTAATAGTTACCGATAACCAGGGTAATACCTATAATTATAGCTATCAGCCCGAAGCGGAAAGAGGAGGCTATTATTATTCTGACATCGCTTTTGCGGGTGAGAGAGGGGTAGCCTATACACTAACCGTAACTATGGAAGGAGAGGAGTACAGTGCTCTGGATTCATTGAGGAGAGTTACTACTATAGATAGTTTAGGAGTGGAGTTAAATGAAGATGAATTTGAAGACCCGGAAGATGAAGGGCGTTATTATGAAGTGCTTCTTTATACCCGTGAGCCACAAGATACGGAAGATTACTATTTGTTTAAGTACTATCGTAATGGATTGCCATTTAAAGATGATGATTCTGATGTGTATGTTTCTGATGATTCATATTTGGGCGAAAATATAGATGGACTGGCCACTCCTGGGTGGTTTGCTCTGGGTGACAGTATTACCGTGGAAATGTATAGCCTTACAGTAGATGGTTTTAAATACTATTCTGATCTCAGTAACCTGCTCAATAACGATGGTGGTTTTTTTGGATCTCCCCCAGTAAATCCTCAAAGCAATATTTCTAATGGAGCTATGGGATATTTTCAGGTCAGCGCTGTGGTAAGAAAATCGGTGATAATAGAAGATTAATGCGTTTTTCTTGTAGGTGATTAAACTTTTAAGATTCTTTGATGTCTTTAAAAGAACTGTTACCTACATTATATGCACTATCGGATTTTTTTTCTCGCTCTGTTTATGAGCCTGCAGGGCTTTGCTTTGTTAGCACAGAGCAAAGTGACCATCAGTGGTTATGTTAAAGATATTGAAAACGGAGAGGCTCTGATAGGAGCTACCGTGTATGTAAAAGAAGTAGGAGCCGGCACAGCTACTAACGTGTACGGCTTCTACTCTCTCACTGTGCCCACAGGGAGTTACCAGGTAGATTTTGGCTACGTAGGCTATGACACCAAATCCCAGACTATTAATCTCGATGCTGATAAACGGGTAGATGTGGAGCTTAGCGCTACTACCACTGAATTGCAAGAAGTGGTGATCACCGGAGAATCAACTGATGCTAATGTCTCTAGTGTAGAAATGAGCACAGAGAAAGTAGATATCAAAACCATAAAAAAGATACCTGCTTTTATGGGAGAAACTGATGTTTTGAGAAGCATTCAGTTATTGCCTGGCGTAAGTTCGGTAGGTGAAGGTTCATCTGGCTTTAATGTAAGAGGCGGTAATGTAGGGCAAAACCTGGTTCTTCTAGATGACGCACCCGTCTATAATTCTTCTCACCTTTTTGGTTTTTTCTCAGTATTCAATCCGGATGCCGTAAAAGATGTTACGCTCATAAAAGGAGCTATGCCAGCTAACTATGGAGGTAGATTAGCCTCTATTTTGGATGTGAGAATGAACGAAGGGGAACTCTAAAAAATATGAAGTAGAAGGAGGAGTTGGTACGGTATTTAGCCGCTTAGCGGTGCAAGGGCCTATAAAAAAAAACAAGGCTTCATTTCTGGTAGCTGGCCGCAGATCATATGTAGATATTTTTGCCAAGCCTTTTATAGATGATGCTACTCTTTATTTTTATGATCTTACAGCTAAGGTCAATTATAACTTAAATGACCATAATAAGCTGTTTCTATCAGGCTATTTTGGTAGAGATGTCTTTAAGTTTGATGAAGAACAAGGCTTTGACTGGGGAAGTATAACCGGTACCCTTCGTTGGAATCATATTTTCAATAACAGACTGTTTTCTAACTTTTCATTTTTTGTGAGTACTTATGACTATGGCCTTGCTTTTGGAGAAAATGACAGGGATAAGTTTGAGTGGGATAGCAGGGTATTAACCTATACATTCAAACCTGCTTTTAACTATTTCCTAAATGCTAATAACGAGGTGCTGTTTGGAGGTGAAGCCACTTACTATAATTTTAACCCAGCAGAAGCTACGGTGGTTTCTGATGGAGATATCACAGATATTAGCCTTACTGACAGACGTGCTTTGGAAAGTGCTCTGTACATAGATAATACGCAGACTGTAAATGACAAGCTGAGTATAAAATACGGACTGCGCTTCTCTTCTTACCAGTATTTAGGTCCGGGGGAAGTATATGAATATGAGGAAACTGTGCCTGGTGAAAGAAAAACACTGGTCAGTAGCAGGACTGCAGATGATGGAGAAGTTATAGAAAGTTATTATAACTGGGAGCCAAGAGCTTCTGTCAAATATCAAATAGGAAAGGGCTCAGTAAAAGGGAGCTTCACCAGAACATCTCAATACATCCATTTGGTGTCAAATACAGCGGCTTCTACCCCAATTGATATCTGGACACCAAGTACCAACAATATAAAACCTCAAATAGGCCTTCAGTATGCTTTAGGTTATTTTAGGAATTTTGGAAGAGGAAATGATTATGAAGCCTCAGTAGAAGCTTACTATAGAGATACTGATAATCAGGTGGAATATGTAAAAGGTGCCGATTTGTTTATTAATGAGTATCAGGAAGGAGATTTAATAAGTGGTATTGGCCGTGCTTATGGCGTAGAGTTTAATTTTAAGAAAAATGTGGGTAAACTTAATGGTTGGATAAGTTATACCCTTGGCCGCACCGAGCTCAAAGTAAACGGAATCAATAGAAATGATTGGTACCCTACTCGTTTTGATCAAACCCATAACCTGAAAGTATTCGGAAACTATGATATCAGTAAACGAGTTTCCGCTTCCGCCAATTTCACCTTTATTTCAGGTACGCCATTTAGTGCACCTACCAGCAGGTTCGTTATTCAGAACATGGTTATTCCTTATGATTATTATGAGTCTCGGAATGGTCTTAGAGTGCCGGCTTCGCACAGACTAGATTTGTCTGTTACCTTGCAGATGAAGAGAGAGAAAAAAGGCAAGAAAAGGAAGAATAAAGACGAACTGGTGTTCTCTGTTTATAATGTTTATGGAAGGAGAAACCCGTTCTCTATTTTCTTTGCCCAGCAAGATGGCTACATCACGCCAGGCGACAACGTCAGTACTATGGCCTATCGTTTTTCTATAGTAGGAGCGCCCGTACCTGCCATATCATACAATTTTAAGTTTTAGGATCATGAGAAAATCACATTACATATATTTAGCTATTCTGTCCGTATTTTTTGCTTGTGAAGATGAAGTGGATATAGCCCTGAATGATGCTCCGGCGGTACTGGTGGTAGACGCCTGGGTTAATGATATGCCTCAGCTACAAGAAATCAATTTAATGATGTCACAGCCTTATTTTGACTCCAGTCAGCCGCCAGAGGTAAGTGGAGCTGAAGTGGTAATAACAGATGATCAGGGGCAAACTTTTGAATTTACAGAGGCAGAGGCGGGGAGCTATCAATGGGATCCTGCTGCTCATTCAGCCTCTTTTGAAATAGGCCGATCATATCATTTATCTGTGACCTATAATGGAAATACATTTGAGGCCGATTCCGAATTAAAAAGAGTGCCGGCCCTGGATTCTATCGTTTATACTTATTATGAAGAGCGCAACGCTTTTCAACCAGAAGGTTATTATGCTCAGTTTTATGCCAGAGACCCTGAGGGAACGGGTGATTCTTATTGGATTAAAACCTATAAAAACGGGTTATACCTCAGTAGACCTTCTGATCTTAATATAGCTTATGATGCGGCCTTTAGCTCTACTGCGCCGGTAGATGGTGTTATATTCATAGAGCCTATTCAAAATGGAGCTACTCCGCTCAATGATGATGAAGATGCCTATGAACCCTATGTTTTTGGTGATTCGGTGTATATCGAGATTTATTCTATTACTAATGAGGCTTTTAGGTTTTTAGATGCTGTATCTACTCAGATAGAGAGAGATGGTGGTTTTGCGGAAATTTTTGCTGAACCACTAGAAAATGTTCCCTGTAATATTTCATGCACCAGCTCTGAAGAAGAACAGGTCGTAGGCTTTTTTAATGCATCTGCAGTGGCTTATAGAGGTGAAAGGTTAGAAGAATAGGATTCCCTCAAAGGATTTTATTAATTTCACAGTCAGATCAGTTAATTGATCTGATAAACCTATATTTTAAAAATTAAAACACTGAAAATATGAGCCTAAGAATATCAAAACTGCTACTAGTAGCTTTGGTCGGTTTATTATTTACCCAATGTGGTGGATCAGGAGATAAATCTGCTGAGCAAGAGCAGGCTTCAGTTGAGCCTCAAATGGATTCTACTTACCAAACCTTGTTAGATAAGTACACCAATGTGAAGCTCACTACAGATGTGAGCAGTCTTTCTGATAATCAGAAGAAAATGCTGCCTTTACTCATTCAGGTAGGGCAAATTATGGATAGCTTGTTCTGGTATGAAGCTTATGGTCATCGAGATTCACTTTTTGCAGCCCTTGATAATGGCAAAGCAAAAAAATATGCCACTATTAATTATGGCCCCTGGGATAGACTAAATAATAATGAGCCATTTATTGATGGTGTAGGAGCCAAGCCTGCCGGTGCTAATTTCTATCCTGCTGATATGACAAAAGAGGAGTTTGAAAGTGCTCAGTTAGCGAATGGCAAGTCTCAGTATACTTTTATTAGAAGAGATGAAAACGGGGAGCTATTAGCCATCCCTTACCATGAAATGTTTGAAGAGCAGATTACGCGTGCAGCTAAGTTGCTGAAGGAGGCTGCTGAGCTAGCTGAGAATGAGCAGCTTAAAAACTATCTAAACCTGAGAGCGGGAGCTTTACTTACAGATGAATATTACGAAAGTGATATCGCTTGGATGGATATGACTACCAATCAGATAGACATCATTACAGGGCCAATTGAGAACTATGAAGATCAGCTATTTGGGTACAAAACCTCACATGAAACATATGTTTTAGTGAAGGATATGGAGTGGAGCGAGAGATTATCCAAATATGCAGAGATACTGCCCGAGCTACAAAAAAGCTTGCCGGTGGCACAGGCTTACAAAACTGAAAAACCCGGTACAGACTCGCAGTTAGCGGCTTTTGATGTAGTCTTTTATGCAGGAGACTGTAATGCAGGAAGTAAAACCATAGCGGTGAACCTTCCTAACGACGAAAAAGTACAGCTTGAAAAGGGAACTCGTAGATCGCAACTAAAAAATGCAATGAAAGCTAAATTCGATAAGATTTTAGTGCCTATTGCTGATGAACTTATAGATGAAAGCCAACGCAACCATGTAAAGTTTGATGCCTTTTTTGCTAATACCATGTTTCATGAAGTGGCACATGGTTTAGGAATTAAAAATACCATTAATGGTAAGGGAACGGTGAGAGAAGCTCTGAAAGAAAATGCGTCTGCTCTGGAAGAAGGAAAAGCTGATATATTAGGATTATATATGATTACCTGGCTTTATGAGAGAGATCAGATAGATGGCGAGTTAATGGATTATTATACTACTTTCTTAGCCAGTATTTTCAGATCAGTAAGGTTTGGAGCTTCCAGTGCTCATGGAAAAGCCAACATGATTCGTTTTAATTATTTTAAAAAGCAAGGCGCTTTTTCCAGAAATCCTGAGACAGGTAAGTATAAAGTTGATTTTACCAAAATGCAGGCAGCCATGAATTCCCTTTCAGATAAAATACTGACCTTACAGGGTAATGGTGACTATGAAGGTGTGAACCAGCTGGTAACAGAAATGGCATTGGTTCCTCAGCAGTTGCAAGATGATTTGGATCTCTTAACAGAGAAAAGCATACCTGTAGATATTGTGTTTGAACAAGGGGTAGAGGTGCTCGGACTATAGCATTTGTCCACCTTAAAGGTTCAGGCCTTTCTAATTCACTAAACGCTTTTACTGAATTAGAAAGGCCTTTTTTGTAGTGTGGAATTTTTCTACGTAGGCAGCTTTCTCATGTGGGGTATAACTTCCACTGTTGTAACATTGGAAAACGTCAAAAAAACGTTTGCAAAATAGGTTTTGAGTTTTGGCACGCTTTAAGCACAAGGTAAGAGTGAACAACCGAACCGTGATATAATGCCATACGTAGATAACGCAATATTAGATTTATCGGCTTTAAATCAAAACTCACCTGCTTCTCGTGAAAACGTTTTGCAGGTAACAAAACCGGTAAATGAAAAAACAAGTGAAAATACTCTTGAGTTTAACCACTTGGTACATGACCTTAAGAGCCCTGTTAATTCCTTAAAAGGAATAGTAGAGCTAGCCAATATAAATTTAAAAGGTGATGATGCACAGGAATATCTTAGTATGATTAAAAACTGTGTTAATTCTCTTGAAAATAGAATCACCTCTACATTAGATATGTATGAAAGAGGAACTTTGAGTAGTGATGGTGAGCTTATAGATTTCAATCAACTCATTAATAATATTATGTCTTCTATGGAGCATATAGAAGGTTTTGATGATGTTGATTTTGAGGTGAATATAGATTTGCATAGACCATTTTATGCCAGCCGTGCTACGTTGGAATCCGTATTACAAAACCTTTTCGAAAATGCTATTAAGTACCGTTGTGGAGATACAAGGCATTGTAAAGTAAAGGTGCAAGTAATTAATAATGAAGAGGGAGTAGAAATACGCTTTTCAGATAATGGAATTGGTATTTCTGACGATAAATTACCGCATATATTTGATGCGCATTTTAAATCAGATCAGCATAAAAGTAGTAATGGTTTAGGACTGTTCATTGTAAAAAAAGCAGTGGAAAAGCTTCGTGGAGACCTGAAAGTGCATAGTAAAGAAGGAAGAGGGACTACTTTTTTAATTAATCTACCTGATTTGAATAACTAGAATAAGAACCTATTATATTGAACCAATAGATCGTGAAAAAATGGCCAGCTTATAAAGCTGGCCATTACTGTTTATAAAAGCTCCTGTATTATTTTTGAAGTAATACAGTCGCAACCTCAATTGTTTTTACACCAGCATTTTCTGCTGTATCAGTAGTGATTTCTAACTTTTCTACCTCTGATAAGCTGAAAGCTTTTTCGCCTTTAGCCTGGAACCATAGCGGATGAAAACCCGGGTATGGCCTTGGAAGGAGCAAATGTTCCTTAGCTTTTAGCTGGTTAAGATCTATTTTAATTTCTTGCATCTGATCAGTCAGTGTAGCTGTGGTGCTATATGAAAAGGCATCTTTGGTTATGAAAGTAATATTCACTTTCAATGATTTTTGCCCAGCCGTATTACCTTTTATTACTACAGATTTAAACGCATCCAGTTCAGCATTTCTTTCTTTTACTTTATCGCCTACAAATAATTGAAATCCCATGGTTTTAGATTCCTGGGTATCACCGGTAAGCTGTAAGCTGAGTTCTCCTGCTGTAGCTGTGGTTTTAATAGACTTTTCTTCAGGTTTCCATAGGTTAGGGTAAATCATAAGCTCATGATCAACCGCTGCATTGAATAATACCAAAGGAGTGTTTGCAGTAGCTACCTGGGTCGTCCAGCTGTCATCATGATAATAATCCCATGCCCAAGGATCTCCTTCATAACCCCCAGGGTAGGTGTAAATTTGATCTTTGTTACTTACTTTAATACGATACTCAATTACACCAGGTACATTCACTTCAGCAGGCACCTCAACTTCGTATTGGTAAGGAGATACTTTCTGCATATCTAATGTTTTATAAACTCCAGACCAGGTACGTAGTAAAACAGATAAGTAAGCTGATGAATCTAAACCTACAGTCGTGGCTGAAATAATGAATGGTTCATTTGGGCTAACCACGTTTTTAGGTTGGTGCTTCACATAAGGTGAATCAAAATTGGCCTTTGGCGCCACAAACTCTGCTAATTGTAAGTTGCCAGTCTGCTTTTTACTGTCCCATTTTTCTACCTTTTTACTCTTCTTAGGTGAGAATAACAAATAGGTGCCCGGCTCTATCATAAAGCGGCCGTTTTTAGTATTTTGGCTTTTGTTATTACCTACATTTAAAGCCTTAATATTTAAGTCAGAACCTAATTCAGCAAGGTGAATCCTCATTTCATTTGGCTGCCATTGAATGCGGGTTACTTCTTTTTTTAATGAAGCTTTGGCAAAAGGATCTTTAATATGAATAGCATCAGGCATTATCTCTAGTCTCCAAATACCGTTGTCAAGCTTATCAAGAAAATAAGCGCCGGTACCAGCATATTTAACTATTGGAGACGATCCAACACCTGCTATATGCTTTAGCTTTTTCTCAGATAATGGAGTAGAATTGGTGTTGTTTGAATAATAAAACTCCTCATTAGAGTTCATTTCGCTTAAGTCCTGCTTATAGCTTACTCTGAAGCTTTCAAAAGTACTGTCTAATGGATATTGGCCGCATGTTTTCATTAAAGGCACTTCATGAAATGCCTTTCCGGCTATCAACAAGCTGATCGCTTTTTTTGGCGTGTAAGCCAGGTTTATATAGTGAGTTTGATATTCTGTATTAGCATATGCAGTGCCCATAGGGTCATAAGCAAACTGAGTGGCCCACTGGAAACCAGCTCCTCTAAAACTTCTTGCCATTGCAGGATACATGTATGAGCTTAAAACATCGCCAGCATCAAATTCATAAATCATTTTGGCTTTGTTTTTATATTCAGGAATGGTATCGAAAGGGATATCATAAACATCTACATTAGGTAGATAGTTACCTTTTAAAGTATGGTTGGCCACTAATCCGGTAGGGTACCACTGAAAGCTAAAGCCTTCCAAATCAGCTTTGGCTATGGCATCAGCATAGTAATAGGACTCGCTGATGTTGTAAAAAACGGGCTTATTCCAGCCTGTACTTCTTATAGCAGCGGCCATTCTGTTAATATATTCTGTAGCTCTGGCTTTAGGCCCTGAATGTCTGGGCTCGTTGTTAATTTCTGCAGCTATGATGTCCTCATCTTCCTGAAAGGAGAGACCGGTATATTTATTCTTATGCTGAAAAAATTGTTTTAAAAAATTCTCCTGTGCTATAAAGGCTTTTTCCTTTGTTACTGCTTGCCCCTTGTCATATATGTCTGAGAAGCCATAGGTTCTTTCATCTTTTTCAGGATATCCATTTCCCCAAAAAGCTATTGGAGTGACTACTACTTTTATGTTTCTTTCTTTAAGCTTAGCAATAAGGTAATCATATAGTTCCAAATGTTCATTTTGCTTCAAATTACCTAAAGAATCGGTGATCTCAGTGTCCCACACATGTACTCTGAAAGCATCAAAGCCCAGACGAGCGATATGATATACGTCTGCATCAATTGAGCTCTTTATATCTAAACCCAGCTGCTGGTGCGATCTGTATCCGTAAGCAAAAGGCAGCGTGTAGTTCACTCCGAAAAATGAGGCCTCTTTTTTACTGTCAGACCAGCGCATAATGCCTTGATCATCTACATATACAGGGTTTTTTCCTTGCTGTGCATTAACAGAGAGGGCAGAGGTGAGTAATAAAAAAAGTGTAGGTATAGAGTATATTAATAGTTTAAATGGACTATTAGTGTGCATGTTGCTTGGAGTAAGTATTAAAAAAAAGGCTGCTATGATTCATCTAAGAAATATGATTCATAGCAGCCTGTCAATTATTTGTAACTAAATATTTTAGTTATAGTCAGCTTCCATATAAGTAATGCCTTGATTTACATTACCATCAAAACCGAAGAAAGTAGCATTTTCCCATGAAGAACCTGTTCCCCATAAGTCTTTCATATCAGAACTGATCCATGCTGGTTCCCAGTAAATAATACCTATTCCTCCACCGTCTTTCATCTCCTGAGTTAGTTTAACCATTAAGTCATACTGTCCTTGTTCTGTGAATGGATAACCTGCTAATGGAGTTCCTCCTAATTGGTTATCATAATTATCATTATACTTATCAGTCCAAGGATAGGCGGTTTCTAACATGATAAGCTCTTTGTTAAACTTTGACTTAGCCGCACTTACTACTTCGCTAATGCCGTTAGGGGCAATTTCTGAATGCCATAACGGATAGTAAGAAAAACCTATAATCTCGAAGTCAGTGACTTTCGATTTATTAATTATATTTTCTGCGAAATAATCAATGTTTATCGGGTTAGCTACATGAAGAGCTATACTAGGCGTATTAGTAGGTAAAGCCTCTCTGACTCCTTTAATGGCCGAATTTAGTATGATTCCCAGATTAATCCATTCATCATCACAACTGCGAGCCGTAGGGAATTCATCAGATTCTACACCATAGAGCATTCCACAGTTAATTTCATTGCCTACCTGTACCATTTCTGGAGCTAAACCTCTTTCTGATAAGTAGTTAAGTGCGTTTAATGTATAATTGTAAACTGAATCTGCTAAAACATTAATATCAGTGATATCTGCCCATGCTGCAGGAACTTCTTGTGCGCCTGGATCAGCCCAAGTGTCTGAATAATGGAAATCTAAAAGCACTTGCATATTATTTTGCTTAGCTTCTTCAATAGAACGAGCTACATCGGCTATATCGTTATACATTTGCTCACCATCAGGGCCATAAGCTTCTTGAGTCCAACTTGGTGTATGCCACAACCTTAGTCTAACAATATCAGTACCATGGTTAGCAAAAATGGCGAAGGGACTCTGAACTGCACCTTCATCCATATAAACGCCATTATGATCCTGAATTTGATTAGCATATGACAAATCAGCCCCAAAGTAGAAATCGTTTATAAATGAAGAACTATCATTAGGGATACTATCATTAGGGATACTATCATTAGGAGTGTCAAAATCAGGAGGTGTAAGGCCATCATCATCACAGCTTACTACTGCTATGAAACATAGCAGTAGTAATAATTGTATAAATTTATTTTTTCTGTTCTGCATCACTATCTATCAGTTTATAAAAATATATTGACCAGTTAAGTCGTTGAAAACTACTAGGTAAGACCCTCCATTTAACCATATATTTGGTTTATCTTTTCCTACGGTACCATATAGAGCACTTGGATCACTCACGGTTCCCCACCACTCAGAATCAGTTCTAAATTGAATATCTGAATATTCATCATAGTCATAATTGAGTGTCCAAATGTGGGGATTGAATGATGAATTAGTCATAGGTACAATGTCATTCCAATCACTAAAAAGTGATCCAGATAAACCAGCACTGGAGTATACAGGAGAAGAGCTCACATCATAGCTTTCTATAGTATAGGTCATGGTTTGGATATTAACTGAAATGGTTTGATATCCAGCTGACATTGTAATACCTGGAGGTTCTGAATCATTACTGGTTTCCTGTAAAGCTAGTTGTCCCGATCCTCCGGATCCCATGGATGATCCCCATTGTGGCTGCCAGTTTCCTCTCTCTCCTAATAGCTTAAGTTCACCTTCATTAAAATTGCCAGTGAAAGTATAAATAAAGCTATTTTCAGGATCTCTGAACATAGGAATAGCATCACTGGCTGATCCCCAACCAATTTCAGTAGCAGGTCCTATCATATACAGGTCAGCGTAAGCTGACACCTCAGATGATTGATAAGGAGTTACTGAAAGTTCAATAATGTTTGAATACACAAATACATCTTCAGAAACTGAAGCCTTTAACCTGACATATAAAGTGTTTACTTCATTAGGAGTCAGTCCTAATTGTACACTTCTACTGTTAAAAGTAGCTACAGAGTATGAAATTTCCATAGAAGTGTCAAATTCTATCGGTGTCATATTAGAAGAAAAATTAGATACCGTATCGAATTGAATTTCATAGCTTTCAGCACCATCAAAGCCAAAGTCTGTTGAAGTGCGTGTGAAAATAATAGCTTCTTCTTCAGCTTGTTCTTCAAGAAGTACGATGGTACTGTCT
Organism: Fulvivirga maritima; assembly: GCF_021389955.1. Taxonomy (NCBI): domain Bacteria; kingdom Pseudomonadati; phylum Bacteroidota; class Cytophagia; order Cytophagales; family Fulvivirgaceae; genus Fulvivirga; species Fulvivirga maritima. The sequence goes on from NZ_CP089980.1 coordinate 4,005,327, forward strand.
GATATCATAAGCTCAGGAGGAACAGGAGAATGAGCTACCACTAAATCATCATCCTTATCGCAGGCTATTAGTCCTATAAAAAATAGAGCGATTATATATAAATATTTTGTTTTCATCTTATATAAATTTATTTGATAAATGATCTACTAATACCCATCATGTTGCTTAAGATTAGGGTTTGCTAAAATTGCTGCTGTCGGTATTGGGAATAAATCAAAACGTGAATCTACTGGCCTACCTTCTTGAACTCCTCCCTTCCAAGGCCATACGTAATCACTATTAGAGAATTTACCAAATCTAATGAGGTCAGTTCTTCTATGCATTTCATAACAAAGTTCACGCGCTCTTTCATCAAGGATGAAATCTAATGTAAGATCTTCTGCTGAAATGTTGCCAGATTCGTCTCCATAAGCTCTTTCTCTTAGTGCATTAATATACTCAAGGGCAGTAGCAGTACTACCTCCAGTACCACCTCTCAGAACTGCTTCGGCGTACATGAGGTAAACATCGGCTAGTCTGAACATTGGAAAGTCTGTATCTGGGAAGCTGTTTGCCATATTTGACCCAGGCTCTCCTGTAGAAGTTATGTTTTTAAATTTTGTGACAGGATAACCTTGAGTAGGTTGAGTAAAATCATTTATTTCAAGGGTCTGTCCATCAGCATGAAACATAGCTCTTGAATCTGTAGCTCCAGTGATATCATCAAATAGATTTACAATATTTTTGGTTGTTCTCAACCCTGGCCATCTCTCTGACATACCATAGTCTGCCTGGTTCATGCTACCTATAATAGAACCTAAAATAAGGTATTTCGTTCCTCCATTGGTTTGAGTATTTGTACCATCATAATTAATAGAGAAAATAATGCCTTCAGCACTGTTATTATCAGCTAAAAACAAGTGATCATAGTTGGGATCAAGGGTATAGCCTGCATCAATCACATGAGAGGCATAAGTGATGGCTTCAGAGTTTCTTTCTACTCCGGTATACACCTGTGCATTAAGGTATAATTTGGTGAGTAAAGTCCATGCTGCAGCTTTATCAGCTCTACCATATTCATTTTGTCTAGCATCTATTAATTCATTCTGGATAGCTAGCAACTCTGATTCAATATATTCAAATAGAGTAATACGTTCTACTCGTTCTGGGAAGTAGCTACCTACACCGTCTTCTTCTTTAACAAGAGCAATATCACCAAACATATCTAGTGCATGCCAGTAACTCAAAGCTCTTATAAAACGAGCCTCTGCTCTGAAAATACGAGCTTCAGTTTTTTGAGCTTCTGTTAATCCTCTACTGTCTAAATTTTCATCAGACATTTCTCTAATAAATTCATTAGCTAATGCTACTTGAAAATAGATACGACTAAACATCGCGCCAATAAATTCGTTGTTAGCAATCCATTCAACAGTTACTATATCCGGTAAAGAGCCATCATTCCAACTTATTACAGCTTCATCTGTTGATAACTCTTGTAAATTGTAATATAGTCTTAAGTAGTCAGAGAAGCCTTCATCAAGCCCTATGATGTCAGGATCTCCTCCTTGATTACCTTGCTGCCCTGTTAAGGCATAACCTCCATACAATTTGGCTAAAACATTTTTATAGTTACCAAAATCGTCATATACTACATCGGAGGTGATTTGATTTTCTGGTTTAAGATCTAGATCACCGCAGGATAGTGCTAGTAATGACAAAATGCCAACCAGAAATAATCTATTAATATTTAATTTTTTCATCTTTTTAATTTTTAGTTTGAGAAATCAGGAATGCTCCATCAAATTCAAATCATTAAAAGTCCACATTTACACTGAGAGAGTAAATTCTTGGTCTTGGATAAATATTGTTATCTATACCACCTGATATTTCAGGATCAAGACCGCTATAATCAGTGATGAGGAATAAATTTTGAGCATTAGCACCCAGCCTCAAACCAATTTTTTCATTCCACAATCTGCCCACATCATAAGACAGGCTCATGTTTGACATTCTTAAGAAAGAAGCATTTTCTACGTAATAATCAGATAGCCTCCTATTGGTTTCATTTATGCTTCTGAAGTTAGTTTCTTTAATGTTATCTGTGAGATTGGTTATATAATTTGCATAATTGAGGTTTCTATATGTAGCGTTACCGGAATTTATGTTATTATAAACATAGTTTCCAACGCTTCCACTGAGAAGAAAACTCAATGTCCATTTATCATATGATAGTGTACTGTTAAATCCAAAGTAGAACTTGGGAGCAGGTGACTTATATCGATACAGGTCATCACTATTTATGACGTTATCATTATTCCTATCTACATAAACATCTTCCATTGGTTTCCCATTTTCATCATATACCTGTTGGTATACATAGAATGCGAAAGGTTGGCTGCCTACAGTATGTATTTGTACCGTATTACCATTACTGAAGTTTCCTACAGGTATTCCTTCAGAGTTTTCGTCACTTGTTTTACTCAGATTAACGATTTCTGTTGTGTTGTAAGTAGCATTAATGCCTAAATCCCATTCAAATTTATTGGTTGTAATAGCATTGTAGTTCAATGCTAATTCAACTCCTTTATTTTCGATGCTTCCAACATTGGTAAATAGCCTGTTAGTAAGGTTAGAGCCCGCAGCCACCGTAATTATCGCTAATAGGTCATCTGTTTTCTTGTAATAGAAATCTAAACTACCGGATAATTTGTCATTCCAGAATCCATAATCAATACCTGCATTGTAGGTAGTAGTTTCTTCCCATTTGATATTATTATCATAAGCTTCTGGCCTAAGAGTAGTGTAGAATTGACCTCCAAATTCGTACTGCGCACTTTCGTTACTATAAGTATATCTTGGTAAGTAAGGGAAATAGTCTCCAAAATCTTGCTGACCTGTGATACCATAACCTACACGCAATTTCATATCAGAAATCACTTTAGAATCTTTAAGGAAAGATTCGCTCTTCAATTTCCAGGCAAAGGCTAATGAAGGGAATATACCCCATCTGTTGTCCTCACTAAAGCGGGAAGAACCATCCGCTCTTACAGTAGCGGTAAGCAGGTACTTATCCATGAAACCATAGTTCAATCTTCCAAAGTATGATTTAAGTCTATATTTGGGATTCATAGGAATGCCTGCTGGTGAAACTACATCTCCTTCAGCGTTTATCTCATCATAAGTATAGTTATCTATTTTAAAATCCTGATATGAATAACCTGCAGTGAAATCGATGTTACTATTGATAGACTCTAATTCCCTTTTATAATTCAGGTAGAAATCGGCCAAATAGTTTGATTTATCTTGACCATACCTTGAATAACTGCCACCTTGGTTGTAAACAAATGCGGCTTCTGCCGGGATAGTATTAGAGCCTTCACTAGTAGATATATCATAACCTAAATTCAGATTAGCACTTAAGCCATCTAGAAAAGGAAGTGAATAATCAAATTGAATATTACCTATACTTCTTTTGGCTTCACCTACATTATCACTTTGAGCCAATAAACTTATAGGATTATATGACGTTTGCGTAATAGGTGAGCCATTGTCGTTTGCCCATTGAAAATAATTGCCAAACTCATTAGGAGCGAAAACTGGCTGAGTAGGGTCATAAGATATCGCACTGCTAATAGCTCCTTGATCTGCAAATCTGTTTTTAGAATAAATTCCCTTTACATTAAAAGTGATTTTTAACGCATCATCTAACAAGTAAGGAGTAAGGGTAATAGCAGCTGTAGTTCTTTCCAGATTAGACGTTTTTACTACACCGTCCTGATTTAAGTAACCTACAGAAACACGGTAAGGAAGATCTTTTAAAGATCCTGATACACTTAAGTTATTATCTGAACTGATTGCATCTTTAAAGATTTCATCTTGCCAGTCAGTATTAGCATTTCCTAAAAGGCCTAATTGATCTGGAGCATATTCAGCTACTACTTCTCTAAATTCATCAGCAGAAAGTACATCTACTTTTCTAGGAACGGTAGATACTGAGGTAAGTGTACTGAAGTTTACTCTGAAGTCCTGGCCAGATTTACCTTTTTTAGTATTGATAATCAAAACACCATTAGAAGCTCTTGAACCATAAATAGCAGTTGCAGAAGCATCTTTAAGTACGTTTACTGATTCAATATCATTTGGGTTAATAAAGCTTAAAGGATTTGATGACCCTGCTACATCATTATTATCCAAAGGCACACCGTCTATTACAATAAGAGGATCATTACTAGCATTTAGTGAAGAACCTCCTCTAATTCTGATAGTACTACCTGCACCAGGAGCTCCACCGTTAGAAGTGATCTGTACCCCAGCTACTTTTCCTGAGATCAATTGATCTGGTGTGGTAACTTGTCCTGGGTTGAAATCCTTTTCGGAAATACTGGCAACAGAACCTGTTACATCGCTTTTCTCTTGAGTTCCATAACCAATTACTACCACTTCAGTAAGTGACGTAACATCAGGCATAAGCATTATATTAAGGTTAGTCTGATTTTGAACAGTTACTTCTTCCTTTATATAGCCAATGAAAGAGAAGATTAGAACACTGTTCTCATCAGGAACCTGTATAGAGAAGTTACCTTCAAAATCAGTAATTGTACCTTGTGTAGTACCTTTAATAAGGATGTTTACACCGGGTAGTGGGCTACCTTCTTCGTCTGTAACTCTACCTGTAACGGTTTGTGCTGCCATTACTTCTTCTACAAGAGGAATATTAGGCACCATAGATTTAGCTACATCTATTTGGTTGTTAACACGACGAAAATTTAAAGAGGCTGATTGGCCTACTTTTTTCAGGATTGCAGCAATCGTTTGTTGATCGCCATCAAAATTAAACTTGATATCAGTGGGTAAATCGCTCGACTCGTAGGCGAATTTGAATCCCGATTGATTCTCAATTTGGCTAAAAACTTCTTTAATAAGAGCGTCTTTTAGCTTAATTGATACCTTGATTTCATCAATGCTTAACTGTTGTGAATTACTTTCAGCAGAAGCGAATGAAAAAAACAATGTATGCATTACAAAAATGTATAAACACCACCTTGATAGCATAATAATTTTCTTAAGTACTTTATATTTCATACTTTAATGAGGTTTATTGATATATTTTATAAAACAGTAATAAGTCTGTGGATAGGAAACTGGACCTTTCCTATTCCAGGCTTATTGCAACTAAGAGGAATTTGCTTTCATTTTTCTGATATCTATTCAAATTTTAGTTCCACATGATTTTTATTGATTTTGAAAGTGAAGCGTTCAGTAAATGCCATTCTTTCAAGTACTTTTTCCAGGCTTTGATTATTAAACTCACCTGTATATGATATTTTTCTATTCAGGTTTTTAACCTGGATATTTACCCCATACCACCTTTCCAATGTATTTTTAATGGTCTCAAAGTTGTCTTGAGAGAAAGAAATGATTCCTTCTTTCCATAATAGGGAAGTAGCAAGGTCAAATTTTGATTTCTTTATGCTGCGTTTTGATTTGTTGTAGGTGATTTGTTCACCAGGGGTAATGTAGAGCGCAGAGTCTGTTGCGCTGGAAGTAGAGTGGTTTTTAACCTCTACTTTACCTGTTACCAGTTTTACCTCTACATTAGCATTCTCTTTAAATGCATTGATATTAAAACTGGTGCCCACAGCTGTGGTGATGATTCCTCCAGAATTAACTCTAAATGGTTTCTTCGTGTCTTTTCTCACTTCAAAAAAGGCTTCTCCTTCAAGATCTACCAATCTTTCTCTCCCAAATTCTGATGGATACTCAATTTTACTGTCACTATTGAGCCATACTTTAGTCCCATCAGGAAGAGTTATTTTTGACTTCTGTCCTGCAGGGTTACTCTTTATTACTTGGGATATTACATTTGTAACCTTTTTTTCTTTTACTTTCTTTTTTGGGAAGAGGAAGATTACAGCTGAAATGGCTAAGATGATAGAAGCCGCGATACCAAAAGGCCAGTAATTTTTTCTTTTAACAGGGGAGTTTTGGTGTCTAAGAATAGCTGACAGAACCTCATCTTTTTCTTCTTCAGAAATGGTTTCTGCTTCTTTATGCTGAGAGGAAAGTAGAATCTGACGCGCTTTGTGAATGTTAGATAGCTCTTCAGGGTGAGTTTCTATCCATTTTTTCCAAAATATCTGATTGTTAGGGTCTGGATTAAGTACCCATTTTTTAAACTCTCGATTAAGTAAATAGTTCTCTATACTTTTTTTCTCCCCTTGCATATTTTCGGCTTTCTACCCGTAAGAGTAGCAAGAGGTGAAAACACCATCACTTATTTCAAAAAAAAATCAGAAAAATTTTCTAAGCGTGGTAATGGCTCTGTAAAGCAGGTTTCTGGTAGCTTCTATACTTTTGAAACCCATTATATCCTTAATTTCTAAGTATGTAAGGTTGTTATAATAATAGTAATAAATGGCCTCTTTTTGTCTTAATGAAAGTTGATTGATCGATTCTTCCATTTTTCGGATCTGACTTTCCTGAATTTGTTTTTCTATCAGAATATGTTCTGCTGACGCCTGAAGGTCAAAATCAAGCGGGGCGTCTTCATGAGAGGTGTTTTTCTTATTCTTCTTTAACTCTCTGAGAAGATTATACCTAAAAGACTTAAGTAAATAAGCCTGAACCGATAGAACCGCAGGAAGCTTGCGCCTGGAGGTGCGTATAGTGATAAAAGTGTTTTGGATACAATCTTTTATTAGCTCTTTATCTCCACTAAGTTGTCTTCCATAATTATAAAGAATTTGAAAAAACTTATTGTAAATAGCTATAAAAGCAGATTCACTTCCTTTCCTGAACTCATCCCATACGAGCTCATCGGGAAATGTGTTCTCTTGATGTCTGGGAGTTTCTTCAGTATTGAAACTGCGAAGCCGTTCCTTTTTTTGTATGTATCCAACCATTGTAAGGCGAAATTTAGTAAAATTTAATTAAAGAAGTGTTAAAATGACATTTATTATCTTTCATTTTTAATTAATTCTTTATTGATGTCATTAAGGGGAATTTTCCCCTTTTTAATTGTATTTGAATGGTATTGTCACGATTCTATATATAATTGAATATGGCTTAAATGTTAATTCAATCATGAAGAGATTAATATCGCTTTTCTACCCAATGTCTTTTTTGGGAATAGTGCTGATCATGGGGCTGGCAGTCATTATAGATAATGATAGGTCTGAACGAAGAATTTCTGATTCTCAGTGTGAAAAAGTGAGGCTGCTGTGCAAGGAAGTAGATGAAATGGTATGTAGATAGCGTTAGTGATAAATCATAAATTCATAAAGCCTTAGTATTAATTAAATTCTAAAATAGATGGAGTAGCGAGGTGCAACACTTGGAGCAAAATATTATTCTGGAGGTCATTATTATAGTATTGGTCATAACAATAATAGTGAGCGTGTTTTATTTTATTTTTCTAAAACAAAATCATAAGTATCTGATGGAGAAGCGAGAAGCTGAGAGGCTGTTTGAGGAAGAGGTGGTGAAAACACATGTGGAGATTAAGGAGCAGGCACTTAAGAATTTCGGTTGGGAGCTGCATGACAATGTAGGTCAGATATTGTCAACTGCTAGAATGCAGTTGAATTTATTAAGTTTAAAGGTGCCAGCAGATTTGCAAGGATCTTTAGATGAAGTCGGAGAGCTGATAGGAGCTAGTTTAAGTCAAATTAGACTATTATCTAAAACACTAAACCCTGAAACCATTAAAAGGCTGGGGCTGGTGGAAGCTATAAGGTTAGAGATGGATCGATTTAACCGGTTACAATTTTTGGAGGCTACGTTTACCATTCAGGGAGAGGAAGAAGAGTTAGGCGAGCGGGAGACGGTAATTTTGTTTAGAATTATGCAAGAATATTTCTCTAATGTGATTAGACATGCTAAAGCCACCCAATTAAATGTATCTTTAAAATATTCGAAAGGTACCCTTACCATTAGTGCTTCAGATAATGGAATTGGATTTGGTGCTGATAGCTTAAATAATGGCACAGGTTTATTAAATATGAGAAGCAGGGCTAAGCTGATAGGGGCTGAGTATTCTATGAAATCGCAAAAAAAAGAAGGAGCTCAGATGATGTTGAAGTATAAAATATGATCTACATATTTAAAGAGAGGTGTTTTATGCTTATATTTAATTAAGAGTATGATCAATGAAATATAAGGTAGTAGTTGTAGATGACCATATCCTGTTTGCTCAAGCACTTGAGAATTTGGTGAATAATTTTGAGGAATTTCACGTGCTTTATCATGCTAAAAATGGTCAGGAGTTTCTTCAAAACCTGGAGCAGTCAGAGCATCCGCATATTGCACTAATGGATATTAATATGCCTGTGCTTAACGGTATAGAAACCATGAAAGTGCTTAATAAAGATTATCCGGATATTAAGGTTTTGGCTTTATCTATGGATAATGATGAACATACCATTATAAAAATGCTCAAAGCAGGAGCTAAAGGCTACTTGCTTAAAGATATTCATCCTACTGCTTTTCACAGTGCATTAAAAACAGTTATAAAGAAAGGGTTCTACTACTCTGATGAAGTGGCCAATACCGTGATGACTTCTATGCACAAACCAGAAAATGATGAAATTCAATTAAAGGAAAGAGAGATTGAATTTCTTAAACTGGTATGCACCGAGAAGACATATAAGGAAATTGCTTCAGAAATGTGTCTTAGCCCTAAGACCATTGATGGCTACAGAGAGGCTTTATTTGAAAAATTACATGTAAAAAGTAGAATAGGGCTTGTACTTTATGCTATAAAACACCATCTTTATAAGATATAGTATTGTCTATGGGTGTTTTTCCCCTGTAGATTGGTGCTTTTCCCTCTAGATATTCAGCTACTCAGGCTATACTTTGTGAAGTATTAAGTTTGTCTATATATGGCACGACCTAAAACTTATATGGCATGAGTACGAAATTTACATTAAAACAGATACTGAAGTATCTTACCAGTTTAGACACTGTTCTTAAACTGCTCCTCATTGTGTGCATTTTAATCACTGTTTTTTCCTTGTTTAACTCATCGGCTTACATTACTACTAATAATGAAAGGATGGGGAAATCTGCCCGGTTGCGTGTGAATCTGGATTCAGTGTCAACTATAATCTATCCAGAAATACTTTTCACTTCTTTGCCTTATCATACGGGAGAGCAGATGTCATTAGACTCAGTTTTGAGAGCTAATCTTTGAATTGATCGTGTATGTTTTAGGAGGTATTTGGTCTTTTTTCTTTCCCTTTTATAGTAAAAATTCTCTTTTTGGGAGTTCATATTACTCGTTTCTTACATCTAAGCTTTGTAAGTGTTTGATTTACAGTCTAATTGCGATATTGGCATTGTTCATGTTATAATGTATTCAAATATTAAAAGTTTACAATTATGAATGGTAAGAGTGGAAAAAGGACAGTGCCGGTATCAGGTTTAAATTCATTATCGGAAAATGATAAACTAGATTTTTTAGTTTGTATTGATAATACGCTAGAAAGAATCAGATATAGAGAGATTTCTATCAACGAAGGATTTATTGAATTGCACCAGAAGCTAAATAGCTTGAACTAAAGTTGATCTTTATTATTTTATAAACATTACTTTAATCAGGCAGTTTTATATACAAAAAATGTATATAAATGCCTGATCAAGAAAATGCATCTGTAAAAAAGAGTAAACTACCTCTTATAATATCCATTGGCCTCGTAGTGGCAATGGTATTAAGTTATTTTCTCATACCGGATGTGAAACAATTCTGTCAGGAGGCCTGGGATGTCCTCCTGAGCGAGGATGAAGAAAGAACCAGCGAGTGGGTTAGCCAGTTTGGAGCCTTTGGGCCAGTGGTTATTATACTTGCCATGATCATTCAGATGTTCTTAATAGTAATCCCTTCAGCATTGCTCATGGTGGTGTCTGTATTGGCTTATGGCCCTTGGTGGGGTAGCCTTATTATTTTGGCTGCTGTTTTTTGTGCTTCTAGCGTGGGTTACGCTATTGGTGCTTATCTAGGGCCACCAGTGGTGCAGAAAATTTTAGGAAAAAAGTCTGAGAAGAAAGTAGAGTCTTTTCTTGATCAATATGGTTTTTGGGCCGTAATAGTCACTCGGCTTAGCCCATTTTTGTCAAACGATGCCATCAGTTTCGTAGGTGGTATGCTCAGAGTTGGTTATTGGAAATTTATAGGAGCTACGCTCATCGGCATAACTCCTCTCACTATATTTATTGCCTATCTTGGTAAAAATACTGATCGTTTAAAAAGCGGAATGATCTGGGCTTCTGTGGTAAGCCTAGTGCTATTTGTACTCTATGTATGGTGGGATAAAAAAAGGAAGAAAAAGTAGAAAGGCCTTCTTATAGTTAGAAGACCTTTTGTGTTCTTAGACTGAATTTTCTATTATAATCCTACTTTAGGGCCTCCCTTTTAAATAAAAAACACTGAAATACAGTTACTTATCAGTATTAAAGCATAAAATAAAACCCCGAAATTAGCTATATAAAGCTTTTTTCGGGGTTTTTGATTTGTTAAATTGTAGTGCCTAATCACAATTAACACTGCAATATATGAGAGATCAAGAGCTTTTCCAACCGCAAGATTACTTAACTCCAAAATGGTACTTATTCAAGAATAGCAAATTAGGTAAGGTTTATAATACTATTCCTTGGAGTCAACTTTCAGAATGTTTGCCAAAGGAAAATAGAGGCCCAGGCGCACCCCGCTGGTTTTCGGCCCAAGGCATGTTTGGTCTAATGTTTCTAAAATCTTATTTAAACCTGAGTGACGAGAAGTTAATAGAACGATTTAATACTGACTGGAGCCTTCAGCTTTTTTGCAATAAATTGTTGGATGATAACCAAAGAATTAAGGATAAGGCCATTTTAAGTAGAATAAGGACGTATATGGCTGATAATACTGATTGGCAACAACTTCAGGAAGTACTCATTCATCATTGGAAAAGAGATATGAATAATACGCATGTTCTCTTAATGGATGCCACTTGCTATGAAAGTTATATTCGTTTTCCTACCGACGTTAAGCTAATCTGGGAAAGTTGTCAATGGGTGTTTGAAAAACAGCTTTACAGATGGTGTAAAATATTAGGTGTAAAGAGGCCTCGCTCCAAATATATAGATCAAAAACGCAAGCAGATGTCTTACGATCGTAGTCGAAAAAAGACATACAAAGCTGGACGCAAGCGTAAAAAGGCATTGATATATCTACTGTCCAAAGGGCTTGGACAGCTGCAGTACTTACTCAATGAAAACCCACAAATACAGCTTCACTTTCAAGAGCGATCATACCTAAAAACAATAAAGAAGGTACTTGAGCAACAGCAATTCTTGCAGCATCATCCAGCTAAAGAATTGAAAAACAGGATAGTATCGCTTCCCAGACCTTATGTCAGGCCTATCGTACGAGGCAAAGAAACTAAAAGGGTTGAGTTTGGAATGAAAGCCCACATGCTTCAGGTTGACGGCATCTGCTTTATTGATGCCATGGAGTTCAGGGCATTCAATGAAAGTACCAGACTAAAAATAAGTAGTTTAAAACATAGATCGATATTTGGCTCCCTTCATCAGCTGGGGGCGGATCGTATTTATGCCACTAACGCCAACAGAAAGTATTTAACAGTAAGGAAAGTGTTCACTTGCTTTCCAAAGAAAGGCCCCAAGGTAAACAAACCTCAGGAAAGCAAACTCAGAAGCCTCATCTCTAACCAGAGAGCAACCGTGATGGAAGGAAGCTTTGGTACCCATAAAACGGCTTACGGCCTGAATAAAATCAAGGTTAAGGGAGAAAAACGAGAAATGATACATGTATTCTTTGCCGTTATGATGGCCAATGCTGTTAAGATGAGCAAAAAGAAATCAGAAGACATACCACTACTTCAGGCCGCCTAAACCTAAATCAGAAAAGCCCCAGGGATCGGTGTGTCTATACTATTCTAAATCGATATTCCTTCAGATTTATTAATAAAACCACTCACGATTTTGCACTTTTCGAAGACGCTAAAGCGGAAGGTGTTCAGATTTATAACAAAAAAAGCTGGACTTAATCAGTCCAGCTTTTATATCTTGTTTTGATTTATGCAATTATCAAGGGAGGCCTACTTTAACGCCTAAGGCTAAGGTAAATATGTCTGTAACCGAAAGGTAGTCCATATTTTGTAAATAGCTAATAGCTTCCAGGTCATAAGTGCCTAACTCATAGTATAAGGCTATCCTCTTAACATCTCCAGGTAAATCTTTGCTTACTCTACCTCCTATGTAAGCACCAAACCTAAGTGAAGTAGCCCACCAGTAGTAGCCTTTAGGGTATTCATTAGGTAGAAGAGTGTCGAACTGACTTCCGAATGAATAACTTAAATAGGGACCTATTGAAAAGGGTACTATAGAATAATCAGAATTTGTTTTGATCCTCCAGGGAGAATAAGTGGTTTTTAAGGTGATGGAAATGATATGATCTCCTCCAATGCTTTTTGGTAAATAACCAGCTAGTATATCTGTCTCCAATTTCTCATGTCCGTGAAGGTAGCCTGCTCCAGCAGAGAAAAATCCAATGTTACCTGCAAACTGTAACTTATAGTGGTCAGGAACATACCATGGCCTTTCTGAGGTTTGCCCAAATGCGAAAGCAGGGGCTACTAAAAAGATTATGTAAAGAATGTATTTCATAATATTAAAATTCCATTTGTTGGATGTCCAATCCATTGGTCCAAAGTTTAATTAGAGAGAAACCTCTGTGAAGCATAGCTGTGGTTACAAAATACCTTACTCCATCGTTATAGTATTCCCTATCCAAAAAGGAGTGCGTATGCGCATGTAGTGATAGTACTACTTTGGGGTGGCTCGCTAATAGGTCAGCGTAATCATGTTCTAATTCAGGATCGAAATCACCATCAAAAGGAGGGACATGTGAAATGACTATGACATTCAAGTCATTAGGGTTGTCTTCAATTTCAGTTTGTAACCAGTTAAGGTCAGGAATTTGGCCGTTAAAATCGTACTCTCTGGAATTAGTATTAATCATTATGAACTTATAGTCTCCGTATTCGAAGCTATAATTACTTGCTCCATACATTTCTCGGTAAACCTTGCGTCCGTTGGCTAACAGGTCATGATTACCAACTACGGTAAGGTACGGAACATAAAGTTCAGACATAATATCATTTACCCACTTGAATTCTTGTGATAATCCAAAGTCAGAAATATCACCACCATGAATTACAAATGAGAGGCCTTCTACAGAATTGGCTTTGTTAACAAAGTCTTCTGATTGGTCATAAAAGCGCTGTGTGTCGCCCATAAAGATGAATCGTATGGTATCATCTGGAGCTTCTTGTGATTGAATCTTCTGAAGATTCTTAACTGTCAGATCTTTTTCATCACTATCAAGGATGATTTGATTGGGGTTGTACTCAAAACAGGCCGATACTAAAAGTACCAGGCCTGCCATCAAAAAAACTTTTCTTTTCACTTAATTACGTTCACTTTAAAATTTATATCTAATACCCACGTTAAGGCCTATTCCACTGGCATTAACAAATTGGGTAGGTAAGGTTCTGGCTTCGTCTATATTAATGTCTTCTGGGTCTGCAGGTATAGTGAATTCATCAGAAAAGTTGAATTTTTTCTGATAAGTAGGCAAGTCTTCAAGTTGCTGACCAGGAACAGGGCTACCATTTATAGTAGTACGATAAGATTTTATTTCTGCTTCATCACTTTTTAAAGATACACTTTTGAATTCTATCTCAGTGAATATGTCAAAACCAGAATTCACAGGAAATAATACACCTATGGCACCATGATAACCTACACTAAACTGAGGTTGTACTTCGGATTCTGCTCTAGTCATTGCGGTTTCTCCGTTTGGTCCGGCATTCATTCTGTCTACACTTGTTTCTATAGTTAGATCACCGGCAACAGGAATTAATAAGCCAACACGAGCATAAGGGTTGATACCTTCAAAACCTGGGGTTACTACAAAAGCTGGCGCCACATCTACTCCTCTTATATAAGCATTAGCAATAGAATGAGATTGAGGGGTAGTGGTTTCTCCTATGGTTTGCTCAGAACCATGGAAATAATAAACACCTAATTCAGCTCCAACGTATTCGTTAAACATATAACCTGCTACCGCTCCCAACTTATATCCTTCTCCTAATGTACCTTTTAGGGATTCTACTGTAGTACCATCTTGAGTAACGTTAATTCTTGTAGAAGGTTCTATTCCGGTGATTTCATTCGGGTCAGAATTGTTATACTGTGAGCTAGATGCTTTTATGGAATAGCCACCACCTGCTCTAAGATAGAAGCCCTGTCCGAAAGAGGTTGTAGAGATGAATAATGCCAGTGTTAAGACTCCTAAAAATGCAGTAAATTTCATGGGGTTTAATTTTTGGTTGTTCATGAGTATTAATTTAGTTAGCGTTATGATCATTAAGATCAGTTAGTTTTAAAGGTCAAACTTACCTCCAAAATATTAGTCAACAGTATTTTTATCAGTTAATTATGTTTAGACACTAAATGTATGGTGATCTATCTTTCCGAAATTTATTCCGTGGTATGTGTTAATTTCTACATTGTGTAGTAGTAAATGCCCATTCTACAACACACTCTATTGTTAAATCTTTGTTTTTTAGATTAAATGACTGCTCATTTTTCGGTATAATTTTTTTATGGGTTAGGTTATGAAAAACGCTACTGATCAACTAACCCTGATCCCGCAAATCCCTCGTTTGCAGCTTAATGAGTACAGCCAGGAAGTAATGCTCGCCAAGCGTGGTGAAGAGAACTGGGTATGCTACTCAACCCAAGAGGTAGTTGATATAATAAATATGCTCAGTGCAGGGATTTTGGCCTTGGAGATTGAGAAGGAAGACAAAATAGCTATTATCTCGGCTAACCGTCCTGAATGGAATTTTATTGATTATGCCGCGCAGCAGATTGGAGCTGTTACGGTGCCAGTCTATACTAAAATGAGTCCTGAGGAGATAGAATATATTTTAAATGATGCCGAAGTAAAACTTGTGTTTACTGATAGTGAAGAGGTGCTAAAGAAAATCTCTAAAGTAAAGGCAAGGCTAGTCAAAGTGAAAGGTGTTTATATTTTCGATGAAAGTCATAAGCAATCCTACTCCACTTTGCAGAAAAAATATACTAAGGATGTGGAAGAGCAGGTAGCTGGGAGGTTAGAAAGCATGCATGAAGATGATACTGCAACACTTGTATATACTTCGGGTACCACAGGCAAGCCAAAAGGAGTGATGCTTACTCATAAAAATATCCTTTCTAATGTAAAAGCCTGCCTGGCACTTATGCCAGTAACTCATGAGCAGAGAACCCTAAGCTTTTTGCCTTTAAACCACGTATTTGAGCGTATGCTCAATTATCTCTATATGGCGGCTGGTCTATCTATTTACTATGCAGAAAATGTAGATACAATTGCTCGTGATATTAAAGATGTAAAGCCTCATATTTTCACCACGGTACCAAGATTACTGGAGAAGGTCTATGAAAAAATAGTAGAAAAGGGTAAGGAGTTAAAAGGTGTAAAAAAGGCTATTTTCTTTTGGGCATTGCAGTTGGCACAGCATTATGATTTTAGAGGCAAGAGCTGGTGGTATACTCAACAGTTGAACCTGGCTAATAAGCTGGTTTTTAGACAGTGGAGAGAGGCTTTGGGCGGTGAAATTATAGCTATTATTTCTGGTGGAGCCGCTTTAAATGAGAAAGTTAACCGTGTGTTTAATGCTGCCGGTATACCCGTAATGGAAGGCTATGGTCTTACGGAAACCTCTCCGGTAATAGCAGTAAATAGGTTTGAGATAGAGCAAAGAAAAATTGGGACTGTAGGGCCTCCATTACCCAATGTGGAGGTGAAGTTAGCTGATGATGGGGAGATCCTCTGTAAGGGGCCAAGTGTTATGAAAGGCTATTACAAGCAACAAGAAAAGACGAATGAGGTGATTAAGGAGGGCTGGTTTCATACTGAAGATATCGGCGAACTCAAAGATGGTTTTCTCAAGATTACTGACCGGAAGAAATCTATGTTTAAGACTTCTGGTGGTAAGTATGTAGCCCCACAAACCATTGAAAAAGTGATGAAGGAATCACATTTGATAGGGCAAATGATGGTGGTAGGTGAGGGTAAAAAGATGGTTACTGCCTTAATAGTGCCTGATTTTGATAATCTTAAGAAGTGGTGCACCACTAATAATATCAATTTTGACTCAAAAGAAAAGGTTATTAAAAATGATAAAGTGATAGCCCGGTTTTCAGAGTTGATAGAGAAAAAGAACCCAAAACTTAATCACACAGAGCAAATAAAAGACTTTCGATTAGTGACTGATGAATGGTCAGAAAGTAGTGGTGAGCTCACGCCTACTTTAAAAGTAAAAAGGCCTGTAGTAGAGAAGAAGTATCAGGAGCTGATAGAGTCGATGTATGATGGCGATAGTAAAAAACAAAAGTCAGAAACTAGAAAAAACGAAGTAGAGGAGGCTGTGTAGAAGGAAATAGCAAATATGAAACTAACCTAAAATAAAATATCCATGATTCAAATAATCACAGACAAATATGAAGATACCGTGGCTATAAAGATGTCCGGTAAGCTCAGTCAGGAAGATTACCAAGTGGTAGTGCCCCTGTTAGAAAATAAGATAGAGCTATATGGCAAGATCAATATTTATTGTGAAGTAATAGAAGTGTCCAGTATGAAGCCCGGCGCCATTTGGGAGGATTTGAAATTTGATGCCAAGCATTTCAAAAACTTCAATCGTGTAGCCATAGTAGGAGAGAGGGGCTGGCTTGATTGGCTTTCCACCTTCGCTAAGCCTTTCACCACCGCTGAAATAAAGTATTATAGTAATAATGAAAAAGCAAAAGCAATGGATTGGGTAGTAAGAGGAAAGGAGGAGTATGAAGCGCAACATTAAAAATGTCGCTGTTTTAGGTTCAGGTACTATGGGGTCTCAGATAGCCTGTCATTTTGCGAATATTGGAGTAAGGGTGCTGTTGCTAGATATTGCTCCGAAAGAGCTGAATGATGAGGAGAAGAAAAAAGGCCTTAAGCTTGAAGACAAGGAGGTCAAAAACAGGATTGTGAATGGAAGCTTGCAAAAAGTGGCTAAGATGAAGCCTGCCCCTCTTTATAAAAAGGAGTATATCAATCGTATAAAGACCGGTAACTTTGATGATAATTTAGAAGAAATAGCCGATGCCGACTGGGTAATAGAGGCTGTAGTGGAGAAGAAAGATATTAAGGCTTCTTTATATGAAAAGGTAGAAAAGCACAGAAAGGATAATACCATTGTTTCTACCAATACTTCGGGTATTCCTATTCATGATTTAGTAGAAGGAAGAAGCGAGAGTTTCAAAAAGCATTTTCTGGGTACACACTTTTTTAATCCACCCAGGTACTTGGAGCTGTTAGAGCTTATACCATCACCGGAAACTGATCGTGAACTGGTAAGCTTCATTAGTGAATATGGAGACAAATATTTAGGAAAAACAACTGTAGTTTGTCATGATACTCCGGCATTTATAGGCAACCGAATAGGTACTTATTGTACCATGCTTACCCTTGAGCTGATGCAAAAATTGGAGCTCTATGTAGAAGAGGTGGATGTTCTTACAGGTAAGTTTGTAGGTAGACCCAAAAGCGCCACTTTTAGAACAGCCGATTTAGTAGGACTTGATATTCTTGCTGATGTTGCAGAAGGCATTTATAATAATTGCCCTCAGGATGAAGAAAGAGAAATATTCAAACTTCCTGATTTCATCAAGACTATGCTCGAGAATGGTTGGTTGGGAGAGAAAAAAGGACAGGGGTTCTATAAAAAAGAGAAGGATAAAGAGGGAAATACCACTATTCTGGCTCTTGATCTTAAAGATTTGTCTTATCATGAAAAGGATAAGCCACGTTTCGCCATAATAGATGAGGTAAAGAAAAAGGACAGTACTGAAGACAAGCTGGAAGCTTTCGAGGCTGGCAGCACGTCTACCGTAGGCACTTTTAAGAAGATGTATCTCAATATATTCGGTAGTGATAATGACAAAGCAATTGCCTTTTTCAGAGAGTTCTACTACAGGTTATTTGCCTACTGCTCTCATAGAATCCCCGAGATAACCGGAGATCTGTATAAAGTAGACGAAGCCATTAAGGCTGGCTATAATTGGGAATATGGTCCTTTTGAAATTTGGGATATTCTGGGCTTTGAAGAAACCTATAAGCACATGGAAAAAGCCGATTGCCTACCAGCTGATTGGGTGCATTCCATGCAAATGAAGGGTTATAAATCATTTTATAAGGTGGAAGATGGTTATAGGAAATACTATGATCAGCAAGCCGGAACTTATAAAATAGTACCGGGTACTGATGAGGTTATCTATCTGGATAATTATCGCGATAAGCATACTATTTTCCAAAATGAAGAAAGTAATGTGCTGGATATTGGCGATGACATTTTGCTGGTGGAGTTTACTTCTAAGAGTAATTCTATTGGCTTAGGAGTAATGGAAGGTATTAATAAGGCCATTGACTTAGCAGAAGATGAATCTATGGATTATAAGGGAGTGCTGATAGGTAATGAAGGGGAGAATTTCTCTGTGGGTGCTAATCTGGGAATGATAGCCATCAATGCTTTCAAAGGTAAAACAGATGTGGTAGAAAAGGCGGTAGACTCATTTCAGGAGATGTCTATGAGAATCAGGTATTCTTCTGTTCCGGTGGTGAGTGCTGTACATGGCAGGGTGCTGGGAGGCGGAGCTGAAATAGCTATGCATTCTGATGCAGTACAAGCCGCAGCGGAGAGTTATATTGGTTTGGTAGAAGTAGGTGCCGGCCTTATTCCAGGAGGTGGAGGTACTAAGGAATTTACGAAAAGGGCCGCTGACTCTTTTGCAGAAGCAGACCCCAATACAGAACATGTGCAGCACAGGCTCATGACTATAGCGCAGGCTAACACGGGTATGTCAGCTCATCAGTCCTTTGATTTGGGCTATTTAGAGGCCTCGCGTGATAGTATTACCATGAATAAAAGGAGGGTAATTACTGATGCTAAGATGCGGCTATTACAAATTTTAGATAAAGGCTATGCGCCGCCAGATAGAACTAAAGTGAAGGTTTTAGGTAGAAGCGCTTTGTCGTTTTTCTATACTGCCATTGTAGGGATGAAATATGGCCATTACATCACTGAATATGAAGAGGAAATAGCTCGTAAGCTGGCTTATGTGATGACGGGTGGTGATGTAACAGGGGAAATAGAAGTTTCAGAGAAATACCTGCTCAATCTGGAGAAGCAAGCTTTCATGGAGCTGGTTCAGAATAAAAAGACCCTGAAGCGGATAGAAAGTTTATTAAAGAAAGGCAAACCATTGAGAAATTAGAAATCAGCAATTTTTAGGGAAGGGTAGCAGTACTATTCCTAATTACATTTCTCAACACTTAACTAAGAAAATAATGGACGCATATATTGTAAAAGCATATAGAACAGCAGTAGGAAAGGCTGATAAGGGAGGCTTCAGGCATACACGTGCTGATGACCTTGCTGTATCAGTAATCAAACATATTATGGCGCAGGTGCCAGATCTTGACCCCGAACAAGTAGATGATGTGATCGTGGGTAACGCGGTGCCGGAGGCAGAGCAAGGCCTACAGATGGGGCGCTGGATTGCTCTGATGGCTTTAGGCAAAGAAGTGCCGGGAGTAATCGTAAATAGATACTGCGCTTCCGGGTTGGAAACTATGGCTATGGCTACGGCCAAAATACAATCGGGCATGGCCAGTTGCATTATAGCTGGCGGTGCCGAATCAATGTCGCAGGTGCCGACCAGAGGCTGGAAAACGTCGCCTAATTATAAAACCTCTACAGATCATGCAGATTACTTTATTGGCATGGGGCTTACTGGAGAAGAAGTGGCTTCTAAGTATAAAATCACACGTGAAGATCAGGATCAGTTTGCCTATAAAAGTCATATCAATGCTATAAATGCCATAGAAAACGGCCTTTTTAAAAATGAGATAGTGCCGGTAGAAGTAGAGGAGGTTTGGGAAGAAAATGATGAGAGGGTTTCTAAGAAATTTATTGTGGATACAGATGAAGGCCCCAGAAAGGATACTTCTCTTGAAGTGCTAGGTAAGCTAAAACCTGTTTTCCGCCAGGGAGGTACTGTAACCGCAGGTAACTCATCACAACGGTCTGATGGTGCGGCCTTTACTTTAATAATGTCTGAGAAGATGGTTAAGGAACTAGGTGTGGAACCAATTGCACGCATTAAGGCCTGTGCTTCCGCAGGTGTGGATCCGCGAATAATGGGAATAGGGCCCGTAGAGGCCGTTCCTAAGGTGTTGAAGCAGGCTGGCATGAAACTTTCAGAAATACAGATGGTAGAGCTTAATGAGGCTTTTGCTGCTCAGTCAGTAGCAGTAATAAGAGAACTGGATCTTGACCCTGACATAGTTAATGTGAATGGCGGGGCCATAGCACTAGGGCACCCGTTAGGCTGTACGGGCTGTAAACTGTCAGTACAAATGATACACGAGCTAAAAAGAAGAAAGCAGAAGTATGGAGTAGTGACTGCTTGTGTAGGCGGAGGACAGGGGATAGCCGGTATTATTGAAGTGCTTTAACATTAAAAAATTATGGAAGAGTTAGTATTAACAGAACCCAAAGAAGAAACAATAGTAGAAGAGCAAGCACCCAAAAAAGTCAATGTGGACTTGGGCATACCAAGGACAGAGCGCAAGCGGCTGGTGATAATAGGCGGTGGGTTTGCAGGGCTTCATTTGGTGAAGAAGTTAGATAAATCTGACTACCAAATAGTTTTAATAGATAAACATAATCATCATAATTTTCAGCCGCTACTTTATCAGGTAGCTACTTCAGGATTAGAAGCTGATTCTATTGCTTACCCTCTTAGAAAGGTGCTGGCAGATCATGATGATTATCATTTTAGAATGGGTGAGGCTCAGGAAATAAGGCCTTATGAAAATGTGCTAGTTACTGATAAAGGTAATATTGCCTATGACTATCTGGTAATAGCTACCGGAGCAAAAACTAATTATTTTGGAATGGAGAACGTAGCTAAACATGCGTACCCTATGAAGAGTGTAGCTCAGGCTATGAAGTTGAGAAACACCATTCTTGAAAATTATGAAAAGGCCTTATTAACCAATAATCTGGATGAAAGGGAAGAACTAATGAACATAGTCATAGCCGGCGGCGGACCTACAGGAGTGGAGATGGCTGGTGCTTTGGCTGAGTTTAAAAGGTATATCATGCCTCATGACTATCCTGATTTAAATATTGAGAGATCAAAAATATATTTAGTAGAGTTAATGCCAGAGTTGCTTCCTCCCATGTCTAATGTAGCTTCAGAAAAGTCTAAAGAATATCTGCAAAAGATGGGGGTGATTGTTAAAACAGAAACGAAGATAGAAGACTATAATGGCCAAGTGGTAAAAACTGATAAGGGAGATATTCCTTCTCGTATGCTTATCTGGACGGGAGGTGTATCTGCAGCCAGCATACCAGGTCTTCCAGATGAGGTGATGGCTAAAGGTGGTAGAATAAAATGTAATGCTTTTGGTCAGGTAGAAGGGTTTGAGAGTATTTATGCCCTGGGAGATGTGGCTAAGTTTGATTCCGAAGATTTTCCGAAAGGTCACCCTCAGCTGGCAGCTGTGGCGGTAGATCAAGGTAAGTTCTTAGGCGAACATTTTAGCAGATTGTACAAAGGAGATGATTTGAAGCCTTATAAATACAATGACAAAGGTAGCATGGCAACAGTAGGCCGTACCAAAGCAGTGGTAGATTTGCCTAAATGGAAATTTCAAGGTGCTTTTGCCTGGTTTGTATGGTTGGGAGTGCATTTGTTTTCTCTCATAGGCTTTAGAAATAAGATAGTGACCTTTACTAATTGGGTGTCTAACTATTTTAGTAGAGATAGACATAGTAGGGTAATTATAAAAGATTGATTATTTTATAAATAAGACAGTATAAGTTGAAAGATTGATGCGGCCTTTTTCGGGTAAAACCGGAAAAGGCTTCATTGTTTTTGGTTAATTTATAAGTTTGAGCTCATCTAATTTTTTCTGTATAGAAAGCTTTTCAGCAGGGATTTGTGCTACACTTAGTGCTTCCAAATAGTAGTCAACTACTTTTTGTGTTTGCTGAAAATGCCTGTAAAGCATGGCCTTGGTGCATAAATAGGCCAAGTTAGACTCTAAACCTTTTATCGTATCTATTTGCTGTAAAGCTTTTTCTGAATCTCCTTGGTAATGTAAGGCTATGCAATAATTAAGGCGCACAAACGGAGAAGGAGATAAAGCTTTGAGTTGCTCATAAAGCCTGAGAATCGCTGTCCAGTTGGTGTTTTCAAAGTTTTTAGCCAGACAATGAATGGACGCGATACCTGCTTCCAGATGATATCTCGATCGTACTTCGGTGAGCTGATTAGCCTGATTTAAATGACTGATGCCCTTCATAATGAGCTCATAATCCCAAAGGCTTCTATCCTGGTCTTTTAACTCCATCAATTCTCCATCCGGAGATATTCTGCTGCTAAAGCGAGCTACATTAAATATCATTAAAGAAAAAAGTGCATGAGTATCGGGCGTGTTAAGCTGAGGACTATCTAATAAAAGCCTGGTGAGGCGCATGGCTTGCAGGCAGAGGTCTTTTCTTATTAACTGATTGCCTGCAGAGGCTTTATAGCCTTCGTTAAAAATCAGATATAATACCTGATGTACTATATTAAGGCGGGCTTTAGACTGCAGTCTAAAAGGTACTTTCAGCAGAAGGTTTTTAGTTCTAATTTCAGATCGGGTACGGCTTAGTACTTTTTTTACGGCTTCCCTTGTCATTCCTAAGCCTAATGCTATTTCATGCTCTTTAAAGGAGGCTACCGTTTTAAGAGTAAGTATGATTTGTGCTTTAGTAGAAAAATCAGGATGGCAAGTAGCGAAAAGGAGCCTCAGTTGATTGTCTCTCAGCTCATCAGGAAGCCAGATTTCAGGGAATGCCTGGGGCTGATCTGAGAGACCATCGAGTGAGAGCAATTTTTTATTTAATTCATTGATGCATTTGTTTTTACATACCTTAAATAGCCATGCTTTTGGGTTGTCAGGCAGGCCATTAACCTCCCAATTTTTTATTGCAGAAATAAAGGTTTCCTGCACTATATCTTCTGCTGCCTGTAGTTGGTTTAATTTAAAATAAACCACCAGAGAAGAGATTAATACTCCAGCGTACTCCCGGTACAGGTTATCTACTTCTCTGGTAATATTCATCTTAGTATTTCATTACAGGTCTAACCTCCAGGGCTCCGCCATTGCTTTTAAAGATAGGGCAGGTTTTACTCAGTTCTACAGCTTCATCCAGGTTAGCTGCTTTAATTAGAATGAAGCCGGTAACTACTTCCTTAGATTCTATAAATGGTCCGTCACTAGATACCTGCTCTTTGGTCATGTATTTTCCTCTGGCCTCAAGCGGCTCTCCGGAAATAAAATGATCAGAAGCGGCAAGGCCTTCTACCCATTGAGTATAAGCTTCTACTTCCAATTGCATTTCTGCGTCAGACATTTTGCTTACCTCGGCTATGTCTTCTCTGATTAGGATTAGAAAATTGTCCATCGTTTTGTATTCAATTTAGTAATTAATTTAATCTATAGACAGGTGAGATTGGGAGATGGGGACAAAAAATATTAAATTATTATAGATGATTTTGTAAGGTTAAAATTATACAACCACCCAAATAATGGAGAAGAGTGATATTGTTCTTGTTAAAAACAGTTACCAGAACTGGGCAGACAACCCTAACCTGATTCTTACTTTTTATGATCAATTACTTAGTGCTGCTCCTGAGCTGGCTCCCATGTTTACTCATACTGATATGGAAAAGCATAATGAGCTCTTGAGGCGGGTAGTAAGCACTCTTATAGCTCATGTTGAAGGTAATGATGAAGCTACAAACTGGTTAAATAGTTTAAAAAACATGCATGCTAAGGATTTAAAGATTGATCCAGCGTACTTTAAAGACTGGAAAAATTCAATGCTTTTCGCTATTGCTGCTCATGATGAGGAGTGGAACCGTGATGTAAACCTTGCATGGGAGCAGCTATTTATATTGGCCGAAAAGTTCATGACTCAATAATCTGATGTTATAAGATGATAAATATCATGATTTAAATATTAGAGAAAGGGCGTCAAATTATAGGTAATCTGGTTAAATTGGCAAACTCGGAATAAACTATATATGGATATTATATTAGATAAGGATATTGTAAAGAAAGTTAAAGATAGCTATGGTAGGTGTCTTAAAGATGGTAATCTGGTAGAAACATTTTATAATTTGTTTTTACAAAGTAGTGATGAGGTGAAAGCCAAATTTGCTAATACAGATTTTGATCAGCAGTTTAAGCTTTTAAGGCATGGATTAAACCTAATGATCCTTTATGCTAGCGGAAATGTGGTGGGTAAATCCGGGCTCTCCAGAATTCAGGAAACCCACAACCGATATCAGATGAACATAGAACCCAGATTTTATGCTTTATGGAAAGATAATCTTCTAAAAGCTGTTGAAAAACATGATAAGGAATTTGATCAGGAGGTGAAAGCAGCCTGGGATAAATTGCTAAGCTCTGGTATAGACTACATCATAGCGGGTTACTGATACCTGCAACTCTTCATTAATTATAAATTCGTTTTTTTAAGAATTTTTCTAATCACATCATCCATGTCATGAGCAGACTGGATCATATGATCTAATAATTGAGCTAAGTTTTCAGGATTGTTTTTTTCCATTTTAATGAGATTGACCAGCCCCATTATTCTTGCTAATGGGGCTCTGGTGCGGTGAGATTGTATCCAGGCAATGGATTTAAGAGCATTGTTCTGTTTTTTGATCTCACTGAGGTATTTTCGGCTTTCAGTAACATCTAATATAGCGCCTACCGATCTTATAGGGTTGCCCTGCTCGTCTCTTATAATGAAGCCTCTGTCTACAACATAGGTCACTTCCTTTTTAAGGGTAAGTATGCGATATTCCTGCTGCCAGTATGTTTGGTTTTCGTCTTGCATGGCCTGGTTTATGGAGTTCCATACTTCATCTTTGTCTTCTCTGTGTATAATGGCATACCAGGAGTTTTCCATAGATTGCATAGCCTCTTCAAGCTGATAGCCAAGAATTTTTGCGTAAGTTGGGCTCCTTTGTATGTGGCCGGTCTTATGATCCCAATCCCATATAATTTCGTTTGTGGCTCGCATAGCCAGTTCAAAGCGCTCTTTACTTATTCTAAGATCTTCCTCATACTCTTTTTGCTTGGTTATGTCTTGCACTGTACCTTCAACAAGGTATGGCTTGCCGTCTTTGTCCTTTTTTACATTGATATGCTGGTGCACCCACTTCACTTTATTATCACGAGTAATAATGCGGTTTTGAAAATCATAATCAGCATCAGGTACTTTTTCTAGTAAATGGCGGTCAGCAGGATGAAAAGTGGCGGTGATATTTTCTCTGGAGGGAACAAATTCACCTGGGTGAAAACCATAAATTTGATAGGTCTCTTTGGTCCATTCTGCAATGTTTTCGTCTAATTTTCTACTCCAGTAACCCAGCTGAGCTATTTCTTGAGCCTTTTTAATCTTTTCATTGGCTTGGCGTAAATTAATTTCTACCTCTTTTTGAGCTGTAATGTCTTTTCCTACATTAAAAATTACACGTTCTTCTTTTTTTACCTGTGAGGTGCTGTGAAACCAGAGTACTTTTTTGTCTTTGCTCAGTACTCTTATTTCACGTTGATAATCAGTGTTTTTTTCTATGGAGGCTTCTAACATCTCTTGGAAGGTATGCAGATCTTCAGGGTGAATGATGTCTTTTACTCGTGTATTAATTAACTCATCTTCTTTATAGCCTAATAGTTTATAGAAAGTGCTGTTTACTTTTTTAAACCGACCATCATAACCAATTATACTGAGTAAATCTGATGAAATATGAAAGAAGTTATTGAATATATCTTCAGTGATTTTATGCTTGAGCACGGCTCCGATTTGTGAACCCACATTAGACAAAAGATTTTCTAGCTGCTGTATTTCATTATTGCTTTTAGATAGCAGAAGGAAGGCACCTAAAAACTGATCATTATAAATAATGGGTACACCCAGGGCGGTAGTTAAGCCAGTCATGGCTGCCGATGTTTTTCTAATAAATTTGGCGTTTTCATGAATGTTTCGCCATAGCTTAGTTTTCTTGATTTCCCATACATGGCCGGGAAGTCCTTCTCCGTATTTAAAAGAGGAGATATTATTAGAATTCTGATAAAATCGTATGTTTTTTTCTTCCTTAATGGCATAGCTCACCATATTAATCTGGCTATTATCAATGGAGGTGATCCAGGCTTCACAGGCTTCAATTTCTGGTAACTGGAGCAATATTTCCAGAGCGGCATAAAGCCTGATTTCCAAAGAGCCAGGGTGACCTATGCAGCTGGAAAGAGAAAGTATGAGCTGCTCTTCTTCTTTTTCTCTTATTTCTTCACTAATGTCTCTTACAGCACCAATGAGTCTGACAGCTATTCCTTTTTCATTTCGTACTATATAGCCAGAGTCCATTACATAGGCATAGGTGCCGTCTCCACGTTTTAGGCGGTATTGCTGAAAACATTTTTTGGACTTTTTGTCGTTCAGCTTATTTTGCAAATCTTCATAACAGTGCTCTACTTCATCAGGGTGCAGGTGCGCTTTCCAAAAGTCGCTGTCTATTTTTGCATCTTTAGGATAGCCAAATATTTTAGAAAGAGACTCTCCAGTTCGCATTACTTCTCCTGTTTTTAAGTTCCAGTCATAGATATGATCTTGGGTGGCCAGAGAAGCCAGGCGGTATCTTTCATTGGCCATTTTAAGTTCTTCAGCATGCATTATGTCTTTG
The DNA here is from genome assembly GCF_021389955.1 of Fulvivirga maritima. NCBI lineage: Bacteria > Pseudomonadati > Bacteroidota > Cytophagia > Cytophagales > Fulvivirgaceae > Fulvivirga > Fulvivirga maritima. The sequence goes on from NZ_CP089980.1 coordinate 4,032,222, forward strand.
GTAACATCATGTGAAGTGGTAAGAATGCCGCCCACAGCAGGGTCATTAAGCAGGTTCGTGAGCTTGGTCTCCAGCCATCTCCAGTTACCTTTAGCATCTTTAAAGCGGTAGGGAGAAACCGTTACTGTCTTTTTATGAATACACTCTGACAGTGAATTCTTGATCATTTTTAAATCTTCAGGGTGTATATAGTCAAACACATTCTGACTATAAAACTGTTCTGGCTCGTAGCCTAATCCTGAAATGGAAGTGGGCGTTACATAGAGGTAATTACCATCTGTATCTATCACTGCAATAAGGTCCAGGCCTTCCTGCACTAATGACTTGAATTTATTCTCTTGATGTTGAAGTTCTTTGAAAGTGTTTTTTATTTCTATAATGCGGCTTATAGACTCTACAAATGTATCTAGAAAATTAAGGTCGCTATCTTTCCATGATCTTTCTATACCGCAGTCATCAATACACACTATTCCATAAAATTTGCTTTTTAAAAATACAGGCAGTATTAGTATAGATTTTATACCCTCTGATTCCAGAAATTTTTTAATGTCAGAATCAATCAGTTCAGAAACAGTTGTCACTATTTTTTTTCCTTTATGAAGGGTATTGGCAAAGCGAGGCACCTGGTAATACTGTATTTTTTCCAGAGAGATAGAAGGGATTAATTTGTATCTCCATTCTACGGTTTTAGAAGCACTCCAATTGCTTATTTGGTCAAAAGGCTGGTTTTCAAGAAAATAGACACGGTCAACCTGTAAGGTATGACCTATAATGTCAAAGCTTTGCTCTAGAGCTGATTCCAGATCTGTGTTATTAATGAGTACCGAATTAATGTCAGAAATGGCAGTTAGTATCTTTTCATGTGTTCTTATTTCTGCCTTTTGTTTTATCTCCTCGCTTATATCTCTTATTAATAGTGCAACCAGTTCTATATCTTCTTCATAAAATACTTCGCCTACTAATTTAGCATAGAAGTACTGGCCATTCTTTCTGGTATGATTCCAAATAGCCTCTTTGGAAGGGGAGTTGTCATTAAGCCAGTGTATGTATTTAAACTTATCAAGAGGAGTAAAGAGGTCCGTTATTTTTAGCGAAGTAAACTCTTCTGTAGTGTATCCATATTTTTGAGCTGCGATAGGGTTGGCTCTGATAATGTTATGAGATTCTGTTTCGAACACTAACATAGGGAATGGTGATAAATTGAATATAGCTCTACTTTCAGAGTTATATCCATTCCTTTCCGTTACGCTGGTCTTACTCATATCAGGAATTTAGGTATAATGGTGAGTATGTTAATTTAATGAAAATTATATACATATTATAGTTGATGGCTTGATTAAAAGGAATATAAAGGGAAGGAAAACTGAAAGTGGAAAAGGAATAAGGTGCAGGATGATAGCATGAAAAAAGCCCTTTAACAAATAATCCAGGTTTGTTAAAGGGCTAGTGTAGAGTTAGTTATAGGAGTGTTGCTTTACTTGGCGCTCCAGGTGTTATTGTCTCTGTTTACATCTGGCAGCTGCTTTTCAGCATCTAATTCTACTTTTATGATGTTTTTGCCATACTCCTCTTTGAATACGTAGGTATCTCCCTGCATCCATACCTCTACAGGTAAGTGGTAGTTCTTTACTTCACCACCAGCCAATGTTACCTTTAATAAAACAGGCATAGGCATTTTTTCATTGTTTTTGATGGTAATCTCCTTTTGCTCTTTAGAGTTATCTACTTTTATCAGCTCTTGATCTAACTTCCAGTTTTCTATGAACCAGCCTTTCCAGAGCCAGTTGAGTTCTTCGCCAGTATAGCTGTTCATTATTCTAAAGAAGTCCTCAGGAGAGGGGTGCTTGTAAGCCCATTCATGAGTATACTTTTGGAAGGCGTAATCGAACTGATCATGCGTAAGGATCACCTCTCTCAGGAGTACCAGCCCATAAGCAGATTTGAAGTATTCTAAAGGGTGTACATCGGCTCTAGTGAGTGCATCTGCCTTGCTCATTACAGGTTGAGCTCCTTCTTTAGTGATGATTGGTATAATTTCATCAGTAGGGTTGCCGCCGCCGGGTGCATATTCTCCATCTCTTTTAGGAGAGAATTCACCATTGTTATAGTCTTCATGCGCATAGATATCTATAAAAGTGTTAAACCCTTCATCCATCCAGGCATCTCTTCTTTCGTTAGTGCCCACTATCATAGGGAACCAGTTGTGGCCTATTTCATGAGATACAAGTAAGAAGAGAGTGTATTCGGTGGCTTTATAGCTATCAAAGGTTATTCCGGGGTATTCCATTCCACCTACAGGGCCACCCACATTAATGGCGGCAGGGTAGGGGTACACAAACCATTTTTCAGAGAAGATTTCTAATGATCTTTTCAGAAATTCTGATGCTCTGCCCCAGGCTTTATCACCAGCGCTCTCTACTGGGTAGTAGCTCATGGCTAAAGAAGTTTGTCCATCAGGCAGGTTGGCTCGAACGGCATCCCACATAAAAGCTTTAGAAGCAGCCCAGGCCACATCGCGTGTATTTTTCATGGTGTAATGCCAGGTTACCCAGCCGTCTTTACCTTTTTGAGTAGCCGATTTTTTCAGGTCTTTCTCAGATCTGATCATTACAGTCTCGTCAGAGGTTTTGGCTTTTTCATATTGCTTAAGTTCAGACTTGGTAAGCGTTTCTTCTGGGTTCATAAGCTCGCCTGAGCCAGCCATTAAGTAACCTTCTGGCAATGCCACGGTATAGTCAATATCTCCATAGTCCAGGTAAAACTCGCCACTACCAAGGAACGGTAAGGTGTTCCAACCTCTGAGGTCATCATACACACACATTCTAGGATACCAGTAGGCTACTTCGAATATCTGACCATTTTCTGAATCCATATAACCGGATCTGCCTCTTTCGGCCAGTAAAAAATCATAATCAATTCTTATTTTAATATTACCACCCTGAGCTTTGGTTGCATCTTTTAGCCTGATGTGCATGCGTGTTCCTATTACTCGGAAGTCTGCTTCTTCCCAGCTGGTGCCTTGTTGAATCTCTACTTTTTTGATAGTGAAGCCATTGCTGCCGTCATCCTCTGCAAAAGAACCTCGCATGGCGGCACCCCGGCTATCCTTTTTATTGCCATTATGTACCAGCTGCAGCCAAAGCTGATCTAGTGAATTAGGACTTTCATTAGTATAGTCTATAGTTACTATTCCACTTAGCCTTTGCGTGGCAGGATCAAATTTGGCATCTATATTATAATCAGCACTGTTTTGCCAGTATTCAGCTCCGGGTCGGCCATCGGCACTCCTGAAGAGGTTACCTCCTGTAGTATAAAAGGAAGGTGAGAAGGCTTCGTGGTAATCATACGTTGACTTTTCTTGTGCAAAAGCTAGCATATTGAAGCAAAAAAGAGCTATCAATAAGTAAATTTTCTTCATAATTAGAGTTTTCGTTAATTAGAAAATGAATAGTAATAAAGTAGTGCGTAGTTACAGGGGTAAACAAAAATGCTTATAATAAAGCTGCGGAACAAAAGTCAGATTATAAGTTATATAAGCGGTGTGGTTGAGGTATGAATATAATTTTGGTTCTGAATAAGGAGTTTAAATAAAAAAGGCCGCTTAAAAGAGTGGGTTAAAACTCCTTTAAGCGGCCTGCTAGAAAATGCTTTCTTTAATTTTTATTTCAGTAAAATAGCCTCTACCTGCTTATCTTTAGCTTTAATGGCTTTTGGCATTATTACATTACCTTCTTCATCCAGAATAACGTATCTGGGAATCCAGTCTAAATTAATGTAATTAGTCAGTTCGTTTTTCCAACCTTGGTTTAACCAATAATGATCACCCACTAACTCGTATTTATCAAGAGCGGCTAGCCATTTATCTTCTTCTCGGTCAAGAGAAAGGAATACATATTCTACATTATCATCTGTTTTGCCCATCAGCTCTTTAAGGTCAGGCATGCCAGCTAAACAATCTTTACACCAGCTGGCCCAGAAGTCTAAAAATACTTTCTTGCCTTCGTGCTTCTTTATTATCTCTTCAAAAGTGATTTTAGCTCCTGCAGTGGTTGTGAGCTGCATTTGACGCACGCTGTCAGGAAATTGCTGCTGAGTAACATAATCAGGCACTGGCTGATTTTGGGCATTACAAAACCCTGCTATAAAAAATAACAGGGTGAGGGTAAATAAGCTTTTTTTCATCTAGAGTTAGTTACTTCTAATATCGTCTAATTTATTTCGCTCTGTCTGAAGGTCTCTGCGCAGTTTCATTTGTTTTTCCAGCGCATTTCGTTTGTATTCTTCAAACTCTTCGTGGAGTCTGTCATAGTCTCCAGTTTTCTTTTTGGCCACCTTATTATTGTCTTTATACTTGTAAATAATAATGCCAAGAGCTACTAATAACGCAATTATAATTGTGTAGGTTATGATTTTAAAGCTTTCTTTTTCTATGTCTATGCCTAGCGCTTCTATATGTGTGGCTAAATAATCTTTAGCACCAATGGCTTCATCCTTTTCCGTAATGGTGGTTTTTAGTTTCGAGATTTCGCTCTGCTGGTTAGTGATTTGAGTATTCGCTTCTGATAATTTTTGCTTAGATTGACTCACAGAATCCTGGACTACTTTCCAAAAATCGGCTAATTCCGTTTGTTCTATTACTTTATAACTTTTGTATGTTCCAGAGTTTTCTTTTAGGTTCGCAAACTGATCATCAAGGGTTTGAGCTGATACACTGTAACCAACCATGCAAAAAATTATGAATACTAGTTTTATTTTCATTCCTCTATATTTATACTGTAGTTTAAATTGCAAATTGTGTCGCTAAACTAACCAACAAATCTTATAAAAAATAAACTCACTTGAGGCAATAAAAATATTTATCGTTTAAACACTTTTTTTTCCGATAAGTGAGCTAAAGATTATTATTGTAATAATTTAACCCATTTAGACTAAACAATCAAAAATACATTACGTTAGAATCTTAAATTTTAAAAAATGGCAAATATGTCCGATAGTATTAAACCTTACATGTCTCATCCATGGCATGGTATCTCTGCTGGTACGCAGGCCCCAGAAGTCTTAAACGCTTTTATAGAAATGACTCCTGCTGATTCTGTTAAATATGAAATAGATAAAGCATCTGGCTTTTTAAAAGTAGACAGACCTCAAAAATTCTCAAACATTGTTCCTGCGTTATACGGTTTTGTGCCTCAAACGTATTGTGCAGAGCAGGTAGCTTCTTTATGTATGGGAGCCACTAATAAAGAAAATATTATCGGTGATGGTGACCCATTAGATATTTGTGTGCTTACAGAAAGAAATATAATTCAAGGAAATATTCTTGTGCCTGCTATACCTATCGGTGGTTTCCGTATGATAGACGGAGGAGAGGCTGATGATAAAATCATTGCTATCCTTAAAGGAGATGAGGTATTCCAAGATTGGCATTCTTTAGAAGATTGTCCTGATTCTTTGATCAATAGACTGAAACATTACTTCCTTACTTATAAGCAAATGCCAGGTGAAGAAGATCACCAAACTGAAATTGCTGAAATTTATGGCAAAGAAAAAGCCTATGAAGTAATAAAAGCTAGCCAGATGGACTATGATTTGCACTATAAAGGTGAGAAATTAGTCACTAAATAAAATCTGTTATGAATAATCTTAATGTTCAACACGATATTATCAATCACTTATTCTACATAAAAGTAAAGGGCGGTACTGCTGTGCTTAACTATGATCAGATAGATGAAAAACATCTTGATTATATATCTACGCACGTTCCTGAGGCATCTCAGGGGTTAGGTGTGGGCAAGCATTTGGTAGAGGCGGCCTTGGATTATGCTAAGGAAAGAGATATGATAGTAAAGCCTACATGTCCTTTTGTAAAGCACGTGATTGAACATTCTGATGCCTACGAACAAATAGTAGATTAACGTAGAAGTTTCTCTACTATATGTGAAATTACATACCAGATAATTTAAATTGTTTAACCAACCAAACTAGCTATGAAAATTACAAAATATGCATTTGCAATTCTTTTAGGATCTGCTGTTTTTGTATCATGCGGGCCTTCCAAAAGTGGAGAAGAGGCTAACGATGATGACTCTACTGATGTAGCAGAAGAAAGCACATCAACCTCGGCACCAGAAAAGGTAATGATGCAAGCTAAAGCAGTAATAAACCCTGCCAGCGATAGTAAATTGAATGGTGAAGCCACCTTTACTGATCTGGGTGAAGGCCTTGTAACTTTCAAACTTACGGTTAACCATGCAGTACCCGGAGAGCATGCAGTACATTTACACGAGAAGGGAGACTGTAGTGCGGCAGATGCTAAATCAGCTGGTGGCCACTGGAACCCTACTGATGTAAAGCATGGAAATAGACCAGTAGATATGCAGTTTCATGCTGGTGATATAGATAATATGGAAGTAGGAGAGGATAGTACAGGAGTACTTACTATGACTATTACCGGCTGGACTATTGGCGGTGCTGACAGTACCAACATAGTAGGCAAAGCACTTATCATACATGGTGGAGCTGATGATTTCGAATCTCAGCCTTCAGGAGCTGCTGGTAAAAGGGTAGCATGCGGAGTTATCGAAAAAGTGATGTAGCAAAAAAATATATAAAACCTTATATTAATGGAGCAGGCTGAAAACAATTTTTCAGCCTGTTTGCTTTTATAGTAGTAATGAATCTAAACTACTATAAATTATGGACCAACCTCTTAGCGCAGCGCAGAAGCTGATAAAATCCCACCTTTTGAGCGGTGAAATGACTCCCGGTCAGGAAATAGGCTTAAGAATAGATCACGTACTTCAGCAGGATGCAACTGGCACCCTGGTTATGCTGGAGCTGGAGGCCATAGGCTTAGGAGATACTCAGGCCGAAGTGGCCGTGCAGTATGTAGATCATAACCTGTTACAAACTGACTTTAAAAATGCCGATGACCACCTCTTTCTTCAATCGGCAGCTAAAAAATTTGGCTATTGGTACAGCAGGCCTGGCAATGGAATAAGCCATGCAGTGCATATGGAGCGCTTTGGCGTGCCTGGCAAGAGCCTTCTGGGTTCTGATAGCCATACTTGCGCCGGTGGAGGCCTGGGAATGCTGGCCATAGGTACTGGTGGGTTAGACGTAGCCCTGGCAGCAGCAGGCAAACCCTATTATGTGAAGATGCCAAAGATCATGGGCATAAAGCTTACGGGTAGCTTACCTGAATGGGTAAGTGCTAAAGATGTGGTGCTGGAAATGCTCAGGCGTTATGATGTAAAAGGAGGACGAAATTTTATACTTGAATATTATGGACCAGGCGTGAAAGAACTCAGTGCCTGGGATAGGCATGTGATAGCCAACATGGGTACTGAGCTGGGAGCCACTGCCACGGTATTTCCTTCAGACGAAAGAACTAAATTCTTTATGGAATCAGAGGGTAGAGGCGATGAATGGCAAGAACTCAAGGCGGATGAAGGTGCTACTTATGATGCTGATGAAGAAATTAACCTTTCAGAATTAGTGCCTTTAATAGCTTGCCCAAGTAGCCCTGGTAAAGTAGTGCCAGTGAGTGAAGTGGCTGGTAAGCCAGTATCTCAGGTAGTAATAGGTAGCTCAGCTAATCCTGGCCTGCGTGATTTTTGGGTAGTGAGTGAAATTATTAAAGATAAAGAAGTTAACCCTGAGCTTTCTTTAGATATCAATCCATCTACCAGACAAGTGATTCAAAACCTGACAGCCAAAGGCTCATTGGCTAACCTGGTGCAGTCAGGAGCAAGATTTCACCAGACCGGTTGTATGGGCTGTATAGGTATGGGGCAGGCGCCTGCATCGGGTAAAATCAGCTTGCGGACTATGCCTAGAAATTTCCCCCGGCCGTTCCGGTACTGATGATGATCAGGTGTACCTTTGTAGTCCTGAAACAGCCGCCGCCGCCGCACTTACTGGCAAGATAACTGACCCGCGTGATTTGGCGCAGGAGTATTCTATGAAGTACCCTAAATACCAGGAGCCGAAAGAGGTTATAGTGAATACCCAAATGCTTATATCTCCTGCTAAAGAAGGAGAAGAAGTGGAACTGACTAAAGGCCCTAATATAAAATCAATTCCAGAGTTTCCTGGCTTGGAAGGAGAAGTACGTGTGCCTGTAATTCTTAAAATGGGTGATAATATTTCTACTGATGAGATATTAAAAGCAGGTATTGAAGTATTACCTCTCAGAAGTAATATTCCAGAGATTAGTAAATATGCCTATCATGTAGTGGATAAGCAGTTTCATGAAAAGTCTATTAAGGCTAAAGAAGAATTTGAAGGACATATTGTGATAGGTGGAGAAAATTATGCTCAGGGCTCTAGCAGAGAACATGCGGCTCTTGCTCCCAGGTTTTTAGGGCAGAAGGCGGTTATAGCTAAAAGCTATGCTAGAATAGGCTGGCAAAACCTGATTAACTTTGGTATAGTGCCTTTCGAATTTAAAAATCCTGATGATTATGAGGGTATAGAGGAGAATGATGTGATAGTAATAGAAGGGTTGAGAGAGGCTATTAAAAACAACAAGCCGGTTGTAGCCAAAAATGAGACTAAAAACAAAGAAATAGAACTGACTTATAATATCAGTTCCAGACAGCAAGAGGTGTTGTTAATGGGGGGAGTAATTAATTTCCTAAAGAGTAATTTATAATTAATAGCACTTCTTTTACTCATTGAAATTAAAAGTCCAAATAAGAGATTATAATCTCTTACTTGGACTGTTTTAATGCTACTTTTCTGGCAGCTATTTCCATTTTCATATAACTTAAAACCTTATCTACTCTTTCTTCAATCTCTTTTGTAGAGAAATACTTAGAGGTTTGAGGTATTTTTTTGAAGTGATTTCTAATGTCGATTATCATAGTCTTAGCATTTTAAAGTTATCTCTATTTAATTCTACTATTATATAAACGAAAATCATACCATTAGAGTGCGGTGATTTTCATGAAATTCATATTAATGAATTAAAACCGCTTGTTTGAGCAGACTATCCTTTTTCTTCCGCTTTTGATGCAGGTTCCAGGCATTTTCAAGAAATTCTATAAAATGATTGCTATGAAAACTGTAGAATTTTTTACCCTTCAATATGGCGTATTCCTGCAACTGTTGTCTTTGGTGTTCTATAAGTGCTATTAAAATACTTTTTTCTGTATTGCTCTTAAATTGAACATCTGAGTTATTAATTTTTTCTGTAAGCACGTATAGATCATGGTCAGTTCCCAAATAGTCTGAAATGGTGTGCAGCTCCTTTGCCAGTGCTTTCATGGGCTTGGGCCATATCCTCCTGAGAATTTCCATTTCATACCTGAGGTATTTAGATCTTTTTCTCCATTCATGAAAATCCTGTGGCGATTTACTTTCTATTGACTTGGCCAATCCTTCTTTACCTCGTTTATAAACGCGTCTTAGGTTAGGAGCCAGATCAGCAAAAGATTCAATTTCAGGAATCCAATCTTCGGAAGCTTTAAGCTGATCATGTAGCGTACTTTTAATGGTGCCGAGGCGGTCTTCTATATCGAGCTGCTTTTTTGTGGCTTGCCTTCTATAGTATTGAAGAGAATCCAGCGGTTGCTCAAAGGCATTGGGCTCCAGTTCCTTGGCATGTTTTGTCCTCAATTCTTGAAGTACTTCAATAATAGAAGTAGAATCACGCAAGTCAGAGACCTGGCGTCCAAGGTCACGATAGAGTGTATTTTGCTTTTTGTACTCTTGCTTCCCTGTTTTTTCCCTTATTAGTCGGAGTATGGCTCTGATTTTTTTGAAAGATTTTCGTGAGCTGTGTATCACGTCATGCCTGGTGTCAGGCGTCATTTTCTCAATAGCCTCGTAAGACGTAGTCAGCTCTTGATTGATGAGGTGTTTTATCCCCACTGTGAAATCTTCAGTATCCGAAATCTTCAAGCTCATATATGTTTTTTTCAGTGATGTTAATTACTATCATGTTCAAATAGTAAACCAGTTGTTAATTGATGTTGGGAGGCTTTATTCAGAATTTTATGGGTAAGCATATACACGTAAAGTGTACTATTATTCACACCTTAAATATGTGATGAGCGACCAATATTGCCTCTGAGTGACATGCGTGAGATGGCATAAAATTTATTCATAATGCTTATTAAATGAATAACTAAACTGAAGAGGAGATGAACCGGATAGCTATATTGATATTAACATTATTGGCTTTTAATATAAATCTACAAGCACAAAAGTCAGAAGTGCCAGAAACTATAAACTATTACAAAGCACAGACTGATGCTACCATACCTACAGATAAAGAAGCTGTAGTACATGGGCAAAAGCTTTTTAGCGATCAGTGTGCCGAATGCCATGAATTTAGTAGGCAGAAAACAGGTCCGTCATTAAGTAGTGTTACCGATAGAAGGCCACTACCTTGGCTTTTTGATTTTATAGAAAGTTCACAAACTGTGATAGGCCAGGGAGATGAATACGCGCAGTTCTTGTATAAAAGTTATAATAATACGGTAATGCCTGACTTCAGGTACTTATCAGAAGAAGATATTCTGGACATTTTGGCTTATATAAAAAATGAGTCCTCGGCACCTAATCGTGTATCTGGAGTGAATAGCGGAGCCGCTGGAGGAGCAGAAATTGAAAAACATGAGGCCAATTTAAATCAGGAGCCAACTGAGCAAGAGATAGAGGAAAGTAAAAGCTATACGTCAAAATTAAGCGGATTTAAAATAGGTATTATGGTGGTGGTGCTACTCACAGTGGCAGCCGGCTTATACTTGATGTTCTCTATCTGGAAAAAGACCTCTAACTAAAAATAACTAAGGATATAATATGAAAGAACATGTGGGTACTACCCCTGTGGATTATGTGAAATCTACGGCTAAAAATTTTGCTGATAGAGAAACCGTAGGAGGGCTTTTGCTAATACTCGCTACGCTAGTGGCCGTGGCGATTATGAATAGTTCATGGGCGGAAGCTTACGAACATTTTTGGGAAGAAAAATATGTAATAGCCAGTCAGGAATTTGGCATCAATAGATCACTGCATCATTGGATTAATGACGGACTTATGGTGATCTTTTTCTTTGTAGTAGGGCTTGAGTTGAAACGGGAGTTTTTAGTAGGGGAGCTGGCAGATTTAAAGAATGCTACCGTGCCGGTAATGGCAGCCTTAGGTGGAATGGCTGTACCTGCTTTAATTTATGTGTTTTTTAATGCTGGCGGTGAGCATAGTAACGGCTGGGGTGTGCCTATGGCTACTGACATAGCCTATACATTAGGAATTATTGCTCTACTAGGTAAGCGGGTGCCTCCGGCGCTGAAGATTTTCCTTACCGCTTTGGCTATTGTAGATGATATTGGGGCTATACTGGTAATCGCTCTTTTTTATAGTTCTGATATATCATGGATAAGCCTGGGTATAGGTGGTGGAGTAATGGTGGTGCTTTTTGCGCTTAACTATTTAGGAGTTAGAAATATAGCTATCTACCTTATTTTAGGAGTGGTGCTTTGGGTAGCATTTCTCATGAGTGGTGTGCATGCTACCATAGCAGGGGTGCTGCTGGCGTTGGCCATACCAGTAAAAGTGAAGATGGGCACTAAGACTTTTAAAAAGAAAACTGAGGAGAAGCTTGATGAGCTTACGAATACTGACCTGGATCATAAAAGTGCCCTTAAAGATAAAAAACAACTAGATATAGTTCATGAGATCAGAGATTACACCATTGCTACCCGCTCGCCGTTGCTGCGTTTAGAGAATAGTCTGAGTGGTTTTAATGCCTTTTTTATTATACCATTGTTTGCCTTGTCTAATGCCGGGGTGGCTTTTGAGCCGGGCTGGACAGATGTATTTACCAGTGATACCGGTCATGGTATTATGATTGGTTTGGTGCTAGGTAAATTAGTTGGAGTATTCTTTTTCTCCTGGCTGGCGATAAAGCTAGGCTTAGGTCAATTGCCTAAAGGATCTAACTGGGGCGCCTTGGCTGGTACAGCTATGCTGGCTGGTATTGGGTTTACTATGTCTTTATTTATTACCAACCTGGCGTTTGAAGATGGTGAGGTTATAGATGTGGCTAAGATATCAATTCTCATTGCTTCATTTCTGGCGGCCATATTAGGACTTATCATATTATCACTATCTCTTAAAAAGAATAAGAACGAGGAAAACGTATAATGAAAAAACTTTTATTAATGGCTCTGCTGGCATGTTCACTCATTGCCAGAGGGCAAGAGCCTATTATTTCTGATACTACCGAGCAGGAGGAAGAAACCGTATTTTTACCACTAATCTATGCCGATAGAAAGCTTACCTATCTTACCTTTTTTCAAGGGTTAGGTAACTTAGATCCATTAATTACAGAAGCCAGGTTTTCTGGTAGCTATTTTTTAAAGAAAAGTGCTAGAAACTGGGCATTGGAGCTTAACCTCAATCTTACCTTAAGAATTCATGATGATTATTCGTTTCCCATTTATACGCCTTCTTATAACCCTGTGTTTACCTATTATAGAGAAATGCCTAAGTGGGATAACTCGTTCCTGAGTAAGGTGCTTTTTGATCATGCTTATTGGGAGGTCTCCGCAGGGCACCATTCTAATGGGCAAAACGATCCTTTTTATAAAGAAGATAGCCTTGGTAATGCTACTGATCAGATAGACTTGAAGGCGGGTAATTTTTCAGTAGAATATTTGGAAGCAGGTATTTCTACGTTTAAAAATCGTAAAAGAGATGATATTGATTTTATAAGCAACTTAAAATTAGCTTTTAGGTTTTATCCTACTAAGTGGTATTTGCCAGAAATCAATGAGCTATATGGTGTTTATCGCCTTTTTGGTACGTATAACATTTACAGAATACCTTTTGGTAAGCGTAAAGATAATTTCTTCTCCCGATCCCGTTTCAGGATGCATGCCGGCTGGATTTTCGGTAATATGGGTGGCAACTCACCGGCAGATATCTCCAAAAGGTTGATTACAGAGGTAACTTATTTCTACTATCCTGAGTGGTTGGCTGAAGTGTCATTTTTTGCCAAATACTACCACGGGCAAGATTATTATAATGTGAATTTTAGACACACGCTGGATGTTTTTCAGATCGGTATAGCTTCTAACCCACTTAACTTTAAGGATTTTAGCAGATACCTGAAAAAGTAAAATATATAGGAGAAAGGCTTATCCTTTGTTCATTACCTCAGAGAGCTTTTCTCCTCCTTTTATACCAAAATCTAATGTCCTGATAGGGAACGGTATGGTAATATCATTTTGATCAAAGGCCTTTTTAAGATTTTTGATGCCTTCACTCTGAGCTTTTAAATAGTCCGGTTGCCTACGGAAGTCTACCCAATACCTGATCACAAAATTGATGGAGCTGTCACCAAATTCTTTATAGAAAAACTCCACATCTCTACCTACTTGTAAGAATGTTATTTTTTTAATGGCTTCTATACTTATGCGCTCCACTTTGTCCAGGTCATCACCGTAAGATATACCACAACTTAAATCAACCCTTCGCTGTCCGTTGATAGTGTAGTGCCTGTATAGGTTTTGAAATATAAGGCGATTGGGAATTACCACATCCTGCCCTTGAGGATCATATATGGTGGTGGCTCGCAGGCCAATGCTTTTAACTGTGCCAAAGATATCATTAGACTCAATAATATCACCTACGTTAATAGGGCTCTGTACTGCCATAATCACTCCTGATATCAGATTAGCGGCGGCATCCTGAAATGCGAAACCCAAAGCTAAGCCTATCACTCCTATACCCGCTAGCATGGAAGTGACCGTTTTATCCAGCTTAAGCACACCTAAGGCAACGGTAAAACCAATCATTACTATTAAAAAGGAAGTAATAGATAAAATGAGCTTTACCACTGACTCATTTTGCATCAATCTATGCAGGATTTTCCTAAGCAGGCGATCAATTAGTTTTGATAATAAATAAAATGAGACTACTACCAAAATGGCTATAACCAAGTTCGGTAGCATAATGATTAGCTGGTCTAACCAACCTTCCAGTTTACTTACTACTATTTTAGATGCGTCAGAAATCTGAGTGAACATATAGGCGTTTATATAGGTTATTAAGTTGAATGAAGTATAATAAAATAATTTAACAGCAAATTTTCAACAGAGTTTGATTAAATGTGATTCTCGAAGAGCAATTTTTCACGAATCATAAAGTCAGATTAGGTTGTTACCTTTAAAAAGATGAGGGATCACAGGCATTATTTTGCACGCATAAGGACTCAAATGGCCAATGAGAGAACGCTGATGTCATACTATCGGGCAGCTCTGGCTTTGTTAGGGATAAGTGCCTTTATTTTTAAATTTTATGTGTCAGTACTATTTACAGTGCTTTCCCTATTGTTTTTACTAGCCGGTGTAGGGCTTGCTATTTATGGTACTTTGCGTTATTTCAAATTTCAGAAAAAGTTACTACGTAAATAGTGGGTATAGAAATTATTATGCTATTTGTTATCCTGGGGATAGCATTAGTATTGTTTGTCACAGGTTGGGTGGCGGTAGACGTTACCTCTATGCTGGTGATGGTGGTACTTATGGTTACGGGTATACTCACGCTAGAGGAGGGCACCGCTGGCTTTAGTAATAGTGCTACGCTTACTGTACTGGCACTTCTAATTCTCAGCGAAGGGCTTAAAAATACTGGAGCGGTAGATGCTCTGGGCTATAGAATAATAAAGATTACCGGTAATAAAGAGTGGTGGGCGCTGGTGGTATTAATGGTTACTGCAGCGGTGGCTTCGGCCTTTATTAATACTACTGCCGTGGTAGCCGTGTTCATACCTGTGGCCTATAAAATTGCTAAAAGCTCTAATCTCAATATCGGTCTGCTGCTAATGCCGTTGTCTTTTGCGGCCATGGTAGGTGGAGCTTCTACCATGATAGGTACTTCTACTAACCTTCTGATTAATTCTATAAGTCAGGGCTATGGCATTGAGAGGTTTCGCCTTTTTGACCTGACCTTATTAGGAGCTATTTTATTTGTAGTACTGTTAGTGTATATGCTCTTTGTAGGCAGGTTTATGCTTAAGAGAAAAAGGGAGAAAATGGAGCTGATGGATGGTGAGGTAGAAGTGAAAAATTATCTCACTGAAGTAGAAATTGTTTCCGGTTCAGCCCTCATAGGTAAGCCGTTAATGAATACACTAAAATTATCAGATGCAGAAAATTTTAATATACTCAGAATCATCAGGGAAAATGCCACTTTACCCACTCTGCAAGTAGATAAAATAAAAGAAGGAGATATTTTAGTTATAAAAACTAACATTCATGAGATTTTGAGGTTAGATAAAGACAAGGATCTTGTAATCAGGAGTCATGAACGCTTAGAAGGAGAGAAGAAGGGCAAGCGTACGTTGTTATTTGAAGCGCTGATAACTCCAAATTCTAATTTGCTGGATCAGAAGATTAAGGATATAAGTTTCTTAAGATATTATAACGCTGTACCGCTGGCGGTGCGTAAAAGCGGTTTTATTGGTCATCAGAAAATGATGGATCATAAGCTCAGTGCAGGAGATATATTGCTGATGGAGGGAGCTATAGATTATGAAGATAGCTTGTATTCTCGACAAGATTGGGTGACTATACAGCGCATGGCGCGCAAAAGTCTTGAAAAGCATCTGTATCGGAGGGATAAGTTGGTGATGTCAGTTTTCATACTGTTCGGTGTAATATTGTTAGCGGTCAGCAATATTCTGCCTATCTTAATCAGTGCCTGGTTAGGGGTTATTGTTATGGTTTTTACCAGATGCATCTCTTTTAAAAAGGCCTATGAAAATGTAGAATGGAAAGTATTCTTTCTGTTAGCCGGTCTTATTCCTCTTGGTACAGCCATGTCTAAAACAGGTGCTGATCAGCTGGTCGCAGATTTTATTACTCATTTGGCGTGGGGTACTCACCCTCGCTTTGTTATTTCGGTGCTTTTCTTATTCACAGTGCTTTTTACTGGTATAGTGTCTAATCAGGCCACTGCCGTGCTGTTGGTGCCAATAGCCATTAAGGTAGCAGCGAGTGTATCCATGGCGCCAGAGCCACTGATAATAGCTATTCTTTTTGGTGCTAATACCAGTTTTCTCACTCCCGTAGGCTATCAGACTAATGCCATGATATATGGGCCGGGTAACTATCGGTTTTCTGACTTTGTGAAAGTAGGAGGTATTTTATGCCTGCTTTTTTGGGGAGTAGTGACCTTTCTGGTGCCTATATTTTATGGAACTTAAACGCCGCGTTTATTGCCATAAATATGTATGTGCAGTCTGTCAGTATAGTTAGTGCCCAGGGTTTTACATTCTTCTATGAGCCATTGTTGCTTGGCATTGAGCTTTTCTCTGGTGGTGCCTTCAGGCATTAAATATACTTTTTGCGAATTGATACTGTAATCAGAAATCAATCTTTTTACCTCATCTAAATCTTCATCTGTAGCTATTACAAATTTGAAAACGGCCTTTTCGTTCTTACTGAAGAAACGGTATGCTTCTTCTTTTTCTCTTATTTTCTGAGGGTTATTTGAATTTGAAAGCTTGGGAGAAACATTATATTGATTGATAAACGCATCAAATTTAGCATTTGGTATTATGGTGCCATTGGTTTCAGTTTCAAACCAGTAACCAGAATCTAGTTTTCGTAAGGCAGCCATGAGTTCACTCAGCTCGGTTTGCTGTAGTAGGGGTTCTCCGCCAGTAAGTACCAGATTTTTGCAGGGTATGTCTTTTAGGATAGAAATTATATCTGTCAGCTCAAGTTCCTCTATGTATTCTGATTTTTTATACTTTTTATAGCCCGGTAAACTATCATAGTCATGGGTGAAGGGTGTGCCTTCCCAGTTCCAGGTGTAATCAGTATCGCACCAGCGGCAATGTAGGTTACAAAGCGAAGTCCTCACGAAAATACTCGGCTTCCCTATATTCTTTCCTTCTCCCTGTATGCTGTGGAATATCTCTGCTTTTCCGTTGAGTTTGGCCAGTTTCATAGCTGCAAAGCTAACTGTTATTCTAATAAAAACCTTCGTTAAATTATGTAGTAAATACTAAAATAGTTAGTAATTTTGATTCTGATGAAACTCTCTACTAACGAAAAACTACAAATATTGGCTGATGCGGCTAAGTATGACGTCAGTTGTGCTTCCAGCGGTAGTAATAGAAAAAACACAGCCAATGGCCTGGGCAATACCTCTAAGATGGGTATTTGTCATAGCTATACTGAAGATGGTCGGTGTATTTCCTTATTAAAGCTCTTGCTTACCAATTATTGTATTTATGACTGCGCGTATTGTGTAAGCCGTAAAAGTAATGATGTGCCCAGAGCCGCTTTTACAGTGAAGGAGGTGGTAGATCTGACTATTAACTTTTATAAGCGAAATTATATAGAAGGACTGTTTCTTAGTTCAGGCATTTTCAAAAATGCTGACTACACTAATGAAAGGCTAATTAGAATAGCAAAATCATTAAGAACGGAGCATCATTTCAATGGCTATATTCATCTTAAAATTATCCCTGGTTGTAGTGAAGAGGTGATGGAGGAGGCCGGACTGTATGCTGACCGACTGAGTGTTAATCTGGAGATACCTACCGAAAGGTCATTAAAGAAGATTGCTCCGGAGAAGAATCATACTTCGGTGTACACTCCTATGAATTACCTTACGGGAAGAATAAGCCTTTATAATGACGAAAAAAGGAGGTTTAAGAACGCTCCTAAGTTTGCTCCCGGAGGCCAGAGCACACAGCTTGTGGTGGGGGCGAGTCCAGAAAGTGATTTTGATATTTTACACTTAGCAAATAATCTTTATTCAGATCAGAAACTGAGAAGGGTGTACTATTCAGGCTATATTCCTATAAGTGATGATAATCGCCTGCCTGCCCTAAAAGCTCCGCCCTTGATAAGGGAAAACAGGCTCTACCAGGCAGACTGGCTGCTAAGGTACTATGGCTTTACAGTTGATGAAATTGTGAATGAACAGCATCAGCAGCTCGACTTAACTATGGATCCTAAAATGATGTTTGCTCTGAGGAATATGCACCTTTTTCCGGTAAATGTAAATACGGCAGAACGTGAAATGCTGCTCAGGATACCAGGCGTGGGAGTGAAGTCTGTTAATATGATTATAAAGGCCAGAAAGTTCAGGCGGTTGGGCTATGAGCATTTAAAAAAGATAGGCGTGGCCATGAACAGGGCTCAATATTTCATTGAAGTCTCAGGTAGGCCTTTGGGTATGGTTTCAAGTGATCCTGATAAGATTAAAATGGCTCTGGCTGCTCGTGAAAAGAGAAATCAATTAACCCTTTTTTGAGCATGATCTATATCCATGACAATACTTTTGACGGGTTTTTGACCTCCATTTTTGAGATCTATGACCTTAAAATACTACCTGACGATATTTGTGGTGAGAAAAATCTTCAACCAAGTTTGTTTGCTGATAAAAGGAAAGTGACTACCGATGCTGACAAGTCTAGAAGGGTGCTTGCAGGCTTAAAAAAGAAGCTATCAGCACATGGTGTTAATAGCATTTATAAATGTTGGCTTTCGGAGCAGAAGGGTATAGAAATGGTTCTTTTTAGATATATATCCTACGCCTTAAAATCTCAAAGAAATATTGAAAGTGACTTTTCAAATAATGATGTTTTGGAAGTCTCTCAGGTTGTGAAAAAGATAAACCGAGAAATACACCGAATGCATGCTTTTGTAAGGTTTCAAAAGACTAGTGATGAGGTGTATGCCGCTACAATAGTTCCTGATTTTGATGTGGTAACGCTGCTAGCACCGCATTTTAAGGAGCGATACCGAAATCAGCATTGGCTCATTTATGATACTAAAAGACAATATGGTATTTATTATGATCAACAGGAGGTGATAGAGGTAAAGCTGGAAGATGCTCAGTGGGAGGGACGTAACAAAGTACGCAGGTCAGTGCTTGCTGAAGAGGAAAAGGAATTTGAATTATTATGGAAGAGCTACTTTAAGGCCACCTCAATAGTAGAAAGAACCAACCTAAAGCTTCATTTAAAGCACGTACCCAGACGTTATTGGCGCTATCTGCCAGAGAAAGCATAGCTCTTCCATAAATTATGATTAATGGTTAAAATGAGAATAGTTGTGGCTATTCACACTTTCGCCTTTGGTTAACTGTTGTATTACTTCTTCTAATTTTTCTTCTGTGAATATCAGCTCATTGTTCTTTTTGGCTATGATTTCACAAATGCTCAATACACAATTTTTCTCTTCCTGGCTCACATCATCTACATCTTCAGTATAAAGAACCAATGAGGTCAACTTAGACCTAAGGTCAAGTGATTGGTTTTTGAGCTTCCTCGCATAGTCCATAATTTGCTGAAAGGCTTCTTCTTTCTGTTTATTCATAGCGTTTTTATTTGGTTAAAACATTTTTAAAAATGAGTAGTATTTCTAAAAAGGCTTTTTTTGATCAGCTTACCCTGCATAAACAGAGGGCTATATCAATATACTAAATCCAAACATGCAAATGGGGGTGAAAGTTGAGAAAAAGGGGCAACTATTTTCAAAAAAAATACAGTAATGATCAATATTTTGCGTAGATCCGATTATAAGGGGTCACTAAAAAGTGATTCCCCTTTATAATCGAAACTGTAAAAGTCATAAATGTGGTTATTAGGCTATATGACCTCTAATGAAAGGTATAGGTTAATAGATGAATTCGGTTCAGGCGGTCATTAATGGAGTAGAAGAAAGTGGTGAAAGGAAATAGTGGTCTGGGTGTAGCTCTTCTTCAAGGAAAAGCTGGCAGGCCTTAACACTTTTTAAACAAACATTTTTAGTATCGTTGACTTCCTTCCCGTTGTATTTATCACATTTTTTAGCTAGGTCAGTACATATTTGACTGAACTGTTTTATTAACGTTCTTGGTGTTTTGTTTTCAGACAGCTTCATGTTTAACATCATGCCGGCATCTGCACAATCTATAGCCATACCCAGGCAGTCCATGTATTCACATTGGTTAGAACTAAGGGTAGCTAGGGTTTCACTTGCACTTACGGTTTCATTTATCGTGAATAGTAATTCAGATTTTTCCATAGTCGTGGTTGTTAGGTTTCAACACTCCTCTGAAATTATTGTGCCAAATGTAAGATTTGTCGGTAAAATGACTTAAACTGATGCTTAAGCGTTGAGAGATACTTTAAAAGTGGGGAAAAATTACACGAATAGTGGAATTATAAAATCCTTTTAGCAGCCACTTTTAAAGTCTATTTGGGTGGTTTTTAAAGATTCTAAGTTTTAATTGTAAGTGGTAGACCGTTTTCTTTAGCCGGTTCTACATGTATCATTGTTTCTAAAACTTGAGGTAAATCATGTTGAACGGTATCTTTTACATCATGGGCAATTCTGTGCCCATCTTCCACACTTATAGTAGAGTTTACCCAGATGTGGAGGTCTACATGATACATTAAACCCATCTTTCTAAGGTTACATTTTTCAACTTTAATTACCCCTTGAACACCTTCTGTAATATTTATAATCTTTTCATTAAGCTCCGGATCCATAGATTCATCTAATAATTCTCCTATGGCCGGCCTAATGATGTGGTATACATTAATGAGTATAAATACCGCTGCAAATAGTGCTGCCAGGTCATCTGCTTTTTCATATCCTTTACCGCCAATAATGGCAATAGAAATACCTATAAATGCTGCGGCAGAAGTAATAGCATCACTCCGGTGGTGAAAAGCATCCGCCTTTACAGCGCCGCTTTCTATTTCATCACCCGTTTTTAGTACGAACCGATATAGCAATTCCTTAGTAATAATGACCACTATTAAAATCACTAAGGTATAAGGAGCAGGTGTTTTATGCGGCTCAATAATGTGATGTATACTGTCTTTTACAATCAGATAGGCAGCAAATGTAAGTGCTATGCCTATGCCTACAGAAATCAGTGCTTCAGCCTTGCCGTGTCCGTAAGGGTGGTTTTCGTCTGGTGGTTTAGCAGACCACTTTAAGCCAACCCACATCATGGCGGACGTAAATACATCGGTGGCCGATTCTATGGCATCTGCTATTAATGCATAAGAATTACCCAGAATGCCACCAAGTGCTTTAATAATGGCTAAAAAAGCACTGATGATAATACCAATAAGTGTGGTTTTCAGGGCTTTTTTATTTTTAAGCTCTCCCTGATGATCCCTCTTTGCCATTGTTGTCTCTATTAGTTATTCTGTAGCAGAATAAACTCTCATGCGCTTAAAGCGAATATTTATCGATTAATTGTAATTCTTCTTCTGTAAAATTGGGTTGCTCTAAAGCTAGCACATTTTCTTTGAGCTGCTCCGGAGAGCTAGCGCCAATAAGTACTGAAGCTACTTGCTTACGAGTAAGCAACCAGGCTATGGCCATCTGAGAAAGTTTTTGACCCCTCTGCTGAGCTAATTCTGCAAGAGGTTTCACTTTTTCCATATTTTGCTTTACCACGTCAGTATCAAGGTAAGTAAAGTTTTTGGCAGCTCTGGAATCTTTAGGAATATCTTTTAGGTATTTGTCTGTAAGCATGCCTTGAGCCAGTGGTGAAAAGGCAATGCAGCCCAGGTCGTTCGCCTCCAGGGTATCTAAAAGGTGATCTTCTACCCAACGGTTTAAAATAGAATATTTAGCCTGATGTATAATAAAAGGCACTTTTAACTCTTTTAATATTTTTGCTGCTTCAGCGGTTTTGGTATGTTCATAATTAGAAATACCTACATAAAGTGCCTTCCCTTGTCTTACAATATCAGCAAGAGCCAGCATGGTTTCTTCTAAAGGGGTTTCAGGATCAGGTCTGTGGTGATAATACAGATCTACATAATCCAGGTTCATTCTTTTTAAGCTCTGATCTAAGCTGGAGATCAGGTATTTCCTGCTGCCATAGTTGCCATATGGTCCGGGCCACATGTCATAACCTGCTTTGGTAGAAATAAACATTTCATCTCTAAGAGAGGAAAAGTCCTTTTTTAAAATAGTACCAAAATTGGTTTCGGCAGATCCGTAAGGAGGGCCATAATTATTAGCCAGATCAAAATTAGTAATGCCCAGATCAAATGCCGTTTTTAACATATTACGAGCATTCTCAATATTATCTACAAACCCAAAGTTATGCCATAACCCTAATGAAATAGCAGGTAGTAATACGCCACTTTTCCCACATCGGTTGTAGGTCATATGGTCATATCTTTCTGCTGATGGCTGGTAAGGTTTGTTGTTAGTTTTGTCGTTAATATGCATTTATATGTAAGTTAGTCGTTTTTGTCCTCAGGATCATCCCCATCTACGCCAGGTGGATTAAACAATCCCCATTGGTCTCTAATGTAATTCCACTGATCAAATGTCTTCACCCAATCAATAAATAATATGCGATACTCTTCAATGGCCTCTCTAATTAAATTGAGATAAGCCATTTGAGCAAAGCCCATATTTTCAAGAGCACTGCAGTGAGCTACCAGATCACGAGCAGCTTTTCTTATGAGCACAGCATTTTCCATGCGCAAATCATATAAATCGGCAGCTTCTGCTCCAGCCACTTTTACGGTGAGTTGTGAAGCGTCTTCAAGCATATATTCCCGATAGCTGTAGAGCATAGTTTCACTGTCAGGTATCAGGTCAGTGATCTTTTCCGTGAGGTTATAAATCTCTTGGCCTTTATGGTAGATCGCTAGCTCTTCAGGGTTAACACTATCCTCATCATCATGATCAAACATGGTACATTTACTTATTGGGATTTCAAAATTAACATTTCACCCCAAAAGAGCATAGTTAACTTTAGTATTTATAATTGATGAGATCTATATTTAAGGTATGACATATTCAAAACAGCACTGGATAGATAGTTTAGGCCTGTTGCCACATCCTGAAGGCGGATATTTTAAAGAGACCTATCGCTCAGATTTTCGAGTTGAGTTTACAGGCTTCAATGGCATCAGAAATGTGAGTACAGGCATTTACTTTATGCTAGGAGAAAATGATTTTTCAGCTTTTCATCGTATAAAATCAGATGAGATGTGGCACTTTTATGAGGGGTCAGCGCTGGAAATACACATGATATACCCAGATGGCAACTATAAAATGGTGAAGCTGGGGAGAAATATTGAAAAGGGTGAGGTGTTTCAATTTGTGGTACCGGCCGGTTGTTGGTTTGGCTCTCGTTTAGGTAAGGAGGGCGACTATGCTTTGGTAGGATGTACGGTAGCACCGGGCTTTGATTTTCAGGATTTTGAAATGCCTTCAAAGGCCTTTTTATTAGAGAATTTTCCTGATCATGAAAAAATTATTGGAGAACTTACCCGTGAGTAGTAAAGGTTGCCTCATTGAAACTGTGAGAATAGAAATAATGAGACAACCCATATTTCATGCGTTTTGCATTTCTTCTATATGTACAAAGTTGATGATAGATTTATTGATGTTATCCATCATATTATAGTAAGATCCGTGAGCAGCGTTATCATATACGATATATTCGGCACTTGGCAGTAGTTTAGTAGCTTGGTCTGCAGTAGCTTTTATAGGCACTGTGCTGTCTTTTTTTCCATGTATAACCAGTGCAGGCACCTGTATGTCTTGAATCTCTTTCCTAAGATCCGTTTTTCCCCAGGTATTAATACTTTCAATAGTAGCATTTAAATTAGCTTCCATAGCCATTTCATAGGTCCAGTCTAGTACAGGTTGGCTAACGTCCAGGCCTTGATCGGCACCATAGAAGTTTTTGAAAAACTCCTTGAAAAATGAGGCTCTGTCTTTTTTAATATTGGCGGCTAATTCATTGAGAGCGCTTTCTGGAACACCTTCAGGATTGTCTACTGTTTTTAATAAGAAGGGCGCTATAGAGCTGAGTAGTACTATTTTTGAAATTCTTTCGCTACCGTGGTTAGTCAGGTATCTTACTACTTCTCCACCGCCCATGGAAAAGCCTACTAGTATTACATTGGTGAGATTGAGCTGAGTGATAAGGGCATTGAGATCAGCGGCTAAAGTATCGTAGTCATAGCCAGTCTTGGGTTTGTCTGACTGTCCGAAGCCCCTTCGGTCATAGGCTATGCAGCGGAAATTGTGCTGTGAAAGCTCTTCCATCTGGAATTTCCACATGTCATGGTGAAGAGGCCAACCATGTATAAAAACTACAGGTTGACCATTACCTTGTTCTTTGTAGAACAGGTTAATTTCACCTTCATCGGTTTGTGATTTAATGTAATCCATGTTTTTAGCTGTTAAGTTTAACGTAGGTAATGAACCACGAAAATCTTTATATTGTTCTTTAAATTGAATAAAATTTAGAATCGTGTAAGGAAATGAGCTAAATAGTTAAAATAATATTCTTGAAATTGAAGTATTTAAAGTTATTGACATGATTCAGATATGGGTTCCGTTAATATTGGGGGGGGGCATACTTTTCATAATAGGCCTATACTTTTACCTAAAATGGCAAGAGTTAATGTCTAAGGGCAAGCGCACTATGGCTACGGTAAATGATTTTGCCCTAGAGAAAAACATGTACTATCCTGTAATACATTATACTACTGATAATGATGAGGTCTTTATAGAAAAACTGAGTATAGGCTCAAACCCTCCGAAATATAAGAAGGGAGATAAAATTCCTATCATTTATAGTGCACAGAACCCACAGGACTTTATGATAGATGACCCAGTGTATACTGAGGTGGTTTATAAAGTATTAATGGCTGTAGGTTTAACAGCTGTAGTCATTTGCGGAATGCAGTGGCTGGGATATATTAATATTTTTCCTAATTAAAGTTTAATTTATTATATTAATAGATGAGGTTGGGTTAGAAGTAAATACTTTATTAGTGTACATAATCTTGTGGTTTTTGAAATGTACTCCTATATCGAACAATGGGTATTTCAAGAATCTAAGGTTCGCTGAAAAGTGACTTTTAATGCTTCCTCAACCAGTTTATCCGATCAACCTTATACTTTAATGTTAAAAACCTAAGCCTATGGAAATGATTCAGGAAATTATTCCCCCTCAGTTTGAAATCAGAGAACTGATTCATCAAAACACTTATCTTGTAAATGGAGAGTTGAAAAAGTGGAGTGGTAAAACCACAGAAGTGTACTCATCTATTATCACTGAAAATGAAAGTGGTGCCTCTGGACCTACCTTGCTTGGTACCATTCCGTACATGACGGAAGAAGGGGCTATGGAAGCGCTGCACTCTGCTTGCGATGCCTATGGTAAGGGGCAGGGCATATGGCCGACCATGAGAGTGGCCGACCGGGTAAGTTGCATGGAGCGCTTTGTAGAGCAGATGAAATCAAAGCGCGACGAGGTGGTGAAATTGCTCATGTGGGAGATAGGCAAAAGCCTGCCTGACTCCGAGAAGGAATTTGATAGAACGGTAGAGTATATTTATGATACCATAGAAGATTATAAGCAGCTAGACCGAGACAGTGCTAAGTTTCATAAGCATCAGGGTGTGCATGCACATATTCGGCGTGGTCCTTTAGGAGTGGTATTGTGTTTGGGGCCTTATAATTATCCGCTAAATGAAACTTTTGCTTTGCTCATACCTGCCCTGATTATGGGTAATACCGCCATTTTTAAACCTGCAAAATATGGAGTTTTGCTAATTACACCTTTATTGGAGGCTTTTAAGAGCAGTTTTCCGCGTGGTGTAGTTAATATAATCTATGGAAGAGGTCGCGAGGTGGCGGCGCCTATTATGAAAACAGGCCGCATAGATGCCCTTGCTTTAATAGGTAATAGTAAATCTGCCATAGCACTGCAAGATCAGCACCCTCATAAAAACAGGCTAAGGCTGGTTTTAGGGTTGGAAGCTAAGAATCCGGCTATTATTTTACCTGATGCTGATCTGGATTTGGCTATAGATGAATGCATAGCTGGTACGCTCTCATTTAATGGGCAACGTTGTACAGCATTGAAAATTATTTACGTGCATGAAGAAGTAAGAGAAGAATTTAATAAGAGGTTTTCTGCCCGGGTAGATGCTCTTAAGTTTGGTAATCCGTGGGATCCGGGGGTAAAGCTCACGCCACTACCAGAACCTGATAAACCAGCCTACATTCAAGAGCTTATTGATGATGCTGAAGCTAAAGGGGCTGCTATTATTAATGAAAGGGGAGGAGAAACTACCGAGAACTACATTTTTCCATCAGTATTATATCCGGTAACTAAAGATATGCGGGTGTATGAAGAGGAGCAGTTTGGGCCGGTTATACCAGTAATTTCTTTTAAAAGTATTGACGAGCCGCTGGATGATATGGCTGATTCCAGCTACGGGCAGCAAGTGAGTTTATTTGGTAAGGATGTAAATACCATAGCTCCGCTTATTGATACTTTGGTGAATCTGGTGTGCCGGGTGAACTTAAATAGCTCCTGTCAAAGGGGGCCAGATGTTTACCCTTTTACAGGTAGGAAGGATAGTGCAGCCAGCACACTTAGTGTTCATGATGCATTGCGCTCTTTCTCCATTCGTACTTTTGTGGCCTCTAAAGACAATGAATATAATAATCAGATTTTAAAGGATTTGCTTGATAGTAAGGCCTCTAACTTTGTGTATACTGATTATATTTTGTAGAGAATAATGTCAATATTTATACTTGAGTAATCAAAGTAGTTTTGATACTAAAAAAGCCGCACTCGAAGATGAGTACGGCTTTTTAATCTGACGCCTTAGGTGTAATTATGATTTGCGAACGGTCTTTACTCTTGTTAGTAATAAGGTTTTATTAGTAGTCTTATGATATCTTGAAGGCTTTTCCTCAAGACCTATTATTTTAAAGGTGTCTACTACCTTTTCATTCCTTACTATTTTAATGAAGATATCATTATTGTTTTCAATAACATTAATTATGGTAGGGGAAAGGTAATATGACTTGTCATAATTTTGATTGCAGGTAGAAAGGTCAGTCCAGATAAATTTTGAATCTGAAATCATGCCCCATTCTATAAACCTGCAGCATTCTATGTTAGGATAATAATTTTTATGTAGCTGATGAATTTTAATGGTGTCTTGCTCATAATACATACTGTCATCGTTACAGCTTACATAAAGTGCTCTTTCTGATTTGTTTTCAAAGTTAGCTTCTATGAAGTGTTTGATTTCTCGCATTTTCATAAATGCGGCAGAGTTGTATTCTTCTTCTTCCTCATGAGGCACACGAGCCATTCCTTCAGGATTGGTTTCCGCCATGGCCAGATCAGAGGGCTGGGCATAAGCCATTCCGGAGAGTAAAGTAAATAAGGTTAGTATTATTGTTTTCATGGTTTTGGTCATTGTTGGCATACTACTTTTAAAGCCAATGTATTGCCAAAGCCAAATTCTGCTCATTTTGGGCCGTAAAGGCGGGTGAGAGCTTACTTCTCGAGGAAATATTTCTACATGAGTGTATAATTTGTGGAGAGAAAAAAATAAAGGCCTTCCTGTATAGGAAAGCCTTTAAGTATTGAACTGAAGATATTTTATTAATCCGATTTAATAAAATTAGCTGATTCTGTGTTCTCAAATGAGATAAGCCTTAGTGTGTAGCTGCCAGGCTTTAATTCTTGTATGTTAATAGGTAATGCGCTGGTGGCTTCTGTTATTTCATAGGAGTATGATTTCACTTCTTTTCCTAGTATATTATATATTTCAACTTCAATTTGCTGGGGTTGAAGATCTTGAACGTTAAGGTTAATGGCTTGTCCACTTGCTGGATTGGGGTAGAGCATAATAGTATGGTCTATCACTTCATTAGGAGCCGTGTTAAAGAAGTTTTCGTCAAAGATTTTATCTGATGCAGCTGTCCTTGCATTGGTAAGCCTTTGCTGAGCGTTAAATACTTCTTGCGGGCAGGTAATGATTCCATCCAGATCAAAACCGTCTGCAGCGCCATTAAATTGTGTAGGGTCTGATGAGTCGGTTATTCTTATGTATTCAGCGTAAGGCATGCCATTGTCTATTGCAGGCTGAATATCTAAAAACGAGGTGCGACAATAAGAGTTAGGTAAGCTATACCAGGTTTCTCCATCAGCAGAGAGCTTCACGTAGGCCTCTTCAGGATAGTTAAGCTCGCCATCTTCAATACATTGTTGATCGGCACGGCCAAAGCTGGTTTCAACTAAAATCATGTCAGGGTCGGAAGTGCCATCTCCATACACTCTTTCTGCCAGCTTTAATGTAATAGAACCACCAAATCCGAGGGCTACAAAATTGTACTCATTGTTCTCTTGGGGTTGGTTTAATGCCAGCTCTGGATTGCTACGGTTAGGGCGTACTGGTGTTGAGTTGTTCTTGTATCCTTGATTGAACTCTACCACCTCACTGGCAAAGCAGGTATTGGGAGTATTCGAATTGATGTTATAATTCCATAAAATAGTTCGATCTTCCACCTTAGTGTAGAAGAGGAAATAATCATTTATAAAAGTGAAAGCGGTATGATTAGTACTTGCTTTTGGGGTATTTAATATCACCATAGGATTAGTGCCGGCTACAGTGCCATCAGTATAATATAAGGTGGTAGATTCATTTTCATAAGCAAGGAAATAAATTCTGTTATTGTATTCCAAAATACCTCTGGCAGAACAGTCTTCTTTGATAGGGTAAGTGCCTGCTTCGGTGCCATCACTAACCCAAATGCTGCTTTCAAAACCTTCTCCGGAAGTGAAATATACCTGGTCATTTAGTAAGGTAAGTCCTTCTTTTGGTGCAAAGTCATTCATATTTACGTTTACATTTTCAGCTAGTATTACTGAAGTATTTGTACTAGGGTCATATCCAATTAATTGATGGCTAGGCTGTGATATATAAGTCAAGGTGCCATTAGGAAGAAATTTGTAAAATCCTTCTAAAGGAGGATTGTTGTTGATCAGGGTTGTGCCTGCACTGGTTCCGTCAGTTTTCCAGAATTGGGTGTCAGAAGAGATGTAGTTTTTTGAACCATCATAACTTACTGTAGGAAGGAAAAAATAAGCCGTTTCAAAGCCAGGTGAGTTGAAAAACGAGCGTGAATTTTCGAAGCCATTTTGATCAGTGCAGCTAAAGCTTTTGATTAAGGTTTTATTATCCTCAGTGTTGTCTGAAACCCACAGCTGTGTTTCGCATTCGGAGTCAGACTCGGCTGATGTTAAAGTTAGAATTTGGTTACTGCCAAGTTTGGTGATGCTCCTAATGGGATGATCAAAATCGGCCACTTTTGTAAATGAAGACAAATCAGAGCTATAAAGAGATTTTAAGTCGGGAGAAGGATAGAATATGCTGTACTGATCATAATAAGGTATGTTAGGGCTTCCTCCAGTGGCAGAGGATATAGCGAAGGGGTGTCGGCCTTGAATAGCATAAAAGCGTAGGACCGCATCGTTATGTAGCCCACGATAGGCTATCCACTCAGTCGGTGGAGTGAACGGCAGATCTGAGTCTCTCCGTACAGTGAACGTCAGGTCTCTCACTTCGAAACTACCCAAATTATAGAGTTCGCTACTGTAAGGATAGAGGTCCCAATAATCATAAAGCCCTGTATTATCATCGAAAGCAAAAAATAGCACATCTGGCAACTCAAATTCTGTATAATATACATTGGAAATAGAGTTAGCGCCATTATTTTCTACTATTGTCCAAGTGAATGAGCCATTAGATTGTACTACTGATGTGGTATTACTTGTTGACTTAATAAAGTGTTGCAAACCATAGGCATCGTAGTAAGCGAAAGACTGATGATTATACTCAGTAGGGTACTCATCGTTCATGATTTCATTAATTTGCGATTTTCCAATGGTTGGAAGTAGCAAAAAGAGAAGCAATACGCCTATGTTAAAGTTGGAACATAGGAAGGTTTTAGGTAATGATTTTTTCATAAATATGGATTTGTTAATTGTATACAAATAACATGATTCTGATTTGTGATGTTTTAGATTTACTATTATAAATTGTATAATATTAATATAATAATGGAAAAATAATATTAATAGTTTGAAAATTTATTATTGATTAAATCGTAATTGAAGCGATCTAACGAAAGTGGGTAGATTTTGGCACCCTTTTAAGCTTCCCTTTGTTGAGGATATATGAACCCTAACTACCTGATCTTTCATTTATTTTTGATTTCAATTCATGCTTTTGCTCAGAAAGAGAATAAAGATTATCATGATGTTTTTGAGCAAGGAGTGAATTACTGGCAAGCGAGACATTATGATAAGGCTGCTGATGCTATGAGTGAAGTGATATCACTGAAGCCAAGTTATTACGAGGCGTATCTTTATAGAGCAGCTTCCAAAGTGCAATTGCAAAATTTGTCAGCTGCTTTTTTAGATTATTCCATTTATACAACTGCCTTTCCTGAAGATGCAGAGGCTTTGTTTTCTTATAGTGTGGTTGCCTATGAGCTAGAACGTTTTCAAGAGGCTAAAAAGGGCTTCATGAAATTATTATTAATGCCTAAAGGAGCTACCACCACTGTGTTTTTTAGAAAGCCAGCTGGTGGTGGAGGAGTTGATAAGGTGTTTACCGCCCAAAGTTCTAATCAGGCCTATCTATTGAATTATATGGGGCTTGCAGAGCATGGGTTAGAGCATTATCAACTGGCTATTGATTATTATGATTCTGCCCTTTCTTCAACTGACGACGCTGATATTTTGATGAATAGAGCGCTTAGCTATCAGGCTTTAGGTAATATTGATAAGGCCATTGAAGATATGGAGTTGGTGCTGGTTCTGGAGCCCAATCATGCTTTAGCTAAGTATAATCTGGCTTTATTATATGAGCAATCGGGTGATAATGATAAAACAGAAGCCTATTTTTCTGAATCGATTCAAGATAACCCTGCTTCTCCTTATGGTTATAGGCAAAGAGGGTTTAAGCGGTTGGAGTCAGGGCAGTATAAAACGGCTATTGATGATTTTTCTGATGCCATCCGTTTGGCACCAAAAGATGCTGACACCTGGCTCAATCGTGGTGTTGCTTATGAAAAGGATGGCCAATTGAATAATGCTTTTAATGATTATACTAAAGTGGTAGAACTGTCTCCAGACTATGCTAAAGCATACTTGAATAGGGGCAATGTTTCTATTCGTTTAGAAGAATATAAGAACGCTCTTGATGATTATAATGTCGCCATTATTTATGATCGTGAATATGGTCTGGCTTATTACCAAAGAGGTATTGCTCACTATCGGTTAGGTGATAATATGGCTGCTTGTAATGACTTGAGTAAGGCTGTGGAATTAGGGGTAGATCCTGCAGCAAAAGTGAGGAAGAAAGTCTGTTCTTCTTCTGTCTCTCATTAAGAAGGGTGCTTAGAGTTGGTCGCTGGTACAATCTGTTAACTTGCTACACTTATTTAATCTATTAGTTTTATTTATAAAGTTGATTGTGATGTTGTATTTATTTAAAAAATAAATAGCTTTGAAGTCAATTAAGTGTTACGAATAAAGAGGGCTGGCTTTATATGGAATGCCTCTGCCTTTAAATCCTAATAAATGACTTTACAACAATTACAATATATAGTTGCTCTTGATACACACAGGCATTTTGTAAAAGCCGCAGATAGCTGCTTTGTTGCCCAGCCTACACTTACTCTCCAGGTGAAGAAGCTAGAGGAAGAGATAGGAATGAGTATTTTTGATCGGTCCACTCAACCCATTACGCCGACCTTAATGGGAGAACGATTCATTATTAAAGCCAGGCAAATTTTAAGAGAAGTTGCAGGACTTAAAGAGATGGTGAATCAGGAGCTTAACGACGTAAAAGGAAGCTTTAAAATTGGAATAATTCCTACTGTAGCCCCTTATTTGTTGCCTCTTTTTCTAAAAAACTTCAGCGATGATCACCCGGATATTTATCTGGAAATAAAGGAGATACAGAGCGAAGAGATAATCGCGGGTATCCAAAATAATACTTTAGATATTGGTATAATGGCTACACCATTGGCCGAAAGCCATGTGCGTGAGATACCTTTGTTTTATGAACCTTTTTTGGTTTATGCGCACCGAGATCATGCTTTATTGAAAAAGGAGGCCGCTGATCCTACCAATATAGAAAGAAAGGGCCTTTGGCTGTTAGATAAAGGTCATTGTTTTAGAAATCAGGTACTTAACATATGCGATGAAGAACGACATAATCAATCTGATGCGAGAATTTCTTTCGAGAGTGGTTCTATTGAAACCTTGAAGAATATGATTCAAAGCCATAGCGGCTATACGCTTATTCCTGAATTAGCCGTGCATTCCACACATGATGCTGATTTTGTAAAACGATTCAAAGAACCTCAACCAGCCAGAGAAGTGAGTTTGGTGGTGCATAACAGCTTTACTAAAGAATTGCTTTTGTCAAAACTTAGAAAGTACATTTTAAAAGGAGTGCCAGATAGCTTTAAGAAGAATGAACGCTTTATCACGGTTAAGTGGAGATAGCAATGCAATCAATTCTTTATTTCTATCATTAATTAATTCATAAAAATTAAAATTTTCATGTAACCTAATTAATTATTGTGCGTTATTAAATTGTGTACAATATAATTGCTTACAATGAATAAGTTCCTTTTAGAAAATCAGCTTTGCTTTAAGATGCATGCTATTTCCAGAATGCTTACGTCGCATTACCGGCCCTTGCTAGAGAAGTTGGAGTTAACCTACCCGCAATACTTGGTGATGTTGGTGCTTTGGGAAGAAGAGGCCTTATCAGTAAAAGAGCTGGGAGAACAGCTGTTTTTAGATAGTGGTACACTTACGCCACTTCTGAAGAGGATGGAGAAGAAGGGTATTTTGATAAGAAAGCGGAGTGAGGAAGATGAAAGGAGCTTGATAGTTAGGTTGACAGAGGCCGGTAAGCAAATGAAAGTGGATGCAGAATGCATTCCTGATGAGATAGTAAAGGCTTTGGATATGAATATGGAAGAATATGGTTTCCTTAAAACAAAGCTTAATGAGATGTTAAATAAATTGAATCAAAAATAAATATTTTAAATTATGGAAGCGATATACACAGCGCAAGCTACCGTTACAGGCGGAAGAAATGGACACGTTAAATCATCAAACGGGGTTTTAGATGCCGATATAAAAATGCCTAAAGAACTGGGCGGACCTGCAGAAGAGAATTTAAATCCTGAAATTTTATTTGCAGCAGGATATGCGGCTTGTTTTGATAGCGCCTTGAACTTAGTAATAAAAAATGCTAAGGTTAAAACAGGAGAAACAAGTGTAACTGCAGATGTGAGCTTAGGTAAAATTGGTGAAGGCTTTGGTTTGGGAGTGAAGTTGGAAATAAATATTCCAGAGGTAGATCAGGCTACAGCTGAAGAACTAGCCCAGAAAGCACATGAGGTTTGCCCTTATTCTAATGCTACCAGAAATAATATTGAGGTAGAGTTAGAAGTTACTACAAAATAATTATTATCTTTGTTCTATGTTTAAACATTGAATATTAAAAACACAGTGCAATGAGCCTAATAGATGATTTACAGTGGAGATATGCCACTAAGAAAATGGACGGAAGTGCCGTAGCTGAAGATAAAGTAGATTTTAGAGGCAATACGTATGGCACCAACTTCTATGGGAGTGCAGCCATTTCAGGTTTTGGTTATAACTGACCCAGAACTGAAGAAGCAGATACTTCCTGTAGCTTACAATCAACAACAAATGGTAGATTGCTCGCACCTTTTAGTGTTTGCCGCATGGGACAATGTAACTGAAGCCAGAGTAAAGGCTTTTATAGATCTTAACATTGAAGTGAGAAATGTTACAGCAGAGAAATTAGCTCCTTTGAGTGCTAATATGGAAAAATACATTAATGATACTGCTGAGAATAACTTTCAGTGGGCGGCTCGTCAGACGTATCTGGCTTTCGGAGTAGGTTTAGTAGCTGCGGCACAAGCCCGTGTAGATGCTACTCCTATGGAAGGATTTAATCCGGAGGCGCTTGATGAACTATTGGGACTTAAAGAATTAGGGCTACGAAGTGTTACTTTAATGCCATTAGGAAAGAGAGAAGAGGAGAAAGATTGGTTGGTAGCATTACCTAAGGTACGTAAGTCTAAAGAAGATCTATTTATAAGAAAGTAAAAGTTGGCTTAGTTTAAAACTAAAGGCTGTATTCAAACTTTGGATACAGCTTTTTTTCATTATAGGTATCTTTCATCTATAATCATACGTACTCATATTTAGAGTTTAAACGACGAATTTAAATGGAGAGAAGAGAAGATATTAAATACTCAGTTCTGGAGCTGGCACCTGTTCTTGCAGGAGGCACTCCCAGAGATTCTTTTGATAATAGTGTGACTTTAGCGAGGCATGTAGAAAAATTGGGCTATAACCGATTTTGGCTGGCTGAGCATCATAATATGATAAGCATAGCCAGTGCGGCTACAGTGGTACTTATTGGTCATATTGCAGGGGCTACTGAGTCTATTCGTGTGGGGTCTGGTGGTATTATGTTACCTAACCATTCACCACTGATTGTTTCGGAGCAGTTTGGTACCCTGGCTCAGTTATACCCGGGCCGTATTGACCTGGGACTTGGCAGGGCACCTGGTACAGATCAGGCTACTGCACATGCCATTAGGCCAGATAGAATACAGGCCGTACACCAGTTTCCTAGAGAAATAGAGCAGATTCAGGACTATTTTTCCCCTGAAAATGCTCAGGCTGGCGTTAGAGCTACCATGGCAGAAGGTGTAGATGTGCCTATATATGTTTTAGGTTCTAGTACTGACAGTGCTTATCTGGCGGCCGAAAAAGGATTGCCATATGTGTTTGCCAGTCATTTTGCACCTACTCACTTGTTTGAAGCTTTGAATATATATTACAATAATTTTAAGCCTTCAGAATATTTGAGTGAGCCTTATACTGTAGCAGGGGTAAATATTGTGGCTGCTGCTACTGATGAAGAAGCTGATAGACTTTCAACTTCTATGATAAGGATGATGCTTGGCGTTTTGACCAATAAAATGGATTATCTACAACCGCCAATCGATATGACTCCTGAAATTAGGGAGCTGGTAGAAAATCCTGCATTCCAAAGGATGATGAAATATGCTTTTGTAGGATCTAAGGATACTGTAAAGGAGAAAACAGCTCAATTTTTGAAAGAGACAGGCGTAAATGAACTCATTGTCACTTCTAATATTTATGATATTAAAGATAGGCTAAAGTCATTTACCATATTCTCGCAAGTGATGCAAGAATTGAATATGGCAGAGCAAAATGCCTGATAAAGTCTAAAGAATAATAGAAATTAAAGCCGTGTCAATAATTAAATTGATACGGCTTTTTTGTTTGAATTCTTACCGAATATTTCAATAAATAGTAAGGATTATTGCCAGAATTGGAGATGCAAAACCTTTATAACTGTATTTTTTACGCTTATGTAATTCTAACTGATTTATGGGTGGATATATCTTAGTTTTAGTGGCTAAACAGGTGGTGTTAAGGCTTGTTTACACATTAAAACTAAAAGCATGGACAGAAGAAATTTTATAACCAGATCATTATTAGCGGATTCAGGCGTTTTGGCGGCCAGAAATATGGCGCAGGCTTAGAAGGTGGAGGCTTCACCGGCTTTACTAGATAAAATAAAGAATTATACACCCAAGGGAGAAATAGGAATGGGAGGAGTGGCTGCCGGAGGCGCTTTTCAGCAGCATTCTGAAATAGAGGTGATGCAGGCCTATGAAGCTTCGTGGGCTGCTGGAGTGAGGTATTATGATACATCTCCTTGGTACGGTATTACTAAAAGTGAGCGTAGATTAGGCGTTTTTCTTGATGGTAAGGATCGAGATTCATATACACTTTCAAGCAAAATAGGTAGGATAGTTATTCCTGATCCTAAATCTACTATTGAAGGTAAGCAGCGGGTTTGGCCAGGTACTCATCATTATAAATTTCATTATGACTATAGTGCAGAAGGAGTAAGGAGAAGTATAGAAGATAGCCTGAAGCGCATGGGGCAATCTCATTTTGACATAGTATACATTCATGATCTATCTCCTGATAATGGTGACTTAGGTGCTGACTGGGAAAAGTATTTTAAAACAGCAGCTAAAGGAGCTATGCCTGAACTCACCAAAATGAGGGAAGAAGGTATAATCAAAGCCTGGGGACTTGGGGTCAATACTATTGAACCTTTGATGAAAACGCTGGAAGTGGCTGATCCTGATGTTTTTCTAAGTGCATGCCAATATTCATTAATCAAGCATGAGGAATCTCTTAACAGGTTGTTCCCGGCAGTGGCCAAGCGGAATATTCCGGTAGTGGTAGGCGGGCCGCTAAATGTTGGCTTCCTGGCAGGAAAAGATAGGTATGATTATGGTCCTGATATTCCAGAAGAAGCCCTTAAGAAAAGAGAAAAGTTATATGAAGTGTGTCACAAATTTGATGTAGATCTCCGAACTGCTGCTCTGCAATTTTCATCTGCACCTAAAGAGGTTTCTACCATATTGGTGGGTTCACACACAGCAAAACAGGCGTTTGAAAATGTAGCTTCTTTGTATGAAGATATTCCTGTTGAGTTTTGGGAAGAGCTGAGAGTGAAAGGCCTTATTGCCGAAGCGGCACCGCTACCAGCATAAAGCTTCAAAGAATTTACTTTATTATTGAATGTGAAATTGAAGTACTCGAAATGTCGTCATCTTCAAAATAATGAAGACTTCGGGTACTTCTTTGACCTCAAACCGAGTGTTGATAACAGAGCCAAATTCATCCTGATACCTAACATTTGCTTCAAGCGCACCAAGAAGAATGACATAATCTACTCCCTAAAATCCAGAGTCCTCTCCACGGCAGGAGAGATCTATATATTTGGTTAAGGAAAGCTTTTCAAATACCAGCCAACTTGGACTATCAGGTCTTTATGTTGTTTAGCTTAGAATACTTACTTTTTACAATCAATCAAAAAAGTAGTAAAAAGCTCATTCTTTCTGTGAGGTCTTCCGCTCACTGAAACATTTCATATAAATGAATTGCCACTAAGGACTTGAGAATAGGCGGATTTTCAATATTATTCACCTCACGAGGAACAACAAGATGAAACCACGGCCGAGTCACATTGAGCCGTGTCGAAATGTAGACGATCGGTTCAGATTCATGATTTAATAAGATCTCAACTATTTTGACTGCTTTCATATTACGTGCTATTTGCATAAGCTTTCAAACAAGCGTCAAAGGTAGGCTCTCGAAGGATAGACTTTCTAAAGGCTAATAGGTCTCTGATGCATATGAGGAGATTTCTATATATTTACCCATTCAAAATAAAAGCATGAAATACTATTTTAAACGGCATTGGGATGAAACCAGAGGCGATGATTATGACTCCTGGGGTACTTCTGATTGGTGGTTTGAGACTGATGAGACTGGCGAAGTAATTAGGCAGATGGAGTTTTATGAAGCGGGGCCAGTGCTTAAGTATAATGAACTTTATCCCGAAGATAAATATGGAGGATTAAGTGAAGTGCCATTGGATTTGAAGGAGTTCAAAGATTTTGCGATTACCGAGCAGGATTTTGAAAACCAATGGAATACAAGTTTGAATTTTACATAGCAATCACTGACAAATGTCATGTTCTCATATTTGAGAATAGATTAAATTTGCGGCCGGTTTTAAAAGAATAGGTAAGATGCAAAGTGGTAAGATAGAAATTATGGCTCCTGTTGGTTCGTTCGAATCATTATCGGCAGCATTAAATGCAGGCTGTAATTCAGTGTATTTCGGTGTAGAACAGCTTAATATGAGAGCGCGCTCCTCTGTGAACTTTACTACCGATGACCTTAAAGAAATAGTAAGAAGATGTAATGAAAAGGGGGTGAGAAGCTACCTTACTATTAATACGGTGCTTTATGATCATGATATCAGGCTCATGAAAACTTTGGTAGATCAGGCCAAAGAGAGTGGCGTGTCGGCAGTGATCGCTTCAGATCATGCGGTGATGTCTTATAGCCGAAAAATTGGCCTTCCTGTTCATATTTCAACTCAGGCCAATGTTACCAATATAGAAACCATTGAGTTTTATAGTGCTTTTGCTGATGTAATGGTGCTATCACGTGAGCTCAGCTTAAGGCAGGTGGCTCATATTACCAGAGAGATCGAAAGACAGCAGATTACCGGTCCTTCAGGCGAGCTGATCAGAATAGAGGTTTTTGCTCACGGAGCCCTTTGTATGGCCGTGTCGGGTAAATGTTACCTGAGTTTGCACTCTCATAATGCTTCAGCCAATAGAGGTGCTTGTATCCAAAATTGCAGAAAAACCTATGTGGTAACTGATGATGAAGGCACAGAGCTGGCCATAGATAATGAATATATAATGAGTGCCAAGGACTTATGTACCATTGGGTTTATAGATAAAGTGGTAGAAGCAGGTGTTCAGATCCTGAAAATAGAAGGAAGAGGCAGATCAGCGGACTACGTTGATACTACTATAAGTTGCTATAGGGAGGCAGTAGATGCAATTGAGGCCGGTACTTACACCGCAGATAAAATAGAAGACTGGACTAACCGTCTGGCTAAAGTATATAATCGTGGTTTTTGGGATGGCTACTACCTGGGCCGTAAAATGGGTGAATGGAATAATACTTATGGCTCTAAAGCCACTGAGAAGAAGATTTACATTGGCCGTGGAGTAAAATATTTTGGCAAAATAGGGGTGGGTGAGTTTCAGCTGGAGGCCCATCAACTCAACAAAGGAGATAAGATATTGATTACCGGGCCTACTACCGGAGTAGTTTATGCCAATGTGGAAGAGCTCAGAAAAGAAGATTTATCAGTGGAATATGTAAGTAAAGGAGATACTTTTTCTATGCCTATAGAAAATGCAGTGCGTGGATCTGATAAGCTTTATAAAATAGTAGATGCCTGATGCCTCGTATACTTTTTCAACGGAATAAATGTATAGGATGCAACGCATGCGTAGAAGCAGCCCCCAACCGTTGGCGTGTTTCCATGCGCGATGGTCGCTGTAACCTGGTAGGGGGCATAGAGAAAAAAGGCATTTTTCAAACAGATATACACATGGTAGAACTGGATGAAAACCTACAAGCCGCAGCCAACTGCCCCATGCGTATTATTCAGGTAGATGAGGGCAGGTGAGGCTTTTTTCAATCTCATAGATTAATATTTAATTCCAATCTAATTTTTTGCTCACATCCTTTTACACCTTATTTGCGTATGGATAAAAGGTATGAGATCCTACAAAATACAAAAGTTCATTTTTTTCTTCGTGATTGTTGGTTCCTTAAGCTTCTGGGTAAGTGATTGGGTGCCTATTGAGGTCACAAATAGAGTCATTCGTGATCTATTTACAGTAGTGGTGTTATGCGGCACTTTTTTATTATTGATTTTATCAGCCGGCAATATTTATAGGAGTAGTAAAACCAAGAGAATAGTACTAACTATTGCTTTCATTTTACTGATCCTGCATAATTTAATATTCGCTTTTGTAGCTTCATGGCGCCCTGTCTATGAAGATAAAAACGTATTGTGGACTGATCCTGAAAACCAGAGTAGAAAAAAAGTGGAACAACATGCTATGTTAGGTGTGAGTGTTGATCTTTATCGTACTGCAGAAATCATAGAGATAATGCCTGGTTTTCGGTATATTGTGGCTTCGGAGGATTTGTATTAGGAGCATAGTGGCAAGATTTAATAATTAACCATATTGTGGTATAATAAATTGATCCTAAGCTACTATAGTATGATCTTTTTTTATTAATTTACTTTAATAATTATCACTAGTGTCCGAGAAAAAAGATAGGGGCCTCTGAATAATTTCAGGAGTGCCCCATAATGTGTATTTTCGGTTTACCACAACAAAAAATCACACATGAGTAAAAATACATATTTCTACGGACAGCCAATCTTTTCTCAACTATTATCGCTGATAGATAAATCGGTGTTAAATCAAATAATATCAAAATACCAATCTGACAGATATTACAAGAAATTGAATACTTGGCATCACCTAGTAAGCATGTTATACTGCTGTTTCAGTGGGGCAAGTGCTCTCAGAGAGCTTACTACGGGGCTTTTGGCCTGCCAAAACAAGCTGATCCACTTAGGTATTCAATTTATACCCAGACGTTCCACTTTATCAGATAGCAACAAAAAACGCAGTAGTATAGTCTTTGCAGACATTTACATGAAATTGTTTAAAAAGTATCGGCACCTTTTGCCGGACAGCCGCTTGAGAATGGAAGTTCTCAATAAACTTTATATTGTTGATTCAACGATTATTAGTCTGTTTAAAGATATTCTCAAGGTAGCAGGACGCCCTAGAAAAGATGGCAAAAGCAAGGGAGGCATTAAAGCTCATGTAATGATTCATGCGGCAGAATTAATGCCATGTTTAGTACGGTTGACCAAGGGAAGTCAGCATGATCATACATTTTTAAAGCAATTACAACTCCCAGAAGGATCCTATGTGGTGATGGATAAAGGGTATATCGATTATAGACAATACGCACAGTGGAGTCATCAAGGGATATTTTACATTACCAGAATGAAGGAAAATGCCAGATATCAATCAATAGATGAGCTAGAATTGCCTGAAGATAAAGACTTTTGTGTACTTAAGGATGAAAAAGTTGTTATCAGTTTCAAGACTGATGGACAAGTGCAAGAGCTTCAAAATAGAAGAATAGCCTATTATGATGACCTCAATAATAAATTATTAGTGTTTATGACCAATAATATGGAGTTGGAAGCAGCCACAATAGCGGCCATTTATAAATACCGATGGCAGATAGAGCTTTTATTTAAAAAGCTGAAGCAGAACTTTCCTCTCAAATATTTTCTGGGGGACAACCAAAATGCTATTGAGATCCAAATTTGGAGTGCCCTGATCTGTCTATTATTGATGGAAGTAGTCCGAAAACAGATCAAAAAAAGATGGGCCTTCTCTAATATGGTCTCATTGGTAAGGTTTCACTTGATGGCCTATGTTCACCTTACCCGCTTTCTAAACAATCCAGACCTAGAACTTCAAAAAACAATATATAAAACCAATCAATACCCTTTATTTAGTCCATAGAGGGCTCACTTTTCCAGATTAGAAGAAAACCACTTTATTTTTGCTTAGAATCGCTAAAATTTCTTAGACCAGAGTTTAGTCGGACACTAGTGAATAATTATATACTAATAATTTAAGCTTATGGCTGCTTACACGAAAGAGAAAGTTAACGAAGAAATGTATAAGATTACTAAGTCTGGTACTTTCACAAAAGAAGATAAAGATATTATTCTTTCTAAGAGTTTCCGTAAAATTGTTACTAGTCTCAAGCCTGTAGAGTTACTCAATAGATAATGTCATGGAGTATATTGTTACTCCCTCTACTAGGTGGATACACTTTACTAACTAAATGTATAAAATACAAATATTTTTACAAAAGAACGGAACGTCAAAGACTCGTTTTTGATTCAATAATTGCTGGGTTAATATTTTTCACTTTCAGTTATCTTATTTGGATAATTGTTTTATTGAAATGGAATGACGAAATCAATTTCATTCTAGATAAGATAGACCTCAATATAAAGTATTTACCCCCGTCGGTCATTTCAATTTTAATTGCTACATTTTTCACATTTGCTTTTAACTACTTCAGGAAGACAATAAAAACTGGTATTTAGCAGAAGTAATAGAGAAAACAGGGAATTCATTGCAAAAGGATTTTCTTGAAAGTTTTTTTTATGACAGGATTGTGATGATAACCCTAAAAAACGGGAAGGTGTATGTCGGACTCATATCCGAATTACACGAAGCACATCCGCAATCTTCATACGTAAGATTAGTTTTGTTTTACAGCGGATATCGAGATCATAAAATGGATATACACTTATTAAAGGATTATAATTTAAATGTTTATGAGCAAGATGAGGCAAATACTCTTATTTCTGTAGTGGTAGCTGAAACAGAAATTTTGAGTTTAACATTTTATGAACAAGATGTTTATAATAGGCTAAACTCAAAATCAGAATCCCATTTGTCAAAACTATTGAAACTAGTAGGTCATATATTTTA
Source organism: Fulvivirga maritima (assembly GCF_021389955.1). NCBI lineage: Bacteria > Pseudomonadati > Bacteroidota > Cytophagia > Cytophagales > Fulvivirgaceae > Fulvivirga > Fulvivirga maritima. The sequence goes on from NZ_CP089980.1 coordinate 4,074,161, forward strand.
ATAAAACCTATTTCCTCATCAATAATATCAGCCATAGCTTGTCAATTTCAAACAACTCAATATCACCTGCTAAAATCACTCATACTTCAAAGACTTTACAGGATTGCGCATAGCTACTTTAATAGTGATGTAGCTAACGGTGATCAGCGCTATAGTAATAGCAGAAACACCTGCTATGGCAAATGGAGCTATACCCAGGTCTATGTGGTAAGCAAAGTCAGCAAGCCATTGGGTGCTGTAGTACCAAGCTATAGGTATGGCAATGATAAAAGCTATGCCCACCAGTTTTAAGAAGTCGCTGGAAAATAATTTTATTAGGCTCAATTCACTTGCACCTAGCACTTTTCTAATACCTGTTTCCTTGGTACGCTGCTCTGTAAGGTAAGAAGAGAGTCCGAATAAACCGATGCAGGCAATCAATATGGCGGCTGTGGCAAAAATATAATTCAGTTTGCCGGTTGTATTTACTTCGCTATAGGCGGCCTGATAATCGTCTTCTACAAATGAATAATCAAAAGCATATTGACTTTCATATTTGGAGTAAACCGCTTCTATTTGTTTTAAGGTTTCTGCTTTGTGCTCACCAGATACGCTAATAAAAGCTTGCCATATTTCTTTTGGGTTATATAGTAAAATCAAAGGTTCAATAGCTTTAGTGATGGATTGATGATTGAAGTCAGACACCACGCCAACTACTTTGCCTTTCTTTCCCCAAACCACCATCTCGGTACCGATTAAGTCAGACTTATTAATAGCTCGTGCCGCTGATTGATTCACAATAAAATATTGTTCACCTTCCTTCTGATACTTCTCAGGAAAATTCTGCCCTTCTATAAGTTTTAGCTCAAAAGTTTCCAAAAGGTTTCTATCTACCTGCATCACATTAAAGTAGACAATAGCATTTTCCGGTTTTCCCTCCCAGTTAACAAAGCGATTGCCATTAGAAATGCTCAGCGGATTATGCTCTGTAAATGAAACTGATTTCACATCAGGGATTTGTAAGAGGTCATTTCTATATGCGTCTGGCTGGTCTGAAATGCTGTGGAGGCTATGATGTACAATGTTGTCTTTTTTTATGCCCAGATCCTTTTGTTGTATGAATGAGATCTGATTATAAACTACAATGGTATACACAATAAACACTATTGAAAGGGTGAATTGAAAAATAACCAGGCCTTTACGTAAAAGGCTGAGACCAGCAGAGGGGGAGAGGGCATTTTTTAATGTTTTAGAAGGAGCAAAAGCTGACAGATAAAAGGCAGGATAAGTGCCAGCCAGCATTCCTACGAAAATACTTACGCCTAAGCAGGTAAAAACAAATGGCGCAGAGGTAAAGGGCATTTCAATATGCTTTTGAGTGAGTATATTGAACAAAGGGAGGATCAGGTGGGCAAGTGTAAGCGCTAATGCTGTGGAGATTAGCGTGATAAATATGCTCTCCAGAATAAATTGAATTACTAATTGATACCTAAGTGCACCTACGGTTTTGCTTAATCCTACTTCTTTGGCTCTTCTGCCTGCCGTTGCCGTAGATAGATTAATGAAATTGATACTAGCTATTACAAGGACCACAACTGCTATGATGCTCATTAACTGAACATACTTAATGCGGCCACTGGCTTGCCTGCCTTCAGAAAAATCACCATACAGATAAGTGCGATTGAATGGATATGCGAATAATCCATCTTTAACGTCCTGACCGGTAAATTGACTGATGAATTTTCCTAATTTCTGATTAACGTCTTTAATATCAGCTCTCTCAAAGAGAGAAACATAGGTGCTGACATTAAAATTGGTATATGCGCCACGAGAGTTGCCAGGTTGCCACCAGGGGCGGAATGCATCTTCAAACTCACCGTATGACATTAGGAAGTCAAACTGTATGGAAGACTGCTTAGGCACATCTTGCAGAACACCGGTTACTACATAGTCTGCAGTGCTATTTTTACCTTGAGTGATGGAGATGGTTTTGCCAATGGCGCTTTCCTTTGGATAATATTTTTTGGCCAAACTTTGAGTTATCAGTACCGTATTGGGTTGATTGAGTTGGTTTTTGCCTTCAAGCATTGGAAAGGTGAAAATGCTGGTGAAAGCGGCATCGGTGTAAAGCCCTTGCTCTTTGAATTTATAATGCCCGTTGTTAAAAACTACATTGGCCGCGAAAGATCTGCTGATGTATTGAATTTCCGGAAGACGATCTTGCAAGGGGCTCGCCAGAGCTGAAGGAGAAAAGGGGACTATGTTAGCTTCTTCGTCACTTTTAAGTTCAGCGAAAAGTTGGTAGATATGATTGTTGTTTGCATGGAACTGGTCATGTCTGAGCTCATCCCAAACCCAAAGGGAAATGAGTAATACACAGGTTAGGCCAAAGGCCAGCCCCAGAATATTAATCAAAGAATAAAATCTGTTTTTAAAAATTTGTCGATATGAGATCTTTAGTAAGTTAAATAGCATTCTTGATGTAAATAAGTTATGTTACTCATTTGCCAATAGCTGTGCCAATATGTAAATATGTTGATTGTCAGTTAATTATATTGTTTATTAACCGTGGTTGTCTCATAATGATACATTTATTTGTGTCAAAATGGTACGTGAAATAATTAAAAGGATAATGTAGCTCCTAAGCTAAATAGTCTTTTGTTTTCATTCGATTTATTAACAGCACTATATTTGCGAAGAATTGATTTAGTAGTGTAATTTAAAGCTATAGGTGTTAATCGGGTTAAATTAAGTATCTGATGTCAGAAGATAATTCATATGATAGTGAGGTTTTTGCTTCCACTCTTGAAAAATGCAGGTTATTTAAACTAAAATATCCGAAAGGTGGGCAATATAATGATGGTTTTGAGTTAAATGGAACTCTTCATAGAAATAGTGCTCATGAACTTTTAGGGTTATTAGATGACTTGGGCGTAGATTATATGCTTCATGATACAGAACCGGAGTTAGAAAAAGACCAATATGGATTTGCTATAAATTGGTGCAGACCTATAGTGGTGGATAATAAAAAAAAGTGGTTGGAACTGAATAACAGGAGCGAATGCTTCGGTTTTAAAACATACCTTCAGGTAAATCCTGATCAATATACGATTACTTTTAATTTTAACTCTACCAGCTGGTATGATGTGGTATTGGAAGATGTAGAAAGGGCTTTGTCCTTTGAGAATGAATTGGATAGAAGAGGGCTGGTGTAGCTATCAAGAGAAAGTAAAAGTTGAATAAAATCTAGGCTTTTCTTTTTAGTATGCTTGCTAAGATTACAAAATTAGAGATCTAACCATTATTACAATCCCAAAGGTAGTAATGTCATTATCTAGAATCTGTATTCTACCTTGAGCATTAAATACCCAGGAATTATTCTGTAAGATATTTGCGAAAGAGCCACATCGGAAAGGTCTGATAGAGTATAGCTCTTATTATTCAACAAATTCTTGCCTTCTAAGAAGAATGTCATTTTGTTTTTCTTTACTTCATACTTGCAAGATAAATCTAAAAACAGTGTGTGCGTGTCATTTGAGGATAATCCTCCAAAGTTGTAATAATCGCCACTTACTTGCCAGCTTAGTTTATTTGTCAATAAAAATGACAGGTCTATAAAACTATTCTTGTTGGTAAAACTTGATTTCACTACGTTTTCTGAAGATTCAGAATTTACATGTAGCTGATTATTAATAATCATTAAGCCTATGTTATAATTAAAAAATCCGGAAAATGCCGATCTTAACTCTAACCCTACAAAGTAATTGTTAGCATTTACTTCTCTTAAATTGTGATTAACATAATTATTAAAAGAGGTGGCAGAAAGGCCAAAATTAATCTTAGCATTAGTCCTTAATTTATTGATATAACAATCTAGATTAGAACTAAGGTTTATCTTGTTTTGATTATGCATAATAACCTTCTCCAATGTCACATAATTAGGGGTAACCGTGGAAGATGTTGAAAAAAAGTCATCGTTATGAGTGTAAAGGAAATATGTGTTAAACAAAAACAGATCACTCCAATTGCCTAATCTATAATTTACTAAAATAGAACTTCCAGGTAATTGATTAAAGTTACCAACTCCCATCTCAAACTGTCGAAAACCAGTTATTGCAAATTGATCATATACTTGCCAGACGGAAGAATTGGTGAATTTATATGCATATGATATGTATATATGATTAATATTATTTATATCCCAACCTAGTATTACGCTAGGGTTTAATTGTAAGAATTTTTCATGAGTTGAAGATGAGTCAATTCTTTGTATTGTGTTCTGTATATAATGAGTGTCAACACTACCTGAAACTTCTATGTTAGACAGTTTTAATTGGTATTTGGCTCTAATATGAGAGTCATGAAGCAAGTAATTAATGTTATTTTGGAAACCACTGGGGTAAGTGGCTTTTAGGTCATTATATAATGTTAACCTAGATTTAAGAGGGGTGCTTTTATATAAATGACCAGCTTGAACCTGTACTATATCTCCTTTTTTCTGAAATTTATGGAAGTAGTTGCTATTTATAAAGGCATACTTATTTGTGAGATTACTGTTTTGATTTAAGCTATTTCCACTCCCTATTTCGAACAACTCCTGATAGAGATATTTATTAACTGAATATTTTTGATCATTAGATCCATCTTTATAGCCTGCATTAATATTAAGAATACTATTATCTTGTATTTTTTGGCTGAGCTTAAGTTGTTGCTCTATTGAGGAAAAGTTAGTATTTAAAGTTTCATTGATTTCATCTTCATTGAAAATTAATTGATTGAATCCTTTTTCTATACCCAGAGAAAATCTGGTATTTGATTCAATAATAGTATTTTTAGTATTATCAAAGAGTAAATTTATTTGAGTAATACTAGTGTGGTCAACTTCATTTAAGTTGTAATCATTCGTATTAATAAATGAGGTGTCTGCTATGAAAAATTCATTCTGGCTCAACTGATAGTAGTTATTATCTTTTCGGTCATATAGTTCTAAAATTTTCAGTTTTAATGTACTGGAAAGATTATATATTGCATTTACTGTGGCTAATTGATCATTATTGAGATTAGCCCTGTCCTCACCAAAATTTGATTGGGTTTTAGCCAATTCTACTAAAACTTTTTCGTTTAAAGTTTGACTTCCAAACTCATTGTCGGGTTTGTCATTGATCAAATGATCAATTTCTCCAGTTGCATTTTTACCTGTATTATTTAAATCTCCTATAATGTAATATTTGCTCTTTTTTGCAAACTTGAAGATATTGGTTTGAAATAGATGTCTATGTTTTTCAGATAAGCCATAACCTGCTTTAATATTAGCAAACCATTTGCTTTTCACATCATCATTAAGTTTCAGGTTGAGGGCTACTTTATCGCTGTTATCGATCCCTCTGAGGAGCCTATTCTCATTGTAGTTTTGAAGAAGTTCAACTTCAGATATGGGTTGTGCAGGCATGTTTTTTGTAAGTACTTTATATCCATAACTAAAGAAGTCGTCTCCTTCAACCATTACTTTTTCAACTTCTTTTCCTTGTACTTTTATGGTGCCGTCTTCACTAACGCTAATGCCTGGAATTTTCTTTAAGAGGTCTTCCACTACTTCTTCATTTCCATCAGTAAAGGCTTTTGTATCAAATACTAGAGTGTCTTTCTTTATTTTTATGGGTTGATTTCCTGAAATAATGACTTGATCAAGTTGCAATATGTCTTCGGATAAAATAACATTTATAGTAATGATATTATCCTTTTGCAAGGTTAATGCTTGAACATGGCGCTCATAGCCTAGCGAAGATACTGATAAGAGAAAATCTCCTTTTTTTGAGTATTTAATTGAAAATTCACCATTATTATCCGAAAAGCTATAATTTAAAATAAGACTATCTTTTGTTAATAATTGTATAGATGCTCCAGGAATAGCTTTTGAGGATTCGTCTTTAATTTGACCTTTAATTAGTACTTGACTAATTGAATTAGAAATAGAGCAAAAAAGCAGAAAGGTTATAAAGAGGAGTTTATTACTGTGTGTTCTCCAAGTCATAACGCTCTATATTTTCATTTTTACAACTCTCACAATTTCGATCAATTTTCATAGGAGTAGCACCTTTTGGCGTATACCTTGCAGCTAGTTTGGCGAAATTTTCTTCGGTTAGTCGATCTCTTTCATTGAGGTAGTTTTCTATAATTAATGCCTGATCTAAGTCATTAGGAACAGTTAATTTGCAATTGTTCGTTGTAGAATTGAGGTTTACATGTTGTGCTACGATGTATAGTAATTTATCGGCATCATAGATTTCCATAATTAGGCCAGGGAGACCGTAAGCTTTCCATGGACCATAGGGTACTGGTATTTTAGTTGTAAACCAAGCGGTATAATCTCTACCTCTAAAGTGTGCTGTGGCTTTTTGACATAAGAAGTTTCCTATATTCTTTGATTCTGGCAGTAATTCCCAATTCCATAGGCTGTCTCGATCGATTACAACTAAGACGTGATTATACCATATTTCTCTAAAATAGAGATGATCTTTCGAATTATAGTAAAATTTAGGAGTCAGATTCTTACGTCCGGAAACTATAGTCATAGTACCGCTGGTATATTCTCCTGAGTTATCATATGCTTTGTGTTTTTGATCAGATGATTTGTTGATTTCAATTTCTTCCGTATATGAACCTTTTGTGCCGAAAGTCATCTCATATGTTGTGTTAAATGTGCCATATGAGAATGATTGAGTTTCATTATATATCACTTTACCACAATTAGTGTTTTGTGCGATTAAAGGAGCAGTGACTAGCACTAATAAGAAAAATGAGAATAAAATTTTATAACTATTCATTGTAAATTCTATATAACTAGTTTCATAAGATGATAAAAAATTTGAAATGAAAAAAGTGAAGGCCGAATAATGAGGTATACGGCCTTATTTTTTAATGTTATCGTATTTCAACTTCATCTAGGCAATAGGCATAAACCCATTCACCGCAGGTACGGGTTCCATTAGAAGTGGTGCATATGCGGTATCTACAATAACCTTCATTAACCATTTCATACTCATATTTAACCGTATTTGTGGTCGGTGAGTCTGATTTTTCTAAGTCATTGCTCAAGGCAAAGCCCACTGAAGCAATTGTCAAAACTGAAAGAAGAATAAGTTTTTTCATATTTACTGTATTTTTATTTATGAATAATTAATATATGTAATAAAAAATATATAAACAATTAAAATAATCATATAATATAATAAAATGAAAATATAAACTTTAATGAGTTATATAATTTGTCTTAGAATAGTGGAGGGAAATTGCCTAAATACATCATTTTATGAACTCTTGGATAATGATAAAGTAACTGCTAACTCAGATAGGATGTGAATTTCAATTATGTGATTCTATCTAAATTTATGTATTTAGCTAGCTGACATTTCAAAGATCAGCTTGCTTTTAGAATTTGTACAATACACATCGACGAGATACCGTTTTCTACCACTATCTCATTTCTAATCTTCATACTTTAAGCTCTCTATCAATTTTATTCTTAGGGCTTTGATGCCATAGAGGGCGGTGATAGATATGGTGATGACCAACACGGCGACTCCTCCTAGGATAATGTTAATAAGGCTGTTATCTATTTTGTAGGCAAAATTATTGAGCCAATACTTAGATAGTAAATAGGCCAGGGGCGAGGCGATTAAGAAGGCCACAAATACTAAGACTACAAACTGCCTGGAGAGTAATACGGTCACTTGTGCTGTGGAAGCTCCGAATAACTTTCTAATACCTATTTCACGAGTTTTTTTATGAACCATAAGAGCGGTTAGACCTATAAGGCCGATGCCTGCTATAAAAAGGGTGATAATGCTAAAGGAGAGAAACAGTTGGCTGATTTTTTCTTCATATCTATATAAATGATCATATTCAGAATCTAGAAAGCTATAATTAAATGCGGAGGCACCTTCTATTTTTGACCACGTATCTTTAATGAAATTAATAGTGGAATTCATATTTTCAGGTGATACTCTAATCAGTAAGTAAGCGTATCGGTCGGGCACAAATTCAAATACCAGATTACCAATAGACTGATGTAATGACTGGAAATGGAAATCATCAGTTACGCCTATGACGGGCTTGTATTGCATATCTCCATGTCTTACTCGTAGATCTTTGCCTAAAATATTGTCTTCCGTATCTCCAATGGTTTTTAGTAAAGTTTTGTTTACTACTATACCGTTCAGTTGCTGGGCCTGCGTTTGTAGGTTGGGAGACTTAGCTATCATAGGCAGGTTCATCACTTCAAAAAAGTTAGGATCTATAGAAATAGTGTAGCATTCCAGTCTTTTATCATCAGTAAAAATGTTTACTCCTTCTGGCGTTTGAATGTTAATAGGCAGCTGCGAGGTAGCAGTAATACCCAAAACCTGCGGGTTGGAAAGCACAGATGCTTTAAAGGGCTCATACTTTTGTATAGGCTCTGGAAGACTAATCGACAGAATCTGATCTTTATCAATGCCGAGCTTGGTGTGCTGCATGTAATACAGCTGTTTGTAAATCACAACTGTAGAGGCGATCAATACTATGGAAGCTGTGAATTGGAAAACAATGAGCAATTTTCTAAGTGAGAGGCCTTTATAATTATTGGTGATTTTAGATTTAAGAATATCAATAGGCTGGAATTTGGATAAAACCAGAGCCGGAAAAAGTCCTGAAAGTAGCCCAATAACAGCTGCGGCGCCAATAAATATGCTTAGGTGTGGTAAAGTATATAGGTCTATATAAAGGTTTTCATTAGTGATCTGAGTAAATGGTGCTTTGAAAATTTCTATACATAGCAGTGCTAGAATGGAAGCAAACAGCGAGATTAAAATTGATTCTGCCAGAAACTGGCCAATCAGCTCTTTTCTGAAAGCACCCATGGTTTTTCTGATTCCTATTTCTTTTGACCTGCTAAACGACCGTGATGTAGCCAGGTTTACATAGTTAATGCCGGCAATTAACAAAAGCAGACCCAAAATAATGCTGAAGAGGTATACATAACGGATGTCGCCGTTGGCCTCCAGCTCAAACATAAGATGAGAGTTGAAATGTATGTCAGTAAGAGGTTGCAGGTATAGCTGCAAGTCTTCTTCTGCCTTTAGCTCTTTGGTAACTTGGGTGATTTTGCTTTTTACTTCCTCAGGTGTGGAATTAGGGTTGATTTTTAAATAAGTAGCGAATACTACTCCACTACCAAAACCGGTGATATTTCCGGCCCAGGGGTGATTGATCATTGGTGCCAGCACATCAAATTTAAAATGTGAGTTATCAGGAATGTCTTTAATAACTGCGCTTACTATAAAATCTTGCTCGTCGTCTAAAGTGAGAGATTGATTGATGGGGTCTGCTTCATTAAAATATTTGGAGGCTGTACTTTCTGTAATTACAATATGGTTAGGAGCTGATAGCGCTTTGTTCGCATTGCCTTTTATTATCTCAAAACTAAAAATATTGAAAAAGGTACTGTCGGCATAGAATAGGCGATCATTAGAGAATGATTTGGTACCTGTGCTTAATTTATGAGTGCCTCCGAATTGCCCGGCATTGAAGAGCCTGGTGCTACTTTCAATTTCAGCAATTTTATCAAGGATCAGAGGTTTTACCGTAGGGTAGGTGGTGGCGATGCCTTGTTCATCTTCACCGGAAGAGGTTACGGCTCTATAGATGTTTTCTGCATCAGCGTTAAATTGATCATAGCTCATTTCTTTCTGGATCCAGCTGTAAATAAAAAAGCTAGAGGCAAATGCTATGGCCAGGCCTATGATGTTGATTCCGCTATAGAACTTATTTCTGCTGAAATTTCTAAATGCAACTTTTATGTAATTCTTTATCATAGCACAAGATTTTTGAAACGAATTACAAAGCAAATGCCATTATTAAAGTATTTGATAATCAGTTAATTGTGTTAATTTTTATTGCTTTAAATGTTCGTTCAAGAACAAGATTGGTCGGGAGCGAACGGTTGCTTGATGTTTAATTAAAATTAAAGGAAATATTAAGTCTTATGCTAATTTTTGATGCTGAAATTAGTCCTGCTGTCATCTGGCGAAATAATGCAATAATTAAATTTTAATTTTCATTTAACAGCGGATGTAAATAGTAATGAAGAATAGAGGTTGATATTACTTTTATACTCATTTGAAAATCATCGGAGTTTAGCCTAAAGCAATTTTTATTCTTTTCTTCAGGTAAATTAATTCACTTCATTTTTATGTTAATCTAAGATTCGTATCCCTATTGAGTTTCTGTTAAGGAGTGTAAATAATGTTAAAAAACACATAATCACTATTTTAAACAACCAGTTAACCCAGTCGATAGATTTGTGGTAAGATCATGCACTCTGTAAGTGTCTATTTATGAGTGTTTTATTAACAATCAATCCGACTAACTATGAAAAGAACTTTACTGGTTATTTTAATTATGATGTTTTTTTATTCGGGAGGGGCTTTTGCACAAAGCCTTATCCGGGGTAAGGTAACGGATGTTTCTGGCGCAGGATTGCCAGGTGTCAACATTATTGTGAAAGGCACTAATGTAGGTACGGTTTCCTCAGCCTCTGGAGATTATCAGCTTCAGGCGTCAGCTGATGCTACTTTGATTTTTAGTTTTATTGGCTATCAAAAGCAAGAGGTGCAAGTGTCTGCTCGTAGTACGGTGGATGTATCACTGCAAGAGGAGCAAACCAGCCTTGAAGAGGTGGTGGTTACGGCCATAGGTATAAAGCAGCAAAAGAAAAAGCTCGGTTATGCCACCCAGGAGGTGAATACAGAAGTTATAGAAGAGGCCAGAACCATGAATTTGGGTAATGCTCTTTCAGGCAGAGTGGCGGGGCTCACGGTAAATAATCCAACAGGTATTTTTCAGTCACCATCTTTTAGTTTAAGAGGCAAAAAGCCCCTTATTGTTCTAGATGGTGTGCCGGTAGAAACTGATCTTTATGATATTTCACCAGAAGATATTGAAAGTATAAATGTTTTAAAAGGAGGAGCGGCCTCAGCACTTTATGGTTCCAGAGGTCAGAATGGAGCTATTCTTATCACTCGAAAAAATGCTTCAAAGCAAGGTCTAACCGTTACCGCTTCTACCAGTAATATGGTTACGGCTGGCTTTACGGTATATCCTGAAACGCAGACTGAATATGGAAATGGATCTAACGGTCAATACGAATTTTGGGATGGTGCCGATGGAGGTATTTCTGATGGTGATATGATCTGGGGACCTAAATTTGAGCCTGGCGTTAAAGTTCCTCAGTGGAATAGCCCTATAAGAGATAAAGAAACAGGTGAAGTGATAGAGTGGTATGGTAATGTGGCCGGCACCGTGTATGATGATAAATCAAGGTACGAAAGAGTACCTACAGATTGGGTGCAACATGATAACTTAAAAGACTTTTTAGGAACAGGAGTAGTTACAAAAAATGACTTTTCTGTCGCTTATCAGGGAGATAAATCACGGTTTTACTTTTCGGGTAACTATGCTTATCAGAAAGGGCGTGTGCCTAATACCTCTATGCATACGGGTGGACTTACATTTAACTCGTCTTTTGATCTGGCAGATAACCTGATTTTAGATGCTGCTGTGAGTTATAATAAAGTTTATTCCCCCAACTTTCCACGCTATGGCTATGGCCCTAAAAATCATATGTATACCATACTTATTTGGATGGGTGATGATGTAAATGGACAAGATCTTAATAATCATAGATATGTGCCTGGGTTAGAGGGGTATCGTCAGGCAAATTATAATTACGCATGGTATAATAATGTGTACTTTGCAGCTAATGAACTTAATCAGGAATTCAATAAAAATACTGTCGATGGTAAATTGAAGCTTAGGTATGAGATTACTAAAGACTTTTACCTTCAAGGAAGGGTTTCTGCTCGTCAGCAAAGTACTTTTGAAGACAGGGAGACGCCAAAGTCCTATATGAATTATGATGACTCTAGAAATGGTGATTATAAGACTTGGAATACTGATCAGCTCAATTTTGATACGGACATTTTAGCCTCTTACTCTAAAGATCTTAATAGTCAATTAGGTTTTACTGTTAATGCAGGAGCTTCTCATTTTTATAGAAAATATCAGCAAGAACATTCTTCTACTGACGGCCTTATAGTTCCAGAAATTTATAATCTGAGCAATACGCAAGGTAATGTGAAGGCTACTAATGACCTGAAAGAAAAGGCTATTAAAAGTGTGTACGGTACTGTAGAGTTCGACTTTATGAATTCTATCTTTCTGAATTTCTCTGCTAGAAATGACTGGTCTTCTACATTACCGGTTGCCAATAATTCTTATTTCTACCCTTCGGCCTCTCTAAGCGGAGTCTTATCAGAATTTATCAATTTTCCTTCCGTTATAGATTATTTTAAAGTGTACGGTTCATGGTCCAGAGTTTCCAGTGACTTAAATCCTTATGAGATCTATGCTACGTATCAACAAGGCATAACTTATGGATCAACTCCATCAGTTAAATATCCTTCAGGTCTTATTAATTCAGAGATAATGCCGGCAAGATCTACTACTACAGAAATAGGATTTAACACCTCTTTAGTGGAGAGAAAACTATCATTAGAGGCTACTTATTACAGAATTCTAGATGAAAATCAGATTATTGACTTGAATATATCTGATGCTTCAGGCTTCTCTACACGTAAGGTGAACGGTAACGAGTATACCACTAACGGAGTGGAAGTAATGTTAAATTACAATGCTATTAGAAAGAGCGATTTCAACTGGAACATAGGGCTTAATTGGTCTCGGTCAGTGAAGAAAATAACAGATATATATGGAGCCAGCGGCCGCTTTAAAGATCTTAGAGAGGGAGATAGAGAAGACAGCTACTATGCCACCGTATGGCAAAAAAGTGCTGATGGTCAGGTAATTATTGATGAAAATACAGGCTTGCCTACTAAAGATTCTTATAAGCAGAATTTAGGACACCTTGATCCTTCATGGAGATTGGGACTTCAGAATGTGTTTAAGGTCAAAGATTTTACTGTTAACATAGATGTTGATGGTGCCTGGGGCGGCCTTATTAACTCTGTTACTATAGAGAAAATGTGGTGGGGGGGCAAGCACCCTAATTCTACTAAATATCGAGATGAGGAATATGCAGCAGGTAGACCTATTTATGTGCCTGAAGGAGTTAATGTTACAGATGGCGAGCTTACCAGAGATGTGAATGGAAATGTTATATCTGATACCCGATCTTATTCGCAAAACACCACCGCTGTAAGCTGGCAAACCTGGAGCCAGGTTTATCCTTATCAGGCCAAGGTAACAGAAGATGAAAATGAGTTTTTTGCTAATACTTTTGATAGGTCATATTTCAAACTAAGAAGGGTGTCAGTAAGTTATGATCTGTTAAATATTATAGAATCGGATAAATTGAATCATCTCAACTTGTCAGTATACGGCTATAACCTGGCCATTTGGAAGAAAATGCCATACTTGGATCCTGATTATGGCAATGACAAAGACCTTCAGGATCCTTCTTCAAGGTATGTTGGAGTTACACTGCAAGCCATATTTTAAGAATCACCCTTCAAAGCACAGAAAGATGAAAAAGCTATTAATAATATTTACAATTGCCTTAGGAATTACTTCTTGCCAGGATATGGAAGAGATGAATATAAATCCTAACTCACCTACAGAATCGCACCCGCAGCTCTTACTTACCAATGTAGAATGGAGTGCACCACAAGCATTTATCGATACAGATCCACTTTATGCTATTAAAATGCTGGTTCAAACAGATGGAGAAAATGCCTATCAGTATTACAAATGGAATCGTGGTGATTTTGATGATTATTTTATCCTGCGTAATGTCAATAAAATGATGGAAGAAGCAGAACGTATAGAAGATGACACCTATATAGCACTAGGTAAATTTTTCAGAGCCTATTATTTCTATAACCTCACCTTACAATTTGGAGATATACCTTATGCTGATGCACTAGCCGGAGAGGTAGAAGAAAATTATCAACCGGCTTATACTACGCAACAGGAGGTCTTTGATGGTGTGTTGGCCGAGTTAGCTGAGGCTAATGATATTTTGAAGGAGAGTAATACTATTATAGCCGGAGATATAATTTATGATGGAAGCGTAACCTTATGGAGAAAGTTGATTAACGCTTTTCGCTTAAAAGTCATGCTTACCCTATCTAATAAGAATGGGACTAATATGGCTACTGAGTTTGCTTCAGTTTATGCTAATGAGCCATTAATGGGAAGCATGGATGAAAGTGGCATGTTAAAATTTCTTAATCAGCAAGATAATAGGTATCCGCACTTTAATAGCAGTGGCTTTAGTTCAGGTATGTATATGGATTCTACCTTTATTAAAAGGCTGCAAGACCGTGAAGATCCACGATTATTTATTTACGCAACCCAAACAAAGGAAGCCAGAGAAGCAGGCAAGGAGATAAATGACTTTACCGCTTATGAAGGTGGAGACCCCGCAGCGCAGTATAATGATGTGAATTTAAAGGCGGCAGCTGGTAGGGTTTCAAGGGTAAATACAAGGTATTATCAAGATCCTGAAAATGAGCCGTATATGATTTTGGGCTTTGCAGAACAGCAATTAATATTAGCTGAGGCTGCTGTAAGAGGGTGGATTTCTATTGATGCAGCTTCATTATACAATGATGGCGTGCGGGCTTCATTTAAATTTTATGAAACTTATGCAGAAGCTTATGCTCAATATGTAAGTGAAAGTGCTGCTGAGGCTTACTTGTCTCATGAGTTGAACAGTTTTAGTAATGCTATAGGCGCAGAAGGCCAAATAAAGTTGATTATAACTCAAAAATACCTGCAGTCCTTTATGCAAATAGGTTGGTCTGCATATTATGAGCATTTAAGAACGGGTTTGCCTGAGTTTAGAAGGTCTTCAGGTGTATCTATACCTTATCGATGGATGTATCCTCAGTCTGAATATAATTATAATGCAGATCATGTTTCTGCTGCTATAGCGGAGCAGTTTGGTCAGAGTAATGATGATATTCACGAGATACCCTGGTGGTTACAGTAAATAATTTAACATAAAGGAAACAATCCTTAGTAAGCGTAATATTTCCTGATGCTTACTTTTAGGTGGTCTTAGGTTTTGTGAATTCATAAGAGCCTGAGACCGCCTTTTTCTTTTCATCTATACCTAATATTTGTATTTAATTTAATGAGCGATTCAAGAAGAGATTTTCTCAAAAAAGTAGCTTTACTTACCGGTGGAGCAGGAGCCTGGCACGTTCTACCAGGTTCAATACATAAGGCCATGGCCATAGCACCAGATCCTGGAACCACCTTTTATGATGCAGAGCATGTAGTAATGCTCATGCAGGAAAACCGATCTTTTGATCATTGTTTCGGTACTTTAAAAGGAGTGAGAGGCTTTAATGATCCTCGCGCTATTAATCTGCCTGGTAAGTTCCCTGTTTGGCTGCAGCCAGATAATAATGGAAATCGTTTTGCTCCCTTTCGTCTGGATATAAAGAATACTAAAATTACTTGGATGGGAGGTGTTCCTCACTCCTGGGAAGATCAGGTGGACGCGCGCAATGAAGGTAAATATGATGGTTGGATAGAAGCGAAACGCCCCGGCAATAAGCAGTTTAAAGATTTTCCTATGACTATGGGGTATTATAGCCGAGAAGATATTCCTTTTTACTATGCCCTGGCCGATGCTTTTACTGTTTGTGATCAGCATTTTTGTGCTTCTCTTACGGGTACCACTACCAATAGAAACTATTTCTGGACAGGCAAAACCCACAACGGCCCGCACGATAAGGCGAAGGTGAGAAATGGAGAAATGGGTTATGATAATGAAGTGAATTGGAAGACTTTTCCTGAGCGATTAGAAGAGGCGGACATCTCATGGCGTGTATATCAAAATGAAGTAAGCCTACCTACTAATGTGGAGGATAGCTCGCTATTGGCCAATTTTACTGATAATAACCTGGAGTGGTTTGAGCAGTATGGCGTAAGGTTTAGTGTAGGCCACTATGAGTGGTTGCAGCGAAAAGAAAAGGAGTTAAAGGAGGCGTTAGAGTCATTAAAAGCCGCAGGAAAGAATGAAGAGGCTTCAAAGAAACAGGTTGAACTTACAGAAATCAAAGATTATATCAATAATTGGAATCCTGAGAAATTCAATCAATTATCCTCTGAGAGAAAGAATCTACATAGCAAAGCTTTCACTACCAATATAGCAGACCCGGATTATCATAGGGTAGAGGCCATGAATTATAATGATGGAGGTGAGCAAAGAGAAACGCATATTCCGAAAGGTGATATTCTACATCAGTTTAGAAGTGATGTGAATAATGGCAAATTGCCTACAGTGTCTTGGGTAGTGGCGCCTCAGAAGTTTTCTGATCATCCGAGCGCTCCCTGGTATGGTGCCTGGTATGTTTCTGAGGTATTAGATATTCTCACGAAGAACCCTGAAGTATGGAAAAAGACCATTTTCATATTAAATTATGATGAGAATGACGGTTATTTTGATCATGTGCCGCCATTTGTAGCTCCTAATCCTGCTAATGCCAAAAGTGGAAAAGTGTCACAAGGGTTAGATGTAGAAGGGGAGTTTGTAACTAAAGAACAGGAGAAAAAAGAAGGCTTTTCTGATAAAGAAGCACGTACTAGTCCGGTTGGTTTAGGCTTTAGAGTGCCGTTAGTAGTAGCTTCACCTTGGAGCCGTGGCGGATGGGTAAATTCTGAAGTTTGTGATATAACATCTACCATTCAGTTTTTAGAGAAGTTTCTTTCTAAGAAAACAGGAAAAAATATATCAGAACCCAATATAAGTAGCTGGAGAAGAGCAGTGAGTGGTGATCTTACCTCTGTCTTCAGGCCCTACAATGGAGAGAAAATCACGCTTCCGGAGTGGGTTAATCAGAAGGAGTTTACCAAAGAAATATACAATGCCAAATTTAAAGCTGATCCCGGTATAGTCACTCCGCTATCAGAGTCTGATGCCAGAATAGTGTCTAAAGAAGGTCAGAAATCAGGTAAGTTGCCAGTTCAGGAATCTGGAACTAAGCCTTCTAATGCACTGAAATATGATCTTCATACAGTAGCGAGTATCTCTGAAGATGGTAAGCATTTAAACATCTCTTTCGAAGCCGCTAAAGGTATTTTTGGTGATGATTCATTAGGAGCTCCTTTTAATGTTTATGCACCTGGCAATTATAAAAATGAAGATACTCATCAGTTTGAGCCTGTGAAAACCTGGGCGTTTGCCGTAAAGTCCGGCGATAAAATAGAATATCAATGGCCTTTGAGTGATTTTGAAGGCGATTCATATCATTTGCAGGTATATGGGCCTAATGGTTATTTCAGAGATTTGAAAGGGAAAAAGGGAGCTGCTTTACCTATAATTACTAGTGAGCCTGTAAAAGAAGGAAGGACTTATAAAGATCAAATTAAAGTGGTGATCGAGGGTGTTGAAAGTGGTAAAGTAGAAATAATTGAAGAGGTGTATGAGAAAAATGCTCATTCACTTTCGTTAAAAGCCGATGCGAGGGATGAAGTAATTATTGATATTTCTAAAACACAGGGCTGGTATGATTTTAAGATAAAGCATTCGGCTGGCGAGATGCATTTTGCTGGCAGATTGGAATTGGGTAAAAATAGTATTTCCGACCCGGCTATGGCTTGATAAAAAATAAGGTTAAGACATTTTGAACAGTCTTAACCTTATTTCTCTCTTTTATAAAAGGCAGTTTATTTCAAATGTTTTGTTATTTCTTCGTCAAGCGGATTTACTTTGGAGCCGAAATGAGCAATGAGTTTGCCATTTTCGTCAACTAAAAACTTGTTGAAATTCCAGGATACTTTAAAATCATCTAATCCATTTTTTTCTTTTTGCGTAAGCCACTGGTAGATAGGATGCTGATTTTTTCCCTTTACATCTATCACTGTGGTCATAGGGAAAGTTACCTGATAATTATTAGTGCAAAACTCCTTGATAAGTGATTCTTCATTAAGCTCTTGTCCTGCAAACTGATCACAAGGCAGTCCTAAAATCACCAAATTATCTTTATGCATGTCATAAAGAGCTTGCAGGTCTTTGTACTGCGGTGTAAAACCACATTTAGAAGCCACATTCACAAATAATATTTTTTTGCCTTTAAAATCAGAGATGTGAATGGTTTCATCACTGTCAAGAGCATCTATGCTAAAATCATAAATTGATGCACTATTGAAAGAGAAAATGGTTAAAAATAAGGTTATTATTATTGATTTCATATGAGTTGGTTTTATAGGTTCTACTGTATGAGCCTGCTATACGCTAACGAAGCAGATTACGTTTGAGTTTATAAATTTAATGAGAATATCCATTTAAATATTGAATGGCTTTGGCTGAGTATTAACCTCTTTTGTCTTTAAACCAGTGTCTGATTTTATTGCTATAAATCCATAGACTGATAGATACTAGTAAAGAGATGCAGGCGGTAGTTCCCAGTGCTCCGCCATAGCCATTGAAATAATGGCTGGCGTTAAGGTATAGTACTGAAAATATAATACCTGAAACGGTTAAAAAGGTGTAACTATGAATTACTTCTGATGACACCATTCCTATGAAAGATCCACCGATAAACACATAAGGTATTGATTCTGAAAGTGGAATATGTTGAAATAAAGGAATGTATTCAAAAGTGAGCGCAACTAGTAAAGAAAGTCCAGCTGAAGCTCGAATAGGGCCTTGTTTCAAGTCATGACTAACAAAAAAAGTCAGTAGCACGCCAGCTACACCGGTGATAGTTATAATGATATAGTTCATTTAAGGAAATATTCTATAAGCATAGCTACCAGCACCACACCACCAAAGGCTACAGTTCCTAGTTTGCCGCCATAACCGTGAAACACGTTTTTTGATAAAATAAGCAATATTCCGGCGGTAACGGCAGCCAACAATATAAATTTATAACCATGAGCAATACCCGGGCTGGTCATGCCCACAAAGGCTCCGCAGTAGATAGCCGCAGGTATCTGCTGGGTAAGGTGATTGTCTTTTGTGAATTTTGGAATGAATGAGGCCGCTACACCAGTAATGCCCACTGAGGTTACTGAGCTAATATGCAGGCCTGAGCTTAAAAAGAAAGTGAAAACTGCACCAATTGCCACAAAGGCAATAAGCCAGGAGTCTTCCCATAAATGATCATGACTGTGGTGTGGTATCTTTCTCCAGGCTACTACGGTAAGCACGGAGATGACCACCAAAAGGCTCAGCACCAACGGCACATTTGTTTTCTCAAATATGATAGCGGCCAAAAATGCCGACTGTAAGAGGAAAACTATAGCTAACGCAAGCTGAGCAGTAGTTCTTTTCATTGTAAATATCCAAATTAAAGCCTGCAAAGGTAGGCCTACAGATGTGCTAGTCCCAGAAAAATGAAATGATTATGGTCATTTAATATTGAATAATTGTAAATACTACGCTTTTATTTCTACATATACTTTTTGTATAAGATCTAATCCTGTAATTTTCTGTTAGATTAAAGCTATTACTCATGATGTTACAGAATATTAAATTGAAGCTAAGTCTCTTCATTTGTTTTCTTTTACTAATAAATAATGTTAAAGTATCTGCTCAGGAAAATAAGGGATATTTAACTAATGACGGTACCTGGTGTTGGTTTTCAGATCCCAGAGCCATTAAAGTGGGAGATTACATATTTACGGGTTGGGTTAAATCTAATGGCACTATTGAAGCCACTAAGTTTAACTATAAAACACTGGAAAATGATCCTAGTGAGCTCTATTATCTTCTTGAGAGCGATGATCATGATAACCCTGCTTTTGTGCCCACGGGCGAAGGTGACATACTTGCTATGTATACCAGACATAGTAGAAAGGATTTGTTTATCAATGTTTTAGAAGATTATAAAAATCAATCGAATTATAGTAAACCACAGTTTATACACCCTATAAGCAAAGCGGAGTTAGAGAAATTTCCCAGAGAGACTATGACCTACGCTAACCCTTTTCGCCTGACAGCTGAGAACGACAGAATATACTGCTTTGGTCGCTGGACAGGCTTTAAGCCTAATATGATGTGGTCTGATGATCATGGTGAAACCTGGTCTCAGAGCAAGGTATTTATTACCAATTACCCTTTTGATATTAATAATAGACCCTATGTTAAATATGGCTCCAATGGTATTTCTAAGATTCATGTGGTGTTTACAGATGGTCATCCTCGAGATGAGCCTACTAACTCTGTTTACTATGCCTATTATGAAAGTGGTGCTTTCTTTAAAGCTAATGGAGAGAAAATAAGAGACACAACAAAACTACCTTTTGAGCCACATGATGCTGATTTAGTATTTAGATCCAATGAAAAAGAAGGTAGGGCCTGGATAGCTGATATAGCTTCAGATAAAAATGATCAGCCGGTGATTTTATATACCAAGAGCCCTTCAGAAAATAATCATGAATATTGGTATGCTACCTATCGTAAAGGGACGTGGCAGAGCTATAAAATATGTGATTCAGGTAAGTGGTTTCCTCAAACACCTGAAGGCAAGAAGGAATATGAGCCTCATTATTTTGGAGGTATGAGCTTGCATCCGGATAATGCACAGGTGGTATATCTTTCAAGAGAGATCAATGGCATTTTTGAAATAGAAAGATGGGAGACAGATGATTTCGGTAAATCCTGGTCAACAGAAAGTATCACTAAAAACTCAACAAAGGATAATGTGAGACCATACGTGCCTAGAGGACTATCAGCCAATGAATCTGAAATGGTTTTTTGGATGGAAAATGAAAAATATATTCATTATACCGATTTTAAAACTTCGATTAAGTATTTTATTAGGAAATAAAATGATGCAATACTTTTTTAATAAAGGATCTATGTCTGTAATTTAATGGCTTAGAAATTTTTTAAATAAAAAATTTAATGGTCAGACTATCCCTTTGTATGGATAAATGTATCTGTACAATAGTGTTTCTAATAATGTTATTTTCAGGCTCTTTACTAGCAAAGCCCTCATTAGATCTTCCCGATGATACCACTGAGTTAAAGTGCCTTCTGCAAACCAGTTTGGATGATGAAACCAAACTTCAGGTGTATTATAAGTTGGCTAGAAAATATTATGATGAAAATACAGATTTGGCTCATTATTATCTAGATCAAGTGGAAGTGCTCTCAAAGAATGTAGATGATAAGTTATCTTTTGGGAAGGCTATTTATTTCAGGGGCTACATCTATTTGAAACTTCATGATTCTGTAAATGCGATGTCTTTTTTTCTTGAAGTCGGTTTCTATATTTAGAGACCTGAAAGATGAGTTAAGAGAAGCGGATGCTTTAAATAATATTGCAGTTATATATATGGAATTGCAATCTTATGAAAAAGCTTTCGATTATTTTAAGCAGGCAGCTCTAATCTATAAGATGAATGGAGATAATGAGTATCTTGTTGAATCATATAGGAATTTATCAATATGTCTCAGTAAATTGATACGCTATGAAGATGCAAATAAATTTATAAGAAAGAGTATTGAACTTCAATTAAAGGTAAATCCTGATGATAGAGAGAAAGTTTCAATTTTATATCTAACAGCCGGAAATGTTGGTTATTTTGAAAATGACTACGATAAAGCGGTTTATTATTATAAGAATGGGTTGAATTTGAAAGGTATTTCTAGCCAAACAAAAGTTATGTTTTATTTTAACATCGCAAATTCATTACAAAATTTGGGAAGTTTTCTTGAAGCAAGAAAATGGCTTAATAAGGGGAAGTATTTACAAGATTCTTTGACATTGCCCGAAGAGATTATTCTTAAACATTACAATATCGAAGGTGAATTCTACCAGTTACAGGGGAAACATGATAAGGCTATTAAAATTTTCAATGAGGCCATTCATTATGCAACTAAGGTCTGTGCTAATAAAGACGTAAGTAATAGCATGGAACTACTATCAAAGTCGCAATTAGCGATTGTTCCCGATAGTCTAAGGCTCAGCGTAGAAGCTTATCAAAGGGTGGAGGAGGAGTGCCGCCAACAGCTTAATCTTTTGCTGGAAAAGGAAATTGAGGATTTTGCTAAAGAAGAGAAGAGGGAGAAAAAGGCAGAAGAACAACAGGCATTTGTAAACCAACTTGGTACTTGGGTAGGTGTCTTGATATTATTGCTGATAGGACTTTCTATTGCCTTAAATAGAAAACACATGATGTATAAAAGAGATCATCATAAGCTCAATAAAATAAGAAGAGTATTAAACGATAATCATTAAAGGAGGTCAGCTCGTTGTCACTTGAAAATCTACAGAGCTGAATCTTGTCAATTCCTTTCCATTTTAATAGTTCATTTTTTCATATACTCTATTTTCTGAGTTACCATAGAAGCCCACTCGCCAGGCGGGTATAATATTCCATCAATTAATAGCTGATTCTCTTCGAATTGGGCTAATCGCCTGCCTCCAAAGCTAAGTGTCGGGTCTATTTTGTAATTGTAGAATAATGATTCATACTTTTTGCTCATTGATAAGCAGAACTCATGAAATTGCCAAAAAGTGTTAGGCAGATAATGCGGATTGTTCAGTCTGGTTTGCTCTTTTTTGGGAAGTTTGGTGAAAACCATTTCATAAGACTGATTAATCAATTCCTCAGCCAGCTCCCAGTCAGTTGCTTCTGAGAAGAGCATCATAGACCAGTATTTAGGAGACATTTCTGAGGGTTTGATGTTGCTGTCTTGCTCATAAATTTCCTTTATGGTTTCCGGGTTATGTTTAAAGTATGTGCCGCAACCATCCACATCAGCCGCACGGAAGAAATTAACGAATCGCTTGGCTTCTTTAAACTGACTCTGCTGTATACCGATTTCCAAAAACTCATCATCCGGGTCTTTGAAGTTACCTATCTCATTAGATAAAAAAACACTTCCTGGTTTTTCGAAAGTCATTTTAAGTAGCTTATCGTAATTCTCCCTATCTATCATTTTATAATATCCTTCATTTTGTAGTTGCGTTTATGGGCGGCTAACATTTCATTAGTGCTATTTTCAATTTTAGCCCACCTTTGGTCTTCTTTAAACTTCTCATGGAGCAGCTGTACATAAGTTTTTAACCTTTCATCATTTGACGAAAGTAGCAGGTACAGACAAAGTTCCTTGCGCTTATATAGACCGTTGTTCTCTATCATGAGATCTGCCAAATCAGTGGTTGACTTTATGGATTCTGATTTGGTTAGAGCGGTTTTTAGTGTAGAAATAAGTTCTTCAAAGAGTAAATTGATTGAAGTAGCTGAAGTAATGAGGAAAGAATCTGTAGCCATAGGATGAATGCGATTATGATAATAGCATTCATGTTCTTTCGGTTTATGGTTAGTGGGGAGCCCTAAAACTTCATCAATAGAGGAGGAGTGTATGCCAAAGTTGACGTAGAACTTCAATTCTTCAAAGCTATTACCATGACTTTTTTGCAAGTTGATTACCATCACCAAATCGTTAAGGTGTAGGTAATAATTGAGGCCTGCTTTTTTAAAACCAGCAGATTTTAGAAAAGGGGAAATACTTTCTTTTACCAGTAAGTTGAATTTTTCTTTTAGGTCACTCATCTTTTGTAGTTCAATTCATTGAGTTTTCAACTGCTAATAAGGTATTTTATAAACCTCTTCAATAGCTTTTTTTCTATTATGGTAAGTGTTAACAATGCTTTCAGGATCCCAATCTTCCTTTTCTGATTTTCCTGTTCCTCTAGTATAGAAATTCATCATTACTCCGTCATCGAAATAGTATTTTCCAGTCCAGCTATTGTCATCATTTTCACTTATGGCCTCTTGCTTTATTTTTTCTTTGGCAAAAAGTAATCGATGATCTTTTTCTAAGTAATATTCTTTCATTGCCTCATTGCCTTTCAACCAACTGATGGTAATGAGCGTAAAAGTTGAGTCCTGATGAATATCTGCCGTAGCTTTGACATTATTAATATGGAAGTGGATGTTTTCTGATGGTTCAGTTACAGATAGCTTTTCCATTCTATTGAATATAGAGTCTAACAGGCCAAAATACTCTAGCTCCGAGGTGTTAGCGAATTCTGAAGTATTACCGCAGGAACATAGATATGAGATTGCCACTCCAGTTAAAATGAAATTATACCACCCTCGCTTCATTAACATAAATCTTCTCTTTTAAGTCAATGACAAAAGTACAAAGCCGGTATTCGGCGGATGTACTTATAAAAGGTGAATTATGAAAATCACTAAAAACCATGAGGGATGAGTTTAATAGACTAAAAACTTTGTGGTGAGGTAACTTATGTGAGTTTTTAGTGGGGAGAGATACGGTTGAAATGAATTCAATCTAATTACCGAGGAAATATTTGAAGTGAGTCTAATACCTATCATAAACATAGAAAGGTGAAATCGGAAATTTTAATGCATTTGTGTATATTATTGAATCTTAAAGATCAAATGAAGATTTAACATATTATGAAAATTAATAAAACTATTGTTTTGGCTGTTTTATCGTTCTTTTTATTGGCTGTTAGCTCATGTGCTGACCCGTATGAAGAAATAAAACGTAATGATAATGAGTCTGCGGAAACTGTTGGAGGAGGCAGAGAAGCTGATCGAGATTGATTAATATCTCGAGATAGATGATAATTAAACCTTAATTATTCTATAAAAGTATCTCATGTAAGATTTATGAAAGTTTAATTGTCATTTATTCCTAGTATTGTTGAATTTAGTTAATCAATTAAAAGACCTAAACCTAATGCCCAATTTCATTATACCCTTAAAAGCAATTGCTTGTTGCTTAATAATATTCATTTGTTTTAGTGCTTGTTCTACAAATGAGGAAGTGCTTCCTGATAGTATGCCTGAAGATATTAGTTCTTTAGAACGATTGCTGAATAATGATCTTAATAGTGATGGAAAACTTGAGGTATACTATAATTTGTATAAAAAAAGTAGATATATAGATTCTGAAAAATCTAAAGGCTATGTTCAAAGTATGATGAATTTGGCAATTGAATCCAAAAATACTTTATATGAGGCTAAAGCATTACATAGTTTGGGGCTAATTGAAAGAGATGAAAAGGATTATGTTCAATCGGTTAGGTATTTCTTGAAAGCCATTGAGTTATTCAAGGAAAATGGAGATGAGGTTAGGGCTGCAGATGATATTAATAATATTGGGCTAATATTTTTAGATATTGAGGGGTATAAAAAGGCTATTTCCTATTTCGAAAGGGCTGCTGAAATTTATGATAATCATAAAGATTTAAAATTTTTATCCATAGCTTACTCTAATATCTCTTTTTGCTACTCTAATCTTTCAGCTTTTTCTGAAGCATATAAGTATTTAAATGAGTCAATTGAATTGCAAAAAGCAGCAGATTCTAAAGACTTTGAAAGTCTGGCTTATTTATATAATACTTTGGGATATATTAGTTTTGGTGATCAGAATTTTAAAAATGCGATTGACCATTATAATATGGCTCTTTCTTTTAATCCTGATGATGCGAGCAAAGCTGATATTTATTACAACTTGGTAGAGGCTTATATGTATTTAGATCAGATGAAAGAAGCTGAAAAATGGTTGAATCAAGCAAAAAGTTTGTCTAAAGAAGAAGTAGAAGATTTTAACACTTTAATATTGAGATATAATATTGAAGGGGAATTCTATCAAAGATTGAAGAAACATGATAGAGCTATTAAGGTTTTAAATGAGGTCATTGCTAAGGTTGATAAAAATAAACTCTATGAGCCCCTAACGGAAACTTTAGATTTAATAGAGAATTCTCAAAAAGCAATAGTCAAAGATCACATGACTGTTCCTGCGAGTGATATTTTTAAGATACATGATTTAAGAAGAACTCAATCTGAATTAAAAAAACAAGTATTAGATGATTTAGATTATGAGTCATTAATAGGGTTATTGGACAAAGAAGTTTATATCTATCAGAGTAAAGTGAAGCAGGCCAGAATTGATAGTAGTCGGATAAATACTATTAAAACAATTAGTGCTTTTGTTGGGCTTGCTTTTGCTATGTTAATTGTATCGATGATTATAATCAATAGGAAAAGGCAGCTCTATAAAGGGGAACATTTTAAAATGAATAAATTAAGAGAGTTGTTTGATAATAATAATGTTTAGTCAAACGCTGGATGTTTTGATGAGATCAATTATTTCCCCTTCTCCTCAAACCTAAATGAGCCAATAATACCAAAAGGCCGAAGCCTCCTCCAGCAATACTCACACCCATCCATTGAAAATGAGTCCAGGCGAGGCCGCCTATGAGTGTGCCTGTGGCGCCACCTACAAAGTACATCACCATATACACGGTGTTGATACGGTTTCTTTCAGGAGGATTGCCTTCAAATATGATCGTTTGATTCACTATATGTACTGATTGAATGCCTAAATCAAGAAAAAGGGCTCCTATTATCAGGCCTATAATGCTGGCATGAGAAAGCCCAAGCACTACCCAGGAAATGATGATAATGAGTACAGAGACTATAATAATGTGGTTTTTGTTAAAATGATCAGTCAAACGCCCCACATAGGAAGCAGCTACCGCACCAGCTATGCCTACAAAACCAAAAGAGCCGGCAGCTGGACCTGCTACATTTGATTGGACAGTAAGTTAAGCGCTTTTGAGTTAAATTTACTAAATATGAAAAGAGCAAGAAGAGAGTTTGACAAGGAGTTTAAACAGATGGCAGTGAACCTGTGCCTGTCAGGAAAAAGTACAAGAGAAGTAGCTGATGAGCTTGGTTTAAGGACTGAGCTGGTTACCCGATGGAAACGTGAATACAATGAGTACAAAGAAGGTAGTTTTTCAGGTCATGGTAATCAGAATTTAACCTCAGAACAAAAGGAGATAGCCCGTTTAAAACGAGAACTGCGTGAAGCCCAACTAGAAAGGGATATTTTAAAAAAGGCAGTAAGCATCTTCTCCAAGGGAGACAACAAATATTCCGGTTCATAAAGGAATACAACCACAGATTTGGTGTTGAGAGGATGTGTAAAGTACTTAAAGTCAGTAGAAGTGGTTTCTATAATTGGAGCAACAGAAGGCCATCAATGAGAAAGTTGGAGAATGAAAAGGTATCCGCATGTATCAGGACTATACACAGCAATAGCAGAGGAAGGTATGGTAGCCCGAAGATCACCGAGGAGTTACGAGACCTGGGTTGGCGTATCTCTCGCCCCAGAGTGGCCAGGATCATGCGTAACCAGGGCATTAGAAGTATTATTTGCAGAAAGTTCAGAGGAACTACCACCCAATCAAGACACAACTATCCAGTAGCTAAAAACCTATTAAACAGAGATTTTCAGGCAAACCTTCCGGGGCATAAATGGGTCTCTGATATTACATACATCCCCACTGGTCAAGGTTGGATGTATTTAACCATCATTATGGATTTGTACGATCGAAAGATTATAGGATGGTCATTGAGTAGGTCTATGGCGTGCCATGATACAATATGGCCAGCCTGGAGAATGGCTTTAATTAATAGGCCAATAACAAACCAATTAATATTTCATTCCGACCGGGGAGTGCAGTATGCCACCTATTCTTTTTCAGATCACCTCAAAAGTAAGGGTATACAACAAAGCATGAGTAGAAAAGGTAATTGCTGGGATAATGCTGTGGCAGAAAACTTCTTTAAGATACTGAAGTCAGAACTGGTCAAACATACCAATTTCTATAGTATTCTTCAGGCCAAGAATGACCTGTTCGAATTTATAGAAATATGGTATAATAGAAAAAGAAAACATTCGCACTTAGGATATAAGACGCCTGAACAATTTAATAACCATAACTATTCAAAATGTGCTTAACTTATTGTCCAGTTTTTTGTTGCAAATCCAAGCCTCACTTCCCATATTAAAGGGCTCACTTTCTAGTAAGAATACTAATGTAGTCCAGAAAATGCTGAAGCTAGCGAAGTCTAATGCTCCTCTTAATGCTGCTAGTCTTAAGCGCGGTCTGGTTTTAAATTGATCTATGATAGACTTCAGCAATTGACCGTAGTTGCCTTTAAAATCAGGCGTAAGTTTGGGTAGCTTAATTTTGAGGAGCATCCATAATAATACCATAATACCTGCTGCTATAAAATACATCGACCTCCAGCCCAGGTGTGCTCCAATGAAGCCACTTACTGTGCGAGAGCCTAAAATTCCTATGAACATACCCGTCATTACAGAGCCGATGGCAGCACCGCGCTTCTCATCTGATGCCAGCTGTGCAGCCATTGGCACAAATAGTTGAGGGAGTACCGAGCTTAGCCCTATAAAGAAGCTGGCTATCATCAATACATGTACGGTAGGAGCTAAAGCTGCAGCCAATAATGCTACTATAATGAAAATAAAATCAGATAATATCAGGTTTTTCCTTTCAAACTTATCACCCAAAGGTACTATCAGAAACAAACCCACAGCATAACCTATTTGGGTGAGCATAGGAATAAGACTCACCTCAGATTCTGCAATATGAAAAGAGCGGGCCATCTCACCCAATAGGGGTTGGTTGTAATAGTTATTGGCTACTACAAGACCTGTACCTGCGGCCATGAGTATGAGAAGCTGTTTTGATAAGGGTTGATTGGTCAACTTTAGAATGGGTTAAGGGTAATGGATTTATTATTTGCCGGCGTTTGAACTGGAAATACTGCTCTTTTTAGCACTGCTGAGCCAAAAGGTGAAAGCTATCAGGCCTATTACGGCAAACCCCAGATAGCCATGCCCGAGGGGTTGCTCATGAAATGGCTGAAACACAGCTATAGAGCCATAGCTTAAAAAGGAGGTTAAAAAATAAGTTCCTCCGCCAGTAATACCGTTAGATATTCCGGCATATTCTGGGAAACGGGAGAGACAGTAAGTGAAGAATATATTAAACATAAAACCAGCAGCTACATGTATCATAAAAGCAGTAATAGATAATGATAAAAGGCTTTGGCCAGACCAACCTGCTATGATCATTACTATGGCTATAAGTAGTTGTGAACTGAGGGCTGAATATGATTTATTTCGAGTTTTATAGTTGAGCATGGCTTTAGATAAGAAGCCTCCGCACATCCAGGCTATTCCTAAAAGTAGTGAGATATAACCTGTAATTACTGGTGGGTACCCCATTTCATGCTCAATGATAAATGGACCGGACATGCTGTACATCATTACCATGCCATAGCTGATGCCTGTCATGCCTACTCCTAAGGCAAAATCTGATGTTTTGAACATCTTGAAATAGACTGATAAAGTAGACTTTAGTCTTAATGGGTGGGTTTTGTTAATAGTTTCACCAGAGAAAATAGCTTCTAAAATAAATAGTAAAAAGCCATAGACCGTGAGTACATAAAAGTTACTTCTCCAGGTAAAATAGGTTTCAAGATAACCGCCTACAAACGGTGCTAATATAGGAGCGGCAGCCCAAATAATGGTCATGGAAGAAAGCAGGCTTCTCTGTTTTTGGCCTTCGTATACATCTACAAAGAACACCCTTTTGCCAACCACCGCAAAGCCCGCACATACTCCTTGTAATGCACGCATAGCCAGGATAACGTTAATATTATTTGAAAGGGCAATAGCTAAGCTGGAAAAGGAAAATAGAAGTAGCGCCAAAAGTGTTATTCGGTACCTTCCAAGGGCATCCAGAATGCTGCCGGCAAGAATTTGGGTGATGCCATAGCTTATTAGAAAGAAGGAGAGGGTCAGCTGAATAGTGCTTTCAGGTAGTCCCAGGTCTACTGCCATATGTGGCATAGATGGTAAATAAATATCTGTAACCAACCCAGAGAGTGGTACTACTGAAAATGCCAATATAGTGGCAATCTTCTTATTGTGCTCTGTTATTCTTCTTACTGCCATTAGTGTTTATTGTCCTACGGACTCCTCCATCATTATTCTCCATACATTCATATGAAGCCATTCATCGTAATTTTTTAAATTTTCATATTGAGGCATTTTTACCGTATTGGGTATTTCAAAAAAAGGAGTATCACTTTTCAGTGCCTTCCTTACCTCGGTGTAAAGATCGTCAAAGTAATTTTGGATGAGCGTTATATCGGTTCTATCACCTATTGCTCTTACGTGTGCCATGTATACATCATCAAATTCTAACTTCTGAATTTCTTTGAGATGAGCCACCCAATTTTTAGGTGATGCGTCTGGCAAGTAGGCATATAGTACTCTATCTGGTACTACCATGTCAATGATGAAAATACTGTTGTGTTCAGGGAAACGAAAAACAGTCATGCCATTACCGTGGTTTCTTTCATAATAATGCAGTTCAAGCTCCTTATTGCCGAAAGTGAAAGAGGCTTCATTTCCACTCCAGGTGCTGTCAGGCATGATTACATCTTCTTTATGGGGTATGTTTTTGTATGCTTCAATGTGGCTAACAAAAGTAGCTCCCTGGTCTTTGAATACCTGCCCGCCACTAATATGATCCCAATGGTTATGGCTATAGAAAACATACTTTACTGGTAAGTCAGTAACTTTTTCTATGGCTTTCATGGTTGCCTCAGAATGCTTCTTATCGATAGGGTCTATTACAATAACCCCATCATTTGTAACATAGAAGAGCGAATAGGTACGATCACCCACCAGATATACATTGTCTTTTGCTTTAATAGTTGTTATCTGTTGAGAAAAAACACTTGCCGGCATAGAGCCAGCAAGTGTTAGAACCAAATATGTCAACCTTAAAAAGTTCTTCATATTAAGCTAGTTGAGAGTAGTTAGATGCTTCGTCTAACTGCTTCATATCATCATCACTAAGGCTGAGCTGACCTGCTTCTATGAAGGCTTGCAAATGCTTGCTTTTGGTAGCACTGGCTATAGGAGCAGTTACTGTAGGTTTATTAAGTAACCATGCTAATGATACTCCTGCCTGTGAAGCATTGTGCTTAGCGGCAACATCATCAAGAGCTTCTAAAATGCTGCTACCTCTTTCGTTAAGGTATTTCTCTGCAAACATGGCTCTGGCTTTGCCTTCAAAGTCAGCCTTTGTTCTGTATTTACCACTCAAGAAGCCGCTGGCCAAAGAGAAATAAGTGATTACACCCAATCCTTCTTCTTTACAGATATTAGCCACTCCGGTCTCAAATCCTTCACGGTCGTAAAGGTTGTATTCCGGTTGAAATACTTCATATCTGGGAAGTCCATTGTTTTTGCTTGCTTCTAAAGAGGCGGTTAACCTTTCTGGTGATAGGTTAGAGGCTCCAATATACCTTACTTTTCCTGCTTTTATTAGTTTTTCATAAGCACCGAGAGTTTCTTCTACCGGAGTTTTATCATCATCCCAGTGGGTAAGGTAAAGGTCTATATGGTCTACCTGCAATCTTTTTAAAGAGGCATCAGCTGCTTTTAAGATGTAAGCTTCTGTTAAGTCTTTGTGACCTTGTCCCATATCAGCACCTACCTTGGTAATGATATTAACCTGGTCTCTGTTACCTCTGGCTTTAAGCCAATTACCTATAATGGTTTCTGATTCTCCGCCATTATTGCCATCAGCCCAGCGAGAGTATACATCAGCAGTGTCTATGGTGTTAAAACCGGAGTTGATGATCTCATCCATCATTTCGAACGATTCTTTTTCATTCAGCGTCCAGCCAAACACGTTTCCTCCAAACACTACAGGTGCTGTATATAAATCAGTATTTCCTAATCTTCTTTTCTCCATAATTTTAATTATTTATAGTTACTACGTTCATTTTTCTTTTGTTTTTCCTCACGTTAGCCAACACAGAAGCTATGCCTATCCCTATAAAAGCCATGGTGGCACCTACCAGTTGTGCAGAGGTAATGCCATAGCCCATAGCAATTGGTAGCCCTGCGAAGTAGGCTCCCGAAGCATTACCCATATTAAAGGCACTTTGGTTTAATGATGATCCTAACATTTCTGATCCTTCAGAGGCTTTGATCATTACCATTTGGATAGGTGTAGACAGCGTAAAAGCTATAACTCCTATAATAAAAGTGGTTACCATCACCATGATTTCATTCTGGGCTAAGTAGGTGTTGCTAATTAAACAGATTACCATGGCCACTAGTGCAATGAAAACAGCCCGCAACGGGGAGAATGTTTCAGCTAATTTGGCCCCTATAAAATTGCCTACTACCATACCTAGTCCGGCTAAAATCATCCCGTAGCTCACCATGCTTTCGGGGTGACCCGCCACATCGGTAATGAGGGGAGCTATGTAGCTATACCATGCGAAAAAACCTCCTGTACCAATGGTGGTAAGGAAAAAGCCTAGCCATAACTCCTTGTTTTTTAGCACAGCAAAGTCGGCGGTAGCGCTTTTAGATGATGATTTTGGTAAAAAGGGCATCCAAAAATAAATGGAAACCAATGTGAGTATGCCAATTACACCTACTATGTAGAAGGTGATGTGCCATCCATAATTATGACCCAGATAAGTGCCTAAGGGTACACCTACCACATTAGCGATAGTAAGCCCGGTGAACATGGTAGCAATGGCTCTGGCCGCCTTGCCAGGTTTTGCCAGCCTTGAGGCTACCACAGCTCCCATACCAAAGAAGGCACCGTGAGGTAGTCCTGATAAAAACCTGAATGCTAATAAAGCTTCATAACTGGTAGATAGTGCAGATAATGTATTGAAAACAGTAAACCATGCCATTAATAATAAAAGCATAGTCTTGCCTGACCATCTGCCACCCAAAATAGTTAGGGTAGGGGCACCCACCACCACGCCTAAAGCATATGCTGATATAAAATGTCCTGCCGTCGGGATACTTATTTCCAGTGCTTCAGCTACATCAGGAAGTATACCCATAATCACAAACTCGGTCATGCCGATGCCAAACCCTCCAATGGCAAGTGCTAATAAAGCTTTGTTCATTCAGAATTGTCTATTTAGTTATTATTTATTTACACGATTGAATTGACCACGCCACCATCTACACGCAGAGCAGCTCCATTGGTAGCTGATGAAAGCGGACTGGCCACATAAGCCACCATGTTGGCTACTTCATCTACATCAGCAAAGCGCTGTGTTAGAGAGGTAGGCCTTCTTTCCTGGAAGAAGTCATGCAATACTTCATCTACAGATTTTCCTTCATCCTCAGCTTGTTGTTCCATACCTTTTTTATTGGCTCGGCTCCAAGTAGGGCCAGGAAGCACTGAGTTAACCGTCACATTGCTTCCTTTAGTAAGGCGTGCCAGCCCACGAGAAATGGCTAGCTGAGCAGTTTTACTCATGCCATAATGAACCATCTCCGTAGGTATGTTCATAGCGGATTCACTGCTGATGAAAATAATGCGACCTTCGTTTTTATCCATCATTTTAGGAAAGTAATGACGAGCCAGTCGCACACCGCTCATTACATTAATTTCGAAGGTTTCATACCATTCTTCATCAGTGATATCAGCAAAATCTACCTGATTGAATATGCCTACATTGTTAATAAGTATATCTACATCAGGCACTGCTTTTAATAGTTTGTCTACATCTTTTTTCTTGGCAAAGTCAGCGGCTATGCCATTAATATTTTCACTGCCTGTTTCTTTTCTCAGCTTTTCCATAGCCTCTACCAAATCTTCCTGTTTGCGGCCATTTATGATTACTGATGCACCTTCTTTAGCCAATACTTTAGCTATGCCGTAACCTATCCCAGCGGTTGAACCTGTTATTAAAGCGGTTTTATTATCGAGTTGTAAATCCATATTATTTGTTATTTTTCATACCAATAGCATACCCATTACTATCTGCGAACAGATGTAAAATAGCTAGGTATAACCCATAAAATATCTGTATAGCTACAGCCGACCAGTTTTCTTGCAGGCTGGAACCAAAGATGAGTTTACACACCAAAAACACTCCTACAGTAGAAGTGATCTTCATCTTAAGACCAGCGAGCAGCGCCATTCCCAACAGTAGTTCTATGATGGGAAGTACTGTAGCAAAAGAGAATACAAAGTCATGACCCAGCATAGTTTCTTCAAATGACTGGGCCATTCCGTCTGCAAAGCTATTTAACTTTGGAATTCTAACCATACCATGCCCGAAAAAACTAAAGCCAATCGGGAGGCGGGCCAGAGCGTATGCTGATTTTTGGGTTTGCATTGATATTTGTTTTATTAATTCTTTTAATGTTATAACGCTAAAGCTTGAATTCCGTTAAGGTATATATACATGTTATTTAGGTAAATATGCAGGGTTCTTTTGAGGGAGAGGTCAATTAGAAAATAATCAGTAGTATGAAGCGATATACACAGTTTGAAGAGTTGGTAATGTCAGATTTTGAAGTGGATGAATGGCCTCATCCCAGGCACAATCATAACCATTTTGAGATAGTATATATTGCCAAAGGCTGTGGCAAGCATCATCTCAATGACATTGATTTTTGTTATAAGAAAGGGGATTTGTTTTTACTAGGACCTGATGACGAGCATGAATTTGAAATAAAGCAAAGTACCCGATTTATATACTTTAAATTTACGAAGCTTTATTTCAATAATTATTACGAATTGCCCTTACCTGGAGAATGGAATAAGGATGTTGATCACCTACTCTATTACCCGGAAAGGAAAAAAGGTAGTTTACTAAAATTAAAAGAAGATAAGCTATTAGTGCATCAGTTAATGGAGATTATGGTTTCTGAGTATAACAGTACTCGCTTGCTTAATCATAAAATTATACTTCAGATTTTCAGTGTTATAATTCTGGTGCTTAAGCGAAATAGTAATGCCTGTAGTCATATCGCCGCTGATAAATCGGAGAAAACAGGTATGGCTCAAGAGCTGATTGAGTACATAGAATTACATATTTATAACCCCGGAAAGCTCACTTTGAAAGCCATGGCGGCGCACTTTAATTACTCAACCAATTATATCGGTATGCTCTTTAAAGAAAAGGTGGGTAGCAGCCTGAGAGATTATGTTAATAACTTTAGGTTGCAACTCATTAGTCAAAGGCTGGAGCATGGAACGGTTGGTATGAAGCAGATCGCCGCTGAGTTTGGATTTGTAGATGAAAGCCACTTGTATAAGTTCATTAAAAAGAATAATTTGAGATAAACTCAATGGTTATATGGCCCAATTTTCAGCCCGGAGCAAAATATTTTCTTCAATAGGTATTACCTTAATAATCTTAGTGTCTACCTATTATTGGGCTTTAAGCAGTGTAGGATGGGAAACCGTCCACTATTACTGTGTTTTTTTACATTGGCCGTTTTTCTATACCGGGTTTTATGAAGGTAAGAGAGAAATGATACTCACCTTACTTTTATGGTATGCCTTTTTGATGGCTGTTTTCACCAACCTTTTTCTGTTACTTTTTAAAATGGCAGATAGTAAAAGCTAGTATTATGGTGTGGGCGAAAATTACTCTTTAGCCACACCCAAAGGACATTAGAATAAATCTAATGTCCAGGGCATGACCTTTAATTCAGACCTATTCCGAAATTAAATGAGATCATATTTATCTTTTTGTTTGTTGTATTAGAGTTGGCAAACCTGACATCGTTATAGTAATATTTGTTAGTCTGCTCAATTGCAAATTGTTTCCAGCCCACAGAAGCCATAAGCAAAAAGGACTCTACTCTCCACTGCAGCCCGAAGCCAGCGCTTATTGTCGTTTTACCCTCTATCTCATCAGACGTATTTCCAGGTTTTTTCCAGGCTTTACTTTCTCCTAAAGAGGCATAAATAAATGGACTGTTAATATAGTTTCTTACCGCAGCTTTATAATAAAGACTCAATGTTGCGGCTTCAAAATCATCATAAGATTCATAACCGGCGCTGAGTCCTAACTGTACATAAGGCCTAAAGGCATATAGACCGATGGCATTTACTGCAAAAGCTGAGCTGTGATTATCTTCTCCTGTGTCTACTATGCCTGAGACTTGCAATTGAGGTAGAAACCCGGGCTTCTGCTGATAAAATTTTAAAGAATCCTTATACTCATGAAAAGCTCGCTTAGTAGCCACACTCATGTTAACATGCTCTATGGCACTCTTAGGTATTACAAGTTTGCTGTTTTCAATATCCAAATAAATATTGTCATCAATGGAGGTGATTCTGCCTTTCACTACCCCATTGTTTTTTAGAAATATCTTGTCTTTCTGTGCGTACAGTTGTAAGCAAAGTAGCAGAGAAAGAGAAAGTAAAGTGAGTTTCTTCATTAATGAGACGATTTTATTTGAATATGGCTGAGAAGGGTGATGTTATCCATGTCAGAATAATCATATTGGAAGAGTCCGTCTTCACCTATCATCATGGCTATATTTTGGAAGGGAATAATGTCATAGGCTTGTATATCTTTGTAATGCTCCAGCATGTTATTATTAATGTCAGAAATGTCTTCGGCATTAAAGACTTTGAGGCCATCGCTACCATCGCATATAAAGAGGAGGTTGCCGTCTTTACCTAAGCCATGAGGGTTAGTCATTTCGTAAGTATGCAGCAGCTTAGGGTTAGTAAGGTCGCTAATATCAATCACCTCTAGTTGGTTAGTAAAACCCTCGCACTCTGTACCTGATCTAAGGGTTACATAGGCATAATTATCATCTACTATTACGGGATCGCAGCTGGTTACATGGGCATATGTAGATAACAGCGTAGGAGACAGCGGATCTGTAGTCAGATCCATAATATGCATGCCACTGCGGGTTCCTATAAATAAATGGCCGTTTTTGGGGAATATGGTTTCTATATCCCAGCTGAGCTGAGTATGATTGTCATCAGAGGGGCTTTCTGGAGAGGCCAGGTTAAAGGTTATCAGCTCGCTACTGTTTAAAGTGTATAGGTAATTTCCTGCCAAGGCAAAGCGAGCCATAGATCCGCCCATGCCAGGGTTAGTAGGAGATACTGAATTTCTATTGTCTATAGATTCAAAGGTGCCAATGCCATCAGACAAGGTATAGCCCCAATCATACAAAACAGGGTCTGAGTCCGATCCATTGCAGTCATGGGTAACTACAGTTCTTTCTTCGCTGATTTCCCAGCTAGTGACCAATGCGTCATCGGTGGCGTAGTAGCCATACGTATTATAGGTGTTAAATACATTTTCTTTTCTTCCCGCCTCATGAATATTATTAATGTCACTGATGTCAATAATTACAAGATCTATATAACTATCAGTATATAGCATATTGCCTTTTACTGCCAGGTCATAAGAGCCGGGTACAGTTATAAAACCTTTGTTTACCGGGTTAGCAGGGTCATGATTATCTATAATATGAATACCTTTATTAGGCTCATTAATGAATAAATAAGAGTCTTTGAAGAATATTTTTCCTGTAATTTCTATTTCTTGAGGCTCCGAATATGCTACTTGAGACCTAAGTTCTGTCAGGCTGGTATACACAGGGCGGTAGTTGTATAAAGTTTGTTCATTTTCACATTTATCTTCACATGAAACGAAGGATATGAAAACAAGTAGGATCAGACCGATGTTCAGTTTTGAGGAGGTAGTAGAGGACTTTTTCATGGTGTGATTGGTTTTATTTTATAGACACCGAATCTTTTTATAAGGTTGGAGGGTTGAGTATACTTCTTTCAAAAAATCTATTTTGAATAGCGTTTTAATAGTTAGTTTTGTGCCTCTATAATTAAAAAAATTGAATTATAAAATGTCGCTGATAAAGGCTTCTTTCTTTAAAATACAGTTCGTAGTGGTGCTTTTGGTATTTGTATCAATTAGCGCTTCGGCTCAAATTCTGGGGCAAACACAAGTTGAAGAGCCCGCTGAAGAAGAGGAGGTTCCTACTGACTCACTAGGCAGAAGGTCGCCGCAAGGAACCGTTAATGGTTTTATGGATGCTATATCTGCCAGCAGGTATAAAAGAGCCATTGGTTATTTTGATTTAAATGGAGCTTATGATGCCAGTAATGAAGAGGCTGCTGAGTTGGTGAAAAGCCTGGTGTTTATGCTGGATCAGGGAGGCACCATATTCCCTAATGCCTGGATTAGTGATAAGGAGGAAGGAAACCTGGAAGATGGCTTTAAAAAGGATGTTGATAGGGTAGGGTTTGTTTCTGTTAATAATAAGAACATCGACCTTTTGCTTCAGAAGAAAAAAGATACTGAAGGAAATTATATCTGGCTTTTTAGCTCAGAAACGTTGCTCAATATAGCTTCAGAAAAGGAGAATTTTAAGGAGCCAATTATAAATAAATTATTACCTAATTTTCTGTTAAAAAATAGAAGGTTCGGCTTCTCACTTGGTCAGTGGATAGCTATTCTGGGCATAGTGGTTTTAGTGTATTTCTGTGCCGTATACCTTTCAAAAGGCTTGGTGTTTTTTGTTAAAAAAGTATGGAAAAAGGCTAGAGAGGAGTCTGTTGAAGGGATTATTGATGCTTTTAGTTTTCCATTGAGATTATATCTTGCCATAGTCTTATATCTTAAAGTGTCTCAATATCTGGGTATATCAGTGGTGGTAAGGCAGCAATTCAGTTTTGTTACGGTAATAGTGTTTTGGGCCGCGCTGCTATTGCTTTTATGGAGAATCGCTGATTTCGTAGCTGGCTTTATGGAGCGTAAAATGAGCCTTAAAGGCAATTTGGCCGCCGTTAGTGCTATCATATTTTTTAGAAGAGCATTTTACGTTTCTATTATTATCATAGGCGTTATTATGGCTATCGGGGCCCTGGGCTTTGATATTACTAACTGGATAGCAGCCCTGGGTATTGGTGGTATTGCTATTGCCTTGGGTGCGCAGAAAACGGTGGAAAATTTTGTGGGTAGTGTTACGCTGGTACTAGACAGACCTATTAGAGTAGGAGACTTCTGTAAAGTAGCGGATACCACCGGCACCGTAGAGCAGATAGGCATGCGTTCTACCAAAATAAGAACATTAGACAGAACCATAGTAACCATACCTAATGGTGAGTTTTCTTCTTTAAAAATTGAAAATTATACTCAAAGAGATATGTTTTGGTTTCACCCGGTGCTCTCTATGCGCTATGAAACCACCCCTGACCAGATGCGCTATCTGCTGGTAGAAATAAGGAAGCTCTTATATGCTCACCCTAAGGTAGATCCAGATCCTGCCAGAATACGTTTTACAGGTTTTGGTCCTGATTACCTGCCGCTGGAGATATTCGCTTATGTGAGAGCCATAGATTATAATGGGTTTTTAGAGGTGAAAGAAGACTTGCTGCTCCGTATTATGGATATAGTTGAAGAGAGTGGTACAGGTTTCGCCTTCCCATCACAAACTATTTATATGGCTAAAGATGAAGGCGTTTCTACTGAAAAAGCAGAAGCCATTCACGCTAAGGTAAAGGAATGGAGAGAGAAAGAGCAGATGGAAATACCCAATTTTACCCCAGAAGCTATAGAAGCCCTTAAAAATACCATACCGTATCCACCAGAAGGATCTAGCCAGAATAATAAAGGGTAAATGAAAGGAGTAGTACTTTATTCTACTCCTAACTGAACCTTTTCAAAAAAGAAATACTTACTTTTACGATCAGTAAAGTTCTTTACTTAATTTCATCAAACGGAGTAGGTTACACTTAACGTGCATTAATAGGGAATCTGGTGCAAATCCAGAGCTGTCGCGCAACTGTAATTAACACTAAAGGCTTTTGCCCTTGTGGTCCACTGTTCTGCCTGATCAGAATGGGAAGGACGGCAAAAGCTGTTAAAAGTCAGGAGACCTGCCTTTTCCGCTATGACTTTGCTTTCGCGATATGAAGCTCATTGTCAGGTCTGATGCTTGCTTGTAAAATCACAGGATAGGTGTATGCTGTTGGTATTGGGAGTGGTGCATCTTCACCTTATTTTTCTTCTTATTATCGTCGGGCAAAGCCGAAATTTTGCAATGGACTTTTAGAATACTATTTAAACACTAAAAGTTAAAAAAATGCAAACACACATTCTGGGCTATCCGCGCATAGGTAGCCGACGTGAACTAAAAAGGGCTTGTGAAAGCTACTGGAACGACAAAATTACGCTGAAGGAGCTGGTGCAGGCTGCTAAAGAAATCAGGGAGCATAACTGGAATCTTCAGAAAGAAGCAGGAATAGACCTTATTCCTTCTAACGACTTTTCTTACTATGATCAGGTGCTGGATATGGCGCTCACCGTTAATGCTATTCCCGAAAGGTACCATGATGTAATTCTTAAAGAAGGTAAAACGGAGCTGGACTTGTACTTTGCTATGGCTCGTGGTTATCAGCAAAATGGCTTGGACATAACCGCTATGGAAATGACCAAGTGGTTTGATACTAACTACCATTACATAGTGCCTGAGTTTACTAAAGACCAGCAGTTTAAACTCTTTTCTACTAAAATTATTGATGAATTTGACGAAGCTAAGCGTATTGGTATTGCCTCCAAGCCGGTGATCCTGGGACCTGTTTCTTTCTTGCTTTTGGGTAAGGAAAAAGAAGAGGGCTTCAACCGATTAGAGCTAATAGATAACCTGTTACCAGTTTATTTTGAGCTTTTTGCTCAGCTTAGTGAGCGAGATGTACAGTGGATACAAATAGATGAGCCTTTCCTGGCTATGGACATTGACGCGCCTACTCAGGAGGTGTATAAAAAAGTTTATGCAGAGATCGATAAGAAATTTCCTCACCTGAAAATACTATTAGCTACTTATTTTGAAGGCCTTAAAGGAAATACAGAGTTGGCGGTGTCACTACCCGTTACAGCCCTGCATGTAGACTTGGTAAGAGCGCCGGAACAGCTTTCTGAGGTGCTGGCTAAAACGCCGGATAACCTTTCACTATCTCTCGGTTTGGTAGATGGAAGAAATATTTGGAAGAATAACTTTATTGCCAGTCTAGAACAAATTAAAAAGGCGATTGGAGCATTAGGAAAGGAGAGAATAATGATTGGTACGAGTTGCTCTCTGCTTCATTCTCCTTGTGACTTGTCTTTAGAGACTAAAGAAGATACGCTTACGCCAATAATAAAGAGCTGGCTGGCTTTTGCTAAGCAAAAAGTGGAAGAAGTAGTGACCCTAAGCAAACTGGCAGGTGAAGATAAGGCTGATGTAATAGCTGCCTTACAGGCCAACACCCAGGCGCAGGAAAGCAGGATTACTTCGGCTTTAATTCATAATACGGCTGTTAAATCACGTGTAAATGGTATTGAAGAATCTGATACACATAGAGATCATGAGTTTGCCTCGCGGAAGGCTACGCAGCAATCTGTGCTCAACTTACCTCTTTATCCTACCACTACCATTGGCTCTTTTCCTCAAACTAAAGAAGTGAGAAGCTGGAGGGCTAAATTCAAAAAAGGAGAGCTCTCCCAAAAAGAGTATAATGATCTCCTGGCTGAAGAAACCGCTAAGGCTATAGAGTGGCAAGAAAAAATAGGGCTTGATGTACTCGTGCATGGTGAATTTGAAAGAAATGACATGGTAGAGTATTTCGGAGAAAAGCTCAATGGCTTTGTGTTTACTCAAAACGGATGGGTACAAAGTTATGGTAGCCGCTGCGTGAAGCCGCCTATTATCTATGGTGATGTTTCCCGACCAGAAGCTATGACGGTGAAATGGAGCACCTACGCTCAAGGACTTACAGATAAGTTGGTCAAAGGAATGCTTACCGGCCCAGTAACCATATTACAATGGAGTTTTGTAAGAAACGACCAGCCAAGATCAGCCACCTGTAACCAGATAGCTCTGGCCATAAGAGATGAGGTGGTAGACCTTGAAGAAGCCGGCATTAAGGTGATACAAATTGATGAACCAGCCATAAGAGAAGGGTTGCCGTTAAGGAAGTCTGACTGGCAAACCTATCTGGAGTGGGCCGTGAGGGCCTTCCGTATAGCTTCATCAGGAGTGAGTGATGCTACGCAAATACATACTCACATGTGTTATTCTGAGTTTAATGACATCATTGAAAACATAGCAGCGATGGATGCTGATGTGATTACCATAGAATGTTCTCGTTCGCAAATGGAGTTATTAGACGCTTTCGTTCAGTTTAATTATCCAAATGATATTGGTCCTGGTGTTTATGACATCCATTCGCCACGTGTGCCTAGCAGATTGGAAATGGAAGAGCTGCTGGAGAAAGCTAAAGCAGTACTGCCAGAAGATCAGCTATGGGTAAACCCTGACTGTGGTTTAAAAACCAGAGGTTGGGAAGAAACCAGAAAGGCACTGATAGAAATGGTGAGTGCCGCCAAAAGCATGCGTGAGAGTGTAGAAACAGGAGTGTAATCACTAAAGTAATCTATGCCCAAGCATGAAGATAAATATTGCCCACGTTGTAATACCCTCTTTGAGTGTAAAGTGGGCAATATTGCCCTTTGCCAGTGTAGTAAAGTGGAGCTAACCCATGAGCAAAGAAACTACCTATCCTCACAGTTTAGCGACTGCCTCTGCGCCAGCTGCATGGCCGAATTAAAAACAGAATTTAACATCAAACAGCATGAAGCCTCTATCAATAAAATCATAGGCGGGTATAGGGGGGAGTGAGAACTTTCAGGTTAAGGTCAGGTCTATTGATGTACATACATATTCTTATCAATTATTACTATAAGTGTATGAAATGTCTTATTTTAAGAAAGCTTTAAGATCAGTTTGGTTATAAATTATTAGGAAGACTGAGGATGAAATTTTATACTACTAGTTCAACGGGTGATTCTGGGCTTCTTTATTTAGGTCACTGGATTAATCAGAATTTTCATTTCCCTTTTAGAATAATGTCTGCCGACATTGGTATTGATGCTGAAATTGAGATCCTTGATAAAGATTTACATTCTAACGGATTGATAATAAAAGCTCAAGTAAAGTCTACTCAAAGCCCTATTAACGCTAATTTCTCTGAATATGTGGAAAAAGACCACATTGATTATTGGAGTAAACTTACTGTTCCCGTAATTTATTTTAAGGTTGATTTAGAAAATAATAAAATTTATCATAAAATAATATCATCATTGGATGGTGTAGAATTGACTAGTTCAGGTAATGACAATAAAAGGAAAATAGAGTTTGATTTATCAAAGGATTTACTTGATTTAAGTAGTAAGCAAAAATGGCTTGATTTTTTTAAAGTGGTGGAATATCATAACATGTATTCTTACATTGAAAAACTTCATGATGAAATAGATTCTGTAGTTGTAGACAATGTATCTTTCTTCCATAATGAGGTTATTGAAGAGCTTATAGAAAAACTAGATATAACAGAAGTTTATTTCAAAAAGTTGGAGGCTTTAAAAAATCTGTATCCATGGAAATTTGGAAAAGAAATAAATGATAAAATTGAATGTCTGAATGAAGAGAGGTGGAGGAAAATGTGCTATTTACATCGAGAACAACAGATGTTAAACTATGATTAATGTTTGGTGAATTTAATAGCTAATCAAAGTCACCGAAGCAGCCGTTCTAATACCTTGCTCAAAGTATAGAGACTATATCCATTTAACTTAACCATATTTAGAGGTGTTTTCTTCCCAAGCAAAGCACTTTTTGAACCCCTATTTTGTTAGATTGCAAACCGTCATACTAGCTTCTTTAGTTATAACTGTCTAACTTTATATCTATGAACGTAAAGGAAAAAATAATGCACCGGCTTAAGGATATTAATGATCCTCAGTTGTTGCATGAACTTCTTAAAGCTGTTGAACTTGAATATGAGATAGAGCATGTTGAAGAGCTAATAATACCTGAAAAAAAAGCAATAGATGAGGGGTTTTTGGATGTTGAAGCTGGAAAACTACATTCAAACGAAGAGGCAAGCCGATTAGTTAAGGAATAGTAATTAAATAAACCCCTACTCTCTCGGTAAAGGCAACTCATGTATTCTTAGAAACGAGAGTTTGTCCCAGTAGCCACGTTGGAATTTGATTTTCCCGTTGATTACCTTGAAAAATCCGCAACCTCGTAGGCCTAAAGGGTCTTTCCATTCTAAAATGGCCCACTCGCCATCTTCAAATATATTTTCTGGTATACACACCATTTCAGCCATTTTAAACTCTCTGTCAAACATTTCTTCAATGGCTTTTTTTCCTTCCACAGGGTCTTGATTTACCTGATGATTGATGGCATCGGAATGGTATAATTCGCTTATTTCTACAGCGTTTCCTTGGTTGAATAACTCTACCCACTTGTTAATGACTTCTTTAGGTTTCATTACTGCTTCTTTAATTTTGACATGGAATATTTCCTTAGCACAGTTTCACCTGATTTGCTCTGCACTTCTTCTTCCATTTGTCGGGTTTCAACTACTTTTAACTTAGCCAAACTCGCCAGCTCTTCAAGATCGGCGTGATCGTAAAGCCTGAATTTTTCACCTACAAAGGGCAGGTTTTTCATGAAATCTTTATCCGCATAGGTTAAAACACAAATTCCATCTGGCTTTAAAGTTCTATCAATTTCTTTGATCAGTTTTTCCTTGTCAGACCAAAAATACACCGTGTTTACACTAAATATTCTATCGAATGAATCATCAGGAAAGGGAATGGTTACACCGTCATATAAATTAAATTCAGCTGGTTTATTTTTATTAATAGTTTTGGCTTCCTTCATCATGGTTTCTGATATTTCTAAGCCAAAATATTTAATTTCTTCAGCTATGGATAGTATTTTGTCTAAATGCCCACAGTTGCCGTGCCCAATTTCCAATACTTGATGCCCTTTATTAAGTTCAAGAAATTCAATGGTGTTGGTTGTCATCCCAATGTTGCTTTCATTCATGTTTTTACCTACTTCGGCACCCATTTCACCACTGGGGCAACTCAGTTGGTTTTCTAATTCTGCTATCTGCTCTTTTGTTAATTTCTTATCCATTTATGTAAGGTTGAAGTCAATAAG
Source organism: Fulvivirga maritima (assembly GCF_021389955.1). NCBI lineage: Bacteria > Pseudomonadati > Bacteroidota > Cytophagia > Cytophagales > Fulvivirgaceae > Fulvivirga > Fulvivirga maritima. The sequence continues at coordinate 4,118,865 of NZ_CP089980.1, forward strand.
TTATTCCTTAATGCCTTTACGAAAAATTGATTTATTAGATTTTAAATTCACTAATTATAAAACAAAGTCTACAGCACAGACTTAACAATCACTGTTTCCCGTGATTTAAATCATGAGTGAATAGCATAGCTTTGAAGCATCAAAATGGGATAAGCAGATCCCTTTTAACTTAAAAACCTATGAAAGAGCTAGATAAGCATATACATGATCATGTTACCGCCTTATGTCAGCAAGGAGACGAGCTGGCTGAGCAAGGAGAGTTAGCTGGTGCGTTAGAGAAATACTGGGAGGCTTTTGATCATTTGCCAGAGCCACAAACCATATGGGAGGCTACCACCTGGGTGCTCACAGCCATAGGTGATGCTAATTTTTTAGGTGGCGATTATAAAGCAGGGGTAGATAATTTGAGCTATGCTATGCACTGTCCGGGAGCTATTGGCAATCCGTTTATACACCTTAGGTTAGGACAATGTCAGTTAGAGCAAGGCAATGAAAAAAGAGCGGCCGATGAGCTTACCAGAGCTTATGCTATAGCTGGTCCTGAGATTTTTGAAGAAGACGATCCTAAATATTTTGAATTTTTAAAGTCTAAAATTGACATGTAATATCCGTTTTAGTGCGGTTTTGCCTTTAGGAACGCAGTTAGGTTATGGAGGATGTTTTTATTTTTAAAATCCTTTCCTTACCTTGCAGACATCACTTTGGGGGTGCCAATACGCTGGCTGAGAAATACCCTTAGAACCTGATCCCGGTAATGCGGGCGCAGGGAAAAGTAGCGAACACACATATCTATATTGAATTGCTATCTGGTAATTCATCCTCGTTATTCATCTCTGAAGTGCATGTATCTAAAATTAAGATTTTATGGACTTCACTATCAACGACCAACCATTTACTGTAGATCAAGACACCCTCACCATAGAACAGGTGTTAGCGCTAAAAGGGCTTGAAAATTTGCAAGGAGTTGCCGTGGCTGTTAATCAGCAGGTGGTACCGCGGACCGCCTGGAAGGAGCAGTCTGTAAAATCTCATGATCAATTATTAATCATCACCGCTACACAGGGCGGATAAAACCATTGAATTATGAGAGGAATTGACAAAACTCCGGAGATGGAGTGCATTACCCGCGATCCGTTTCCCAAGTCAAAGAAAATTTATGTGCCAGGCAAAATCCATAATATTCAGGTGGCCATGCGCGAAATATCTTTGAATGATACCAATTTGAAGTTTAATCCAGAGGCAGCAGCGGAGAAGAATCCCCCCGTAACGGTGTATGACACTAGCGGCCCTTACACAGATCCTAACATGGATATTGATGTGAAAAAGGGTTTGCCTAAGCTTCGGGAATCATGGATCAATGAGAGAAATGATACCGAAGTGCTGTCAGGAATCTCTTCCGCTTATGGCAACCAGCGTTTAAATGATGTCTCCCTGAATGATCTTCGATTTGCTTATCTGGAAAACCCAAGAAAGGCCAGGCAGGGGCATAATGTAACCCAAATGCACTATGCCAGAAAAGGGATTATTACCCCTGAGATGGAGTATATTGCTATTAGAGAAAATCAAAAAATTGAAGAGTGGAATCACCTCAATGTTCAGCATGAGGGACAAAACTTTGGGGCTAATACCCCTAAAGGTCTCATTACTCCTGAGTTTGTACGAGATGAGGTGGCTCAGGGTAGGGCCATTATTCCTGCTAATATCAATCATCCGGAAGCGGAACCAATGATTATAGGTAGAAATTTCCTAGTGAAGATCAATGCCAATATTGGTAATTCTGTGGTCACCTCCAGCATAGAGGAGGAGGTAGAAAAAGCCGTATGGGCTTGTCACTGGGGTGCTGATACTATCATGGACCTTTCTACAGGTAAAAATATTCATGAAACCAGAGAATGGATCCTTCGCAATTCGCCGGTGCCTATTGGTACAGTGCCTATTTATCAGGCTTTGGAAAAGGTTAATGGCAAGGCTGAGGACCTTACTTGGGAGATATTTAAAGATACGCTGATTGAGCAGGCGGAACAGGGAGTGGACTATTTCACTATTCATGCAGGGGTAAGGCTTAAATATGTACCGCTTACCGCGAAAAGAGTAACCGGAATAGTTTCTCGTGGCGGATCTATTATGGCGAAATGGTGTTTGGCCCATCATAAAGAAAGCTTTCTATATACTCATTTTGAAGAGATTTGCGAGATCATGAAGGCCTATGATGTGTCCTTCTCCCTGGGAGATGGCTTGCGTCCTGGCTCGTTGGCCGATGCTAATGACAGAGCGCAGTTTGCTGAACTGGAAACGTTGGGTGAGCTCACCAAAATAGCCTGGAAGCATGATGTACAGGTAATGATTGAAGGTCCGGGACATGTGCCTATGCATATGATCAAGGAAAATATGGATAAGCAATTGGAAGCGTGTGATGAAGCTCCTTTTTATACCTTAGGGCCGCTTACTACGGATATTGCGCCGGGTTATGATCATATTACTTCTGGTATTGGGGCGGCTATGATTGGCTGGTATGGTTGTGCCATGCTGTGCTATGTCACTCCAAAAGAGCATTTAGGGCTACCCAATAAAAAGGATGTGAAAGATGGGGTGATTACTTATAAAATAGCCGCCCATGCAGCTGATTTGGCTAAAGGACACCCGGGAGCACAGTATAGAGATAATGCCTTGAGTAAGGCGCGCTTTGAGTTTAGGTGGGAGGATCAGTTCAATTTATCATTAGATCCTGATACCGCTAGCCAATTTCATGATGAAACGTTGCCAGCCGAAGGGGCCAAAGTAGCTCACTTCTGCAGTATGTGCGGGCCTAACTTCTGCTCTATGAAAATTACGCAAGATGTACGTGATTTTGCTAAAGAGAATAACCTTACTGATGAAAGTGCCATTGAAAAAGGCATGGAAGAAAAGGCCTCTGAGTTTAAAAAACATGGGGGCAATATTTACCTGGAGCAATAGTTTATGCAGGTCGTGATCATCACCCATGAGCGTAACTGTGAAGGTGAAATAGATACGGTAAAGGAAATACTGGATCAAGGACTTCACCTGCATATCAGAAAACCTCATTACTCAGATTCGGAGTTGAGTAACTACTTAGAACAATTGCCAAAAGAGTGCAGAAGTCAGATGGTATTGCACGGTAACGTTCAATTAGCGGAAGCTTTCCAATTGGGAGGCTTCCACTTAAAAAGTACACAAGAGCATAAACTGGCAAGTAACTGGAGTGGTAGCCTGTCTAGGTCCTTTCATACTTGGAAAGCATTGAAAAGCTATCAATGGCCGCTGAGTTATGCGTTTTTGAGTCCTGTTTTTAATAGTATTTCTAAGCAGAACTATAAAGCTCAGTTTGATCATGAGCAGCTCAAAAAGGAATTGACTAAAGATAGTAATATTCCTGTGCTGGCTTTGGGAGGTGTTACGGTAGATCTTTTAAGGACTGTAGTAGAGATGGGATTTGCAGGCGCCGCACTGCTAGGAGAGGTGTGGACGAAGCCCACGGTGAAAGAAAGACTGCAGATCATCCATCAAATTAAAGAATATGCTTGAGGGCGGCTTAGCTGCAACCCAAAGCTGGATGTATGAAATGCAGCAAGTAGCTAAAAAGGCCTTTGAGCAAAATTATTAATTGAAATGATAGACCGATTACATTATATATCGCAAGAAGGAGCGCATGGTGAGAACCATGTACAGATGATAGAACGAGCCTGTAAAGCAGGAGTAAGCTGGGTGCAGCTTCGCATCAAAGAAGCTTCTGAGGCTTATATACTAGAGCAGGCCGAGCAGGCTGCTGAAATATGTAAAAAATATGGAGCCAAACTCATTATCAATGATCATCCGCCTATAGCGATACAAGTAAAAGCCGCTGGTGTGCACCTCGGGCAGCAAGACGCGGATCCGCTGGAGGCAAGGAGGCTTTTAGGAGATGACTTTATCATAGGAGGTACGGCAAACACTTGGGAGCATGTAGAAGGCTTAATTAAAAAAGGGGTGAATTACATTGGTTTGGGGCCTTTTCGCTTTACCGCCACCAAAGAAAAGCTGAGTCCTATACTTGGGTTAGAGGGGTATGAGCAAATAATTAAACGCATGCGTCTATTGTCCGTGCAGGTTCCTGTAATCGCTATAGGAGGTTTGTCTTTGGAAGATGTGCCATCGCTAAGGTCACTTGGGGTACATGGTGTGGCAGTGGCCTCGCTGATTAATAAGTCTGAAGAGCCTACCAATATCATCAAAAAATTAAAAATTGCATTAAATGAAGAATTTGAAAATAGCTAATAAAGTATTTAACTCGCGTCTTATTCTGGGATCAGGAAAGTTTAGTAACCCCGGTTTAATGAGCGCAGCTATTACAGCTTCCGCTACTGAGTTGGTAACGGTGGCATTGAAAAGAGTGAATTTAGGGTCAGAGCAAGATGATATGCTTGAGGCTGTAGGATCAGTAGATCTTTTGCCCAATACCTCTGGCGTACGTACAGCCAGGGAGGCCGTATTTGCCGCAGAAATGGCAAGAGAAGCCTTGGGAACTAACTGGCTTAAGCTGGAAATCCATCCTGATCCGAAGTATTTACTACCTGATCCGGTGGAAACCCTCATGGCCACAATTGAGCTTGCGAAGAAAGGTTTTGTAGTAATGCCGTATGTTCATGCAGATCCGGTTTTGTGTAAACGGCTGGAAGAAGCCGGAGCGGCATGTGTAATGCCTCTCGGAGCACCGATTGGCAGTAATAAAGGGTTGAAAACGCTTGATTTTTTACAAATTATTATAGAACAAAGTCAGGTGCCAGTGGTAGTAGATGCGGGCATTGGGGCTCCTTCTCATGCGGCCCAGGCCATGGAAATGGGAGCTGATGCGGTATTGGTAAACACAGCCATTGCCGTATCTGGAGATCCTGAGAAAATGGCTCAGGCCTTTAAAATGGCAGTGGAAGCAGGCAGAATGGCTTATGAATCTAAGCTGGGAGCCATTGCCGATCAGGCACAAGCCAGTAGCCCTTTAACTTCTTTTATCGATGCCTAGTTTTAAAGATGTATTTGAAAAATACGATTGGGAGGCTATAAAAACGGATATCTATAATAAAAAGGCCGCTGATGTAGAGCGTGCTTTGGCCAGAACCAACCGTGATCTGGAAGATTTTAAGGCGCTAATATCTCCTGCTGCTGATATTTATCTGGAAGAAATGGCCAGACAAAGTAAACAGGATACCTTGCAGCGTTTTGGCAATACCATACAGATGTATGCTCCGTTATATCTCTCTAATGAATGCCAAAATATATGTACTTATTGTGGCTTTAGTTTGGGTAATAAGCTGCCTCGAAAAACACTTAATCCTATTGAAATTGATAAGGAAGTAGCAGCCATTAAAAAAATGGGATTTGAGCATGTGCTGTTAGTAACGGGCGAAGCCAATAAAATGGTGGGAGTGCCTTATTTTAAAAAGGTACTTGAGCAAATTCGTACTCAGTTTGCTAACGTAAGTATGGAGGTGCAGCCTTTAGATGAAGCGGATTATCATGAGTTAATTCCCTACGGATTACACGCTGTATTAGTCTATCAGGAAACGTATCATCAGGCTGATTATGCCAAGCATCACCCGAAAGGGAAGAAATCAAATTTTTTATATCGATTGGAAACGCCTGACCGACTAGGCAGGGCAGGGGTGCATAAAATGGGGCTGGGCGTACTCATAGGTTTGGAAGACTGGCGTGTGGATAGCTTTTTTGTGGCCTTGCATCTCAGGTATTTGGAGCAGACCTATTGGCGTACCAAATACAGCATCTCCTTTCCAAGACTCAGGCCTTTTTCAGGAGGCCTGGAGCCTAAAGTAGAGATGACTGACCGGCAGCTGGTGCAGCAGATTACCGCTTACCGATTGTTGAATAAAGATGTAGAGCTTTCATTATCAACTCGAGAGGCCATGAAATTTAGAGATCATGTTTTTCAGCTGGGCATTACTTCTATGAGTGCCGGCTCCAAAACTAATCCGGGAGGCTATGCTGTGGCTCCGGAGTCGTTAGAGCAGTTTGAGATTTCAGACGAACGTTCTCCACAAGAAATAGCTCAATTAATTAAATCAAAAGGCTATGAGCCTGTTTGGAAGGACTGGGATACCGCATTAGAATATGTCACTAAGTAAAGCAGAAGAAAATCAATATAGCAGGCAGCTGATCCTTAATGGTTTTGGCAAAGAAAAGCAGGAAGCCCTAAAAGCTGCCAGTGTACTGGTGGTTGGTGCAGGTGGTTTGGGCTGTCCTGCGCTGCTGTATCTGGCTGCTGCAGGCGTGGGCACTCTGGGCATAATAGATGGAGATGTGGTGGAGGCCTCCAACCTGCATAGGCAAATACTGTACACACATGATGATATTGGTAAAAATAAGGCCGAATGTGCTGCCAAGAGGTTGCAAGCTAATAATCCTTTTATAGACGTAACCGTTTATAAAGAAGCTTTGGATAAGAGTAATGCTCTGGAAATTATTACTCATTATGATTTGGTAATAGATGGTACTGATAATTTCCCTACGCGCTATTTAATTAATGATGCTTGTGTAATTCTCAATAGGCCTTTTGTATATGGTGCTATTGCTCAATTTGAAGGACAAGTAGGTGTTTTTAATTATAAAAATGGTCCTACTTACCGGTGCTTGTTTCCTGAACCACCATTGCCAGGAACGGTAGCTTCCTGCGCTGAAGCTGGAGTAATTGGCGTTTTGCCAGGTTTAATTGGCACTTATCAGGCCATGGAGGCTATTAAAATGGTTACAGGTATCGGACAAGTACGCGCTGGCAGTTTATTAGTGATCAATACTTTAGAAAACACGCAGTACACGCTTAAAATATCGCTGAATGCTGAGAATAAAAAGATAAAGCAATTGTCTGATTATCATTGGTTTTGTGGAGAGGGAGAGGTGTCTGAAATTACTGTTGAACAATTAAAAAAGAAGCAGTTAAAAGATCATTTTACAATAGTGGATGTGAGAGAGCCACACGAGGTAGAAGCCTTTAATATAGGCGGCCTTTTTATTCCACTATCAGAGCTACCAGATCATTATGAACGAATTCCTGATCAGGAAATAGTGGTGGTTTGTCAGTCTGGGGTGAGGAGTGCCAGAGCTGTAACGCTGTTAAAAGAAAGTGGTTTTACAACCGTTTATAGCCTTGCTGGTGGGCTCAATGTATGGAAAAATAGCTAATCGCACTTTTTGTACTTTTGCTCCCAGGCCTCTAACTGTTTGAAAATAGGCAATAGTTCCAGTCCTTTCGCGGATAGGCTGTACTCTACTCGTGGCGGAACTTCTTTGTGCTCTTCTCGTAAAAGTATACCATCAGCTACTAATTCTTTCAGCTGGTCAGTAAGCACCTTACGAGAGATAATATGGATGAGGGCCGCTATGCTACCAAAGCGCAATTTCTTTTGGCCAATAGCACAAATAATAATAGGCTTCCATTTGGTGCCTAGTGAGTTCATAGCATCAGCCAGTGAACAATTACATTCTGCCAGTTTATTTCGGGTCATAGCTATTAGTTACTAAAAGGTTACCACTTTCTTTATTTTAATGGTTACGAAATATAACCAATAATAGTTTCTTTTCGTAACTAAAGTCATTGACATAATAACAAAATTGAAGATATGAATTTAGAATCTTTATTCGAACCGTTCTCATATGGTGGATTATCATTGAAAAACAGGTTTGTAATGGCCCCTATGACTCGCTCCAAATCGCCAAAAGGTATACCTACTGGCGAAGTAGCAGATTATTATGCTCGTCGTGCGGCTTCAGACGTAGGCCTGATTCTTACGGAGGGTACGGTAATAGACAGACCATCATCTAAAAATCATCCTGACATCCCTAACTTTTATGGTGAGGCACTCAATGGTTGGGAAAAAGTAGTGCAAGATGTACATGCTAATGGTGGTGAAATAGCACCTCAGATTTGGCACGTGGGTAACACCACTATTCCGGGTATTACTATGCCTGATCCTATGGAAGGACCGGAGACGATGAGTGTAGAAGATATTGAAGATTCAATTAAGAAGTTTGCTGAATCTGCCGCAGCAGCCAAGAGGTTGGGTTTCGACTGCCTGGAACTGCATGGTGCACATGGCTACCTGATCGACCAGTTTTTCTGGACGGGAACGAACAAACGTACTGATGAGTATGGTGGCGATACCATAGTCAAGCGAAATAAATTTGCTCTGGAAGTGATAAAGGCGGTGAGAGCAGCTGTGGGTAAAGATATGGTGATCATCATGAGACTTTCTCAGTGGAAGCAGCAAGATTATACAGTAAAGCTGGCGCAAAACCCTGCTGAGATGGAGCAGTGGTTGCAACCCATGGTAGAAGCAGGAGTAGACATTTTCCATTGTTCTCAAAGGCGTTTTTGGGAACCTGAGTTTGAAGGTTCTGATCTTAACTTTGCAGGTTGGGCCAAAAAAATTACGGGACAGCCCACCATCACCGTAGGTAGTGTAGGTCTTAGTGGTGATTTCCTCGGCAGCTTTGCAGGCCAGGGAGCAGAGAAAAATAACAATCTGGATGAGCTTACCAGAAGGTATGAAAGAGGTGATTTTGACCTGATAGCAGTAGGAAGAGCTATTTTACAGGATTTTGAATGGGTGAAAAAAATGAAAGAGGGTAAAGTAGAAGAGCTGAGAGAGTTTACAGCAGAAAGCCTTGCTCAATATTATTAAAATATAGACATGTTTTGTGTATAAGTGAAGGGCTGCCTGAGAGGGCAGCTTTTTTTGTGCCTTCATGTAAGGACATTGAAATAGATTAAAACTTCTGTTTATATTTTGTATCTACTACCATACAGGGTTAATTCATATGATCTTGCCTTTGAAGCAGGATATATTTGTTGAGGCATTTCTTAATTTGCTTAAGGAATGCTTTTCATACAGCTGTTTGCTTGGTTAATCCACTGTCTACATTCCATAGCTTGTGTCCTTTACTTTTTTGCAATCGATCAAAAAAGTAACAAAAAACTCTTTCTTGCTGTGAGGTCTTTCGCTCGCAGAGGCATTTCATGGTCATGAACTGCCACTAAGGACTTGAGAATAGCTTGTTTTTTTAATATTATTTCACCTCACGACGGTACAGCAAGATGAAACCACAGCCGAGTCAGCCTGAGACCTAACATTTGTTTCAACCGCACAAAAAGAAATGACGTTAAGAATAGAAGTGGCCTGTACAATATAGCCGAACCTGGCATAGTGCAATTTGCCTGTCCCTGAGCATGGTTGGATAGAAAGGAGTCACAAAGTATGGTACTTCCTTGTTTTTATAGGAATGTCCGATTGGTAGTCTGTCGTGTACAATATTTCATCCTACAGGTCTTTGTTTAACTTTTAGAATATTAGTCATGAAAAAGATGAGAGCAAATGCTGCAGGCATAGATATAGGAGCCAAGCACATTTTCGTATCCGTGGAAAACAAGGATGTTCGTGTTTTTGAGACTTTCACTGAAAGTTTTAAAGAGGCATCGTGTTATTTATTATCAGAGGGGATCGAGACAGTGGCCATGGAAGCCACCGGCGTTTACTGGATCATCCTTTATGAGATCCTAGAATCAGCAGGTTTAGATGTCTGGTTAGTAGATGGGCGCCAGACAAGACAAGTACCAGGTCGAAAGACTGATGTAAAGGACTGTCAATGGATTCAGCAACTTCATAGTCATGGCTTATTGAATCGCTGTTTTGTTCCCGATGCACAAGTGAAGGAAGTTCGTGCTTACCAGCGGTTGCGAGAAGATCATCTCAGAACAGCCTCTATGCATGTAAACCACATGCAAAAGGCGCTAATAGAGATGAACATCCGGCTCAAAGAAGTGCTCAGTCAGATATATGGCGCCAGTGGTCTGGCGATCATAGAAGCCATCCTGGCAGGGGAACGTGATGCCCAAAAGCTCTTATCCCTGTGCCATAGCAGTATTAGAGAAAAGAAAGCCTCTCAAGTCATCAAGGCACTTTCAGGCTATTATACCGAGTCAGGGTTATTTGCTTTGGGACAGGCATACGGTGGTTACAAATTTTATAAACAACAAATACTGGCATGTGACCAAAAACTGGAAGAAGTCATGAAGCGGTTCAATAACTACGATTCAGATATGGAAAGCAAAAATGAAATAGATTCTGTCAAAGATCGAAAACCTGTTAGACATAATAAACCTGATATAGACCACTTAGGAGGACACCTGCTCAAAATCTTTTCAGGCAAAGATGCTACGTGTTTACCGGGTATTACCGATTATACCTGGCTACAATTGTATTCTGAAATAGGCATGGAACTTTGTAAGTGGCCCAGCGAGAAACACTTCACTTCATGGCTAGGATTATCTCCAGGTCAACACCAGTCTGGCAAGAAAAATAAAACCAGAAACAGAAAGTACAGGCCAAAGGCAGGACAAATATTCAGACAAATAGCCCAAAGTTTAATAGAAAGCAAAAAGATAGCACTGGGAGCTTTTGGGCGTAGATTGAAAAGCAAAAGAGGTCCAGGCATAGCCACTAAAGCTACCGCCCGAAAACTGGCCGTACTCTACTGGCGGCTTATGGTAAAAGGGCTTGATTACACAGAACGGGGCATCAAAGCATATGAAGAAAAAATGCAGCTCCATAGGGAAAGATGGCTAGTAAAAACAGCTAAAGAATTAGGTTATGAGCTTGAACAAATACCTATTTAGTGTATTACGTCATTGGTAGCCCCGTCGAAGTGTAGACGATCGGTACTGATTCATGATCTACTTCCTAAAAATCAGGGTCATTGGTAGACCTAACATTTGTTTCAACCGCACAAAAAGAAATGACGTTAAGAATAGAAGTGGCCTGTACAATATAGCCGAACCTGGTATAGTGCAATTTGCCTGTTGTCGAGCATGGTTGGATAGAAAGGAGTCACAGAGTATGGTACTTCCTTGTTTTTATAGGAATGTCCGATTGGTAGTCTGTCGTGTACAATATTTCATCCTACAGGTCTTTGTTTAACTTTTAGAAAATTAGTCATGAAAAAGATGAGAGCAAATGCTGCAGGCATAGATATAGGAGCCAAGCACATTTTCGTATCCGTGGAAAACAAGGATGTTCGTGTTTTTGAGACTTTCACTGAAAGTTTTAAAGAGGCATCGTGTTATTTATTATCAGAGGGGATCGAGACAGTGGCCATGGAAGCCACCGGCGTTTACTGGATCATCCTTTATGAGATCCTAGAATCAGCAGGTTTAGATGTCTGGTTAGTAGATGGGCGCCAGACAAGACAAGTACCAGGTCGAAAGACTGATGTAAAGGACTGTCAATGGATTCAGCAACTTCATAGTCATGGCTTATTGAATCGCTGTTTTGTTCCCGATGCTCAAGTGAAGGAAGTTCGTGCTTACCAGCGGTTGCGAGAAGATCATCTCAGAACAGCCTCTATGCATGTAAACCACATGCAAAAGGCGCTAATAGAGATGAACATCCGGCTCAAAGAAGTGCTCAGTCAGATACATGGCGCCAGTGGTCTGGCGATCATAGAAGCCATCCTGGCAGGGGAACGTGATGCCCAAAAGCTCTTATCCCTGTGCCATAGCAGTATTAGAGAAAAGAAAGCCTCTCAAGTCATCAAGGCACTTTCAGGCTATTATACCGAGTCAGGGTTATTTGCTTTGGGACAGGCATACGGTGGTTACAAATTTTATAAACAACAAATACTGGCATGTGACCAAAAACTGGAAGAAGTCATGAAGCGGTTCAATAACTACGATTCAGATATGGAAAGCAAAAATGAAATAGATTCTGTTAAAGATCGAAAACCTGTTAGACATAATAAACCTGATATAGACCACTTAGGAGGACACCTGCTGAAAATCTTTTCAGGCAAAGATGCTACGTGTTTGCCGGGTATTACCGATTATACCTGGCTACAATTGTATTCTGAAATAGGCATGGAACTTTGTAAGTGGCCCAGTGAGAAACATTTCACTTCATGGCTAGGATTATCTCCAGATCAACACCAGTCTGGCAAGAAAAATAAAACCAGAAACAGAAAGTACAGGCCAAAGGCAGGACAAATATTCAGACAAATAGCCCAAAGTTTAATAGAAAGCAAAAAGATAGCACTGGGAGCTTTTGGGCGTAGATTGAAAAGCAAAAGAGGTCCAGGCATAGCTACTAAAGCTACCGCCCGAAAACTGGCCGTACTCTACTGGCGGCTTATGGTAAAAGGGCTTGATTACACAGAACGGGGCATCAAAGCATATGAAGAAAAAATGCAGCTCCATAGAGAAAGGTGGCTAGTAAAAACAGCTAAAGAATTAGGTTATGAGCTTGAACAAATACCTATTTAGTGTATTACGTCATTGGTACAAAAGGAGACATCTATGTATTCATCAAGCATAGGCTTTTCAAGCATCTACTGGCTTTATGAAGCCACTGTCTACATTCCATAGCTTGTGTTCTTTACTTTTTTGCAAACGATCAAAAAAGTAACAAAAATCTCTTTCTTGCTGCGAGGTCTTCCGCTCGCAGAGGCATTTCATAGCCATGAACTGCCACTAAGGACTAGAGAATAGCCTGTTTTTCAATCCTATTTCACCTCACGACGGTACAGCAAGATAACGTACTGACCAAAATAAACTGGTCATTGCGAATGTAGCGAAGCGTAATGAAGCAATCTCGAAATTGCCTATGCAGACCAGAGCAGTCCGCCTTCCATAGCTTCAAGATTACTTCGTCATATCTTCCTCTTAATTACCAGATAGGGAAGGTGACGATGCCACTCATAGAGTCGGCTTGGATTTAAATGCACCAATAGATGTGACATAATCTACTCTACTTCCTAAAAATCAGGGTTATGTCGACGAAAGGAGACATCTATGTATTCATCTAGCATAGGCTTTTCAAATATCTGCAGGCTTTAAGAAGCTACTGTCTACATTCTATAACATGTGTTCTTTACTTTTTTGCAATCGATCAAAAAAGTAACAAAAATCTCTTTCTTGCTGTGAGGTCTTCCGCTCACTGAAGCATTTCATGGTTATGAAATACCTCAAAGAACCCAAATACCCTATTAACGAACTGCAAAATCACTTCCCGGAGCTAACCAAGCTCGATCGCAATTATATTGCGATTGATATCTTTACGGGCATTTGTAATGCCCTTATCAAACTCAAAACTTTAAAAAGTTCAAAAAGTAGAAAAGAGCCTCATCTTTATTCTTTATAGCTCAGCATATTACCTATGCTGGTGGTAAGGGAATGTTGGCCGTATTGAGAGTGACCGGTTGTTGATAAAAGTAGCATCAGGAAAAGGTAAAAAAGACAGGTATACAATACTAGGAGAAACGGTATTAAATGACTTAAGGAATTATTACAGGGCATTTAAGCCAGAAAAATATATTTATAAGGGTGCTCCGGGGATGAAGTATAGTGCTTCAAGCGTTAGGAGTATTGTGCACAGAGCAGCGGTATGGGTTAAGCTTAACAATAAAGTCACACCTCATATGCTCAGACATAGTATTGCCCTCACCTGCTAGAGAAAGGAGTTGATTTACGATATATTCAAATGTTATTAGGTCATTCTTCTTCTCGAACCACCGAGATTTATACTCACGTAGCCTTGAAAAGCATAAAAAATATTAAAAATTTTCTAGATTAGTAAAAAAGATATTTTGCGAATATATGCAATTACATATATTACTACGTGGGCGGTAATAAGGATATCCCTTAAAAATTTAAAGTAAGATTATGCAGACTCTGGAAGATTTGAAGTTATTCAATGAAGATGTACCTCATCAAGTTATCGAGAGAAACTCTTTAATTAAGCCAGACTTAAATCCTTACTTAATTTATAAGTCTCTAAAGGAAGTGTTTGGGCAACCAAATAACGACTGTATTGATGATGACAAAAATCAATGGTCATATAACTTTAAAGTAGATGATTATTACGTTGAAATTTACGATTGGAAAGTATTAGACAGTTCAATTGCTGTTTACAGTGAAAATGGAAATACACAAGAAGCTGAAAAAATCGGTAAAAAAATCAAACAATTACTAGAAAAGTACGCTTCGCGTTTTCAAAAAGAATTCAAAGCCAAAATTAGGGAACCTGATGCTAGAATTATTCAAAATCCCTTCAAATTGTATTATTCAACTGCGGAAAATCTAAGGGGACTCGCAAATGATGTTGTAAATAGTTCAACAACCCAAAATGACATACAGGATTCGTTTCAAGTTTATTTAAAACAATTTGATGTTTCTAGATCTGCATTTTTAATGTATCTGTCCTCGTTTGAAGCGTTTCTTAATTTAGTTTATGAACTACATTTAAAAAACGAACATCGTGATGAACGAATTTATGGCACTATCAATAGACATCAAATAGATGTAAAATTGAGAATGATACCAACCTATTGTAACGGATTCATAGTTGACCAGATCGATAATGAGGACGAAAGGTTTAAGAATTATCACCGAATCGTTAATCTTAGAAATGACTTTGTACATGCTAACTTTATTAAATCAGAAGAAAACCAATTGATTAAAGAAGATGGTTTCGAATTTTTATATGCTAAATATCAAGATGAGACAGTTCCAAAAGATTTTGGTCAGATAAGCATTGAGCATGTGGATACTGCCAAGAAATATATTGATGATGTAATAGAACTTGTAATTGAATCTATGGATTCTAATTATAGTGAGGGTTTTAAGGAGCTTCTTGATTATGAAGCAATACAAATAGATGCTGAAAAAGAATAAAATACCGCCAACCCTGTATATCGCAAATAGGGCATTCGGTGGTTTATGAAAGTTCAGTGCTTTTTACTGTCCTACTTGTCATATACAAATCGTTGGAGAGCAAAATGAGAATTCTATCAGTCAAATTTATACTTGTTGCAACAGCCATTTCAACCTTCGCCCAAGAACGGCAACTGACGGTAGAAAGTGATACTTCGTTTTGGTTTAACTGGCGAACTGAGCTTAACAACGAACTGGGACTAGCAACCATTGACAAATCCACTCAAGCATTTGAATTCAGATTTTGGGACGGATATAAAGTTATCAGACTTTGGAAATCTGAGGATGAATTGAGTTCAGAGGTAATCTACTTCTTGCGCGAATACAAAGAGAAGAAAGATAGCTATGATTATGAAGGTCGCTTGTATCACAGCAGCCAACAACTTAACGAAAAAACTACCCAAGCAATTAACAATCTAATCAAAGACTTCAATATTCTTAACCTACCAACTGACAATCAAATCGAGGGATGGAAGCAAGGTTTTGACGGAGTAACTTATATCATTGAAACTACAGAGCCAAACTCATTTAGTTTTAAGAGCTATTGGACTCCAACTTCATTTCCAGAACTGAAAGAGGCTCGGTTCTTACAGTACTTTGTCGAACAAATTAACTCCCTTGAACAAATTGATAAAGGCTTTGAAAAGTTCATGGCCAAACAACCTTTCAAAACGTATTATGCTGGAATTGGGAGTGCTGTCATTGCAACTGTAATCAAATGAAAAGCTCTCTAACATATGCTATGAATGAATGGGGTTTCATCGGTCAGGATATTTTCGTGGGGATTGGAAAGTCCGCCACAAGTTTTAAATTTAAATCAAGGCGTGGCTATGTGCGAGACGAGAGGTTAGTGCTTTCTAATCCCCACTCATAATAGCTAGGCTTAATAAGGACTCTAATGAAGAATATTGAACTAATAAAGAAAATTTGCTCAGAATGCATCGTTGAAGGTGAATCGCTCCTTATTACCAAATGGGAAGATAGGTATATGGGGGGCTTTGTTATTGCAAACCCCATTAGTTATGTTGACCTTGAAGGGTTTAAGAAATGGAAATCCAATTGTAACGTTCTAATAAATCTATTGGGTGAGCTTGCCGACCCATGGAAGGAGATCTTTCATGGAGAAAAGGGTAATACACTGACTAATACCACCTCAATGATTGGAGGGCTAAAATCAATTAATGATACAATTGATAAAGGATACTTGGTCCGGATTGAGGATATCATTTATGCTGAAGCCTTTTCCAATCTAATAGATCAAGCTGAATATTTATTTGATCAAGGATATTTCCTTGCATCCGGTGTAATTTCTCGGGCTGTACTGGAAGAAAAACTTAGAGCAATTTGTGACCATCAAGGAGTTGTGTTTAGTAAGCATAGACCTACATTATCCGACTTTAATGGAGAATTGTACAAGAATAAATTCTATGACAAAATCGAATTTAAAAACTTTGATTATTTGGCATCAGTAGGGAACCACGCAGCACACAATCAGCCAATAACTAAAGAGGATATTTCAAAGCTCATAAGGGGTGTAACAGAAGCTCTTTCCAAATATTAGCAAATAATGAGAGCTGAAAAAGAACTCTTTAATAGAATAGAAGAAAAGCTTCAGGCAAAGCTTGAGTTAGATAACTTTAAAAAAACTGAAAGTAAGGATGAAGTATTGAGCTTTGGTTCAAGGTTTACTGTTTGGAAAAATATGACTGAACAGTTGGCAATTAGGCTCACATGGGACGGCAAAGAGTCATGGTTCATCGTTGAAGAGTCCCCATTTAATGAGGGTGCCGAGCCAATTTCTTGGGCTGATCTTGTAATCGTTCCATATGATAAGCAACTAGAAAGCAAAGATTATAACGAGAGAACGTTGAAAGACATAGTTGATGAAATTAAATAACTACACAGAATAACTAAGTCTTCGTGTGGCTCATCGAGCCAAGCATGAAGACAGTGTTGAACGAACCGTGGCACAGTCTATGGCGATTAGTCATTATTGAGATATGATATTGAAGCCCTACTTATTGAGATTAAGGGCTGTGGCTTTGGATCAGAGTCTGGCTTTAAGCATGTAAAGGGTCTTGAGGAGACTGTCAATTCATCTCTGTCTAAACTTTGGATATAAAGAAATAATGTTTAGACTAAAGAGCAATGAACAAACAAGAGAAAGAAGAATTAAAGGAAAAAGCACTTAAACAATTTTTAAAAGGAGAATCTCTATTTGGTAAGGATGGGGCTTTCAGCCCCATGTTGAAGGAGTTCTTAGAAGAAGCTCTGGAAGCAGAAATGGAGGATCACCTATCCAGTGAAGAAAAAGGACGCTCTCATGGCAATAAGCGCAATGGCAAAGGCCAGAAAACAGTTAAGAGTAGTTTAGGAGACGTTGAGATAAATACTCCTCAAGATCGTCATAGCAGCTTTGAGCCAAGAATAGTAGAGAAACGCCAGCGTATACTGGCAGACAATCTTGAGAAGCAAATAATAGCCATGTATGGGCTAGGTAATAGTTTGAGAGATATTCAAGAACACATCAAGGAGATGTATGACACAAATATATCAACAGAGGTGTTAAGTGATATCACAGACCGAGTGATCCCTAAAGTAAAGGAGTGGCAAAATAGGCCATTAGAATCGGTCTATTGTATTGTTTGGCTAGATGCCATGCATTTTAAGGTGCGAGATGAAGGTAAGGTGAAGCATAAAGCCCTTTATAATATTTTAGGGATCAATAAGCAGGGCAACAAGGAGATATTGGGCATGTACCTATCAGAAAGCGAAGGAGCTAATTTTTGGCTTCAGATACTTACTGAGCTACAAAATAGAGGCTTGAAAGATATTTTGATAGCCTGCACTGATAACTTGAAAGGTTTTAGTGAAGCGATACACTCCTGGATACAACGGTTTGAATTATGCCACCCATTTCGGTTAGGTATATGCCAGTGATTTCGGTTCAAACCGTGCCAGTGTATCTATTTGATTACGGTTCGATTTGTGCCACCATATTATAATAATTGATACCTATTACGGTTCGATTTATGCCACTTTAAGAGTTCATTGATTGTTAATATCGCCCCAAAAAAAGGATGGCGAATAAACTTGACATAATGGACTTAAAACAAATTATCAATCTTCATTTGAGAGGGCTGAGCAATCGGCAAATTGCTTTGACCCTGGGTGTGAATAGAAACACTGTTAACCATTATTTGCGATCACTTCAGTCAAGCGATCAGCCCATGGAAGCATTGCTACAGTTGGATACTGATGCTTTAGAAGAGCTATTTTCGTCTAAGACAACCATAAACAATGATCGTTATGCGGTTTTAATGCGTTTTTTTGAGACCATGCACCCACAGCGTCATCACCCTGGCTTTACCCTTCAGTACCACTACCAGTTGTATGCTGAGCAAACTCAGGATAGTTACAGTTACACTCAGTTTACCACCCATTATCAGCGTAAGTACAAACAGGCCAAAGGTTCTATGAAGTTAGAGCACAAGGCAGGAAAAGAGCTTTATGTTGATTTTGCAGGTAAGAAATTAGAAGTAGTAGATCCATCTACAGGAGAAGTAAGCCAGGTAGAAGTTTTTGTGGCCACACTTCCTTTTAGTCAGTATACTTATGTGGAAGCATGTAAAAGTCAAAAAAGGGAGGACTTTATTCAATGCCTCAATAATGCACTCCGCTTCTTTGGAGGAGTACCTGTAGCCATCGTGTCAGACAACCTTAAATCGGCAGTTACCCGATCCAGTAAGTATGAGGCGGTTATTAATAAAACTTTCAAAGACTTCGCTCATCACTATGGGTGTGCCATAAACCCTACACGTAGTTATGCCCCACAAGATAAAGCACTGGTAGAAAATGCTGTTCAGCTGGCCTATCAGCGCATTTATTACCCTATGCGTAAAATGACTTTCTTCTCTATTGAAGCGCTTAATGAAGAGATCCAGCATCATCTTAAGGGCTATAATAATGTGCTTTTTCAAAGAAAAGAAGCTTCCAGAAAAGAGCTGTTCCAATCCGTAGAATCATCCCTTCTAAAAAGCTTACCCCAAAGTACTTATCAGGTTAAAGAATACGCCAGAGCCAAGGTACAGAAGATGGGATATGTATACTTCTCGGCTGACAAGACTTATTATAGCGTTCCCTATCGCTACATTGGCTCTCAAACTCAGATACAGTACACCTCCAAACATGTTGAAGTATACTACAAAAGCCAACGCATTGCGCTGCATAATAGAGTAATGAGTAAGGGTGCTTATATTACTAATAAGAATCACCTCTCCAGTACACACCGTGCTTATAGCCAATGGAGTCCCCAGTATTTTTCTGATCAGGGAGGTAAAATAGGTGTAAATGTAAAGCTGTTTATGACAGGTTTATTCCTGCAGGGTGACTATCCTGAGATTAACTACAAAAGAGCCATGGGCATTTTAATGCTGGCCAAAAACTATGGCCATGAGCGTGTAGATAAAGCCTGCCTAAGGGCTGTTCATCATGACACATACAGCTATCAAAGGCTCAAAAATATACTCAGTAATAATATGGACGAGCATGAAATAGAACAAGAAAATCATCAATCACATATCCCTTCTCACAAAAACATCAGAGGGGCTAACCATTACCAGTAAACAATAATTTTATGAACAATAATCAAACAATAGAAAAACTAAAATCCATGAGGCTATCTGCGATGGCTGAACTGCACAGACAACAACTCAGCAGCAATGCTTATCAAAAATGCACCCCAGATGAATATCTGGCCTTACTCACTGAAAGTGAATGGGAAGACAGGCAGAATAAGAAGATTACACGGCTGATGAAAAAGGCCACCTTCAAGCAGCAGGCAGACATGGATGAAATAATCTTCTCTGAAAATAGGAATCTGGATAAAAACATGTTCAACAGGTTGTCCTCCTTACAGTTCATCAAGCAAAGTGAAAACATCATTATTACAGGTGCTTCAGGAGTAGGCAAAAGCTTTATGAGTCAGGCCATAGGCAGACAAGCTTGTCTGATGGGCTATAGCACCATCTATCAGGTAACAGCTCGCCTGTTCAACAAAATGAAACTCGCCAAAGTAGATGGCACCTATATCAAAGAACTTAAAAGAATTACCTCTGCCCAACTCTTAATACTAGATGATTTTGGTTTACAAAGCATGGACAATATTGCAAGAGAAGTACTTATGGATATTATCGATGATCGTCATGGAAAAACTTCAACTATAATCTCCTCTCAAATACCAGTATCAGCCTGGTATGATATTATTGGTGAAGGCACTATTGCTGATGCCATATTAGACAGGCTCGTTAACTCTTCTCATAGAATAGATCTCAAAGGAGAATCTTTGAGAAAAGGTATGTTGAAACATTAATATTTACTAAAATTACGAAACTCTTAAAGTGGCATAGATACACCGAAATCACTGGCATAGTTTGACCGAAACAACTGGCATAGTCCGACCGAAATAGCCAACTCCATCTACCCACAAACAGATGTTCAACTTTGTGTAGTTCATCAGATTCGAAATAGCTTGAAATATGTAGCCAGTAAAGAACAGAAAGTGTTTATACAAGATCTTAAATTAGTTTATCAAGCAGACACAAAAGATCAGGCAGAGACTGCTTTATTAGAACTGGAAGAAAAATGGGGAAAGAAATATCCTGTGGTGATACGATCTTGGAATGATAACTGGGAACTACTTAGCACTTATTTCGATTACAGTAAACCCATAAGAAAGTTAATATACACTACAAATCCAGTGGAGGGCTTTCATAGACAAGTAAGAAAAGTTACCAAGAGTAAGGGAGCATTTACCAGTGATATGGCCTTGATGAAATTAGTTTACTTAGTTTGCAGACGTATTGAGAAAAAAATGGACTTCACCTTTGCGGAATTGGGGTTTGACGGTGCAGCAATTAGCCATTAGATTTGAGGGAAGATTGGAACTGGAACTAAAAACCAGTCAAACCAAAAAATAAAAAATTCCCTGCCAGGGGCTAGCCCCTGGCAGGGAAGCAGACAGAGATGAGCTAACACTCCCTCGTAGAAATTTTAAACAGGCTATATCAACTAAACGGCATTGGCTCTTAAGTAGTCTTCCTATTTCGGCCTAATAGTTTAGCTAGGTTTTGCTATCTTTGGCACGGACGGACGATCACGCCTTGCAGGCGGACCGCCACGTCCGTTTAGTAAGAGCGTTGTGTGGAATTACCCCCAACGCAGAGAGAATTTCTTTCTTGTCATTTCAGTAAAAAAAAGTTTCTTTTTTGAACTTAAAATGCTGACCTAATTTTTGGGGTATTATCACATCACTTTGGCTCATGGCAAACCTAACTCTTCATTAACCCAATCAGTCACTCGGCTCATTGCCGTGTGACTACTATTACTGAGGCCTCTGGCCGGTTAGGTAAAGATAAATGGAAAATAGAGGGTATTATTATTAACTCATTCCATATAAACGAATATGCCAAACAAGAAAAGTAGGAACGAAGGAAGAAAGGGAAGATGAAGAAACGAATTATCAACCAAAACCTCGAACTGGAATAAACGCATTCCAACAAGCTATATGGCCGACTGAGTCATCTGATACTTCAGAGCAACTCGATGGTGAAGCTGCCCATGTTACTTGTTATGTTCTCTAGCAACTTTTTTCTTTCTAGATTTAGTTGCAGAACGCGCTGCATGGACACTGTTGTAAAGGTGGGGCAGTTTGGCTATTAGAAATAAGAATATGAGGCTATTTTGAAGAAGAGATTATTGAAAAAATGTATGTTTGAGTACGTTGAATAATTTATATATCATATCAGGTTGTAACGGCGCTGGAAAAACTACAGCTTCATACACTCTTCTACCAGAAATATTGGACTGCAATGAATTTGTGAATGCGGATGAAATTGCGAAAGGGTTATCACCATTTAACCCCGAATCAGAAGCCATGGCAGCAGGAAGATTAATGCTGTCTAAAATTGACAGGTTGATTAGTAGGAAAAATGATTTTGGTTTCGAAACAACCCTCTCAACAAGAAGTTATAAGAATTTAATAACAAAAGCCCGGGAAAACGGATATCGCTTAACTCTTCTATTCTTTTGGTTAAGAAATCCTGATTTGGCTGTTAAACGAGTCGAAACCAGAGTTAAAGAAGGTGGGCACAACATTCCAGAAGATGTTATTAGAAGACGGTATGAGAATGGACTGAAGAATTTCTTTTCGATATTTGAACCACTTGTTGATGAATGGATGTTTATAGATAATTCAGGGGAACCTTATCAAATTGTTGCGTATAAAAACACAAAAGGAAGCATTATCAATAATCAAGGTTTGTGGGACGATTTAAAAAATAAATACCAAAATAACTAGCATGGACAATACTGATAAAATTATAGTTGGACTTGAAAAAGCGTATCAAAAACTGATTGAGTTTAAGAAGTATAAGAAAACCCCAATAATTGTTTCCAAAGATGGAAAGGTCGTTGAAATGAATCCTGAGGAGATATCTCCCAGCAATACGGTATATAGCAAATAGGTAGGGAGTTCCGAGGTTTTCAAAAGTTCAGTGGCTATTTAAAACATGGCTAAAGTACAAACCTAACTCATCATTAACCCTCAATTTCGTAAGTCATAATCTCCTCGCCGTTTTCGGTGTAGCACCCTACTTTTGTCAGGTTTCCTTCTGCCGAATAGGTGAACCTATCCAAGCTTTTACTCTCAGAGCAGTGCTTATTCTCCAGGTCTATATACAGCACTGAGTTCTGAGTCTCTGCAACGGTATCATTGAGTAGAGTAAAAGTTGAGCGTCGTACAAAATGTTCTGAATAGCTAATAAAGTGCTCGGGCTTGCCTTCCTTCAGCAATAGCACGTTTTTCTTCTCTAAATTCTCTTCTTTATGATGTTTTTTATACTCTGTGACTCGATTCGGCTCATAGGTATAGACAATCTCATAAGTCACCTGCCCCTGATAAAAGTACTCAATCAGGCAAACCCTTCCTTCCTTATCCAGATAATGCTTAATAGGCCTATCAGGTTGGGGATCAGCAGAAGCTCCGGTGAGGCGGATAAAATCGGAATAAGGGGCCGGTTGGTTAAATCGGCGTTCGTAATCTAATGGTTTAATGAAATATTGCTTCTTGGGCAGGTAGCCAAAAGAGGTGCTGGCTTGGCGCGCCGTGACCACCAACTGTGCCCATTGAGAAGGATCGATCTGTAGTGCTTCTGTATTTTCCTCAATGATGGCTAAGTATTCTTCAGGTATGGTCTTGCTTCTTCGTAAGCCTGCTTTTTTGCTGACAATTTTTGCCAAATATTTTCGTCCAGAGTTAGTGGCAGCATTACCTCCAGATCAAAAGCATCATAATCATACGCAGTAATGTGAAAGTCTTCAGCCAGGTCCAGGTATTCCTCAAATATTGCCTGAAGCTCTGTAGACTTACAGATGTCTATGTAGATTGAACGAGCAAGTGCCATCCCTTCATCTGGCTCTAATTCTTCATAGATATGCTTATTCAGTACGCTATACTTACTGGTTCCCTTATGGTAAAAATCAAATTCATATTCATTTCGCTCTGAAAAGTACTGTAAATCGGGGGCATTGTATGAACTAAATGGATCTTCTTCTGCGGCAGCCTCTTCTTCGCTAGCCAAAGCCAGAGTGGGAGGGAAGACCCCTTGTATGTTGTATTCAAACAAAGCAAAGGCAATCTTTCCTTTAAATAAAGAATGTTTTTTCTCCAGAGTCATCCTTACCGATTGTATGATCAGGCCTTTTACCTCATTGATCAATTCTTCGATGTTCTTCTCAAAATTGTCATTGCTGTATATTTCATGACCTTCCGAATCTACAATGGTATGCGGAATATCATCTTTATAATTAACCTGATAGTTACGTGTTTCAATCAACTCATGCTCCAGGGAATAGTACTTTATTTCAACATGGCAAGGATGTGCTTCGCTATTTTCCCATTCATAAGTGATGGTCTGATATCCGTACTGAGAATATTTCTCATAATGTTTTGCCGCACCTCTTTCATTACGATAGAGATGCTCAATGAAGATAGGTTTTACCTCATCACCATTGACATAAACCTCGTAACGCCATGATTCTTCATCTGTATGGAGAAAAACCGAGACGTAGTAGATGTCTTCATCATATTTTAGCTTGTCAAATGCCATTTTATAAAGATAGTTTTAGGATAGAACATCAATAGTGTGCTGTTCCATTTGTTGTAAGAAATCTTTTAGCTGACGTTGAGCTTTTTTCTTGAGTGGCAAACTGCCGTTTTCCAGGATGGCCTTGAACTCCATAATAGCATTTTCAATGGAATAAGCATAATGAGAAGGAACTTCCTGATACAGGCGAGAGGCCCAAGCCAGAAGGTGTTCGTTGGTGCTTTCAAAAGGATTTTCTTTTTTGATCTCTTGTAACTTACTAATCGAACGGGTTACATCCAGATCCTTCATCATCGACTCGTTTTGGATAAGAACACTTTGTACAGAATGCCCGGTTTCATCAGACTGGATATCTACCAGTAATACGCCATTAATATCATATGTGAAGCGCACTGTAGCGGATTGAGTCTCTTGCTTAGGCGTTAGCGGTATAGTGAGCGACCCGATTTTAAGGTTTTGTTTTACCTCAAGGCTTTCACCCTGGTAAATATCGAACTGTATAGATGGCTGATAGGGTTCAATGGTACTGTATGATTTTTCAAAAGAGCAAGGCACAAAGCTATTACGATCAATGATGGAAGAAAACACGCCACTGGCCCAGCCATGACTCGTTCTTTTCGATATCTCTATTCCCAGAGAGTGGGGAGCAACATCGGTTAAGATAACTTCTCCAAAAGCTGGATTCTCATTTTTGAGCTCCACGGCTACAGTAACTCCCACACAAATTGACTCATCGATATTGATTTTCAGTTCGGGCTCTTTTTTAAGTAGTGATTTTATGAAATCCTTATAAATAGCTATACGCGAAGAACCTCCAACCAGTATCACTTTTTCAATTTCATCAAGTTTCACTTCGGCATCTCTGATGGTACGGATGATCGTTTTCTTAATTCTGTTGAGGAGTTCCTCACTGATTCGCATGAAGGTGAATCGCGAAAGCATGATTTTCTGCTCACCCGCTTCTAATTGAATACGTGTTTCTACTTCTTCATGATCAGATAATGAATGTTTGAGGTATTCTGCTGCATTACGGATTTTGATACGGTCTTTAGCCGACAAGCTAGATTCTTCAACCTGTATATTCTGCACGATATAGTCTACTATTGCCAGAGTAAAATCCTCTCCACCAAGTTTTTTATCGCCACTCGAAGAGTTTACACTGAGCACTGTTTCAAAGTAATCCAGCAGCGTGACATCAAAAGTGCCACCACCCAGATCGAGCACGAGGTACTGACAGTCCGTTTCTTCCTGAATGCCGTAAGCTAGAGCGGCAGCCGTTGGTTCATTGATGAGGCGAACCACTTCCAGACCGGCAATTTTAGCTGCGGCCTGGGTAGCCTGTCGTTGCACATTGGTAAAATACGCCGGCACGCTAATCATGCATTGCGTGACTTCCTCTCCTAAATAAGTTTCTGCATCCTGCTTGAGTGACTTAAGGATATAAGCAGAAAGTTCTTCGGGACGGTATACTTCCTCTCCAAGTAAAAAACTGACATCTTCACCCATATGCCGTTTAATCAAAGCCACTGTTTGATCTGGGTGAGTGAGCAAACGCTCACGTGCTGATTTACCGACAATCACCTGTCCGGTATCATCTAATCCTACTACTGAGGGAGTTAATGTATCTCCGTAGCGATTGGGTATCATCACTATTCCATTATCTGGCATCCAGACTGACACGAGGCTATTGGTGGTTCCTAAATCTATTCCGATGATCATTTTTCGTTCCATATGTTTAATTGCCAGGGAGAGTTTTTTTGCAACTTTAGCGCAGTGAGTGCTGAGTGGGTCTGACTGAGCGGTAGCTGCAAATCATAATTATTATGAGCCAGCCAAAGCCCCTGACCTATATAATATCCGGTGCCGTATTCATTCCAGCTTTGATAGTGATTGCTCAAATCTCTTTTTATTTCACTCCACATGTTAAAAGCCTCTTCTAATGATAAGTAATCAATGACCACAGCGCACTGTATTCGGAAAGCCAAAGCATCGGCTTCAAAAGCTTTTGGGCTGGTGGTTTTGAACAAGTTGAGGTTCTCAATAATGAACTTCGATTTCAGGTATTCGGGAGAGTGAAGTGTTAGGCTTTGAAGTAATAGCTGCTGCTGAGAAAGCGAGAGAAACAATAGTTTATTAATCTGCTCGTCATGCGCAAATTCTCCACTCCATGTGCGTAAAGCGTATCTGAGATCTTCCTGTAATTGTTTAGCATCCTTTTCTAAAAAAATAGTGAGCTTATCTTTGGCCGTTGCCAAGACAGTTTCATCTGCATTTTGAGAATTGAACAATATTCCCGAAGGAATATTTTGTTTCATACACGAGAGGGCATACAAGCCCGTAAAATTATCTGTTGGCATATAACTTATGATAAAGAATAGGAAATTCTTGCTTTAATTCCATGGTTAAAAATGGGGCAGACTGATCAGGATGGTTTTGCAGAAATGGAAATAGAAATGCCGCATTTTGTTCATCTTCCAAAAAGCTGGCTTGCGCTACCATGTTTTTGAGTTCTCGGGGTTCAAACGTAGCATTTTCTAGTTTAGAATATCCTTCCAGGAACATAAAACCGATTCGGCCTGCATTAGTTACATCGTTCCAGATGCCACCCATTTCATACAGCATGCCACTGTAGGCTAATAGTTGCATGCCTACGAATTTACCTTCAGGAGCACTGGTGTTATAGTTGCTTGCTAGGTAAATTTTAAAATAAAAGCGGGCTGCTTTTTGATGATCTTTGGCTAGCAGTCGGTAGTAAAGTCCTAGAAATGCCAGTGGTTTTTGCTCGGTCACCTCTTCCTCTACCGGTATAAGAGTTTCAAAACATTTTTGATGCTCGCCCTGACTGTTGTAGATATCAGCAAGCATTTCTCTTACATCTAACTGGTTCTTTTTAAGATAATCCTTTTCTAAAGCCTTTTCCAGATACTCTATGGCTACTTCAAAGTTCTTCCCAGAGCAAGCGCAGGCACCAATATCTCTATAGATCCAGTATTTGTCTTCAAATTTATCAACGTGTTTAAGATAAAGTTCCAGAGCTTCGTCATACTGTCCATTGTTGTGCCTGGCATAGGCCATATTGATGTCTCTTCGTAGCTCATTAGACATCCCTTTATAATAAATGGCCGCTTTATCAGGATCGTTAAGGTTATTCTCATAAATCTGAGCGATGAACCCGATGATGTCGTCATCATTGGTACGTAGTGGTGAGTCTAGTAAATTATTATAAACAGTTATGGCTTCTTTAAAAAGCTCTTGCTTTACCAAACATTTGGCTTCTGAAGTGTAAAGAGCAATATGGTAGGGAAACAGTGTATGCATTTTGTCAAACAAAACTGACAACTGTGGCCATGAACGAATCAGGTAATTCTTTTCGGCAGTACGCCCCAGGTTCTTGAGGAAATAGAGTAAGATTTCCGGTGATAGGGGATAGCTGAGAAATAGAGAGGTGTAGGCATATATGTCTTCGTGTTTACCTCTGCGTTCCAGGTATTCAAAGAATCGTAAAAAGACGCTATTTAATTCTCCAAGAGTAACAGAAGACCTAAAAGCCAGATCCATGGCCTTCATAGCCTCCTCTTCATTTTCTTGGTGTATGGCTTGCAATACCTTCCATTGATGCTGAAACGCTTCCTTTTCTTCTAATTCAGGAGCATCTTTTAGCACCTGTTCTGTCTCCTCTAATAAGTTGTTTTTCAGTAGAATTTCTATGAGCTGCTTCAGGTCATCAGAATCCATCACTTCTAAGTAGCTCTGACGATTTTTACTTTGCAGGTAATCAATAATGATTTGCTCTTCGCAAATTCTTATCAGGTGAGTAATGCCCAGGTGTGCAGGATTTTGCTCCGAGAAAGTTTTTGCCAGATCCAGGTTGTAATACAGGTGGCTACCCAAGTGAACAGAACAATGTATGATACTCATATAGAGGTCAGAATCGGTCATATGCGTTTCATACAGACGCTGATAGATGTCAAGCGCCGCTTCATACTGTCCGGTGCGCGCCAGCAAATCGGCTTTATATTTTTCTAATTCCCATGACTGTTTTAGTAATTCTGATGAGATTGAGTTAGCAAAAGCCAGTGCTTTTTCTGGCTGTTGGAGTTTATCCAGCAGCGTTAGTTTTACCCTGTAATAGATAGAAACCTCAGGATGCTTTTTTGGCAGTTCATCAGCATAAGCAAGCGCAGCTGCCCAGTTTTTTTCCAGAATATGAAAATAGATCTGCCGCTGATGAGTGATGATTCTACGGTTTTGAAGAACAGATAAGCCAGTCTGGATGATCCTGAACAGGGGATCTGTAGTGAAATTATAGGCCGCTCTTAGGTTTTTAATTAATTCTTCATACTTACTTTTAAAAGTGGAGATATCCCAGGAATTGACATCCACCGCCGGGTAGTTCTCAAAATACATATCCCAAAACTCCTTTGGTAAATCCGCCCGAGTCATGAGCATACTGGTCAACTTGCTTAGCTGCCGATCGTCTAGAATACTCATTTCGAAAGGAATTGACCCAAATACTTCTTTCCAACCGGCGTCCGATTGCTTGCTAAGTGTATAGTCAACATGAATTAAAAAGGCATTGAGTGCGGCATCATCACCCTTTTGTTCTCTGGTATATTGGAGGAGTTGGCCCAGCTCCTGATCCGAGAAAGTATCAGCCTTGCTTTCATGGTCATCCCACACATCTCTAAAGTAAGCTTTATACATATCCTCCAGTGGATGTGTTTCTTTGGGTGCCTCTTCATGAAATTCAACCTGAACCTCTTGCGGTTGCTCAAAGGTATTTACCAGACTCATGTCTATGGATTGCTCAGAGACTTCGCTAAGAGATTTAGCTATTTTTAAGGCTTCGTTAAAAGCCATTCTCAGCTGCTGATAACCTTCACGGTCTTTTTCAGGATGGTGTAGCGGTAGCAGGCGAGCATACGTCTTTTTTATAGCTTTCTGGTCGCTGGTTTTTTGGATATTGAGCGTCTGCCAACAATTCATGGTGTCATTTTATTACTTGAATAAACCGTATTTTACTTCAATGCTGCAAGCGGATTTGATCCGAAAAATCCCCATTTAGATAGATGGATTTATGGTTAGTAATGAGTAAAAAGGCCTATTTATGATCTTTATTGTAGAATAAGGGAACAAAGCTAGGGAAGCGGCTTCTTCAAAAAATCACTAGAAATAAGTAAAAGTGTAAATCATTAGAATTTTAAAGGGAGACATTTAATGCTTCGATATACGTATCTAATGATTATATACCGAAAAGAGTAAAGCATCTAAAATTTAATGGATATGACGCTAATGGTACGATTTTAATATATTTATCAGCAAATTTGAAGGGATAGGTTCTACTACATTGAATTAATATGGATAAAATAATTATTAAACATTTGCCTCAATTTATAAGCTTGGTGCTATTAGTGTCAATTTTTGGATGTGGACAAAAGCATGGTGGCGCCAATTTGGAAATGGCTGAAGATGAAATGGTGGCGCCAACTTCTGAACAAAAATCAGTTGAAAAGATTGAAAGAAAATTGATAAAGGAAGGTCGTATTGAATTTGAAACTGAAAACATAAAGGCTACCAGAAAAACAATATTTGAGGCAGTAAATAAATTTAAAGGTTATGTCTCATCTGATCAGGAGTATAAGTTGCCAGGCCGTAAGAGTAATACAGTTGTAATCCGTGTGCCAGCAGCCAGTTTTGATGATTTACTGAGTGAGGCTACCCAAGGTGTAGAGAAATTTGAAAGTAAGGAAATAAATGTAAAAGATGTAACAGAGGAGTTTCTTGATATCCAAGCCAGATTAAAAACTAAAAAAGAACTTGAGCAGCGCTATGTTGATTTACTCAAGAAGGCAAAGAATGTTACTGAGATTTTGGAGATTGAGAAGCAAATAGGGCAGCTAAGGTCTGAAATCGAATCAATAGAAGGCAGGTTAAAATACCTACAAGACAGGGTTTCATTTTCTACTTTATCAATGACCTTTTATGAATCGATTCCTGATGAGACTGAATTTTCAAGCAAATTTAGTGATGGTTTTAAGAATGGATGGGATAACTTGGTTTGGTTTTTCGTTCTGTTAACTAATATTTGGCCGTTTATCTTAATTGTGCTTGGTTTAATAATTGGATTTAGAATTTATAGGAGAAGAAAACAGAAGCCTTAGTTTTATAGATGAGCATTTGTTCTTATAATTTGGCGTTAAAGCGGTCATGGAAATTACTTATTCTATTCCAAGTATAATGGGGTATGTAGTTGATAGATAATAAAGAATCTTTTTTTAAAAGAGATGGCTATATGTGAATCAATTGTATTAATATATTTCTATGAAATCAAAGTGTATTTTTTTGTTAATTTTTATATTCTCTTTTCAGGGAGCATTTTCTCAGAACGTTGACTCAACTCTGATTAAACAATTATATTTTATAAAGAAAATCTCTTATGGGGCTGGTTCAAGTTTATTTAATGACAGTAAGTTGTATTATAAAACAAAGGAGGCAGATGAATTACCATGGAAAAGAGAAAGAAGGTTTTCAGAGAAGGAATTAGTTACTATCACGGATACATTAATTCATAACTCAGAGCTTAGTTTAAATACAGGCAAATATTCTGGAACTAGTATTAGGCTATTTACCACCTTTCCCAGAGACATACTCAATATAGATGAAGTTTTTCGGATTCAAGTTGAACAGAGCAACTTATTGGATTCTATGAATAATATTGTAACTATTGATCCCCAGCCTTCTGTTTTTTATGGCTCAGAATTTTCCAGTAGGTATATAAATGGTGAAAATTATTCACACAACTGGCAAAATTTAACAGCTTCTTTCTCAACAAACCTTAACATTCAAACCAAGGCTGTAAAAGGAGAAATAACATTTCAGGTAGATTTTATTTTAGGCTATGATTATGTGGAAATTACTCCTGATGATATAGGGAAAGTATTCTCTTTAAATAATCATGATTTTAAGGTTGTAGATATTATTGATAATAAAGTGGTATTGTCGATTCATAATGAGATAGAGGAGCCAGAAATTGATTTTAAGTTTGTAAACTTAAATGATAAAGGTTTAGAAGTTAGCCCACTTTCTTTGGAAGACTTTAACGAATTAAAGATGCAAGACAGTACATTGTCATTTTTTTCTATGGGTACAGGTACGGGTAAATTATCACAGGCAGTCTATGATATTTTTAAATCCAAACCTAACATTCAATTTGAAGAATTTGATGAAAAGATTCATAGTAAGTTATTGCAACTAATAGAAGCTGAAGATAAGGAAGGAGCTGAATTGAAATATTTAGGTCCAAAATATACTGTAATAAAGACTGCAGGTCCAATAAGTAACCTTTATTTATATTGTCCCATTTACGGTGAGGTAAGAGAATTTGATTTGCAACTATAGTAATCAAATAATAACTGTATTGATTGACTTATACCCCTAATTCCAAGTGGTTGTTACCAGAACCTGGTATTTGAGTAATTGAAAATATCAAAATAAACTTGGATTAAATAAGCATATGACATTCAAATAATAGCTCATACCCATCTAACCAATGAATTTTGAAGAATTAGAGCGTAAAATAGAAGCTGCCACTAAAAAGGCATTTATAGAAATATATGATCAGCACCAAGACGAAGGCATATATGGTTTTGCCTTGTACAGTGATGGTGGGGCTATGACTGTTTGTCCTTCTGCAAATACCCAGGATTTTTTGGAAGATTTGGAT
Organism: Fulvivirga maritima; assembly: GCF_021389955.1. Classification (NCBI taxonomy): domain Bacteria; kingdom Pseudomonadati; phylum Bacteroidota; class Cytophagia; order Cytophagales; family Fulvivirgaceae; genus Fulvivirga; species Fulvivirga maritima. The sequence goes on from NZ_CP089980.1 coordinate 4,150,513, forward strand.
GACGAGGAAAAGGAAGATCTCGCGTTTTATAAGTTTGAGCCAGCTGAATGGAAATATGAAATGGTGGGAGCAGATGAAGCGTTTAATGATATTTCTAAAGAATTAAGAACGGAGTTGGGTGAAAACTGGTTTGAAGATGAGGCAACTTTTGTGTTTTAGAAAGAGCCTTTTTAGCACTTGTATTAATGTTTTGAAAAAGCTTAAGGGAGAGAATTTCTTTAAAAACATAACAGGTGAGGAGGTGTTTTTAACTTTCACCGTTTCTGATTATGAGTTTGAAAATAAGGAAGTTGAGGATATTATTATTCAATTAAACGATAATGATTATCAAACGGAATATCTGGAATGGATGAAAAGTTGGGCAGATTAATATTTAAGTGGCGGAATGGATCAAAATGAATTTGCAGTAATACACAAAAAGACCTCTGAGCTTTTGGTAGCGGCCTTAGAGCGGTATAACCAAAATGCATGTCAATGTGCGTACCCAAGATTTCAGCAGCTCATTGGGATTGACTGTACTGAAACAGGTGATGCCTTTCACTGCTATGATACAGAATTGCTCATTAATCTTTCAAAAAAGTACTTTAATATAGGTGTGAGTAATCTTAATAATGAAAATGCCAATGAGAAATGGACTTGTAAAAAATGCCAATCGGTTTATGAATATGGGTGGCAAGATTTCAGCATAGCTGTAGAAAGGCAAAAATTAGAGTTGGTAGAGTTAAAGGCGAAGCCAATAGGGAAGGAGGCCAGTAAGCCCATTCCACTTTATTTAGGCCTGGCAGGACATACCTATCCTCCAAGAACAGAAATAGATCAGGTGAGCTTTGAAGAGTTTGAGAGCTATTTAATGGAGAAGGATAGAAGCGCTTTATGGAAATGTTTAGGTAATATAAATTGGCTTAGAGGTATAATTAAAAAATGATTAATTATAAGAGGTTATGCTTAATTGATGTAGATTTTAGTTTCGTAAACTACCTTTTAATACTTATATAAGGACGTACCTTCACTAATTGATCAACCCTGAGTTAATGAAAAAATTAATTTTCTTATTAATAATTGCCGCCTTAGCAGCTAGCTTTAAAAATCAAGACCTGGCAATTAATGATCCTATTCCAAAGCATGATAGCTTAACTATCACCTCAAAATATGTGAATGAAGACAGGGTAGTTAACATTTGGATCCCGCCCAATTATGATGAGTCAAAAGACAGTTATCCGGTGCTGTACATGCCAGACGTTGGCATAAAAGAGGATTTTCCTCATATTGCTAATACTCTTGGTCAGCTATTGGCTCAGAAAAAAATACCACCAGTTATTTTGGTAGGTATTGAAAATACAGAGCGTGGAAGAGATTTAACCGGTTATTCAGAGGCTGAAGATGACGCACAGTATTGCCCGCTCACTGATGGAGCTAAAGATTTTAGAGGTTTTATTGTGGAGGAGCTAATGCCTATGATCAACAAAACCTATAGAACATCTGATAAGAAAGGAATTATAGGAGAATCACTGGCCGGACTCTTTGTTATGGAAACCTTTTTTTACCCAACCCAAAACCTTTGATTTTTATATTGCCATGGATCCTTCACTTTGGTGGAATAACCATTTCTTAGCCAAAAATGCGGATGCCTTATTATCAGATTTTCCTGAAAAGGATATAAAATTATGGTTTACAGGTTCTAATACAGAAAGCATATTTGAGTACACCAGAAGTGTAGAAAAATCCTTAGAAAACAGTGCCCCAGCACAACTAACCTGGAAATACTCAGATGAACCAGGTGAGAAGCATCATACCATTTTTAGAGCTACTAAAGAGAAGGCCTTGTTATGGATTTTGTCTGACCAGAATGCTAACTAATAGAGGAATAGGCTGTCAAATCTTTGACGGAAATCACTTTTCCATAATCTTTTGTTTATGCGCTTTGCCCCAGGCAGTGAGGTGATTGATAATGGTTTGTAATGTTTTACCATGATCAGTTAGGGTGTAAACCACGGTGATAGGTTGCGTATCCATTATGGTGCGGTTGATCAATTTATTGAGCTCCAATTCCTTTAGCTCTTTGCTCAGCATACGATTAGAAATACCATCAATATCATTTAAAATATCAGAAAATCGCCTTTTGGTATAATAGCAGATAGAGGTGAGAATGGGGATTTTCCACTTTCCATTTAGCACATACATGGAGTCTTGTATGGCACGCATTTCTTCCTTATGCTCTTGTTTGAAATCAGCTGCTTCGCACTTCATGGTATTATATTTTTATTTTGTTATTAGGAGGTATAAAGTTACTTAAAATAACTGGAATTGTCAGGCGTTGATTATTAGTTGCGCGATTTATCATGAGCTTAAAAAATTTATAATCCTTTATGGAATTTGGTGTTTTCATGCATCTCACTAAAAAAAAAGATCATGAAATACGTTATACTATTAGTGCTATTGCTGTCTAATCAAGCTTTTTCACAGTCATTTACCGAACGTGAACTTAAAACCCGGATTGATGAAGTAACCATTTATGTTCAGGGTGGGCTGGTAACCCGAACAGGAAAGCTTGAGATTCCATCAGGCAAATCTACTCTAGTTGTTAAGTCTCTTTCTCCGCATATTGATAATAAAAGTGTGCAGGTAAAGGCTACAGGTGATTTTACCATACTATCAGTAAATCATAAGCTTAACCATCTGAACAGACTGAAAAAGGACAAGCAAATTGATAGTCTGAAAGGGCAAGTGGAATCTTTAGAGTTTGAAATATCAATGGCCGAATCTAGGCTTCAGATACTGGCAGAACAGCAAAGCTTGCTTAATGAAAATAAAAAGCTGGGAGGTGAAAATTCAGGTGCATCTTTAACTCAAATTAAACAGGCCATTGATTTTTATGATCGTGAGCTGACCGCAATCAAATCAGAAGAGATTAAGACCAGGCTTAAAATGAGGGAGTTGAATAAAGAAAAAGGCCAAATAGAGCAAGAAATATATAGGGTAGAAGGAAAAGATGAGCTGCCAACCAGCGAAATAGAAATAAGAGTAGATTCTAAAGGCAAGAGTGTAGGAGATTTTAAAATCACTTATTTGGTTTCGAACACCGGTTGGTATCCTAAATATGACGTGAGGGTAACAAGCGTGGCGGAACCAATAGAGCTAAAGTATAAAGCAGATATTTATCAAAATACAGGGGTAAACTGGGAGAATGTAAAACTTAAGCTATCAAATGGAGATCCTAACCAAAGTGGTGTGGCTCCCCAGTTAGAAACATGGTACCTCAATTATGCCCGAAACACTGTTAGAAATAGATCAGCCAATGGAGGAATCAATAGCGCAGTGCGAAATGTTTCCGGTAAGATTTTAAGTGAAAGTGGGGATCCGATTCCTGGAGCCAATATCTTAGTAAAAGGAATGAATATAGGTACTATCTCAGATATAGACGGCAACTACTCATTAACCCTGCCTAATGGGGCTACGCATTTGTCAATATCCTTTGTGGGCTATGCGCCAACAGTGTTACCAATTACATCTGAAAGGATGAATGTAAAGTTGAAAGCCGATGTATCTTCTTTAGAAGAGGTAGTGGTAACTGGTTATGGCATCGAAAGAGCATTGCCAGGACGTGTGGCAGGTATATCTATCCGTGGGAATAACAGTCTGGAGAAAAAGGCGAAGAGTGTAACTACTACCACCATAGAAAACCAAACCACAGTGGAGTTTGAGGTAGATGAGCCTTACTCTGTTAAGTCTAATGGCGAAAAGCTATCGGTAGATTTGAATAGCTTCAATATTGAAACTATATATGAATATTTTGCCGTGCCTAAGCTTGATAAAGATGCTTTTCTGATAGCGCGCATAATTAATTGGGATCAATATAATCTACTTGAAGGTGAAGCCAATCTGTATTTTGAAGATGCTTATGTAGGCCGATCCATTCTTGATGCCCGCTCTTTAGAAGATACCCTAAACATTTCTTTAGGTAGAGACAAAAGCATAGTTATAGGAAGAGAAAAGGTGGATGAGTATTCTAAACGAAGAACCATTGGCAGTAATAAGATTGAAAGCCGCGGGTACCAGATTTTTGCCAGGAATAAAAAATCGAAGAACATTAAATTGACCCTCTTTGATCAAATACCTGTAGCTGTCATTAGCGATATTTCTGTGACGGAAAATAACCTTTCAGGCGGAAAGCTAGACGAAAAAACAGGCGAAGTGACCTGGGAGCTTAACCTGGAGCCACAAGAGCAAAAAGAATTAAAATTAAGCTATGACGTGAAATACCCTAAGTATGAGAAGGTGATTTTGGAGTAAGCAACGCTGAACTGTAACTAAAAACATAAATTTGAACTTAAAGGGGCAAAGGTTAATGGTCTTATAATTGATCCTTGTCTTATTAATGTGGTTTTGTAACTCACCTCATTCATTACTTTTTAAAGGGAGAAGAGGTAGCCGAAACTGATCCTAACTAATAAAACATGGCATTTCAAAACGAAATACTAAAAATACCTATTGAGAAACGTTGCGTTCAAACGCGAGGAGGAAGTTGGAACTTGCCTTTAGAGGATTGTTATTTTGGAGTGCCAGAGAGTGAATTGTTTGGGTGGACGCCACTGCATGAAATTCCTGCTCATACCAAAGGTTTCCATTTTTATTTAGGCAGTGATGGTCATAGTCTTATCCATGAATTTGTGAAATCAGAGTACCCGGAGCAAATAGAAAGATTGTCCATAGGTAATTCTTCTTTTGCCCTTGGCTCTGGGCTGAATTATGAGCATATAGCTAAGGTTCTATCTTCTGCTAAATTCCCTGATTTAAAGGTGTTTCAATTAGGCGTATGGGAGCTTTACCATAATGCTCACGGCTCGTATGGAAACCTGGGCGATGTTACAGAAATATTAAAAAGCATGCCGAATTTAGAGGTGTTATTGCTCGGTGGAGCTTTTACATTGCAGTCGCCCGTTACTTTGGCCAATCTTAAAGATATATCTGTTTTAATAGATGACCCGATAACAGGAACCAACGGAGGTAGTATTGATGACGATACCTTTAATCACCTACAGGAGTCATTCTTCCCTGAATTAACTGAGGCATTCCTTGATCTTGAATGCGATGATAGTAATGAAGATTATAAAATCTCTAAGGCATTAATTTCAGGTGCTAGCTGGCCAAAACTTCAAAAAATTGAGTTTACAGGCCTTTATAACCATGATGAGCAACAAAAAATGAAGAATAGCCAGTTTGTGATTAATAATAACATAAAGGTTTATTTTTCAGATCTTGAGTAGGGGGTATAAAACCCGTTGCCGTTCTTAGCCTTAGGCTACGTACTATCCAATGATCACCAGTGTTTGTGAAAATAATATTGAAGAAATTAGCAATCATTTTAATATTTATAGGGCTTGTAAGCCTATATGTTTATGATCCTGCAATAGAAAGGAAGGTGGCCTTTGATCACTATTCAGTTAAATAGGAATGGAGGCTGTTTAATAATTCATTTTGCAATTCAAGAACCGCGGGGCATTGTTATACCAATGAAACGAACAGGATAAATGCTGAGATGGAATTGTACTTAAAGCTTTTAGAAAATGTAGGAGGCAATGAGCCTGTTAAAATTAAACTGAAATCTGTTATACAAAAGGTATATCGGTTTGATATGGCATATTCTGAATTAACCAAAGCAAAAGAATTTAAAATAGACTCTCTTCAAAAATACAAGCACCAAATCTTCAGAAAGATAATGTTGAAATAAAAATAGCCTTCTTAATTTACCTTTCCCTATCTCGTTGCTATTCTCCTCACCCAACAGACATCACCCAAACCCCTCGGTAAGCATTTCCATTCCGGTAATTCTAGCATTTCATTAAATGCTATTGAAAAAATATTTCTCTTCAATTTGCTCATATTCAGCGATATAAGTTCTTTTTGAAAGTACTTATAGCACGTGCCGCACTGTGCCTTATGTGCCAAAATAACCTACTTACATTTGATTCATCAAGTTCCTGATGGTATTATGACGCCGGACGGATGCATCCTGATTTAGACCTACCCGCGGATAATTAAAAGGTCTATGTAAGCACAGATATAATGAAGAGCTTATCACTTAATCCAGGTATTAGGTAGTGGGCTTATAGAAAAACATTATGTCTACATGTCATGCCTGATATAGAAGCAAATAAGTACGGCCTGGAGGCGCTGTGTTGATTTGCGACTGTATCCTTTTCCTCCTGCCATGGGGAACATGTGAAAAACATGTTTAACCCGGCTTGCCAGGCTCATGAGAGCTTGGCAGAGCCAAAAAAAGTGTAGGAAATGCCTAGATTATTTAATAATGCAGCAGTAATAGTTTTAATATTTGTATGTGCAGTAGCTTGTGAAAGTGAAGATGTAAAACCCATACAAAAAAATGACACTCAGCTATCTGAGTTCAATGGTTCACAATTCTTTGCCGATGATACTGGTGGAGGTGGTGAAGATGAAGAAGATCCTATAATACAGGATTAGTCTAATAGAACGAAAAGGGCTATCTAAAAGCAACTTGTATGTCCGATTGAGGTCTCTCGAAATCTTTATTATTCTCAATAGGAAGAGATTTTAAGTCACAATCATTAACTAAGTTACTACTCTTGAGATAGCCCTTTTTTTATGAATTTTATTTTAAAGTCAGAGGAGCCATTTTCGCCATAACTGTAATCAGCACGAAGTTGCTTTCCAAGCAGTTTTATGATCTCACTACCTTCTCCTTTGCGTTCAGTGTCATTGCTAAAACCATTGCCTTGGTCTTTTATCTCCAATGTTATTTCATTATTGATTTCAGATAGCATAAATTCTAGTGTCAGGTGTCCTTGGTCATTCTTTCCATATTTAATAGCATTAGTAATTACCTCATTTACTATGAGTGCTAACGGATTACATTGTTTTTCATGAATGTTAACTTGCTGCATATTATTGATTATGGTATAGTCGTCCACTTTTAGTCCTACAGCCAGGCATAAGCTTTCGCAGATATGTAATATATAATTATCAAAAGCGATCCATTTACTGTTAGATTGAGTAGGATTTGCGAGTAATCTATATACAGAATTAAGTATATCTACCTGACTTTTGATCTTTTTGAAAGCATTTAGCTCAGCAGTAGTGGTTAATTTCATTTCTTGTAAAATGATGAGGCTACTGAAAATGGAAAGTAAATTATTGGTTCTATGGTTAAGCTCTTTAAACTGAATTTTGGCTTTTTTAGCTTCTCTGGAACGAAACCAGGCATAGAGTAGCATGCAGAATAAAGTAATGAGTATGAAGGTGGCAATCCATCGGTAAGTGGTTTTATCTTGTTTCCGTTGCAGTGCTTCTAATTCAAAAGCCTTTTTCCATTCGTTTACACTAAAAGCAACTTCATATCTGCTTATAAGCTGCTGCTTTTGTTCGGAAATCAGTGAATCTTTTAGTGCTATAAGTAATTCTGCCAGTTCTAATGCTTTCTGTGATTGACCCTGAGCAGAAAAAGCCTTGTATTTTACATCATTAAAATCATAAACTAAGTTAAGAGGTACAGATACGCTACTTAGTATGGAGTCTGCTTGAGAGATATAGAAATCAGTGCTATCGTTATCTCCCGATAATGTATTGAGCCTGATTAGTTCAATGTAATATTTGAAAATTGATACGCTTGAACCATTTGTGTTTCGTAAACTATAAGATAAGTTTAGATAGTGTCTTGCGGAGTCATACTTTTGTAAGGCCATATAACTTAACCCAAGATTGAGCAATGTGGTAGCCTGTCTGGAGCCTTTAGGTTTTAATGCCAGACTCTTTTTGTAATAGAAAATGGCACTATCAGATGCTTCCTCGTCGTGATAATAATTGCCAATGTTGTTATATACTTTGGCTACATGTTGCTTGTCATCGAGTTCATGAGCTATGGTCAGTGATTTTTGAAAATAGGCCAAAGGCGAATTGCTGCCTGAATTTCTAAGTGTAGTGGCTAAAATGTTATAGCCATTCATAAGATCAGGTTTTGATTTGAGCCGCTCTAATATTTTAATGCCTTTGTGAAGGTTTACCATGGCGGAGTCATACAAATCAATTTTTTTATAGGCCAATGCTATATTAATTAACGTCTGAGCATATAGTGTATCCTGGTTATGTTTTTGGTAAATATCAATAGCCTGTAAATAAAGGGGCAGTGCTTCACCATATCGCTGCTGATTAAGAAGAGAACTAGCCAGATTACTAATGCATTTCCCCTGATTTATGGGGTCGTGTTCTCTCTTAGAGGCATTTATACAGGAAAGAAAAGCGGAATCAGCAAGAGTATATTTCTTTTCAAGTAATAAAGCAATTCCTAGTTTTTTTAAGCTGTCGTTAGATAAAGTGTTATCAAGGGTAGGTTTTTCTGTTGGAATTAAATCATTTCCCTGCGTCTCACTAATACAAAAAATAAAGAGGAGCAAGACCATTAAAATGCCTCTTGTTTGGTTTTTAAATGTACAAAATTGGCGTTGCCTATACATGAGAAGTGTTGCTTGATATGCAATATTAATTTAATAATTATATCTTTATATATAGCTTTTGCGCCTTAGAAGGTGATTTTTTGCATTAAGAATACTTTAAAATAGTTGGCTAGGTGATGATGAAAATAATGATAGTTGAAGATAATCCATTGATAGCTTTTAACTTATCTAAAAGCATAAAGCAGTTTGGCGATTACGATATACTCACTTATGATTCCGGAGAAGAGGCTATTAGGAATTTTGATAATGACTCTCCAAATGTGGTTTTTATGGACATCAAATTAGCCGGTGACTTAGACGGAATCAGCACGGCCAATATTCTACAGCAAAAAACCAGAGTGCCTATTGTATTTCTTACTGATTATGCTGATCCTGAAGTGATGAGGCGGGTTTCTTATCTGGAAGTAGTCAACTTTTTGATGAAACCCTTTGATGATGCTCTTATTATAAAAAGCCTTGATAAAGCGCTTTCCATAGTAGAAAATAGCACTGTTTCTACTAAAAAAGTGATGGAAAACACTAATGATCTTTTTATTCATGAGAAGGAGGGGAGGTTCAAAAAATTATCACTTAATGATATTATTTATCTGGAAGCTGATGGTTCTTATTGTACCATACATTGTCTGGAAGAGACAATTTCATCGATACCCAAAAACATGAAGACCATTTATGAGAATGTCATAAAGGCTGCTTCCTCACCCGAGAAATTTGTCAAGGTACATAAATCTTATGTCATTAATACTGACTGCGTAAACTACATTCAGGGAAATCAATTAGTGCTAAAAAATGGCCATAAGGTAGATATAGGAAAGACTTATCGACCTCTGATAAAAGAGATATTTAACATAGTATCTTAAAAACGCGCTTTCACAAAGTAATTCCTGCCTTTCACAAAACAGAATTTTTCCCGCCTTACCGAATACTCATATTGCCTTCATAATTAATGAAATGAAGATAATATGGCTGATCAAAGTTATCCTGTCCAAGTCTGTCTTAAGTTATTGGAAGAGCTGGCTATTAAGCATGGATATAAATTTACTGGAGGAGGTCTCCATAAATTAGTAATAGACGGAAAGATTGAAAATGTAAAGGAGAAATATTTAAAAAATACTTTCTATGAATGTAGGAATGCTGAAAAACTAGATCCTCAAGCTACTAAATCTTTCCGAATTGAAAACATAGATGCCATAGCCAAATCAGCTGGTTATGATGACATGAAGGATTTTCTGAGCAAGCATAACCTTTATGCTTCTTCAGATCCATTTGAGGTTAAACTGAGTAATAAATTACTAACTGACTTTAATCCTAAAGAATCAAATGAATGGCTAGATAAATACATGTTGGGAGCACGGTTTTTACCTGCTTTATTAGGTCTTATTCCTTTGATGATATGGATTTATTTCTCCGCTCTGAAAGATAATGACGGAACTCCAACGCTGTATGTCATAGGCTTGTTCATTTGTGTGGCGCTTGCCTGGGGGCTCAGTGCCTGGCTAGCCACATTAGGTAAAAAGTGGGAAAAGAAAATCTTTTTTGCTGAGGGGCAAAAAGGCTTTCCTACTGCTTATATGATGCTCTATGGTACCACTTCTAAATATTCTGAAGATCAGAAGATAAAGTATAGAGACAAGCTTATCCGGTATTTTGATATTGAAATACCTACCAAATTAGAAGAGCAGGAGAATGAGGCCCTGGCAGTTCAAAAATTAAATCAGGCATCTTATCAGCTTAAAAATGTGGTGAAATCAGTGGTCATTCGTTCGGCTCTAATCCGATATGGTTTTTTAAGAAATCTCATTCCATCTGCCTGGCTGGCCATAATTCTAAGTCTGCCGGCATTAGCGTATGCCTGGTGGCATGCAGATATACTATTGCTTTCAATCTTATCCATCTATGCATTTGCCGCAGCTTGTTACTGCATGTTTTATGAAGACTCTGTGCGGAAATCATCTGAGGCCTATGGCCGATACCTGATTGATGAGTTTATGAGCAGGTAATTTATTCTATACATGATGCTTTACTAAAAGGTTAAAAAATGAAATATCAATTAATAGAAAACTATTTTGAAACCGAGCTTTTTCAAAATGTAGTGCGCGAATATTTTGATACCGTACTGGCTAAGTTAATCGGTCGACACACTACCACTTCAGCCAAAGGGTTGTTTATAGTAAAAGGTAAACAGTGGGCAGATTATTATGATATGCCTTACCATGTACACATTCTTACCGGTCTTATTCCTGCGCTTTTTCTTTATGAAAAGTATATGCAGGAGCGCGGTTATGACACAGATACTGAGGCTGACCTTTATCTGAGGGTGTTCATTTTAGGCTTTACTTTTCATGACTCTAATAAGCTCTTACATGCACAGCAGACTTCTGATCGGTCAGACCTTGAAGTAGGGGTTTCTCAGCTAGATGAGCATGTGGCTGAATTAGCAGTGTATGAATTTTTGCCTTCTTTTGATCAGCATAAAAATAATGTATACTATCTGGCTCTTGCAGCTGAAGATGGTAGCTGGGTGGCATCAGAAGATTATCCTATAACGCTTAATAGAGATGAAATAGCTGGTGTGCAAAGGAAGCTCGCACATTTGGCTGATGGCATTGCTTCTATACAAAATGAAAATCTTGAGAGTATAGAAAGGCTACATGATAGTATTAGTCGCAAGCTTCGAGGCATTCAGGCTATAGTGCCTATGTCTGTTTCCTTTATTAAGGTGAGACATAACCCTTATACTCTATTAAGTCAGAACCTTTTGCAGGTTGCCAGAAAGGTGCTGCTCAAAAATGGTAAAAAGGTGATTTTGGCACTTCGAGAGGGTTTCGTGTTTTGGGGCGAACCCGTAACAGAAGCGGAGTATGCGGCCATAGAAAAGGAATATGAGCAGGGTAGCGTGGAGGATATCAAGTTTGTAGAGCTCACTAATGTTGATGCGCAAAGATGCACTTTCGGCTTCATCGGCTCCGCACCGTTTACTTATGAAGTATTGGATGAAGTGACTGATGTGATGAAGAACCGTTTTCTGGCTTTATCTCCTAATACACCTGCTAAAATTGAAGATTTTGATGCATTTGTAACCTTTAGCAAGCAGCTGGTGGCGGCTTATGGATTGCCGCTAGAATGTAAGGATGACAATGGCCGTTTGTTAATTAATTACTTTGAGACTTTTGATGATGGTGAGGATGAGCTTTTTATGAAAGTTTATAACCTTCATAAAATACAGTGGCTAAATACAAAAGAAAATTCAGAGTGGAATAAAGATTTTAAAAAGTGGACAGAGGAGCAAAGAAAATTGCCCAAAATCATAGTGCTAAAAGACACCGGAGAGGAGGTAAGCACCATACCAGCCTTACTTCAATTCATATCTGATAAGGTAAACAGTACCAATGCTCTGTATAAAACCTATCTCAATTTTATAAAAACATGGTTAGCCATTCGGGAGCAGGATGATGTTGATGAGTATTTGGAAGAGCTTCAGAATAGCATAATTAATCATTTTGAATCTCAGGAAAAGAAAGACTCCGTAAAGCAGCAGATTTTTCTAAAATACTTTGAATGTCCCGGGCATGTAAACCTTCAGTTTTTAAATGATTATTCTCCGGAAGTGCCTATTAAAAAGGAAATGTGCGCATTTACCGGATCGGAGGGTACGGTTCCTTATAAAGCAGTGGTTGCTTTTGGTATGAAAGCCAGAGGGTTTAGTAATCGTACCGTTACTTCACTGAGCAATAAAGCAAGTCACATTTCATCGCTTTTTGCTGAGGAAAATAAGCTCAGAGCCTCCATGTTCTCCACAGGAGATGCTAACCTTATGATTTATCATGATTTTTTCGAAGCTCGCTTAGATATTGATCGTGATATAGTGACTAGCTGTGTGAAGGCTAAAGATGAATTAAGTGTTTTGGAAGATGGCGTTATTCAGTTTGATAAGAATGCTAAATTCCATTATAACCTATATAATCTTGACTTTATAAAATTAGCCCCCAAGGTAGAACCTACCTTTTTTCTTGTAAGAAAGTGTCTGCGGCTAGTGCAGCATATGGGGTTGCGTACCTACATATCAGGTATTATGACTCCTTACACTCCCCATAGGGCCGTTTTTCATTTTGATAATGCTCCTCGTTTTCTAAAACTTTTACAGTGGGATAGCATACGCCTTATTCATGTAGAAGAAGTGCTAGATGAAATGTATTTGGTGTTGCGCTTTGGTAAAGACAGGATAGAAAGCAACCTGTTGAAAATAGCTCAGAGCAGGAGTGCTTACTTTAAACTCTACTACCTCTTAGGGGATGAGGATCAGAATAAAATATTTGACTCACTTCAAAAATTCTATAAAAAATATCCACAAAAATTTAAAGGAATGACAGTAACAGAACAGCTAGTGAAACTGGCAATAAAGATTGATGTTGGTTTCAGAAGTGGTGCAGAAGAAACCTGGATGATTCGCACCGCCATGGAGTATTTGCGGAAATATCACAAACAAGGCAGTACCAGAGAGGATATCATACAAAAAATATGCGGCGAGATTTATCGCAAATTAAGACTGCAAAAGCATGATAATATGGAAGTCATCAAAGACTTCGCTACTGCAGTTTATGATGATCTTTTTATTAATGATTGGAAAGGAAGTATTCCTCCTGTCAATGTAGAAAAAGACTGGATCTACCAGTTCGCCTTTTTATTCAAAGAGCATTCATTAAGTTTCATGAGAGAAAATACAGCTCGAAAAGTATATCAACAACTGGTAGATAAGGATCAGGAGGTAAATGAAGAAAACGTGAAATCTCTTTTGTCTAAAAACAGTCAAAAATATGTACATGAGTACATGGATCTAATTTCAAACCTTAAAAACTAATACTATGAAGACCATATATGATTTAATACCTGAAAAATTTTTTACTACCAGCCTTAAGGATAATGCACTGGGCTCTATCAAGATCGCTGTATTAAGAGAGGTGATTGGTAATGCCATCATCCGTAGCAACTATCCTGATGAGACTATCACCTTTAAACTTTCTGAAATGCGGGATGTAGTGGAAGTGCCAGCGCGAAAGCTGAAAAGCAGAGAAAAACTGTTGGGCTTAAAGTTATGTCGTGAATTTGGGGTAGTAGACAAAGAGCTAAGGTATAATGTAATTAAGAAAAGTCAACAATTGGCTAACCCAAATTCTGTGCTTTTTGGAGATAGCGTTACAGAAAGTGGAGACTCCGTAGCATTAACCAGCCGGGTGATATATGATTGGGCCTATTCACTGAGAGATATTAATCAGATTACCGCTACGCTGCAGCATAATGCCCTAAGTGAAGGCGGCACTATGTGGAATGAGGAGGAAGGCAAGTTAAGGCAATCTCTCTTTCAGGTACAATATGTGAAGCCAGGCACCTACCTGCCTCATTTTATTACCCTGGAAAATATAACGCCAGAGCTTTTTGTGCACCTTTTGTTATGCGTGATGAACGAGACCCGCTACTTTGCTCAAAGCACTACTACCAGTACCGCTAATGTTAAAAATCATATCCTAGGTATTGGCTTTGCGGATTTTGAACAACCCGTTAACAGCTATAGCATCTCTAAAAATTGGAATAATGATGATGTTAACTATGAAACCACTTCAGCCAGCATAGATGCGGCCATGACTAAAGCTTATGGGGAGCAAGGTTATGTGAAAGGAGAGAAGCTCGTCTCTTTGGTTAATGAGCTGTGGCAAGATAAAGAAGGTATGAATGCGCTCTACGCCAAAGCACATGCTGACTGTGAACAATACCTTAAAGATATTCACATAGTGAAGGCCAAAGGAGGTAAGTAATGGAAGCTCAGGTAATAAGGTTATCTCTGATGAGTCATCTCTTCTATTTTACTGAAGTATCAGGAGGAAGTACCTCAGCAGCCGTAACCGGTGATTTTCTGGGAGATTTAGCGCTTAACTATGCTATAAGAAATGCTTTGGGGCAAAGAGATTATACGCATAGGAAAAAGCCAGAGTATGCAGAAATAGCTGATTTTGGCTTCTATTGTACCGTGGCGAGACCTGTTTCTCATCATGATAAAACAGAAGCCTATATTCAAAATACACTTTTTAATGTAGATGGCTACATTGATGTAAAGGCTATTGAAAATTCAGGAAAGTCGCCATTTAAGAACTTCAGACAAGTGCAGGGCATTCGGTTGGGGTCAGAGTTTGAGGCTCTGGTACTTTCTGAAAAGCCCATAGCGTTGCCTCCGGTTATACGTATGGGCAGAGCTTTAGAAACTATGGTAGTAATAGAGAAAGCGGAGGAAAGTAGAACGCAGGATTTTTGGTTAAATGCATTTTCGCTTAAAACCGTTTTTAACAATCTCAATATTGCTACAGCGCTCATGCTGGAGAAGGATAAGGTGAACTTCTCCTTCTTGCTAGAGAATTACAACCTGATCAAGCAAATGAATAAGGAAGACGTTCTGGAAATTTTTAAGCCAGTATTTAATAATGGATAGCTTTAAAATAAATATTAAACCTCAGTATGTAAAGCAAACAGATGAGGTAGAAATGATTAACGGTAATCAATGTGCTTTGCATGAAGTGCAGAAGCGCATAAAACTTGATTTCGGTAAACTTCCTGAATTTACAATCATAACCGCACCTACTGGCACAGGCAAGAGTTATGCCTTTCCGTTCCCTGTTCTTAATGCTAAAAAGGCTAAGCAGGGTATAGGAGGTAGTGCCAGAGTAAGAGGGTTGATTGTTTTGCCCACCAATGCGCTAATCAGGGAGCTTACCGCTAGTTTCACGAAGACCTATCCGCAAATAAAAACCCGGCAGCTTACAGGTTCGGAATTGTCTAAAGAAGGTGTGAAAGGCCATGAAAGATGGAAGAAAGCACTTGAAATAGTGGAAGATAGTGATCTGATCATTACCAATCCGGATATTATCAATTTTGCCATGCATGGAGGCTATCATCAGTTATCTAGAACTAGCCAGACAGGATCTACTCGCTTTTCTCAGTTTATGAGTTTATTGAGTTACATAGTTTTTGATGAATACCATCTGTATGACGAAGCACAGATAGCCAATATTCTCACTATGGTGAAAATTAGAGAAATGTTTTTACCTCATTTCGATCCTGCCAAGTCTACAGGAAGTAGCATTCGTTTTCTTTTTGTTTCAGCCACGCCAGAAGAAGGTTTAAAGCAATTGCTCCAAGAAAATGGCTATGCATTTGAAGAAATTATAGAAGAGATAGTGTCAGACCCAAATGAATCCAGGCCTATACACGGAGAGCTAGAGGTGGAGTTTGTTGATTCTGATGATATGACTCGGTTAATAGAGGAGAAGCTGCCCGAACTAAAAGAAGTGCTGAAAGGGCAGCGGGTATTATTGATTTTAGATCAGCTTCGGCATGTTCAGGAATTGGCGGATTATCTGAAAGGTGAGTTACCAGAGTATGAAATATATCAAAGCACGGGTTATGTGGCTGAGGGTGAGCCGGAGCAGGAATATATCAAAGGGGCTAATCTCATATTGGCTACCAACAAGGCCGAGGTAGGGGTAAATTATGATGTGACCTACTGTATAATGCAGCCAGGGAAGTATTTCCAGAATTTTGTTCAGCGTTTTGGCAGGGTTTCGAGAGGTGATGTAGAGGGTAAGGTGGTCATGTGTACAGATAGAAAGTATTACCGCTTGCAAGAAAAACTAAGTGAATCTAAGGAATGGTCTTACTATGATTTTCTTGCAGTAATGAAAGATGAACTCCAGGGCAGAAAGTTTTATACTGAAAGGGTTCCGCTTTATCTGGGCGAATATTTATGGTGTATTAAAAACAGCATTATCAGATATCAGGATTATGATATTTATAAATACATGACCAGAAAGAAAAATGAGTTGGATAACTATGATGATATATCTAAAGCAAGGTATAACCTGTTTGAATCAATCGATCGAAAGATAAACAGTTTGGTGAAGGAGTCGCTTAAGCTCTCGTCGGTTCCTAGTAATGAAAAAGGATGGAAGTCTCAGAAGTTATATGAGAAATTAGAACAGAGGGCTCCCCGAGCGTGGCAATGGGTCAGCTGGTGGAGAAATTATATTAGCACTTACCTCACCTTTAGAGAAGGTGGCATGGTGGTTAAAATCCATGATCGGGTGCAGCAAAAGGAATTGGAATATTCCTTAGACTGGATACTTCAGCATAAAATAATTGATGACATAGAAGTACTTCAGGAAGAGCCTTATAAAATAATCCGTTATACGGTAAGTAACCTTAAAGAGAGGGATAAAGATTTGCAGTATGAGGTGAGCACTGTTCCTAATCAAGGAATGCATGAGAATAATTTTCTTAGTTATAAAGAGGTTTTTGATCTCAAAAGATCCTTTGAAAGAGCCGCTAAAGGAGTTTATGATAAGCTTAGGCGCGGAGGCACAGAATGCACTCAAATAGAACTGGCTAAGCTAGTGAAATTACTTGCTGTAACTTTTGATAGAAAGCGACTTCACATTGTAGATATTAAATCTGAAGACAGGTTTATATAAAGGCTACATCAACACATTTATTACCATTAAATATTATCGATAATGAGACTTCAAATAACGTTTAGTTTGGGTGAAGGCGAGCCTTTTTTTGCCTGTTAATTACCAATATTATATAAGTAGCTGGATTTATAAATCAATAGCTGCAGGCAACTCAAAATACGCTGAATTTCTTCATGATAAGGGGTATGGAGAACGGAACAAATTCTATAAATTTTTCAATTTCAGTGCTCTAGATATTCGTCCTTATTACTTACATAAAGAGAAAGGCCTATTTGAGCTTTTGGGTAATCATGCTTCTATAGAAATAGGCTTCCTGTTACCAGAGGCAGCTGAGCACTTTATAAATGGCATTAATAAGGCAAATGACACTTTGAATATCTCAAGTTCGGGTTATCAGCTAGCATTAAAAGTAAGTGAAATTAGAGTTGTGCCACCACCTTT
Source organism: Fulvivirga maritima (assembly GCF_021389955.1). NCBI lineage: Bacteria > Pseudomonadati > Bacteroidota > Cytophagia > Cytophagales > Fulvivirgaceae > Fulvivirga > Fulvivirga maritima. The sequence goes on from NZ_CP089980.1 coordinate 4,167,950, forward strand.
AATGATGGGCACAATGACTTATAAGCTCATTTCTCCATGTTGTGTTACTCGTCCTGCCCATGACGGTGAAAGATACACCCAATTCTTAGCACCTCAAGATAAAGCCTTTAAAGAGAAGTTAATGAATAACCTCAAACTGAGGCATAAGAAGGCAGCCGAAGTTTTGAGTTTGGTAGGTGACTCCAGTTCGCAGGAGCCAGACATTAACATCGAAATAATAAAGGGGAATCATAGATCTAAACTCATATCTGTTAAACAAATCGATGGTAAAAATATAAAAATAAGAGGCTGGCTTTTTAGTTGTAATGTTAGCGCCAGTACAGAGGTGCAAGAGCTGATATGGAGCACTGGCTTGGGAGAGAAAGGGAGTATGGGTTTTGGTATGGTGACCGTGTAAACTATATCTAAATGATAATTACGGCTACGCATATCAACTACTATCATATTTGCCATCGTAAATTATGGCTTTTTAGTAGAGGAATACAGATGGAGCATACTTCTGAAGTGGTGGAAGAGGCAAAGCTTATTCATGAGAGTAGCTATCCGCAAAGATCTTCAAAATATACAGAACTGGATTTGGGTGTAGCTAAAATTGACTTTTATGATGAGAAGAATAAGGTGGTTCATGAAATAAAAAAGAGCCGAAAAATGGAGACTGCTCATCAGTGGCAGGTGAAATATTACCTGTTATTATTACGTAGAGCAGGAGTGCCAGAGGCTACAGCTATTCTGGAATACCCTACCTTAAAGAAGACTATGGAAGTGTTTCTTTCTGATGATGATGCCCATTATTTAGAAGAAGTAGAGCAGGAAATAGAACAAATTACCCGTCAGGAGAAGGTTCCTGAGAAGATAAATAAGTCCTTTTGTAAAAAGTGTAGTTATTATGATCTGTGCTGGGTAGAGTAATGAGTATTAATTTTAAAATAGATGAAAAAGACATACTATCTTTTTAATCCCGGCAGACTCAGTAGAAAAGATAATACGCTGAAGTTTACTCCGGTAGATGATGACGGGAAAGAGTTAATGCCTAAATATATTCCTGTAGAAAATGTTTCGGATCTATACCTATATGGCAGTTTAGATGCTAATTCCGCATTGTATAACTTTTTAGGGAAGAGCAGAATAAACGTCCATTTTTTCGATTACTATGAGCATTATACAGGTAGCTTTTATGCCAAAGAATATTTGCAGGCAGGCAAGTTACAGGTTGAGCAAACCCGGCATTACTTATCTGATAAAAACCGTCTCGAAATAGCCAGGCCGCTAATCAAAGGAGCTGCGCATAATATGCTTCGTAATTTGAAGTATTATAAGAATAGAGGTAAAAATACTACTCCGGCTATTGATACTATAGAGCAGTGGATCTCAGATATTGATCAAAGTCAGGCGATAGATCAGTTAATGGGTATTGAAGGGAATATCAGACAGTGCTACTATATTGGTATTGATGAGATTTTGAAAGATTTGAAAATGGAGGGCAGGAGTAAGCAACCTCCAAAAAATGAAGTCAATAGTCTGATCAGTTTTGGCAATATGATTTGCTACACCATTTGTCTTGATCAGATTTATCATACGCAGTTAAACCCTACCATCAGCTTTTTACATGAACCAGGGGCTCGTAGGTTTAGTTTAGCCTTAGATATTGCAGAAATATTTAAGCCATTGTTAGTCGATAGGGTCATTTTCTCACTTTTGAATAAACAGCAGCTCAAGGCTGATGATTTTCATGATGGTACGGGTAGAATTACCCTGAAGGAAAAAGGCAAGAAGGTTTTCTTAAAAGCCTGGGAAGACCGGCTTAACCAGACCATAAAACACCGCAGTTTGGGGAGGCATGTAAGTTATAAGCATCTTATTAAACTAGAATGCTACAAGCTTTGTAATCATTTAATTGGAGCGAAGGAGTATCAACCTTTTAAGGCCTGGTGGTAAAATTATGTATGTTATTTTAGTATATGATATGAACCAAAAGCGAGTAGCGAAGATGTTGAAACTGTGCCGACGCTATTTGCATTGGATCCAAAATTCTGTATTTGAAGGCGAGCTTACAGGAGTTCAGCTGAAATCATTAAAAATAGAGGCCAAAGAAATTATGAGGGGTGATGATAGCCTGATAATTTTTAAAAGTAAAGATGAAAGATGGCTGGAAAAAGAGGTGGTGGGAGATGAAAAAAATAAGATTGATAACTTCTTATAGTCGTCGGTCTCATGATGATGGAGTGGAGTGATTGAATGTTTTAGTGTTTTGTTTTGTAATTGTTTGATTTTTAGTTATTTACAGTGTCGTCGATCTCCAGGGTAAATTATACTATCGGGGGTCGACGACATTTTTGTAAAAAAAGTTATTTGAAATGTTGTTTTAAACGCCATTTAGCCTGTTTTTTATATTAAAACTGGCGGGGCCCTAATCGCACCTAAGAGGAATTGAAATTCTCTTAACCCTCCTGCCTTCCAGCAAGGTAAATAAGCCCTAATCGCACCTAAGAGGAATTGAAATTATAAAAATATGTATTGTCTTCAGCTTCAGAATAGAGCCCTAATCGCACCTAAGAGGAATTGAAATTGGCTCAAAGTGGTACTACTTCCCTGTAAAGGGTAAGCCCTAATCGCACCTAAGAGGAATTGAAATATTTGGAAGGTCGCCACCCCTTTATACGGGATAATGCCCTAATCGCACCTAAGAGGAATTGAAATAGCATATTATTTTTATTGTTCATTTTTTAAAATCCAAGCCCTAATCGCACCTAAGAGGAATTGAAATATTATATCACCAATTTTCGTAGCGTTAAGGAGTTGCCCTAATCGCACCTAAGAGGAATTGAAATTAACAGAGCTGACATTTATAAACACATCTAAATAAAGCCCTAATCGCACCTAAGAGGAATTGAAATTTGTTCCTCCGGTGCAGTGTTGAATATTTCTAAAGGCCCTAATCGCACCTAAGAGGAATTGAAATGAAGATTGGGAAGAAGTGATAGAGGACTGGGAAGAAGCCCTAATCGCACCTAAGAGGAATTGAAATTTCTCTTTTCCGGCCTCATATCTTTCTTTTTTCTCATGCCCTAATCGCACCTAAGAGGAATTGAAATTGTATGGCAGCAGCGTAGTTATTACTTACGGAGGAGCCCTAATCGCACCTAAGAGGAATTGAAATTGGCGTATTCTGTTGCGCATTGAACAGAACAAACAGACGCCCTAATCGCACCTAAGAGGAATTGAAATCAGTGGAATGCATACCAGGTACACGGCAGAAAGTTGGAGCCCTAATCGCACCTAAGAGGAATTGAAATCTTGGAATACACTATTAACAGCATTAGGGGTATGAGCCCTAATCGCACCTAAGAGGAATTGAAATGCTAATTATAGCTACTATTAAGAAAGATAAGGCTAAGCCCTAATCGCACCTAAGAGGAATTGAAATTGTGATCGTTTGGGGATGGTGTAGCAGAACATGCCAGCGCCCTAATCGCACCTAAGAGGAATTGAAATTTACTTTTTAATATCCTACTACTTCAGTAATTATCTGCCCTAATCGCACCTAAGAGGAATTGAAATGTCTATGAAATTTGTCATTTCTAAAGTGTCTAAATGCCCTAATCGCACCTAAGAGGAATTGAAATTGATATAGCCTTATTTCCTTTTACGTGTCTCCTGGGCCCTAATCGCACCTAAGAGGAATTGAAATAACCAATTACAACAATCGCTCAGTGCCACATTTGCCCTAATCGCACCTAAGAGGAATTGAAATATTTTGACCTTCTTTTTTTTTGCTTTGGTTTTTCTTGCCCTAATCGCACCTAAGAGGAATTGAAATGAGTGCCATCCACCGTGCCGCCTGGTGTATCCATGTGCCCTAATCGCACCTAAGAGGAATTGAAATTACTAGAGAGAATAACAAAAACACAAGGTGAAGCAGCCCTAATCGCACCTAAGAGGAATTGAAATTCATCAGGGTCAGCTACATATATTGAGTTTTGGTTTGCCCTAATCGCACCTAAGAGGAATTGAAATCAACATACCACTTCATTGTTTCTAACAGGTACAGGCCCTAATCGCACCTAAGAGGAATTGAAATTGAATATCTATTAAGGCTAAAGAGAGAAAAGGAGTGCCCTAATCGCACCTAAGAGGAATTGAAATGAATTTCGAAATATGCAACGGAGGTTTTTCCGGTAGCCCTAATCGCACCTAAGAGGAATTGAAATATACATGTTGTTGTAGAAACAGCAGACACTTGATGAGCCCTAATCGCACCTAAGAGGAATTGAAATTCTTCATTATCTCTTAGTAATAATTCAATAGATGGCCCTAATCGCACCTAAGAGGAATTGAAATTCTTCATTATCTCTTAGTAATAATTCAATAGATGGCCCTAATCGCACCTAAGAGGAATTGAAATGCAGGTGTACCAGTTTTGCATAACATTTATATTTAAGCCCTAATCGCACCTAAGAGGAATTGAAATGAGTTAGATGAGGGCTTCACAACTATTAATAACCTTAGCCCTAATCGCACCTAAGAGGAATTGAAATAACATTTCATCAAACGCTAGATAGTTAGGCGTCCCAGCCCTAATCGCACCTAAGAGGAATTGAAATTTTTAGGGGGTTTAAATGATGGAGGGGGACCGCTCGCCCTAATCGCACCTAAGAGGAATTGAAATTTCTTGACTGATAATAGTATAGATTCAAAAGTAAAAGGCCCTAATCGCACCTAAGAGGAATTGAAATACTGCTATCAATATCGGCGTTACTATGCAAATTAAAAGCCCTAATCGCACCTAAGAGGAATTGAAATGAATCACATAAAAAGTACGCTCACTAGTTATGAGACCCCTAATCGCACCTAAGAGGAATTGAAATGTGGCTATTGATGATCTAACCAGCTCGATGTATGACGCCCTAATCGCACCTAAGAGGAATTGAAATATGATGGCATTCATGAATGCTGTCTTAGCCAGCCTGTGCCCTAATCGCACCTAAGAGGAATGAAAAACCCATACCCTTCTCATACAAACCTCTCGCAGCATCCAGGTACTGCGAGGGGGGATTCGTTGGCATATTATCAAATCACCACTTTACTCTTGCCATTGCTTTCCTTTACTACGTGGATTTCTACGGGGATGCGCTCTTTCATTTCTTCTACGTGAGAAATTACTCCTACTTTTCGACCCTGATTGTGCAGCCTCTCCAGGGCATCCATAGCTATGTTAAGTGTAGTAGGGTCCAGCGTGCCAAATCCTTCATCAATAAAAAGGGATTCTACCTTCATTTTGCTGGATGAAATGGAAGCCAGCCCAAGTGCCAGCGCCAGAGAAACGAGGAATGACTCACCTCCCGAAAGGCTATAAACGGTGCGGTATTCATCTCCCATGTCATGATCCAGCACCTGTAGGCCGAGGGTGTCTGGTATTCGTTCAATGCGGTAACGTGGTGTCAGGTTTTTCAGGTGAACATTAGCGTGTTGCAGCAATACGTCAAGTGTATATTCCTGCGCTATCTGTCTGAATTTTTTGCCGTCAGCAGAGCCGATCAATGAGTTAAGTTTATCCCACTCGTCAAAAACCAATCGCTTTTTTTCTATTTGCTCTAACAGTCCGCCAATTCGCTGCTTGTTTTCCTGATCCTTTTGTAACTCAAAGCCAATTTCACTGATCCTGTTTTTAGACTTTTCCAGCTCACCTTTCACCATTTCAAGCTTGCTTCGTACTTCTTCAAAATCAATAGAAGTATCGCGAGTAGCTTCATGGTCAGTCAGTTGCCGCTTACGTTCATCTCTGGTGGCTTTGGCTTTATTTACTTCATCAGCCAATTGCTGCAGTGCTGCTCGTTCATTACGAATCCAGTCCGTAGAAATAGTTAACAATTCATGAAGTGATTCGGAAGTTAGCGATACTTCGTGCTGTTCATTGTACGTCTGGCGCCATTGCTCCACTTGGTCAGACAGGCTGGAGATTTCTTGCGTCAGCTGAGTTATGGTTTCCTGTCCCTGCTCAGCCTTCGTGTTATTGGCAACTAATCGAGATTGAATAGCCTCGTTTCTTTCGGTCAGTGCTTTTATCTTATCCTCGGCTTGAATGCGGTCATCTTGCAAAGACTTTCTAATTTCAACTACCGGTTTTCCCTCAAAAAGCGCTTGTCGCTCTTGCGCTAATTCATTTAGCTTTTGTTTGGCTTCTGTAAGTATTTGATTAGCCTTTTTTTGTTCCGCGCTGGCATGCTCCTCTTGTGTTTTAGCCTTTTCATAAGCGGCCTGAAGGTTTTTAAGGTTCTCTCCGGCTTCAGTCAGTTCTTCTTCTTTATTTTTCCATTCCAGAGCAAATCCTTTCAATTTATCAATGAAAGTTTCAGGATTAGCTTTCCAGTTATCCATCCATTCGCTATGCTCAAAAAACGGGTTCAGAGATTTCTCCACATCGGCCAAATCACTTTCTAGTCGCTCCTGATCCTGTAGATCCCGTTCGGAGTTAGACCTCAATGTTTTTAGATCAAATGCCGCCTCCTGCAAGTTCTTTTCTGCCTTATTCAGTTGCTCTTTTAATTGCTCAAGAGCCGTTTTTTGTGCTTCTGATTCATGTAGTATCTTTCGTTGAGACTCCAGTTGCTGCTGAATTTCCAGCAAATTACTATTTACCGTGTCCCATTCTTGTTGTAACCAGGCAGTACGTTCTTCTAAAGTGATCTTTTCTGCTTCTGTGAATATTTTTTGAGACTCCCAATCTTTCTGAGCGTCCTGCTTTTTGGAGGAGGCAGTTTTTAGTTGCTCTTCGGTGTCTTGCTGGCTGACTTTCAGAGTTTCCAGTTCTTTTACCAAACTGGATTTTTGTTGGAGAACATTCAGGTACTGTTGCTCATTTTCCTGATGGCTTTTTTCTAAAGATTTCAGCATATTCTCTACAGGAGAGTGTCCCGCAGCGTAGGGGTGATGGGTGCTGCCACAAACCGGACAAGGCTCATCCTCTTCCAGGTTTTGTCGTAGCGTTTCTACATCTTTAGCGGACTCCAGTTTGGCCCGATCGAGCATTTTTAAACTGGCCTTTTTAGCAATATCAGCGGCCTCAAGTTCTTGCTCTATGAGTTTTAATTGCTTTCGCGAAGCATCATTTCTTTCTATTAACTCATTTATTTGCTTTTGCAGATGAGCTTCTGATTCCCATAATTCCTGAACTTTCTTCCAACTATTTAACCCCTCACTTAAAGCTTCCTTTCTGGTTTGAATCTGACCAGCTTTAGACTCTAAATCCATCAAAGGATTTTTATTGACTTGTGCATGGAGCTTTTCCCAGTTTGCTTGCCTGCTTGAAATGTCTTCCTGAAGAGTTTTACATTGGCCTTCTAGTTGCTGAACGGCTCGCTCTTTTTGCTTTATTTCTGCTGTTACGGATTCTAGTTTTTCTTTGGTTCCCTGCAGTTCATTCCAGTCCTTTTCGGCATCGGTAAGTTTGGAAATGATCAAGGTCTGATTCTCAGCAATGGGCTGCCGGGCTGAATTGGTCTGTTGCCATTGTTCAATTTTTTCTATCTGCAGCTTTACCTGCTCTTGAGCTTTGTCTGATTGCTGCAAAATGTCATTTACCTGCTGAAATGCTTCACGTGCTTCTTTTGCGTTGGCCTCAGATTTTGCCTGATGCTTATGAGCTTCCTCTAATTGTGTATCTAATTTAGAAGCCTGATCCAGTAAAGGTTCTGCTTTTTTAATGTTGTCATTGGCCGTAGTGAGGGCTTGAGCAGCGGTTTCGCGCAATGAGTTAAGTTCATCGCTTTCCTCTTTTAGCTTTGCTATTTCCTCTTTTAGCGTTGCCACCATAGCTTGCTTTTCGCTGTATTCTTTTTGCTTTTGCAGCAATGAGGAGGCTTCTGTTCTTATGGATTGTATGCTGTCTAATAAAGCTAGTTTTACCTTTCTTTCTTCTGTGTTAGCCTCAGTTTGGCTGGCTTCGTCAAGTGCTTTTTCTGCTTGTTGGTACTGCTGTTTTAATTTCTCTAGCTGAGTCTGCCAATCTAAAGCCTTTTGATATTGGCCTACCTGATTATCCAGTGTTTTTGCCGTTTGGGTAAGCTGCTTTCTTTCTTCTTCTAATACTTCAATATCCACATCAGTCAGGCGCTCTACACCATCAGCTTTGATTTGCAGGGTGTCTAGCTCTGACTTTACGGCTTTATGTTGCTCGTAAATACCGATACTAATTTCGGAATAGATCTGTGTACCCGTAAGCTTTTCCAGTAGTGAGGATTTATCATCTTTGTTGGCTTTGAGGAAGGCCGAAAAATCACCTTGTGCCAGTAAAACAGATCGAGTAAACTGATCAAAATTTAAACCAATGGCCTGTTCTATTTTTTTCTGTGCTTCAGTTTTTTTTGAGGCAATTACTTTACCGGTCTCCAGACTCTCTAACTGAAGACTGTCAGGCTGAATTGGTCCATCTGCCCGCTGGCGAGCGCGACGCACTCTCCAGGTGGCGCGGTATTTTCTTCCGTCTACGCCTTCAAAGGCCACCTTGGCAAACCCCTCAGCGGTGCCATCACGCAGAATGCCACGCACGTCTCCCTGATTGATTTTGGAGCCACGCACATCTTCTACTTCTATACCTATTTCTTTTCCTTGCAGGTATCTGGGCGTTTTGCCATACAGTGCCAGGCAGAGTGCGTCCAGCAGGGTAGACTTACCGGCTCCTGTAGGTCCGGTAATAGCAAAAATGCCCGCTGAGGCCAAAGGCTCTGCGGTAAAATCTATTTTGGTATAGCCTTCTAATGAGGCCAGGTTGTTTATTTCTATTGAGAGGATTCTCATACTTCCTTTTGATCAATAAGATTGGCTACTGTTCTAAAATGCTTTTCTAATGTTTCAGGCAACTCTATTTGGTAGCGCTTTTCATAATGTCGGGTAAAAATCTCTAACGGACTTAAAGAATGCAATACATCAGGAGAAACAAGCTCTTCCCCTGAATCTGATTTTTGTTTTGGATATCGAACATCTATTCGTGCTAAACGAGCATATTTTCCTTCAAGCACCTGCTCTATTTTATGACGAAGAGAGGGTTGGGGCCCATCCAGAAAAACACGCACTTGTAAATATGGAGCCAAACTCATGTCTCTACCCTCTGCATTTTCAAGCTTCATTAAAGCTTTTATCACTTCATCTAAAGGTTCATGTTTAGTAGGGACACTCATTAGAGGAATAGTTACGGGCACCTCAATACGGGCTACCTCACTGCTTAAACCTTTTTCATCTAATTCAAAAACCAACACCTGATGCTGGTAGCCTCGTTCACCAAAAGACATTGGAATAGGGCTGCCAGAGTAACGGATCTCCGTATGTCCACCAATCTTTTGTGATTTATGAATATGGCCCAATGCCACATAACTGATCTTTTCAGGAAATGCCGTGCCCGGTATGTATTCCACGCCGCCCATAATCAGGCGCTCGCTCTTATCCAGGTCCGTAATCTCTGCATTGAGCGCATGCAAGTGCCCAAGTGCTATAACAGGCTGATTTTCTACCCTCAAATCATCTACATACGCAAATGCCTCTTCATATAAAGCACAAACGCCATCTACATAATTGTTTTTGCTGCCCTTCACTTCAGGGTAATCGCCCATTCGTAAAAAAGGAATGGCCAGGCACCAGCCGAAAGTGCCCGCTTTTGATTTTATAGGAATAGTGAGCGTTTCATAATCAATAGAGCCATCATCTTTACGGGGCATAACACCAATAATATGGATGTTGGATGAGCTAAGTAATGGTCTTGGCGCTTCTAGCCGCGAAGCAGAATCATGATTACCTGCCGTCACTATCACTTGCAGATCAGGGCAGGTGGCTGTAGCCTCATTAAGAAAGGTGTAAAACAATCGAATGGCTGCAGCAGAAGGGTTGGCCTGATCGAATATATCTCCGCTGATCAGCAGCACATCGATCTGCTCTGACTTCAGGGTTTGTACCAGCCAGTTAAGAAACTGCTGATGTTCAAAATGCCGGTCAAACTCATGAAAAAGTTGACCTATATGCCAATCTGCGGTATGAAGAAATTTCATTAGAAAAACGTGCTTAACCTAACAAAGAAAGACTGCCATGCAGTCCTGTTAATGAAAAGTAAAATTAAGAGAAATGAACGGATTTATTTGCCTTGTGAAGTTTTAAAGGCGGCGGGGTGGGTTTTGAATCAGCAGAAAATATTTAATTGAAGCTATCATGTGGTAATTATGATAAAATAGTGAGTTTATAAGGAAGGGATATTTGTTGAAAAATTATTTTCAACGGAATCAACTCTCTGTGTTAGTTATGTTTATAACTTATATTAATATTGTTTTAATTTTTTAACGTATTAATGAAGTAGCATGAAAAAGGTAATCCTAATTGTGATTTTTATGGTAATGATGCAGTCAATGATGGCTCAAAAATTAAGTTTAAAATTAAATCATTCTTCAGATGCAATCAAGGTTGGAGAAACCTTGTGGTATTCGGTAGAATTAAAAAATGATAAGGAAGAAAGCTTAGTTTTATTTCGTTCTATAATGGCTGATTATAAAGTTGGGGGATATGAGTATACGATAAGCTATAATGATAGTATTATTATGCATAAGGTTACAGATTGGTTAGATATGAACGAAAGATATTCAGAAAATAATATTATAGAATTATCTCCTGGAGCGACTGAGGCCCCTATGGGTTTTCGGTTTCCTGTAACAGGGGAGGGGAAATACGTCATTGATTTCACCTATTATCAAGATCCATCTGATGTCAATAAAAAATGGGCAAAAAATAAAAGAGCATTTTCTCTAGCTAAAACTATAACTGCGTTTAAGGTTAATGCCCATGAAGAAATAATTGTTAAATAAGGAGATATAAAATATTCCTTGAAAGGGAAAGTACTTTCGGGGAATAGCTTTTGAAAGAACACTAATTTTCTTGGCATCTTAATCTTTCTTATTTTCTCAGATAAAAGATAGCCTCCTAAAACCTGGGCATAAAAAAAGCCTTCAGAAATTTCTGAAGGCTTTGTGGGCCCACCTGGGCTCGAACCAGGGACCCCTTGATTATGAGTCAAGTGCTCTAACCAGCTGAGCTATAGGCCCGTCAAACTTTTGCTCGGCTTTTTTGCCGTTATTGTGTTTGATTTGGGAGTGCAATCTTACATATTTGCTGAGAATTACACAAACAATTTTAAAAAAATTGAGAGAACAAGAAATAAAAAATATCATTTTCGATTTAGGAGGCGTAATAATTAATCTCAAACCGGCGAAAACAATTGCTGCATTTGCCAGATTGTCAGGGCTTAACGAGGAAGAGGTGGCTCAGAAGTACTTACATGACGAGCCATTTAAAAAATATGAGAAAGGTCTGATCAGTGATGAAGAATTTAGAAGTTATCTGAAAAATATAACTGGTTGTGATAATGATCAGGAGCTGGATGATGCCTGGAATGCTATGTTGCTTGATGTGCCGCAGGAAAGATTGGAGCTGCTCAAAGATTTAAGAAAGCATCATAAATTATTTTTACTGAGCAATACTAATGACATCCATCTTAAATGCTTTACTGAAATTTTAGAAAGGGAAAATAATTGTTCTATTGATCAGTTTTTTGATCATGTATACTATTCTCATCAAATGCATAAGCGCAAGCCCGATGCTGATATTTACGAGCAGGTGCTTAATGAGCAGCAATTGGTGCCCGAAGAGACATTATTTATTGATGATAATGCTGATAATATTGATGGAGCGGCTAACTTAGGCATTCAAACAATACATATCACGGGTGAGACTACCATAATGGAGGTTTTTGATGAAGGAGAATAATAGAACGTATTTACTACATGCTTTACTTTTTATAACTACATTTTTCACTACCACACTGGCAGGAGAGTGGTGGGTACATGGAATCATGTGGCCGTGGGATGATTACAGCTGGACAGATTTCAGTCATGGCTTACCTTATTCGATTCCTTTTTTGTTAATTCTTAGTGTGCATGAGTTCGGTCATTATTTTATTGCCAGATACCATAAAATAAAAACCACTTTACCGTATTACATTCCTTTGCCTCCCATACCACTATTTATTGGTACTATGGGAGCTTTAATTAGAATAAAGCAACCTGTTTTATCTAAGAAAATTCATTTTGATATAGGTATAGCTGGTCCTTTGGCTGGTTTTGTAATCGCCTTGGGCGTTCTGGTCTATGGCTTTACGCACCTTCCTGAGCCTGATTATATTTATAGTATTCATCCGGAATATGAGCAGTTTGGAGAAGACTATGCTGATCATGTTTATACCTATGAGTTTCAGCGTGCGCAAGATTCATTGCGCTATGCAGAAGCTCGCACGGCTGATTCGCTTAGTTTTATAGAAGAAGGAAAAGGAGGGGAGTGGAGCTTTCCTGAGTTTACTGCACCAGCAGAATACCCAAATATTTATATTACCAAGCCATTGCTTTTTGTAGGTATGGAAAAACTTTTTGTTAGTGAGCCTGAAAAGATTCCTAATAGCAGAGAGCTGATGCATTATCCTATACTGTTGGCTGGCTTTTTAGCGCTTTTGTTCACCTCATTGAATCTGATGCCCATTGGTCAGTTAGATGGTGGACATGTTTTATATGGCCTTTTAGGTTATAAAGGGCATAAGCGAGTGGCATCGGTTATATTTATAGCCTTTCTGTTTTATGCTGGTCTGGGCTATATTTCTCCGGCAGATGGTATGATGTATGAAGAAGGTCTTTTTGGCTTACCAGAATTTTTCATCAGTATACCTTTATACATCGGCTTTTTATATTTAGCACTCAGAGGGCTAAGAAGAAGTAAAAAAGATACCTGGATGTACGCAGTAGTACTATTCGCGGTGCAGTTTTTCATCTCTTATCTATATCCTGATGTAGAAGGCTATTCAGGATGGTTATTATTCGGTTTTATAGTAGGCCGGGTTATAGGGGTGCATCATCCTAAATCATTAGTAGAAGAGCCACTGGATATGAAAAGGAAAATATTAGGCTGGATTTCGCTGATCATTTTTATCATTTCATTCAGCCCGGCACCTATTATGTTAATGTAGCATGTCTATAAAACAGCTATCCGCTGGCCTTACAACCAACGGATAGCCTCATACATGCTTACTTAACCAAACCTTTTAATTATTCAAGCTCGTTTAGAGCGTCTTATTGCTTTATTAGTTCTGCATTAATAATAATATCTACTTTTTCGCCCACTATTAGTCCGCCATTGTCTAGCACATCATTCCACTGCAGTCCATAGTTAAACCGATTGATGGTTCCTGTGGCTTTAAAGCCCGCTTTTTGTCTATTATTAATGGAGATGATACCTCCAAATTCGGCCATTAATGTTATTTCTTTAGTAACTCCTTTTATGGTTAGGTTACCAGTAATTTTATAGTGATTACCCGATGTTTTAGTAAAACTGGTACTCTCAAACTTAATTTCCGGATATTTGGCCGCGTTAAAGAAATCTTCATCTTTAAGATTTTTATCCCGCTCCATATTATTAGTAGTAATGCTGTTTACTTCTATGGTGGTAATAATCTTAGCGCCTTCAAAATCTTGCTTGCCTTTAGAGGTAAAGGTACCCGCATAACTAGTAAAACTGCCCGTAACGGATGATACCGTCATATGAGGAACTTCAAACTGAATGGACGAATGTGCAGGGTCTATTATCCAGGTAGTTTGCCCATAACCTATACCGCACATCATCACCGAAAAAACCAGGGAAAATAGAATATTTTTCATGATGGTAAAGAGATTTAATGAATTTACTGCAACTAGGAAGAAGATAACGATATTAATTGAATTTAGCAATCGTTTGCAGTAATTTAATTGATGTAATAATTAGGTGGTGTATAAAAGAAAAAGGCTGCCAAACTAATGACAGCCTTTTCTACTCCTCAACCTTCCGTTCTTCCTTCTCTAAACCAACTTCACTTCTCTTCCCTTTACCAACCGCACTTCTCTCGCTTCATTCAACTTCACTAACTAAACTACATTACAAATGTCCTCATTATATGGTATTTTTATTTAAGAGAAATTGCGTAATTTGAAAATTAAGTATTTCACTTAATTGATGATTTTTAGTTTTAATTCTACCAAAAACCTATGGTAAGGAGGTTATATTATGTTATCCTGATGTTTTTTTTATGCCAAAGTGCACTGGCTCAGAGGGTAATCATGGGAGTATATGAAAATTACCCACTAGTTTATACTGATGGAGTAGACCAGCCACAAGGTATTTTTGTAGATATAGCCAGGTATGCTGCTAAGCGTGAATACTTAGATTTGGAATTTAGAGTTGGCACTTTAGACCAATGCTATCAGTGGTTGGAAGCAGGAGAAATTGATGTTATAGCTGAACATCCTGATTATAAAAACAGAGATTCCAAGTATGAAGAGCTATCTTCAGGAGTGATTTCTTCTTGGGCTCGGGTTTATGCTAAAGAGGGTACAGACTATACCTCTCTTATTGATTTAAATAATAAGAACGTAGCAGTATTAAGTAAAAGCCAATATATTAATAGTCCTTATAAGGGATTATACCATTCTTTAGATGAGCGGGATGTAAACTGTAATATTTACCTGGCACACAGTTATCAGGATATTTTTCGGTTGCTCAATGAGAAAAAAGTAGATGCAGGAGTTATTGACAGGGTGTATGGAGATATCAATGAAGGGTCTTATGATGTGATTCAAACGCCGATTTCTTTTGCCCCTTCTCGGCTCACTTTTCTATTTCACAAAGCAGATTCGCCCAACCCTTTGGTGCCCATCATAGAGGAGCATCTGAGAGTGCTGAAAGCCGATAAAAATTCGCTGTACTATACTAACATTCGCAAATATTTTGAAAAGGACCGTACCGTAAATATTCCCTTTTGGGCATATATAGTTATGGGAGTGCTGGTGTTAGGCGTTATTCAGCTAATTATTTATGTAAAAGTGCTAAGAAGCACTGTAGCGAATAGAACCTTGGATCTGAGAAATGCTTACGCAGATATAAAAGCCAGGCAGCAAACCCTTTCATTGATCTATAATAATGCCTCAGAGTTAATCGCCTTGTTTGAGGTACATGAAGATGGAAATATCACATTGGCCAAGTTGCCTGATTGGTATTTACAACAGCTCTATGAGGCCAATATAGATTATCCGCCATATAAGATTTTGGGTATTTCTATTCGGGAGCTTTATAAAGATTTGCTCAAGCTGGAGCAAGCGGAAATTAAAGAGCGAACTGACCGGCTGGAAAGTGTAATAAGAAACAAGCAGAATGTGGTGTATGAAGAGAATTTCAAGTCTCCAAGGGGCAATTGGGGTGTTGCGGAATCTAACCTCGTGCCTATATTAGATAAGGATAAGCATTGTACTCATATCCTTTATGTATCCAGAAATATCACTCATCAGAAGAAGATGGTTGAGGATCTTACAGAAACCAAAAACCGACTTCAAATGGCTATTGAAGGAGCTAGAGAGGGTATGTGGGACTGGGATATTACCACTAACGAAGTGGTTTTTAATGAATACCATGCTTCCATGCTGGGCTTTACGCCTACTATGCTTAAAGGTAATTTTACTGAATTCTCTCAGCGTATTCACCCGGAAGACAGAGACAAGACCTTTTATGCCTTGATGAGTCATTTGAATAATGAATCTGACTTTTATGAAACTGAACATAGGCTGAAGACCTATAATGATGGTTGGAAGTGGATCATGGTGCATGGTAAGGTAATGACCCGTGATAGTGAAGGGAAGCCACTTAGAGTAATCGGTACAAATGTGGATATTCATGATCGGAAAATGGCCGAGCTTGCCCTGAAGAAAAATCAAAGACGATTGGCCACCCTCATGTCTAACCTGCCAGGTATGGTTTATAGGTGTCAAAATGATGAAAAGTGGAGTATGATTTTTACCAGTGAAGGGGCTTTGGAGCTTACAGGGTATGATTCATCAGATTTTATTAGTGGTAAATTGAGCTTTGTTAGCTTAATAGTAGATAAGTATAAAAAGGAAGTATGGAAAACGGTGCAAAAGGCAATATCCAAAAAAGAGCCTTTTACGCTGGAATATGAGATAACCACAAAATGCGGAGAAAAAAAATGGGTTTGGGAGCAAGGGCGTGAGGTAGAAGATGGTATTTTAGAAGGCTTTGTGAGTGACATTTCAGAACGTATGAATGCTCGCGAGAAAATTATTTCTACTATTATAGAAACAGAAGATAAAGAAAGAAAAAGAATAGCCAAGGAGCTGCATGATAGCCTGGGACAAAAACTAACCACGGTTTCATTAAACTTTAATTCTTTGAAGAAGGACCTGCAGTTGAGTGATTCTGGTGAGAAAAAGCTGAATACAGGCCTGAATTATTTAAAAGAAGCTATTAAAGACAGTAGAGAAATTGCACATAACCTTATGCCACAGAGCATAGAAGATTTTGGGTATGTGCTTTCAGTGCAAAGTTTAATGGCGGATATTGACAGAGTTTCAGAAACCAAATTTGAGTTTTATGATAACCTTAAAGGCGCAAGATTGCCTAAAAATTTGGAACTCCATCTTTATCGTGTTACGCAAGAGGCGATTAATAATATCTTAAAGTACGCTAAAGCCAGCCAGGCATCTGTACAGCTGATGGCTTATAATGATGAAGTAGTCCTCACCATAGAAGATGACGGCATAGGCTTTCTTTATCATGAAAAAATGGAAGATGAAACACAAAGTTTTGGATTGCGTAGCATGAAAAACCGGGTGAATTCTCTTTCCGGAAATATAGAAGTAGAAACCAGTCCGGAAAACGGAACAGTAATAATAGTAGAAGTACCCTTCAAATATGAGTATAATGAAACCAACTAGAATATTAATAGTGGACGATCATAAAGTGGTAAGGGATGGTGTAGCCATGTACCTGGAAAATAACCCGGCCTATGAAGTAGTAGGATTAGTGGCCAGTGGCATGGAGGCTATAGAGGAGGTAGGAAAGAATGATTTGGACCTGATTATTATAGATATAAATATGGATGGCATGGATGGCATAGAGGCCACCCGAAAAATAATGGAAATAAATCCTGATATCAAGGTTTTGGCCCTAACCATGCATAATGACTATCAGCATATTAAAGCCATGATGGATGCTGGCGCCAGCGGCTATGTGCTTAAGAGCTGTGATGAAGTAGAAATGAGAGGAGCCATTGATACCATATTGAATGATGATATATATTATAGTAGTGAAGTAGGGCAGACGGTAATGAACAACCTGGCCAAGAAAAAGCCTAAAGCCTCAGGAACGGCACCTACTCCGCTTACACCAAGAGAGAAAGAAATATATAAACTCATATTAGAAGAATATTCCAATCAGGAAATCGCAGATAAATTGTTTATAAGCGTGAGGACGGTAGAGGTTCACAAAAGAAATTTATTAGAGAAAACAGGTGCGAAAAACTCTACAGGACTAGTGCTTTTTGCTATAAAAAATAACTTGTTTGATGATATTTAAAACCTAATTAAGTGAAACGCGTAGTGCGGGAATTACGCAAAAAGCCTTAACATTTTTTAACAGCGTATAGATAAATTTGTATGTACGTTGTGAATAGGGAGAATATTGAAAGAGTTAAGGAATATAGCGTTTTATAGTAGGTCTAATGAGGTTTTTGATTGTTTGGATGAAGAGATTTTCCAAAGGTGGAATTTCTTTTTGGCCTCACCTGATATTGCCTCTCCAAAATTAGATAGAGTTTACAACCCTTCATTATTAATTATAGATACCTATTCTCTGGGTATAGAGTTTCTGAATTTCATTTTTGAGCATTCCAGGTATAAAACTACGCCTGTCTTGGTGTTAGATTTTTATACTGAAAAACCATTCATTGAAAATTTGATATATAAAGGAGCTTCAGGGTACCTATTAGTACATTCTTTTGCTGATGAACTGGATACAGCTATGTCGGCGATTTTAGAAGGAAGGAATTATGTTTCTGACCAGTTAGAAATTTATAAGGGAAACACGTATTTAATAAAATAAGTAAGATTGCCTATGAAATATTACATGAAGATGTGTAGGTTTGTAGTGTAATAAAAAAATAACTGATCCACAATCCAGATATTTTTTTAAACTAATTGACAAAGATTTTTAAGAGTAGGTTTAGGTTGATTAATGGTTTAGATTAATCATGGTAACAGTCGGGAGAGGTCCCGACTGTTCGTTTTTTATACCTACTTGTTTTTATATCCTCCCTGGTTTTTTCCTTAAGAGCTTTCCCTTACTTCTGTAATTTCGCTTAATTCGAAGACATGTCAGGAAATGGGTGTATTTGTTACATTTATTTTGATTCCTTTTCTCTACTTTTGCCTAGTTTTTATTAATCCTAACTCAATTGAGTTCCTTTTTTTAATTGTGCGACCGCACAATTATATCTCTTCCTGTTACCTCAGCATTGAAAATCAGAGTTTTATCTAAGTATATTTTACGATAAGTAAGGGTAATCACTTACCTGATAAATTACGCATTTCCCCTGATTGATAAAACTTTATTCTGTTATACATTTGTATTGTAATCGTTGTCAAACACAACATATTATGAAAAGAATAATAATGATGACAATCATTTGTTTAACGGCTTTCACGCTGGGGTCATGCAGCCAATATACTTGCCCCACATATTCTAAAAATGAAAACCAGAAAACAATTAAAAATATTTAAGAATAGGGTTTAGGTTGATTAGTTAAGTAAAAAGGAGCGGTCTGATATCAGTCGCTCTTTTTTCATTTTAGACCCTTTACTTAACTCTGGTACGCGAAATACGTATTTTTTGAAATAAGACCCTACCCTTAAGAAAAGCTGCTTTTTACTCCCCATCTTTGTGTTGTTATTGTACTTAAACCTAAATGAAGTATGAACAATCGACTAATTGACAATAGCTTTTTTCTTTTTTTTACATTCATTCTTGCTCTGGTGAGTTTGGTTATAGAAGTTATTTAAACCCTTTTCGCCATGAGTATAACCACGCGAGAAGAAGAACAAGTTAATCTGACTAATGAATGTATTCACTTATTAGATGGCCTTAATGATGGCCTTCTGTGGGTAAATAAATTTGGAGACATAGTACAGGTAAATGCTGCTTTTGTCCGTATGACAGGATATGAAAAAGCAGATATAGAGCAAAAGAAGGTATTCCTTTATTTCAGAGAGATAAGTATGCTTTCCTGGGAGCTTTATTGGCGCAAGATGAAGGAGGGTGATAAGCCCGAGGCTGAAGGGAGAGTAGTGGATAAGGCTGGTATTTTAAAGCCAGTGCACATTAAGTTTAATGGCATAAGTTCTAAAAGAGACCTGGCCTGTCTGGTAGTGCAGGATGTTGCCTATAATATAAGTGATAGCCAAAGGCTTAAGCGAGTGAGTTATGAATATGATAGACTCATGTATCGTACTTCCCATGATCTTAAAGCACCTATTTCTACGATTTTGGGGTTGGTAGAGTTAGTAAAGAGAGATGCTACCAGTAATCAGCGAGAGTGCCTTTCGCTGATAGAAAAAACCATAAGAAAGCAAAACGCTTTGATGGGAGATATCAATCACCTGGCCTTTATAGAATCATCTAGAGTGGTACTTGATAGGGTGGATATTGAAGCGTTAACTAAAAGCATAATTTCAGGGTGTTTAATAGATAACCCTAAAGGTTCACAAATAGAATGGGAGTTAGATTTTAATACGAAAATCCCTTTTACTAGTGATGAAAATCTACTCAGTAAGGCGCTTTCGCCATTAATTAAAAATGCTATAGAATACAAAAGGGAAAATGCGCCTGATTGTAGAATAAGCATTCATGTTTTAATTACCGAGCAGACGCTCACGTTTAATATTGAAGATAATGGTATTGGCATATATGAAGATCTTCATAAGAAGATTTTTGATATGTTTTATCGGGGTACAGAGCGGTCCACTGGATCAGGCCTGGGTTTATATGTATCTCTAATTACTACTTA
The DNA here is from genome assembly GCF_021389955.1 of Fulvivirga maritima. Lineage (NCBI taxonomy): Bacteria > Pseudomonadati > Bacteroidota > Cytophagia > Cytophagales > Fulvivirgaceae > Fulvivirga > Fulvivirga maritima. The sequence continues at coordinate 4,187,904 of NZ_CP089980.1, forward strand.
TAAGTTAAAAGGGCACGTAGAGTTGGTAGAGTCTTCAGAGGGGAAAACAGTTTTTCAACTGGTGGTGCCAAATAAATTTTGTGTAAGAAGTAAGGCCATATCACATGAGCTGTAATATGGCCTTATTTATCTATTTTCTTTAGGTCTTATTTACATGGCAGGCTCAGGTTCTCCTGTTTTATCTACTAGAACAGGACTGCCCATTCCTTCCACTTTAAGTCTGTCATATTGCGTTTCTTTGTCGCCTACTATAACATAGGTCATATTTTTCAGATCCATATACTTTCTTACTAATCCTTGAACATCTTCCATGGTCATGTTTTGTAAGGTGCGTTGTTCCTGATCTATATAATCTAGCGGTAAGTCGTAAGCACTGATGGTTTCTAAAATACCGAGTAGAGAATTTAAAGTCTCAAACTTCCTAGTATTTTGTTTTATCAAAGCATTTTTAGTCTTATCCAGGTCTTCTTCAGTATAGGTTTTACCGTAGTTGCCTATTACTTCTTTGAAGGTTTCTAAAGACTCCAGGGTAACGTTAGACTTCACGCTAGATGAGGCTACGAAAGGCCCGGGATAAGTGCTTCTGTCTACATAAGAGTAAGCGCCATAGGTATACCCTTTCTCTTCTCTCAATACTTGGAATAGCCTGCCTCCAGAACCAGAACCGAGACGATAATTGGCTACGGTTAATGGGTAAAAGTCAGGGTCGTTACCATCTACAGTAAGTCTGGCTATTTCTATAACTGATTGCTTAGCTTTAGGTATATCTACAAAATATACTTGAGGCTCATCAGGCACAGGAAGTGTGGCAGGCGTAGGTATGCTTACTTCTTTAGCGGCCCACGAGTCTTCAAAAGAGGCGATTGATGATTTCACGTCATCTTCACTGATATTACCCGCAATATGGAATTTAGAAATAGAAGGAGAGAAGTATTGGTTATAAAAAGCCTTCATATCTTCTATGGTAATGGACTCAATAGAGCTAACATCTCCTGAAGAAGGTGTGCCTAGAATGCTTTCTTTACCGTAAAGCTTTGTGTTCAACACCATATTAGCTATGGCATTAGGGTTTACATCTCTTTGCTGAATATAGTTAATAGTGGCCTTTTTAATTCTATCAAACTCTTTCTCGTCCCATCTCGGCTCCAGCAGAATTTCTTTCACTAACTCCAAAGTAGCCTGGTAGTTTCTTGAAAGGCAGTTGGCTGATATGGTAATGAATTCATCAGAAGTATACATTCTTACATTAGCTCCCAGCTGACCAATGGCATCTTCTAACTCTTCTGGTGTTTTGGTTTTTGTGCCTTCCATCATTATGTCAGTGATCATGTAAGCTACTCCCACTTTATCAGGGTTGTCTGCTTTATGTCCTCCGCTTATTTTTATGCTGAAGTTAACAAGAGGCAGTTCGCTGGTTTCAATACCATACACGCCCATGCCATTAGCCAGTTCGCTAGTCCATATTTTTGGAGGACTAAGCAGAGGTGCATCGCCTAAAGGAGGCTCTTGGGTACGATCAAAAGAACTTTCGGTGCGAGGGTAATCATCGCTGGGCTCCTGATCTACCATAGCACTTTGCTCATTAGGTACTATGGCTTCTTCTTCTATTTCAGCTACTACACTTTGCCCTACAGCAAGATCAGGCTTACCGGAAGGAACAAAGCTGGTAAGAACATAATTTTTGCCTTTTATATACTTGTTATAGGCATCCATCACCTCTTCTTTGGTCACGGATTTAATATTGTGAATATCAGTAGTTACATAATCAGGGCTGCCAGCGTATTCATTATAAGTTGCTAATTGAAATGCTTTGCCTAGCACGCTTGAAATACCGTTATAAAAACTAGTTTCTAGTCCGGCCTTAATTCTATCAAGGTCTTTTTGATTAACACCTTCTTTTTCAAACTTGGTTAATGCTTCAAATATGGCGATTTTAACGCTGTCTAGGTTTACGCCTTCATTGGCTCTAACTCTTATAGTGAAGGTTCCCGCCAGCTCATTACTACTGTTATAAGCTACAGGGTTAGGCGCTAACTCTTTTTCTTCTACCAGTACTTTATATAATGGTGCGCGCTTGCCATCAGATAAAATTTCACCTAATACATCCAGAGCCCACTGATCTTTATGGTATTGCTCTACTGTAGGCCAGGTAAGTGTAAGTTCGGGCAAACTGGCAAAGTTATCTTCATAATATAATTGAATGGTAGAATCTAACTTTACAGGCTGTGGCTTTAAGGGCTTATCTACTCCTCTGGAAGGTATTTCACCAAAATACTTTTCAATCAGTTTTTTAGTTTCTTCAAGATTAAAATCGCCGGTTAATACCAAAGTGGCATTGTTAGGCCCATAATATTGCTCATAAAATTCCTTTACATCATCAAGCGTTGCATTTTGTAAGTCTTCTAACTCACCTATGGTAAGCCAGTTGTAAGGGTGCGAAGCAGGATATAAGGCCTTGTTAATCACTGCTCGGGTGTTGCCGTAAGCTACATTATCATAGCGCTGACGTTTTTCGTTTTGTACTACCGGTTTTTCCCCTTCAAGGCTGGCTTTAGTCACTGAGTTAATGAAATAACCCATGCGGTCAGATTCCATCCATAATACTTTCTCAAGAGCATCTTTAGGTACTACCTCGTAGTAAACCGTGCCATCAGTCCAGGTACCTCCATTAAAGGTGCCGCCCCATTCGTTAATGTTTTTGAAAAAGGCTCCTTGTGGTAAATTTTCAGAACGCTGAAATAGCATGTGCTCAAAAAAGTGAGCAAACCCGGTACGCCCCGGTTTTTCACGGTTAGAGCCTGCGTGTATGAGTATGGCTGTGGCTACAATAGGATCAGAGTGATCTTCATGTAAAATAACATCCAACCCATTACTCAGCGTGAATTTTTCGTAATCAATTGACAGCTCACCGTCTGATGAGCCCTTATTTCCTTCAGAATTATCACAAGCTTGAAATAATGCTAGTGTGATGAAGAAAATGATTGAGTAAATCTTCTTCATTATGTAAGTTTAGTTAAGAATGATAAAGACTATCAATTTATAAATAAAAATTATAAAATGCAGGTTCTTAATGTTTGAAAGGAGTTTTTCTTGTAATGAGTGGTGCTTTTATTAATTTGGAGGAAATATTGTAAAATGAAGTGTATTAAGTCTTTATTCTTTCTTTTGAGCTTTTTAAGCGCGCTCTCTGCTGTAGCTCAGTCAGATCTAATATTAGAAAATTCTCAACCCTCCATTAAATGGAAGCAGGTAATTACTCCCGGCTTTAGGGTAATTTATCAGGATGGTTTCGATGAGCAAGCACAACAAGTAGCCGGTAAATTACAATATTTAAGAGCTCCGGAGTCTGAAAGTCTGCTAGGCGATAAGGAGCCCAAAAGAATATCCGTTATTCTACAAAACCGAAACTCTATATCCAATGGTTTCGTAACGTTGGGCCCCAGAAGGTCTGAGTTTCAGACTATGCCGCCTCAGGATTATAATTTTGTGGGTAACAACCGCTGGCTTGATCTGCTTTCGGTACATGAGTTTAGGCATGTGGTGCAAAACCAGCATAGTAAAAGAGGATTTAACAAGGTTTTCTATTATGTGTTTGGTGAAAATACGCAATCTGCCATGGCCTTTTGTGCCGCTCCACGCTGGTTTTGGGAGGGAGATGCAGTAGCCATAGAAACGGCTCTAACCAATAGCGGGAGAGGAAGAATGCCTTCTTTTAATCGTGAATTTAGAGCTAATACACTGGAAAAAAAGAGATACAACTATCATAAGCAACATTTAGGTTCTTATAAAGATTTTATTCCTAATCATTACGTGCTGGGCTATCATTTTGTGGGTAGTCTGAGAAAGAGAACAGGGGACAAAAATATATGGGGCAGGGTCACTAAAACGGCTTTTTTATTTCCTTTTATACCTTTTACGTTTTCTAATTCACTCAAAATACAAACGGGAAGCTTTTTGGTGGATAATTATGAATTAATGATGAATGATTGGGAAAATACCTGGCATGAGCAACTGCAGGGCTTGGAAATAACTGACTTCACTACTATAAACAAAAGAGAGTCAGAGGTTTTTAGAAATTATGAGTTCCCGCAACCGCTGGAAGATGGCAGAGTGTTAGTGCTAAAATCAGGCATTAGTGAGATTCAAAAGTTCGTGATTTTAGATGCTCAAGGCAAAGAAGAGGTGGCCTATACACCAGGAATTATGAATAGTTCAGGTATGCTTTCTCTGCAAAACGGTCAATTGGTTTGGAATGAATACCGCTATGATCCACGCTGGAGACAGAAGAATTATTCGGTGATTAAATCCCTCGATTTGGAGAATGGAAAATCCGAAACCATCACGCGCAAAAGTCGTTATGCAGCCGCAGCATTGTCACATAAAAAAGGCAAGATAGTAACAGCCATGAATACCATTGAAGGAGAGAACTATTTGGTGGTGATAGATGATGTAAGCGGAGAGGAGATAAAAAGATTTTCGGATGCTAACAATGCTCTCTACGCTATGGCACGCTGGAGTGATGAGGATAATGCCATTGTAGCTCTAAAAGTGAAAGATTCAGGCAAAGCGGTGGTAAAAATCGATTATAATACCGGCGAAGAAACTATATTAATTACTGTAGACAATGAGAATATTGGTCATCCGGTATTGAAAGGTCAGTATTTGTTTTATAATTCTCCTTACAGCGGCATTGATAATATTTATGTGAAAGACCTGAAAAGCGGTACAGCGTATCAGGTTACAAGCAGTAAGTTCGGAGCCTATAACCCGGCCATTTCGCCTGATGGAAAGTTTATTTACTATAATGATTATACCGTTAATGGTTTTGATGTGGTTAGAATTCCTTTTGCAAAAGACACTTGGAAACCCCTGGAACAGGTCGAAGATAGGAGCTATACATTGCCAGAGCTATTAACCGAACAAGAAGGGAATCCTGATATGCTCAGTCACGTTCCTGATGAGCGTTATCCCGTGAAAAAGTATAGCAAATTAGGTCATATGTTTAATATTCATAGCTGGGGGCCTTATGCTACTACAGACCTTACCAGAGCGCAGTTAGGCGTGTTTTCCAGAGATGTATTGAGCACTACTGATATTTCATTAGGCTATATTTATGATGTGGAGGAGGAGACAGGCTATGCTTCTGCAGGTGTAACTTATCAGGGTTGGTATCCTATTATTGATTTGGAAGTGACCAGAGGGAATAGGTCTACTACTGAAAGTTATCAGGGTGAGGATATAGGATTTAAGTGGAATGAGACCACGGTCGATGCCGGTTTTAGAATCCCATTATTGCTTACCAGATCGAAATTTCATAGTCAACTAACTGTTCAGAATAATTTTAGTCTCACGCGGGTATCAGACTATAACCAGCCAGAGAGAATATACATAGACCAGCAGGCCAATGGAGACTTGTTAACCAATGAGACTACCCTGAGCTATTACAGGCTCCTGAAGCAAAGTACGCGTGACTTGTACAGTAAATGGGGGCAATCTATTACCATCAATCATACAACTTCCCCTTTTGGAGGTGATTATGATGCCGGGCAGACTGCACTTAGAGGTAGCTTTTACTTTCCAGGCCTATCAGCCAATCATAGTTTTTATTTAAGAGGTGCTTATCAACATAGAAAGTGGAAATTAGATACGCTCAGTAATGATACTTACATCCTCAGAAACCAGATTCCGCTTACACGAGGTTATTCTCATTCTACCTGGGAAGATTTTGTGTCTCTTTCTGCTAACTACGCTTTACCCCTTTGGTGCCCTGATATAGCCTTTGGCCCTATATTGTATGTTAAAAGAATAAGAACTAACTTATTTTATGATTACGGGTATGCAAGCACTGATCTGGTAAATAATCAGCAAAGAGTACAGTTAAAAAGGGACGCCATATACCAATCTTTTGGTGCAGATTTCTTATTTGATATAAATATTTTTCGATTCCCGCCAGAACTTTCACTAGGATTTAGAATTTCCTATGCAAAAGCCAATGATTATAGCTCAGGAGGTAGTAAGTTTGAGCTACTGATATCAAATATTAGTTTTTGATAAAGATCATATTTTATTTGAAATCATTTATTTGAATAAAGGGATTTTAACCCTTATTTTTGGCACACAAAATTTAATAGAGACCTATGGCAGAAGTAATACGTATGCCCAAAATGAGCGACACCATGGAAGAAGGTGTGATCGCGTCTTGGTTAGTGAAGGAAGGAGACAAGGTAAAGTCGGGCGATATTTTAGCAGAAGTAGAAACAGATAAAGCAACAATGGAGCTGGAATCCTATGAAGATGGGACATTGCTTCACATTGGTGTAAAAGAAAAAGATGCAGTGCCGATTGATGCTGTAATAGCCATCATCGGTGATGAGGGTGAAGACATCAGTGGCTTGCTGAAAGAGATTGAAAGTGGAGGTTCTGATAATGGAGCCGCCAAAGAAGAAGAGCCATCGGATAGTGGTGCCGCTGCTGACGAGGATGTAGAAGAAATCGACGCCTCTGATGTGAATGCCACCATCGTGACTATGCCGAAAATGAGTGATACCATGACAGAAGGTACCATTGCAAGCTGGCAGAAAAAAGTAGGTGACTCTGTATCTTCAGGCGATGTAATGGCTGAAGTAGAAACAGATAAGGCTACTATGGAACTGGAAGCTTACGAAGATGGAACTTTACTATACATAGGTGTAGAAGAAGGTGACTCTGTTGAAGTGGATGGTGTGTTAGCCATTGTAGGAGAAAAAGGTGCTGATTTCGAAAAACTTCTTAAAGCACATCAGGCAAAAGCCAAAAAAGGTTCTGGTGGTGAAGAGAAGAAGGAAGCCAAAAAAGAGGCTCCTAAGAAAGAAGAAAGCAAACCTGCTGCTACACAAGAGAGTGCTGCTCCTTCAACTACAGAGGGTGGAAGAGTAAAAGCATCTCCTTTAGCTAAGAAAATGGCTGAAGATAAAGGGTATGACATCACTAAGATCAAAGGATCAGGTGATCATGGCAGAATTGTTAAGAAAGATGTAGAAAACTATACTCCTGCAGCTCAGGCACCTGCACAACAGGCTGCTGCTGGTGGAGAAGGTACTACAGTGAACATCCCTCAGGTAATAGGTGAAGAAAGCTACGAAGAGGTGAATGTTTCGCAAATGAGAAAAACCATTGGTAAGCGTTTAGCTGAGAGTAAATTTAGTGCTCCTCACTTCTACGTAACCATGGAAATTAACATGGACAAGGCTATTGAAGCCAGAAAGGCCATGAATGAATATTCTCCTGTGAAAATAAGCTTTAACGATATTGTTATTAAAGCGGTAAGTGCTGCTTTGAGACAACACCCTAAAGTGAACTCATCTTGGTTAGGAGATAAAATCAGATATAACAAGCATATCCACGTAGGTGTGGCTGTAGCAGTAGATGAAGGTCTTTTAGTACCTGTAATCAGATTTGCTGATAACAAGTCATTATCTCACATCTCTGCTGAGGTGAAAGACTTAGTGGGTAAAGCTCATAATAAGAAATTACAACCTAGCGAATGGGAAGGTAACACTTTTACAGTGTCTAACCTGGGAATGTTTGGCGTAGAAGAATTTACTGCCATCATTAACCCGCCAGATTCTTGTATCTTAGCTATCGGAGGTATCAAACAAACTCCTATAGTTAAAGACGGACAAGTGGTGCCTGGTAACGTAATGAAAGTAACCCTTTCTGCTGACCACAGAGTAGTGGATGGTGCTTTAGGAGCTGCTTTCTTACAAACACTAAAAGGACTACTTGAAAATCCGGTAAGAATTTTGGTTTAAGAAATAAGATAAATCATTAAACAATATACCCTGGTAGTTCCTTAACTATCAGGGTTATTTATTTAAAAGAACTGATGGGAAAAATTAAAGTAAGATCTACTACGGTATTGGCCGTGGTGCATAATGGAGAAGTAGCCATAGGGGCTGATGGACAAGCTACCATGGGTAACTATGTAGCTAAAGGCAACGTGAAGAAAATCAGAAAGCTGCAAAATGGTAAGATTGTAACTGGCTTTGCAGGATCAACGGCTGATGCTTTTACCCTTCTGGAAAGATTTGATGAGAAGCTTAATAGCTACGGCGGCAATATGAAGCGTGCAGCCATAGAGCTGGCTAAAGACTGGAGAACAGATCGATATCTAAGAAAGCTGGAAGCTATGCTTATTACTGCAGATAAAGATGAGGTGCTGATTGTTTCCGGTACAGGAGATGTGCTTGAGCCTGATCATGAAGTGGCAGCAATAGGTAGTGGTTCTATGTATGCTCAAAGTGCTGCTTTAGCATTGAAAAAGCATGCTACTCACCTGAGTGCCGAAGAAATGGTGAGAGAGAGTCTTAACATAGCCGCTGATATTTGTATCTATACTAATCATAATTTAATAATCGAAAAAGTAACGGGCTGATGCTAACTATATATCATAACCCCAGATGTACCAAGAGCAGAGAAACACTTCAGCTCATAGAAGAGCATGGAGATATGGTTGAAGTGGTAGAATATTTAAAAATGCCACCCAGCAAAGCTGATCTGGAAAAAATTGTAGAAAAGCTGGGTATAAAACCCCATGATCTGATCAGAACAGGCGAAGCAATCTATAAGGAGAAGTACAAAGGCTCAGAGCTTTCTGACGATGAATGGCTTCAGGCAATGGAGGAACATCCAAAATTGATTGAACGCCCCATAGTGATTAAGGGCGACAAGGCAATCATTGGAAGACCTCCTGAAAAAGTGAAAGAGCTTTTCTGAATTCCTTGTTTTAGGGTAGAAAAAAAGTCAAAAACAAGGTTATTCATACATTTGAAATGGCCCTTAGGACATTTGTCATACCCTATTTTGGAGCACGGTCTACAATCTAGTTTGTTATTTTCAAGAATAGTGAAATGAGTTCGGTAGGGGTACATGCCAAACATAGGAATGGTGTTGCCCCATATGCTGAATATTTCCTTTTTAAACGCTGCCGCTATATGCATAAGACCGGTATCATGGCTAAATACATAGCGAGCTTGTTTTACAAGTGATGCAGACTGGTTCAAATTAAACTTGCCACAAGCGTTATAGATAACCGTTTTTTTGTTAAGCTTCACTAGCCCTTCTTCCATAGGTTCAGATTTTTCTGATCTTTCGAAGAAGCGTTCTATAGCCTGGGCGGTTTCATTGTCGCCAGGACCTCCTAATAAGATGATAGGCTTATTAATTTTATCGCAAAGCTCTATCATTCTGTTAATGGGTAGCTTTTTAGTGTTGTGCTGTGCGCCGATAGCATAAGCTACATATTCTTTCTGATGCGTTTCAGGGAGCCACTCCAAAGGCACATTATCTTTATCAGGGATAAAGTAATCTAAGCCCAGGTTATCCATTTTTACTCCTAAGGGTTGGGCTGTTTCCATGTAGCGGTCTACAATATGCCTATTAGGCAACTTGTTGATTTTCATATTCACCATAAGCCATTTCTCTTTGTTCAGCTTTTTGAAAGAAGCGCTTCTGGCGGCTAATCTGGTTTTGATAATTTTGGTACGCAGGTTTTTATGTAGATCTATGATGTAGTCATAATGCTCTTTCTTTAAATCTGCCACCAAATCGCCCATACTATCCTTTAAATAGTGGATCTTATCAATATAGGGGTTGTTTTCAATGATCTCCTTAAATTGATATTTGGTACAGTAATGTACTTCAGCGTTTTCTACCTGGGTTTTTACGTTCCTTATTACCGGTGTGGTTAGCACTATGTCTCCAATAGAAGAGAAACGTATAATAAGTATTTTTGTCATGAGGTTGAGGGTTATCCTACTTGGGTTAAAGCTTTTTCTTTTTTTGTAGTAAAGTACGACTCTAAATCATTCAAAGACAAGCTGTTAAGGTTCATTTCTTTTGTGAGTCCTCCTTTTCTGCCTACGCATAGTCCATAATACATGTCATGGTAGCCAGCTTTAGCGTGAGCATCAGGGTTAATACTAAGCATTACGCCTTGTTCCAGAGCATAATGAACCCATCGCCAGTCAATGTCAAGTCTTCTTGGGTTAGCGTTTATTTCTATCACTACTTTGTTTTTGGCGCAGGCATCAATAATAGTTTTATGGTCTACAGGATAGCCTTCGCGCTGTAGTAGCAGGCGGCCAGTCATGTGGCCAAGAATAGTAGTGAAAGGATTTTCTACCGCTTTGAGTACACGTTCAGTGGCTTTCTGAGCATCCATGTTAAGTACAGAATGTACAGAGGATACAATGAAGTCAAAGCTGGCTAGCACTTCAGGATCATAGTCTAAGCTGCCATCAGGGAGGATGTCGCACTCTATGCCTTTGAATATTTTAAAGTCTTTGTAAGTTTTATTTAGTTCATCTATTTCTGCTTGCTGCTCTGTTACGCGTTTTTCATAAAGGCCATTAGCATAGTAAAAAGATGATTTACTGTGGTCTGTAATGCCAAGGTATTCATACCCTAATTCCTGGCAGTAGTCGGCCATTTCTTTTAAAGTATGCTTACCATCACTGTAAGTAGAGTGGTTATGTAAAATGCCTTTGAGGTCAGACATTTCTATGAGTTTTGGGAGCTTGTTTTCTGCTGCCAGACCTAACTCAAACTGTCCTTCTCGTAGTTCAGGAGCTATAAAAGGCAAGTCAGCTAATTTATAAATATCTTCTTCTGAAGCTATAGTGCTTTCTTTTACAAGGTCAGCAAGACTTTTCTCTTCTTTTACAGGTGTATGAATGTGAGTAGGAGTACTAGTAGTTAGGAAAAGTTGCTTTTGGAACTCTTCAGCCGAAGTAAACCTTACCCTTACGGCGGTATTTTCTTGAGTGAGGTGACCTCGCCAGTTAAAAGGACTGCTTTTATCTTCTTCCGCAGTAAGGCTTTCATCATTATCTAAAAATGCCCTCACCTTACTTTCATCAGTGGTGGCGCAGAGCAGCATAATTTCCTCTATTACTTCTACTTTTCTTCTAAGCGCTCCTGAAGTAGATATTTGTATGTCATTAAACTCAGCCTTGAGCCTTTCAATAAGTGCTTCTGCCAGGGTTTCAGCCTGAGCATATAGTAGTTTGCCTTGATGTGCATTTCTGAATAAAATGGCCTCTTTAAGATTTTTCTGAGTCTTATCTCCAAAACCTTTGAGTTTGGTCAGTTCACCTTCATTTATGGCTTTTAATAACCCCTCACTATCCTGAATATCAAGGTCTTTCCATATCTGCCTGATTTTTTTAGCTCCTATGCCTTTAAGGCTCAATAAATCCAATATGCCCTCAGGGGTTTCAGAAAGATATTTTTCCAGAATGGTTAAACTGCCTTCTTGGTTAATTTCATCAATAGCTGCGGCAATGCTTTTGCCTACACCGTTTAATTTTTCGAGCTCTGCCAAGCTAAGCGAAGCCAGTTGCACGGGCTCTCTTTCAAGGTTAAAAATGGCATTATTATAGCTCTTAATTTTAAATTCGTTTTCACCATGAAGCTCCATTAACTGAGCCGTGGTTTTTAATAATTTGATAATTGATTTGTTATCCAAAAGGTGTTTTCTTTATTGGTCTACTACAAAATAAAGGAAACATTTCTATCAACCCACTATTATTTGAAGGCTAACTGTGATTTAGAATATTTATAATTAGGGAGTTGTTTACATGATACTGTCTAAATCAGTATATTTTAGGTGTATTCTAAACCATTTCGTTCATACATTACATTATGAAATTTAACACTATTCTGTTATTCTTTCTTTTGTGCTCATTTAGTGCCTTTTCTCAGCTTAAGCAGCTTACCCGCTATGAACTGGACAGAAAAAGCGGAGATGATTTCTTTACTGTTATTTCTGCAGGTAATGAGGGACTGATAGTGATACAAGAAACCGATGAGTATGAAAAAGGTCAAGGCAATACCTGGAAGGCAATATTGCTGGATACGCTCATGCAAGAGCGGTTTAGATATGACCTGGCTATTGAAAGCACCTATATCTTTAGAGGGTATGACTTTAACAATGGTATATTTTATATGCTATTCAGACATGATGAAGGCTTAAAAAGTGATTTTCACCTCATTACCTTACATGTGGCTACTGGAGATTTAAAACGTTATGATATTAAAAATGAAATAGAGCTGGAGCTGTCTCATATGATAGTAGTAGGCGAACGAGTGGTGCTGGCTGGTTATGTGCGCTACAGCCCTACGCTGGTTTCTCTTACCATGGGCGAAGACAATCTCTCTGTAATTCCGGGTTATTTTAAGGATAGAAGTGATGTTATAGACCTGCGGGCTAACCATAATAGCACTTTTAATGTGCTTACCAGGGAGAAGAATTATGATGGCTATTATCTGCGTATGCGTACTTACAGCCCTGAAGGACGGATATTATTTGAGAAGGAAATAGAAGTGCCATTTGATTATCGCGTGGTAGATGCTAAGACTACTGATTTTGTGAGTGGCAATATAGCTGTGGTGGGTACTTTTAGCAGGGGGAGCACCTCTTCATCTCAAGGAATATTTTTCACTATAGTGCAGCCCGAAGGGAAAAGGGAAAAAATGATATATTTTGGTTATGGTGATCTGGAACATTTCTTTGATTATATGGGGGAAAAACGATCTGCCCGAGTAAGAAGGCGGGTGGAGAGGAAAAAGCAGAGGGGTAAAGATTTTAACTATAGTTCTAAATTATTATTACATCAGGTAAGAGAAGAGCAGGACGCTTACATTATTGCAGCTGAGATTTATGATCCTGAATTTGAGCGATATCAGGATCCGTCTATGTTCTCTCCTTATTATGACCCTCGTGGTTTTAATCGATATAATTCTTTTAGCCAGCAGCGCTATGTAAGAAGGCCTTATGGTTATCAGGGGCCTCATGAACCTAATCACTTCAAATACCTGGAAACTATAATAGTGAAGCTGAATGATGAAGGTCATCTGCTGTGGGATAACAGTTTTGCCATAGAAGAGGTGGAGTCCAATTCATTAGAGGCTGTTACTGATTATAATGTAAAAGGAAATGATATTAGCATGATATATAAGTCTGATGAAAAGCTCGCTTATAAAATTGCTGAAGGCAGTGAAAGCATAGTGGAAGATGCTGACGAAATGGCCCTGCTTTATGAAAATGATGAACTGGATCATGAGTATGAAGGCGTAGGAGGGGTGAGTCATTGGTATAATGATACCTTCTTTGTTTGGGGCTACCAAAAGGTGCAGAATAAGAAAAATGAAGCGGTTGATAATCGTCGAAGTGTGATCTACATAAACAAGGTGGAAATTGATAAAACCCTCCAAAATGAGCAGTAACCTTAATTTAGTTTAATTATAAATTAAAATCGCAATGAACATTTTCCCGTTTTTTATCCTTTCTTTGATATAAACTAAAACGGAAGAACTATGGAAAATGTATGTAAAAACTGTAACCACTGGGCGCCAGAAGCACCAGTAGTTGCTAATAAGGAAAATTACGGAGAGTGTAACAAATTAAGTCATGTGGAGTCTAAAATGGATCCTGACTTCATCATTCCTGTACTTAATGGTGGTAAACCTGTGAATAGTGAATCTAAAGAGATTGAATACATCACTGGTTCTACTTTCGGTTGTAACCAATTCGCACAAGCGTAAATAATATTTCAGCTGTTTTAAAAGTAAGGGTTGCTCAGCAATATCATTCTGCTTTTAAAACAGCTTTTTTTCTTTAATGACTCGCCAGTTCATAGATAAAGTATCCTATTATCATCAGGATCATAGCTGCATACATTAGCAGATCTACCCTTACATATTCTTTATATTTCCTGTACAAATTCATTAATTCTCTCATGTGCTCTAAGATAAGTGTTTAATTTATTTTAAATACTTTGAATTTGCCGTTATATTGGTCTTAAGTTATGAGTACTACATTAAGAGAAAAGAAGGCCGGGTTCGGAACGGGTCCCGTATTCTTTACAGCAATATCTACTATTTTGGGTGCCATTATGTTCCTGAGATTTGGTTATGCTGTAGGTAGCGTAGGGTTTGCAGGTACTATTGGTATTATCTTATTTGCTAATTTGGTTACCATACCTACTGCTATGGCTATAGCCGAAATAGCTACTAACCAGAAAGTAGAGGGTGGAGGTGAATATTATATCATTTCACGTTCTTTTGGCATTAATGTAGGTGCCGCCATTGGTATAGCTCTATATCTGTCTCAGGCCATAAGTGTGGCTTTTTATACCATCGCTTTTGCCGAAGCTTTTGGGCCAGTGTTTGATTATGTTAACACTCAGTTCGATCTCAATCTGTCTGATAAAAGGATTATAAGTCTGCCTGCTGTGATATTGCTGAGTATACTTATGATTAAAAAAGGGGCCGATTTAGGCATGAAGGCTTTGTATGTGGTAGTAGCCATCCTTTTTCTGTCACTTATTATGTTTTTTGTAGGCTCTACAGATTACAATTCAGCCATGGTAAATCTCCGCTGGACTGATCATATTGATAATCCTGATACCTTTTTCGCGGTTTTTGCCATTGTCTTCCCTGCCTTTACCGGTATGACGGCCGGTGTAGGGTTGTCTGGTGATTTAAGAGATCCTAAAAAGTCTATTCCATTAGGTACACTGGCAGCTACTATTGTGGGTATGGTAATTTATATATTTATTGCCTATAAGCTGGCTGTATCAGCTGCTCCTGGTGATTTGGTAGAAGATCCTTTGATTATGATGCGCATAGCGGCTCTGGGTCCTATTATACCTATTGGCTTGGCGGCAGCCACCATTTCTTCTGCACTGGGCAGTATTATGGTTGCGCCCAGAACTTTGCAGGCACTGGCCAGTGACAAGGTGTTTCCTTTGCCTCATATTAATACGTATTTGGCGAAAGGGAAGAAAGGCTCCAATGATCCTATCAATGCTACTATAGTCACCAGCCTCATAGCCATTGTTTTCGTTAGTCTGGGCGATGTAAATGCCGTAGCGGAGATCATCTCTATGTTCTTTATGATTACCTACGGTTCGTTATGCCTTATTTCATTTCTTCAGCATTTTGCGGCTGATCCTTCATACAGACCTTCTTTCCGGTCTAAATGGTATGTTTCTTTACTAGGGGCAGTGTTATGTGTGTACCTCATGTTTAAAATGAATGCACAGTATACCATTATTTCAATTATTTTAATGACGGGGATTTATTTCTTCGTAACCCAAACGAGCAAATCAAAAGAAGGACTGGCAAAAATATTTCAAGGCGTTATCTTTCAGCTGAGTAGGCAGCTGCAGGTGTTTTTGCAGAAGGCTGAACGAGGAGAAGAGGGGTGGAGGCCATCCGTAATTTGTATTTCCTCTGATTTCTTTAAGCGCCCGGCGGCTTTTCAGTTTATGAAGTGGATATCTCATCGCTATGGTTTCGGAACTTATCTACATTATATTAATGGATATTTCTCAAAAGATTCCTATCAAAAGTCGCAGGAGCAAATACGCAGGTTATTGAAGGTGACAGGCTCCACCCGCAATAAGGTGTTTGTAGATACCCTCATTTCGCCCTCCTTTACCAGTGCTGTGGCTCAGGCCATACAGTTGCCTAGTGTTTCCGGTAAAGAGGTGAACATGATTTTGTTTGAATTTGCCAAAGACAACATCGCTAACCTAACGGACATCATAGATAATTTCACTATGGTGAAAGCTGCTGAATTTGATATTTGTGTGCTGGGCTCCTCAGACCGGGAGTTTGGCTTTAATAACAGTATTCATATCTGGCTTACACCTAATGATCTAAAAAACAGTAGTCTTATGATTTTGATGGGCTACATCATTATGGGGCACCGTGATTGGAAGAATGCAGAGATCAAAATTTTTGCAGTGGTAAATGAAAAGGAAATGTCTGAGCAGGAGGAAATGCTCATATCTATGATTAAGGCAGGTCGTTTGCCTATCTCTCCTAAAAATATTGAGCTCATAAAGCATAAGCTGGAGGTGAGTACTAAAGAGATTATTAATGATAAGTCACAAGATGCTGATCTTACTATTGTAGGATTCAGGGCTGAAGCTATAAAACAGCGCGGTGCAGAAGTATTTAAAGGGTATGAAGGAGTAGGAAATATTCTATTTGTGAACGCTTCTAAAGAAAAGGAGATACAATAGTTAAACTTCTTTTTTGAACCTTACGAAGAAGCTGGCTCCTTTTTTTAGCTCACTTTCGCACCAGATTTCAGCATTAATAGCATCGGTGTATTTTTTCACTATTGATAGTCCCAGGCCTGTAGATATTTCATTACCTGTAGGTCTGGCTGATAGTTTTTGGTATTTTCTGAATAGCTTATTCTTGTCTTCTTCGCTAAGGCCAGGTCCTTGGTCTTTTACTTCAAAAAGAGCATGATCTTCATCTTCAGTTAAGTTGATGGTGATAGTGGTTCTGCGTGGAGAAAATTTAATAGCATTAGAGATCAGATTTTCAAGAATTTGATGGGCCAAATCTTCATCTGCTTCAGCTATAATAGGCTTGTTGATTTCATATTCCAGAGATATAGATTTTTCCTCTGCATTGAGCTTATAGTTAGCAATGATCTCATGTAATAACTCAGTCAGGTTGATGTCAGAAAACTCTACATTGAGTGCATTAGCCTCCATTGATTCTACATCTAATATGCGAGTAATCATGTCGTTAAGTTTACCTGCACTATACTCTATAGTGTTCAGGTATTTCATGGTCTCTTCGTCTATCCTTTCCGGGTGGATTTTTATCACACTGACCAAACCTTTTATCTGACTCAGTGGACTTTTTAAATCATGAGCTACTATGCCAATAAGGCTGTTCTTTTCTGAGTTTAAGTTAATGAGCTCTATGTGCTTTTGCATAAGCTCGTCTTTCTGTTGGCGAGCCACATCATGCATATTGCTAATGGTTTCATTAGCATTATACAGGTAGTCAGCCTGATCTTTTAGCTCCTCATTCTTTTCAGTAATGGTATCATTGGCTTCTTTTAACTGGTAGGCCTGGTCTTCTATTTTCTGCTTTTGACGGCTCAGTTCTTCATTTTTATGCCATATATTTTCATAGGCATCTTCAAGATGATCCATTAGTTTGAGAAGCTCCTTTTTCTTATGTTCTAGCAGATAATTATCAGAGGAGACTATTTCATTCTTCCTTTTTAGTTGATTGGCTTCAATTTTAAGGTTGTCGATTTCTGTGATAAAATCTTTCACACATTCATCATTAGAGGGAAGGGCGTGCTTAATAAACTCCTGATGCTTTTTTACAAAGTTTTTGAGCTCAGGGTCTTCTGAATTTGCTGCAAGAGTAAGCAAACCATTTATAAAACCTTTCGGCAAATAAGTATATTCAGATGTTTTTGCTTTTTTTTTAATGTTAGTCATCACACGCCATTTTACTGGCTAATGAAATTAATTGAATGCTATGGATTATGCTATTATTTGTAAGTTAAATATAAAAAATTATTATTTTATTATCTTTCTAAATAAGGGATTGTGTGTAAAGTGCTGTTAATGCGTTCCGTTCACAATTAACTCAATCTATGACATTATCCCTTGTTATCCGTTATAGGATAGACACTCACAATTAATGTTCAATATCTAATTTCAAAAATTAAAATTTATTTTCATATACAATGTCTAAATTAAACCTAGATAAGAATTAATCTTGATCTAGATAAGGCAGATACTAAACGAGAATTATGGGTTAAAGCCTCCCTGAATGCAAAAAGATAGGAAAGCTGATCTTATCCTCATTCCACACTTTCTTTAATTGGCTTATTACATCCGAAACGGGATTTTTTTGATGAGTTGAAATATACTTTTGAACAGATGACCAGGTGTTAAGGTAGCCTTCCATGTGTTCTATAGTCCAAGGCAGTGTATATTTGAAATACTGTTTTTCATAATTTCTAAGTCCGAAAGAAATACCATCATATTCATTCATAAGTATGGTTCTTTCAGGGTCCCAATTAGGTCCAATTATATCGTCATGGAAGTGTCTGATGATTTTGTTAGCTTCCTTATTAATATCAATAAGCCCATACCCCCAGTAGCAGAGCCAGGCCTCTGGAGTAGCTACTTTTCTTGCTTCTTTAATAAAAGCCTCATGATTGAACCAGTGGAGTGCCTGTGCTACCGTAATCAGATCTACAGATGCCGCAGGGATTGAACTGTCTTCGGCGGAAGCCACTAAATATTCTATATTATCTAGTTGAGGAGCCTGATCTAATTGTTTTTTACTGATGTCTGTGGCTATTACTTTTTCGAATTTTTTAGCTAATTGCTGTGCTACCTGCCCGTTACCTGTAGCACAATCCCAGGCACAAGAAAATGAAGTGACACGTGCGAAAAGTGTATCATAAAGTTCTTGAGGGTAGTGAGGTCGGTACTGTGCATACCCTTTTGCCTGTCTGGAAAAGTTATCCTTCATAAAAAATGCCTAATTTTAGATGATAAATAATGAACAGATAAATGATATTATCCATTAAAAGTTACTGGTACTCAACCTAAATTTACAGTCATGAAACGCTCAAACATACTACTACTTATAATTTTAATTTATGTAACCACAGCCTGTGGTCATAAAGAAACGGAGGATACTGCTGTTAAAGATCGGAAAGCGGGGCTTGTAGAAGCAGACGTAGCTGTTTTTTATCCTGATGAGTTCGATTCCGTTCAAACGCTACCTTCTCTGGCTATTATTAAAGATTTAGAATATACTAATGATCTGCCTGATGATTGGAATATAAAACCTGAATTTAGCGCTAATGATAGTGCCAGTGTTGTGAAAATAGCCTTTCTGGAGGGAACGGATTTATATGGGAATGGTGAAGTAACCGGCCCTTTGAGAAGAAATGGCACTAAAATAAAACTATGGAATACTGATAATTTTGGCTATGGCAAGTTTGATGGTAAGCAGCTTTATCAGGCACATCCCTGGGTGATGGGTGTACGACCAGACGGAAGCAGCTTCGGAATTATAGCGGACAACACTTATCGTCAGACTTTTGAACTGAATAACCCCATAACCATTACCTCTAACGGCCCATCTTTTAGAGTGATAGTGATTGAAAAGGACAGTCCGGAGGAAGTTTTGAAGAGTCTGGCTGACCTTACCGGAAAAATGAACTTGCCTCCTTTGTGGGCTTTGGGTTATCAGCAGAGTCGTTATTCTTATTATCCTGATTCGCAGGTGAGGGAGATAGCCAAAACCTTTAGAGAAAAGCAGATTCCTTGTGATGTCATCTGGATGGACATTAACTATATGGATGGTTTCCGAATTTTTACCTTTGACGAAAAGGGCTTTCCTGACCCTAAAAAGCTTAATGATGACCTGCACAGCATGGATATAAAGGCGGTTTATATGATAGATCCGGGAGTTAAAAAGGATTCCGCTTATTCTATTTATCAGCAGGGTAGTGAGGGCAACCACTGGGTGCAAGATGCTGATGGAAATGAGTTTAATGGAGAAGTATGGCCTGGCCAGTGTGCCTTCCCCGATTTTACCCGACCAGAAACGCGAGAGTGGTGGTCTGGCCTATATCAGGATTTTATGCAGTTAGGTATAGATGGTATTTGGAATGATATGAATGAGCCAGCTGTATTCGATGGCCCGGAAGGAAGCATGCCTTTTGATAATATTCACCGTGGTGGTGGCTACTTGCCGGCTGGTGAGCATATCCGCTATCATAATGTGTATGGCTTGCTTATGGTTAAGGCTAGTAGAGAGGGAATGATGAAAGCGAAGCCTGAAGAGAGGCCTTTTATATTATCAAGAGCGAATTATTTAGGAGGGCAAAGATATGCTGCTACTTGGTCTGGAGATAACGTTTCTACTGATGCTCACATGAAAATGTCTATTCCTATGACTATCACCTTGGGGCTTTCAGGTCAGCCATTTAATGGACCAGATATCGGTGGTTTTACGGGTGATACTAATGAAGAACTTCTGGCTCAGTGGATGTCACTGGCTCCATATTATCCTTTTTGCAGAAATCACTCTGCTATAGATGTGATAAGGCAGGAACCCTGGTCTTTTGGCAAAAAGACAGAAGATGTTTCGCGCACAGCAGTGAACAGAAGGTATAAGATGATGCCTTATTTATATACCCTTTTTCATGAGGCCTCACTAACTGGTGTGCCTGTGATGAGACCTGTATTTTTTGCTGATATTAAAGACAAGAAACTTAGAAAGGAAGAGCAGGCATTTCTTCTGGGTGAACAATTACTGGTAGTGCCTCGTTGGGCTACAGAGCCAGCGCTGCCAGCAGGAGATTGGAAAGATATTCCTTTTGAGAAAAAGGATGATGGCTATCAGGCTACAGTAAAGTTAAAAGATGGCGGTATAGTGCCTATGACTAAGCTTATTCAAAGCACGGAAGAATATTCAGCGGATTCTTTAACATTATATGTAAATATAAACGAACAGGGAAAAGCGGAAGGAGAACTATATAATGATGCTGGACAAGGTTACGAATATGAGTCCGGAGGATATGAATGGTTACATTTTCTTATTAATTCTGAAAATGAAAGTAGCTTTGCTCTGGAAGTAAACAAAAAGGAAGGCAATTGGGATAAGAATCATACTTATAGGCTGGCCTTAGTTACAGATGGTGGTATCAAATACACAGAATGGAAAACTGAGGATCTTACATTTTCTTTGAAGAATTAAGTTGAATTGAAAACCTTTTTTTAAAAATGGTGTCTTTCTTCGTGAGGATGGATTTCTCGATTATTTGAAATAAGTCGAGCTCATGAAGAAAGAGTTAAAGCATATATGACATTAAGACATAAATATTTTAATCTGCGTTCGTTAAGAAGATCTCGTCGAGGTCTTCTTATCAGCCTTTTAATCTTTGTGTTTGTTATCGTATTTGCACTGTTGCTTACCTATGAGAAGCTGATCAACTACTATGCTTATGACCTGTTAGGGAGAAGTATTCAAAAAACGGTAGAGATTAAAACAGATGGCCTTTACAGTATTTCCTATGATAGTATAGCGGTCGATTTTTTTAAATCAAAGGCTACGCTATATGAATTCGAGGTAAAAATTGATAGCTCCCAAATAGAGGAGAATGATCAGCGCACACTCTTTGCAGCTAAGGTGCCGCTGATGGAGGCCAATATCATTAACCTCATTGAGATCATTTTTAAAGATGAACTCAAGATAAAATCCATGTCATTAGAAGATCCTGAGGTGTGGATAGCTCAGCCCCGCAGGAGTGATAAAAGTCTGGGGTTATCTAAAGAAAGTGGTGACGTTTATAAAACCATCACCGAACAAATAAAGGCCTTCAACTTAGGTGAATTTAAGCTTAATCATGCTAAAATAAGCTATAAGCGAGAGCTTCTGTCTCCTCATTATGATTTTGTAGCCAGCAATATATCTTTTACTATTAAGAACTTTGGTTGGAATAGAAAAAAGGCTGATTCAGACCAGAAATTTTATACTGATCATATTAGCCTCATGCTTAAGAATCAGTCTTTTAAACTAAGAGACTCTATTCACGAAGTAAATTTTGATTCTGTATTTCTATCTACTAAGGATTCTAAAATGAGCTTGATGAATGTTCATTTGTATCCACGTTTCGATAAGCTTAACCAACCGGAATTAATAGGTAAAAATGCCTATTATGTAGAGATTCCTGCCCTAAAGCTCAGAGGGCTCAATTTTGGAAAGGCCTATGATGATAACATTCTGGATATAGACAGCATAGACTTGGTATCTCCTAAGTTTGCTATGGATAACTTTCATGGCGCCAACCCTGATCAGGAGTTAAGTCCTTCTACTGAGCAGCTTATTAAGATTATCGCGCAGCTATTCAACGTTATTCAAGTGAGTAATGTAAATATCGATGATGGTAATATCAATATACTTAGAGATAGGGCTACATCTACCTCACGGTTTAAGGCCAGTAATATTTTTGCCAGAGTTAAAAATGTGAAAATAGACACGCTGGCTTATAGCGAAATTGGTTATGACAGCGCCACTGTGGGCTTAAAAGATTACCTCTACACCATGCCTGATAGTGTGCATGTGCTTAAGTTCGGCAGTTTATTTTTTACCACTACAGATAAATCTAATATTAAGGTAGATTCAGTACAAGTGTTTGATCGCCTGTCAGATGCAGAAAAGAGGGATAACGGTGGCGTAATTAATATAGTTGCTCCTCACATGGAAGTGACCGGTTTTGAGTTTGAAAATTTCATAGACAACAATGAACTGGTAATGAATAAGGTAGAGGCTATGCGGCCAGATATCACTTATTATATGAAGAGCGGTGCCGGGAGCGCTAATAAGGAGTTTAACCTTCCGCATCAGGTACGTAACATTTTCAGCCTTCTAAAAGCGGATAGCATTAAAATTAATGATGGTAACGTAAGATTGGTAAAAAAAGGTGTAGACCAGGTTAATGTGCAGGGATTAAAAACCTCAATAGGGGAGATCTATAATGATAGTAATAAGTCCAATCTATATTTGGACAGTGTGCGCATGTCTATCAAAGCCCGTAGAATATTACTGCATCCATCTTCTGATTTTCATGGCGAGCTTAGCTACGTCACACTTATACAACAAGAAGAAGCAAAGGCTCATATTAATAGAGTAGAGATTAATCATGATAAAGGAATAACTGCAGATTTTGATCATGTTGAGACCTCAGCCAAAGGATTAGCGATACTACTCAATAACCCAGAAAAGGCTATGAAAGGTCTTACGGCCAGGCATTTTAAGATGACAGTAGATGCTGATAAGCTTAAGGCAAGTGCCAACAAGGCCGGTAAACAGCGTGCTTCTACAGTCTTCAGTAACATTAGTCTTGGGGAAGGTGAGGTGACCATTCTTAAAGATGGTAGCGAATGGTTACATACCAATGTGCACAAAGCCGGATTTTCGCGTCTGGAGATAGGTAAGAAAACTAAAGTGTATGGCGTGTATGGTAACTTTGGCCGTACTTGGCTAGAAAAAGGAGAAAACAAAATTTCTGTAAGTAAGCTCAAAATATCTGGCTACAGAAATGAGTTTGCCGCTAAAGATCTCATTATTAATGGTAAAAACCACCTGTCCATAGATAGCGTGGCTATGATGGGCGCTGACGTAAGCGGCCTTATAAATGACGGTAATTTATATGCCCGACACCTGGTGATGCGCAAGCCTGAGCTACATTTAAAAAAGGCGGCAGCTAATACTAGTAAAAAGCAGCAGCTCACTATAGATGATGTAAGAAAGGCGCTTAACGAGACCTTTGCCGATATAAATGTAAGAAAAGTATCTTGGGATAAAGCCCATATTTATAATGATGATGGCTTTGAAATAAGAAACTTCAATGCTGATCTGAAAAATGTAAAAGTGTCTCAGACGGCGGGAAGAAAAGGTAAAATTCCTTTTATGCAGAGCATCACTGGTAATATTCAAGAGATTAAATTGCCTCTTAAAGACGCCTCGGTTACGTTAAAAGGTATAGTGGTAGATTCCAGAGATGACATGATCAGAATCAACGAATTTAGTTATTCTGATTTTGCAGGAATGACTTCTGTAAACTTGCCGCAATTTCAGAGTACCATACCTGATGTACATGCACTTTTAGATGACCAAAGACTGGTTTTTAATAAAATCACCTTGCCGCACCCTAAACTTGCTTTTGAAAAGAAAAGCGAAGGTGGAGATAAGAATAAGTTCCTATCTAACACGGCTTTAAAAAGCATAAGCATTAAGCATCTTGACCTTCAGCATGGGGATTTACTTTTAAAAAGGGAAAAGAAAGATTTTGAACTAGATGACTTTTCTATTGATGTTTTCGGTATTGTGCTTAACGAAAACACAGATCTAAGTAAAGACCTTCTGGTGTTTGATAACATACGGCTGGCTACGCCTAATCTTACTTTTTACACTAAAAATAAGTTAAATAAGTTGGTGCTGGGTAATGTGAAGTTCGCTTCTCAGGATTCAAGTCTTACGGTAACAGACATGTCCTTTTCTCCTGTATATGGCAGAGAAGAGTTTTTTCACCACAAGAAATATGAGAGTGATTATATAAAGGCCGATGCCAAGCTGGTAAAGCTATCTGGTATTAACCTGGATAAGTTCTTGAACCATCAAATTATTGATAGCCGATTACTGCTTATTGAAGGGGCTGAAGTGGATGTGTTTAGAGATAAGAATATGCCAGATCCACCACGTAAGGAGAAGGTGATGTATCAAATGGCTCTGATGAATTATGACAAACCCTTTAATATAGAGAATATACAACTTAGGAATGTAGATATTGCCTATAATGAACATGCTGAAAAGGCGCTGAAGCCAGGAACTATTACTTTTAATGACCTCAATGCGGATTTTAAAAATGTGACTAATCGCAAAGATCTGTTAAGAAGGAATAAAAACATGGTAGTGAATGTTAATGCCCAAGTGATGGGTAAAGCACCATTAAACCTCACCGTTACTTTTGATATGCTGTCTAATGATGGTGCTTTTTCACTGGGAGGTAATCTGGGAGCCACATCACTAACAGTCTTCAATGATATTACAAGAAATAATGCTTTTATAGATGTGAAAGACGGCTATGCTAATAGTCTTATGTTTAGCGTAAAAGGAGATGAGAAGGTGGCTTATGGGAATATGGATTTTCATTATGAAGACCTGAAGGTTACAATACTCAATAAGCATTCGGGAGATTCTAAGCTGGTGAAATCTATTGCTTCTTTCTTTGCCAATACCTTCGTGATTAATAAAAATAATCCGCACTTATTTAAGTTCAGGGAGGGAAAGATCTATTTTGAAAGGAACCCTAATAAATCATTATTTAACTACTGGACTAAGTCCTTCTTAAGTGGGTTGGTAGCCAGCATAGGTGTAAATAATAACCGCAAAGAATTTGAGAAAGTCACTAACGGAGATCAGTCTGATAAGTGATTTTGGTCATTTGATTTTTCTTGTGAATGAGGCACATTGAAATACCCTTCTTTTAAAATGAGGAAGGGTAATTACTTAAACCTCATGAAAAATGACCTACAATAGACAAGAAGCTAACAAAGAGCTTGTAATTCGATTTAATAGAGAGTTTCTGGAACAAGGAGACTTTGCTGTACTTAATCAGTTGATTGATCCTGATTTTATTAATAGAACACCATTTCATGGCACTCGTACTGTAGAGAGCCTGATAATGTTTAACCGGTGGCTGCATGAATCTTTAAATGGCATTCAGATAGAAATGAAAGAAATTGTATCTGAAGATGATATGGTGGCTTCCAGAAAAATAATCAAGGGTACTCATACAGGAAATATTACTGGGCATCAGCCAGGAGAAGAGGCTTGTTTTCAGGTAATGGATTTTATAAGGGTACAAAGAGGCAGGTGCCTGGAGTACTGGTCTGTAGATGACTTTAAATATGAACTCCAATATTCATAAATGGAGCAAATAATTTCCAGCGCTGAATAATGATTCTCATACATCAGCGCTGGAAATTATTATTTAGCCACCATTTGCTTTCTTTTACTTTTGAGTAAAAACTCTATACCAATAGTGGTAATAATGCCTAAGGTATAAGCTAGCATATCTATCCATTCAAAAGATACGCCCAGTACTATTCTGGCCAGTCGGTTATCTTGTAAGCCTAATAGATTAACCATTTTGAGGTATTGCATGGTTTCTATAAAATAGGAGAAAATTAGTACCCCTATAGCCGTTTTTACTACCGGAAAATCAAAGAAACTTTTCACAAAACAATAGACAAACATCACTACCAGGTAATCTCCAATGTAGGGCCTTACAATATTATCATGCACATAAAGCGCTATAAAAACCTCAGTGAGGAATAGTAAAATGGTAAGGACAAAATACCGAATATTAAATTTCAACATGTTCAGAATTAGGGTTTAAAAATTGGGCTACATCTTGCTCCCATTGGTTATTGATGTTCTCTAAAAGTAACCTGTGACCTGCCTCAGGGTAGTTTTTTAGCTTCTTGGGGCCTTTTAGATTATGATATATATTATCAATTTCTTCTTTGCTCACGCGGTCATCTTTCTCGCCATAGATAATTAAAGATGGCACTTGTATGTCTTTAGCATATTCTTCAGGGTTATGGTCAAAGGCATTAAACCCATTGATTACTCCACCCCAAAACATGAGCATACGGGCACAAGGGAATGATGGGATATGAAACAGGCTGAAGCGTGCTTCTACCGCCTCTAGCATAGAATCGAAAGGAGCTTCAAGAATAATAGATTGAGCATTTAGTTGATGGTCTTTCATGGCTTTCATTATGGAAGCGGCGCCCATAGAAGTTCCAAAAAGTATAATTTTGCTTTCGTTTTTTCTTGCTTTTATAATGTCATAGGCCGCTTTTACTTGGTCAGCTTCATAGTATCCGAGCGTGGTCTGGTGTCCTTCTGAGCCTCCTGACCCCATGAAGTCAACCAAAAAAGTATTGAAACCCATTTTATGAAATTTTTTTGACTTAGCAATCAGCCGAGACTTATCACTGATATAACCATGAAACATGATTACTGTGCCCTTAGACCTCCGAGCTGGTATGTACCATCCTTCCAGCGCTAAATCATTACTTTCAAACACTATAGTTTCATAAGGATTGTAAGGTACCTCTGTATTCTTTGGTCTGGCGGTACCCAGGCCATCATAAACCAGGCCTTGTAGCTTTTTCTTTACTTTTTGGTATCTGCTGGTAACAGTAGGCTCCCCATTACTACTAAAATGGGTAAGCTTATATGCCAGAAATATGGTAATAACATTTAAGCATAGAAAGGCTATTAATAAGCCTATACCCCAGCGTTTTAAGGTTTTAGTTTTAGGTTTCAAAGCTAACTATGTTTTACTAGGTGAAGGATGTTGATTATAGCACGTTAATATAATTATAAGAGGGGTAAAACTGTGAGTTATTCAATCTTTGTTTTCAATTTACTTAACCTTTATTTTTTGATAAACTGGATAAGTGAATTTAAATCCGATTGAGTCATTTTAATGCTTCCGTTCAATTTTACATTGTCGTTTTCCTTAGTTCCGTATAATTCTACAACGGATAAATAACTTACTCTATTTTCCAATATAGGTATTTGAGCTTGTAATTTATTGAAATCAACATAAAGGCCTATTAAATTTTCTGATGCACTGTATTCCGCATCTAAATCTGTGGCTAGGTTGCTGATGATTAGCAAAGAGTCCTTCTTGCTGGTATTTAGATGATAAAGCGGAAAGAAGCTTTCATTAACCTGACCATTTTTAAAAATGCCTTTGTTTTGAAGATATTTTTGCATGGAGTCTGCTTCACACTGCACTGCCAAACTAATACCCGGTACTCTTGAGGTGTTGATTTCTTTTTGTTCTACCTTTTCAAAATCATCATTGTACTCATAGTTGATGATGGTATCCTGCTGTACCGTAGTGCCGGCTATTTGTAAGTCAATGCCATTTCGGTAGTAAGAATTTAGCTTTTCACCGGAAAGCGTCACATGATTGATAGTGAAGAGGGTGTCTAGCTCTGCTGTAGGAGTGGCAGATAGCCAGGCGTGTAGTCCCATGCTATCCAGGTTCTGTTTTACCTGGGTTTGTTGAGGTATCTCCAGGTATTTGTGCAAGTTAGCTAAGCCGGATATACTTACTTCTCCTGTGTTGAAATCAATGGTTACTTCTGAGTTTTCTCCAAACAGGCTTACATCACTTTCAGCATCTCTTAAAGCTGTTATGGTTGGGGTGTTTCTATCCATAGGAGTGAGGTTGAAAAGTAAATCGTGCAATTGGCTTTTTACATTTTCCCTGTCAAAAGAGAAGGCCACAAAGGCCATGTTTTCATTATAGATTACTTGCAACTGTCTGTTATCAGTAGTGCCATAGGTGTAATTTTCTTCAGGCTGGTATTCGTCAATAGATAATTCCTTTTTAAAAAAGGCCTGCATGCCTGCACTGTCTTTAATGTGCAGGGAGGTGTAAAAGCTGTTAGGTGTAGTCTTAAGGTTATAAACGAATACATTGGCAGGTATTACGAATGAAGGATCTTCTGCCTCTTCTTCGTCAGTTTCGGTGCTGTCAGAAGAGCTTTGGTAGTAGTATTTGGGGTTAGTGATGGAGTTGAAGAGCAGTTTTTTGAATAACTGATCTATGTTAGCGCGCATGACAATCTGAGCACCTTCGGGGATGTTATTGTAAGACCGTGATTGTCTTAATTGTAAATAGAGGTATAAAGCAAGGAGCAGCAATAGCATAACTATTGCCGCTCTTTTTAAGAATCTTAACATTTTATCTTGATAAATGATCAATCAAATCTAACAGATAAGTAGTAGCATCAACGTGTTGATCAGGTACTTCCATTATTAACTCGCTGTGCATGGTGTTGTTTTTGAATTTTGATGACTTTATGTAAAAATCAGTGGCATTATCAGAGATATATTGGAACTGTTGCTCCTCTTTAGGTGCCAGGTGCATTTCTTCTGTAGGCACTTGTGCTAGCAATGCTTTGCTCTTAAAGTACATAGAATAATTTCCTGCTCTCATCAGCTTTTTATGCTTTTTAGATAATGAAGCATTGTAGTTTCCTCTTTTAATGGCAGTCATATCTTCAGTAGATGTGCTCAGGAAGAAAATGTCATTTTTAATCATAAAGTAAAGATCCATAGGTACTTCACTTTTAGGAACATTAATGTGGTAATAACCATCAGCAGTAGTAGTTACCATTTCTGAAATTGATAAGTAATTGATCAGCTTATCAGTAAATTCAGGTGATTCGGTAGAGCACATGAACATGAAATTAGGTAATGTTTCTGTTTTTGTTTTTGTTACCTCTTTGTAATTATAATCTTCATCATATTCATAACCAGTATAAGTATATTCTTTCTCTTCAAAACTAGTTACATAGAATAGGGCGTCTCCTTTTATCAGGTCGCCTAAGGCTTCTTCGTCTACCACAAGTGTAAATACATCGGCTAATAGCTGCGCTTCATTCATGTTAGAACCAAATAAACCACCATACTGAGCGGCTAATAAATCAGGATACTCTTCTAGCGCCTTTTCCATGTTGAAGTTATATGACATGTAACCTAAAAGCTTGTCTTCATTGATGTATTTGAAGAATTTCTTGTTGATTTTGCTGTCAGCCATTCTTTCGAAGGACTTAGAAAATTCATCTTTAAAGCTCACATTAAAATCAATCTTAGCTGATTCTTTATTTAGGTATAAATTACTGCTTATCTGTCCGTAATTGTTAAAGAAGCTTGCTGGGTTATTAGATAAAGGCCCCATCATAGGCATGGTATTATTTCTTACCTCTTTTAGCAAGCTTCCCATATCACCGTTCCATACATTGATCACGGCATCAGAATCAAACTGATCCATGTATTGCTTGTTTTGAGTAATAGGCGTACTGGCAGGATACATGGTATAGTTAGTCTGTAATCTGGTCCATTTGTTAACTAAGTAATCTTTTTCCTCAGTATTAAGCCCATAGTAACCAGTATACCTTTGCTGGTGGGTAGAAATATTGAAGCTATCGCTATAATAAGTGATGTTATCTATTACTTCGCTAAGTTGTTTCTGTATTTCTTTATCTTCCAGTTGACTTATTTCTTTTTCCAGGTCACTGCTTCTTCTGTGTAAAAATTTATCGAGAGAGCTAGGATCGGGAGCATAGATAGAATCAATGCTTTCAATGTTATACCTAATAGAAATAGCATCTTGCTCTTTTAGAACGTCAATATATTCGCTATCAATAGTGCCTTCTTTAGCTCTGTCAATAATATCAAGTGTAGTGTTGTTATACTTGTTTAAGTACAGCTGCAGTGAGTAGTTATACAGATAAGGTGTTCTACCTTCTTCATAAACTGCGGCTTCGGTTTCAGTCATCTCATATTTGCTCTCATCAGAGGCAGGTTTGTCATTGGCCTGCTGTTGCATTTCTCTCTTTACGGGCTCAAAGTCATATTCATAGAAATAGCTGGTTACACCTGAACCAATGCTCATTACCAGTTTTTCATCATCCCAGGCAGCATAGGTGCCGTTAGAAAGCTGTACATTAGTGTATTTTCCGCTGGCTACATTTTCCTGGTCTTTATACATTTCATCTAATACCTTTTTAGATTGAAGAGGGAAGATGAAGTTAGTGATGGTGATACTATCTGTGCGGATAGCATAAAAGTATGCAGTGCCAGAAGTGTTAATACCTACAGAATCAAGTGATGTCACTTTGTACCCCAGTTTCTCAGACAGAGCAGCTAAGAGCTTTTGACCAGGGTTGCTTTTGTTTAACCTCTCTAAAATTTCAGGCTTAAAAATTTGGCTTCCATTCAGGCTGCCTACCACAGTGGCTCTGGCCGGCACGTAAGAACTAAGATCTTGTGCCTGAGTAACACCAAAGGAAAAAAGTGCTAGTATGAGTAATAGTTTTTTCATCTTAAAAATTGTAATCTATGTATGGTAATATAAGTTTAAATATAGTGCTCTATTTACTGAGCGTTATTTTGTTAGAAAGAGACGTTTTGCCATTAATTACATCCAGAGCAGAGGCTCTGAGCATCACCGCTTTTTTTGATTTAGAAAGTTTGGCATTAGCATTACTGTAATGGTTCACTTCCTTTTCAAAACGGTAGATGCAGGTGTAAAATGAGTCGTCAAATATCT
Organism: Fulvivirga maritima; assembly: GCF_021389955.1. Classification (NCBI taxonomy): domain Bacteria; kingdom Pseudomonadati; phylum Bacteroidota; class Cytophagia; order Cytophagales; family Fulvivirgaceae; genus Fulvivirga; species Fulvivirga maritima. Next base: position 4,218,451 of record NZ_CP089980.1, read on the forward strand.
GCTGATCATCACTTTGCAAATCAGTATATTCTCTTTTTGCGGAGGTGCTAAAAGTATTTTCTCTTTGGAAAGTTTTGCTGCTGTTATCAAAAGAGAAAGAAGTGGTGAAGGGCTTTACTTTTAGTTCTTTAGTAACTTCCCTGATCACCATGTCAATATCTTTTACCTGTTTAAAATCACAGCTAAGAGAGAAAATGAAATTATTGAAATCCGTCTTTTTTTGAATATTGCTGATGCCTGATGCTTGTTGCAAGTATTCTACGGCCTGGTTGAGGGCCGTTTCTATATCTTGCTTTTGCGGTACTTTATGACCATTAATGCTGTCTAAAAGCATTATAGAGGCCAGTTTGGTTTTACTTTTACTCAGGTTGACGGTGAGGGTCATGCTGCCGGAGCCATCCTGTTTTACATTGATTTCTTCTATAATATCAAAGCAAGAAGAAAGCGAAAGTAAACAGGTGAAAACCACCAGCCACATGGAAATTCGATTGATTTTTAATAGCCTCATATCTCTGAGTAATTATTGATAATACAAAGCTATAATACATCGGTGTTTTTAAACTATAATTGAGGTAATTACTTCGGGTAAAACACTATAAATCACGGTTTTCAGGGAGTGCCCATACCACTTAAAATGGCCATAAATAGGGAGTTTAGTGAGGGTTTTAAAATAATTTAGTTCTAAAACCCTAAGCTTTAAGGTCCGGGTTTGAAGTTAGGATTATAGATAAGCCCGATAACATTATCCCATGGATCTTTTATGGTAGCGGTAATAATATCATCACCCACCTGTTCGGGTGCTTCATAGCCTGTGGCTCCTAATTCTATTAGCCTTTCGTACTGCTCTTTGATATTAATGACTCCCCAGTAGCTCACTACGGTATTGCCGGTTTTTACTTCACCTTCATAAGGCATGAGGCCTAGTTCAAAACCGCCTATATTAAAGCCTACATAAAAAGGCTGATCAAAATAAGGAACGGCTTTAAAAGCTTTACAATACCACTCTTTGGCGGCAGAGATATCAGGCACCTTATATATTGTTGTTCTTAAACCTAGCATGTCTTTTAATTAAATGATTTTAATGTGAAAAATAATAATTGATTCTTGAGCCAAGTGCATAAGGTAAGTTGAGTAGATCCTGCCATGCCATTATGCAGGTTTTAAGATTTTTAACCACTCACATAATTACGCCCCTCCAGTTTTCTTCTGATCAGTATCTTTAAAACCAATGATTCGTATATATAATGTTATTTTGGCCATAATGGTTTTGGTATTTTTTAACACAGCCCAAGCGCAGCACCAAAACCTTCCTCTTACTTATAACGCTCACTATACTTCTAAAAGCCTCGTTATTGATGGCAAGCCGGAAGCTGCCTGGGATAAGGCACCCTGGAGCAGTAGTTTTATTGATATTGAAGGCGAAAAAAAGCCTGCTTATGATACAAAAGTAAAGATGCTTTGGGATGATGAGTACCTCTATTTTTACGCTGAACTGGAAGAACCTCATATATGGGCTGATATTACTAAACGTGATGAGGTGATTTTTTATAATAATGATTTTGAAATATTTATAGATCCTGATGGTGATACCCATAACTATATGGAGTTCGAAATGAATGCTCTAAACACGGTGTGGGACCTATGGCTGGCTAAGCCTTACAGAAATGATAGCAAGGTGATAGATAACTGGGATATTAAAGGCCTGAAAACCGCCGTTGACATTAAGGGAACACTCAATAACCCGGGTGATAAAGACCAAGGCTGGTCTGTAGAAATAGCTATGCCCTGGTCAGCTTTAGGTGAAGCGGCTAAAAACTTAAAGGCACCAGAAGAAGAGATTTGGAGAATTAACTTCTCACGCGTTAACTGGGATTATGCGTTGGAAGATGGTGAATATGCCAGAAAAAAGGATGAAAAAGGAAATTACCTTCCTGAATACAACTGGGTATGGTCTCCGCAATATGCTATAGACATGCATAGGCCTGAGCTTTGGGGGTATGTTTATTTCACTAAGAAAAAGAAGGCCGAATATGAAATGCCTGCTTCTGAACAAGTGGTGTGGAAGCTTTATCAGGTTTATCGTGCAATTATAGAGCGTGATGACGTAATGGTGTTTCAGAAACATATTGAAGTAGATGGTAAGAATATACCTATAAACCTGGAAGAGCACAGTGCAGGTTGGAACCTGATGGTAGATGATCCTTTCAGCGGAAAAACTATAGTGATTCGAGAAGATGGCTTTTTGATTCGTAAATAATCTAAAATTTAAAAATATGCGTATTTCGATTCTTTTAAAGGTAGTGGTTTTAATGGTGGTGCTTGTCAGTGGTGTTGAAAGTAGGGCACAGCAATCTGATCCGGATTTTAAATACTGGACCTGGATGCATTATGGTCATGATAAAAAGGATAAGGAGTACTTGAAGCTGTTTAAAAAACTGAAAGACAGCGGTATAGATGCTGTGCTTATTAATACAGATGGCAATACCAAAGACCTGCAGCATGTTACTGATCTTGCGCGAAAAGAAAAGCTGGAAGTGCATGCCTGGATCATGGCCATGAACAGACCGGGAGATAAAGTGGCTCAGCAGCATCCTGATTGGTATACCGTAAGCAGAGACGGTAAATCATGTTTTGATACGCGACCTTATGTAGATTATTACCAATGGCTTTGTCCTACTCGAGAAGCCTCCAGAAATCATGTGCTTAGCCTGGTAGAGGGGCTGGCAACAGTAGAGGGGCTGAGCAGCGTGCACCTGGATTACATTCGCTTTTGTGATATTTTTCTGCCTATAGGCCTTCTTCCAAAATATAACCTGGAGCAAAATACAGAATTGCCAGAGTTTGACTTCTGCTACTGCGATGTGTGTATTGCCACTTTTGAAAAAATGCACCATAAAAATCCTTTAGAGATGGAGCACCCTGAACTTGATATCGAATGGCGACAGTTTAGGCTTAATCAGATAAAAGCGGTGGTAGATGATGCTTATGAAATAGTCCATAAACACAATAAAGACCTGACAGCAGCAGTTTTCCCTTACCCGGAAATGGCTGGCAGAATGGTGCGCCAACGCTGGGATAAATGGAATATAGATGAAGTATTGCCAATGATCTACCATAATTTCTATAATGAAGAGCTCGACTGGGTGGGCTGGGCTACGCAGCAAGGAGTGAATGACCTGGAAAACACCGGCACAAAGCTAAATACAGGTGTATATGTTCCTTCAATAGAACCTGCTAAGATAGCTGAGGCAATACAACTGGCCAAAGAAAATGGAGCCAAGGGAATTGCTTTCTTTGATGTTAATGCTCTAACAGATGAACATTTAAAGGTGATAAAATCTTCAAAGACAGATCGTTAAGTATTAGCTTGGCTTGAAGCTTATAATTCATTAATTTCAGTGTTTGCGGCTCGGGCTATCTCTTGCAACAGAGGGATAGGTTTGAGCTTTTAATATTGAAACATAGAGAAAAGTTTTAAGCTATATATGGAAGGAGGCCAAAAGTACTTCGATGCATATTTGAAGCAGTTCGGTCAGTTAAGTGATGAAATAATAAATTTCCTCAGGCAACATCTTGCCTTAGTGGAGAAATCTAAAGGTGACTTTTATCTTCAAAGCGGTGAGGTACAATCGCATATGGGCTATGTGAGTAGTGGTTTGCTAAGAAGGTATTATATCAATGATAAGGGAAATGAGATCACCACTGGGTTCATAAAAGAGAATGAATATTTAACTGATTATCCCGCTTTTATTAGGCAACAATCAACCAAATACTATATGCAGTGCCTGGAGCCTTGCATCATTATAGATCTTCCTTATAATATTATTCAGGAGAGCTACAGCAGGTTCAAAAGTAGTGAAATGCAGGGCAGACTAATTGCTGAAAAGGTCTTGACCATTTTGAGTGATAGGGTAGAGAGTTTTCTCTTTAATACCGCAGAAGAACGATATTTAGCTTTTCTTGAAGAAAACGAGGAGCTCATGAACAGAGTGAGCTTAACGCATCTGGCGTCATTTCTAGGTATAGAAAGGCAGTCGCTTAGCCGAATAAGAAAAAGAATATCACAAAAATAGCTTTGTCACATATGTGACAGGTATAAGCCATCAGATAGCCCCACCTTTGTAATATGAAAAATCTAAAAACACCCCATTACTCGTCTATCATTAAGAGCATTTGTTTTATCTCATATCTCTTAATTTGTAACACCTCCGTGCGAGCGCAAAACAACGAACTGCAAAGCGTACATACTGCTATTCAGCTTGCCACTGACTCGCTCTACAAAAGTTTAGTAGAAATAAGAAGAGATATACACCTGCACCCGGAGTTGAGTGGCGAAGAAAAAAGGACCTCAGAGTTTATTTATCAGTACCTGACTGAGCTGGGCCTAGAGGTGAAAAGGGGCATAGGAGGTTACAGTGTTATCGGAATTTTACAAGGAGCTCAACCTGGAAAAAAAATAGCCTGGCGGGCTGATATTGATGCTATTCCTGTTCATAATCATGGGGCAGGAGAGGCTGCAGCTAAAAAGGAAGAAATGGGCCATAATTGCGGTCATGATGTGCATACTACCATAGGGCTGGGCATCGCGAATGTATTGACAAAGCAAAAAGATCAAATAAAAGGAACCATATACTTTATCTTTCAGCCTTCTGAAGAGAATTACAAAGGAGCTAAGATGATGATAGATGATGGCCTTTTTAATGTGATCTCTCCTGAAGAGATATATGCTGCCCATATTTCCCCCATGCCGGCCGGACTGATAGCTTCTAAACCTGGCTACCTCTTTGCCGATTACAAACAAATCAACATGACCTTCAAAGCCACTGAGGAGAATGATGAAATAGCAGGTTTTGTAAAAAAGAAAGTTGCAGAGCTGCAAAACGTGGAGCCAGACAGTAAGTTTTGGGACAACAGGAACTTGATGGACCCTAATATTGGAATCGGCAATCCTAATACTATTTTTAAAGACTTTGTTACTGCTCAAAAGCAGTTTAAGGTAGAAGAAAATGATGGAGAGCTTAAAATTATAGGCTTTATTAGTGCTAGTAATGAGGAGCGGATAAATGCCATTCCCGATCAATTGAAAGCCACATTAAAGGAGTCAAAATATGGTCATTTATTAAAAGATGTCTATTATTATTCTAAAATGATTGGTTATTCCACAGAGCGAGGAAACATAGATAATGATGAGCACCTCACGTTGCAAACAATCAATACCGTGGCCAATATTTATGGGCCAGCCAGTGCCATCCAACTGTATGGTATAATACCTGATGGCCGTGGAGATGATTTTTCTTACTTTCAACAGCAAGTACCAGGAACCTATTTCTTAATGGGAGGATCTAATTTTGAAAAAGGCATTATCGCTATGCCTCATAGCCCTAATTTTTCAGTAGATGAATCGTGCATAAAAAGTGGAGTGAAGTATTTCGCCTCTATGCTGGTGGAGCAAGTGAATAAAACTGAAGAATCGGTGAGCATTAAAGATTGAAAGTAGCGAGTTGCTGCACCTTATCAGCTTTCTGATACCAATCATTAAAAACCAGTTCAGGCTCATTTACGGTAAAAGAACCAAAATCATGAGTTGTAAATGTATCGAGCATATTCAGATACTGCTTTTGATGAAGCAACGGTTTCTGAAAGCGCACCACTGTAGCATGAGCTGTTTTTAAGGTGTACCTTTTGTCAATGGATTCTTCAAGGCCAGAATTCTTAAAATGCTTTCTGAGTTGATCGCGCATCATTTGCATGGCATTACCTTCAGGGTATCCGCAGATGATGATAGAAGAAGGAGAAGCGGAAATGCCTTTAAATTGAATATTGAAAGGAGGGATGCCGTTAAGAGCGGTTTTTATAAGGCCATTATAATCAGGCACATTAATTTGCTCCAGACTAAAACCACTGTAGCAGGAAATGATCGACATGATAGTAACGTGTAGATCTGTTGCAGGGTAATAATACTGATCAGAATCAATGGCTTTGAGTGAATGGAGAAACTCATCAATGTTATTTTTAACCTTTTCAGAAGGCCGAGCTAATAAAGTAATGCCATATCGGTCATCTTGCGTATCATTTAGCAATGGATCTACCGAGCAGCCCTTAGCTTTTATTTGATTGATAGAAGAGTGATACAGGTTTTGGTAGTGCTGCTCCAGGCTGTTCTCAGTCATCAAAATTGATGTTTATAGATTTTCTTTAATGGTTTCAAAATTAGAAAAAGTGAAACAGTAAGGCCTTTTTTATTATCAATTTATTGGCAACATCAGCTAGATTTGCCACGGATAAAATAACAAGAAGTGATGGTGAAGCTGCTGAGAACGGATAGTGAGCATGAAGATTATATTCATTTAACACATTTACTTAATGATGATTTGGCTGATAGGTATAATGTAGAACCCTCGCTGTTTCTAAAAATCAATGCCAAAAAACTCAGCTGGGTGGTAGTGATTTATGCTGGTGATATCGCTATTGGTTGTGGTGCTATTAGATCTTTTGATGATCATTCTGTAGAGATTAAGCGGGTATATGTGCACCCTGATCATAGAGGCAGTGGAGCCGCTTTTAAGTTACTTACAGAGCTGGAAGCCTGGGCTAAAGAGCTGGGCTATAGTAGAACAGTATTGGAAACGGGCACGGGACAGCCAGAAGCTATTAAGTTTTATAAGAAGTATGGCTACACGGCCATTCCTAATTATGGAGAGGGAGGAGATTTGAGCCGTTGTTTCGAGAAAATGCTAGTGAGCGAAGTACAGCAATGTTCCGCTGATCAATCATAACTCTGAGCCGCTTCTTCATGAATTTTCTTAATTCGCTTCTTTAATCTCTCTGGACTCAGAACTTTAACAGAATTACCGAACCCAAGAATCACACGTTCCAATTCATAGTTCAGCTGTACTTCTATAGTGATCTCAATACCTTCAGTAGATTGAGAAACCGCCTGCTGCGACTGATGCAGCGGTTTAGTAATTACATAAGGAGCATTTTTTTGATCTATTGCTAAATGTACCTTTTGCGGACGCTGATGGCGCTCCACTGTAACTCCAATTACGTGCTTAAAATGTTCATCTGCATTGAAATCAGGATCTTCAATAAATGTGAGTTGTTTATTAAGACTTATTTCCTGAATACGATCCAGTGCCAAGGTGAGCAGGGGCTCTTTTACACTCTTTCGTCCTAGTACAAACCAGCGGTTGCGATATTCCTTTAAAAGGTAGGGGTGCAAAGTGATATTATGAGGTCTTTTCGCTTTGAAAGATTGATATTTTATGGTTAAAACCTGCTTCTTTTGTATAGCCTGATACAAATCATCCAGATGCTCTATGCCTACTAAATGGTGATTGGTTTCCAGGTGAATGATAGAGTGCTCCTGAGTTCTTGCAGTATATACTTTGTCTTCCAGCCGCTGAATCATGCCACTCATTTCCTGAAAGTGCGAGAAGCCCTTGAACTGTCTAAGAATGTCTATGACCTCATTAAGCTTATTCAGATCATTTTCAGTGAGCGGGTTGTTCTTAATAGAGTATTCCGGGTCTTCATATAGATAGTACTTACGGTCTTTAACCACTATTGGTGCATTGTACCCCAGCTTGTCACTACGCATCATTTGAATGTCCATTTGCACAGTTCTTTTGCTTACGCCTTTATCTATACCTTCATATTCATACAAAGCTTCAGAGCAAGCTTCTATCAGGTCTTCCAAAGTCCACTGTCTGTACTTATTTCTAAGGCATTTATCTATAGTATTATAACGAATGAGCGCATTTCTGTTAACGGGCATACACTTATGATTAGTGATTTGGTCACATTAGTTGAGAACGCAAAAGTAAAATATTTAAAAGTTAAAGCGTGCATCTCAGTACTATGATGCTATTGTTATGAATTGGTTAACAAAATTTAACTTTACTCTTTTTATTGTAATTATCTGTATGTCAATGATTTGCGTGTGATTGTATTTTATGTGTTGAAAAGACACATATATAGCGAAACAGTGTAAGGCTGAGATCGTTAGCAATAGTGAAAGAACACGGTTTAAATTAAGTTTAAAACTATTATAGATATGGCAAATTTTGAAAATAAAGTGGCTTTGATCACTGGAGGTTCAGGCAGTATAGGATTTGAGACCGCAAAGAATCTTGCAGGAAAAGGAGCCAAAGTGCTTATTGTAGATATCGATGAAAATGCACTTCAGGAAAAAGAGAAAGAAGCTAAAGATGCAGGGCTGGATATTTCATATTGCGTAGCAGATGTTACCAAGAGTGACCAGGTAGAAAACTATGTAAATACCTGTATAGAAAGATATAGAAAAATAGATTTCTTCTTTAATAACGCGGGTATAGAAGGAGTAGTAAAGCCCATGCAAGAGTACCCTGAAGATGTTTTTGATAAAGTTTTAGCCGTTAACGTAAAAGGGGTTTATCTGGGAATGAAATATGTGATTCCTAAAATTGAAGATGGCGGTAGCATAGTAATTACCTCATCAGTAGCAGGATTGCAAGGTAGCCCGGGTATGGTAGGTTATATCACCAGTAAGCATGCTGTGATAGGTATTATGCGTACTGCGGCTTTAGAGCTGGGAGCAAGAAATGTAAGAGTAAACACCGTACACCCTGGTGTAGTAGATAATCGCATGATGCGCTCTTTAGAAGATGGAATGAATCCGGGACATGGTGCTGAAGTAAAAGCGCAGATGGAAAGTACAGTTCCACTAAAAAGATATGCAAAAGCGGAAGATATAAGTAACATGGCCGCCTTCTTATTTTCAGAAGAAAGCAGCTATGTAAATGGTACCACAATCTCAGTAGACGGAGGGATGAAAGCGTAAGGTTGAAAAACTACTGATTGATTTTGAAAGGCCCGGTTACCCGGGCTTTTTTTATGCATTTAATTATAATTACCCATGTTTATATTGTGATATTTTAATAATATCACATAGGTGGTTTTATGTGATTCTTTTGATTTTGGATCAATGATTTTTTTTCGAAAATGAGGTGAAGTTTTACTGACCTACTTTTTCATCTGCAGCCTGAACCGGAACCTGTATCATTGATTATCTAAACAAAATCAAAACCATGAAAAAGCTAAACCAACTCCTGCTAGTATTTGCTTCGTTATCGTTCATTGCTCTTGTTTTTTACCAATGCTCAAGTCATGCCTCTATTGATGGCAAGGGCTCTTCGTCCAAAAAGAGTTACCTGGACTTTCCCGAGCCGATCACAGCAGAAACGCCTTATGATGTAGACTCCGAGCTACAGGCTAAGCTTACCGCTGATAATAAGTTTGCTGAAGTACAAAGGCTTTTTGAAATTCTCAGTTGGCAGTTTTTTATTAGCCTTAACTGGCCTACCGATGATACCGGTCAGCCTCAACCAAAAATCACAGATCAAGGTGACCCGGTATGGTATAGCTGGAAGGAGAGCTTTGAGGTATTCCGCTCTGATGGCTCTAAACCCTGGGAATGGGGTAAAATGGAACTGCCCGAAGGACTCAATGTAAAGCTCGAGGCAAGTGAGAAAGTGCTTTTTAGAACCAGCAAAGTAGCTGAGTTTCATTATGCTGATTCGGTAGATGAGATAGACCAAGCTTTTACGGCTCCTATCTGGGACCAGAGTGGCAATATCGTGAGGTATGAGGTGCGGATGAATAAAAAGGAATTCAATTACATAGTGGCCAATGAGCTTTATAACCTGGATGGACAGATAGCCTTTTCCAAATCGCACCCGGAAGGCGTTGATTTCCCTAAAGGAAGTATAGACAAGGAAGGCGTTTTTGAGATAAAAATAGCTTGGAAAATAATGGAGCCGGAAGTGGATGATCCTAGCCGTTATTTTACTACTCAAGCTTATGTTATAGAGCCAGGTTCAGAAGATTTTAAGCTGGCAGAAGTGGGTATGGTAGGTATGCATATTTCTACTAAGACAGAAACTTCGCCTCAATGGATTTGGACCACTTTTGAGCATGTAGATAATTTGGAAACCAATGCCCTGGAAGAAGCCAATGGCAAACCACTAAAGCCTTCTTTTTATGATCCTGACTGCGCCACCTGTCCGGTTAATACTTTCCCTGATCAGAACCAAAAAGTGATCAAAAATCAAATTCAAAGGATGTTGCCTATCTCAGAAGCTACTCAGCAGCTCAACAGTCAGGTGCATGATATATTGGCTGAGGCAGGATCAAAACTGCAATATTATGATTTGATAGGCACACAATGGCCCACTGAGCCTGAATCAAGGCCATATCCTGCTGATACCTCTGTTTTCACCTTGCCTGAGTCGGTGTCTAATAAGTCAGGAGGCATGCCTACGCCGGTCTATCTTACCAATATGATTATGGAGACCTATTTTCAGGGAGGAACTATTACCAGTGATACTTTTAAAATCAGACAAAGTTACATTCAGGGCGGAAAAATTACATATGAAGATACCCTGTCAGGATTCAACGTTTATAATGCCAATGAGCCTGCCTTTTTTCAGATCCAGGGCTTCCCTGCTAATACAGATATTATTAATACGCACAGCATGATTTTCGGTACGGAGAGCTGTATCGGGTGTCATTACTCAGCCTCTATTGCCACCGGATATACCGTAGATCCTAAAACCAATAACAAAGTAGCCATATTCGGACCGCTTGAGGAAGGTGACTTTAGCTGGCTACTACAGCTGAAAGCACATTTTAAAGAAGAGCCTACTCCCTAATCAATAAATATTCACCCTCAATTTTCAACTAACCAAACATAATCATGGCTGTAAAAATTAAAGAAAAACAATTACAGGGTAATGGGCATGTAGACCCCAAGCTTACCAAAACGCTTACTGAAAATGTGGTACAAATGCAGGAGAACTTCTCTTTTGTACAAGTCAATGAATTTCAACCTAATGTGGATGGATGGAATATTATAGGCAAAGTCAGCTATACGCAAAATGGTAATGATATTTTGCTTACTAATGCTCAGGGCTATCAGGTGAAAGTCTCATTTTTATCACCTCTGGCTATTAGAGTAAGGTTTAAACCTGTGGTTAATCCAAACTATAGCAGTGATAACTCCTATGCTGTGGTGAATAGAAACTTAGGCAAGGTGAAGATAAAGGTAGAAGAACTGCCAGATGATGGTGGCACCCTGAAAATTGATACGGGAGCACTACAGGTACTTATTGGTTTGGATCCTTACGGTATTTCTGTTCAAAAAGATGGAAAGGTGATTACCGAAGATACTTATTCTAAGAATTTGGTTTTTAGTAATCAGGCTGTTGCGAATCTTAAAAAATCACCTGAAACGGAGTCTTATTTTGGCTTTGGAGAAAAGGCCGGTAGTCAGCTGGATAAGAAGGAGTTTACACTCACATTTTTTAATTATGATAACTTCACTTACAATAATACCGCAGCAGATGGTAGCAGGCTGGTGCCAGCCGGAAATGAAGGAGGGCCACTAAATCCTAGTTCTCCATTGTATAATTCCATGCCTTTTTGCCTGGCAGTAGGCAAAGGCCAACAGTCAGTAGAGTATGCCTATGGTGTTTATTTAGATAATGTTTCTCAAACATATTTTAACCTGGGTTCCAATGACTATTCTGATATGGATGGTAAGTATTATTTTGGAGCTTTATATGGTGAGTTAGATTATTATCTCATGGTAGGGCAAGAGAGTGATAGTGCTAATGTGATTGCTGATGTTATTAACCAGTATTCTGAGCTTACTGGCAGAGCCGCCATGCCGCCCATGTATGCGTTGGGCTATCAGCAGGGCTGCTATGGCTATTACGATCGGTGGATTCTTACCAGTGTAGCCCAGGCTTATCGGGCAGCCAAAATTCCCATAGATGGGTTGCATATTGATGTAGATTTTCAGAATAACTATAGAACCTTTACTAATAGCGAAAACAAATTTCCTAACGTGCAGGAGATGTTTGATCAGCTGCATGAAATGGGCTTTAAGTGCAGTACTAATATTACCGGTATCATTACTGCCAATCCGTTAGATGAAAATGGAAATAGCAAAACACCGTATCCTACCCGAGACGGGGTTTTGAATCTGAACCCTAATAATGCTCCTTATTCTACTTATAAAGATGGGGTGAAGGTAAAGCCATTTATTTATAACACCAGGGCCAATCAGGCGCCGAGCCCTGAGATATTTCTGGCCAACGAAAGCTATGGAATAGACACAGGCCTTAATCCTTTTAAATACCCAACGCCAGCCCAGCCAGAAGGCACTAATGAGCTGGGTACATATGGTTTTTATTGTGATTTGGGACAGCCCGATATTCAGGAATGGTGGGGGGACCAGTATGATTATCTGCTGACCATGGGCTTAGATATGATCTGGCAAGACATGACTTGTCCGGCTTTAGTGCCTAATGAAGATAATCATAATGAAGATAAAACCCTGCCGCTAGATCTGATGATGTATGATAAGGTGACGGAGATGTATCAGCCCAACGCTAAAATACATAATGCCTTTTCTCTTAATCTGGTGCAGGCTACCTATCAAGGGATTAAAAAGCTGAAATTGAGCAAGGAATATAAAAAAGGCCCTGATGGCAAGCCATTGTATAATTATAATAAGCGAAATTTCATTATTTCTCGAGGAGGCTTTGCTGGCGTACATCGCTATGCTGGTATTTGGACGGGTGATTCATCTTCCAGCTGGGACTTCCTAGCCATTAATATCCCGGAGGTTTTAAATGTAGGTCTTTCCGGTTTGCCTATTTCTGGCTGTGATATAGGCGGTTTTGCAAATGGTTCTGGTAGTGAAGAAGGAGGCGTTACTAACTATGAGCTCTTTACCAGATGGATGACCGCCGGAGCGTTTTTACCCTGGTATCGAAATCATTATGATGGTTATACTAAGACTTTTCAAGAGCCTTATCGCTATGGCTCACCCGTGCCGGAGAATTGTGCTAAATATATTAACATGCGTTATCAGCTGCTGCAGCTGTTTTATGATGCTATGTATGAAAGCACGCAGACGGGCATGCCTATTTGCCGGGCTCTGTTCTTAAATGAGGTGAATGATCCGGAAGTTTTTTCTTATGCTGATGATCAATTTTTTGTAGGAAAAAACCTGCTGGTAGCACCAGTAGTTTCGCAAGATTGGAATAAGGAGGTGTATTTGCCTGCTGGCTGTAATTGGTATGTTTTTGATATTAATGGAGGAAAATTACCGCAACCAACGGCTGGCGGAAGTACTTATAATTGGTATGTAACGCTCGATTTGGTGCCCGTTTATATTAGAGAAGGAGCAATTTTACCAGTAAGGGAGCTTGAGCAATACGTAGGCGAAAAGCCAGTCAACCCGCTCACCTTCTTTGTTTATCCAGGAAAGGAAAGCACTTATCAGCTCTATCAAGATGATAAAACTACCATGAATGCCGAAGAAAAAGGCGAGTACAGAGTAACTCAAATTTCTAATATTAATGGAGATGGTTACAAAGAGATCCAATTTCAGAGATCTTATGATAAATACACACCGGCAGAGCCTTACTTTATCATTAATTTGCTAGGCAACCTGGCTTCACCATCAGAAGTGCTGGTGAACGATGCGAGCTTAGAGCAGGTTCAGTCTGAATCAGCGCTTAGTGAAGCAAAAGCAGGAGCGTGGTTCTATGATCAAGCCAATGAGAGAACACTTGTTAATGTTCCTGATAATGATGCCAATTTGCTGGTGAGGATTAACTACTGATCGTTATTAAAGGATGCTGCATAAGCAGTTATTAAAGCAGTTATTGAAGAAAGGGAGATGGTCTAGTCTCCCTTTTTTAATGTAGAAGGAATTTTATCACCTACCCAAAGTCATCCTGAGGCCCTCGAAGGATAGACTTTCTGCTGGCCGGAGATGAGTTAATGCCTATGACAAAGCGCAAACCTTTGACAATGCAAGTCAGTTTCCATAAACCCGGCCTAAGCATCGAGATCCTCAGCTTGACCTGATTTATTGTATTATCACCTACCCAAAGTCATCCTGAGACCTAACATTTGTTTCAACCGCACAAAAAGAAATGACGTTAAGAATAGAAGTGGCCTGTACAATATAGCCGAACCTGGCATAGTGCAATTTGCCTGTCCCTGAGCATGGTTGGATAGAAAGGAGTCACAAAGTATGGTACTTCCTTGTTTTTATAGGAATGTCCGATTGGTAGTCTGTCGTGTACAATATTTCATCCTACAGGTCTTTGTTTAACTTTTAGAATATTAGTCATGAAAAAGATGAGAGCAAATGCTGCAGGCATAGATATAGGAGCCAAGCACATTTTCGTATCCGTGGAAAACAAGGATGTTCGTGTTTTTGAGACTTTCACTGAAAGTTTTAAAGAGGCATCGTGTTATTTATTATCAGAGGGGATCGAGACAGTGGCCATGGAAGCCACCGGCGTTTACTGGATCATCCTTTATGAGATCCTAGAATCAGCAGGTTTAGATGTCTGGTTAGTAGATGGGCGCCAGACAAGACAAGTACCAGGTCGAAAGACTGATGTAAAGGACTGTCAATGGATTCAGCAACTTCATAGTCATGGCTTATTGAATCGCTGTTTTGTTCCCGATGCACAAGTGAAGGAAGTTCGTGCTTACCAGCGGTTGCGAGAAGATCATCTCAGAACAGCCTCTATGCATGTAAACCACATGCAAAAGGCGCTAATAGAGATGAACATCCGGCTCAAAGAAGTGCTCAGTCAGATACATGGCGCCAGTGGTCTGGCGATCATAGAAGCCATCCTGGCAGGGGAACGTGATGCCCAAAAGCTCTTATCCCTGTGCCATAGCAGTATTAGAGAAAAGAAAGCCTCTCAAGTCATCAAGGCACTTTCAGGCTATTATACCGAGTCAGGGTTATTTGCTTTGGGACAGGCATACAGTGGTTACAAATTTTATAAACAACAAATACTGGCATGTGACCAAAAACTGGAAGAAGTCATGAAGCGGTTCAATAACTACGATTCAGATATGGAAAGCAAAAATGAAATAGATTCTGTTAAAGATCGAAAACCTGTTAGACATAATAAACCTGATATAGACCACTTAGGAGGACACCTGCTGAAAATCTTTTCAGGCAAAGATGCTACGTGTTTGCCGGGTATTACCGATTATACCTGGCTACAATTGTATTCTGAAATAGGCATGGAACTTTGTAAGTGGCCCAGTGAGAAACATTTCACTTCATGGCTAGGATTATCTCCAGGTCAACACCAGTCTGGCAAGAAAAATAAAACCAGAAACAGAAAGTACAGGCCAAAGGCAGGACAAATATTCAGACAAATAGCCCAAAGTTTAATAGAAAGCAAAAAGATAGCACTGGGAGCTTTTGGGCGTAGATTGAAAAGCAAAAGAGGTCCAGGCATAGCCACTAAAGCTACCGCCCGAAAACTGGCCGTACTCTACTGGCGGCTTATGGTAAAAGGGCTTGATTATACAGAACGGGGCATCAAAGCATATGAAGAAAAAATGCAGCTCCATAGAGAAAGATGGCTAGTAAAAACAGCTAAAGAATTAGGTTATGAGCTTGAACAAATACCTATTTAGTGTATTACGTCATTGGTAGGCCAAAGGCAGGACAAATATTCAGACAAATAGCCCAAAGTTTAATAGAAAGCAAAAAGATAGCACTGGGAGCTTTTGGGCGTAGATTGAAAAGCAAAAGAGGTCCAGGCATAGCCACTAAAGCTACCGCCCGAAAACTGGCCGTACTCTACTGGCGGCTTATGGTAAAAGGGCTTGATTATACAGAACGGGGCATCAAAGCATATGAAGAAAAAATGCAGCTCCATAGAGAAAGATGGCTAGTAAAAACAGCTAAAGAATTAGGTTATGAGCTTGAACAAATACCTATTTAGTGTATTACGTCATTGGTAGGTTCTCGAAGGATAGACTTTCTACTGGACCTGCTACATTTGATTGGACAGTAAGTTAAGCGCTTTTGAGTTAAATTTACTAAATATGAAAAGAGCAAGAAGAGAGTTTGACAAGGAGTTTAAACAGATAGCAGTGAACCTGTGCCTGTCAGGAAAAAGTACAAGAGAAGTAGCTGATGAGCTTGGTTTAAGGACTGAGCTGGTTACCCGATGGAAACGTGAATACAATGAGTACAAAGAAGGTAGTTTTTCAGGTCATGGTAATCAGAATTTAACCTCAGAACAAAAGGAGATAGCCCGTTTAAAACGAGAACTGCGTGAAGCCCAACTAGAAAGGGATATTTTAAAAAAGGCAGTAAGCATCTTCTCCAAGGGAGACAACAAATATTCCGGTTCATAAAGGAATACAACCACAGATTTGGTGTTGAGAGGATGTGTAAAGTACTTAAAGTCAGTAGAAGTGGTTTCTATAATTGGAGCAACAGAAGGCCATCAATGAGAAAGTTGGAGAATGAAAAGGTATCCGCATATATCAGGACTATACACAGCAATAGCAGAGGAAGGTATGGTAGCCCGAAGATCACCGAGGAGTTACGAGACCTGGGTTGGCGTATCTCTCGCCCCAGAGTGGCCAGGATCATGCGTAACCAGGGCATTAGAAGTATTATTTGCAGAAAGTTCAGAGGAACTACCACCCAATCAAGACACAACTATCCAGTAGCTAAAAACCTATTAAACCCTGATTATGCATTAGAAAACTAAAAGTTTAGAAAATCCTTCGATAATTGTGTAAAAAGATCGATTTTGATGAGGTATAAAAATCACCAGAATGGTTACTCAAAATATAGGGTCTTTACCCATTGAATATTCCTCCAAGCCAGTGACACCCTTTGGAGGGATGAGTTTAATGAAACGATTTATCGATCAGGTAGGGATACGAGAAAAATTAGCCGAACTGGCACTTCCATCTCCTGGTTCTAACCGAGGGTATGACCCCAAGCAAATCGTAGAGAGTTTTTGGCTGAGTATCTGGACAGGGGCTAGTAGATACATCCATTGTGACTGGTTGAGATATGATACTGTTTTACAGTCAATTTTTGGATGGGATGGTATGCCTAGCCAAAGTACCTACAGTCGTTTTTTTGGAAAATTCTCTCAATCCCTAAACAACGAAGTATTTCCAGAGCTTCAACAATGGTTCTTTGACCAGCTCCGTTTAGGAGCACTCACCATTGATTTTGATAGTACTGTGATCACTCGATATGGAGATCAACAAGGGAGTAGTAAAGGTTATAACCCCAACAAAAGAGGGAGAAATTCACATCACCCCTTGATGGCCTTTGTGAGTCAAACCAGAATGGTGGCCAATGCATGGCTCAGGCCAGGCAACACAGCGGCCAGTAGTAGTTGCAGGGAGTTCATGGAAGAAACCTTTAAGCACGCCTTGGCAGGACAAAAAGTAGGTCTGGTAAGGGCCGATAGTGGTTTTTACAACGAAGAAATCATGTCATATCTAGATGAAGAACTCCTCAATTACATTATGGCTGTACGCATGTACCCCAATGTAAAAAGCGAAGTTTGGGGGCTTAAAGATTGGGTCAAACTGGCAAAGGGAATAGAGCTGAACGAGATGGTTTTCAGTCATGAAAACGGTAAGCCAAGACGATACATTATTGTAAAAAAGCAAGTTGACATCAGGCCACATGCAGGAGGCAAGGAACTTTTTGAAGATCAGCCTGGCTATCGATATAGTTGCTATGTGACCAATATGGATTTACCTCTGGATCAGATTTGGAACATGTACAACACCCGCGCCGATTGTGAGAACAGAATTAAGGAATTGAAACAAGATTTTGGGCTTGAAAATTTTTGTTTACAAGATTTTTGGGCAACAGAAGCCTCCTTTCGCTTTATCATGGTGGCTTACAATTTGATGAGTTTATTCAGGCATTTTGCGTTGAACCATCATCGAAAAGCAACCCTATCAACCCTCAGATCCTATTGCTTTGCATTAGGAGCCTGGACAGCAAACCATGCTAATAAAAAGGTTTTAAAAATCTCATTACCCTCCAAAAGAAGACCCTGGATGGAGGGAATATTCTTGAACATATCGTCTACTAGTCCTCCTTTTGATTATTCTAATGAATAATCCGGGTTAAACAGAGATTTTCAGGCAAACCTTCCGGGGCATAAATGGGTCTCTGATATTACATACATCCCCACTGGTCAAGGTTGGATGTATTTAACCATCATTATGGATTTGTACGATCGAAAGATTATAGGATGGTCATTGAGTAGGTCTATGGCGTGCCATGATACAATATGGCCAGCCTGGAGAATGGCTTTAATTAATAGGCCAATAACAAACCAATTAATATTTCATTCCGACCGGGGAGTGCAGTATGCCACCTATTCTTTTTCAGATCACCTCAAAAGTAAGGGTATACAACAAAGCATGAGTAGAAAAGGTAATTGCTGGGATAATGCTGTGGCAGAAAACTTCTTTAAGATACTGAAGTCAGAACTGGTCAAACATACCAATTTCTATAGTATTCTTCAGGCCAAGAATGACCTGTTCGAATTTATAGAAATATGGTATAATAGAAAAAGAAAACATTCGCACTTAGGATATAAGACGCCTGAACAATTTAATAACCATAACTATTCAAAATGTGCTTAACTTATTGTCCAGTTTTTTGTTGCAAATCCATACTGGACGTAGATGAGTTATTGCTTATTACAAAGCGTAATCCTTTGAAAATATTAGCCAGTTTCCATAAATCCGGCCTCAGCTTCGAGCGCCTCAGCTTGACCGTGGTTATTGTCTTATTACCTACGTAAAGTCATCCTGAGACCTAACATTTGTTTCAACCGCACAAAAAGAAATGACGTTAAGAATAGAAGTGGCCTGTACAATATAGCCGAACCTGGCATAGTGCAATTTGCCTGTCCCTGAGCATGGTTGGATAGAAAGGAGTCACAAAGTATGGTACTTCCTTGTTTTTATAGGAATGTCCGATTGGTAGTCTGTCGTGTACAATATTTCATCCTACAGGTCTTTGTTTAACTTTTAGAATATTAGTCATGAAAAAGATGAGAGCAAATGCTGCAGGCATAGATATAGGAGCCAAGCACATTTTCGTATCCGTGGAAAACAAGGATGTTCGTGTTTTTGAGACTTTCACTGAAAGTTTTAAAGAGGCATCGTGTTATTTATTATCAGAGGGGATCGAGACAGTGGCCATGGAAGCCACCGGCGTTTACTGGATCATCCTTTATGAGATCCTAGAATCAGCAGGTTTAGATGTCTGGTTAGTAGATGGGCGCCAGACAAGACAAGTACCAGGTCGAAAGACTGATGTAAAGGACTGTCAATGGATTCAGCAACTTCATAGTCATGGCTTATTGAATCGCTGTTTTGTTCCCGATGCACAAGTGAAGGAAGTTCGTGCTTACCAGCGGTTGCGAGAAGATCATCTCAGAACAGCCTCTATGCATGTAAACCACATGCAAAAGGCGCTAATAGAGATGAACATCCGGCTCAAAGAAGTGCTCAGTCAGATACATGGCGCCAGTGGTCTGGCGATCATAGAAGCCATCCTGGCAGGGGAACGTGATGCCCAAAAGCTCTTATCCCTGTGCCATAGCAGTATTAGAGAAAAGAAAGCCTCTCAAGTCATCAAGGCACTTTCAGGCTATTATACCGAGTCAGGGTTATTTGCTTTGGGACAGGCATACGGTGGTTACAAATTTTATAAACAACAAATACTGGCATGTGACCAAAAACTGGAAGAAGTCATGAAGCGGTTCAATAACTACGATTCAGATATGGAAAGCAAAAATGAAATAGATTCTGTCAAAGATCGAAAACCTGTTAGACATAATAAACCTGATATAGACCACTTAGGAGGACACCTGCTCAAAATCTTTTCAGGCAAAGATGCTACGTGTTTACCGGGTATTACCGATTATACCTGGCTACAATTGTATTCTGAAATAGGCATGGAACTTTGTAAGTGGCCCAGCGAGAAACACTTCACTTCATGGCTAGGATTATCTCCAGGTCAACACCAGTCTGGCAAGAAAAATAAAACCAGAAACAGAAAGTACAGGCCAAAGGCAGGACAAATATTCAGACAAATAGCCTAAAGTTTAATAGAAAGCAAAAAGATAGCACTGGGAGCTTTTGGGCGTAGATTGAAAAGCAAAAGAGGTCCAGGCATAGCCACTAAAGCTACCGCCCGAAAACTGGCCGTACTCTACTGGCGGCTTATGGTAAAAGGGCTTGATTACACAGAACGGGGCATCAAAGCATATGAAGAAAAAATGCAGCTCCATAGGGAAAGATGGCTAGTAAAAACAGCTAAAGAATTAGGTTATGAGCTTGAACAAATACCTATTTAGTGTATTACGTCATTGGTAGGCCCTCGAAGGATAGACTTTCTTCCGATCAGCCTTGAATACTATTAAAAAACAACTTCACTAAAACTATAAATGCAACTATGCTGCATTTATAGTTTTAGTCTTTATATTTGCACTGTTGTTGCATTAAAGAAAGAAGACATGAAAAATAGTTTCGTAGGGGTTCACTGGGATTTTTTGGGGTTTAGTGCTTCATTTTTATGTGTGATACACTGCTTGGCTTTGCCTATAATTCTTAGCCTATCGCCTTGGGTGGGCTGGCAGGTGATGCATGATCCCGGCATTGAGCTTACAATTCTTGTTGTTAGCCTTGTAATAGCTGCTTTTGCGTTGTTTCATGGCTATAGAAATCATCATGGCAATTTCAAACCGATAATAATTGCTTTTGCTGGCTTTTTATTCATTTTGGTTGGTCATGCCTTTTTTCATGATCATGAAGTGTTCATCACCGCTCCGGGGGCCATTTTGGTGGCTATTGCTCATGTGCTCAACTGGTATTACGAACGAAATGAAGTGAAGCCAACGCATAGTTCGAAGCAAAATAAATTACACAATAAATGATAAAGGCCAATAAAATACCAGTAACTGTGCTGAGCGGTTTTCTGGGAGCAGGAAAAACCACTTTGCTCAACCATATTTTGCATAACCGTGAGGGATTAAGAGTAGCAGTAATTGTAAATGATATGAGTGAGCTCAATGTAGACAGTCAGCTGGTGCAAAATGAAGTGAAGCTTTCAAGAACGGATGAAAAGCTAGTAGAAATGAGCAATGGCTGTATCTGTTGTACACTGCGGGAAGACCTGATGGTGGAGGTAGAGAAGCTTGCCAAAATGAAAAAATTCGATTACCTGCTAATAGAGAGTACCGGTATATCAGAACCTATACCTGTGGCTCAAACTTTTTCTTTTGCTACGGGTGATGAGCTGTATGATCTTACCAAATTTAGCCGGTTAGATACCATGGTTACGGTAGTAGATGCTTTTAACTTTTTGAATGATTTTGGAAGTGCAGATACGATTGTAGACAGAGAAATGACTGATGATGCACAGGATCAGCGCTCTGTAGTGAACCTGCTCACTGATCAGATAGAGTTTGCTAATGTTATTTTACTTAATAAAACAGACTTAGTAGAGCCAGATGAGCTGAAACTCTTAGAAGGGATGATTAAGAAGCTAAATCCTGAAGCCCGACTCTTACGAACCAGTTATGGTAAGGTGCCACTGTCAGAAATTATTAATACTAAGCTTTTTGATTATGAAAAGGCAGAGCAATCTGCAGGCTGGATAAAAGAATTGAATAATGAGCATACCCCTGAAACAGAAGAATACGGCATATCTTCTTTTGTATTTAGGGCTTCAGAGCCTTTTCATCCGGAGCGGTTCCTGGCATTTGTTAATAAAAACTGGCCTGGAAACATTATTCGTAGTAAAGGCCTCTTTTGGTTGGCCTCCCGACCTGACCACGCCCTTCTGTGGAGCCAGGCGGGAGGTTCTTTAAAAGCTGAGCTCTATGGCCGCTGGTGGGCTTCGGTACCCTTGAAACAAAGGGCTATGAATCCTGCGTACATGGAAAATCAGGAGGTCATTATGGCTAAGTGGGATAAACAATGGGGAGATAGGATGAATGAGCTGGTAATTATAGGTCAGGATTTAGATGAGCAAGCCATTTCAGCCCAACTATCTAAATGCCTGATTAATGACCATGATCAGCAATCCGTAAAGGAAGGCAAGCAGTTAGTAGACCAATGGCCACTGTGATCCATTAAAATATTTTAAAAATTTTTCAAAAATATTTTCACTGCGCAAAAAGACTGCGCAGTGGTGCTGTTGCTTTGTATCATCATTAAGAAATAAAGGAACAATTATGAAAACTATTGCACTTAACCGATTAAACCTGATGACCATGCCTAGAGGTAACGGCTGGTCGCCTAAGCAAAAGTTGGTATTTACTGCCGAGTTAGCAAAAATGGGATACAGGCTATCTAATCCGGCTATGCTGGATGAAGCGGGAGCAGGTTTTCTATTAGATTATAAGCATCTTATTACCGCGCTGAAGCAAAAGAAAGGTGGAAACGTTGCTTACGTTCCTTTATTTAAAGGATTTCCTAATAATGTGCCTGATGATGCTATTTATTTCTTTAAAAGAGTTTTTGGCTATTTAGGTAATGTGTTAGACTTGTTTCAGTCTGGAGAAAAGTTAGAAAATGGTATGGTTATACCTCAATCACTTTTTAATCTGGATGACTTTGGGGCAGATCCGGTTACGCAGATGCAGACTAAGGCACTTTATGAAAAGTCGCTTGCAGCCAACGCCTGGAAAAAAGGCGATTCCCATACTGAGTGGATAGAGCTTAAAATCATTTTTGACGATGAACTTGAAGCCAGATTAGAGGCTTATTTGCAATCATTATTGTATGCTAAGTCTTCCATAAAGCAGGAGTTACACGCTGATCTCATAACACTAATAGAGTATTTTGGAATTGATTCCATAGATTCGCGTCAGGTGGTCTTTAAAGAGACTAAGGCCTTTTTGTTAAAATATTTATGGGAGCAAGAGCAGTACGCAGCTATTGGTAAAATGGTAAATAATGCCGTAGATGTATTGAGAATGTTCGCAGCACTTACTGATACTGATGTGAGCCTGGCTGATAAGGTGAAGTTTCCTAAGCTATCCAGAAAGCAACGTAAGGAAGTGCTGGCTATGCTGGAAAAAAGTGCAGGATTGGCCGAAGCCTTCAAAAAATACAAAGGTTTATGGTTAGAAATAGGGCGGTATTTGCACCCTGGTGAATATAGCAGACAGTTTCCGCTAACGGCTAAAGCTTTTGATGCTTTGCGCAATGGTAAATTAGAAACTTTTGCGTCTAAAACAGAGGCCTTATTACTATCAGACCAAGTGGAGGAGCTGTTACAGCATTTGGGAGAGAAACCTGGTGTGTTTGGAAGAAAAGTGCACGAAATTTTAAGGAGATTTCCTAAGTCTACTTTTGAAATAGTAGAGGCTTTTACACAAATAGTTCCTAAAATGGAGCTGAAGAATTTGCTGGTGTTGAGGGATTATTTTAACACTATTAATGATGCAGAAAAAAGAGTAGTAGTGAATAAGAAGGGCAAAATAAAAGTGTTGGATAACAATGCCTTTATGGAATTAGATGCCAAGCAAACAGGAGCTGTGATTGAAGCCATAGATAATGGTATAGCGGAGAAGGTAATTACTAAGGAGTCTTGGGAAAATAAAAAAGTATGGATAGATCCTGAATTAATGAACTATACCGTGCCTTTGCAGCAAAGAAAAGCTTCTGATGGAATCATCACCGTAGGTAGAGGGAGTAGGATAGGAGCAGATTTCACGAAAGTGATGAGACTCTTTGTGTATTGGAAAGAGGCCGGTATGCGTACTGACCTGGATCTTTCTGTAGCTCAGTATGATGCCGCTTGGAACTATCTGGGGCATGTGAGCTATACCAACCTAAAAGGGGCAGGTATAGTGCACTCTGGCGATATACAATCAGCTCCTTACGGTGCTGCGGAGTTTGTAGATATTACCTTGCAGCATTTGTCTGCTAAGGTGAAATATCTTGCCCCTCAGGTATACCGCTATGCAGGCAATACCTTTGCAGATATGGATTGCCATGCGGGCTGGATGTGTAGACATGAAACCAATGGAGATGTGAAAACTTTTGATATAAAAACAGTGGTCAATAAGTTCGATCTTAATGGTGCCGGAGCTTATGCAGTGCCTTTTGTGGTAGACATAGATAATGAGGAAATAGTGATGACTGACCTCTTTGTGGGAGGTAAAGATTTGCATAACAATATAGAAGGCGCAAAAACCAATGTGGCTTTATTATGTAGTGAGGTATGCAAATTCACTAATACTAAGCCTGATATGTATACGTTGGCCTGCTTAAATGCAGAATATCGTGGTGCCGAAATGGTTGGTGAGCCAGAAATGGCTGATGTAACCTTCGGAGTGAAAGACTGTACCTATAATGCAGATGATGTAGAAAAGGTATTGTCAGAGTTAATATAAAATTATTCGTGGACTAGTTATTACTTCCTTCTAAACTCCAATCATAGTAATAACGCTTACCATGAAATTATAAGCGGATTAGAGTGCTCTTCCTTCTAATTTATTGGTAAAAATAGAGCACTCGCTTACCGCAAAATATAAACAGGACTAAAGGTCATTTCCTTCTTACGGGGAACTGAGGGGCGGTGGTTCGAGTCCACCCTTTGCCTGGCGAAGTAGCTCAGCTGGTAGAGCATCAGGTTATAATGGCCTTGCTTACCTGTTCATAAAAAGGCCTAAGGCAGCTGTTTCCTTCTATTTGCAGGTTCGATTCCTGCCTCGAAATTGGTCACTATAACAGCTGTCATTTCCTTTTTTTATGAATTATAAGTCGCATAAAAGGCGAATGACATATAGGCTGGTAATTACGAGGAAAGAAGTAATAAGGGAGTTGGGAAATGCTAGTCTGTAGAAGAAAGCTCAACATTGCCACAATTCACTCATAATAATCATGCTGGTAGATAATCATGAAATTGGCAGTTTAGCTTTAAAATAGAGATATTAGTGCTATTGCAAATGCCTATGAATAAAGAGTTGTTAAATAAAACGGATGAATGGGAGAAATATAGCCGTTTCTTTGAGAGACAGGAGGTCCCTTCTAAGACTACTTTGTTGCGAGAAGGTGAAATTTCAAAGACAGCTTATCTGATTGAAAAAGGGTGTGTGAGAAGTTGGTTTAACAACAATGGAAAGGACATTACCTTTCAATTTTTCTTTGAAAATGAGTTTGTTTCTTCTATCGAAAGTTTCAGTACCCACCAGGCCAGTTTGTACAATATTGAGAGTATTGAGCCATGTGTTATTTACGGTATTTCAATTAAAGATGTTCATTTTGTTATGGAGCAGTCTGCCCGGATAAAAAAGGAAATTGATGATTACCTGACACAAAGGCTATTCTTTTATCAAAAACTGTTTCTCTCTCGAATTAAAGACTCACCAGAAAATCGCTATCAGGAATTGCTCAAAGAACGCCCTGAAATTCTGTTACGTATACCTCAGCATTATATTGCCTCCTACTTGGGGATAACTCCTGTTTCATTAAGTAGAATAAGAAATAGGCGCTAAAATCATTTCTTAACAATTGTTATCGTCTGGCGGCCGGTTGTCTGCTCAATTTTGTAGCATAATTTTAATTAACAAACAAAATGAGAGTAGCAATCATATTTAATCATCCTTATGAGGGAAGTTATTGTAACGCAATTTTAACCGCAGTAACCAAGGGACTTCAAACAGCTAATCATGAAATTGACCTCATACATTTGGATAAAGACAATTTCAATCCTGTAATGACTTCAGCAGATTTGAAAGCATTTAGAGATAAAAAGCCTGTTGATCCGAAAGTAACTGAATATAAGCATCGGCTACAAAAAGCAGATCATTTGATTTTCATATTTCCAATATGGTGGGAATTGATGCCAGCCATGACGAAAGGCTTCATAGATAAGGTGATTTTCCCGGGTGTTGCCTACGACTATACTAATAAGGCCAATACTAGAATGAAACCCCTTTTTGAACAAATAAAAAGTGTTACCCTTATTACCACCATGAACACGCCCAAAATGCTTTATAAATGGATTTTCGGTAATGCCATAAAAAAAGCATTTATGCTAGGCACATTTTGGAAAATAGGCTATAAAAAGCGCAAATGGATCAGCTTGAACATGGTAAAGATGGTTTCTGATAAGAAAAGGAAAAAGTGGCTGAGTGACATGGAAATCAGATTTGCAAAATTGAATTGAGCAATGGAGGCATCGGTTATTGGTGCGAGGGTTGGGGGCAGCCTTGTTTCCCTCGTACTATAACTCCACCACACCGAAACCACCCAGAGTTATAACAGAAAAAGGCATTTATTTCATATGATTATCCTTACCTTTGAAACGGCTTTGGGGGTATTCTATAAAGAATTGAGAGAGTCCCTTTGAACCTGATTCGGTTAGTACCGGCGTAGGGAAAAGTTATTTTTATTTCTTCTTATTCTAGAGGAATTCATCCTTCAGCCATTTATGAAAAGTAAAATACTTAAATGATGAAAGATCTCCTTTGGAAAAATATCACACTACTTAAGCAACAATCACCTCTCGTTCATAGCATTACTAATTATGTGGTAATGAACAATACGGCCAACGCGTTATTAGCCGCAGGAGCCTCGCCTATTATGGCTCATGCTCATGCCGAAATGGAAGATATGATGAAGATCTGCCAGGCATTGGTGGTTAACATAGGCACGTTAGATGAATACTGGGTTACCTCCATGAAAAAAGCGGCCCAGCAGGCCAACCAGCTGCAAAAATCCTGGGTGCTTGATCCTGTAGGAGCAGGAGCCACCCCGTATAGAGATGAAGTCTTGGCTGAGTTACTACAAATGAAACCGACCATTATTCGAGGAAATGCTTCAGAAATTATGGCACTGGCCAAACATAACACTACCATCACTAAAGGGGTAGATAGCTCTGCTGAAAGTAATGAGGCGGTGGCTACGGCTAAGTTTTTAGTAGATAATTATCAAACCACAGTATGTATTTCCGGTGAAACGGATATTATTCTTAACCACGAAAAGGAGATTCATCTTGCTAATGGTAATGCGCTTATGGCCAAAATTACTGGCATGGGTTGCTCTGCTACTGCTCTGGTGGCGGCTTTTTCAGCAGTAATTGAAGATAAGGCTGAGGCTGTAACTTCTGCCATGGCTTTATTGGGCGTAGCTGGAGAGCTAGCTACCAAAGAAAGTAAAGGACCCGGAAGTTTACAGCTCAACATTTTAGATAAGCTATATAACATCACAGAAGCAGAATTTACTTCCACTTTAAAGATAGAGGTGCAGCGTGGCTAGTTCATTTCCTTATAAATTATATCTGGTCATTTCTGAGGAAGCCTGTTTACATGATCACTTTTTGAAGGTTGCCGAGCAAGCAGTAAAAGGTGGGGTAGATGTGGTACAGCTTCGGGAGAAAAACGCTTCAACAGAAGAATTTCTGCGTAAAGCATTTTGGCTAAAAGAAGTCTTAGACCGGTATGAAGTGCCTCTCATTATTAATGATAACTTGGAGGTAGCCAAGCAGGTGGAGGCGTATGGCATTCACGTAGGAACATCAGATGCGCCACCTACCGAAATCCGTGAAAAATGGGAGCAGGTACACTGCTTAGGTTATTCTGTAGAGGTCTTAGATCAGCTGGAATCCTTAGAGACGCAGGCTGCCGATTACCTGGGAGTAAGTCCTGTATTTAAAACGAATACTAAAACGGATACCATAATTGAATGGGGCTTATCTGGCATTCGTACCATTCGTTCTATGACCGATAAACCACTTGTGGCCATCGGAAATATGAATGCAGAAAACGCCGGGGAAGTGATTAAGGCAGGAGCCGATTGTATTGCGGTAGTTTCAGCTATTTGCGCAGCTAAAGACCCGACAAAAGCGGCTGAACAATTAAGAAACGAAATTGAGAAATCATGAACTCTAAAAAATATACATACCCTTCAGTGCTCACTATAGCCGGCTTTGATGGCAGCGGCGGCGCCGGTATTCAAGCAGATATGAAAACCATTTCTGCGTTGGGCTGCTTTGCTACTTCTGCGTTAACTGCTTTGCCGGTTCAAAACACACTTGGCGTTAAATCTATATTCAGTATTCCTGAAGAGGTGGTAGGCCAGCAAATAGAAACCATTACAGAAGATATTTTTCCTGATGCAGTTAAAATTGGGATGGTGCATACTTCAGCATTGGTGAAAATAATAGTGGATCAGCTAAGCCATTATGCTGATCTGCCTGTAGTTTTTGATCCTGTAATGGTGGCTACCAGTGGTCACAAATTAATTGAAGATGAGACTATACAAAGCCTTGTTAAAAATTTGTTTCCTATAGCGAATGTAGTAACGCCCAATCTTGATGAAGCTGCCATTTTAGCCGATATGAAGATTGAAACGGTGGAAGAAATGAAAGTGGCGGGCAGAAAAATCATGGAACTGGGTTGTCAGTCAGTATTATTGAAAGGAGGACATTTAAAGACGGAAAAGCTCACTTCGCTCTATTTTTTACCAGACGGAAGTATAGAAAGTTTCGAATTCCCAAAGTATGAAACCAATAATACTCACGGTTCGGGCTGTACGCTTTCATCGGCCATTGCCTCTTATTTGGCACAAGGCAAATCTTTGTTAGAGGCCGTCAGCTTAGGGCAAGAATACATTCATAATGCCATTTATCATGGAAAAGATGTGGCGATAGGCAAAGGCAATGGACCGGTAAATCACTTTTTTAATCCTCAAAAACTCATAAAAAATGAAATGGACTGATAAAACCTGGAAATCGATAGAACCCATTTACCAAAAGATTATTGAAATGCCTTTTATTAAGGAGCTCCAAAACGGAACGCTTCCTTTAGAAAAATTTCAATTTTATATGGGCCAAGATTCGTTCTATCTGGAAAATTTTGCTAGAAGCCTGGCTTTAATCTCTGCAAGGGCGGAGCGTGTAGATCATGCCCTTGATTTTATTCGTTTTGCTGAAGGAGCTATAGTGGTAGAAAAAGCTCTGCACGATTCTTATTTTCAAGAATATGGATTGGAGAATCGTGGCCAGATAGAGCCCACCACCCATCATTATATAAATTTCTTGAAAAGTTCATCCGCTTTAGATCAGGTGGAAGTAGCCATGGCTGCCGTTTTGCCCTGCTTTTGGATTTATCAGGAAGTGGGTAACTATATTTATAAAAATCAACTAGCTAAAGAAAACCCTTATCAGAAATGGATTGATACCTATGCAGGTGAAGAATTTGAAGTATTAGTGATTAAGGCAAAGGAAATATGTGATGCTGTGGCTGAAAACTGCACTGAAGCACAGCAACAAAAGATGACAGAAGCTTTTATTGCAGCCAGCAGATTAGAGTTTATGTTCTGGAATAGTGCTTACCAACTCCATAGTTGGGAGGTTTAAATGGTGTGAGGGAAGTTATTAAACTGCCCTCTTTTACGCTTCATTAAGCTAGCAATTAAGAGTGGGAGCTTATCTGAATACTTAAGAGAAAAAGGCCTTTTCTATAGGGAAAGGCTTTTGATATTGAGAGTTAAAACCTCTGATATTGATTACTTTATCAATAATTTATTTTAATTAATTGAAGGTAAAGTATAGATTTGGCCACTCAAAATTTATCAGTCATCTTAAATGAAGCAAGTTGAACCCACTAAAAATAAGTTAGGTTTAAAAGGCATGCTGATTTCTGCAGGCCTTATATTAGGAGTACTCATTTTGTTTTCTTCTTTATCGTTTGCTCCGCTAATTGATAATTACTTCAAGCTGTTAAAGTATGATTCCCGGACAGAAGGAAAGTTGATATCTGTAGACTATAGTATGGGGTGGACAGATATGACGAAATATAGTCCTCGGGAACCTAAAGTTGATAAATATAATGTTGTTTTTTCTTATACCGTTAATGGTGATACGATTGTTAGTCGTGAGCAAATTGATGGGTATATTCATACAGCTAATAAATTGGAGTACATAATGAAGTCTGAAGATAAGAAGGTAAAAGTAGCCTATATGTCCAAGAGACCTATTAAGAGTGTTATTGATCTTTCTAACTAAAATGGCAGGATAGATGGGCTAATGAAATGCCAACTTATTAGGGAAATAAAGGCATAATAACTGTGAATGTTTAAACAATGAAGGTAATTTATGGTAATTAAAGAGAGGTTTTTTTGGCTATTTAGCATAAACTACTTAGTCTCAGCACCTTTAAAATTAATCACCTAAATCCTTTAAAAATGAAAACCTTTATTAAATCCACACGTGGGTGTGTGGTGCATTTAATTATTTATGGACTGTTGTTTTTGGCATTCACCGCACAAGGGCAACGGCAAGACAAGAAATCTCAGATCATCAGGGTCAAGCTCACAGAAAAAGCAGCTTCAGCTTTGGAAAGCAGATCCTTTACAATCTCACGAACGGGCGCGTTACTCACCGGACTTAGCCGGGTAGATCAGGTCAATGAGCAATATCGGGTGAAATCTATGCGGCGCATGTTTAGAGATGCTGGTAAATTTGAAGCTAAACACAGAGCGCATGGCCTTCATCTCTGGTATGAAATAATTTATGACAAATCTGCCACTAGCACTTCAAATCAGGCTACTCTAAGTGCGGTAAAGTCATCCTATGAAGCACTTCCTGACATCCAGGTGGCAGAGCTAATTTTGGATAAGTCTATAGATAATATTGATGATTTTTCTTCTAAAGATTATAGCAGATTCAGTTTAGAAAATGGATCTAATGATACCTTCTTAGCTGATCAGTGGCACTATAATAATACGGGGCAGACAGGAGGTACGCCAGGGGCAGATATAAGTTTGTTAGATGCCTGGACTCAGGAAACAGGCAGCTCAGAAGTGATTGTGGCAGTTACAGACTGGAGCGTAGATGTTACGCATGAAGATATCATGGATAATATGTGGGTCAATCAAAATGAAATACCCGGTAACGGCATCGATGATGATGGTAATGGCTTTATCGATGATGTGAATGGATATGATTTTGGTAATGATAGAGGAGAACTGGTTCCGTATAATGATCATGGTATGCATGTAGCAGGTACGGTGGCTGCAGAATCTAACAATGGTATAGGTGTGGCTGGTATTGCTGGAGGTAGTGGTAGTGGAGACGGCGTTAGGATCATGTCTTGTGGCGTGTTTAGCGATGAGAATAGAGGAGGTTTTGCAGAGACTTATATTTATGCAGCGGATAATGGTGCTGTTATTTCTCAAAATAGCTGGAATTATACTTCTCCAGGTGTTGTAGAGCAGTCTGTTTTAGATGCTATAGACTACTTCATAGCTGAAGCAGGGTATGATGAAAATGGCAATCCTTATGGACCTATGCAGGGCGGAGTAGTAGTGTTTTCTGCCGGCAATGACGGTACCGGGGAAGAATGGTGGCCAGGTTACTACGAGCCAGTGGTGGCAGTAGCAGCTACTGATCATAATGATGTGCGAGCGGATTTCTCTAACTATGGTGACTGGATAGATGTTTCGGCGCCAGGTGTAGCGGTAATGAGCACTTTTTTGGATGATGAGTATAATACGGCTAGCGGTACTTCCATGGCATGTCCGCATGTAAGTGGTGTCGCGGCTTTAATTGTCTCTAAATTCGCAGGAAATATCACTCCGGAAGAGGTGAAAGATAGAATAGTGCGCTCGGCTGATGTGGTTAGCACATTAGCTCCCGGCTCTGGCAGAGGAAGATTAAATGCTTATTATGCTTTGCAGGAAGATGATAATGAAGGTCCTGAAACTATCAATGATGTGGTAGTGGTAAGCTCTTCGCAAAGAGCCATAACATTACAATGGACTGCACCTGCTGATAGTGGAAACGTGGTGGAATATGATTTGAGATATTCAACGCAGCCAATCAATGATAGTAATTTCGCTGAGGCGATCAAATTTGAAGATGTATCTTATCCATTGCCTGCCGGAAAAGCGGACACTATTGAAGTGAGTAACTTACAGCCTGGTACTACTTATTATTTCGCAGTGAAATCAATAGACTTTTTCGGGAATGTTTCTTCTATTTCTAATGTGGTTATGGGTTCATTGCTCAATGCTCCTAAAGCTATAGTTTCTCCTGATTCTGTAGCTGTAAGTCAAGAGTCAGGTCAGATAACTACCGTGCCTTTAACAATAATTAATGATGGCCAGACAGTGCTAAATTATTCTTTCCCTGATTTTGCTGATAGTGCTGAAGTGGTAATAATGGGGCAAGGAGAAGATTTGAACTATGGTTACACCTGGAAAGATAGCGATGAGGTGGGAGGCCCTTCATTTTTATGGAATGATATTTCTGAGTCAGGAGTAGAAGTGCCATCGTCAGGAGGGGAGGTAGATTTGCCTTTTATATTTGAATTTTACGGACAAGAGAAAACTTCTTTGAAGATAAGTCAGTATGGCTACCTTACTTTTGGTAATATTACATCAGATAGGAGCAATGATCCTATTCCGCATAATAATGATCCTAATGACTACCATAGAGATCCTAATGATTACATCGCTCCAATGTGGGATGGACTAACTAAAGGGCAGATATATTATGAGGTGAATGAAGAGCGCCTGATTGTGCAGTATGATAAAAAAGCGTCATTTACTTATTGGGGAGATGCCTTGTTTACTTTTCAGGTGGTGCTTACTTCATCTGGCAATATTTATTTCTACTACAAAGAGCTGGAAACACCAGATAATTTGCCTGAAGTGTGGCCAGCTTATGCGGCTACCGTAGGCATAGAAAATGCTGATGCTTCTGATGGCGTTGAAGTGACTTTTGATGGACAGATTTTGAAAGATAGCTTGGCTATAGCTATATACAAACCGGTTGACCTGCTTTCTGTTTCTCCTGTAAGTGGTACTGTTGCGGTAGGTGATAGTGCTGTTGTGGAGGTGGCTGTTGATAGTAGGGGAGTTAATGCAGGTACTTATTTTAATAATCTGGTGCTGAATACAGATGATCCTTTTCAGGAAGAAATAACTATCCCTTTTGAAGTGGAAGTAGTAGGTTCCCCACAGATTAATGTTGTTCCTGCTCAGTTAGATTTTGGTGCAGTGGCTGTAGATTCTACTGCAAGCATAACCTTTTCAATAGCGAATACTGGTGCCGATAATTTAACGGTGACAAGCATTTCTCATCAGAATAATAATTTTGATATAAGTCTGGAGGGGCCGTTTAATATTGCACCGGGACTATCCTTGCAAATTCCAGTTACTTACTCTCCACAAGATAGTACCGGAGATAGTGATGAAATAATTATTGTAAGTAATGATGCTTATGGTAGTGATCAGGCTGCGGTTAGTTTGGTTGGTAATACAAGTGGAGAAGGAGCAAACTTAGCCAGACTACAAGGGCAATCTGAGGTTATTTCAGAACTGGCGCACTATCCTAATCCTGCTGATAATACATCAACCTTGAAATATGTTTTGAAAGAAGGACAGCATGTGGAAATACAGATTATTAATATGAAAGGTCAAGTGCTATTCCCGGTCACTAGTGGATGGGAAAATGAAGGTACGCATCAAGTTACGCAGGATTTAACTGGGTTGCCTAATGGATTGTATATGTACAAAATAACCATTGGTGATGAGACATACTTAAGCCGATTAATGGTAGAGTAACGAAGTTCATTTAAACCAAAATATAAAACCCCGAAGTAGCATTTTAAGCTCTTTAGGGGTTTTTATTTTATAATGCTTGGTTAAGCAAAAAGCTAGATCACTTTTACGACCTGTTATAATTGCACCAGTCTTTCAAACTTCGGTTAATTCCAGATTTCATTGTTCTTGGTGAGGATAACAGGGGCATTATCAGTTACCAGAATAGTATGCTCATGCTGAGTAATGTACCCTCCTTTGTTGCCTACCAGCGTCCAGCCATCTTCCAGCTCCACGGCAAAAGTAGAATTGGTAGCAATGAACGTTTCAATGGCTACAGTAGTGTTCTTTTTAAACCTCTCGCGGTTGCTCCTCACTCTGTAATTTAGTATGCTGTCTGGCTTCTCGTGTAAGCTGCGGCCTACGCCGTGTCCTGCTAAGTTTTTGATTACCTTAAAGCCTGAATTTCTGGCTTCTGTTTCTATAATATGACCTATATCTGCTATTTTAACACCTCCTTTGATGCGGCCAATGGCTTTTTGTAATATTTCTTTAGAGGCGTCTACTAATGGTTGGTGGTTATGGATGTCTTCACCTACTACAAAAGACCCGCCGTTATCAGCCCAAAAACCGTTTAATTCTGCGGAAACATCAATATTGATTAAATCGCCTTCTTTCAATACTTTTTTGTCTGAAGGTATGCCGTGGGCAGCTTCTTCATTTACACTGATGCAGGTATAACCAGGAAAACCGTAAGTTTCAAAAGGGGCCGATTTAGCACCATAACTTTTCAGAATTTCGCCTCCATATTCGTCTATTTCTTTAGTAGTCATGCCCACCTTAGTGTACTCTCTCATTTTCTTAAGGGTAAGTGCTACTATTTCACTTATATTTTGCATTCCTACTAATTCTGATTCTTTGTTTATGGACATTGGTCTATGATTTATATTTTTTAATTAAAAATTGGTCTAACACTAAAATAAATGTTTTCGATTTAATTATATCTCATCCGCCATTTTTAGCTAGCTGATGATGAGTATCTTTTGAGTTTTTAAATACCTTAAAGAAAGAGGCTGCTATTAATATTGAGATTATACCTTGAACCATTACAGTAAAAGAACTGCCTATAAGGTTAGAAAGCCAACCAATAATAAGACTGCCAAAAGGTAGTGTTCCAAATAATGCCATAGCAAACAGGCTTATCATGCGTCCTCTCATGTCAGGATCGGAGCGTGTTTGTATGATAGAAAGGCAAATGGTAGACTGTGTTAAAGCACTAAAACCTGAGATAGTGGCAATAAATAAGGCCAGGTTCAGATTTTTCGCGAAAGCAAAAACAATAAGACTGACGCCCAGCAAGAAGGCGTTGGCTATTAATACCATGGATTGTTTCCTCTCATCTTTCAGTGAAGCCAGGAAAATAGTGCCTACTAAAGCACCACAACCTATGCAGCTGGAAATGTAGCCAAAAGTGGCGGCTCCGCCATGAAATACTTCTTTAGCGAACTCAGGCAATAAAGTATTGTAAGGTAAAACCAGTAAGCTTATTACGCTCAAATACAAGGTGAGTGGAGCCAACAAAGGATGATTTTTAAGGTACGACAGTCCTTCTTTAATCTCGTTAAAGCTACTTTGTTTTTTAAGTTTTATAATCTGAGGTTTAAGCTTCAGAAATAACAATGATAGAATTACGGCCAGGTAGCTGAGTGCATTAATGGAAAAACAAACTCCCGCCCCTAATGTGCTGAGTATTAGTCCTGACAAGGCCGGGCCGGCTAATCTGGCTATGTTTACTACTGAAGAGTTAAGTGCTACGGCATTAGACACATCTTCCGGCTTGTCTACCAGTTGATGTACTAGCGTTTGACGTGCAGGTACGTCAAAAGCATTAATAATTCCTAAAATAGTGGTGATTGCTAAGATAGACCATACTTCCGCATAGCCAAGAAGTACAAGTGCAGCCAGTAGGCCGGCCTGCAGCATAGAGGCTACTTGCGTAATCATAACTACTTTATGGCGGTTGTATCTATCAGCCACAATGCCACCATAAATTGAAAATATAAAAGAAGGAATCTGAGACATAAATAAGGTGAGACCCAGCATAAAAGTGGAGTGAGTCATTTCATAGACCACCCAGCTCACCGCAGTACGTTCCATCCAGGTGCCTATCCTGGAGATGGCCTGACCTGTAATGAAAATCCTGAAATTCGGTGATTGTAGGGCTCTAAAAGTGTTTTGGATTCTGCTCATATAAGAAATTAAGCATTTAATTTTTGAAGTATTGGCAGGGCCTGTTCCAGTAGTTTAATCTCATTGGCATTGAGTCTTGCATCTATTAATGTTCTCAAAGCTTCATTTCTGCTAAAGCGTGCCTGCTCTACAATATCTTTTCCGGCTTTAGTGAGTGATATGAAAACTTTTCTTTTATCAGAGACACATGAAGTGCGGCTAATAATTCCCCGTTCTTCCATTCCTTTTAAAATCTGAGACATGCTGGGGGTGGTAATTTTAGTTTTATGCGCTAGCTCTGAAGGTAATATTTTCTCATTACGGTTAATCAGGGCTATGGTCTGTAACTCTGTTAAAGAAAATGATGAACTATCAGCAAAAGATCTCTTGATGGTTTTGTGTAATCCGGAAATCACCGTAGTAAGTGCATCGACTAATATATCCATATTATTTAGTTAAACTAGTTAGTTTTCCTAACGATATTTATGAGAATAAGTTTCCTTTTTTGTAAAGTAGCGGTGTTGGAAGTGATAAATTATTGATAGTATTGATTGGAGCTTATAGTATCAATTATGCCTTTTACTTTCTCGCATCCTGCCGTGGTTCTGCCTTTTGGCCTTTTATCAAAGCGCTGGTTTTCTCTTACCGGGCTGATAATTGGCAGTATGGTGCCTGATTTTGAGTATTTTATAAGAATGAGGGTGAATAGTATTTACAGTCATACTATTAATGGCATATTCTGGTTTGATTTACCATTAGCACTTTTATTGGCCTTCATTTTTCATGGAGTCATACGTAATGAGCTTTTTGATCATCTCCCGTTTTATTTTCAGTTAAGGTTTTCGAAATGGAAATCTTTTCATTGGAATGGATATTTCAGAAGTCATTTTTTTGTTGTGACTATTTCGATTGTGTTAGGAACCTTATCTCATTTGTTTTGGGATGCTTTTACGCATGAACATGGGTATTTTGTTAAAGCTATTCCTGGTTTGGCTTATCATATTTCCCTGTTCGGATACACCATTCCTTACTTTAAGTGTTTACAACATATTAGTACACTGGTAGGCTTAATTTTTATTGTGATTACAGTAAGTAGACTTCCGAAAAACGAAGTGACATTAATAAAACCGAAACTGAAATTTTGGTTGCTTTTTATAGGAATAGCTGCCTTAGTACTCATTGTTAGGTTTTGGTGTGGTTTGGAAATATCACAATATGGTCATGTAATAGTGTCTATGATTTCAGCCTCATTAATTAGCTTAATAGTTACCTGTCTCTTGTTTAGTAGGCTTCATGAAAATTAGCATTGTTAAATTAAATTTTAACAAAAAACATAATTACGCAAAAACACTGCGTACTTATGCTCTTAGTTTGCATTATCAAAACAGAGCTAATAATGAAAAAGGTAATACAAAAGCAGTTGGAGCAAATAGAAGAGAGTGATGCACTTAAAATACTATTTGCATGTGAAACGGGCTCCAGAGCCTGGGGTTTTCCTTCTCCTGATAGCGATTATGATGTGCGATGCATATATGTAAAAAGTATGGATTGGCACTTATCACTCACCAATAAGAAGGATTCATTTGAGAAATTTATTAATCAGGAACTTGATATTACTGGCTGGGAAGTAGGTAAGGTGTTGAAGTTAATGTGGAAATCTAATGTTTCGGTGCTGGAGCGCTTGCAATCGCCTGTTATATATAAGCTGCAAGATATTGATTTGCTAAGTGAACTATGGCGATTGGCTCAAAGTTGTTTTTCGCCAGTGTCTACTATGTATCATTACCATAATATGGCTTCTCGCTATATAGATGCTTGTTTTCAGTCTGATGAAGAAGTGAAGCTGAAAAGTTATTTTTATGCTATCAGAGCAACAATATGTGCCAACTGGGTAAGAGAAATGAATGCCATACCTCCAATAGAGATGAATAAGATGTTTGAGATTCTTTCACCTGAATTGAAGCATAAAATAGAAGAGCTTATTGATTTAAAATCAGGTAAAAGTGAAGGGTATTTTCATCCTAAAGATGCCTTAATAGATGAATTTCTACTTCTGTCAACACGTAAAAATGAAGAAGTAGCCCCTACATTACCCGGAGCGGTAAACAGAAATATGGAAGAGTTAGAAGATTTTTATCGAAAAATAGTGAGGAGTAATGACTGTAGCTGAGTTAAAAGAAAAGGGAATAATAATATATGAATGCCTCAGTGGTAGCCATGCTTATGGTTTGGCTACTGAGCATTCTGATGAAGATATCAAAGGCGTATTTATATTGCCTGAGGAGGAGTATTTTGGCCTTGATTATATTGATCAGGTCAGTAATGATACCAATGATATTGTTTACTATGAGCTCAAGCGGTTTGTAGAGTTGCTTACTAAGAGTAATCCCGGTGCTTTAGAAATGTTATATAGCCCGGAAGACACTATTTTGTACATGCATCCTGTTTTTGAGCAATTAAGGGGTTTGCAACTGTTGTCTAAAAAGTGTGAAGATACTTTTGGTGGATATGCCATTACTCAGGTACGCAAGGCTAAAGGACTCAAGAAGAAAATTGTTAATCCGGTAGAGAAAGAGAGAAAAGGAGTGCTTGATTTTTGCTTTGTTGCTGAAGGACAGGGAGCTGTGCCAGTACAAGATTACCTAACGGCTCATGGTATTGATGCAAGTAGTTGTGGCCTGGCAAAAATACCTCATATGCATGATGTTTATGGTTTATACTATGGAGCTTCTGGCTTTAAGGGTATCGTACAGAGCAATGATTCTAATGATGTCACGCTGAGCAGTGTGCCTAAAGGAATGCAACCGCTGGCTTACATGTCATTTAATAAGTCGGGTTATTCTACTTACTGCAAAGAGTATAAAGAATACTGGGAGTGGGTAGAAAAAAGAAATGATCAGCGCTATCAGAACACCTTGGAGCATGGTAAAAATTATGATGCTAAAAACATGATGCATACTTTCAGGCTTTTGCGTATGTGTAGAGAAATAGCAGAATCTGGCCAGCTAAAAGTGAGGCGTAATGACAGAGACTTTCTTTTAAGTATTAAACAAGGCGATTTTGACTATGATGAGCTACTTACTCAGGCTAAAGGCATTGTAGAAACTTTGTCTGAATGCTATAATGATTCAGATCTGCCTGAAGCGCCTGATCGAAAGATGCTTAATGAAGTTTTGGTGAGATGCAGGCGTATGTTTTATGAGTTAGTGTGAAATATCTTTCAATATAATTGTGATATTTATTTCATAATTATAAAATTGGGAGACTTTTTAATTCATTTATGAAATATACTCTACTGCTGCTTGTGCCTATGTTGATGATGGCATGTCTCAAAGAAGAAACCTATGGAAGTGAATATTTTATTAGGGAGTTTCTTGCAAATAATGATGGGAAATCTTGGCATATAAGTCCCAATGAGGATCAATTGCAGTATGTCTATGATACTACCTGTAGCTTGTTTAGCGCTCGCAGTCTTGATAATACTTTCAGGTTTCATGCTGATAATACCCTGGAGTTTGATAATGGAGCTATAGTCAACTACCCTGGTTGTGACAGCTGCTGTGTAGATGCGCCAAGTGGGGTAGGCTATTGGTCAATACAAGGGAGTGGTGAAAATAAATCACTTTTGTTGGTGGTTAATGATGCTGCAGGAGAAGCAGATACCTTAATTTATGCTCAATTGGCAAATGCATATGAGGACAGGATATCTCTCAGAAATACTGATGATAATTCAATGTACGATCATTATTGGTTCAGTTTAATCACTGAATCCTATTAATGACCTGGTTTTTTCTGTAAAAACCTTCCGGATATGTACTTTTAGATTTTATTTTTTATGTTTATGACATGTATCGTAAACATTTCCTCAAACTTTTATTGTTAGTTGGCATTATGGCGGTTTGGAGTTGTTCAAAACGTGAAGATCCACGTTTGGCAAAGGGTATTCCGCTAAAGCTGGCGCAAGATAGAAAAGCTCATATCAGTAACGTTGTATATGACCTGTCATTAGACATACCTGTTCAGGTCACCGATTCAATATTAGGAGAGGAAAAAGTGTTTTTTGATCTTACCGAAAAAACACTGGTGGCACTGGATTTTAATGCCAAACCAGAAAATATTAAAAAAGTAATTATTAATGATAAGGAAGTAGATCCTGTAGTAAGAAATGAACACGTCATTCTTTCTGATGATTACTTAAAGCAGGGGGCTAACGAAATACAAATCACTTTTATAGCGGGAGATCAGTCTCTAAACCGGCATGATGAATACCTTTATACGCTATTTGTGCCAGACAGAGCTTCTACTTGCTTTCCCATTTTTGATCAACCTGATTTAAAGGCCAAGTTTAATTTATCACTTACCGTACCATCTGAGTGGCAGGCGGTGGCCAATGCTTCAGTAGCCAAAACATCTAACAAGGGCTCTAAAACTACTTATGATTTTAATACTTCGCCGTTAATAAGCACTTATCTTTTTTCTTTTGCAGCTGGTAAAATGGAGAAAATCACCAGGCATGTTAATGGCCGGGAAATGAACATGTACCACCGTGAAACGGATACTGTTAAAGTAAATAGAAACGTAGACGCTATTTTTGACTGGCACAGCAAGGCTTTATCATGGTTGGAAGAATATACCGGGCAACCTTATCCTTTTGAAAAATTCGATTTTGTGCTTATTCCCTCTTTTCAATATGGAGGCATGGAGCATCCTGGCGCTATTTTATATAAGTCTAATTCGTTGTTATTAGATGAATCACCCACGCTCAGACAGCAAATGGGGCAGGGGCAGTTAATAGCACATGAAACCGCTCATATGTGGTTTGGAGACATGGTTACTATGAAGTGGTTTAATGATGTTTGGCTCAAAGAGGTATTTGCCAACTTTATGGCTTCTAAGATTGTAAACCCGGGTTTTCCAGATATCAATCATGATTTGCAATTTTTAATGTCTCACTACCCAGCGGCGTATGATGTAGATCGTAGCCAGGGCACGCACCCTATTCAGCAGCCTTTGGAGAACCTGAAAAATGCAGGAACGGTATATGGTTCTATCATCTATCATAAAGCGCCAGTGGTAATGCATATGCTTGAAGATGCTATGGGAGAGGAAGCCTTTAAAAATGGATTGAGGCAATATTTGAAGCAATTTGCCTTTGATAATGCCAGTTGGGATGATCTGATAGCTATTATGGCTAAAGATGCGGATTTTGATATTGATGAATGGAATAGAAGTTGGGTGAAAGAAGCAGGCATGCCCTCAGTGTATTTTTACATGAAGAGCAAAGGCAAAAAGACCATTAGCAAATTTGATGTCTATACGCGTGTAGGGGCTAAGAATAATTCAAAAGGTTGGAAACAAGACCTGAGCCTGATGGTAGGCAATGAAGATTCTCTATATTTTACACCTGCCCCTTTATTAACTGATCCTAAAGCCTTGGATATGAAGGGGAAACAAGAGCCTAATTATGTCTTTACTAATGGTGGTGGCTTAGGGTATGGTTATTTTCAATTAGGAAGTCAAACCAAAGGATGGCTATTGGCTAATGTAGATTCTCTGCAGGATCCTGTATTGAGAGCGGCCGTTTGGATAGACCTTTATGAAAGCATGCTTAGGGCTCAGATAGCTCCAGAAGCACTAATGGACCGATGTGTTAAAAGTATAGTGAAGGAGAAGGAAGCTTTAATTGTTTCTTATATCACAGATGTTATTAAAGATATTTTTTGGAAGTTCTACACAGAAGAAAAGCAGCAAAAAGTGGCCGGTCAGCTAGAAGGAATTGCATTGAATATGGCTATTAATACCAGTTCGGAGAATTTGAAATCAACCTTCTTTCAGATGCTCACTTCTATAACCACCACGTCTCATGGCGAGGCAATATTAAGAAGCTTTTGGTCTCATGATACTGAGGTGGAAGGGCTTACCCTTTCAGAAAGCGATTATACTAACCTGGCCTATGGCTTAGCAGTGCGTGAGGTAGATGGTTATCAACAAATATTAGAAGAGCAGTTAGAGCGAATTTCTAACCCTGATAGAAAAACCAAATTTAAATTTGTGATGCCTGCTTTATCTGCTGACTCTGCAGTAAGAAATGATTTCTTTAAAAAACTAAAAGATCCGAAAAATAGAGAAAACGAAGACTGGGTGCTTACCGCACTTTCGTATTTGCATCATCCGCTCCGTGCCGAAACTTCAGTACAGTATATAACGCCAAGCCTGGAATTATTGAAAGAAGTACAATTAACAGGCGATATATTCTTTCCGCAAAGATGGCTGAGCACTACATTAGGTGGTCATAGTTCTGTGGCTGCTCAAGATGAGGTAAACATGTTTTTGTACGCGCATCATAACTATCCGGCGCACCTTAAAAATAAGATCTTACAGTCATCTGATATGCTGTTTAGAGCAGTAGATGTGAAGAGAAAGTATGCAGAATAAGAGATTATGTGTAGCTAAAAAGGTGTTTTGAAAGAAATGCGTTTATTTATTCAATAAAATTATTCTTTTGAGTTGCATTCATCTCTATCGTTTTATTAATTGTCAGGCGTTTCAAAACCTTATGAGGTAGAGTAAATGAGTGAAGACCTGCTAAAGGCAATTATTCAGCTGTTTGCCATAGTTGCAAAAGAGAGAGTAACAGAAGCTGAGCGAGATAATATTCAAGAATTTATATCCTTACATGTAAGTCAGGAGTTGGTAGGTGTATATCTGGGGCTTTTTGATAAGCTTTGTTGTGAACATGTGGGAAGCACCAAGGTAGATCTTGATCATGTAGATACAGAAACAGTCGAATTTGTTGAGGATTGGTCACGTATTATGGCCATCACTAAAGAGGTGAACAAAGCCTTAACTTCGCAGCAAAAGATGGTGCTGGCGGTAAAAATCATAGAGCTGGTTTTTGCTGATGGAGAGATTTCTGAGCGTCAGGGTAATCTTATATTTTATATCGGGGAGGCGCTAAAGATTTCCCGTAAGGATATGGTAACGGTCCGTAATTTTGTTACGGCCTATGATCTGGAAGAGCTTTCCTCTAAAGATATTCTTATTATAGATGAAGGCTCAGGAGAGTATGACCTGAAAGGGCCACGCCTGGTATCTAAAAACCTGACCGGGGTAATTGCCATTTTAAGGCTGAGAGATATTGAAACCTATTTTATCAAATATCTCGGTATATCCGCACTTACTTTAAACGCCATTCCTTTAAAAAGTAGAAAGATTGATATTTTTCCAACGGGTAGCACTATTCGGGGGAATAAGATTGAAACCATTTATTACAGTGACATAGTAGGAACTTACCTCCGCAGGCAAGAGCAGAGTGAGATTACCTTTA
Organism: Fulvivirga maritima; assembly: GCF_021389955.1. Lineage (NCBI taxonomy): Bacteria > Pseudomonadati > Bacteroidota > Cytophagia > Cytophagales > Fulvivirgaceae > Fulvivirga > Fulvivirga maritima. The sequence goes on from NZ_CP089980.1 coordinate 4,261,457, forward strand.
GCGCAGAACACTTATTTTATCACTTTAAGAGTGGTAGAGCGGGGCTTCAAAATGTAAATATATCAGAAGAAGGTGGTAAGCTGGTAGGCATCATGGGAGCCAGTGGCTCTGGCAAGTCTACTTTGCTTAATGTTATCAATGGCTCTGAAAAACCATCTAGCGGCCGGGTGCTGATTAATGGTATTGACATCCATGAGCAGCCATCAGCTATGGAAGGTGTGATCGGCTATATCCCTCAAGATGATCTGCTGATAGAGGAACTCACTGTATTTCAAAACCTCTATTATGCAGCAAGGCTTTGCTTTGAGCAATACTCAAAAGAAGAAACAGAGGCGCTGGTGAATAAAGTGCTGGCTAACCTTGGGCTCATTGAAATTCAGAACCTGAAAGTGGGCTCACCATTAGAAAAAACCATAAGTGGTGGGCAGCGGAAAAGGGTAAATATTGGTTTGGAGTTACTTAGAGAGCCCAGCGTACTATTTGTAGATGAACCGACCTCAGGCTTGTCCAGTCAAGATTCTGAAAATATAATGGACTTGCTCAAAGAGCTATCTTTGAGAGGTAAAATGGTGTTTGTGGTGATCCATCAGCCATCATCAGATATCTTTAAAATGTTTGATAGCCTTTTGATTTTAGACGTAGGTGGGCTGCAAATTTATTATGGTAATCCGGTGGCGGCCGTGACTTATTTTAAAGAAATAATAAACGCGGCTAATAAAGATCAGAGCTCATGTCCTGAATGTGGTAATATAAATGCTGAGCAGATTTTCAGCATAATAGAAACCAAAATAGTAAATGAATATGGGCGACATACTGATAAGAGAAAGGTGTCTCCCGGTCAGTGGTATCAGTATTTCAGAGAGCGTATAAAAATCCCGAAGGTAAAACAGGTAACTCACCCAATTAAAGTATCACAGCATATTCCTAATTGGTGGAGGCAGTTCAAAGTTTACTTTGTCCGTGATATTCTCTCTAAGTCAGAAGATATGCAGTACCTGGCCATTAATATTCTGCAAGCACCATTATTGGCGCTTTTTCTGGCTTACCTGGTAAGGTATTATGCCACTATCGGTAAAGATGATGCCAGCTATTCGTTCTTTAAGAATGATAATATTCCTATCTACTTTTTTATGAGCATTATAGTAGCCTTGTTTATGGGGCTTACGGTAAGTGCTGAAGAAATATTTAGAGATAGGAAAATAAGGAAACGGGAACATTTTCTAAACCTTAGCAGAAGTAGTTATTTGTTCTCTAAAGTGGTAATTCTCTTTGGTATAAGCGCCCTGCAAACCGCTTCATTTGTATTTATAGGCAATCATATTCTGGAAATCCATGATATTAGTTTTAACCTGTGGCTGATCCTTTTCAGCTGTTCTTGCTTTGCTAATATGCTAGGGTTAAATATATCGGCTTCTTTTAACTCAGCTGTTACTATTTACATTCTCATCCCTATCATACTTATTCCTCAGCTGGTGCTCAGTGGAGTGGTGGTAAGTTTTGATAAGTTTAATCCGCAGGTAACTACTATGGAAGGTGTACCTGTAGTGGGTGATATGATGGCCTCGAGATGGGCCTTTGAGGCTTCTATGGTGGCGCAATTCAAAGAGAATACTTTTGAAAAGGAATTTTATGATATAGATAAAGATAAAGCGAATGCTGAATACAAAAAGCTTTATTATATACCCAAGCTGCAGTCAGAGCTGACTTATGTTTTCCATAACATGCACAGGAAGCTAAGTAATAATAACGATGATCTGGAAAGTGCTTTAGCCTTGCTAAGAAATGAAATTTCTAATGAGCTTAATGAACTGGGCGTAGATAGTGCATCATTGATTAATGAACTAACCATTCAGGAGTTTGATTCGTCAACTTTTGAAAATACTGATCATTTTTTAGACGTATTAAGGCAGCTGTATATTAACCGCTATAAAAAGGCCATGACAGCGCAAGATGATAAAGTGCAGCAACTGGTAAGCACGCTCGGCAGTCAGGAATCTTTTGATTCTCTTAAAATGATGTATGAAAATGAAGCCATCATGTTGGCTTTGAAAAATACTAATACTGCTTATAGGGTAATAGAATATGATGGCAGATTAATTCAAAAAGTATATCCTATTTATTTTGATTCTTACCATCCGAAAAATCCATTAGATTACAGAACCAAGTTTTTTGCTCCTAAGAAGCCATTTTTTGGATCCTTAATAGATACCGTGACCTTTAATATTATGATGATGTGGTTCATGAGTATTTTCCTTTTCATAGCTTTGTATTACAAACTTTTGCCTCGCTTAATCAAGTTCCTATCTGGAGGCGGGAAAAAGAGGTTTAGTAAATAAAAGCATCATAATGTTAAAAATAGCTTGGAAGCCCAATTATGTGCATCCTTTGCCTGAAAAGCATAGGTTTCCCATGATTAAATATGAGCTCTTGCCTGAGCAATTATTATATGAAGGTACAGTAAGTCAGGATAACTTTTTTGCTCCTGGTGAGGCGGCGGATAGTATGATTTTGGCCGCCCATGATGCGGAGTACTGGAGGAGGCTAAAAGGCCTTGAGTTAACTAAAAGTGAAATTAGGAAATCTGGCTTTCCTCTGAGTGCCGGTTTGGTAGAGCGAGAGATTACCATTGCTCAGGGTACTATGGATTGTACTCAATATGCTTTTGAAAATGGCATAGCTATGAATATTGCAGGTGGTACCCATCATGCCTTTACGGATAGAGGAGAAGGTTTCTGTTTGCTTAATGATCAGGGAATAGCGGCCTATTATTTATTAAATCAAAACCTGGCTAAAAAGATATTGATCATAGATCTGGATGTCCATCAGGGCAATGGCACCGCTGAAATATTTGGCGGAGAAGATCGGGTTTTTACTTTTAGCATGCACGGTGCTAAAAATTACCCAATGCATAAAGAGCAAAGTGATCTGGATATAGGCTTACCAGACCATACTACTGATGATTTTTATTTGAAAACGCTGGAAGTCAACCTTAAAAACCTTATTCAGCAAGTAGAGCCAGACTTTTTGTTTTATCAGTCAGGTGTAGATATTTTGAGTACGGATAAGCTGGGGCGGTTAAAAGTAAGTATCCAGGGGTGTAAGGAGAGAGATAGAATGGTGCTGCAAACAGCTAAGGATAATCAACTACCCATGGTGGTTTCTATGGGCGGTGGGTACTCCGAAGAGATTAAATATATAATCGAAGCCCACGCCAATACCTATAGACTAGCTCAAGAGATTTACTTTTAACTATAAGTAACAAAGAGCTTATTTTGCGGATCATAATAAGAATCTAGCTTAGCTAGTAGTGTTATTTGATCCGATTCTAAATCTTGAAGAGTAAACTTAGGAGCTTCAGTAATCCATTGAGATGAAAAATTAACCATGAGCTCGTTGGTTTGAGTGTCAATATAAAAACTACTGGCCGGAATAGCTCTTAGAATATTGCTACATGAGGTCAGGTTTTGTAAACTTCTTTCTTTGAAGACTATATACTTCTTGCTGGTAGTTAAAATATCAGAAATGGAGCCTATCTCTCCATAAATAGGATGATAGATTTTCTTGCTTATTAGTTGGCGTTGCAATAGTTCATCGAGTTCCATTATTAATAATTATTGGTTTGATTGTGTAAGGTTTTATTCTCTCGCAGTGCAAATTCTTAACCATATTCATATGTGGAAGATTATTGGTTTTTACTTCAGTAAATTGGGAAATTATAATCACACTATATGGAGCCTTTTACTCATCTTTTAAACTAAACGCACGGATTAAGGTATAATTATAGGCTGGCAAAATATTGGTACTAAATGAAGTATCAAAACCAAAATATGAATATTATGGACACTAGTAATAAAAATATAATTATTGATAAGCTAAATCATTTAATTAAAAGAAATTATGATGCTGAATATGGCTATAAAGATGCGGCTGAAAATGTTGAAGATGGGGAGTTGAAAGTCTTGTTTAAAGCCTATGCAGAGCAGAGATACCAATTTGGTCATGACCTGAAAGGTGAAATTGAAAACCTGGGAGGTCAGGTAAAGAAAGACGGTACATCGATAGCAGGAGATATACATCGTAAATGGATGGATTTTAAGGCTGCGGTAAGCTCTCAAGATGGAGAATCAATGCTGGAAGAAGGTAGAAAAGGAGAAATGGTTTCGTGGGAAGATTATAATGAAGCACTTGGTTTAGAAGATTTACCCGCTTCTACATACATCTTACTTAAAGATCATAAGGCTAAAATAGATGAATCTCTTTATCAGATTATGGAGCTTAAAGATCAGTCTGTGGCCAGCAAATAACATAAGGAATTTTTATAGGCGAAAGATGAAAAGGTTGGAAATCACTGGTTTTCAACCTTTTTTAATTTTATGATAAAGTAAATATAATTTAATTTTCTTCTTTAAAGTCTTTGGTATTGCTAATTTTCACATAATAAAATTATCAATTCTAAACCTTTTAAATAATGAGGAAATTTTACTTAAGTCAGCTATTGCTGCTTACTTTTCTATTTGTGGTCTCATCGTCAGCCTGGTCTCAGGGCATTTTCATTAATGAGATACATTATGATAATGCAGGTGCAGATACTGAGGAGGGCGTAGAAATAGCAGGACCCGCAGGGTCAGATCTTACCGGGTGGTCTTTAGTTTTTTATAATGGTAACGGTGGTGCTGCTTATAGCACTCAGAGCCTTACAGGTACATTGCCTAATCAAGACAATGGATATGGAACTTTGTTTTTTTATGAAACAGGTCTTCAAAATGGTTCTCCGGATGGCATTGCACTAATTGATGCCAGCTCTAATGTGGTGCAGTTCTTAAGTTACGAGGGTAGCTTTATGGCTGTGGGCGGACTTGCTGACGGACTGACTAGCACTGATATTGGTGTAGATGAAGCCAGTTCTACTCCTGTAGGATATTCATTGCAGTTGGGAGGTACAGGTTCAGTGTATTCTGACTTTAGCTGGCAAAGTGCCCAGGCTAGTACTTATGCAGCGATTAATACAGGTCAAAGTTTTGGAGGAACTCCGCCAACCCCTGTGGTGACCGTGCTAATCAATGAAATAGATGCTGATACAGAAGGAACTGATACCGCCGAATTCATAGAGCTTTATGATGGAGGAGTAGGTAATACTTCTCTTGATAGTTTGGTAGTGGTATTATTCAATGGCAGTAATGATTTAAGCTATCAGGCCTATGATCTGGAAGGATATTCCACTGATGCCAATGGTTATTTTGTGTTAGGCAATGCCGGAGTGAATAATGTAGAAATAACGTTTGGTTCAAACACTCTACAAAATGGAGCCGATGCCGTTGCCCTTTATAAAGCAAATGCTGCAGACTTCCCTTCGGGCACAGCTATTACATCAACAGGCCTAATAGATGCTATAGTTTATGATACTAATGATGCTGATGATACAGAATTACTAACCTTGCTCAATGCCGATGAACCGCAGGTTAACGAAGATGGGGAAGGAGATAAAGATTTTCATTCATTACAGAGATTTCCTAATGGAGAAGGAGGGCTGAGGAATACTAGCACCTACGTGGCGGCATTACCTACTCCCGGAGCGGCTAACACCAGTATTACAGAGGCTGTAACTCTAATCATTAATGAAGTAGATGCAGATACTCCGGGTTCTGATCAGGAAGAATTTGTGGAACTCTATGATGGAGGCGTAGGTAATGTGGCATTAGATGGTTTTGTGGTGGTGTTTTTCAATGGAAATGGAGATGCCAGCTATAACGCTTTTGATCTTGCCGGATATACCACTAATGCAGATGGTTATTTTGTTTTAGGAAATGCTGCTGTAGCTAACGTAGACCTGGTATTTTCAAATAATGGTTTGCAAAATGGTGCTGATGCCGTAGCGCTTTATCAGGGAACAGCAGCTGATTTCCCTTCTGGCACACTCGTCACTACCACTAATCTGGTAGACGCTGTAGTGTATGATACAGATGATAGCGATGATGCTGAGCTTTTGGTATTACTCAACTCAGGAGAGCCACAACTCAATGAAAATGAAGGGGGAGATAAAGACAACGAGTCATTACAGCGCATGCCTAATGGAAGTGGAGGAGCAAGAAATACCAGTGCTTATGTTACAGCGGCACCAACTCCTGGTGCTGAGAATGGTGGTATTTTACCTCCTGGAGAGCTTCAAACTATAGCTGAAGCCAGAGCTTTGCCTTTGGGTACTTCAGTTACAGTGAAAGGAATTATAACCGTTAGTGATCAGCTGGCTGGCCCGGCTTACATACAAGACAGCACAGGCGGAATAGCTATTTTTGATGCCGCTGTTCATGGTAATGGAGTATTTAACATTGGTGATAGCATAGAGGTGTCTGGCGTTACAGAGGCTTTTAATGATCAAGTACAGCTGGGTACAGTGAGTAATGTGATGGATTTTGGTCCGGCAACAAATCCTATTGTTCCGCAGCAGGTGACATTAAGCGAGCTTTCGGCTCATCCTGGAGAGTTAGTGACTGTAGTGAATACTACTTTTCCTAACCCTGGAGATATCCTTTTTGGTAATTCAAACTATGCATTATCAGATGCCAGTGGTTCTGGTGAGTTAAGAATAGATGCCGATGTTCAAGAACTAGTGGGGTATGAGCAACCAGAAGCCTGTAGTGCTATCACCGGCGTGGTGGGTAGATACCAGGCGGTATATCAGTTGTTACCAAGACAGGTGTCTGACTTGCCTTGTGCTTCTCCTTATGTACCCGATGGTGAAGATCTGGAAATTCCTCGTGAGTCTACCTTTGATGTGGCAGCCTGGAATATAGAGTGGTTTGGAGATGAAGGCAATGCGCCGGCTGCAGATGCTGTTCAGAAAGATAGTGTAAAGGCCATTCTATTAGCGTTAGATGCTGATATTATAGCCGTAGAAGAAATTGTAGATACCGTTTTATTCGATCAGATGGTGAGCGAAATGGCCGGTTATGATTATTTCCTTTCCAGTTATGTTTCAAACCCCGGGCAGTATGATAATAGTCAGAAAGTTGGGTTTATTTATAATACCAGCACTGTGGTTCCTGATTTTGATGCTTCCAGAGCCTTGCTATCTACTATCCATCCTTTGTATAATGGTGGAGATGACTCTTATCTAGTAGGCTACCCAGATGCCAGAGATCGTTTTTGGGCTAGCGGAAGGCTGCCTTTTATGCTAGAAGCAGATGTAACCATAGAAGGAGTTACAGAGAAAATAAATATGCTGGTAGTGCACGCCAGAGCTAATAGTAGCAGCGATGCCCAAAGCAGGTATGACATGCGTAAGTATGATGTGGAAGTATTAAAAGACTCTCTTGATGCTTATTATAGCGATGCCAATCTGATTATGCTGGGTGATTTTAACGATGATCTGGATGTGACAGTGGCAGATGTTTCTACCACAGTAAGCACTTATGAAGAGTACATAGCTGATACAGCGGAGTATAAGTTGCTCACTTTATCACTTAGTAATCAAGGCCTGAGAACTTATGTTTTTTATGAAAATGTGATTGATCATATCATAGCGTCTGATGAAGCGGCTGAGTATTTCCTTGAAGGTTCTGCAAGAGTAGGATACCAGTTTTATGATAGTGATTATGCTTACAATACCTCCGATCACCTGCCTGTTACAGCACGTTTTCAATTTGCGGATGAGGTGGTTGAGAACAACTTTACCGTAGCCTCAATTACTAGTTTCAATCAAGGGAATAGAGCCAATGGCTGGCCGGTTTCTTTTATAAGAAGCAACCCTGATAAAGCCTTGGGCGAGCCGCTGGAGAATTTCTATTATAATTTTGTAAGCCTTGGTTTCAGTGGAGAAATAGTGTTGGAGCTGGATAATTATATGTACGACCTGGAAGGTGATGATTTCAGAGTGTACGAAAGCAGCTTTGGTCCTTTAGAATTGCCTTGTTTTATCTATCCTGAAAAAGCAGAGGTGTTTGTTTCTGAAGATGGAAGCGAGTTTTATAGTGTCGGTTCTACTTGTCAAAACGGCGATTTTGATCTGGCAACTTCTGGTTTGCAAAAGGCTAAATACATTAAGGTTAAAGATGTAACGAAGAAGAACATCTTCCTGGGCTTGGCCGATGGTTATGATCTGGATGGTATATACAACTTGCATCAGCCTTCTAATGGGGGTAGAAAGATAGCAGATCATCAAAACTATGTACCTAATGAAGATGGTGGACTGGAAGTAGAAGTGTATCCTAATCCTTTTGCTGGAGCCATTACTATTAATGCCAGCAGTCTGGAAAGCAAAGAAGTGGAAGTGTCTGTAACTGATATTATGGGCAGACAAGTGATGGCTGAACCATTTAGCCTTGAAATGGGACAATCTAGTTTAAGACTGGAATTAGGAGAGTTGCCTAAGGGCGTTTATATTCTTCGAATCATAGGAAATGACGATTCTGAAATATTAAAAAGAACCGTAGTAAAAGACCAATAAAATTCAGTAGTTCTTAAAACAAAGAGGCTGTATCAAAAACTACTTTTGATGCAGCCTCTTTTGCTTTCCATTCAACTAATGCTTGCCAGGTCAGTTTCATTGCTGACTTACTTCTTTGGAGCCAAGCACTTGCTCTTCATCTTGCCAACTTTCATGCTTTCTGTCTGTTAATTAATAGAAAAGATGGCGTAATGATAATTTATGTCAGCTTAGTTAAAACAGAATATTTCGATTGATAGAATATGAAATTTGGTAAACCAGCATCTAAAGAAGAATTAGAAAGTATAGATTTAAACCTCCCTGAAGATCATCCTGATACACCTAAAAATCTAGCAAAAGGGAATAAATCTGTCGAAGTGTATGTTGGTTGTGCCAAATGGGGCAGAAAGGAGTGGGTAGGTCTAATTTATCCTCCCAAAACCAGAGACAAAGATTTTTTAAAGCACTATGTGAAAAATTTCAATAGCATAGAATTGAACACTACTTTCTACAGTATTAAAAAGGAGAATGTAGAATCATGGACTGCCCAGGCACCAGAAGGGTTTAAGTTCTGTCCTAAATTTTCGAGGAGCATAAGTCACCTGAAAAGGTTGAATGATGACTCTAAAAGATTCACTGATTATTTTCTTGAAGCGGCCTATTCTTTTGACGATAAGTTGGGGCCTGCTTTCTTACAAATGCCTAATAATTATACTCCGAAATACCTTGATCGGTTGGCCGGCTACCTTCAGGATATACCAGAAGATTTTTCTATGTTCATAGAGCTGCGGCACCCTGATTGGTTCTCAGATCCGGTGGTCTATGATGAGACATTTCATATGTTCGAAGAATATGGAAGAGGTGCGGTAATTACGGATGTGGCTACTCGAAGAGATGTGCTTCATCAGAGATTAACTAACACAAAGGCCTTTGTAAGATTTAATGGTTATGATTTTCATCCTACTGATTTTACCCGCATGGATCAGTGGGTAGAAAAGGATCAAATCTTGGATAGAAAGCGGCCTTGAAGAACTCTATTTTTTTGTTCATCAGCAAGATGATGTGAACACACCAGAGGCTTGCGAATACCTCATAAATAAGTTAAACCAAAATTGCGGAATTGATATTCAATTGCCTGATTTAAAAAGAAGTATGAATGTGATATAACTTTTTGTTATAGGTGATTTTGTGTTGTTTCTACCATAGAATTAGGGTGCTATTTCTCTTTTTTAATGGTGAGGACTCTGAAATTATGATTACTCAAAATCATAGCTTAGATGAAATGCTTAATTGCGCTTCACTAAAAAATAACTTCTTAAAATATTCCTAAACAGTGCGAATCTTTCGTGGTTGAGCATTACAATATGATCAGCTTTTTTTTATCTTTAAAGAGATTGCAATGAATATTAGCTTTCGCCTTTTGAAAATGCAGTAAACACATTGGTGATTAACTTAAATGAGAGATAATAAATGAAAGCACTAGTATTAACATCACCCGGTAAGGTGGAAATAGTGGAGATGAATAAACCAGTATGTCAACAAGATGAGGTACTGGTAAAATTAAAAGCAGCAGCTTTAAATAAACGCGATCAATTTATTAGAGAAGGAAGGTACCCGAACATCCAGCTCAATGCCGTACTAGGGTCTGATGGAGTAGGAGAAGTAGTAGAAGTAGGATCAGGAGCCGATAAAAAATGGATGGGGCAGACGGTGATCATTAATCCGAACCGAGAATGGGGCGATAACAAAGCGGTACAATCCAGAGATTATTCAATTCTGGGAATGCCCTCTCATGGTACTTTCGCCGAATATATCAGTGTGCCGGCCAATCGTGTTCATCGTATACCTCAGGGCTTAAAGGAAGAGGAGGCTGCAGCTTTACCTCTGGCGGGTCTTACAGCCTATAGAGCTTGCTTTTATCATGGTAAAATCACTGATGGTGTTAATGTACTCATTTCTGGTTTCGGAGGTGGTGTAGCACAGTTTGCCTTTCAATTTTCTATGGCCGTTGGCGCTAAGGTATTTGTTACCAGTGGCAGACCAGAGAAGATTAATATGGCCTTAGATATGGGAGCTGAAGGTGGTTTTAACTACAAACTACCAAACTGGCATAAAAATCCATGGCAGACTAAAGGTGGATTTGACGTAGTGATAGATAGTGCCGGTGGCGATCAGTTTAATAACTTCCTGAAGATAATGAGACCTGGTGGTAGAATAGTATTCTACGGGGCTACTAACGGTCTGCCTTCATCATTAGACCTCTATCGTATGTTCTGGAATCAGATCACACTGCAGGGATCTACCATGGGAAATGATACCGAATTTGTGGAAATGCTTCGCTTTGTAGAAAAGAATAAAATAAAGCCATTACTCAGTTCGGTGAGAGATTTTGATGACATAGAAAAGTCTTTTGATGAAATAGCACAACCTACCAAAATGGGTAAGGTTGTGGTGAAGTTTTAATTAGAGTGATATAACCTAACCTATTTGATTAACAATATTTTACGTTCTTAATTGCTAAGAATTTTAGCAAAGCGTTAATCGTCAAATAGGAAGTTGTTATAAGCATTTTGTAACTCTCGCAGTAGTAAAGAATTGTTTTGAGCTTTAGCTAATTCAATTCCTTTTTCAAAGGTGCTTTCTGCCCGGTCATGCTCTTCAAGGTCTATAAAAAGGTTGGCAGCATGGTAGTAAGTAGGCAGATAGTCCGGGTGCTGGCTGAGCAAAATGTCATAATATTCAAGGGCCTTTTGAATGTCCGAGTTTCGGTATTCTGTGGCCAGAGCATATAGCGTAAAAGGATCATTTGGGTCCTCTTTTAAAAACTTAAGCAGTTGATTTATACGGGGTGAATTCATTTATAATACAATTTTTATTTGCTTCATTATTCGTTATCTTCGCTGCAAAAATAACAGCATACTATTAACTACTAAACTTAAGCCTCAGATAAATGAAAATACTAGTTTGCATTACCCACGTACCTGATACGACCTCTCGTATCTCGTTCACTAATGGTGATACGGAATTTGACAAAAGCGGAGTCCAGTATATCATCGGTCCATATGATGATTATGCGCTGGCCAGAGCTGTAGAATTAAAGGAGCAAAGTGGTGGATCTATTACTGTTCTTAATGTAGGAACTGCTGAAACAGAACCTACCATCAGAAAGGCACTAGCCATTGGCGCTGATGAAGCCATCAGAATTAATGCCGAGCCTACTGATTCATTATTTGTAGCTAGTGAAATTGCTAACGTAGCTAAAGATGCAGGATATGACCTCATACTGATGGGCCGCGAATCTATTGACTTCAATGGAGGTATGGTGCATGGTATGGTTGGTGAACTTCTTGGCCTTCCATCTGTTTCTCCTGTAATGACTCTCGATATTGAAGGCGATACCGCTAAGATGACTCGTGAGATTGAAGGAGGAAAAGAAACAATCGAAGTGAAGTTGCCGTTTGTAGCCGGCTGTCAGGAGCCTATTGCTGAGTGGAAAATCCCTAACATGAGAGGGATCATGTCAGCAAGAACCAAACCGCTTAATGTGGTAGAGCCCTCAGCAGGTGCCTCAGCTACTAAGCTGGAGAAGTTTGAAATGCCTCCTGCCAAAGGAGATGTGAAAATGATTGATGCTGACAACGTAGAGGAGTTAGTTAATTTGCTTAAGAATGAAGCAAAAGTAATTTAATTTGAAGCTATCGATAATAAATCATAAATCAACAACGCAAAACCAACCGTTATGTCAATATTAGTTTTTGTGGAAAACGCTGATGGTCAGGTGAAAAAGACCTCTTTAGAAGCCGTAGCTTATGCTGCTGCCATTTCTGAAGATGTTACAGCACTGGCTATGGGTAATAATATAGATCAATCTGAGCTTGAAGGTTTAGGCAAATATGGAGCTACTAAAGTGCTTCATGCCGACGATGAAAAACTGAACCAAGGTATCATTCAGGCTTATGCTACTGTTATAAGTAAAGCTATGGAAAGTACAGGCGCTGACATCTTAGTGTTGGCTAACTCCTCATTAGGAGCTCCTGTTTCTGCTCGTGTAGCTATTAAAAATGACGCTAGTTTGGTGTCTAACGTTGTAGCCTTGCCAGATACCAGCGCAGGCTTCAAAGTAAAAAGAAGCATATATACAGGTAAAGCTTTTGCTAACGTAGAGCTTACTAAAGATAAAAAGATACTCGCCATAAAAAAGAATGCCGCTGAGGTAAAAGAAACAGGAGGAGCAGCCACTGTAGAGAAATTTGCAGCTGACCTTTCTGATAGCGAGTTTGACGCGAAAATAACAAATACAGATAAAGCAACCGGTGAAGTACTATTGCCAGAAGCAGAAATTGTAGTTTCAGGAGGTCGGGGACTAAAAGGCCCTGAAAACTGGGGTATGATTGAAGAGCTGGCTAAAGAATTGGGAGCTGCTACAGGTTGTAGCAAACCCGTTTCTGATATGGAATGGAGACCTCACCATGAGCATGTGGGACAAACAGGCGTAAAGGTAAGCCCGCAATTATACATCGCCATAGGTATATCAGGAGCTATTCAGCATTTAGCCGGAGTAAATTCATCAAAAAATATTGTGGTGATCAACAAAGATCCTGAAGCGCCATTTTTTAAAGCCGCTGATTATGGCATCGTAGGTGATGCGTTTGAAGTGGTACCGAAATTAACCGAGGCAATTAGAGCAGCTAAATAATTTGTGAATAAGATTAAATTAGAAATATTAGGACTTTCTTCCAGTCAATCCCAATCGGGGTCTTTTGCACTAGTATTGGGAGAATCAGAAGGAAGTAGGAGATTACCGATCATCATTGGAATGTTCGAGGCTCAGGCCATTGCAATAGAGATAGAGAAAATAATACCTAACCGGCCTATGACGCATGATTTGTTTAAATCATTTGCTCATGGGTTCGATTATAAGGTGGAAGAGATCGTGATCTCTGACCTGAAAGAAGGGGTTTTCTTTGCCAAAATTGTATGTAATAACGGAAGTAAAACTATAGAGATTGACGCCAGACCATCAGATGCTATAGCCATAGGTCTAAGATTTGATGCGCCCATCTACACTTTCGAATCTATCCTTGCTGAAGCAGGTATCGTACTTACTGATGAGTCAGAAGATGATATTGCTGAGATAAGAAATGAAATAAAATCATCTGAGAAAAAGCCCAAGGAAAAAGGCGATGATTTGAAGAACTTATCAATAGATAAACTCAATGAATTGCTGAATGATGCCATCGAAAAAGAGGACTATGAGAAGGCAGCAAAAATCAGAGATGAACTAAGTAGAAGAAACTAATACTAACCTTAGAAAAGGTCTTTCTTTAAAGAGAGGCCTTTTTGTGTTTTTTTATAAATGGATTATTTAAGAGGATTAATCGGGCTGGTAGTTCTAATAGCTATAGCCTTTGCTTTTTCAGCAAACAAGAAAGCAATAGACTGGAAACTGGTGGGCGTAGGGGTTTTGCTCCAGTTAATATTTGCAATACTGATTACTAAAGTTGAATTTGTAGCCACTGCCTTTTCCTGGGTTAGTGACATGTTCGTAACATTCCTGGGTTTTGCCGGAGAAGGAGCCAAGTTCCTGTTTGGAGACCTTACCGTAGTCAGTAAATTCGGTTTCATATTTGCCTTTCAAGTACTACCAACTGTAATCTTTTTCTCCTGTATTTCAGCAGGACTATATTATTTGGGTGTACTTCAGAAAATCGTTTTTGTAATTGCCTGGGTAATGTCTCGAACCATGCGTTTATCTGGTGCAGAAAGTTTGTCTGCTGCGGGTAACATATTTCTAGGGCAGACAGAAGCCCCACTTTTAGTAAGGCCTTTTGTTAAAAATATGACTACCTCTGAGCTCATGTGTCTTATGACTGGGGGTATGGCTACCATAGCGGGTGGTGTGCTGGCGGGTTATGTTACCTTCCTTGGAGGTGATGATCCTGTAGAAAAAGCAAAATATGCCTCTTACCTGCTTAGTGCTTCTATCATGAATGCACCTGCGGCCATAGTGCTTTCTAAAATAGTATTGCCTGAAGATCGTCCTGAAGATATTGATACTGACATAAAAGTGAGTAAAGATAGTATGGGCGTTAACCTTATAGATGCCTTAGCCAGAGGCGCCTCAGATGGTGTAGGCTTAGCTATCAATATAGCAGGTATGTTATTGGCATTTATAGCCATTATATATGCGCTTAACTGGATCTTAGTAGATGGGATAGGAGCTTACACCGGCCTTAATGAATTTGTAAAAGAGAGCACTGATGGAACTTTTCAGGGCTTTTCATTAGAATATATCTTAGGTCAGGTTTTTCGTTGTTTTGCCTTTGTTATGGGGGTAGAATGGGAAGAGACTATTAAAGTGGGAAGCTTGCTGGGGCAAAAAGTGGTGCTTAATGAATTTGTAGGGTACCTGAGTTTGGCAGAAATGAAATCGCAAGGGTTATTAACTCAGAAGTCTATTGTAATAGCTACTTATGCTCTTTGTGGATTTGCAAACTTTAGCTCTATAGCTATTCAGATAGGTGGAATAGGAGGTATGGCGCCTAATCGACAGGGAGACCTTTCTCGCCTGGGTATGAAAGCGTTGTTTGCCGCTACCCTGGCCACTATGATGACAGCCACAATAGCAGGAGCATTGTTAGGATAACCTACATTGAATAGGCATTGTCCTTTATCTTTTTTTAATTTGTGGTTATGTCTGATGCCATAACTAATACACCGGAAAGCGTACTCAAGAAGTATTTTGGATATACAAGTTTTCGTAAGCATCAGAAAGAGATAGTAGATACCGTGCTGGCAGGTAATGACGCCTTGGTGCTCATGCCTACTGGCGGAGGTAAATCTCTGTGCTATCAGGTGCCAGCCTTGATGCTGGAAGGTGTAACCATAGTGGTTTCTCCGCTGATAGCTCTCATGAAAGATCAGGTCGATGCTCTGACCGCTAATGGCATATCAGCGGCATATCTCAATTCATCACTTACCACACAAGAGCAAACAGAAGTCTTTTCTAAACTCCGGGCCAATGAGCTCAAATTATTATACCTGGCACCAGAACGCCTAATAGGTAAGGGAGATGCTTTTCTTAATTTTTTAAGTGAGATAAAGGTAGCGTCTATTGCTATTGATGAGGCCCATTGTATTTCTCAGTGGGGGCATGATTTTAGGCCAGAGTATATGATGCTGTCTAAGCTCAAAGAAAACTTCCCTAATGTGCCTCTGATTGCGCTTACCGCTACCGCAGACAAGCTCACTCGAGCTGATATCCTGGAGCAGTTAGGGATCGCCAAATCTCAAGTATTTCTGTCTAGTTTTAATAGAGAAAACATTAGGTACCTGGTACAACCTAAGCAGAGTAGCTATGAGCAGTTAGTTCAGTTTTTAGATGCCCATAAGGAAGATTGTGGTATCATCTATTGCTTGTCCAGAGCATCAGTAGAAGGGCTGGCAGAACGACTGAAGGAAGACGGCTTTGATGCCTTGCCTTACCATGCAGGTTTGGATAGAAAAACCAAAGATGAACATCAGGAGAAGTTTATCAATGATCAGGTGAAGATCATTACAGCCACCATTGCCTTTGGTATGGGAATAGACAAGTCTAATGTTCGCTTTGTAGTGCATATGGATCTGCCTAAAAATATAGAAGGCTACTACCAGGAAACGGGCCGTGCAGGTAGAGATGGTCTGGATAGCGATGCCTTGCTTTTTTATAGTTATGCCGATGTAAGGAAGCTCAGAGGCTTTGTGGAGATTGATGATAATCAAGAGCAAACGGAGGTATTGCTTAAAAAGCTTTCTGAAATGGCTCAGTTTGGTGAGCTACGCACCTGTAGGCGAAAATACCTGCTAGAGTATTTTGATGAAGAAGCCCCGGATGAATGCGGTAATTGCGATGTATGCCTTTCTGAAGACCAGAAGTTTGATGGAACAGTAATAGCACAAAAGGCTTTATCTGCTGTCTATAGATTAGAAGAGCGATTTGGTCAGACTTATATAATTGACTTTTTGCGTGGGTCTAAATCGGCTAAGATCTGGGATCAGCATAAGCAAATAAAAACCTATGGGGTAGGAGCGGATGTGAGCAAAGAAGACTGGGGGCATTATTTAAGAGACCTTATTCATCTTGGCTTTTTAAAGAAATCAGAAGGGAAATTTCCTGTGCTTATGCTTACTGAAAAAAGCAAAGAGGTACTGAGCGGAAAAGTGAAAGTGAAGCTGAGTCAGGTGAAAGAAACCTTTTCAGTGGTTCAGGAGAGTGCACCAGAATATGAGAAGCCACTTTTTGATCAATTGAAAAAATTACGCGCCGATTTTGCTATAAAGGAAGGAGTGCCTCCCTATGTGGTTTTCTCTGATGCTACTTTGGTAGAGTTAGCTACATATCTGCCACTAGAAACAGATGCTTTGTTTAAAATTTCCGGCTTTGGTGAAGTGAAGGTTCAAAAATACGGTAGTGAGTTTTTGGCAGTAGTGCAAGAGTATTGTGAGCAGCACAATTTATCAACTGCTATCCAAAATAAAAGAGTTAAGCCTAAAAGGAAGAAGGCCTCATCTGGAGCCAGAGGTACTGCTCTTGTATCTTTACAACTCTTCAAAGAGGGGGTATCTATAGAGGAGATAGCTGCTCAGCGTGGTATTGTAGCTACTACCGTTGAAAATCATTTAAATGAATGTGTTCTGTCTGGTAAACTAGGCGTGTTTGACCTGATAACTCAAGAGCTTTATGATGAAATTCATGAAGTGGTTAAAAACAATCAGGAGCCGGGTCTAAAATCCATTAAGGACAAACTAAGAGAGGAAATCACTTATGGGCAAATTCGATCGGTTCTTAATCATTTGAAATTTGAAACCGAAAAACAGGCCAATCAGGACGGAAAGTTGTAGCGCTGGCCGTAGACCTCTTCAATGTATTTGAAGTAAGTGAAGAGCCTGTAATTGAGCTCTAAACCGTAATCAATGGTAGGGTCGTAGTCAATACGATTTTCAAATGGGTAATTTTCGTCTCTGAAGTAAGCACCTCTACCTACTTTTTCATTCCAAGAGTTGGCGTAGAACGTGTTTTTCTGCTCATAATAAGCTAATGAATAATAGTTAGCAGGTTTTGCATATCGGCTTAGCCATCGGTCATAGCCCGAGTCAATTATGATCAGTTCGTACTCTCCATCTTCATTTCTTTCACTGAGTATATTGGAACCTGTGCTACGTTTGTGCCCTGTAGGCGGAGAAGTGTAGCAGGCAGAGAAAAGAATAAAAATTAGAGCCAGGGATAAGATATTTTTCATGGTGACCTCCTTGTTTGTTCTATAACAAATGATAAGGTCTTAAAGTTGATAGAAAAAGTGAAGGCGCCCCGGTTAAAGACGCCTTCTGCCTATGGGCTAGACAAAGTTTAAGTTTCTTTCAGGAGAAGCCGCTTTTGTTTCTTCATTGGCAAACTCCTTATATTTATCAAAGTTCTTATTGAAGGCATCGGCCAGTTTATTGGCCATGTCATAATAGCCCTTGTCATTTTGCCAGGTTTCTCTGGGACTCAGTACTTTTGATGGAACCCCTGGACACACCGCAGGTATTTCAAAATGAAAAATGGAGTGTTTTCTATACCCGGCGTTTTCTAAAGTACCGGTAAGCGCTGCGGTAATCATCGCTCGAGTGTATTGCAGTTTCATTCTGCTGCCTACGCCGTAAGGCCCGCCGGTCCAGCCGGTATTTACCAGCCATACGTTAACATCATTCTTTTCCATTTTTTCTCCCAGCATTTCAGCATACCGCGTAGGGTGAAGCGGAAGAAATGGAGCACCAAAACAAGCGCTAAATACGGTTTGTGGTTCTGTAACGCCGGCTTCTGTTCCGGCAACTTTAGCGGTGTAGCCGGAGATGAAATGGTACATCGCCTGCCCTTTGTTTAACCTAGAAATAGGAGGTAATACACCATAAGCATCACAGGTAAGAAAGAAAACATTCTTAGGGATACCCCCTACAGAAGGTTCTACTGCATTGAGAATATGGTGAATTGGGTAAGCTGTTCTCGTATTTTCGGTTACAGTAGTATTGGTGTAGTCAATGGTGCGTGATTCTGGAATGAAACGCGTGTTTTCTACAATAGCTCCAAACTTAATGGCGTCATATATCTCAGGTTCTTTTTGACGGGTTAGATCTATAACCTTAGCATAGCAACCGCCTTCAAAATTGAATACATTCTTTTCTGTCCAGGCATGTTCATCGTCACCAATTAGCCCTCGGTTAGCATCGGCAGATAGGGTGGTTTTGCCTGTACCTGATAAGCCGAAAAATATGGCAGTATCCAAGGTGTTATGCCCAATGTTGGCTGAGCAATGCATAGGCAAAACGTGGTGCTCAGTGGGTAGCAGAAAGTTAAGCACAGAGAATATGCCTTTTTTCATCTCACCGGCATAACCTGTACCACCTACTAATATCATTCTTTTAGTGAAATTAATAATGGCGAAGTTCTCTTGTCTGGTGCCGTCAGTTTTGGGATCTGCTTTAAAATCCGGATCACAAATAATAGTGAAATTGGGTTCAAAATCTTCAAGTTTGTAAGCGTCAGGCCTTAGAAACATATTATGGCAAAAGAGGTTCTGCCAGGCTTTAGTGTTAATAACCCTGAGTTTTAGGCGGTAGGTTTTGTCAGCACCAGCATAAGCATCTCTAACATATAGATTTTTGCTTTTCAGGTTATCGAGCATTTTTTTATGCAAAAGATCAAACTGATCTGAATCAAAAGGAATGTTAATATCTCCCCACCACACCTCATTCTCAGTGAGGCTATCTTTTACTATAAACCGGTCTTTTGGTGACCGTCCGGTAAAAGAGCCTGTATCACACATCAGTGCTCCATTATCGGCAAGTTGCCCTTCGCCATTGGCCAATGCTAGCTCTACTAATTCTGCGGGAGTCTGATTCCAGTATACTTTTTCAGATGTATTTACACCTGTATGCTTAAGATCATGACTTTTAGATTTTAACCCTATTTCCTCCATATACTTAAATTCTTAAATAGTGAATGATCATTTTTGATGTTATTCAAAAATAGGGAATAATTATTGGCTGTTATTATGATTTTTTAAAAATTTAAATCGTTTGCAGTTTCTTTAATAACCATGCATAATTGGCTTAAGCCGAATACAAAATATAATTTGCTTATGAACCCTAACAGTGTTAGTTTTAGCGGTATTTAAAAAAAGTTAGTTTAAAAAAATATGTCGAGTATATCTGTCAATAACTCGCCAACCGAAAAGGAATTGTTCGGTCATCCGGTGGGTTTATACATTTTGTTCTTCACTGAACTGTGGGAACGTTTTTCATATTACGGAATGAGAGCCTTGTTTGTTTTGTTTCTGGTGGCAGAAACCACCTCAGACAATGCAGGTTTTGGTTGGACCAACGATGAAGCATTAGCTCTTTATGGGTGGTATACTATGTTGGTATATGTTTCTTCCATTCCTGGTGGTTGGGTAGCTGATAGAATTTTAGGACAGAAAAAGACAGTGATGGTAGGGGGAGCCCTACTTTGTATCGGGCATGCTATTTTAGCTCTAAACTCCGAGACTTCATTTTATATAGGGTGTCTATTTATCATTTTAGGAGTAGGAGGGTTAAAGCCTAACATTTCTTCCATGGTAGGAGGGTTGTATAAAGAGAGAGATGAAAGAAGGGATCTTGGTTTTTATATCTTCTATATGGGGATTAACATTGGAGGATTTGCAGCGCCTATTCTCTGTGGATACATTGGAGAAAGCATTAATTGGCATTATGGTTTCGGGTTAGCTGCTATAGGCATGTTTTTAGGCCAGGCAGTATATATCTGGGGACAAAAATATTTGAAACATGTAGGTAATCGGATTTCTAAAGATGATGTGGCTGGCAATGAAATTTTGAATCGACCACTAACAGATATAGAAAAAGACAGAGTAAAAGTATTATTACTTTCATTCTTATTGATCGTGTTATTTTGGGCCGCTTTTGAACAAGCGGGAGGCTTAATGAGTTTGTATGCAGACCAAAAGACGGATCGTCATCTATTTGGGTGGGAAATACCAGCAACAGTGTTTCAGTCTGTTAATTCGTTTTTCATTATAACACTTGCTACAGTAGTGGGTCGTTTTTGGTATAAATGGAAGCAAAAGGGCAATGAGTCGTCTTCATTATTCAAAATGGCTGTAGGCCTTATAGTAATGGCACTGGGCTTTGGTTTTATGAGTGCAGCCTCAGTGGAGTATGCTAATGAAGGTTCTTCTGCTATGTACTGGTTAATTTTAGCTTTCCTTTTTCATACTATTGGTGAACTCTGTGCGTCACCTGTTTCACTTTCTTTCATCACTAAACTGGCTCCGCTTAAATATGCTTCATTAATTATGGGCTTGTATTGGGCTGCTACCGGTTTTGGAAATAAGGCTGCAGGTATGATAGGCCAGGTAGCTCAGGATTTAGGAGAGTTTGAAATTTTCACTGGTATAGCAGTAATATGGACCTTAATAGGAGTTATAGTAATATTACTATTGAAACCTTTGAAAAGGCTTACGCATGGTGCTGAAGACTTATCACCCGTAGAGGTTGTAGAAGATGAAGGATATTCAAGACCTGATAAGGCTGAATAAACTTACAATTGATAAATAATACTAAAGGTCAATCAGCGATGATTGGCCTTTTTTGTGTCTGTATAGTGCGCGTATTTAGGTTGCTAAAGGTTAAGTCGTGTATGGTAATACTGTAAGGAACATTGACTCGTGGAGTAAGGAGATGTCAGATATCACTACGCTATAATTTGTGATTTAGAAATGACGTTAATTCAATCCAAAAGATGTTATGGTAAATACTTTTGCTTTTACCATTTGTAATAGTTTTTGAAACAAAAAAAGGCTTCGAAAATATTCGAAGCCTTCTCTTTTAACCTATAATTTGATGTTATTACATCATGCCTGGCATTCCGCCTCCAGCAGGCATAGCAGGTCCTTTATCTTCTTCAGGAAGATCAGCAACTACAGCCTCAGTGGTAAGTAATAAACCAGCGATAGAAGAAGCATTTTCTAATGCTAATCTTGTCACTTTAGTAGGGTCAATTACACCAGCTTGGATAAGGTTTTCATATTTATTGTCTCTAGCGTTGAAGCCGAAATCTCCTTTTCCTTCTCTGATCTTTTGAACGATCACAGAACCTTCCTGACCTGCGTTAGCAGCGATAGTTCTTAAAGGAGCTTCGATAGCCAATCTGATGATGTTAACACCAGTAGCTTGATCTTCATTCTCAGTTTCAATATTCTCTAGGGCATCGATGGCTCTTATAAGAGCTACACCACCACCAGCTACTACACCTTCTTGTACGGCTGCTCTGGTTGCGTGTAGAGCATCGTCTACTCTATCCTTAATTTCTTTCATTTCTACCTCTGTAGCAGCACCTACATAAAGGATAGCTACACCACCAGAAAGCTTAGCAAGTCTTTCTTGTAGTTTTTCTTTATCATAATCAGAAGTAGTAGATTCCATTTGAGCTTTAAGTTGATTCACTCTAGCTTCAATGTCATCTGAGTTACCAGCACCATTAACGATAGTGGTGTTGTCTTTATCAATGTTGATTTTTTCAGCAGTACCTAAGTAGTCTAAAGTAGCGCTTTCTAATTTATAACCTCTTTCTTCAGAAATTACAGTACCACCAGTAAGGATAGCGATATCCTCTAACATAGCTTTTCTTCTGTCTCCGAAACCAGGAGCTTTTACAGCAGCAATTTTCAGAGCACCTCTGATTTTGTTTACTACTAAAGTAGCAAGAGCTTCTCCGTCTACATCTTCAGAAATGATTACTAAAGGTCTACCTGTTTGAGCAGCAGCTTCCAAAATAGGAAGTAACTCCTTCATAGCAGAGATCTTCTTATCATAAATAAGGATGTAAGGGTTTTCAAGCTCAGCTTCCATTTTCTCTGTGTTAGTAACAAAGTATGGAGAAAGGTATCCTCTGTCAAACTGCATACCTTCTACAGTTTTAACTTCAGTTTCAGTACCTTTAGCTTCTTCTACAGTGATTACACCGTCTTTACCCACTTTGTCCATTGCATCAGCAATCATTTTACCGATCTCAGCATCATTATTAGCAGAGATAGTACCTACTTGAGCAATTTCGTTAGAAGAATCAATGGTTTTAGATTGTTTCTTAAGGTTTTCAACTACAGCAGCTACGGCTTTGTCAATACCTCTTTTAAGATCCATAGGGTTAGCACCAGCTGCCACGTTTTTAATACCATGACCGAAGATAGCCTGAGCTAATACTGTAGCGGTAGTAGTACCATCACCAGCATCATCAGCAGTTTTAGAAGCTACTTCTTTTACAAGCTGAGCGCCCATGTTTTCAATAGCATCTTCTAGCTCGATGTCTTTTGCTACAGATACACCATCTTTAGTAACTGTAGGTGCACCGAATTTTTTGTCAAGAATTACATTTCTACCTTTTGGTCCTAATGTAACTTTCACTGCATCAGAAAGAGCATCAACTCCTTTCTTAAGTTTTTCTCTTGCTACAGTGTTGAATAATATTTTCTTTAGCCATAATTTTTCTAAATTTTTAGTCGTTGTATTGATTACTCAAAACAGATTAAACAATTGCAAATATGTCAGATTCTCTCATGATAAGATATTCTTTGCCTTCTACAGTGATCTCTGTACCAGCATACTTACCATAAAGTACTTCGTCACCTTCTTTTACAGTTAAAGGCTCATCTTTTTTACCTGTACCTACAGCTATAACTTTACCTTTTTGAGGCTTTTCTTTAGCTGTGTCAGGGATAATGATACCTGAAGCTGTTTTTTCTTCAGCAGCGGCAGCTTCTACAAGAACTCTGTCCGCAAGAGGCTTAATATTCACTTTTGACATTTTTTGTTATAGGTTTTAATTAAAACTTTGATTCTAAATTGTGCTTGGCTTATTACACCTTTTGTGCCAATCAGTTTTGACCTCAATAAATGGACATTTTTGCAGATTTCAGGCATTTACCATGACAAGATAAATGCAGGTATGACATAATTACACGAATGGCAATATGGCAATTTGGCAGTGCTTGCCTTCTATGTGGTTTTTTTGTACATTATACTATTAAAATTGTGTGAATATGGAGCATTTGAGTAATAACTGGTTTACTGAAGGGTTGGTAGATTATGAGTATAAAAAGTATGTTTTACTCGCCTATCTTAAGCGGGCTACTGATTCATTTGAAGAAAGAAAATTGTATCCCTTTTTGTCTGATTTGGTAGTTCATTATAATAACCTGATACAGTTTAGGGAGAGTAAAAGAAAGTTTAGCAATGATATGCCTAAAGACATAACCGGGATTGATAAGGAGAAGCTGGAGCTGATTTATAAGCAGGCGGAAAATGACCACGAACTCTTAAAAGAAATTGAAAATATAATAGAGTTTTCTTTGCCCAGGCTTAAGTCTTCTGTAGCTGCGGGTGCGGAGGTGTATGAGCTGGTAGAGGGAAACTGTGAGCTTACACCTATTGGGCTTATGCCTTTATATACTAATGAAGGTTATATGTTTATAAGCAATAACAGTAAAAAGACTAAGATATACCGTTATGAGCTTACCATGCTGGAGACCGCTAAAGAGAAATACAGGGCTTTAAATACCTATTTTGTGGAAGCAGTGCAGAAAGGGTGGGGCACTACTTATGAAAGTATAAAGGTGAGCCTCACCAGAAGGTTTAAAGACCTGCCTAATCCGGCTACTTTTCTATTTTACTCTAAGGAGAAGTTTCCATATAATTCCACGTTAGAGCCTGTAGCTAAGCGCCTACTAGTAAAGTATATTTCCAAGACATAAGTGTCTATTGAAAATAAAATAAGAAAGGCCGTTTCAAATTAATGAAACGGCCTTTTTATTAGTATAATATAGGTATCTTTTATTCTACTGAATCTTCAGCTGGAGCAATCTCTTCAAGAGATCCTGCGTCAGTTCCTTGTCCTTCTTCAGCTGGTAACAGCTCTTGTCCAGGAAGTGAACCTGCACCTTGTTCGTTAGCTCTTTCTCTAAACTCATCAATAGGTCCTTGAGCAGGAGTGAAAAGGAAATTAGTAGCGAGAGTAAGAACGATTATGGCTATGGCAAAGCCCCATGTTAACTTTTCTAATAAATCGCCTGTTTTTTTAACACCAATCATATTGCTGGCTCCTGCACCCCCGAATTGGCTGGTAAGTCCACCGCCTTTTGAATCTTGTGCTAAGATGATCAATACAAGCAATATAGATGCTAGAATTATTAAACTTAAAACTAATGTAATCATTATCTTACTACTAAATTATTTTTGCAAGTCTTTAATTTGAGTCGCAAAGTACGACTTTTTTTGCGGAAATTTCCAAATTAATTTTTTATATATATCAATTGCCTTGTCTTTTTTACCTTGGCCGATTAATATTATAGCTAAATTTTCTGAAACTAGGTCGTCACTAAAGTGGGTACTTGTTTCTGATAGATCTACCTGAGCTTCAGAAGAAGCGGTAGGTTTGGCAGAAAGCGTAGGCTCTGCATTTATAAACTGATCAATGATCTGGTTTTGCTCTTCTTTATTTGTTTTGGTGGGTTTACCACTGGTTTTTCTTTTAGTAGTAGATCCACCTTCTTTAGAGGTACTGGCTTTAGCTTTTGTAGCAGCTTTGGCTGTAGTTGAAGTCTTTTTGCTTGTAGCAGTGGACTTCTTGGTAGTGCTTTTGGCGGTAGTCTTTGCCGTTTTTTTAGCAGCAGGTTCCTTCGCTGTAGCAGTTTTCTTAGCCTTGGTGCTAGTTGAGCTCTCTGTACTCTTTTTAGTAGTTTTTTTCTTAGCCGGTTTTTTCTCCTTTTCAGGATGCTCCGCTACCCATTCTAAATAAGATTCTTTACTTTTTCTAAGGGCTTCAAGGTCTAGCAGTACACTGTCTCTTAGCTCTTCAGAGTGAATGTCTTCTTCGTCAATAGATGCTGAGAAGCCACTTTCCTCTTTTGGTTCCGTTACCAGCTCTTCGTCAGCAGAAATTAATACTTCCTCTTCTTCAGGCTCTTCTTCTATAATATTTCTTAGCACATGCCTATCAGATGCATACAGCGCAGCATAATGCAAAGTTTGCGTTGCTATGTCAGTATTAGCATCATTATTAGCCTTTGCTATAAGCGTATGTAATATCTGGCTGTAGGGATAGTTTTTAACTAATTCATGAAGTTTATTCCTATCCTCTTCAGAAATATTATTATAATTTTTGACAATTTTAATAAACTTCTGTTTGTTCAAAGCTGCTGGATTTGATGAAATTGTATTCAAATTTAATAAGTAAAAATATATTAAAAATTACAATTGGCAACCGAGGCATTGAATATATCCAAAATTATCTGGTCAAAGATCTCATCAAGTAGTGTGGCCTCAATAGCGGTAAGATTTTGATCACTATCAAAATCACTATAGAATGAGAATGATTTATTCTCAAAGTTAAACTGATCGTCTTCAGTATTTACATAAGTAACCTGAACCGTTATAGTTAGTCTGGTAAGCGCGGAAGTGTTACCTCCCAAAACGTCATTATCAGAAGCTGTAGGTGCAATAGGTGTTAGTCTATATCCTGTAATGGATCCTTCTAGCTGTAGTTCACCATCTTCGTCTACCATACCAAGGTTGGTGTTAGAAAGGTAGTAGTCTTTTAGCTTGTTAGTGAAGGTTTGTGGCATATCAGGAGGTCCGCCTTCAGCATCATTATAAAATTGCTGAATAGAAATGGTCTCTGCCGTGATATTAGCGCCTGTAAATGAATAAACACCACATCCTGCCAATGAAAAAGCGGGCAGGATTATCATTAAAAAAATTCTTAGATTAAAGATCCTCAAGTTCGTATTGTTTGATTTTCCTATACAAAGTTCGTTCCGAAATCCCGAGGTCTTTCGCAGCATACTTTCTTTTATTGTTGTTTTTCATTAAAGCCTTAATAATCAGTTCTTTTTCCTTCTTTTCGATAGAAAGAGAATCATCTTCTTCTGTTTCATGAGTGATGTCCTGAATTTCAGATGCATCATCATCATACTGACTATGATCAGAATTTATGTTCAGAAGCACAGGTTCATCAGGGATCACGCTCTTCTGATGATGCAAGCTGTTATTATCAAGGTTTTCGAACAATTCGCTGTGATCTTCTATAACCTGATGTGCTGATCCTTCTGTCTGAAGCGCTTCCAAAACGAATTTTTTCAAATCGTTCATATCCTTTTTCATATCAAAAAGCACCTTATATAATAGGTCTCTTTCTGAAATGTGCTGATTACTCTTTTCAGGATCTTGATAAAGAGCTGGAAGCTGGTTGTTATTGCCTGGCAGATATTTTAAAAGCGTCTCTTTAGTGATGAGTTTATCCTCAGAAGAGAGTACAGATATCTGCTCAGTTAAATTTTTCAATTGCCTGATGTTACCAGGAAACCTGTATTGAAGTAAAGTTTCTTTAGCATCTTCAGTAAGAGCGATTGGCTTTACCTTATATTTCTCAGCAAAATCAGTAGCAAATTTTCTAAAAAGGAGTTCTATGTCATTACCACGATCTCTCAAAGGCGGCACATAAATAGGCACTGTGCTTAGTCTGTAATAAAGGTCTTCTCTAAACTTGCCTTCATCTACAGATTTCATCAGATTAACGTTAGTAGCAGCTACTACTCTAACATCCGTTTTCAGTACTTTTGATGAGCCAACTTTTATAAATTCTCCATTTTCTAAAACCCTTAAAAGCCTGGCTTGTGTGCCAATGGGCATTTCCCCAATCTCATCAAGAAATATGGTACCGCCACTAGTGACTTCAAAATAGCCTTTCCGGGCTTCATGTGCACCTGTAAAAGAGCCTTTTTCATGACCAAAAAGCTCTGAGTCTATCGTTCCCTCTGGTATAGAACCGCAGTTGATAGCTATAAACTGGTTATGCTTTCTGGGGCTGAGGTGATGGATTATTTTACTGAAAGATTCTTTACCACTACCACTTTCACCTGTAATAAGTACAGACATATCAGTAGGGGCTACTTGCATAGCTACTTGTATGGCATGATTGAGCAAGGAAGAATTTCCTATTATACCAAATCGTTGTTTTATACTCTGAATTTCAGATTCAACCATTTTTTAATCTACTATTTTACCAAATAACGTAGCAGCAGAGCAATCTTCTACTAAAACATTAACATATTCGCCTTTTTTATATCCTTTCTTAGGGAAAATCACCACCTTATTGGCAGTGTTTCTTCCTTGTAAGTCATCTTCAGATCTTTTTGAGAAACCTTCGATCAATACTTTGTGTACTTTACCGATATCTCTTTTATTTCTTTCTAAAGCATGAGCTTGTTGCTTAGCGATGATCTCACTCAGTCGGCGCTTTTTAACTTCTAAAGGAATATCATCTTCTAGTTTTTTAGCTGCCAGTGTACCTGGTCTTTCGCTATAAAAGAACATGTAAGAGAAGTCATACTTCACATAATCCATCAAAGTAAGCGTGTCTTGGTGTTCTTCTTCTGTTTCTGTGCAGAAACCAGCGATCATGTCAGAAGATATTCCGCAGTCTTCACCAATTATTCTTCTAATAGCATCTACACGTTCTTTATACCACTCTCTGGTGTAGGTTCTATTCATTAACTCCAGTACTCTGCTGTTACCACTTTGTGCCGGTAAATGGATGTAGTTGCAGATGTTATCGTACTTTTTCATAGTATAAAGTACTTCATCTGTAATGTCTTTAGGGTGGGAGGTACTGAACCTCACTCTTAGCTCTGGACTTACCTGTGCCACCATTTCTAATAGGTGAGCAAAGTTAGTTACCTCTGAAATTTCAGATTTTTCTAACTTAGCTTTATTATTAATTTCTTTGCTCCATTTGTAGGAGTCTACGTTTTGCCCTAATAGGGTTACTTCTTTATAACCTTGATCAAACAGGTTTTGAGCCTCAGCTACAATAGAATGTGGATCTCTACTTCTTTCTCTACCTCTGGTAAAAGGTACTACGCAGAAAGAACACATATTATCACAACCCCGCATGATAGATATAAAAGCGGTAACGCCATTACTGTTTAACCTTACCGGGCTGATATCAGCGTAAGTTTCTTCTCTGGAGAGGAATGTGTTAACGGCTTTTTGGCCATTATCTACAGTTTGAACCAGGTTAGGTAAATCTCTGTAAGCATCAGGACCTACTACTAAGTCTACTATCTTTTTCTTCTTCCAGTAATTTATCTTTTAAGCGCTCGGCCATACAGCCCAGTACGCCTATCATCATTTCTGGTTTATGCTTCTTTACTGCATTAAACTGGCTAAGGCGCTTCCTTACTGTTTGTTCTGCTTTCTCACGAATAGAACAAGTGTTTAGAAAAACTACATCAGCTTCATTAAAATCAGAGGTAGTATCAAACCCCTCTTTTTTCATAATGGATGATACGATCTCACTATCGGAGAAGTTCATCTGACAGCCGTAGCTTTCTATGTAGACTTTCCTGTCTTTACCAGTGTCCTCAGTTTCAGATACTTTAAAAGTTTCACAGGCCTCGGTCTGCTCATCACCTTTTATAATATCAATGTCTGCTATCACATTATCCATGGTTCGCTCAGTTTATATAGAATTGCAAAGGTAATAATATGCATTGAAAGTGACATAATGTCAGTAATTATTTTACTTTTATTGTTGGGTTGCCTAGTATTTCCAGGATAGCCTTGGCTTTTAGCAGGCATTCATCATATTCTTTTTCAGGAATAGCATCATAAGTAATGGCACTGCCTACCTGAAATGAGAGGGTAGAGTTAGAGGCATTATATAGCAGACTCCTAATGACAACATTAAAATCAAAATCACCTTCAGGAGTGAAGTAGCCCATAGCGCCGGAGTAAAGACCTCGTTTGTTGTTTTCGTATTTCTCTATGAGTTCCATGACCTTTATTTTTAGGAGCGCCGGTCATACTGCCCATAGGGAAGGCATTTTTTATGGCTTCTACCGCTGTAACCTCAGGAAGTAGGGTAGAGGTGATGGTGGATATCATCTGATGAAGTTGAGGAAATGAATAAATGCCAAATAGCTCTTCTGGTTTAATAGTGCCATATTGAGAGCTTTTGGCCAGGTCATTTCTTACCAAATCAACGATCATCATGTTTTCGGCAAGCTCTTTTTCATCATTTCTTAAAGCCTTTTTTATTTCGGCATCTTCAGCTTCGTCTTGGCCTCTTTTGGCTGTACCTTTAATAGGTTGTGAAATGAGCTTGTTGCCTTCCTTTTTTATGAACCTTTCAGGGCTAGCACAGATCAGGTAGTTGTTTTCGAACTTGTGAAAAACTGAAAAAGGTGTGGGTGAGGTGGCGGTTAGATGCTCATAAGCCATAAGAGGACTAAAGTCTTTTGTAGTGGTATGAAAATCTATGCAATAGTTGATCTCATAAATATCGCCTTCTACAATATGCTGCTTAAGCTTTTCTACTTTACTAATATATTCTTCTCTGGAAGTTCCAGCCTGTATTTCTTTTATAGGGAGAAGCGAATGAGATGTTAACTGTATTGCTTCAATATCATTAATTATTGATTGGGGTTCGGGGTGTGAGGTCTCAATGGTAACGGTATCATTATTCCAAAAAATGATAGTTTCAGGAACGTAAAACAAAATATCAGGAAACCCTAATCTATCAGTATTTTCACTGCTGAGGTTTTCTATATAATTCTTAAGGTCATAAACAAGATGCCCGATAAGCCAATCCTGATGCTCCTTCTGGAATCTTTGAAGCTCATGAAATGGGTCAGAAGAATGTAAAGGGATAATTTGCGTTGCCTTAAAAGCAAGCAGGTTTTTGAAGCCTTGGTAGGGAATGTTAGTTGCGCTATTTGTAGTGAAATAAGAACTATAGTCATAGCGCTGGGAGTAATGAAGAGCCTTTTTGATGAATAACTCTACACTGGAAGGCTTATAAGTAATGGCTTTTCGCAAATTCTTTTTTGGCACAAAGGAATACAAAAAATAAGCCGGCTCAAAATCTAATTTGAGCCGGCTTAAAGTCTTTATCTGCTAAAGTATGAATTACATAGCAGGTGCTTCAGAAGCTTTGATATCAAATCCTACGTTTACAGTATCGTAGATGAATTTGTCTTTAGCTTTATCTACTGCATCAGATTCAGCAGAATAAGTAAGTCCCCATAAAGTTCTGTCAATGTTAAATTTAGCTTTAGCAGAAAGTCCACTTTCAGCTACTTTTACCACTGCAGGGAAAGAAATACTTAAAGTTTTTCCTCTCATAGTAAGGTTTCCTGTTACTTTATGAGTAGGAGATTCTACTACAAACTCATCAGCACTTGCAGGCTTATATTCAGAATCAAATTCTTCTTTAACTTCTACAGAATCACTAGCACTGTAAGGCTCTACTGAAGTGATAACAAATTCAGCAGTAGGGTGATTTTCAGCATCAAAGAAGTCAGCTGATTTTAAGTGACCTTCTAATTTACCTTTCATTTCTTCGTCATCGGCAATATCAACATTTTGGATATTAGCGATGTCTAAAGTGATAGTACCACCTACTATTTCGTCTCCTTCTACAGCTATATTTCCTTGGCTGATAGGAATAGTACCATCATGCTTTCCTGTAGGCTTGCTACCAATCCAGGTAACTGTGCTTTCTTCTGCATTTACAGTGTATTCTTTTGATGCTTCTACTTGCTCTACTTCTTTAGCTTCAGAAACTTCAGCATCAGTGCCTTCTTTTTTCTGTCCGCAAGAAGCTATGATTCCTGCAGAAAGCAATAAAATAAAAAAGCTGTTTTTCTTCATTTGTCTTTCTTTTAGTTTGGTTAATTTGTGATGTAAGTATCAAATTCTAATATACTACAAAAGTATCAATTTAACTAACATTCAATAATTGTTGGAACATTAAAATATGGCGCTAGTAAAAAAAATAAAAAAATCAATCCCAAAATTCGGTGAAAATTGCTTCTTAGCAGAAACGTCTGTGATCATAGGAGACGTTACCATGGGAAATAATTGCACCGTTTGGTATAATGCTATAGTTAGGGGAGATGTTCATTCTATAACTATAGGTGATCAAACCAATATTCAGGATGGAGCCATTATTCACTGTACCTATCAAAAGGCTAAAACAGTAATTGGTAGCAGAGTCTCTATTGCTCATGGGGCTATAGTACATGGTTGTGAAATAGAAGATGATGTATTAATAGGCATGAAGGCGGTGGTTATGGATAACGCCATTATTAAAACAGGATCAGTGATAGCAGCCGGGGCAATTGTTTTGCCGGGTACGGTGGTAGAGGCTGGGAGCATTTATGCAGGGGTACCTGCTAAGAAGGTGAAAGACACCGGGCCAGAAATGAAAGAGGTAATAGCAAGAACGGCAAAGAACTACCCGATGTACGCCAGTTGGTATGATTAAAACATTTTGACAATAAAGTGGATATTAGAAGGAATATTGGTGCGTGTGTTAGAATTCTTCTTGTTTAGATGAAGAATGCAAAAAATTCCACTTGAAAATAAAAATAAATTATTTTAATTTAAGAATAAAGTAGTATTAGAACTGTTACATTTTATGGGCCACTTAAATAAGGGATATGATGAACTGGTGTTGAAGGAATACCAGAAAAAGATGAAGGAAACAGGGACCAATCATTTAGTGATCGACTCAGAGGATAATTCTGATGAGTATGTTAACTTTTATTTTATTGGTAAGTATGAAGGGCGAGATGTATTATATGATGCCGTGCTCTATACATTAAGGTTACATCATAATAGTGAGTTGTATGAGATCGCAGAACACCGTGCGGCTAATCATTTTCCTGAATTTAAAAGTATTAAATATGAGGAAGATGAAAATGGGGATCTGGAAATTTTAGATTCTATGGAAGAAGAAATCGGTCTCTTTATGGCAGAAGTAATTACTGAGCTGGAAGAGGAAGGCGAAATTAAGGTGCAGGAGCATGTAGAAATAGATCCTAACGTTAATTTTGGCGTAGGATTAGATGCAGGCTTAAACGTAGATCAAATTACGCCATCAGTGATATCTAAATTTGTAAAGAGTTATAATGAAGATAGTCTGAAGTTAGATCAGACCATGTACTCTTTTCAGACAGAAGATGAGGAGATGGTGAAATAGTAAGAAAATATACACAATAGAGGTATGGTAAAGTCAGGGTTGAAACTAAGAAGAAGTATATATTATACCCTGGCTTTTGTATCTATTATTTGGATAGTCAAAATTATTGAATACACATTTCATTATAATTTTGGTGATTTTGGCATCCTTCCTCGTACAGTAAGTGGTTCTATAGGTATTTTTACCGCTCCTTTTATACATGGAGACGTTTACCATTTGCTTTCTAACACCTTCCCGCTGATCACTCTGGGTATTGGCATCTTTTACTTTTACGATAAAATTGCCATTACCGTAATATTGTTGATCTACATTATGACGGGATTTTGGGTGTGGGTTGCCGCTCGTGAAGCCTATCACATTGGTGCCAGTGGTGTAATCTATGGCATGCTGACCTTCTTGTTATTGAGCGGCTTTTTAAAGAGAGATGCTAAATCTCTGGCCGTTTCATTTATAGTTCTATTTATTTACGGAGGGTCATTTTTTACGGGAGTTATTCCTGGTGACCAGGCTGTTTCATGGGAGTCTCACCTGATGGGAGCCATAGCCGGAGTGTTTTGTGCCATATACTTTAGAAAATATGGAAAAGCAAAACGCGCTATACAAGATGAGCCTGTGGCTAACTATTCAACTTATATATATCACTACACCAAAGCAGAGTTAGATAATGAAGCTGAAGCCCTGGCTCCAAAAAAAGATTCTACCATTATTTATACAATAGACTCTCCTTTCAAAGAAGTGAAATAGTAGCCTTCGCTTAATTATTAAAAAAGCAGGATTAGTAATTCTCTTTAATCTTTACTTTATTTGCCGACTAATTAAAAACAAAAATTCAAATAAGGTGAAAAATCTATCTTTAGTACTTAATGTAGTTCTACTCATCGCTGTTGGTGTTTTATATGTGTTACATTTTTCAGGAGGTAAAGCTGAGGAGCAAGACGAAGAAAATGGAATACTCCAGTCTTCTGCCTATTCAGTGGCTTATGTTGATTCAGATTCTGTAGTTAAAAACTATGATTTCTTTAAGAAGAAGCAGGAAGAGTTGACAGCTAAATCTGAGAGACTGCAAAATGAATATAAAAACAGAGCAGAAGGTTTACAAAGAGAGGTAACTGACTACCAGAGAAATGTAAATAACCTTACAATAGGTCAGGCTAAAGCATTAGAAGAAGACCTAATGAAAAAGCAGCAGAACTTAAGAATGTATCAAGAGAGCCTTTCTCAGCAGCTTATGCAAGATCAGAACAAAGTGCAGGCAGAATTATATGAGAAGGTATCAGAATTCCTTAAAGGATACAGCTCTAAAAAAGGACTTGAGTTAGTAGTTCAATATACTCCTGGTAGTGATGTACTTTATGCTAATGATAGCATGAATATTACAGGAGACGTAATCAAAGGATTAAACGAAGCTTACAATAGCGAGCTTAATGCTCCTGCAGAATCCACTGAAGATTCTACTGCTGTAAGTGAATAAAATATTATCATTTAATGAAATGAGGAGCCTGTTTCTGATGAAGCAGGCTTTTTTAGTATATTAAGGCTTGTATATTAGGTAGGCTATTTATATATTTTCATTTTATAAAGTTAGGTAAATGATAAAAGCCTTATTTTTAGCTCTCAATTTAAGAAAGGAAGAAGAGAAGCAGGTTTTACTCTTATTAGGCAATGGCTTTTTTATGGGTATATTTCTGGCTAGCTATCAGATTAGTGCAGAAACCCTATTTTTAAATCGCCTGGAAAACTATTTGAAGGAAGCCATCATGATCTCCGGCTTCTTAGGGATTATTATTACGGCCCTATTTGCTTACTTACAGACTCGTGTGGCTTTTTCTAAGCTTGTACTAGGCAACCTTATAGGTATATTTAGTTTTATATCTGGAGTGTACTTGCTTTTCAAGCTAGGAGATCCTGGCTGGCAAGATGTGCTCGTATTTCTCATGTTTGCCATGATAGGTCCTATGCTAGCCGTATCATTACTAGGCTTCTGGGGAGTGTTTGGTCGTATGTTTGACCTGAGACAATCTAAAAGAATCATCGGCGGGATAGATATTGGACAGCTATCAGCCTCTATTCTTATCTCATTTTCCATTCCTTTTTTGGAACCCTTATTACCCAATACCACTTCCTATTTGCTTATTAGCGGGGTTTGCGTATTAGTATCATTGTTTTTTCTTACCATAATTACCAAAAGGTATGATCTTAAAAAGGCAGAAGTTTCTAGTAGTAAAAGTGAAGCATCTAAAACGGGTGTACAGCATTTAATAAAGAACCGATATGTTAGGCTGCTCTCGTTTTTCCTGCTCTTTTCTATGGTGGCCTTTACTTTGGTACAATTCTCTTTTCAAAACGTGGTGGCGCAGCAATACCCCGATGAAGGAGAACTAAGAAACTTTCTGGCTATTTTCAATGGATCAATATTAGTACTCAGCTTCCTGTTGCAAACTTTTGTTAATGACAGAATAATTGGGGAGTATGGATTGAAAGTGTCTCTTTTGGTGCTTCCAATAATTCTTTCATTGTTAACCGTGGGCGCACTGCTAGCCGGTACTCTTTTTGGCTACACACCAGATGCAGGGACTTATTTTATTTGGTTTTTCTTATTTATAGCTTTAAGCCGACTCTTTAACTTCTCTCTCAGAGATTCTCTGGAGAACCCTACCTTCAAGCTCTATTTTATGCCTTTAGATAATAGGATCAGGTTTGATATTCAAACCAAGGTAGAAGGGGTAGTAAATGAAGCTTCTCGCTTTGTGGGCGGACTGCTTATAATGGGTCTTTCATTCATTTCATTTTTTAGCCTCATACATTATTCTTATGCTCTAATATTCGTTATAATAGGCTACTTTTTCATAATTGGCAAGCTATATTCTGAATATAGAGACAGTATAAGGCATAAATTACAAGATCAGCAAGATTCTTTTGATGAGGAAGTACTTAGTCCACAAGAAAGATTGTTTAAACGCCTAACAGCCGCATTAACCGCTGATAAGTCCAATAAAGTGGTTTTTTCTTTTAAACTTCTTGAAAAACTAGATCCGCACAATGTGCCAAGATATATCAATAGCCTCATGGGGCATGGCGCGGGTGAAATTCGAGATTTTGCTCAAAATAAAATTAATGAGATAAAAGGTAATTCCATTTCAGATAGATATGTGATAAACATGTCTGGTAGCCAGGAGCAAAGTGACAAGCGGCTAGTTAGTGGTACTGATGTTCTTGACCTTTTTCAAGCAGGTAATGTAACTAAAGCAAGGCTTAGTAAACTCTGTAAGTCAGATAATAGTGATGACCGCCAGTATGCTACGGAGTTGCTCAATAATAGTAATGAAGACGAGCATACTTCATTTTTGATAGAGCTACTGATGGATATGGATCCTAAAGTGAGAAATAGTGCCATTAAAACTGCTCAGAAGAAATATAACCGTGAAGTGCTTAATGTGTTGGTAGAGAATTTGAGCTATTCCGCTTACAGTATTCAGGCGGGTAATACCCTAACTTTTATTGGAGAAGAAGCTTTGGGAGTGTTAGACAGTGCCTTTTATAAATCTGGCCAATCTTATCAGGTTATGCTTAAGATTATTCAGATTATTGGTAGGATAGGAGGGGAAACTGCCCGATCTCTTTTATGGTCTAAAATAGATTTTCCCGATAAACTATTGATGTCACAGGTTCTTTTGGCCTTGGGTCTAACTGAATTTAAAGCTGATGTCACGCAAATACCAAGGATTAAATATGGTATTGAATCTGATATTGAAGATATCGCTTGGAACATCTGTGCTATTACTGAAGTAACCACAGATCAATTTGGTAGGGAAATAAAATTGGCACTAGAAGAGGAGATAAAATATGATGTAGAGCACATTTATATGCTACTTTCCATGCTTTATGACACCAAATCTATACAGCTCGTGAAGCAAAATATTGAAAGTGGTACCAGTGAAGGTATTACCTACGCCATTGAGCTATTGGATGTGTTTTTATCAGAAGATCTGAAGCAGCGAATTATTCCGGTGTTAGATGATCTTAACTTTGCAGAAAAAGCGCGAAAATTGGAGTTTTATTTCCCGCGGCAAAAGCTGGACTCCAAGCTGGTTTTAAAGTTTTTGCTTAATAGAGATTTCGCGCAGACTAACAGATGGACGAAGGCCTGCATCATTTTTCAAATAGGCCTTTTAAAAATTTCTGAGTTCACTTATGATCTTATTGCTAACCTGTTTAATCCTGACGGACTAATTAGGGAAATAGCGGCCTGGTCTCTTTATGAAATAGATCCGGCTTTATATATTGATAATGTAAAACGAATAGGCAAAACTAAGCAAAGAGAATTAGATGAACTCATATTGATGTCTACCTCAAGTAGAAGAAGCTGGAGATCACTAAAATTTGAAAAAATCATTTTCCTAAGGAATATTCCTGTTTTCAAAGGTATTTTTGGATTAACAATAGCCGGTGTAGCAGATGCCATTGAAGAAATGCAGCTAATAGAAGGGGAGCCGCTCAAGGTGGATGAGCTGTATAATGATAATTTTTACATTGTATATTCTGGTACCATTAATATTTATGAAGATGGGAAGCTAAAAGAAGAGGTTAAAACCGGCGAATTTATAGGCGAATTAATTACCAGATATAAAGGTGTTGGTAATACATATATGCGTGCAGAGAAGGATACTGTGCTTTTTAAGATAAAGAAAGATAACTTCTATGAACTATTGGCTGATAACATTAGTCTTGCAGATAAAATAGTGGAATATGTTTAATCCCAAGAATGTTATTTGCTTGATTTTTTTGAATTTTATAGATTTATTTTAATTAACTTGAGTTTTATTTTTTGAAGTCAAAACCTTCATTTTTACTTTTTTTAAGCTGTAGGTTGGCTTACGCCCGATGTTGAGATACGATACAAAAATAGGTGATCATGATGCTTCCAGTGAGGATTTGAGTCATCATATGCTGCTAGGTGATAATCCTTTTCCAGGATTAAGGCCTTTTAGTATAGATGAGAGTCATTTGTTTTTTGGTAGAGAGGGGCAGGTAAATGAAATCACAGTTAAGCTTTCTGCTAACCGGTTTGTAACGGTAATGGGTTATTCTGGTAGCGGTAAGTCGTCACTTATGTATTGTGGGCTTATACCAGTGCTTCATGGCGGGTTTTTAGAAGAAACAGGTCCTAATTGGAATGTTATTACCTCTAGGCCAGGCATTTCACCACTTGATAATCTGGCTCGTTCGCTGCTCAAAGCTTCACCGGATTATAAACAGCAGACCATTGAAGAACGAATGGTTAACCAATCGTTACTTACCTCTATTTTAAAAAGTGACTCTGAAGGCCTCATTAAGGCGGTTGAGCACATTAAGCAGGATGATAGAGAAAATACGTTGATCTTGGTCGATCAATTTGAGGAATTATTCACCTATCAGTCAGATGACGAAAATGATGTTTCAGAGCAGGCGAAAGTTTATGTAAACCTATTATTAGAAGCCTGCCATAACCCTGATTCTCCAATCTACCTGGCCATAACTATGCGGTCTGATTATGTGGGGGAATGTGCTGTATTTCCTGGCCTGACCCAAATGATTAATCAGAGCAATTATCTGGTGCCTCAAATGACCCGGGATCAAAAACGAAAGGCCATAGAAGGACCTGTGGCTGTAGGGGGCGGAGAGATTTCAGGAAGATTAGTAAAAAGGTTACTTAATGAAGTAGGGGATAATCAGGATCAGCTGCCCATTTTGCAGCATGCGCTCATGCGTACCTGGGATTATTGGGTAAAAAACCATGAAGAAGAAGAGCCGCTCGACCTGAGGCATTATAATGCTATCGGAAAAATCAGCCAGGCACTTTCACAACACGCTGATGAGGCCTATGATGAGCTGGAACCTTCTGATCGAGAAATAGCCGAAATACTATTCAAAAGCCTTACAGAAAAAACTAATGATAACTTCGGAAGAAGAAGATCTGTGAAATTGTCATTAGTAGCTGAGCTGGCAGGTGTCAACGACTCAGAAGTTATAGAAGTAATAGAGAAATTTCGTCAGCCCGGCAGATCATTTCTAATGCCTGGTGCCGGTGTGCCACTCACTCCTGATTCTATAATAGAAATTTCGCACGAAAGTTTAATGCGTATCTGGACCCGACTAAAAGTGTGGGTAGAAGAAGAGCACGAATCTGCTATGATGTATCGTAGGCTGTCAGAGGCTGCTGCCATGTATCAGGTAGGTAAAACTGGGTTATGGAGGCCGCCAGATCTTCAGCTGGCCCTTAACTGGCAGAATAAGCAGAAGCCTACCAGGGCCTGGGCCCAGCGGTATGATGAAGCTTTTGAAAGAGCCATAGTATTCTTAGACACCAGCCGCATTACCTATGAGGCCGAGCAAAAGAATCAGGAGCTTTTACAGAAAAGACTACTCAAAAGAGCCAAAGTGGTAGCTATTATTCTAGGGGTGTTCTTGGTAATATCCATATTCTTGTTTTTACTAGCTTTCACCAGAAATATAGAAGCACAAAAGCAGGCTGATCTGGCGATAATAAGCCAAAAGGAAGCTACAGAACAGAGAGACATAGCCAGAGATAAGGAGAAAGAGGCAAGAGATCAGCGTATTTTGGCATTGCAGCGAGAACAAGAGGCAACCGAAGCGAAGATAAAGGCGGAAAATGCTCTTGAAGATGCTGAGGAACAAAGGAATTTCGCGTTGAAGCAATATTTATATGCTCAGCAGCAAACCGGCGTGGCAGAATCAGCTAAGCTTAAGGCCGATAAGGAGAGGATTAATGCTGAGGAGCAAACTATAATAGCCCGTGAAAATAAGGATAGAGCTGAGAAATTATTATATCAATCTATAGCTCAGTCTATGGCAGTTAAATCTTTAGATATAGAAGATAATAATTTGAAAGGCTTACTGGCTCAGCATGCATATATATTTAACTCTGAGAACGAAGGCAGAGAGTATGACCCTTACATTTATAATGGCCTATATTCAGCATTGGCTCAAATAAACGGTCGCGTTTATAATACTATAGATGGTAAACAAAGAAATTCGATTAAGTCAGTGGTCTTTACTAGTACTGGTGATACTTTTTATAGTACAGGAAGTGAAGGTAAAATAGTATCTTCATCTATTTCAGAGCCTCAAAAATCAACTGTTATAGCCTACAATAAGTACCCTAATCGGGTATTGGCTTTAAGTTCAGATGATAATTGGCTCATTAGCGGTAGCGACTCATCTTATATTAAAGTTTATAACCTGAGAGAGTCAGGTAAACCTGAACTACTTGATGGACATAAAAGCTTTATTAATGATATTAAATTTGTGCCCAATACAAGTAGGTTTGTTAGTGCAGGAGAAGATGGTCAGCTGCGCATGAACAATGTTATAAGTATGGTCGGAGGTTTAATAACCACAACAGATGAACCTTTAAAAACCATAACTATAAATGAGAACGGGACTTTACTGGCTGGCGGAACAGTTTCCGGAAAAGTAATTTTGGTAGATCTAAGAACCGGAAAGAAAGAAATTATTGTAGATAAAGAAGGTACACCTGTTCATGCGGTATGCTTTAGCCCAAATGGTAAGCAGTTGGCCATTGGAGATGAAAAAGGAACTATTGGAATTTATAAGGTATCAAATGGCCATTTGATAAAAGAGTTTATTGGTCATAAAGGAAGAGTTAGCGCTATCCGATATAATAAGGAAGGTAGCTTGTTAGCGTCTGCAAGTTTGGATAGAACTATTCAAATGTGGGTTACTGATGATTTTAATGAACTTCCGCTTAAAATGTCAGATAATGATGCTTACGTCTGGGATATTGCGTTTAGCCCTGATTCTAATTATTTACTGGCAGCATGTGGTGATGGCGAGCTTCGTGTATGGCCTACCAAACCATCACTGATGGCGGATAAAATGTGTTCTACACTAGAAAGAAATATGTCTGAAGAAGAGTGGAAAGCCTATGTTGGACACGATATCCCTTTTCAGGGTACCTGTATTAATCTTTTGTTAGATAAAAAATAAGATGAGAGTAGTAAGGTTTTGCATACTTTTTGTTTTTTGTCTGCCTTGTATTTTTAGTCAGGCGCAGTCGTGTACTGATGTTTTAAATATGGCCAGAGAAAACTTTGATGCAGGTCATTTTTACGTCATTCCTGATTTATTGGAGCCATGTCTTAAAAGCGGACTTAAAAGAAACCAGCGGATTGAAGCCTATTATTTATTGTCAAGGACTTACTTGTTTCTGGATCAGCCAGAAAAGGCAGAGGAGAGCTATCTTCACCTATTGAAAGAAGACCCTGAATATGCTTTAAATGAAGAGGAAGATCCTATAGACCTGGTTTACTTAAGTAAAAAATTTATTACCACACCTATTTTTACTTTTTATGCAGGCGCTGGTGTCAATCTCACCTCTGTAAATGTATTGTCTAATTATGGCATGGATAATACTGGAAATTCACAGGAAGAATATAGCAATGGTTTTGGAATACAAGTAAAGGTAGGAACAGAACTAAATATAAATGATTTTCTAAGTGTGGGTTTAGAACCCTCTTTTTATACACGTTCCTATTCTTATGAAAACACACTTTTTGTAGTTGATAATCAAGATTATACTGAGAATCAGATAGGGTTCCAGGTTCCTGTGTTTTTAAAATACAGGAGGAAATTTGATAAGGTAACACCCTATGCATATGCAGGTTGGGGTATAGACTTGCTTACTAATGCAAATGCGCAAATCAGGTATAATGATAGAGACCTCAGTACTCAAAGTGAATACCCGGTAACAGGGCCTGAGTTGAATATTAATAATTTGAGGAACAGAGTGAATAGCTTCATTTTATTTGGAATAGGGGCAAACTACCGTATAGGCTATGATTATGTGTTTTTTGATATAAGATATAGTGGGATACTACGAAATATTGTAAAGGAGGAGAATAGATATAATAATTTACCCTTTAATTACACCTACAGTTATATTGATGATGATAAGAGGTTAAACAATTACGCTATATCAGTAGGTTATGTGTGGCCTCTTTATAAACCTAGAAAAATTAAAAAGCATTCAACTAAAGGATTCATTAATAAATTGTTAAGCAAAGGAGGGGCAGATAAATGAAAAGGAAGTTAGCACTTATCTGTTTGATTTTTACTGGCATTGTAGCTTGTGATACAGAGAATAATATAGAAACACATTATTCAGAATACTTCATTAAGTACTATGGTGTGGATGGAGATCAGGAAGCTGTTGATTTTGAAATTTTAACGGATGGCTATTTAGTATTAGGAGAGAATGTAAATGCAAATACTGCTTATTTAGTCCGAACTGATTTATTAGGGAATGAGTTATGGAGTGAGCAGCTGGGAGAAAATATTGATGAAGTGGTGGATATGGTGCTAACTCCATCGGGTAGTTACATGGTGGTAGCTAATACTCGAAACAGTACATCAAATCGTGAAGTGCTGGTGCTGAAAGTTGATGATCAGGGGAGTCTGATTCAGTCAGATACTTTTGGTATTGCAGGATATAATGTAGTAGCATCGAACATTACAACTACCAGAGGAGGTAGCTTTATTGTTACAGGGTATACTAATAGTGTTGCTACTAATGTGAATTCAGATATTTCTGACTTGTTTTCATTTGAAATGGATGAAAATATGGTGTCGCAGGGGTTATGGAGAAATACCTACGGATGGGATGGAGAGGATATAGGAGTAAAGATATTGGATAGAGAAAGTGGCTATGTGTTTTTTGGTACTACAGATCATAAACCTTCAGATAACATGCCCCAAGATAGAACTAACCTGTTTTTGTTTCCGACTAACACTATAGGAGATCAAACTTCAACCTTCCCTTTGCAGCTATATGGAACTACGGCGGCAGAAGAAGCTGCTGATATTGTACGGTTGAGAGATGGTGGTTATGCTATGGTAGGAACTAGTTTTAGTAACGCTTTGCGAACACCTTTTATGGTGAGAGTAACCAGCAACGCAGCTACTATTTTTCAGACTCAGTTTACA
Organism: Fulvivirga maritima; assembly: GCF_021389955.1. Taxonomy (NCBI): domain Bacteria; kingdom Pseudomonadati; phylum Bacteroidota; class Cytophagia; order Cytophagales; family Fulvivirgaceae; genus Fulvivirga; species Fulvivirga maritima. The sequence continues at coordinate 4,303,993 of NZ_CP089980.1, forward strand.
GAAATAGGAAGTATGGAGTTGAAGTCTGTTGTGCAGTCTTCAGATGGAGGTTTTTTAGTGTTGGGAGTGCTTTATGAAGATAATGGGAGCAATATAGCTTTACTAAAAGTGGCTGCAAATGGTGAACTTGTATGGAATAAGCTTTTTGGAGGAGAGGATTCCAATTGGCCTGGTGCCATCAAAGAGATGGAAGATGGTTCGATAGGTTTTGTTGCCACTATTGAATTAGAAAACCAAACTAAAATAGCCTTTATTAAAGTAACTCCTGATGGAGAATTAACTCATGAATGAGAAATTCAGGTTACTTTATGCATTTAGGAATAATATAAAAATATAAAGTATTGTGCTTCAATTAATTGCACTTTATGTCAACTAATCCAATAAACCATATCTTGAATAGGAGGTCTTATCTATTGAAAAACAGTCTGTTAAAGTGTCTCTATAGCATTGCTTACGCGTTTTTCTTGATCCTGATCGGAACTCTCAATGGGAATGCTCAATGCGGATTTTCAGGATTGGGAACTTCATATTGTGAATCAGCACCGGCAGTTACTATGGAGCCTTTTAATACGGGAGGTGTTTTTTCAGGTCCAGGGGTTACTGGTAATCAGTTTTCTCCAAGTGTGGCAGGGCCAGGCTCCCATCAAATCAATTATAAAAACACCAATTCATACACCGTAAATACTTCTGGAGTTTTTAATTTTAATGGTACTGCAACAGGGTGGACTACCGTTACCTATGCTGGTGGCGATTTGCAGAACACAGACGATGCATTATCAAATGCCATTAATATTGGATTTCCGTTTGAGTTTTTTGGTAATACTTATACGCAGCTTTATGCTTCATCAAACGGCAATATAACTTTTACACCTTATACTGAAAGTAGTTACAGCCCGGCAATAATACCTTCTACAGCATCCCCCAATAATATGATTGCTTTGGCTAGGGCAGATTTGGAACCAAATGCTTCCATAATTTCTGAAATTAAATATAAGGTAGTAGGTACTGCGCCCAATCGCACATTTATCTTGTCTTATAATGATGTTCCTGCAAATGGAAGTATTGGGTATCTCACTTCTCAAGTGAAGCTTTTTGAAACGAGTTATAATATTGAAATACATACTACTATTAATAGTCTTACAATTGCAAGTTTACAAGGGATTGAAAATAGTAATGGAGAAATAGGGGTTACCGTTCCGAGTAGAAATAATCAGAATTGGACTGCAAATACTGACTATGTAGCTTTTATTCCATGCAGTACTTCTCGAACGGTAGAAGTATACCAAGACCCGACCACAAAAGCCGGCACAGGCGGTAGTGTTTGTGGCATCGGTTCTTCCAATACCTTTAGTCTATCCGCAGTAGCTAGTGTAGGTACAGGCACCTGGACACAAACTAGTGGGGCAGGTACTAGCACTTTTAGCAATGTTAATTCAGCAACCAGCACAGTATATGCTAGCGCATCAGGCACCTATGTCTATCGCTGGACAGAAGTAAATGGCAGTTGTGAAGATTACGATGAAGTGACCGTAGTTTATGACCGTCCGACCACTGCAGATGCAGGAGTAAGCTCAGTAGAAGAGTGTGATTTGAATATCAGTTTATCAGGAATTCAAAGTGTAAGCGGCAGCAGTGCCAGCTGGACTGTTACTAGTGGTAATCCTTCCAATATCACTTATAGCAATAGCAATATTTTCAATCCATCAGTCACCTCATCAGCTTACGGAACTTATGTATTCGAATTGACAGAGACCTATGGCTCTTGCAGCAGCACAGATGAAATCACGGTAACCTTTACCGAACAACCCATATCCGAAGCCGGGACAGGCGGCAGTGTTTGTGGCATCGGCGCTTCCAATACCTTTAGTCTATCAGCGGTGGCTAGTGTAGGCACCGGCGCTTGGACACAAACCAGTGGTCCGGGCAGCAGTACTTTTAGTAATGCAAACCTGGCAACCAGTACGGTTTATGCGTCAACTAGCGGTACGTATGTCTATCGCTGGACAGAAGTAAATGGCAGTTGTGAAGATTACGATGAAGTGACCGTAGTTTATGACCGTCCGACCACTGCAGATGCAGGAGTAAGCTCAGTAGAAGAGTGTGATTTGAATATCAGTTTATCAGGAATTCAAAGTGTAAGCGGCAGCAGTGCCAGCTGGACTGTTACTAGTGGTAATCCTTCCAATATCACTTATAGCAATAGCAATATTTTCAATCCATCAGTCACCTCATCAGCTTACGGAACTTATGTATTCGAATTGACAGAGACCTATGGCTCTTGCAGCAGCACAGATGAAATCACGGTAACCTTTACCGAACAACCCATATCCGAAGCCGGGACAGGCGGCAGTGTTTGTGGCATCGGCGCTTCCAATACCTTTAGTCTATCAGCGGTGGCTAGTGTAGGTACAGGCGCTTGGACACAAACCAGTGGTCCGGGCAGCAGTACTTTTAGTAATGCAAACCTGGCAACCAGTACGGTTTATGCGTCAACTAGCGGTACGTATGTCTATCGCTGGACAGAAGTAAATGGCAGTTGTGAAGATTATGATGAAGTGACCGTTGTTTATGACCGTCCGACTACAGCAGATGCAGGAGCAACTTCAGTAGAAGAATGTGATTTGAATATCAGTTTATCAGGAATTCAAAGTGTAAGCGGCAGTTCAGCTAGCTGGACTGTTACTAGTGGAAACCCTTCCAATATCACCTTTAGCAATAGCAATATTTTCAACCCATCAGTCACCTCATCAGCTTACGGAACTTATGTGTTCCAACTGACCGAGACTTATGGCTCTTGCAGCAGCACCGATGAAATCACGGTAACTTTTACCGAGCAACCAGTATCAGAAGCCGGTACAGGCGGCAGTGTTTGTGGCATCGGCGCTTCTAATACCTTTAGTCTATCCGCAGTAGCTAGTGTAGGTACAGGTACCTGGACCCAAACTAGTGGGGCTGGTACTAGCACTTTTAGCAATGTTAATTCAGCAACAAGCACAGTATATGCAAACACATCAGGCACCTATGTCTATCGCTGGACAGAAGTGAATGGCAGTTGTGAAGATTATGATGAAGTGACCGTAGTTTATGACCGTCCGACTACAGCAGATGCAGGAGTAAGCTCAGTAGAAGAATGTGATTTGAATATCAGTTTATCAGGTATTCAAAGTGTAAGCGGCAGCAGTGCCAGCTGGACAGTAACCAGTGGCAACCCTTCCAATGTCACTTTTAACAATAGCAATATTTTCAATCCGACTGTTACTGCTTCAGCATATGGAACTTACGTATTCCAACTGATAGAGACCTATGGTTCTTGCATCAGCACCGATGAAATCACGGTAACCTTTACCGAGCAACCCATATCAGAAGCCGGGACAGGCGGCAGTGTTTGTGGTATCGGCGCTTCCAATACCTTTAGTCTATCAGCAGTAGCGAGTGTAGGTACAGGTACAGGTGCCTGGACGCAAACCAGTGGTCCGGGCAGTAGCACTTTTAGCAATGTTAATTCAGCAACCAGTACAGTTTATGCATCCACTAGCGGTACGTATGTCTATCGCTGGACAGAAGTGAATGGCAGTTGTGAAGATTACGATGAAGTGACCGTTGTTTATGACCGCCCAACTACAGCAGATGCAGGAGTAAGCTCAGTAGAAGAATGTGATTTGAATATCAGTTTATCAGGAATTCAAAGTGTAAGCGGCAGTTCGGCCAGCTGGACTGTTACCAGTGGAAACCCTTCCAATATCACGTTTAATAATAGCAACATTTTCAATCCATCAGTCACTTCTTCAGCTTACGGAACTTATGTGTTCCAACTGACCGAGACTTATGGTTCTTGCATCAGCACCGATGAAATCACGGTAACCTTTACCGAACAACCGGTATCAGAAGCTGGCACAGGCGGCAGTGTTTGTGGCATCGGCGCTTCTAATACCTTTAGTCTATCCGCAGTAGCTAGTGTAGGTACAGGTACCTGGACCCAAACTAGTGGGGCTGGTACTAGCACTTTTAGCAATGTTAATTCAGCAACTAGCACAGTATATGCAAACACATCAGGCAGCTATGTCTATCGCTGGACAGAAGTGAATGGCAGTTGTGAAGATTACGATGAAGTGACCGTTGTTTATGACCGCCCAACTACAGCAGATGCAGGAGTAAGCTCAGTAGAAGAATGTGATTTGAATATCACTTTAGCAGGGATTCAAAGTGTAAGCGGCAGCGGTGCCAGCTGGACAGTAACCAGTGGCAACTCTTCCAATATCACGTTTAATAATAGCAATATTTTCAACCCGACTGTTACTGCTTCAGCATATGGAACTTATGTATTCCAACTGACAGAGACCTATGGTTCTTGCATCAGCACCGATGAAATCACGGTAACCTTTACCGAGCAACCAGTATCAGAAGCTGGCACAGGTGGCAGTGTTTGTGGCATCGGAGTTTCTAATACCTTTAGTCTATCAGCAGTAGCTAGTGTAGGTACAGGTGCCTGGACTCAAACTAGTGGGCCAGGTGGCAGTACTTTTGGCAATGTTAATTCAGCAACAAGCACAGTATATGCTAGCGCATCAGGCACCTATGTCTATCGTTGGACAGAAGTGAATGGCAGTTGTGAAGATTACGATGAAGTGACCGTTGTTTATGACCGTCCGACTACAGCAGATGCAGGAGCAAGCTCAGTAGAAGAGTGTGATTTGAATATCAGTTTATCAGGAATTCAAAGTGTAAGCGGCAGCAGTGCCAGCTGGACAGTTACTAGTGGCAACCCTTCCAATATCACCTTTAGTAATAGCAATATTTTTAACCCATCAGCCACCTCTTCAGCTTACGGAACTTATGTGTTCCAACTGACAGAGACTTATGGTTCTTGCAGCAGCACCGATGAAATCACGGTAACCTTTACCGAGCAACCAGTATCAGAAGCCGGCACAGGCGGCAGTGTTTGTGGCATCGGTTCTTCCAATACCTTTAGTCTATCCGCAGTAGTTAGTGTAGGCACCGGCACCTGGACGCAAACTAGTGGTCCGGGCAGCAGCACTTTTAGTAATGCTAATTCAGCAACAAGCACAGTATACGCTAATACTTCAGGCAGCTATGTCTATCGCTGGACAGAAGTGAATGGCAGTTGTGAAGATTATGATGAAGTGACCGTTGTTTATGACCGCCCAACTACAGCAGATGCAGGAGTAAGCTCAGTAGAAGAATGTGATTTGAATATCACTTTAGCAGGGATTCAAAGTGTAAGCGGCAGCGGTGCCAGCTGGACAGTAACCAGTGGCAACTCTTCCAATATCACGTTTAATAATAGCAATATTTTCAACCCGACTGTTACTGCTTCAGCATATGGAACTTATGTATTCCAACTGACAGAGACCTATGGTTCTTGCATCAGCACCGATGAAATCACGGTAACCTTTACCGAGCAACCAGTATCAGAAGCCGGTACAGGCGGCAGTGTTTGTGGCATCGGCGCTTCTAATACCTTTAGTCTATCCGCAGTAGCTAGTGTAGGTACAGGTATCTGGACGCAAACTAGTGGGCCAGGCAGCAGTACTTTTAGCAATGCAAACCTGGCAACCAGTACGGTTTATGCAGATGCATATGGTACCTATGTTTATCTCTGGACAGAGGTAAATGGCAGTTGTGAAGATTACGATGAAGTGACCGTTGTTTATGACCGTCCAACTACAGCAGATGCAGGAGTAAGCTCAGTAGAAGAATGTGATTTGAATATCACTTTAGCAGGGATTCAAAGTGTAAGCGGCAGCAGCGCCAGCTGGACTGTTACCAGTGGCAACTCTTCCAATATCACGTTTAATAATAGCAATATTTTCAACCCGACTGTTACTGCTTCAGCATATGGAACTTACGTATTCCAACTGACAGAGACCTATGGTTCTTGCATCAGCACCGATGAAATCACGGTAACCTTTACCGAGCAACCAGTATCAGAAGCCGGCACAGGCGGCAGTGTTTGTGGCATCGGTTCTTCCAATACCTTTAGTCTATCAGCAGTAGCGAGTGTTGGTACAGGTACTTGGACACAAACTAGTGGTCCGGGCAGCAGTACTTTTAGCAATGCAAACCTGGCAACCAGTACGGTTTATGCAGATGCATATGGTACCTATGTTTATCTCTGGACAGAGGTAAATGGAGGGTGTCAAGATTCAGACGAAATAGTGGTTAACTTTAATGAAAGCCCACAAATTATATCAGTTGATAATGATGGTAATGTTTATTGTGAACCAGCATCGTTGCAATTGAGAGGAGAGATAGGCGGTGGAGCTAGAAGAGGCAGCTGGACTCTGGAGTCCGGAGGCACCGGCTTATTGAGCGCGAGTAGCATTACCGGTTCTATTATTACTGCTACTTATGTTCCTGCAGATGGTGAATATGGCGAACTGATATTTAGATTAACCACAGAAGATTCTGATGGAGCCGGACCTTGCACAGAAGATTATGCCGAGATTTCAATTGTTATTAATCAGTCAGCACAGGTAGATGCTGGATCTAATATTGAAATTTGTGAAAATGAGGAGGCTACATTAGGAGGCTCATTTTCAGGAGCCACTACTTCAGTAACTTGGACTGGCGGAGCTGGTACTTTTTCTGATATTAATGATCCATTATCAACCTATGAACCGTCTCAGGCTGAGATTGATGCAGGATCTGTTACGCTTACTTTGCAAAGTAATGATCCGGATGGTGTAGGCCCATGCGACGTAATATCTGATCAGGTAACTATAACTATTCATCATTTGCCAGAAGTGGCTCTTACCGGGTTAAATTCTAATTACGCAGAGAATGATCCTGTGGTAATCATGGAAGGTTTTCCTTCAGGCGGTACTTATACAGGAGATGGGGTGAATGCAGGTACAAATGAATTTCATCCTGAAAATGCTTTGGTTGGTGCCAATAACCCTAACGAGGTGGTTTATTCTTATACTGACAGGTTTGGATGCTTAAATAGAGATACTGTGCAAGTGGTTGTATATCCAGCAACTGAAATCAACTTTAGTATAGAAGATGCCGCTCAGGATGCTGATGGAAGGTATGAAGTCTGCGCTAATAGTGGTAATTGGCTATTAAACGGGACACCGAGCGATATAACTGGCTTAGCTCCAACCCACTTTACAAGTGATAATAGTGATCTTATAACACAGTCTGGTGGATTTTATTATCTCGTTACTGATAATTTGGTTTCAGATACTTATACTATAACTTACACTTATACCAACTCAGATAATGTTACTTCTGTAATTCAGAGAGATGTAAAAATCTTACCGACTCAGGAAGTTAATTTCACAGTAAGTACTTCTTGTATAGAGGATACTTTTGAGTTTGAAGATGATTCATTTATTCCTGATTCACCATTCCCGAGTAATGTTTCCAGGTGGCAATGGAATTTTGGAGACGGGAGTGCGACTGCTGCGGAAGAAGATCCAAGTCATAATTATGCTGCCCCTGGTATATATAACGTAACGCTTACATCTGAAAATGATCTTGGTTGTGCTGCTTCTATAACCAAAGAGGTAAGAGTGGGAGAGAAGCCTGACGCAGCTTTTATCTGGTCTTCGATTTGTAGCAACGATGCTACTCAGTTTACTGACATGACCGGAGCCTTGAATATTAGTTCTTATTCGGTCTATGTATGGAATTTTGGGGATGGTCATAGCATTTCAGGAGTACCTTCTGATAATATTCCTGCAGGTACTAATGATGGAAAAACTTCTGGCACCTATAAAAACCCTTCTCATCAGTATGATGAAATAGGTAATTTCACGGTTTCTCTTACTGTAACTACTAATGATGGATGTGGAGATGTAGAGATTCAGACGGTGTATATATTACCTTTTAATACCGTAACTCCAGATGCTGAAAATGCTTACTTTGAAGATTTTGAGGAAAGTGCAGGTGGCTGGGTGGCAAGCTCTAATCAGGTGATACAGAGTGATACTTCTTGGGTACGTGGCGTAGCTAATGGAGAGGTAATAAACTCCGAGGGAAATATTGTTTGGTGGACAGGTGATAATGATAGCTCTTATTTTAATAATGAAGATTCTTATCTCAACGGACCATGCTTTGATTTGTCATTGCTAGATAGGCCAATGATTTCTTTAGATGTATGGTATGATTTACAAGATGGCTTTGATGGCGTAGTTTTGCAATATAGTACTGATCAAGGAACTAGCTGGGCAAATGTTGGGGATATAAATCAGGGCATCAATTGGTATAACCAGCAGGGTATTATTAGTAGCCCTGGAGATACTCAGGATAGAAATAATCTGAGTGACTTTAATGTAGGAGATAAGGGCTGGACTGGCAGTTCTGATGGCTGGCTTACAGCTCGTTTTACGCTAGACGAAATTCCTGTAAGTGAAAGAAATTTGGTGAGATTCAGATTAGCCTTTGCTAGTGATGCTAATAACCCTTTAGGAACTAAGTTAAATGGTTTTGCCTTTGATAATATTTATGTTGGCAATAAATCAAAACAAGTGCTAATAGAGCATTTTGTGGATACTGAAGTAGATATTAGTAATCAGGCAATAGATCATTTTCAGATGCTTGCTGAAGAGGAGATGAATGAAAGCGGCAGACTTGACTTTATTATGCTTGAATATCATATAGCTGATTCTGGAGAAGATCCACTTAATGCCGATAATCAGGGTGACCCTAGCGCCAGATCCATTTATTATGGAGTATCTCAAGCACCTACAGCCGTATTAGATGGTAATGAATTTATAGGCAATCCATTTGAAATAGACCAGGTAAACATAGAAAGAAGGGCTCTAATGCAGCCTATGTTTGATATTGAAGTAGAATCTCTGGAAAGTGGTCCTACCTCTTTAGAAGCAGAAGTGACAATAACCGCCCTCAAAGAACTCTCAGAAGATGTTATAGTACACCTGGCAGTTGTTGAAAATGATATTAACATAGATGGTAGGGTGTATGGAAATGTACTTAAGAAGCTAATGTTTGGAGGAGAAGGAAATAACCTTATGATAGATTGGGTAAACGGCACTTCTCAGGTACTACAAGCACAATGGGAAGTAAATACCACTTTATACGATAATGAAAAGCTTTATTATGTAGCTTTTGTTCAAAACCGAATGACTCAGGAAGTGTACGGCGCTGTGCGAGTAAAAGCTCCGGCCAAAGAGCAGGCTGATGTAACAGCTATTGACGAACCTGAAATTTTCCAGGCTACTGAATTTAATATTTACCCTAATCCGGCCTCAGAGCGCTTATATTTTGATCTGCCACAGTTTAATAATGAAATGGGGTGGAAGATAGTGGATCAAAGAGGAGTACAGATGGATACTGGCTTTTTTAATAATGAAACTGACCATGAAGTGGATATTTCAGGTCTTTCTAATGGCATTTATTACGTTATTGTTTCTTCTCAGGACAAACCGTTGATTTATAAGAAAATTGCCATCATGAATAAAAAATAAAAGGGACTTACCATTGGTATGGTAGTCCCTTCTACAATCATTTAAGCCAACAATGATTATTTAAGTATCTTCTTAACAGCCTGCGCTATATCGTACATTATCATATTGTTGAAATAGGCAGGAGTCAGTCTGTTTTTTACCAGATCATTTGAGATATTCACAGAACTTATACCTTCATAGTAAGCAGGTGTATGTCCTACTGAATTATGCAGAATTAAGCTAGGTTGTAGTTTGTCGTATAGCCTGGTTTCTTCAAAACTGAAAAAATTGAATACTCTGCAATTTGTAACTCTTTCCAAAGTAAGACTGAATATGTTTCTGTCATAGCTTTGGGAGTCAATCAAAAATATCACGTTATCATTCCTCTTCATAAGCTTTCTCCTTTGCATAAGCGTTTTCCAATCTTATGCCAAGGGAGAAATGTGCTTTAAATAGCTAAAATGAAGGTTTTCTGATTGATCCTTAATCCCATTATGGGATTAAGGATTGTTTTTGGGATTAACTTAAGGTGGTTTGAAGCTCTTTTCGTAGTTCTTTGTAGGCTACCTGACATTTTTCTGATAGCTCATCTACTAAGGTAGGGATCAGATCAGTATGATAATTATCCTTACCGTATACCTCAATATTTTTGATTAATGGCTTCAGGCTTTCAATACCCATAAAAGTAATTGAAGGCTTTATCTTATGCGCAAGGTTACCCACTTTAAACCATTCAGCTTTGTTGATCCACTTTTGCATTTCATTAATGGTTGGTGGTGTATTCATTAAGAAGGTTTCAATCATATCTCGCATAAATGTTTTGTCACCATCACAAATGCTCTTTAGGTAAGTGAGGTCAGTGATGCGCGCAGGCGTAGGCAGTTTATGAGTATTAGAATTCTTCTTACTAATGAATTTACTGATTGACTTATATAAGTCCTGAGGCTGAAAAGGCTTTGGTAGGTAGTCATTCATACCTACTTCAAGGCATTTTTCGCTATCTCCTTTTATGGCATTCGCTGTTAAGGCAATAATAGGAATTTGCTTTTTGCCATCAGGCATGGTTTTTCTTATGCTCTTAGTGGCTTCATAGCCATCCATAATGGGCATTTGAATATCCATAAGGATCAGGTCATAATCATTGCTTCTGAGCTTCTCTAAGGCTATGTAACCATTTTCGGCACCATCTACCTCACATTCCCATTTCTTAAGGATGTTAAGTGCGTATAGGCGGTTAATGTCATTATCCTCTACCAAAAGAACTTTGACTCCCTTAAATGAATATTTAGGCGTTTCTTTTACCTTAGATGATGGCTGAACCAAATCCTGTATTTTCCCAGATTCATAAGGGATTACAAAAGTAAAAGTGGTGCCTTTATTTTCTTCACTCGTTACTTCAATGATTCCATTTTGTAGTTCTATGAGTTGCTTTACAATGGAAAGACCTAGTCCAGTGCCTCCATAGCGCCTGGTTACACTTTCATCTGCCTGGGTGAAGCTTTCAAATATATTTTGTACTTTTTCTTCAGAAATACCCACTCCAGTATCGGATATGCTGAACCGGATATAATGAATTTTTTCTTCCTTTTTCTCTAACGATACCTGGATAGTAATTTCCCCAATGTGAGTGAACTTTATGGCATTACTGATCAGGTTAATCAATATTTGATTAAGCCTGACAGGATCGCCCAGCAGAACGGTGTCTGCTTCTGGCTGAATATCATATTTTAAATCAATGCCTTTTTCCTTCGATTGGAAAAGGAAAGTGTCTACTACTGCACCTAATTGGTATTTTATATTGAAACCAATTTTTTCAAACCTCAGCTTACCCGATTCGATGACTGAAAGATCAAGGATATCATTTATAATTACCTTTAGACTTTCTGTGGAGTTTTTAATGGCATTAAGGTATTTTACCCTGTCATCTTCTACAGTAGCTTCAAAGAGCAGGTTTACCATACCAGCTATACCATTAATAGGAGTCCGGATTTCATGGCTCATATTCGCTAAAAACTGCTCTTTAGCTTTTTGAGCTCTAAGCAGTTCTTCGGCATCTTTTTTTCTTTGAGAGATATCTCTACAGTCTAGTATTAGACCTTCTATACCTTCTTTATGGTGGAGGTTAATAGAGTTAAACTCCAGATATTTATAATTGGCATCTTTGCATAAAAACCTGAATTCGATATTAGAATCATAGGGTTTTTTAATGCTCTTTTCAAATTCTTCTCTGACCTTTTTTACACTTCCTGGTTCCAGGTAATCAAAGAAGATTTTACCTCTAAGGCTGTCAGGAGCATGGCCCAGCGTTTCTTCTACAGAAGGGTTGTGGTACAAAATGAGCCCGTCATAGTCTACTATAAATATTATATCAGATCCATCTTCTACCACCGCCTTATAAAAGGCGCCACTTTCTATGTATTTTTCGAGTAATTTACCCATGGGTTAAAGTGCCTCTTCCTCCATTTCTTTTAGGTATCTGTATATGGTTGATTTTCCAATATCTAGTTTGGCAGCCACCTGTAGTACGTTGTTATCATATTTATCCAGGTAGTACCTTATTATTTTGAAAGTATAATCCTTCAGAGTCATCTCCTCAAAAAGGAAGTTAGTTTCTTTAGAAACACTGTTGAAGTTGATGTCTTCGGCCGACACTTCCTGGTCATTAGCCATTACGGCTGCAAGCTCTATGATAGACCTCAGCTCACGAACGTTACCAGGGAAAGGGTAGTTGAGGAGCTTCTCCTGTGCTTCTGATGATAATTTTAAAGATGGAAGTCCATTATCTTTACCAAAACTCTGTAAGAAATACTTAGCCAGGATGATAACATCTTTACCACGATCTCTTAACGGTGGCAGGTGAATAGGCAAACCGAGGAGCCTGTAATAAAGGTCTTCTCTAAAATTACCTTTTTTAACCTCTTCAGCCAGGTCTCTGTGGGTGGCTACTATGAGCCTGATATCTAGTTTTATAACATCATTGCCACCAATACGACTAAGCTCTCGCTCTTGTATTACCCGTAGTAATTTAGCTTGTAAGCTCAGGTCCATTTCCCCAATTTCATCTAAGAAAATGGTGCCGCCTTCTGCCTCTTCAAATTTACCTATCCTGCGGGTGTTAGCACCTGTAAAAGCCCCTTTTTCATGACCAAACAATTCGCTTTCCATAAGCTCAGCCGGAATGGCAGCTATGTTTACTGCTACAAACTGCTTTTTCTTGCGCTTAGAGTTATAGTGTATGGCTTTGGCTACCAGTTCTTTACCGGTTCCGGTTTCTCCGGTTATAGAAACGGTTATGTTAGTTTTAACGGCCTTTTCCAGTAAAGAAAATACCTTTTTTAAAGCACTGCTATTACCAATTATGCTTTTGTCAAATTCATATTTCTCAGAGATCTCTTGTTTGAGGTGGTCTATCTCTTTGATTAATGAAATGTTCTGCCTGGCATTATTGATAGTGTTGAGCAGTCTGTTTTTGGTGTCCTCATCTTTAGTAATATAATCATAAGCCCCTAGTTTAAGCAGTTCTACTGCGGTACCTATTTTTTCCTGGGCGCTAATTATAACTACCTGAATGTTAGTGTCATAGGATTTTACCTCTTGTAATACTTTTTCTCCCGGCATGTCAGGCAATGAATAATCAAGCGTAACAATGGCTGGCTTCTGGTACAAGTTATCAAGGCATTCTTTACCTGTAGAAAAACTGGTTACTTCGAAGTCAGGATTTAAGCCGAGAACATATTGTAAAAATTTAGTATAAGCAGGATCATCTTCTACTACAAATATTTTCACCGGTTCCTGTTCGTACATATGTGTTGGTTATAGTTGGTTGCTAATATAAAAGTAAAGAAAAATCTTGTTAAGGAATAAAAAAAAAATGATCATAAAATTTCAGGTGTTTATCCCATATTCTAGTCAAAAGGCTTACTTTGCCTCTAAGTTATTGGGTTAATAATTAACCATACCACTATTAAAAGCATTAATAGGTAGAATCTAATTAAAAACTTTAAAATTATTGAGCTAAAAAATGATTGAAGAATTTAAAAATTTAAACTCAGAAGAAGCAGAGTTGATGTACAAAGCGCCATTGTTAGTATCTATACTAATAGCAGGAGCAGATGAGGAGATTGATAAAGCTGAGCTTAATGAAGCTGTGAGCCTTTCTAAATTGAAGAAGATTACGGCTCGTGAAGATTTGGATGAGTATTATGAAGTGGTGAGCAGCGATTTTGAAGAAAAAGTAGAAGCGCTAATTCATCAGTACCCAGAAAAAGTAGAGCAGCGTAATAAAGAAATCATTACTGAATTAGAAAAGCTCAATGATATTTTACCTAAGCTGGATAAAAAGTTTGCTTTGGAGTTTTATGAAAGTATAAAAGATATGGCCAAGAAAATAGCCGAATCATCAGGTGGTATTTTGGGCTATATGGCTGTGGGGTATGAAGAGTCTAAGCTTATAAAGCTCCCTATGATTAAAGATCCGGCGCAGTATTAAAATATGGCAGGAGAAAGAACGCTGATAGGCAGCGCCGTGGTGCCCATCCGGTTTGTATTTTTTATGTGGTTGGCGTTTACGGTGGAGTTTATGCTGGGCTTTCCGCTGAGTAATTATGGTATTCAACCCCGCACCATGGTGGGGTTGATCGGTATTATCTCCGCACCCTTATTGCATGGCGGCATAGTGCATATTTTATCGAACACTTTTCCTATGCTGTTTCTGGGTATGATACTCTTTTACTCTTACCATGGCATAGCGAATAAGGTGTTTTTGAGATGTTATTTCTTTACCAATGTACTGGTGTGGATTTTTGCCAGACCGGCAAATCATATAGGTGCCAGTGGAGTGGTTTACGGATTGGCCTCTTTCCTGATCTTTTACGGATTTTTCAGGAAGGACTTTAAATCGCTTTTTATATCACTTATAGTACTGGTGCTATATGGATCTATATTTTATGGAGTGCTACCCGTAAATACCTACATATCATGGGAGTCTCATTTGGCAGGCGCGGTAGTAGGTTTTTTTACCGCACGGCAGTATAAGAATGTAAGGGTATAAAAAAGCAGCTTCAATAACGAAGCTGCTTTTTTTTATGATATCAGATCAGCGGATTAAGGCTGAACTTTTACTTCAATAGTTATACTACCAGAATAAGTACCTTCTATAGAAGTAACTTTAATCAATCCTTTTTTACCATAGTCATCAACAAATGCTATAACATCATTAGTAGATAATTCATTTATTCGTTGTGCGCTTGACGTTGAAACACTTAAGTCATCTAAATCTGAAGAAACAGAAGGTGCATCAAAATCAACACTATTTGCTTCAGCAAAATAGAAATTGTTTAATTCCGATTGATCCACTCCAGTTAATGTAGCAATTGCTACAAGTGGAGTATTAGCATTATCATCGTGATCAAATAATGCAGGGTAAGACGAGGTAGAGGCTAAACTAGCTTTTCCTGTACTTCCATAGTAATAGCCGAAATCCCAATAGGCAGTGTATTCAGTGTCATTAAGAGCATATTTATCACCATCAAGTACAGACATAAAAGTCTCTGATGTACCATCGTCTAATGGAGCAGCAAGAATAGTTGCTGAATATGTTTTTAATTGAGCCTGTGAGTTAGTACCACCATAGTTAAGTGTTAATGTAGCAGGTCCTACTACTATTCTTTTATCTAAATCTCTATAGTCACCACGTCCGCTAGTAGCCCAGAAAGTGTAAACTACCGTACCAGTTCCGCTAGGAGGTACAGGTAAATCAAACTCATAAGTGAATTCATTACTTTCACCACCTGAAACATCTATTGATCCATCTCCCTTAGTGTTTAAATTCTCCACATAATCTTCAAGTTCAAATGGTTCATCTCCCTGTCCATTTACATTGCTAAGAATGTACAATCTTCTCATATTACCATCTGTAGAGGTAAAATGAACTCTTACTTTTTGGTCAGTAGCAGTAGCACTTACATCAGCAGATTCTGTAACAGATCCATCAGCCTCGTCAGCTTCTACCAATATAGTTTCATCGTCGATTGGATCTACCGGAGTAATTTCATCATTGTCATCACAGCTTGTCAGCATTACAGACGAGCCCATACAAGCAAAAAATAAAAGTTGATAAAGTCTCTTTTTCATATACTTTGTTTTTGTTAAAAATTGATTCACCAAACTTACGCATAAACCATACCAGATGTTATAATTATTTTATAATAAATCTGACATGGTATTGATTTAAAAATTGTTGAAAATAAAATAATTTATTGTGGAATATCAGAAACACATCTTTTGCGTTTAGCGGTTTATTTTGATTATAGTATTTTTGTCGAAAACAATAAATATACCCGTATGGCATTAACTCCTGAAGGCATACTTTCGGACCTTAAGAATAAAAAATATTCACCTGTTTATTTCTTTCAGGGTGAGGAAACATACTATATAGACCTGCTTACAGATTACATAGAGGATAATGTGCTTACCGATACGGAAAAAGGTTTTAATCAGATTATCCTTTATGGTCGAGATGTGCAGATGAATGAGGTGCTTACTAATGCTCGCCGCTTCCCCATGATGGCTGAGCGGCAAGTGGTAATAGTAAAAGAAGCTCAGAATATTTCAGATATTAATAAAGAATCTGGACAAAAACTGCTAATAGATTACATCAAAAATCCGGTGGGGTCTACTATTTTGGTGTTTGCTCACAAGAATAAATCGCTGGATAAGCGGAAAAGTCTGGGCAAGTTAATAGAAAAACATGCCGTAGCGCTCACTACCAAAAAGCTATATGATAATCAGGTACCTGCCTGGGTAGAGAAATACCTGAAGTCAAAAGGCTTTAGTGCTACTACTAAGGCTATTCAAATGCTTTCTGACTCTATAGGTAATGACCTGGAAAGGCTTGCTAATGAGGTAGACAAGATCTTGATTAACTATAAAGAGAAAATAGAGATCAATGAAAGCATAGTGCAGAAGTATGTGGGCATTAGTAAAGATTATAATGTTTTTGAACTGCAAAAGGCACTAATAGCTAAAGATGTAGTAAAGGCCAATCAAATTATTAATTACTTTGAGGCTAATGATAAGAAGAATCCTATTATACCTATTATAGCAGTGCTTTTTTCGTTTTACAGTAAGCTGCTGATGGTGGTAGGGTCTAAAGACAGGTCTGAGCGCAACCTGGCTTCTGTGCTCAAAGTGAATCCTTATTTTGTGAAAGACTATTTGCTGGCCGCCAGAAATTATTCTCCAGCACAGGTGATCAACAACATACATTATATAAAAGATGCCGATTTAAAATCTAAAGGAGTGGGGAATGCTTCTGCTTCTGATGGGCAGCTTCTAAAAGAATTGGTTTTTAAACTTTTACACTGATGTAATGTTTAATCCTTTTTATATAAAAATGTTAAGGGTATAAATAACTTTTTCTTTTCTTTTCGTTAATTAAGTCAGAGTAAAGATTCTATAGAAAATATATGCTATATAAATACAGTTTCGGTTTAATTTTCCTGCTATTCCTCTCATTTTATAGTCAGGCGCAAAATTCTTTATACCAAAAAGAAGAAAACGCGCTTTACAGGAAAGGGTTGGAGCTTTTAGATAAGTCTAACTACACCGCGGCCAGAGAGGTGTTTGAAGAATACATAGAGCAATCAGATGATGATATTAAAAAAGCTAATGCAGAGTACTACATCGCTTTTTGTGCTTTAAACCTTTATAATCCTGATGGTGAAAAGCTCATTTCTGATTTCATTCAAGAAAATGAACATAATCCAAGAGCGTCATCGGCCTATTTTGATTTGGGTAATTTCTACTTCAGTCAGGGCAGTCATAAAAAGGCGATAGAATACCTTTCTAAGGTGAAACTATCAGACTTGTCATTAAAAGAGCGTGATGAGACTCGTTTTAAACTGGGATATTCTCATTTTTCCAGACAGGAATTTGATGATGCGCTTCGTTACTTTAACCCCATTAAAAATGGAGATAATCCTTATTCGGCTGCTTCTAGCTACTATGCCGGTTTTATTGAATATGAAAAGGGAGAGTATAATGAAGCTGTTACCGATTTAAGAAGAGCAGAAAAGAATGACTCTTACAAGGCGGTAGTTCCGGGCATGATTGCCAAAGTCTATTATAAACAAAAGAAATATGAAGAGCTCATTCAGTACAGTGATCAGGTGCTGGCAAGTAGCAAGGTTTCTCAAACAGACTTCTACCTGCTAACAGCAGATGCCTATTTTAACCTTGAAAAATATGCTAAGGCATCAGAATTTTATGACAGATATACTGATAAGCTAAGAAATCCGCCAATAGATGTTAGGTATCGCATAGGGTACTCTAATTATAGATTAGGTAATAACGAAGTGGCTATTACTAATTTAAAACAAGCCGCTTCTGAGCGTGATAGCATTGGTATTTATGCTTCTTATTATTTGGGGATTTTATATTTGAAAGAAGGCAATAAACTCTATGCGCTAACAGCTTTTGACAATACCCGAAAAAATCAGATTAATAAGCAGCTGCGCGAAGAAGGAGCGTATCAGTACGGAAAAATCAATTATGATCTGGAGCGCTCAGAAGAGGCAATTCATGCTTTTGAAGAGTTTATACAGACCTATCCAAACAGTAAGCATGCTGATGAGGTAAATGATTTGTTATCAGCTTCATACCTCAATTCTAATAATTATAACCTGGCCATTGACCATATTGAAAAAATGAATTTCATGAATGAGTCATTGAAAAAGGTGTACCAAAAGGCTACTTTCTATAAAGGAGCAGAGTTATTTAACCAGGCAGAATACCAGCAGGCCGTTAGTTATTTTGAGAAATCATTGAGGTACCCGCTTAGTCCGGAGTTTAAAGCCCAAGCTAACCTATGGATGGCAGAAGCCTATTCCGTTGGTCAAAAGTATGAAGAAGCCATTCCTTATTATAGAGCCATTATTAATGATAGCTATGGCAAAAATTCTCAGTATGGCTTAAAAGCTCGTTATGGTTTAGGCTATGCTTATTATAACACTAAAAAATACAATGATGCTTTACAGCAGTTCAGGACTTATGTAAATCAACTGGAAAACAGTACGGACAAGCAGTATTATGATGACGCCTTACTACGTGTGGGTGATTGTTATTATGTTTCTAAACTGTATAAAGACGCACTTACCTATTATCAACGAGCTATTCGCTATAATAAGGTAGATAATGATTATGCACACCTTCAGGCAGGCGTGGTAATGGGCCTTATGGATAATGTAGAAGGCGCTAAAGAGGAGTATGATTATGTGATTAAAAACTATCCGCAATCTAGATACTATGATGATGCCATGTTTGAAAAAGGGCAACTGAGCTTCCAAAATGGTCAGTATAAAGAAGCCGTTCAGGATTTCTCTAACCTGATAGCCAAGAAGCCGTCTAGCCAATTTGTGCCTTATGCCTATATGAGAAGAGCATCTTCTAACTATAACCTACAAGAATATGATAAGTCTATAGAAGATTATGAGACAATTCTAGAGAAATATGTATCTCATTCTGTAGCTAAAGAGGTGTTGCTGCCTTTGCAAGATGTACTCAATATGCAGAGCAGAGCCAGCGAGTTTGATAAGTACCTGGCGATGTATAAAAATGCTAATCCTGAGACCAAAGGCCTGGAAAATGTAGAATATGAAACAGCCAGAAACCAGTATTTTAATCAGGGGTATAAAAGAGCCATTGAGCTTTTCAGCGAATACGTGAAAAACTATCCTGAAAATGCCAAAGCAGTAGAAGCGCGATATTATATTGCTGAGTCTTATTATAGACTTAATGATTATGAGCAAGCCTTACAGGTCTATAACCGATTACTCTCTGAAGGTACATTCAATCAGCTAAGCAGAGTGGTAGATCGTGTAGCCGAAATTGAGTTTAAGAGCGGTAGGTATGAAAATGCCATCTATTTCTATTATAAACTGGTAGCTACAGCTAATACTAAAAAAGAGCAATATTACGGTTGGGCAGGATTAATGGAGTCTTATTATAATATGGGCGAATATGATTCTACCAGACATTATGCTAATGTCATTCTGGAGCGAGGTAATGTAAACATCAGCTCTCAGAATAAAGCCTCTTTGTATCTTGGTAAAGCGGCTTACGCCAAAGGAGAATTAGAAACGGCTAAAGATGAGTTTATTAATACCCTGAACACTGCCAAAGATGGTAATGGGGCAGAGGCTCAGTATCTGCTGGCTAAAATCTTCTATGAGTCTAAAAACTATCAGCAATCTATAGAATCATTAATAGACCTCAATCAGAATTTTACAGCCTATCAGGTGTGGGTAGGTAAGTCATTTTTACTATTGGCTGATAATTATATCGCACTTAAAGATTACTTCCAGGCTAAGGGTACTTTAAATTCAATTATTGAGAATTTCCCATTAGAAAGTGTGAAAGATCAGGCGCGTGAAAAGCTCAGAAAAGTACAGGAGCTTGATGCCGCCGAAAAATCAAAATCCACATCAGAAGCAGATAGTCTTACTATTGATATGAAAGATGTTGACAACCAGTAAAAAAAGGAATTCAAAAGCTAAAGTAGAGCAAGATCAAATGAATAAGATTCTTATATACGTTATTCTGTGTTTATGCCCTGTAGCATCAGTATTTGCTCAGGATGGCTGGGGAGAAGAAGATGGCGAGATTGAAGATGTAGAAATTGAAATCGTAAAAGATTTACAAATCACGCTACCTACGGCTAACAGAAACTTTGAGAAAATACCACCGGTAAGCGGCCAAGAAAAACCTGCCAACCTGGAGTATTTTTTTAATAACATCAATTTTTCTTTGCCTGATGTAGATGTGAGAATGCGCCCGCTGCGTATTAAATCCGAGCGTTTGAATAAGCTGTATGGTAATTATGTAAAAGCCGGTTTTGGTAATTATGTAACTCCTTATTTAGAAGGCTATTTTAATAATAAGAGGAGCAAGCAGTATAGCTATGGTGCGCATTTCAATTATTTAAACTCCAAAAAAGGCCCTGTAGATGGAGATAACTCAGGCTCTGGCAAGATGGATGTAGATGTTTTTGGTAAGTATTTTACTAAGAATGCCACTTTTAGCGGAGAAGCTGGTTTCGATAGGAGAAATTATCATTTCTATGGTTATCCTGAAGGAATTGAGCTAGATGAAGATACGCTTGATCAGCATTTTAATGATTTTTATATTCAGGCTCAGGTAGAGAGTGCCAATAAAAAATCGCCTTTTCATTACACCTTTGGCGGTCGTTTTGATAGACTGGGAGATAACTATGAAGCAGTAGAAACAGAAGGTCAGCTTTTCCTGAAAAGTAAATATGACCTTAGTGAGGAAGCTTTTATTAAACTAGGAGCCTCACTTTCAGCCTCTGGCCGTGATGATGAGTTTATAGACAGCCAAAGCAGAACCCTTTTTAAGATTAACCCTACTGTAGGTTTTAATCTGGAAGGCTTTAAAGTAGAGGCTGGTTTTAACCTGGCTTATGAAAATGATAGCCTGGGAGACGGCAACACCATGCATTTTTACCCTATGGCAAAAGCCAGCTATCCGTTCACTGATGACATTATGATCTATGCAGGTATTAGAGGAGATATGGAGAAAAATACCCTTCGCTCTATGTCACAGATGAACCCTTACCTCAATGCAAATGTCCCTATTTATCATTCTAACAAAGATTTTGATTTGTTTGGTGGATTAAAAGGTAAACTGGGGACTACCGTGGCGTTTGAAGCTGGCCTGAGCATAGCTAATTATAAGAACATGTACTTCTTTGTAAATGACTCTACAGATCAGTCTAAATTTGATATTCTTTATGATGAAGGAAACACAGCCGTTGTAAATATCTTCGGTCAAATAGGTATCAATTCATCTGAGAAGTTAAGAGTAGCTGTTCGTGCTGATTATTGGGGCTATGGCACTGATGGTATAGATGAAGCCTGGCATAAGCCTAACTACAAGCTTTCTACCCTGGCCACTTATAATCTGTATAACAAATTGTTGTTTAATGCGGAGCTGTATGCCTTTGGCGGCATCAAGGGCAGAAAAACCAATGGTGATGCTGTAAACTTGAGTCCAGCTTTGGACTTTAACCTTAAAACAGAGTATCTGGTGTCTGATCAGGTATCAGTTTTCCTTCAGTTTAATAACATATTTGGTAAAGAATATGAGCTGTATTATAACTATCCAGCCAGGTCTTTACAATTTATGGCAGGACTAACCTATAATTTTTAAATAGAAACCTTAACGTACAGATCTCAAGCCTCCAAATGGAGGTTTGATGTATAAAATGAGATAAATTCTATATCACTCATTAATAAAAGTGCTATTAAACAGGATATAACCATTTGATGCTAAGTTCTTTTTGCTGATAAAAGATCTAGTTTTTATATATTTAGCCTGAATTATGAGTGGTTTTGCAGTAATTGGTTACTATAGCTGAAAATTTATATATTGTAACCCTTATTGTGTAATTTGTCACAGTCAAAAATTCAACTATTTTTGTACGTATTTTTTTAATAGAGAGCAACCTTAAAGATTCAACCAATGGCAAAGAAGAAAAAAGATGAACTAGACGAGAATGATGAATTGCATCAGGAAAATGATAATATAAATGAAGCTGATGATAACTTTGGTTTGCCCGATGTAGATTTCGAACCTTTAGATAGATCAAAAGAGGAGGATCCTTACCAGGAAGAAGAGGAGTTACAGGAAGAGGAGCAACAGGAAGAAGAAACCAACTCATATCAGGAGGAGGAGAATCAATATGCTGAAGAGAAAGAAACAGTATATTATGAACCAGAGTCTAATGAAGAAGAGCCTTGGGAGAAAGAAGAAGAGGAAAGTACTTATGAGCCTGGTAGCTACACTCCACCAGAGCAAGAAAGTTCTGTAGTGCCTAAAGTGTTAGGTATTTTAGTGGTGGTTTTAGTAGCAGCTATAGCAGTATGGTACTTTATGTTTTACCAACCACAACAAGAAGCCGAAGAGGCAAGAATAGCGCAGGAACAAGCAGATCAGGCCATGAAAGCTCAAGCAGAGAAAGATAAAGCAGAGCAAGAGAGGCTGGCACGAGAGCAAGCCGAAAGAGAAGCTGCTGCTGCACAAGCGGCTGAAGATGCTGAGCCTAAAATCGGTACTATAGAAACAATTTCATCAAGAACGGGACGTTACTATGTGGTAATTGCCAGTGCCCTGGATGGCGATTTGGCAATGGATCATGCTAAAAAATTAAGTAAACAAGGTTTGAATGCCACCATAATAGAGCCGTTCGGGAAAAGTAAATTTCACCGTATAGCTATTAAAAGTAATGACGACTGGACAGCAGCTCAGAATGAAGCTAATGATCTGAAAGCTGAGTATGGTGATGGCGTTTGGGTAATTAGATATTAATATGATTTTTGCACAAATAACTACAAGTACTGATACTATCGCCAATGTAGCATCAGAGCCAGAATCTGTATCTGTTTTAGACCTTCTCTTTCAGGGAGGGTTTATGATGGTGCCGATCTTAATATTGTCTATAATGGCGGTTTATATTTTTGTAGAAAGAATACTTACCATTAGCAAGGCAGAAAAAACTCCCGATGGCTTTATGTCTAAAATCAGAGATTTAGTTGAAAAAGGAGACATCAGCGCAGCTAAGGTGTACTGTAAAGAATATGACTCACCTACTGGTCGTATGATTGAAAAGGGATTATCACGAATAGGCAGTCCTTTGAAAAATATTGAAGTAAGCATCGAAAACGTAGGTAAAATAGAACTGTTTAAGCTGGAAAAGAACCTTTCTCTTATGGCTACCATTTCAGGGTCGGCCCCTATGTTAGGCTTTTTAGGTACTGTAATAGGTATGATAGATGCCTTTATAGCCATCGCTCAGGAAGAAGGTTCTGTAAGTCCTAAGTTGCTCTCAGAAGGGATTTACACAGCTATGGTTACTACGGCCGCAGGTCTTTTTGTGGGTATTTTGGCTTACCTGGGGTATAATTACCTGGTAGCTAAGGTGCAAAAAGTGGTGCATAAGATGGAATATAATTCTGTTGATTTTATAGATTTATTACAAGAACCGCGTTAATCAAAACTCTATGGCTCTTAAATCAAAACATCAGGTAGAACCTATGTTCAGCATGTCTTCCATGACAGATATTATATTTCTGCTGCTCATATTTTTCATGCTTACCTCATCGTTTATTACGCCCTCAGGCTTGCCGGTAAATTTACCATCTAGCAAGGCGGCTACCGTAGAGATGCAAAAGGTATCTATTACTATCACTAAAGATCTGGATTACTTTGTGAATGATAAAAAAGTAAGCCAAAGCATGGTAGAAGCGGAACTAAAAAGGCAATTAGTAGGTAATGAAGGGGTAGTGGTTTTACATATTGATGAAACAGTACCTACAAAAAACCTTGTAGAAGTGGCAGGAATAGCTACCGCTTTGGAAGCTAAAGTATCTATAGCTACAAGACCAAACTAAAAAAATATGGAAGCAGGAGAGGAAACTAAAAATAAAAGAGCAGGACTAATAGTAGCGGCATTATCACATGCGGTAGTGTTACTGATATGTCTGTTTATTTTAGCGTGGAAAGCACCAGATCCTCCACTTCCAGAATATGGTATTATGGTCAACTTTGGTACTAGCAATATAGGTTCTGGCGATGTACAGCCTACTCAGCCTGTTAGTACTTCTGAGGAGACTGAAGATTCTGCTCCTGAGCCCACACCGGAAACAGCTGAAGAAGTAGTAGAGGAGGTAAGCGAAGCTGAACCTGCAGAAACAGCAGAGCCAGTGGCACAGCCTGTAAGTTCTACACCAGTAAGTACACAGCCCAGTCCTGATGTGCAGCCAGTAGAAAAAGAAACGCCTAAGAAGCCAGAAGTAAAAGAAGAAAAGAAAGTAGAACCTAAAAAGGAAACTACGCCAAAACCAGCCACTAAACCAGCTAATGGCGCCGATGGTAAAGACGGAGACAATAAAACGCCTCAAGATGCTAACCAAGGGAATAGTGATGGCAAAGAAGGAGACCAAGGTAAAGAAGAAGGATCATTAGACTCACGAGCTTTGGTAGGTAGCACCTGGAATGGTTCTGGTTCATCGCTATCTATGACAGGCTGGATGTGGGATTACATTCCAAAACCTTCTGATGATTCTGATGAAAACGGAAGAATTGTGTTCCAGGTGAAAATAGATGATCGTGGTGAGATACTTCAGGTAAAAACATTAGAAAGAAGTGTAAGCCCTGCAGTAGAGAAAATATATAAGGCTGAAGTAGAAAGACTAACTTTTAGTAAAACTGCTGATAACACCAATACAGCCCCCGTATCTACAGGTACTATTACTTTCAATATTAAGTCTAAGTAAGGTTTTAAAACTCTGGTTTTATTTGTGACATTTGTCAATCTTTTAGCTATTGATATATGTCATCTCAATTAATAAAATTCAAAACATATCAGGAGGTGCTGGACTATTTATATGTCCAGCTGCCTATGTTTCAAAAGGTTGGAGCTTCGGCTTACAAAAAGGATCTCGATAATACGCTCAAACTATTGGCGGCATTGGGTAATCCGGAAACCAAATTCAAAACCATTCATGTGGCCGGTACTAATGGCAAGGGAAGTTCCTCTCACTATTTGTCAGCCATATTGCAAGAGGCTGGTTATAAAACAGGCCTTTATACCTCTCCTCATTTAAAGAATTTCACAGAAAGAATTAAGTTGAATGGTATAGAAATGCCCCAAAATGAAGTAGTAGACTTCATGAATAGGGCCTTGCCATTATTAGCTGAAATAAAACCTTCCTTTTTTGAATTTACAGTGGCTATGGCTTTCGATTATTTTGCTCAGAAGGAAGTAGATATAGCAGTTATAGAAGTAGGAATGGGCGGCAGGCTGGACTCCACCAACGTAATTCAACCAGAAGTATCATTGATAACCAATATCAGCTTTGATCATCAGCAATGGTTGGGCAGCACTTTAGCAGAGATAGCAGGGGAGAAGGCAGGCATTATCAAGAAAGATACCCCGGTAGTAGTAAGCGAAAAGCAGGAATCTATAACGCGTGTTTTTGAAGATAAAGCGGCTCAGATGAAGGCTCCGCTATCCTTAGCCGCAGACTGCTATACATCAGCCTTTGATGGAGATAATTTAATGGTGAAGAGCCCTAATGATAATTCTTTAGCATATAGTTTCCATCTACCTCAAGCCGGTCTTTACCAAACTAAAAATATCCCCGGTGTACTTACCGTAGTAGATGCTTTAAAAAAACGGGGATTTTCAATAAATGATCAGCAGGTGAAAACCGGTATAGAGCAGATGAAAAAGCTAACTGGTTTAAAAGGCCGCTGGCAGATTTTAAGCTATGAGCCATTAACTATTTGTGATGTAGGGCATAATGAAGCCGGCATTAAGTTTATTGTAGATCAGCTTAGCCGTGAGCAATATGGTAAGCTTCATATGGTTTGGGGAACAGTTAATGATAAAGATATCTCTAAGGTACTGGAAATGCTGCCAAAGGAGGCTGATTATTACTTTTGTAAGGCCGAAATACCCAGAGCTCTTGATGCTAAAGAACTGGGAATTCAAGCGGCTAAGCATGGCTTAAAAGGGCAGGTAGTTCCTAAGGTGAGTGAGGCCATTAGTATGGCGAGAAGAAATGCAGCTAAAAATGACCTGATTTTTATAGGAGGGAGTACCTTTGTAGTAGCAGAAATAGATAATTTATAATGGCAAGAGGTAAATTGGCCCGTTTTGCAGCTAATGCAGAACGAAAAAATGTTATAGAACCAGGTAAACCTATACTGGAAGAGATCAAAGGACACTGGCATCAGCGGTATTTTGAAAATGAAAATGATATTACCCTGGAGCTGGCTTGTGGTAGGGGAGAATATACCATCGGGCTGTCTCGCATGTTTCCTGAAAAGAACTTTATCGGAATAGATTTAAAGGGGGATAGAATATGGAAAGGTAGTGGAATCGCCTTAGAAGAAGGGCTTGATAATGTAGGCTTTTTACGTGTTCATATTCTGGAGTTAGAAAAGTATTTTGTACCACAAGAAGTGGCAGATATATGGATCACCTTTCCGGACCCAAGACCACGTGATAGAGATGAAAAGCGAAGGATCACTCACAGCCGCTATCTTGATATTTACAAAGGCATTCTTAAACATGATGGTAACATATTCTTCAAAACAGATAATACTGGCCTTTTCGAATATACATTAGAAGTGCTTAAGGAAAGGAAGGATATTAAAGACCTGGTGTACACTTTTGATCTTTACCACTCAGAACTGAAAGAAGAGTGCTATGACATTCGTACTCGGTATGAGAAAAAGTTTAGTGAAGAAGGACACGATATTAAATATCTGCGTTTCAAGTTCATACATTAAGTTTTAAAATATACAGTTAAAGGATTTTTAGAAACTAATGGTTTCAATGATTGACAAACCGTTACTATTCTTTAACTTTGCATTACTCACAAGGTCGACATGTTTTTTAAACCTAACATTAAAAACAATACCGAGTGAAGCCTTCTTTCTAGGCCAGGCCTCATCCGTTTACGGACCTCGTTTTTATAGCAGGTTAACAGTGGAAGGCCGAAATTGTAGGGCAGCTCAAATCCTGTCTTATCGGGGGTTTAAATAAACCACGAACCTTGTGAGTATTTTTATTTTACTGAAGATTTTCTTACAATCAAGTCAGTTTTTAGAACCACAGTCTCTGGTTCTACCACTTCACCTTCTTTGGCTTCAATTTCTTTAATTAATAACCTTGCGGCCTCTTGCCCCATTTTAAACCCAGGTTGATCTACTGTGGTAAGTGCTGGTTCTGTCAGTGATGTGAATCTCCAGTTACTAAAGCCCACTACACCAATGTCTTGCGGTATTTTAAGGCCTTTTTCTTTTATGATCAGCATGGCGCCCAGGGCAGCTATGTCATTATTTGCAAATATGGCGTCGGGTGGAGTACTCAGGCTAAGTAGCTGCTCTGTAAGTTCTTTAGCTACTCTTTCATCTTTGGCATCTTTTTCTTCCAAAATCAGTTCTTCCTCTATTTTTAAGCCATGATCTGTAAGGGCTTTTTTATAACCTTCCATTCTTTCTTTAGATAAGAGTAGGCTAGAGGGGCCGGAGATATGAGCAATTCTTTTGTATCCTTGGTCAATGAGGTGCTTTGTACTTTGGTACCCAGCATCAAAATCATCTATAATAACCTGACTGCAGTTAATAGCCTTGCAAATCCTGTCATAAAATACCATAGGTATGCCTCTGTTTACCAGAGATTGGAAGTGGTCGTAATTTTCAGTCTCTCTGGATACTGATACCAATATGCCATCAACCCGATTATTAAAAAGCGCCTTAGTATCCATCACCTCTCGCTCGTATGATTCATTACTTTGAGAAACTATAACGCTATACCCAGCGGCGTAGGCTACATCTTCTATTCCATTGATTACGGTAGAAAAGAAAAAATGAACTAGCTCAGGTATGATGACTCCTATAGTATTTGATTTCTTTTGTCTTAAACTTAAGGCTATGGAGTTTGGCTGATAGTTTAATTCTTCAGCAAGTTCAGTTACCGCCTTTTTTGTTTCAGGACTAATGTCCGGGTGGTCTTTAAGTGCTCTGGAAACAGTGGATGCACTTACCCCCAGTTGTTTGGCTATGTCTTTTATAGTTACCTGAGAACCTCTCATAATTTGATTTGTGGACTTAATTAGGCCTTAAATATAGTTAAAAGATAGGTCTTTTCTTTTTTGAGTAGCTTTTGTTCAGGATTAGGATTGATACTATTGAAATAATACAATTTAATGATGTGGTTACAAAAATGTATGATAGGCGTATTATTGAGTGAGAGGTAATATTTTTTCGGATCGCGCAAACGTTTGCGAATACGTTTACGTAAATTTTTATGGTTACTAAACTTGAAATGAATTTCTAATGAGGTATTTTTTGTTAAAATTGGAAGTAGAAAAACTACTGAGATTAAGAATGGAAAGATTAATAATCGCTATGTATGGTATTATGCAAACGTTTGAAATTATTTAAATTATGTGTTTAACTAGTGGATTTATTAAATCGGCCTGTATTCTTAGAATTGTTATATAAATGATCAAACACTTATGAGACAAAAACTACTATTGTATTTTTTTTCCTGTGTAGTCAGTGTATCAGCTTTTGCGCAGCAGACTATAACAGGAAAAGTAACGGATGACGAGGATGGGATGGAGCTTCCGGGCGTTAATATCTTAGAAAAAGGTACCACTAATGGTACTGTAACTGATATTAGCGGGAATTTCACTTTAAAAGTAGGCGAGAATGCTACTTTGATTCTCTCATATGTTGGCTACGCTACCCAGGAGGTATCCGTAAATGGAAGAACCAGCCTGGAAATAAAAATGGCTACAGATGTAACTGAGCTTACAGAAGTAGTGGTGGTAGGGTACGGTACACAAAAGAAGGAAGATGCTACCGGAGCTGTTGCCGCAGTTAGTTCTAAAGATTTTAATAAAGGTGTAATGGCTTCGCCTCAAGACCTTATAAAAGGTAGAATTTCAGGGGTGCAGATTACCAATGCAGGTGGAGCTCCTGGTTCCCAATCTACTATAAGAATCAGAGGAGGATCTTCTTTAACTGCCAGTAATGATCCCTTGATTGTAGTAGATGGGGTGCCACTTTCTAATGAGGATATTAGTGGTGTAAGAAACCCGTTGAGTTTAATTAACCCTAATGATATTGCTTCAGTTTCTGTATTGAAAGATGCTTCTGCTACTGCTATATATGGAGCCAGAGCCTCTAATGGTGTACTTATTATTACTACCAAAAGAGGTAGAGAAGGAAGAGGTATGAGCCTTAATTATTCGGGAAATGTTTCAGTTTACACTATTCCTAAAACGGTAGATGTTTATTCAGGCGATGATTATAGAGCGTTAGTTCAATCTCGTGTAGAATCAGGACAAACCCCAGCCAGTGCGCTAGATTGGTTAGGAGAGGCGGATACTGATTGGCAAGATGAGATATTTGACACCGCTATTGGTACTGAACATAATGTATCCCTAACCGGAGCGGCCAAAAATGTTCCATATAGAGCCTCTGTGGGGTATACAAATCAAGATGGTATCCTAAAAACTACCAACTTTGAGCGTACTACACTTTCGGTAGGCGTAGATCCTTCTTTGTTAGATGATCATTTAAAAATCAATCTTAACTTTAAAGGAGCCTTAACCAAAAATAGGTTTGCTGAAGAAGGTGCTATCGGTTCGGCAGTAACTTTTGATCCAAGCCAATCTATCTATGATCCAACCTCTCAGTATGGAGGCTATTTCTACTGGGCTTCTCCGGTAGATGGAAGCAGAATCACTGTGGCACCTTCAAACCCTGTTGCATTAATTGAGCAAAGAGATGATCGTTCAGATGTAAACAGATATATAATGAATGGTCAGGTGGAGTATAAATTTCACTTTTTACCTGAGTTAAGCGCTCACTTAAACCTGGCTTTAGATAAATCAGATACAGATGGTGATTTAACCATACCAGAAACAGCCAGTTTTGATGTAAATCAAACTTTGGGAAATGGTAGAAGAAGTACTTATACCGGAGAAACTAAGAATGAGTTGCTGGAGTACTACATGAAGTATAAAAAAGATTTACCTTCAATAAGTAGTAACATAGAAGTTTTAGGAGGGTATTCGTGGCAGCATTTCTATAGAGAGAGCTCTAATTTTGCCACTGCATATTTAGATGAAACGGTAAAAGATTCACTTAGAATTGATAAATCTGAGAACTATCTGGTTTCCTTCTATGGCCGTTTAAATTATACTTTTAAGGATAAATACTTATTTACAGCCACTGTAAGGCGAGATGGTTCTTCCAGGTTCGCAGAAGAAAACCAATTCGGAACATTTATTTCTGGTGCTTTAGCCTGGAAAATGAAAGAAGAGGCCTTCCTAAGAGATGTAGATGTACTTTCAGACCTAAAACTGAGAGTGGGTTATGGAGAAACAGGTCAGGAAAATGTAGGACCTTCCTATCCTGCAATACCTACTGTAACTACTAGTAATGGTTTAGCAAGATACCCTTTTGGAAATACGTTTTATAATACCATCAGGTATAACGGTTATGATGCAAATTTGAAGTGGGAGGAAACAGTAACCTACAATGCAGGTATTGACTTTGGTTTTCTGGATGGTCGTATAAACGGTAGTCTGGATTATTATTATAGAAAAACCAATGACCTTCTCAATGAAATTCCAATCCCAATTGGAACCAACTTCACAAATGAGATTCTGACTAATGTGGGTAACCTTGAAAATCAGGGATTTGAGCTAGGTTTAAATGCCGTAATCATTAACAAAGGTCCTTTGCGTTGGGATTTTGGGTTTAACCTAACCAGGAACGTGAATAAAATCACCAAGTTGATATCAGTAGATGATCCTAATTACATAGGAGATTTCACAGGAGATATTGGTGGCGCTACTGGTAATTATATCCAGATACATAGAGAAGGACAATCAGCAAGTTCATTCTTTGTTTATGAGCAGGTTTATGATAGTGAAGGCAAGCCTATAGAAGGTCTCTATGTAGATCAGAATGAAGATGGATTAATTAATGATCAGGACAGAATCATAAAAGAAAACCCTGCACCAAAAGTGTATATGGGATTCTCATCTAACTTGTCGTATAAAAAATTCACTTTAGGATTTAATGCTCGCATGAACCTGGGTAATTATGTTTACAATAACATAGCATCTCAGTATGCTACATACATTAACGTATATAATACTCAGGGATATTTAAATAATGTTTCCCCTCAAGTGACTGAGTCTGGGTTTACAAATCCACAATACTTTTCAAGTTTTTATATTGAAAATGCCTCTTTCTTTAGAATGGATAACGTGACTTTAGGTTATGATGTAGGCAACGTGGTGTCAGATAAGGTAAGGCTGAACTTGAATTTCACCGTTCAAAACGTCTTTGTAATTACAGATTATGAAGGTCTTGATCCTGAAATTTCTAACGGTATCGATAATAACATTTACCCGAGACCAAGAACTTTCTTACTAGGGGTAAACATTAATTTTCAAAAATGATAATTGAGTCAAAAATGAAAAAGATATATATATACATAATAACAATCTGTACATTTCTGGTGAGCTCATGTACGGATGATTTAAATGTGTCTCCCATTGATCCTGATGTCCAGACACCAGGCAGTGTTTTGAATGATTTGGAATCTTATAAACAGCTGCTGGCCAAGTTATATGGAGGTTTAGCCTTAACCGGGCAAATTGGCCCTGATGGGCAAGGAGATATTGTGGGAATAGATGAAGGTTTTTCTTCTTACTTGAGAGGTTATTTTCTGCATCAGGAAATGACGACAGATGAATCTGTAATTGGCTGGGATGATCAAACCATTAAGGATTTTCATGATTTAGATTATGGTGCTAATGATGCTTTTATTCGTGGTATGTATTCCCGAATATTTTATCAAATCACTTTTGCAAATCAGTTTTTAAGAGAAACTGCCGACGTAGGAGGGCTGCCAGAAGCCGATCAGCAGGAGATTGTGGCTTTTAGAGCTGAAGCCAGGTTTTTAAGAGCACTTAGCTATTGGCATGCCATGGACTTATTCTATGAAGTGCCTTTCGTTACAGAAGAGGATGGTATAGGTGCCTTTTTGCCTGAACAAGCTACCAGTACGGAGGTTTTTAACTATATAGAGTCGGAGCTTTTAGCTATTAATGATGATTTGGTAGACCCCAGACAAAATGAATATGCCAGAGCTGATAAAGCGGCGGCTTGGGCTCTTTTAGCTAAGTTATATCTGAATGCTGAGCTTTATACTAATCAGGCAAGGTATACTGACTGTATTGAATATTGTAATAGAATTATTGGTGCAGGTTATTCGCTTGATCCTGATTACTCTCATATGTTCTTAGCAGATAATGGGAATTCACCAGAGTTTATTTTTCAGATTGCTTTTGATGGAGCTAGCACTCAATCTTATGGAGGAACAACTTTTATTATACGGGGAGCAGTAGGAGGTTCGATGTCTGCTACAGCCTTTGGAATAGAAGGTGGATGGAGTGGTATGCGTACTACCAGTGGCCTAGTTAATAAATTTGATGATACCAGTGGAGATACTGATTCAAGAGCTATGTTTCATACCGATGGGCAGTCATTGGAGATAGAAAATTTATCTGAATTTACAGATGGGTACGCTATTACTAAGTTTAAGAATGTGACTAGCACAGGAGCTCAGGGATCTAATGCCCAATTTACAGATACCGATTTCCCTGTCTTCAGATTAGCAGATATCTACCTTACCTATGCAGAAGCAGTGTTAAGAGGTGGCAGCGGAGGTAGTGCAGCTACAGCTTTACAATATATGAATGATTTAAGAGAAAGAGCCTATGGAGATGCTTCAGGCAATATTACCCAAGGTCAGCTTAATTTAAATTACATCATAGATGAAAGAGCCAGAGAATTGTACTGGGAGTGTCACAGACGTACAGATCTTGTACGCTTCAACTTATTAACTACCAATGCCTATTTATGGCCCTGGAAAGGTGGAGTTAGTGAAGGCAGAGCGGTTGATAGTAAATATAACTACTTTCCATTGCCAGCTTCAGACGTAGCGGCTAATCCTAATTTAACTCAGCCGTTTAACTATTAATTGAAAAGATTTAGACATGAAAAAATTCATATATATACTTTCAATACTTTTTGCAGGCATTTTTATGGCCTGTGAAGATGATGCAGAAAAAGTAGTGATCTCTGCAGATCCTGCTGAGCCAGTACTTCAAGCACCTGCCGGAGATTCTTTAATATTTACCAGAGGGGATAGTGCTGCCTTTAATTTCTCTTGGTCTCCAGTAGATTATGGATATAAAGCCGCAGTAGAGTACGGAGTGCAAGTTGCTTTAGGTTCAGGTTTTCTTACTGAAGAGCAGATTTTAACTACTACTCAAGTTACTGAAGGAAGCGTTTTTGAAACCACTTTGAATAGTGCACTGCAAAAGTTAGGCGCAGAAAGTGACATGCCGGTAGATTTGTATGTGCGTGTTTTTGCTGTAATAAATGACAATGTAGACACTGTATTTTCGGAGCCTAAAACTTATATTGTTACTCCTTATGCGACTGTTTTTCCTCCTATTTATATGATAGGACCCGCTGTGGGTGACTGGGATCCTTCATTAGCAGTAGAGATTCCGAGTACTGGCGAGGGTTCTTCATTCCATGTTATAACTGAGTTTAATAATGGAGGATCATTTAGGTTTTTCACAGAACCAGATTGGGGTGCTGATCAGTATAACTGGACATATTTTGAAGGAGGCACAGTAGATAGCAATTTTGAAGCGGCTATGGATGATGATAATAATTTCACCTTTACAGGAACCTCAGGTTATTATAGAATAGAAGTGGATTTAGATGCTAAAACCATTAGTATGGAAGAGGTAGATGAACCTACCTTGTTTGGTATTGGAGAGGCCTTGCAAGGGTGGGTGTTAGAATCTGCTGTTCAATTAACCTGGGTGAAAGATAGCCTTTTCCAAGTGACTACTACTATAAATGCTAATCAGACGTTTAGATTTTTTGATCAGCAAGATTGGAGTACAGGAAAGTATAATTATCCTTATTTTGAAGAAGGAGAAGTAGATCCTTTATTGGAAAATGCTGATGATGGAGATTCTAACCTGTTATTTGTAGGCAGCACAGGTTCTTATGAAATTACAGTGGATCTGAAAACCCATACTGTGGGTATAGAATAATCCTACACATTTGTAAGAGGTTGTATCATAAGTAACTTATGATACAACCTCTTTTTTTTATCACCTCTTACTGATCAACTCATGATTTCTATTACTACTACTAGAATACGGATATGCTGTATCCTTTGCAGTCTGTTTGTTTTTTATAAAGCTTCAGCTCAAGTTAACACCAATCCTGCTATACCCATTGCTGATGAATCGGTAACTATAACCGTTGATGTCTCCGGTACAGGGTTAGCTGGCTATTCAGATGATGTCTGGATCTGGGCTTGGATAGAGCAAGGCGCTTCAGATATAGATGCGCCCACTAATGTTAATCCGGCTACTTCCGCGCAGGATGCAGCTATGATGACACGTTCTCAATCTGATCCTGATATTTATAGCATCACTTTTACCCCAACGGCATTTTTTGGAGTAACATCTGACCAGATTGAAGAGGTTGGCTTATTACTAAAAGGCCGTGATTGGAGTGATGGTCAAACTTCTGATTACTCATTTACTGTTAGTCAGGCCGGTTTTTCAGTTTCATTTGTTCAGCCTAATAGCTTTCCTATTTTTCTAAATGAAGGGCAGAGCTTATCCATAGAAGGGGCCGCTTCAGAATCGGCAGAACTGTCTTTATGGTTAAACGGAAGCCTGCTTGCGAGCAATAATGGAACCTCTATCACTTATGAACTAACTGCTGGCAGCTCTGGCCAATATCAAATTCAGTTGATTGGTGATAATGGAGAGGAAGAAAAGGTTGTGGATTTCTCATTCGTAGTAAGGCAATCTACAGCTCAAGCTGAGCTTCCTGCAGGAATCATTCCTGGTATTAATTACGATGAAAATAATGCTTCAGTAGCCACTTTGTGCTTGCAGGCGCCCAATAAAGAGTCTGTATATGTAATTGGCGATTTTAATAATTGGGAGCCTGACCCTGGCTATCAAATGCACCAGGATGGGGAATATTTCTGGCTGGAGCTGTCAGGTCTTAGCGCTGGAGAAGAATATGCTTTTCAGTATTTAGTAGATGAAACCATTCAGATAGCGGATCCTTATGCTGACAAAATACTTGATCCGGGAAATGATCCTTACATCTCAGAAGAGACCTATCTAAATCTTATAGACTACCCTGCAACTGATTTAGCAAAAGGCATTGTGGCTGTTTTGCAAACAGGGCAGCAACCTTATAACTGGGAAGTAAGCAATTTCGAAAAACCAGCTAATGAAGATTTAGTAATTTATGAACTACTCATTCGTGATTTTGATGAAAGGCATGACTATCAGGGAGTTTTAAATCATTTAGATTATCTAAAAGGGCTCGGAATTAATGCTATTGAACTGATGCCCATAATGGAGTTTGATGGTAACTTGAGTTGGGGTTACAATCCTGCTTTTTTCTTTGCTCCAGATAAATATTATGGTTCTAAAAACGAATTGAAACATTTTGTTGATGAGTGTCATAAGAACGGAATAGCGGTGATCCTTGATATGGTGTTGAATCATACACATGAGAAAAACCCTATTGCTGCATTGTATTGGGACGAAGCTAATTACCGCCCCGCAGCTGATAATCCTTGGCTTAACCAGGAAGCCACTCATCCATTTAATGTTTTTTATGATTTTAACCATGAGTCAGATTACACCAAGGCCTTTGTAGATACGGTTAATCATTACTGGATAAATGAATATAAGTTTGATGGTTATCGATTTGATCTTACTAAAGGATTTACTCAAAACTTTAATACAGATGTAGAATTATGGAGTCGTTATGATCAATCACGAGTGGATATATTAACTCGAATGACTGATGTGATTTGGGAGAATGATCCTTCTACCTATGTGATTTTTGAGCATTTAGCAGAGAATAGTGAAGAAAAGGTATTGGCTGACTATGGAATTATGCTATGGGGTAATATGAGTTATAATTATGCTCAAAACACCATGGGGTATAGCGAAGACTCTAATATCAATTGGGCTTATTATGGCAGCAGAGATTGGGAGAATCCTAATTTAATTTCTTATATGGAAAGTCATGATGAGGAACGAATCATGTTTAAGAATGTGCAATATGGCAATACTACAGCCGGTTATAGTACCCGAGATTTAACAGAGGCTGTGGATAGAACTGCAGCAGCAGCGGCTTTTTATTATCTCATTCCAGGACCTAAAATGTTATGGCAGTTCGGAGAGCTTGGGTATGACATAAGCATAGATGAGAATGGAAGAACAGGTGAGAAGCCTCTGCCTTGGGCTGATGCACCCAATGGTCTGGGCTATGATAATGATGATGCCAGGCTGGAATTATATGAGGCTTTTTCAGAATTGATAGCACTTAAAAATGATTACACCGTTTTCAGTACCTCACAAGTAGATTTCTTTGACGATTCTATACTAGAAAAGGAGCTTTTATTAACCAATGAGGTAGATACAGATGAACCTGCTTCGGCAGCAGAAATGGATGTATATATAATTGGTAATTTCGGATTATCATCAGCTGCAGTGGGAGGGCATTTTACGCATACAGGTAGTTGGTATGATTATTTTTCAGGACAGGAGTTGTCAGTTGAAAGTACTGATCAGACTGTGAGTTTACCAGCTGGTGAATTTAGAATTTATACTGATTATAGAATTAGCGAAGAGAAAATAACATCAGTGGATTTACCTGCTGAAAACTCAGTGAAAGTGTTTCCTAATCCAGCATCCAGTCAACTGTTGGTGCAAAATCAACAAGGAAACTTTGAATATTCATTGGTAGACATAAAAGGTAGAGTTTTACAAAAAGGCTATTCTGAAGAAAGAACTAGAAGTCTAAATGTAGATCACATTCCAGCAGGTATTTATCTCTTGAAAATAACAGGTAAATCGGAATCAAGTACCATTCGGTTTATCAAAAAATAATGAAAGGAGGCCGTCTCAAAAGCAAAAACTAGATTGACGAATGTTTCATTGAGGAACTCGCAATATTGCCTTATTTACAATAATGAGTGTTTCGAGTGTCAATCTGACTTATATTTTACTTTTGAGGCCGCCTTATTTTTATAATTCATCTATTGGTAGTTTCTTTAATGTAATACACAGAAGAAATGATTCATGAATTATAGATTTCGACATTCCGGCATTTGCCTTCTTTTTCTACTCACGCTACTATTTTCATGTAGTGATCAAAAGAATGAGTCAGCTAGAGAGGAGGCTTTTGATTTTTATCAATCAGCGCTCTTTAAAGAGGTGCAGCTGGCCGGCATATTCCAAGATTCTAAAACCTTTGTGGATTGTATAGCTGATGAACCTTTAGAAGTGCTCGCAACAAAATATAATGAGCTTGCTCTACAGGATACTTTCGATCTTTCTGACTTTGTACACCAGCATTTTAAATTGCCAGAATCAGAGGCTGTAGGTTATCAATCGGATACCGCTAAAAGTATGGAATCACATATTCAGGAGCTTTGGCCTATCCTCACCCGGCAGGCAGATGCCGGTCAGGCAAACTCTTCATTAATTCCATTACCTAACGAATATGTAGTTCCTGGAGGGCGATTCAGGGAGGTGTATTACTGGGATAGTTATTTTACCATGGAAGGGTTGGTGCGTAGTGAACAGTATGATTTAGCTAAAGCTATGGTAGATAATTTCTCTTTTTTAATTGATAGCATTGGTTTCATCCCTAATGGAAATAGAGATTATTATTTAGGCAGATCCCAGCCTCCGTTTTATGCTTTAATGGTGGACCTGATAGCTGATGATACCCCAGAATTATGGGGTCATTACCTACCGTATTTAATCAAAGAATATGATTTCTGGATGAGCGGATCAAATGAACTTTCTCACGCAAATAAGGCCACAAAACGGGTGGTAATGCTTGATGATTCTACAATATTGAATCGTTATTGGGATAATTATGCTACTCCACGGCCAGAATCATATAAAGAAGATTATGAGCTGGTAAATGAGAATCACCTTGATTCAGCTCGAGCCTACCGTCATTTAAGAGCTGGAGCAGAGTCTGGCTGGGATTATAGCAGCCGATGGTTGGCAGATGGTCAGCATCTCAGTACCATTCATACAACTGATATTATTCCTGTAGACCTCAATGCTTTGCTTTATCATTTAGAAATAACTATAGCTAAGGCCTATGACCAAATTGGTAAAGTGGATGAAGCTAAAACTTTTCAAAAGAAAGCTGCTGCCAGAAAAATGGCTATTAATAAGTATTTATGGAGAGAACAAGCTGGTTTTTATATGGATTTTGATTATATCATAGGAAAATCCACAAAGGTAGAATCAATGGCTGCTGCTTATCCTTTGTTCTTTCAGTTAGCCAGTGAAACCCAAGCACAACTTGTAGCTGATAAGTTGCTTTCTGATTTTCTAAAACCGGGAGGGTTTGTAACTACTCTAAACAACACCGGACAGCAGTGGGATGCCCCAAACGGCTGGGCTCCTTTACAATGGATTGCTGTAAAAGGCTTATTTAATTATGAATTTGAAGAAGCAGCCATAAATGCCGCTGAAAAATGGCTAGCCAGAAACAGGCAGGTATACAAAACCACAGGCAAAATGATGGAGAAATATAATGTGGTTGACACCACGCTACAGGCAGGGGGAGGAGAATATCCTCTGCAAGATGGTTTCGGCTGGACTAACGGTGTAGTACTTGCTCTTGAAGAAACTGTTGCTCAGCAGGCAGTGTTAGAAGGAGAGTAGTTGGAAGTTTTGTGAAGTCTACAGATAACCGTTTATTTGTTTTTTATAATATACAATTATGCCACTTATTCCCTCAGAGTACAAACCTCCATTTTATCTAAAAAACCCTCATTTGGCTACGGTAATTCCAAGTACCTTTCGCAAAATAAAGGGGGTAGAATACCAGCGGGAGAGAATAACCACATCAGATGATGATTTCCTGGATCTGGACTGGCTAAAGAAAGGCTCTGATAAGCTTATTATAATATCTCATGGGCTGGAGGGGAGTGCATCCAGGCCCTATGTTAAAGGTATGGCTAAGTATTTCTTTCAAAATGGCTGGGATGCCCTGGGTTGGAATTGCAGGAGTTGCAGTGGTGAAATGAATAATCAGGCACGCTTTTATCATCATGGAGCTACAGAAGATTTGCATGAAGTGGTGCAGTATGCTAAAGAGACTTATGGTTATCAGCAGATTGCGTTAGTAGGATTTAGCATGGGTGGTAATCTGACCCTGAAGTATGTAGGGGAAAAGAAGCATGAAATATTTCCTGAAATTAAAGCGGCTATTGCATTTTCTGTTCCCGTTGATTTGGCTTCTAGTGTACATAAACTGGCTGAAAAGAGTAATGACTTTTATAGAAAAAGGTTCCTGAAAAAGTTAGAGGAGAAAATCAAAATTAAGTCAGCAAAGTTTCCTGAACTCGTTAAATATCAAAGCTTTGAGAATATTAAATATTTCCCTGATTTTGATAATTTATACACAGCGCCCCTTCATGGTTTTGCTGATGCAAATGACTTTTATCTTAAGGCGAGCCCCTCAGAGTATATGTATGATAGTCAGGTGCCGATCTTAGTTGTTAATGCCAAGAATGATCCTTTCCTGGGAGATGAGTGCTATCCTTATGCAGATTGTGAAAAAGCTAAGCAAGTATATCTTGAAACTCCTGAGCATGGTGGGCATGTAGGCTTTTCCTTGGCCGGTTCAGAGTTTAACTATATGGAAAAAAGAACATTGAAGTTTATAAATGAAATAGCTTAAACACTCAGTTCTTTAATGGCCTGATTGATGTCACTAATTTTTTGTTCTCTTTGAAAATCAAAGATGCGTTCTTCTGCCGTTACATGATTAAACAGAATCAGCGATTTTGTGTACAGGTTAATGGCTTCTTGTTCTTTGCCTATGATTCGTTTTAATTCGGCAGCCTCATAAGCCACTTCTGCCAGAATATTATATTCTACCAATTTCAGGTCAGAGGTCTCCATGAGTTTGTTAATCAGACCTTCATTATCCATATGTTCTACATCTACCAGAGTAAGGCCAGACTCACCCACTACGTGTTCATCTAAAACACGAAGAGCATTATGGTGCTTGCCTTCATTCTTTAAACCCAGTACCTTCGCAATTAGTAGGTGTAGCTTCTGAATTTCTTTTAATATGTAGTCTTTTCTAATCATTTTAGAGAAGTTTTTTTACCCGGCCAACGCTACCATCCTCCAGCCTTACTTTAATGCCATGCGGATGATGACTGGATTTTGTCAGCAGATCCTTTACCACTCCTTCAGTAAGGCGCCCTGTTCTTTGATCTTGCTTAAGTACTATGGCTACTTCTATGCCGGGTTTTATGTTTTTGCGTTCTGTTCCCTCCATAGTCAAATCTAAAAAATAAACCCCTTTGAAATGATATGAAATGGAATTAGTTTTAATCAATTAACAGAATTAGGCGTTTACTAATTTGATCAAGAAACATATGAAGTCGCTTTATCCATATATTTTAGGTGCCGTTTTCATTACAATGGCATGCTCCTCCCCAAAAGAAAAGGCAACCGAGCAGGTGCCTGAGTCTGATACGTTTGATTTGCATGAGGCCATGTTAGGAGAATGGAGAAATGAAAGCCTGGAGGTGACTGTTGAAGGCCCTGAGCGAGATTCTATCATTAAGGTTCCCGTAGGTAAATGGGAAGAGGTTTTTCAGATTAAACCAGTGCGCACTACTTTTAACAGTGATAGTACTTTTACTTCAGAATACCGAAGTTTAGAAGATTCTGGTATTATGGTAAACAACGGCGTATGGTATATTGAAGACGATAGCCTGGTTTATATTAACCGAGGCAAGAAGTTTAAGTATCAGGTGGAATTAGAAGGCGATGAAGCCATTTTTAAAGGATATGTAGATTGGGATGATGACGGGGAGGTTGATGATTTTTATAACGGAAAACAAAAAAAGCAATAGTCGATAATGTTTAGAATTTTTAAAGCCATCATTTTTATTATGGTGATGGTGTTGCTCATATTTGGAGCATCTTACCTATGGAGAGCTTTGCCTATTATCAGCGGTTATGGAGCTAAGAACTTATGTAGTTGTGTTTATGTTTCTGATCGGTTACCTGAGTCTGTAGTGGGGCAGGAGCTAGGCAATTTTCCACTATCTTTAGGCACCTATGAGGTAGATAAATCTGATTCTTCTGCCTATGGTAGCGTATTTGGAATAGCAAAAAGAAAGGCGATATATAGAAAAGGAATAGGCTGTACCCTGATTTCTGAAATATCAGAAGACGAAGTAAGAGGACAGGATCTCGATATTCCTAAACATAAGGTTTTACCGGATAGTCTTATCTGGCCCATAGGCAATGCCACGGTTTATGCAGATTCAAACATGGATCTCGAAGCTTTACACCAAGTATTAGAGGAGGCCTTTGAAGAAACAGATCCTGATAAACCAAAAAACACGAGGGCAGTGGTAGTAGTGCACCAAGGTAAGATTGTAGCGGAGAAGTATGCGCCAGGCTTTCAGATAGGTACTCCACAGTTAGGCTGGTCTATGACTAAAAGTATAACGAATGCTTTGGTAGGTATGCTGGTGAAAGATGGTAAGTTAGATATTTATGAATC
Source organism: Fulvivirga maritima (assembly GCF_021389955.1). NCBI lineage: Bacteria > Pseudomonadati > Bacteroidota > Cytophagia > Cytophagales > Fulvivirgaceae > Fulvivirga > Fulvivirga maritima. The sequence continues at coordinate 4,345,737 of NZ_CP089980.1, forward strand.
GGCACCATTGGCTAGCTGGAGTGGAAGTGATCCTCGTAGAAAAATCACGATTGATCATTTACTGAGGATGAGTAGCGGACTGGAGTGGGAAGAAAATTATGCAGGCCCCAGTACGGCTACGACTATGCTTTTTAGAAAGGAAAATATGGGGGCCTATGCCGCTTCATTTCCCTTGGAAAAACAGCCTGATGAAGAATGGTATTATAGCAGTGGTACCTCCAATATTATTTCTATGATAGTAAGAGATACTGCAGGCAAAGACTATTATGATTTCGTGCACAATCGCCTTTTTAATAAAATAGGAATGACCAGCGCTGTAATAGAGCCAGATGCTTCTGGCACATTTGTAGGGTCATCATATATGTATGCTACTCCGCGTGATTGGGCTAAGTTTGGTCTTCTTTATTTAAATGATGGCGTTTGGCAAGGAGAAAGAATTTTGCCCGAAGGCTGGGTAAATTACTCTTCTACTGCATCTGCCACCGCCAAAGAAGGAAATTATGGCGCTCACTTCTGGACTAATGCAGACCCTGAAGGAAAACCAGGGGAGAGGTTTTACCCTAGTGCACCTGCCAATATGTACAGTATGAATGGTTTTGAAGGACAACGGGTATTTATTTTGCCTTCTCAGGATATGGTAATAGTAAGAATGGGACAAAACAAAAGAGGTAACTTTGATTTCGATGCCTTACTAAAAGGAACTTTGGCTGCATTGAAAGAGAACTGATCCTATTGCAGTTAAGGATTTAAAAAAAGAGAGGGGATCAAATTCTAAATTTGATCCCCTCTCTTTTTCATATAAAAGTCTCCTTAGTATTTAGGTACTGAAGGGTCTATTTCGTCAGACCAGGCTAAAATGCCACCTTTAAGGTTATACAAATTATCCAGGCCATATTTATTTTCCCAATATCTAATGGCTTGTCCGCTACGTGCACCACTGCGGCAGTGTACTACCACTTTTTTATCGCGAGCGATTTTGTCACCAGCATCTGGCTGGTCATTTCTGGGGATTAGCTCCCCGTTTAGATTAGCTACTTCAAATTCATGTGGCTCTCTCACATCAAGAAGCTGAAAATCTTCTCCCGAGTCCATCATTTCTTTAAGTTCCTGTACCGTTATCTCTTTCATTGCTTTTCTTTTTTATTACTTACAATGCTATTCCTAGCTATTGTGTTTATCCTATAAGTGAAATTATTCTTTTAAATTATAAAAGCACAATTTTTTATCTAAAACCTTTTGATTACCAGGTCTGAGATAGTGTCGCCGATAGAAAGTGAAGAAGTGGCTGCCGGAGATGGCGCATTACACACATTAATGGCGTATTCATTTTCCAGTATAAGAAAATCATCTATTAAGCCACCGTCTTTGTCACATGCCTGAGCACGAACGCCTGCTCCACCTGATATGAGATCATCTTCTTCTATTTCAGGCATAAGTTTTTGTAAAGCTTTAGTAAAGGCTGCTTTAGAGAAGGATCTGTACATCTCTCCAAAACCTGTTTTCCAGTATTTTTTAGCTACTTTTTGGAAACCAGGCCATAGTAAAGACTCAGAAAGTTCTTTTAAGCTGATAGCCGTTTTAGTATATCCTTCTCTACTAAACGCAAGTACTGCATTAGGGCCGGCTTCTACACCTCCTTTTATCATTCGCGTGAAATGTACTCCCAGGAATGGGAAGTTAGGATCAGGCACCGGATAAATTAAGTTTTTAACTAAACTTTGCTTGTTAGGGTTTAGCTCATAGTACTCCCCCTCTAAATGGAATAATACGAACATTCAATTTTTGCTGTGTAAATTCAGCTACTTTGTCAGAATAAAGTCCCGCACAGTTAACCACCAAGGTGGTATTATAACTGCCTTTATCAGTTACTACAGTGCTTTCATGGCTTTTAACCTGAATATCTTTTACCTTTTCTCCCAGCCTTATTTCTCCATCCAGCTGTTTGATTTTTTCGGCATACTTTTCAGATACCTCTTTGTAGTCAATGATACCGGTTTGCGGTACAAAAATACCTGCTACCCCATTTACATGAGGTTCATGTTCTCTTAGCTCTTCTTTCTTAAGTACCTTCAGGCCTGTTAGTCCGTTTTGCTGACCTCTTTCATATAAGTTATTCATTAATGGCACTTCTTCTTCTGAAGTAGCCACTACTATCTTACCACAAAGGTCATAAGGGATGTTTTCTGTCTGGCAAAATTCCAGCAGTTGATTATATCCGTTAATACAGTTTGTGGCTTTTAAACTTCCGGGCTTGTAATATAAGCCTGAGTGGATCACGCCACTGTTGTGGCCGGTCTGGTGATGAGCTATATTTGCCTCTTTGTCAAGTATTAATAACTTGAGCTTAGGGTTTTTATTTTTCAGCTTAAGGGCGGTGGCTAAGCCTACTATGCCAGCCCCAATTATAACAATATCGTACTTCAACTGTTAAATGTTCTGGTGAATGCACGAATATAGGACTTGTTTTGCTAAACGGATAAATTTATTAACCCAACCTACTTATTTTCGTGTAAGAATAAAGTTATGCGAAAAAGAAAATCAAACGGGATAGCTACTGTTATCTTTTGTATGGGTGTTCTACTTTGTACATCGTCTTGTGAAGATGACCCATTATTAAAAACTCCATTTGTAATAGTGAGAAGTGCCGCCGATATCCTTCCTGTAAGTGGTAAATGGGTAAAACCAGTTATATATTTTAATGAATTTAGTTTTGATGAACTTTCTTTAAAGAAGAAAAAGAAAAAGTTCATAGATATGCTTTTGCCGTCAGTGCTACAGGTAAAGCATAATATAGCTATAGATAGAAAGCGGATAGGAGACATCATCTGGAGTCAGCAAAATAATGAGCAGGTGCCAGAGGCTGATAGTCTGTTTTTAACAGATTATATGAGTCGGTTTGAAGCCAAAGATGCTAACGATTTATACAATAGGTTAGCAACTCACCCTACCAGTATTGTTCTGGCTCAGGCTGCGGTAGAAAGTGGCTGGGGAACATCACGTTTTTTCGTTGAGGGTAATAATATATTTGGAATATGGTCCTATAGTTCCGAAGAGGAGCGCATGCAAGCACTACACAATAGGGGCGATCAGTCTATTTATGTGAGGAGTTATAAAGATATTAACGGTTCTATTGAAGATTATTTTTATATGCTGGCCAGGTCTTCTGCCTATAAAGAGTTTCGTAAGGAGAGAGTGAAACCCAAAGAGCCTACCAAGTTGACTTATTTCCTTAAAAATTACTCAGAGCTAAGGTACACCTACGTATCAAGGCTCAACATGCTAATCAATAAAAATAACCTGACTCAATATGATTCTTTGACATTAGATCCATCTTATTATCATGAAGGCGAAAAATTACTTCCAAATTAGCAAGCAGGTCTATAGACTCATACTGGTTTTAATTATACTTTCAGGCTGTAGCAGTCCTTCTGAAAAGCAGGTGGAGGCGCAGCATATTGCCAATAAACATAAATCAATTACCTGCTTTGTTTATCATAGGTTTGGAGATGAACGCTACCCTTCTACCAATGTGGATATCTCTACGTTTGAGCAGCACATAAAGTACTTAAAAGAAGAGGAATTTGAAATCATGACGCTTTCGGAAGCTATTGATTATCTTAAAGATGGCTCAAAGGAAAGAAAAATAGCAGTGATTACAGTTGATGACGGATATAAGTCTTTCCAAACAGGAGCAATGCCTTTATTGAAAAAGTATGGAGTTACTGCCACGCTTTTTATCAACACTGAAACAGTTGGAGGCAGCAGTTATATGAGTTGGGAAGATATTCAGGAAGTAAATAAAGAAGGTATAGAGATCGGAAATCATAGTCACTCGCATGGATATTTTCTTAATTATGAGAATGCCATCAGATACAAACATTTTCAGTCTGATGTAGCTCAAGCTCAAAATCTGTTTAAAAAGCATCTTACAGAAGAACCTAAAGTTTTTGCTTACCCTTATGGTGAATATGATCAGGAGATGGAAGATATCATTAAGGAAATGGGGTTTATTGGAGCCGTAGCCCAAAACTCAGGAGTAATGAATTCGTCGTCTGACTTTTATGCGATTCCGAGATTTCCGATGGCTAGTAGCTATGCTTCTTTGAAGGGATTTAAGGAGAAAGCTAAGATGCAGACACTATTTGTACAATCAGAAAAACCAAGCACACCACTATTGAACAATAGTAATCCTCCTGAGCTAAAACTATCTTTTAAAAAGGATGATTTGCAGGTCAATAACCTACAATGTTTTATTCAAGGAGGAGAATGTGATATGAAAGTGACGAAGTCTGATTCGGTAGTGGAGGTTTCTCTAAAAAGTAAAAGTTCTTTAAAAAGAAGAAGAACACTGTATACACTTACAGTTCCTTCAGATGATGGCTCATGGCATTGGTTCAGCCATTTATGGGTTATGCCTTCTGTAAAGGAATAGCTATTTCTGGTTGAAGTCCAGAGCTACTGAATTTAAGCAATATCTGAGGCCGGTAGGTTCGGGGCCATCAGGAAATACATGACCGAGATGACCGCCACATCGGCTGCATACCACCTCTTCTCTTACAATCCCGAGGCTTTTGTCTTTAATAATGGCTATTTTTTCTTCATCTATGGGTTGGTAGAAGCTCGGCCAGCCGGTGCCTGATTCATATTTAGTATCACTGCTAAACAGTTTTTGCTTACAACCAGCACAGGAATAAATGCCTTTTTCTTTATTATCCCAGTATTTTCCAGTAAAAGCGGTTTCTGTGCCTTTGTTTCTAAGTACCTTATATTCTTCTTCAGATAATTGACTTTTCCATTCTGTGGGCGATTTTTCTATTTCAAAACTCAGGGTTGATTTATCTTCTGACTGATCCATATTGGTACATGAAACAAGAAAGGTAAGCAATAAGATTAGTGAAAAATGATGAAATTTCATTTATTTACTTTTTCTTTAAAAGGTTTAGAAAAGTAATAAAGTTCTTGTAGTCAGAATAAAAGTGTTTATCACTAATATTACCTCAGATAAAATTGGTTACTTTACTTCTGCAAACTGGATAAGGAATTAGGTTGCTATTTTTAACTATTTTTTTGAAATTCAATTATTACCAGCTTAATTTAAAGCGTGTATAGTAAAGGCTTAATATAATTCATCTCATGAGAAGGCTTTTTTTTCTGTTATCTCTTCTATCGATAAATTTTGTCGGCTTTGCCCAAAATTATCAGCTACATGCCGTTTACATTTATAGCTTCATACGGTATGTACAATGGCCCTCTTCTACTGAGGAAGGAGATTTTGTGATTGGAATAGTGGGGGATTCCCCCATAATGGCAGAATTAGAAAGAATGGCTGCTGCCAAAAAAGCAGGAACCAGAGATATACAAGTGAAAAAATATACTAATTTAAACGGTCTTGATAATGCAGATATAGTTTTTATATCTAAAGATTATACTGATGATATCTCAGGTATATTGAATAAAATAGGCTCTGCGCATACACTACTTATTACTGAAAAGGAAGGGTTAGGTGTGCAGGGTAGTAATATCAATTTTGTAAAGAAAAACGGAAAACTTGCATTTGAATTGAATAGATCTGCAATGGATAGAGCTGACCTTAAAGTTTCTTCAGAACTTACCAGACTAGCCATTCTGATCTAATTTTTTTTATTTTTTAATTATATGTTATCTCAACCTTATGGGAAAAATAAAATTTAAAATAGGCAATAAAATTTTTGGCGGCTTTTTAGTGCTTATTGTCTTTTTTATCGTTAATGCGGCTATTATATTTATTAACGGTAATAAGATTGATACAGTAGTTAATACGTCTTCAGAAATTATCAGGCCTTCTAAGGAAGCCATTAATGACTTCATCCTTTTAGTGACCAGATCCAAGATGTTAATCACTAACTGGGTTTATTTACAGAGCAATACCGATGATAAGGAAGCCTTAAAAAATCTTCACGAATTTGAATACCCACAACTGAAAGATAAGATCAATAACTTGAAGGTTGAATGGGAAGTAGATAGCCAAAAAGCTTTAATTGATTCTGCGTTCTTAAAGTTTGAAAAGCTTATGACCGTAGAAAAAGACATTATGTCTCAGTTGGTTACATTTGATAATTATGAAGATCCTTTGACCAAATTACTTGCCGAAGACGCAATAGATAGTCAGGTGATTCCTTTAACAGCCTCTATCACTGAAGATCTTGATAAGGTAGCTGTAACTCAACAGAGTGTTACTGAAGATTCAGATGGTGATCTTAAAAGTGCGGCTAGTCAGCTAAGGACTATCACTGTAATTACAGGTGTGATAATCGTTTCACTGAGTTTAATCATAGCCTTTATTATGGCCAGGAATATTACCAAGCCTATTAATTACATCAAGGATATCTTAGTAAAACTTGGTAAAGGAGAGTTAGTAGACGAGAGAAACAGGAAGTTTAGCAATGATGAGATTGGTGAAATGGCTGGGGCTATGGATAACCTGGTTAGCGGCTTAAGGTCTACCACTTTCTTTGCAGAAAATATTGGTAAGGGTAATTATGACTCTGAATTTAAGCCTTTAAGTGAACATGATACTTTAGGTAATGCGCTTATTGAAATGAGAAATAACCTTTATAGAGTAGCTGAAGAAGATAAGAAAAGAAGCTGGTCTACAGAAGGTTTGGCTAAGTTTGGAGATATCCTTAGAAAGAATAATGATAACATAGAGAAGTTATCTGATGATATTATTAGCAATTTAGTGAAATACCTTGGAGCTAACCAAGGAGGTCTTTATATCATAGAAGAAGATGACAGCGCAGATGAACCATATATGGTACTTACAGCCTGCTATGCTTGGGATAAGAAAAAATATATAGATCAAAAAGTATTTAAAGGCGAAGGCCTTGCTGGTCAGGTTTGGTTAGAAAGAGATAGTATCTATTTAACTGAAGTTCCTGATAATTATATTAAAATCACTTCTGGTTTAGGAGATGCAAACCCTAGAAGTGTATTAATAGTGCCTTTAAAAGTGAATGACGAAATCTACGGAGTAGTAGAAGTGGCATCGTTCAAAGACTTTGAAGATTACGAAAAAGAGTTTGTAGAGAAGATTGCTGAAAGTATAGCCTCTACAGTATCATCTGTAAAAATCAATGCGAAAACGCAGAAGCTGTTAGAAGAGTCTCAAGAAATGACCGAGCAAATGCGTTCTCAAGAAGAGGAAATGCGTCAGAATATGGAAGAGTTGCAAGCTACTCAGGAAGAGATGCAGCGTAGCCAGTCCGAGGCAGAAAGCACTATGGATGCCATTAACAGATCTGTTTCTACAGTTGAGTTTGATGAAGAAGGTAAGATCCTTAACGCTAACAGAAACTTCCTTGAGCTTATGGGATACACTCGTGATGAAATATTAGGAGAGTACCATAGAATATTAGTTTCAAAAGATGATAAGAGCTCAGAAGAATATAAATTGTTCTGGAGAGATCTTTCAGCAGGAGTACCTAAAGAAGGTGAATTCAAAAGGCTCACGAAGTCTGGAGAAGTTAAATTCTTAAAAGAAAATTATGCAGCTACAAGACATAGAGATGGTTCGGTAGCTAAGATTATGCTCTTTGCCTATGATGTATCAGAATACAAACTGGCTGGAGTGTAATAACTGGATAATATTAATTCCCATAAAAAAAAGCTGCTCTAATAGAGCAGCTTTTTTTATGGGATATTTTTTTAAATTATTTGGTTAGATCATTAATAATGGCTTGCAGTTCCTGAGCATTTTTAGCCATGTGTTTAGCACCTAATTCGGTGAGTGCTTCGGCATGGCCCGGTAAAATATGACTCGCACCTACAAAGCCTATAACGTACATGCCGGCCTTTACAGCCGCTGTAACCCCAGCTTTACTGTCTTCTACTACCAAACAATTGGCAGGAGCTATATCTATATTTTGAGAGGCGTGTAAATATACATCAGGAGCAGGTTTCGGGTTTGGTACCATCTCCGCAGAAAAATAGCTTTTGTTGAAAACCTCATTAAGCCCTACGTGATTTATTGCTTTTTCTACTTGCCATAAAGCACTATTAGAAACTACTGACTTAGGTAAGGGAATGTTTTTTACTACCTCTGGCATACCTGCTACTGGTCTTAATTGATTATATATTTCAATTTCACATTCATGCATAAGCTTTTGAATGTCTATGTTTTCCGTATTGGCGGACGGAATGGTGCTTAAAATAACGGAGATAAGTTTCCCGGTATAGTCTCTTAAGTATTGATCTAACGATACATCGCAGCCATATTTATTCAATACTTTAGTGACTACCTCTGCGGCTACTATTTCGGTATCAACCAGAACTCCGTCGCAATCAAATATTAAATGCTTGAACATGAAGTAGTAATTTTAAATCTAGATGCTGCAATGATAAATGATTATGGCAACGATAAAGAAATTATTTTCATTAAATTGCATAAAATCATAAAGTATAATTTTGACTTTAAAAGAGGAGTCAAAAAGTGATCTTAAATTGGAATAAATTTGAAGTTTAAAGAGTTGGGCCTTGATGATCGTCTTTTAGAGGGTATCTCGGCCATAGGATTTGAAGATGCCACTCCTGTTCAGGAGCAGGCTATTCCCAAAATCATTTCAGGAAAAGATATTATCGCTTCTGCTCAGACAGGAACGGGTAAGACTGCAGCATTCTTGCTGCCTGTGATCCATCAGATATTGCAGATGGAGGATGACCAGAATAATATAAAGGCCTTAATAATCGTGCCTACCAGAGAGCTGGCTGTACAAATAGATCAGCAGATGGAAGGATTGTCTTATTTTACTTCTGTAAGCTCTATTGCCGTATATGGTGGTGGAGACGGACAGTCGTTTAGTAGAGAGAAATCTGCTTTAACCCAAGGTGCTGACGTGATTATTGGTACACCGGGTAGGCTTATTGCTCACCTGAATTTGGGCTATGTGCAGGTTAGTAACCTAAAATGCCTGGTGCTAGATGAGGCAGATAGAATGCTGGATATGGGTTTTCATGATGATCTTATGAAGATAATTTCATATCTGCCTAAGCAAAGACAAAACCTGATGTTTTCGGCTACTATGCCGCCTAAGATCAGAGATTTAGCCAGGAAGATACTACAGGAACCTGATGAGATCAATATTGCTATTTCTAAACCGGCTGAAAGGGTGGCTCAGGCTGCATTCATATTATATGATAACCAGAAGATACCTTTGGCTAAGTATTTACTTCAAGCCAAGAAGTTACAAAGTGTTATCATATTCTGCAGTACAAAGAATAGCGCCAAGCAATTATCTAAGGAGCTTAAAAAGCTTGAATTTTCAGTAGAGGATATTCACTCAGATCTTGATCAGGGAGAGCGTGAACAAGTGCTAAGAGACTTTAAAAACAAAAAACTAAGCATACTTGTGGCTACTGATATTTTGAGCAGAGGTATAGATGTTGAAGATATTGAGTTGGTAGTCAATTACGATGTGCCTAATGATGGTGAGGATTATATTCACCGAATAGGAAGAACTGCACGAGCAGCATCTAAAGGGGTTGCTTTTACCTTTGTTAATGAGAAGGAACAGAATAAGTTCTATGCTATAGAGCAGTTGTTAGAGACATCAGTGCCCAAAGGAAAGCTTCCTGCGGAAATAGGTGAGGGGCCTGAGTATAAACCAAGAACAGGAAATAGAAGTAAAGGAAAAAGGAAGTACAATTCCAGAAATAAGCGTAAATAAAAAAGTAGTGTGAAAAGGCTATTCACACTACGTTTATTATTTCATGCCATTAAAATCTCTTATAATATGAGTTCACGCTACTTACCAATTGGTCATAAATTGGTCTGGTGAACTCAATAAATAAATCTTGTGGTGGCGGCGGTATTACTTCCTCGTTATTACAGATCTTTATTTGATTGTCAGTTAAAGCTCTTTCGTCACCATTGTAGCTACCCCACTGCGAAACCCAAACAAATTCTCCATTGAATTTATTGTGTATTAACACCGCGTTAGAGTTGGCATCATAAACTCTCATGCTGAATAAGCCTTTAGAGATTACTTCCTTCTTCCAGGTAGTCATCTTAGCTTTTACCGTGTTAAATACATCTACAGAAGTGCCATCTTCAAGTTTTGCCGTTCCTACTTTTACACTGTCTTTGCTAAAGGTTTCAGTGTTTTTAAAAATATGAGTTTCTCCTACGGTAAAGTCATCAAATTGTAACCTCAGGTACTGATCTACATATGGTAAATTCTCTCGTTCCGCTTCTTGAGGATTATAGAACCTTATAAACAAGTTAGATTTGTAATGTGTATGTAAGTACTCTTCTATTTTATCCTGAAAGAAACGAGCACTCAGGTTATATCTGGTAGGCACCGGAATCTGCTCTACTACTACTTTTAAGGTAGCCTGAAATAAAGCTTCTTCTATTCTATTTTCAACATCTTTATAACCAGCTACAAAAGATTGTACATCCATAAAATTGTAATAGGCTTGCTTGGCATCTTCACGAGTGTTTTTAGCCAGAGCACTCATTCCTTCTCTGTAACTTTCTTCTGCGGCCATATCCTGAATTTTAGGCAGCTCATTGTAATAGTTTTTAGGAGATGGAATAACTTTTAATGCACCCGGAGATCTTCTGATCTCTTCATACATATTATTTACCAGGTTATACTTTTGAAGTACGGTTTTGTACTTGTATCTACCGTTGCCAGATAGGGTGTTTTGAATATCTTGCTCCAGTGTACGCATAGCTAGCGGATAACCTGCTCGCAATGTCTCTTTTGATTTTTTATGATCAGGTTTTTGTCGTAATCTGTTTACTGCTTTAATCACAGCTTCATAATAATCTCCTTGCTCCAGTGCTTTCTTACCTGAGGTACAATCGAATAATAAAAAGCTGATAATCAGCAATGAGGAGAATAGGTAAACTTTCTTCATATGTTGATTGTTTCTTTCTATTAATTTAACACAATTAGTGCCAAATTTTTGAATAGATACCAATAACAGTTTTAAAGTAAGCTATGCCTATTTATTCTTCCCTTCATTTACCAATAAGCATAATATCCCAGCTAATATTAAAGAGCCTCCTCCCAATATGAGAGCGAAAATGAATTCACTATCAAAGAAGGTGGTGATTAAAAAGCCTAAAAGGCTGGCAGCTATAATTTGAGGGATCACAATAAAAAAGTTAAAAATACCCATGTAGTAGCCCATTTTCTTTGCTGGTAATGATGACGAAAGCATCGAGTATGGCACTGATAAAATACTGGCCCATGCAAAACCAACACCAGCCATAGATACTAATAACATGTAATGGTTGGTGGTGAAATAAAAGGATATCAGACCAAGTCCACCGCAGCACAAAGCTATTAGGTGAGTATGCCTTCGAGACAATGCTTTGGATATATAGGGGATAATAAGTGCCAATATTGCGGCTACACCATTATACCATGAAAAAAGGAAAGAGACCCAATCGGCTCCTTCATTATAGGCAGCACTGGTAGTGTCAGAAGAGTTAAATATATGACTCGTTACCGCTGAGTTAGTGTAGATCCACATAGTGAAAAGACCGAACCAAGAGAAAAACTGAACATAGGCCAACTGCACCATGGTTTTGGGCATGTGCTGAAAGTCCTGTACAATTTGAATAAAGCCATTGGTAGGACTGTTATTAATCATAAGCAGGCCTGCAACTACATAGGCGATGGCAAAGAAACCAATAACTCCGCATAGTACATATAGCTGAGGGTTTAGGTCAGCCATATAAAACCAAGAGCACAGAGCAATGGTAATGAATAAAAGGGCTAACCCTATTTTTACATAAGTAGCGGGTGCAGTAGTGTTATTGTTGATCAATTCAGCATCTACTTGATCAGTTGTATCTGTATCTTCAGGTGGATATTCTTTAGTGGTAAACACAGTCCACATTACGGCGGTAATAAAAGCAAAGGCTCCTATGTAGAAAGACCATTTAACAGAAGGAGGGATTTGCCCCTCTTCTGCTTGGTTAGAAACCCCTAACCAGTGACTAAAGACCCAGGGGAGGATAGAAGCAACTACGGCACCTACTCCAATGAAAAAGCTTTGCATGGCAAAACCTTGTGTTCTTTGTTCATCAGGTAGCATGTCACCAACAAACGCGCGGAAAGGCTCCATGCTGATGTTAATAGAGCCATCCATAATCCATAGCGTACCAATGGCCACCCATAGAGCGGGGGAGTTAGGCATAATGCAAAGTGCCGCTGTAGCCAGCAGGGCTCCTATGGTAAAATAGGGTCTGCGTCTGCCCCAGGTGGGGTGCCAGGTACGGTCACTGTAGTAACCTATGATGGGTTGAACCACAAGGCCGGTAACCGGAGCTGCCAGCCAGTAAAAGGCCAGGTTTTCAGTATCGGCACCAAGGGTTTCAAAAATTCGACTGGTATTGGCATTTTGTAAGGCAAAACCAAATTGTATGCCTAAAAAGCCAAAACTCATATTCCATATTTGCCAAAAACTAAGTTTAGGTTTTTTTGAAGTAATGGATACACCTTTCATAATTATTCGGCTATTAAAATATGAAACTCAAATGGCTGAAGTTCTAATTGACCATCAGCTTGCAGTGCCAACTCCTCATCTGAAATGTAATCTTTATAATTACCAGCTACGCTACCAGGGGTGGTAATGCTTTGATTTTGATCGCTGAAGTTAATGATAGATATCACTTTATTGTCATCTTTGGTTCTGGAGAAAGACACCACATGGTCATTTTTATCCTGTATTATAACCGGCATAGCACCATATTCACCGCTCCAGAGAGCTGGATTGTCTTTACGTATTTGAACCAGTTTTTTATAAAAAGGCTTAAGTTTTTTAGGATCAGACCAGTCAATAGAGTCTTTATCAAAAAAGGCTAATCTCTTATCCATGCCTACTTCCTGACCGCTATAGATCATCGGAATACCATAGGCTGTGAATACAAATGCGGCAAATGCTTTGTGACCTTCGCCATATCTTTCAAATACGGTGCCTGACCAGGCGTTTTCATCATGATTGGTAGTTAAGGTTAGTCTGTAGGCCTTTTTTCCATATTCGGCCAGATCTTTTTGAACGAAAGTATTTAAGGCTTCAGCAGGCTCTTCTCCTTTAGCTACGGCCTCTGTAAGGTGCAGTAAACCCCAGCTATAAGTTGCCTGAAACTCAAGGTGCATTCTGGGTTGATCCCATTCCGCTAACCAGAAAAGGTCTTTTAATGGGTTAAGCTTAGTAGTGGCTTCTTCCCAGAAGTATAAGGGGATCTCATGGCCTGCATGATCACATCTGAAACCATCGATATCTACTTCTTTAATCCAATACTCCATTTCATCAATCATGGCCTTTCTGGTATCAGGATTGGTATGGTCAAGTAGTGCTATGTCTGTCCAGTCAGCTTCATAAGTGATGTTACCCAAGCTATCTTTTGCATAATATTCGGGGTGAGAAGTGATCCAGGGGTTATCCCAAGAGGTATGGTTAGGTACCCAGTCTAGTATTACTACAAAATCCATATCATGGGCCTTTTTTACCAGAGCCTTAAAGTCATCCATAGTGCCAAATTCTGGGTTAATGGTTCTATAGTCTTGTATGGAATAATAACTGCCCAACGGCCCTTTTCTGTTTTTCTCACCAATGGGTTGAATAGGCATGAACCAAAGCATGTCTACACCAAGGTTTTTCAGCTCCTGTAAATGATCTGAGAATGCATTGAAGGTGCCTTCAGGAGTGAACTGCCTTACGTTCACTTCATAGATAGTCATGTCTTTTGCTCTTTCAGGAAAGGTGATAGCAGTTGACTTCGGTGATTCAACCTGATCGCCTTTTGTCTCTTTTGAGGTGTCTTTTTGGCAAGCACCAATAAAGAGTGTAAGTAGTGTGATTATATATAATGATTGTTTCATGAGGTGTTAATTATTTAGACCATTGAATACTGATGGCCTCTGTAGTATTAGTGAATTCTATGCTTTTAAGTGCTTTAATTTCAGGAACAGTGTTTGGTTCTGTATAAATAGGATCAAAGTTAGATACCGGTTCAATAAAGCGATATTCTTCTTCATTTGCCTTGATTTCTTTACCATTTACTATAAATGATTGATCTTTAAAACCATGAAGACAGAGCTTAATGGTGGAAAATTTAGATAAGTACTTTCCTGTCTGTTTAGAAATTTCTATTCGTTTAGGTGAAAAGTGAATTTTTCTTAAGCAATAATTCTCATCCTGATAGTTGTAGGTTTCGCCATCATCTTCATAATATTCAAATGAATTTGAGTTTTCTCCATAGTAAACATGTAGTTCCATGGTGTCTCCTAAGGTGTTTGTGTTGTTTTTTACAGTTTGAGCCATAGGTATTATGGATGATGCCTTAACGAATAGAGGTAATACATCGAAAGGGCATTCTATGATTTTCTCTTGAGCGCCCTGGGTGAGTTCATCAGAGAAGAAGTGGTACCAATCACCTTCCGGGAAATATATTTTAGTGAAGTCTTTAGTGCTTTCTACAGGAGCTACTAATAATGCTGGACCAAATAAATATTGATTTTGATAGTTCTGTTCATAGATTTTTGAATCATGAGTATAGTCTATCGCCAGGCTGCGAGACAAAGGTACACCGCTTTGTGTGGCCTCATAAAACAGGCTATAGATATATGGAATAAGTCTGTAGCGCAGTTTTATGTAATTTCTGGAAATCTCTTCTACCTCTTCTCCAAAAGCCCATGGTTCAGCATCTCGGGTATTAATGTTACTATGGCCTCTAAAGAAAGGGGAGAAGGCTCCAATTTGAATCCATCTGGCGAATAGTTTTTCGCTGGCATTACCTACAAAACCACCTACATCATAACCGGCGAAAGGAATACCGGTTAGCCCCATGCTATTTACCAGTCGGGCTCCTAACATCATATGCTCATCGCTGGCCGTGTTGTCTCCCGTCCATACAGCAGCATAGCGCTGAATGCCAGAGAAGCCGGCGCGAGTGAGTACGAAAGGCCTTTTATTATTGAGCAGTGATTTGGAACCCTCAAAAGTACTTTTGGCCATAAGGAAGCCATATATATTTCTACCTTTTCGGGCCGTAGACTCTTCTCCTTCAAAGTGAAAGCGGATAAGGTCAGGTAGTTTTTGACCCCAGGTGGCAATCTCATTCATGTCATTCCAAAAGCCATCTATTTCTAAGTCAGTATAAGCAGCAAACTGCTCTTTCCACCAGACTCTGGTTTCTTCTTTTGTGAAGTCAGGGAAATGACACCAGCCCGGCCAAACCTGCCCTTCATATAAAGAGCCATCAGGGTATTTTAAGAATAAGTCTTTGTCTTTAGCCTCCTCATATGATGGATAACCTTCTTCTATTTTAATGCCAGGGTCACACATTACTACTACGTGAAAGCCCATATCTCTGAGCTTTTGTAACATTTGCTGAGGATTGGCAAATTTTTCTTTATCCCAACTGAATATTTTGTAGTTATCCATGTAGTGGATGTCTAAGACTATCACATCAGCTGGAATTTCTCTATCACGAAAATTTTGAGCTATATTAAGTACTTCCTTATCCGGATAGTAACTATACCTACATTGCTGGTAGCCAATACTCCATAGCGGAGGAAGCTCCATGCGTCCGGTAAGGTGCGAGTATGAGCTTATAATATCTTTTACTTCCTCATGGTGGATGAAGTAGTAGTCCATGTCACCACTATCTGCAGAGAAGCTGGAGAAGCGTCTGTTAGAAGCTCCGAAATTGAAATGAGTCTTGTGCGAGTTGTCTAGAAAGATGCCATAACTCAGCTGGTTATGTATGCCAATATAAAAAGGGGTAGAGCAATATAAAGGGTCTGCGTCTTCCGGGTAGCCAAAGTAGTCAGTGTTCCAGTGCTGGTAGCCATGGCCTCGACGATCTAAGGGGCCGGTTTTTTCTCCCAGGCCTATAAATCTTTCACCTTCCTGAAGTTTCTTATAGGTCGTAACCTGTTCACCTATCCAGGAGGTGCCAAAAGTATCATCTTCATTGATTGTTTTGCCATCTGTAGTGAGGAAAGAAAGCCTGGTGCTTGCTTTATCAATTTGCAAAACCAATTCTGAAGTACTTATAATGACTTGTTCATCATTTTCTTCTACTTTAAAATCGATATCGGTTGGCTGTGTAATTACAGAGTACGGGTTGGTGTTCGGTTCTTGCTGAGCTGTAATATGTATTCTGAAAATGTGAGCAGTATAGATGGTGATTTGAAAAGAAGCGTGCGTGGTGGTGCCCTCTATACCATTGGCTTGCTGACTATAATTCAGCAATTTTCCCATGCCATGATCACCCGTTATTTTTTGAGTGTTTACTGTTGAAAGCATATAGTAGTAGCGTTTAAAATGATACCTCAGAAAAGGTGTTTATTCATGATTTTATGTGGTCTAATGTAATGTAAAATCATTGATTAAAGAGTGTATGGCTATTAAAAAGTTACGAAAACGTTTGCGCTTTCGGTTGCAAAGAGAAATCAAGAAAATGATAAAATAAGAAAAGCTCCAAATCTGGAGCTTTTCTTATAAGAGTATTGATAAAGGTAAGTTAGTTTACCCAGTTAAAAAGTTAAATTTAATTGGGCTATTGAAGGCAATAGGTGAGCTAGCATTTTTCAAGGGAATAGCTAGTCGTTTGAAAACCCATAAAGCTAAAAATTAGTTTATCCTTTGGAGTGTTGAGTTTTATCTTGAATGAGCCATCGATTGAAGATACTGATCCTTGATTAGTACCTTCAATTACTATGTTGGTACCAGCTAGCGGTTTGCCTTCTCTGTTCATAACGGTGCCATATACAGTGAGGCCATCATGTTTAATGTCTAGTTTTATTTGGCTTTCTCCACTGTTAAACATTTCGTATAAGTTTATGCTTGATTGGTTATCATCATTGTCATCCAAGGCGAAAGTGATTGGCAGAACCAACTTTTGTTTAACTTTTACACCTCGTTGCATGCCTGGCTTCCAGGTGATCTCCTCGCTTGTAGCGCTTATTGCTCTAATTGCTTCCTGGTCACAGCCGGCACCTATTCCTTTCACTACTTTAGGATTAGTAAGTGTTCCGTTTTCATCAATAACAAATTGAACGAATACTTTTCCTTCTATACCAACAGTTCTGGCTTGTTGTGGATATTGAATGGTTTGAGCTATTTTCTGATATAGGTTGTCATAACCACCATCTGGCATAGCAGGGTCTTCTACAATTGTAAATACATCATCGTCTTGTCCATTGGCAGCATCAGCTATTTGTTCTAAAGGACCGTTTTGATTGACAATAACTCCGATCATGCCTCGGTCTTTATATACTTTAATATATGCAATAGTTTTGGGATCAAGGCTTTTTAGCTTGTTCATGGATTCATTATTCTCTGAGTCAGTTTCCATGTAGGTGAAGTTTGCATCAGGGTATTTCTCTTGAAGTTTGACAAGCTCCGGTTGGAGGTCTGCTGGTACTTCACTTTGGTGTGCCGTAGACATAGCATCTGTTACCTCGTTTGCTACATCATCGTTACAACTAATATTAATAAATAGTATGGTAACAATAGGAATTAGGGCTAGCCATTTCCATGTTTTGAATTTAGTTACTGGGGTGTTCATCATTTTTATTCGATTTAAAGTGAATGATTTGTTAAAATGGTGTGCCAGCCCCAGGCTCATTTGGTTTAGAGTCATTTTAGCAAGTATATGACTATAATATTCTTTAGATGTGTTTTTTATTATATGCTTATCGGCAAGGTATTCATGCGTGTTTTGTAACCTCACCTTAAAGATCCAGGCTACAGGATTAATCCAGAAAATAATTTTGATTAGCTCAAAAAGCATGATGTCCCAGCTGTGCTTTTGCCTGATATGAACCAGTTCATGATCTATAACCTTTTGCTTTTCATCATCACTCAACTTCACACTGTTGTCATAGAAGAGTAGTTTGAAAAAGGCAAAGGTGGGTAACTGTCCATCCGTAGGGATAAAAGTGAAATCCTCTTGTTTAAAAGCCTTTTTTATCTTACTAAGCCTCAGTATTTGCCATATCTGGAATGAAAAGACCGTAAGCAGAATAACACTTACTAATAAATAGAGTATAGAAAGAATGTTCCACCAGTTATAGGAACTAAGGGTAGATAAGAAGGAGATATTGTCTCCATTGCCTATTACTATTAGTTCTGGTAGTACAAATGTGTTCTGAATGCTTTTTATCACACCAGAGCCACTGGTGCTCTGTTCAGTCATAAAGTTACCCAAATGGAGTAGAGGTAAAACTACTGCTAAAACGGCTGACCCAATGAGAAAAAATCTTATAAAAATATGATGATTATCCTTCTTGAGACAGAAGAAGTAGAAGAGGCCAAATGCCAATAGGCATATGTTGGCTTCTGCAAAATAGCTAATTATACTATTCATCTTTTTCTTGTTTTAGGTCATGTTTTACGTGCTTCATAAGCTCATCCATGTCATTGATATCAAGATCATTTTCTTTAGCAAAAAAGGATACCAACTTTTCAAATGAACCATTAAAATACCCTGAAAGAAAGTTATTAAAGTAAAATTTACTGTAGTTGCTTTTTTCAATAATAGGGTAGTATTCGTAGGTTTTACCGTAGGCTTTATGATGTACAAAACCTTTTTGTTCTAATATTCTGATTATGGTAGATACAGTATTATAGGCAGGTTTTGGGGCTGGCATTTTTTCTATAATGTCCTTTACAAATGCTTTTTTTAGCTGCCATAAAATCTGCATCACCTGTTCTTCTGCTTTTGTTAGTTCTTTCATTTGTTTATATTATTCGCGAATATGAAAGCTAATATAAAACTAATTATTTAGTTTATCAACTATAAATTTAGTTAATATAGATATGAAATTTCTTCTAATATGATAACAGACTGTAAATCATTGGTATTGGGTGAAGCAGTAGGAGATGATGTTAGCACCCATTTTCAGTGCTTCCTGCCTTTTTTCTTCAGGATCGTTATAAATGGATTGGTCTTCCCAGCCGTTGCCCAAGTCACTTTCATAGCTATAGAAGCATACTAAGCGGCCTTTATAAATTAGGCCAAAACCCTGAGCGGGTTTACCATCATGCTCATGCACTTTAGGTAGACCATTTTGGAAATCATATTTTTGATGATAAATAGGGTGGTCGAAGGGCAGTTCTACAAATTCCAGTTCAGGAAACACCTTCTTCATTTCTAACCTTATAAATTGATCGAGGCCGTAGTTATCATCAACGTGTAAAAAGCCACCTGCTTCCAGATACTTTCTTAGGTTTTGTGCTTCGTTATCGGTGAAAACCACATTTCCATGCCCAGTCATATATAGGTAAGGGTAGAGGAAAATATCAGGACTACCTACTTCTACAAATTCATCTTCCGCGTATAAATTGGTGTTGAGGTTCTTGTTGCAAAAATCAATCAGGTTAGGTAAAGCGGTTTTGTTACCATACCAGTCGCCTCCTCCATTATATTTTAGTTTGGCTATTTTTATCTGATTCTGTCCGTGTAGTGTTCCTGATAAAATAACGAGTAACGCAAATGTGATGATCTTTTTCATAGGCATATCTTACTGTAAAATAAAATAATCTTTTGTAGACTCTAAAAGTTTTTGACGCTTTATTGAATATCAGTGCAGTTGGTCAAAACCAAACAAACCGATAATTTTGAAGTAAAATAACAGTTTTGGATTCTACCAGTGTCATAATAAATATAAGGAAACTAGTTCGCCATGTTAATCTGGAATCGAAAAGGATACAGAAAAATTATGGTATAAGTATGCCTCAGTTGCTCACTCTAAAGTATTTACAGCGGCAGGAGGGATGTAAGGCTACCCATGGGCAGATATCAAAGTATCTTAATTTAAACAATAGCACTGTCACAGGTATAGTCAACCGGCTTACCCTGAAAGGACTTTTAAGTAAAGAGCAGGATGTTAAAGATAAGAGAATAGTATATGCACTGCTTACCGAGCAAGGTAAAATGACACTAAGTGGTACTCCGCAGCTTATGCATGATGAGTTAACGGCTAAACTTTCTAATCTTACTCCCAAGAAGTTGCAACAGATAGAACAGGCCTTTCAATTGGTTATTGAAGTGATAGGAATTCAGGATATTGAGCCAAATCCGTTGTATGGAACCGATGATGTAGAGCCCATAACAGATAAATAGCATAGATTTCATGGTATAATCCTTATTGAATGCCTAAAAAATGGCATTTATCATCTCATATCCATACTTTTGCAGCCAATTAGTTTCTGTAGAAAATAATTTCCATATGCACGCAATTGATCTGGTGATTTTTGCCGTATACATGCTACTGATGTTAGGTGTAGGCTTTTTCTTCCTAAAGAAAAATAAAAACACAGATGATTATTACGTAGGAGGAAGAACCATGAGCCCTTGGCACGTAGGACTTTCAGTAGTGGCTACTGATGTGGGCGGAGGCTTTTCTATTGGTTTAGGAGGCCTGGGTTTTACTATGGGGATTTCCGGCTCATGGATGCTATTTACAGGACTCATAGGAGCATGGCTGGCTGCCGTGGTGCTTATACCTAAAGTGAGCAAGCTGTCGCAGGATTTAAATCTGCTAACCTTTCCTCAAATTTTCGGACATCATTATAATAAGCATGTGGCCTTGCTGGCTGGTATAATTTCAGCGATTGGTTATTTAGGCTTCACTAGTTCTCAAATATTAGCTGGAGCTAAGTTGGCTTCAGCCTCATTTGTAGAGCTAGATATGAATATGGCTCTTATAATAATGGGGGTTATAGCTATAGTATATACCGTAATGGGCGGTATGAAAGCTGTTATTTATACAGATACCATTCAGTGGATAATACTTATGTCTGGGCTGGTGTTTATTGGCTTGCCTTTAGGCTATACGGCTATTGGTGGCTATGGTGCCATAGAACAGACGCTTTCGGCTGATTACCTTTCTATGACTAACCTAAGTTGGCAAACTTTTGTGAATTGGGGAATAACCATAATACCTATCTGGTTTGTAGGTATGACCTTATATCAGAGAATTTATAGTTGTAAAAGCGAAAAGGATGCTAAAAAGGCCTGGTTTATTGCTGGTTTATTCGAGTGGCCCATTATGGCTTTTATGGGAGTGCTATTAGGTCTTTTCGCTCGTGTGGGTGCAGAACAAGGTATGTTTGAACACTTAGGCTATGAAACTGTTGCTTCTTTAGATGCAGAAATGGGATTACCGCTATTACTAAGAACGGTGCTACCTGTAGGACTTATGGGGTTAATGATGTCGGCTTACTTTTCAGCAATCATGTCTACGGCAGACAGCTGCCTAATGGCCGCATCAGGTAATTTGCTTACTGATGTTTTTGGCAAATACTTCCATGTAAACAAAAGTGATAAGAGCATATTAAGAACCTCTCAGGTACTTACTCTGGTAGTAGGAGTAGCAGCACTTATTTTGGCAACCTATATGAAAAATGTATTGGAACTTATGTTATATTCCTATGCGTTTATGGTTTCAGGCTTATTTGTGCCGATTCTGGTAGCATTGTTTATAAAAAATAGTAGCTCATTAGCTGCATTTTCGGCTATGCTAACCGGAGGAGTGGTCACCTTGGTTTTAATTCTTACGTCTACCGAATTACCATTTGACCTTGATGCCAATATCTATGGAATAGCAGCCTCTGCTTTAGTGTTTTTTACAGTAAACACAGTGAGAAAAAACAGAAGGTAGAATTAAATTAAACTAATGAATAAAGTACAAGTTAATATAAATAAAGACACACAATATATGATTCAGTATAATATCCTCAGACCTGCCAACACTGTAGGGCTCATTCAACGAGAAGAGGTGGCTAATTTTTTGTTTAAGCATTTGGATCAGTATGGGGATCCGAAAGAAGATATTTCAAAAGCAATTGATTACGCTTTGAATACAGGCGTTACCCCCGGCGGGTTTGTAGTTACTGCCCGTAAAGATGGTAAAGTAATAGGTGCCGTGGTAGTAAACAGAACCGGCATGAAAGGATATATACCAGAAAATATATTGGTTTATATAGCTATGGATCGTGATTATAGAGGACAAGGCATTGGTAAAGAATTAATGAATAAAGCCATTGCTCATGCAGAAGGAGCCATAGCACTGCATGTGGAGCCTGATAATCCTGCCAAAATTTTATACGAGAAACTTGGTTTTACTAATAAGTATTTAGAAATGAGGCTTCAAAAGTAAGCCTGTATATTATAAAATGGTTTTAACAGATTCATTCCTGCAAGAACTGCAGCAGTTGAGGTATGAACTTCATCAACACCCTGAAGTTTCTGGAGAGGAGCAGCATACAGCAGAAAGAATAACCGCTTTCATAAAAAACTATAGTCCTGATGAAGTTATTGATCAAATTGGAGGATATGGTTTAGCATTTATTTATAACGGCACTGCTCCAGGGCCTACGCTTACCTTTAGGGCTGAGTTAGATGCATTGCCTATTCATGAAATTAATAAGGTGCCCCATCGCTCTTTATATGAAAATAAAGGGCACAAGTGCGGGCATGATGGTCATATGATTATGGTCGCGGCCTTAGCCAAGCTACTTCATGACAAACGGCCTGCTAATGGTAGAGTAGTGCTACTTTTTCAGCCGGCAGAGGAAACGGGACAAGGAGCTCAATGGATGCTTAATGATGCTAAGTATAAGCAGATAGAACCTGATTTTATATTTGCATTACATAACCTGCCAGGGTATCCTAAAAATCAGATTATACTAAAAGAAGGTACTTTTGCCGCAGCTTCAAAAGGGTTAATTATTGAGCTGATTGGTAAAACCTCGCATGCGGCTGAGCCTCATAATGGTAATAGCCCCTTGAGAGCTATGTCTGAGTTACAGTTGTATTTGAATGAACTTACCTCTCATACGGAAAATTTACAGAATTTCTGTTTAGCTACCGTGGTGCATTCTCGTTTAGGAGAGCGGGCTTTTGGCACTACGCCTGGTAAAGCGGTAGTTATGACTACCATTAGAGCGTATGAAGATAGCGATTTAGCTAAAATGGAAGCTGCTGCTGTGGCTTTTGCTAATAGATTAGGTGAGAAATATGGGCTGAAAGTAGAGGTTTCTGATACAGAAAGCTTTAGTTCTACCCTTAATGATCCTAAAGCTGTAGATATGATTACAGAGGCAGCATCTCTTGTAAGTAATGATATTATTGGTAAAGATAAACCTTTCCGATGGAGTGAAGATTTTGGCCTCTTTACCCAATCATGTAAGGGAGCTTTGTTCGGTTTAGGAGCTGGTGCTGATACCCCCGATTTGCATAACCCTGACTATGATTTTCCCGATGATATAACTGCTACTGGTGTCACCGTTTTTTATAACATTATTAATAACCTTTTAAATAAGGCCGATGCATGATACTTCATTGATCATGTTGGATTATGACGCATTGTCTGCCAATATTGATTTTATTAAAAGCCGCCTCAAGCCTGGGGTAAGGCTATCATCTGTAGTGAAAGGAAATGCCTATGGACATGGCATAAAACAAATGATTCCCTTGCTACAAAAATGTGGTGTAGACCATTTTTCTGTTTTTAGTGCTACTGAAGCTCGGGCAGTTTATGAAATAACAGGTTCTGAATGTACCATTATGATCATGGGCCATATCCATGATGATGATATAGAGTGGGCCATAAAAAATCAAATAGAGTTTTTTGTTTTTGATCAGGAGCGAGGAGCTATAGCTATTGAAGTGGCTAAAAAAATAAAACAAAAGGCGCGCATTCATGTTGAATTGGAGACAGGGTTCAATCGTACAGGTTTTAATAAAAAGGATCTGTTAAAGTTTATTGAGCTGGTAAAAGCCAATAAAGAACATTTGCAAATAAGTGGTGTATGTACTCATTATGCAGGTGCTGAAAGTGTAGCTAACTTTGTAAGAGTAAAAAAACAAATAAATAAATACAATAAACTTTGTAAATTACTCATAGAAAATGGAATTGACACAGGCATAAGACATACAGCCTGTTCTGCGGCCGCCATGGCGTATCCCAAGACTCAAATGGATATGGTACGTATAGGAATCTTACAATATGGATTTTGGCCCAGCAAAGAAATATTGATAGACTATTTAAGTCAATCAAAAGATGCTACCAAGCATGATCCTTTAACCAGGGTGATTACCTGGAGTAGTAGTCTAATGAGTTTGAAAAAAGTAAAAACGGGAGATTTTATTGGTTACGGAACCAGCTTTTTGGCTCATCATGACATGCGAGTAGGTATAGTACCTGTAGGGTACTCTCATGGCTATGGAAGAGCTTTGAGTAATCAGGGTAGAGTATTAGTGAATGGAAACAGGGTAGGAGTAGTAGGAATGGTAAATATGAATATGATGATGATTGATATAACCGGAATACCTGATGTTGAGAGAGGAACTCCTGTGATTTTAATTGGAGAACAAGATAATGTTGATATATCCGTGGCTTCGTTTGGTGAAATGAGTAACCAATTGAATTATGAGCTACTTACCCGCTTGCCGTTGGATATACCACGAATAATAAAATAACAATGGCTTTTTTAGAATTATATAAAGACCGACTAAAACATAACTACAGCTATTTAGAGAAGCTTTTTAAGGAAAGACATATCGAATGGGGAGTAGTTACTAAGTTATTATGTGGAAATGAAGATTACATAAGAGAGGTGATCAATTTGGGTGCGAAAGAAATCCATGACTCTCGTATTAGTAATCTTGAGGTGGTTAAAAAGATAGACCCTACTGTGCAAACGGTGTATATTAAACCTCCGGCTAAAAGAAGCATCTCACATGTAGTGAAATATGCTGATGTAAGCTTTAACTCTAGTTTTACCACTATTAAGCTACTTTCAGAAGAAGCGGCAAGGCAAAACAAAATGCATAAGATCATTATCATGATAGAAATGGGTGATCTGAGAGAAGGCGTTTTAGGCGAAAACGTGATAGAGTTTTATGCTAAAGTTTTCGAGCTTCCTAATATTAATATTACTGGTATTGGCACCAATCTTAATTGCTTGCATGGCGTGATGCCTTCTCAAGATAAATTAATTCAGCTGAGCCTTTATAAGCAGCTGATTGAGGCTAAATTTAATAGAGATATACCATGGGTATCTGGAGGTACGTCAGTTACTATTCCGCTGTTGCTTAAAGAAATGAGGCCTATGGGAATCAATCATTTCAGGGTAGGTGAGATTTTATACTTCGGTCTTAACCTTTTTACTATGAAAACAGTAGAAGGGATGAAAGATGATGTATTTAAACTCTATGCAGAGATAATAGAGCTTTATGAGAAACCAAAAGTGCCGATAGGAGAATTGGCAGAGAATCCATCTGGAGAGTTGATGCAAATTAATGAGGAAGACTATGGAAAAACATCTTACAGGGCTATTATAGATATTGGTCTTTTAGATATTTCACCTGAGTATCTTATTCCCGATGACCCCAAATTAGAAGTCACCGGTGCAAGTAGTGATATGTTGGTTATTGATCTTGGGCAAACTACCGGAAATTATCAGGTAGGTGACTTGCTTTCATTCAAACTTCGCTATATGGGCGCTTTAAGTATTCTTAATTCTGATTATATCGACAAAAAGATTATTTAGTCTTTTTGCTTTCAGTGATGTTTTCTTTGCTCCCTTTTAGGCTAAGTCTTATAGCACTGAACTTAATGATTGATACAAATACTACCCCTCCAATAATATTACCTACGGTAGTGAAAAATTGAAAATGAAAATAGTCTAACATTGAAAGCTTGTCAGAAACCAGCACCCCGGCAAGCACTTCAATAGACCCTACTATAGAGTGGTGCAAGCCTCCAACTCCTATAAGTGCTGTTATGAGAATGACCATAATTACACGGCTAATGGTTTCTTGCGAAGAGGTTACTAACCAGGAAAGTTGCCCCATTAGCCAACCGGCCAATATGCTGCTTCCTGTAATAATCACCCAGTCATACTTAGTAAGTTTATGCGCCAAATGATAAAAGGCTTCTTGTGAAATAATACCCATATCAGGCCCCAAATAGGCCAATATAAAGGTCATAATATAACCGCCAATTAAATTGCCAAGATAGATAACGCCCCATAGTTTTAATAAGCTTCTAAAGTTAGTTGCTCCTTGTAATACAGGAATAACTGCCAACGTGGTATGTTCTGTAAATAACTCAGACCTGCCAATAACCACGAAAATAAAACCGATAGGATAAGATATAGCAAGAATGAGGTGCATAATGTCTTCTGACACCTGATCATGCAATAGAGTATACATGATTCCGGCTAAAAATAGGGTAAAGCCTACCTCCAGACCGGCGGCAAGAGCAGAAACAAAGAGACCCATAGGAGAGCGCTTGTGTTCTGCCATACCTGTATCAATCTGCTCTTGAAAAATGTGATAAATGCTTTTTGGCTCATTACTCACGTCTTCCACCTTCTGAGGTTTCGGTTTTAAAAAATTAAAAATGCCCATATATTAATTACTTGAATGAATATAATCTCTTAAAGCGATAAATTGTTTTGATTATGATCGTGTAAATTTTTCCACATAAAGTATGTTCCACTACTCACTTCTTAAGATTTATAATGATTGTAAGTATCGTTCTAGCCTATAAATCAACTGCTAGATCTGGGTTTAAATTAAATAGCGGTCGTTTATGCCTTTTTTAGATCAATATTCGCTGTTTTAGTATGGTTCTTGCCCCTTTAATGTCAAAAAAACATTAATAGTTATGAGCGTAAAGACAGAAGTAAAAAGAGAGAAGAAAGATAATAATTCAACAGAGAAGAAGAGTAGACTTTGGGCTTACAAAAAATTAGGTTTTTCAAAGCCTGAAACTGCAGAAATAGTGAATACACTTAATCAACTTTTGGCTAACTACCATGTTCATTACCAAAAATTGAGAAATTATCACTGGAATGTAAAAGGCCCTGATTTTTTCGATATTCATGAAAAATTTGAAGAACAATATAATCAGGCAAAACTAAATATTGATGATATAGCTGAGAGAATTAGAGTATTCGGTTATACACCTATGAGTACTTTAAAGGAGTATTTAGAAAATAGTGAAATCAAAGAAACCGGATCTGACATGGAGGGTATGTCTATGGTGAGAGAAATTCTTAATGATTTTGAAATACTTTTAGGCTATATGGTTAATGTGGCTGACGCAGCTATCGACGTAGGTGATGTAGGTACAGAAAATATGATTAATGGTTTTGTAGAAGAAATGGAAAAAAGTCACTGGATGTTCACAGCATTTGCATCAAAGGATTAAAAGGCTTAGATTAGTTCAAGATAACCAAAGGCTACGTGTGCGTAGCCTTTAACTTTTTAATCAATGGATGCTAGAGGAAAAGAAATATTAGTACCAGTTGATTTTACCATGGCTGCCAAATATGGAATTGATAACGCAGTCCGATTGGCTAACCGACTACATACCAACATTCATCTTGTTAACTTTATTCCCCCACCAGATGACAAGATAAACGAAAATACGCATGTTGAGGATGTGTTGAGTTCATCAATTAACCTATTAAAAGAAAACCAGGGTAAGCTCACTGAGTTGGTGCATAATGTAGGCTCATCTAATAACAATGTTTTTTCTGAGATAAAAATAGACCGCTTTGCTTCAGGTATAAAAAAACAGCTCAAGAATAAAAACATCGGTATCATAGTTATGGGGCTAAATGGTCATTTAAGCATAGGTGATACGCTCTGTCAAAACAGAAGGGCAAACGATATCATCAGGCTAGGCTGTCCCGTTATGGTCTGTAATGAGCATGTAGATGCACTTACTGAAGCCAAAAGTATTTTGGTTTCTATGGACGAAGATTCATACCTCAATGACAACTTTAATAAGTTTGTCAACCTCACTAAAAACCTCTTTTCAAAATGGCATTTTATCCATGTTAATTATCGCAAGGATAAAAAACTGTGGAATAAAGAAGAGTTGAAGCAGTTTCTGATTAAACATGAAATGCCGTCTACCTCATTAGAAGTGGTAGATAGTGATGATAAAGAAGCTACCATTATGGAATATGCAGCCAAGAAAAAGGCTGGATGTGTAGCAGTTAACAGGCACGGTAAATCATCTAGCTTTAAAGATTGCCAAGTAGAGAAACTAGTGGCAGAAAGCAGCTTCCCGGTCTTTATTTATTAAGGATAGATAAGTTTAAAACCAAGTTAGGATTAGGGCAATTGTTTAGATAAAAGTCCTTTTCTGAAGGTTTAGCCACACCTGGATAGTCTCCTTGCTTGCCTTGTAGATCCTTTATGATCTGAAAATGTAAATGAGGTGGCCAATGCACATTTTCTTCAAAAGCTCCTAGGGTGGCAATTTGCTCACCTTTTTTTATGGTTTTACCAATATACTTGCCCTCTAATGACGTTTTACTCAAATGGCCATAGAGTAGGTAAAAAGTATGATTTTCTAGCTCATGCTCTACAATTATAGTGGGGCCATAATCTCCAGGCACAGCATTATCGGCAAAACTATGGATTCGTCCAGCTAGTGGCGAGTGTATAGGCGTGCCAGCGGCATCCCAAATGTCTATTCCCAAGTGAATAGAGCGCGCCTCCTGATCAGGCCCATCAAAAACGTTGTTGTTTCTATAAATTACCCTGTCTTCTCCATACCCGCCAATAGCGGTTTTATAATTATTAACCTTTATTTGCTTTTGAATATAGGCATCAAGCTTTTGTGTGTTATTAAGTTTTGCTATCTCTTCGTTGCTTTCACTTAAGTTGATTAACCAAACCCTCTCTCTGTTAATATTATATGGCATTACAGGAGCAAAGTCTTGGGTATATTTATTTAAGATTGTTTCTAAACTCTCCATTTTAAAATCGCTAGGGCATTAAGGATCAAATTAAGCAAACAAACATCAGAAATAGCAATTTTGAAGCATTAAGTTTGAATGCCGCTGAATCTAATCCTTTCCAAGCTCAACATTATTTATAGACAATTGATAGGCCAAACACCTAAAAGAACACTGCCATTATCTCTCAGGGTAGTAGTGTTTGAATGGATAACTACGTCCTTACTATCATAGATTTACTATGTATTTCAGTCGATTAATTCAGTTTTTGTGGTGATTTAAGAGATGACCCTGAGCATGATTCAGGGTATTCCCTGATTCTCTTTAAGGGTATCAATGATACATAAAAATACGAAATTCTACCGATTGAATGAGAGCCTTCAAAAGATACCTTTGTAATACATCAATGGAATAAAAATCCACTTTTTGGAACAAAATTGATAAAAAAATGGCACTCGAAAAAAAGGAACAAAAAGAAGAAATTGCTACTAAGAAGAACAGCAATGGTAAGGTTACTTCGGTGAAGCCTGTCAAAAATACTACAGAACATGTAGATTTTTTACAGGTGATGGAGGGAGCTGCGCTCCCAATAATAATGACTAACTCAAAAGAGGAGATAATATACTTTAATGAGTCGGCTGAAGAGTTATTTGGCTATGAAAGAGGTGAAGTTATAGGTCAACCTACATCTATTCTTACACCTGCCGAAGATGAAGTAGATATGGATGCTCATGAGCTTGAAAACGGAGTGTCTATGGAGTCAAAAATCAAAACGAAAGAGGGGAAGTTGGTTGATGTTTGGTTTACCCGTAGCGAGAGCGTAAATAATAATGAGAAAATCTACACAGCTTTTATTCAAGATATTAGTCAGCGTAAGAAGCTCGAGGAGGAGTTTCAGGATCAGTTAGAAGAGTCTAAGGCTCAGGAAGAAGAGCTAAGGCAAAATATGGAAGAACTTGCTGCTACTCAGGAAGAGATGCAGAGAAGGCAAATAGAAATGGAGCACCTGAAGTCTAGTGTAGATACAGGTTGGTCTTCTATAGAGTTCGAACCAGATGGAACTATTATTACTGCAAATCAGAATTTTTTAGATGTCTTAGGTTATAGTACTCCGGAAGAAATCGCAGGTAAACATCACCGTATTTTTTGCGATAAGGAGTATGCTGAGTCACATGAATATAAACAGTTTTGGAATCAGCTAGGAGCTGGTAAAATACAGGCAGGTGAGTTTAAGCGAATAACTGCCATGGGCCAATTTGTATGGATAAATGCGTCTTACACTCCAGTGCGTGATGCTGAAGGGCGTGTAGTGAAGGTGATTAAAATTGCTTCTGACATTACTGATATGGTAGAGGCAAGAAAGCAAGGTGAGTATATCAAAAAGGCGGTAGATGCAGGTTGGGCCTATATAGAATTTGAACCCAATGGAACTGTAGTATCTTGTAATGAGAATTTTCTCAAAACAATGGGGTATAAAGATCAGTCAGAAATAGAAGGTGAGCACCATCGCATTTTTTGTGATTCACAATATACTTCTACTAATGAGTATACCCAATTCTGGAGAGATCTGGCGAATGGAATGAATAAGAATGGTGAGTACGCCAGGGTGAGAAAAGATGGTAAGTTAGTATGGTTACAGGCCGCATATACTCCTGTAAGAAATACTAAGGGTGACATAGAAAAAGTGATAAAAATAGCTGCTGATATTTCTGAAGTAAAATTACCAGTACTAGCGGTAAGCAAGATAATTGGTGAAATGGCACAAGGAGATCTTACACAGCAGTTTAGTGAAGATTCTGATGGCTATGTAAAAGAAATGGGTGATGCCTTAAATGTGGCAATAGAGAACTTAAATGCATTATTAGGTACTATTGATGAGAGTGCCAGGCAGGTGGCTAGTGCAGCAGATAATATGAAGGACAGGACAGACGGGATGAAGAATAATACTGCTGAAATGGCCTCTGCCATCTCTCAAATGGCTAAAGGTGCTCAAGACCAAGCCCAGAGAACAGATGAGTCTTCTAAGCTTACTGAGCAGGTTTTAGAGTCTGCAAGTAGCATGGAAACAAAGTCGGATATCATTAACAGAGCTGCAGAAAAAGGGGTGAATAGTTGTGAGGAAGGTCTGAAAATGATAAAGAACCTTGTGAACAATATGAACGGTATTAATGATTCCGCTTCACTAACCTCTCAGTCTATTCAAATTCTTACAGAGAGAGCCGAAGAAATCGGCAGAACATTGAATGTCATTACAGATATTGCCGCTCAAACTAATCTATTGGCACTAAATGCTGCTATAGAAGCTGCCAGAGCCGGAGATGCAGGAAGAGGTTTTGCTGTAGTGGCAGAGGAAATTAGGAAGCTAGCTGAAGATTCAAGGAAATCTGCGGTGGATATAGAGAAGATCATAGGTGATGTTCAGAAAGACACGCAGTCAGCCTCTAAGGCCATTGAGATTATGACTTCCAGCGTGAAAGATGGCTCTGGAGCTACAAAAGAAGCCGAAAAGATTTTCGAAGAAATAGCTACTTCATCAACAGAAACATTAGAACTAAGTAAGTTCATAAAAGAGGCCAGTTCATCTCAGAAATCATCTGTAGATACAGTAGCTAAGAATATAGAACAGATAGTGGTAGTTGCGGAAGAAACGGCCGCCGGTACTGAAGAAATAGCTACATCCTCAGCTGCACTTAATGGAGCTATGGAAGATGTATCTGCTTCAAGCAGCCAACTTACACAGATATCTCTTGAGTTAAAACAACGCGTTAACAAATTCAAATTGAAAAATCATGCAGAGTTTACAAGAAGATAAGTCCACTAAAAAAAATGCTCAGCCTAAAGAAAAAGAGGCTGAGCAAAAGGGTAAAGCATTACAGATTGTGGTCTTTAAGCAAGGAAATGAAGAGTTTGCTATGCATATAGATCAGATCAAAGAAGTAGTGATTACGCCTAGTATCACCAGAATGCCTCAAACTCCTGATTTTGTGTTGGGAGTAGCCAATATAAGAGGAAACATTATCGCCATATTGGATTTGGAGAAAAAGTTCGGATTCAAAAAGGATCCTAATGAAACGCTTGGAGGAAAGAATTTCACTCTTGTAATTGAGAGTGAAGAGTTCAAGATGGGGGTATTAGTTAAAGATGTTCCCAATACACTCACCGTGTATGAAAATGAAATAGAAGAAAGTCTGAATGTTATTCATGATTCTTCCATGGAGCAGAATTATATCAAAGGTATTGTTAAAAGAGAGGAAAGGCTCATCATCATGATCGATACTTTGAAAATAGTTACAGAATCTGAAATGAATGCTGTAGCTCAATCAGTTGTATGAATTTAAATTAAATCAATATGTCTAAGAATGTATTAATTGTTGATGATTCGCTCTATATGCGGAAAATCATTAAAGATGCTATGGAAGCTAATGGTTATAATGTAATAGGCCAGGCTGCTAATGGCGAAGAAGCTATAGACATGGCTTTTGATCTTATGCCAGACCTCATTACCCTGGATAACATTTTGCCAGATATGATAGGAACTGACATCCTAAAGGTATACAAAGAAGAAGGCCTTAAATCTAAAGTGATTATGATTAGTGCTGTAGGTCAGGAGTCTGTGGTTAATGAGGGTATATCCTTAGGAGCGGTTGATTATTTAGTAAAACCATTTACTAATGAGCAGCTTATTGCGGCTATAGCAAAAACTTAACTTCTATGATTAAGGCACTGATCGTAGAAGATTCTGGATTTATGCGAATACGTATTTCTGATGTTTTGCGTTCAGCCGGAATGGTGCAAGTGGTAGGCACAGCTAAAAATGGGGACGAAGGGCTCAAAGCTATTAAACTCAAAAAACCCGATGTGGTAATAACAGACATGGTTATGCCCGAATACGATGGCTTGTATTTGGTGAAAAATGCCATGAAGCAGAGTCCTGTTCCTATTATAGTGCTGAGTTCACTTGAAAGAAAAAGCACTCAGGTGTTTGAAGCGCTGGCACTGGGAGCCTTTGAGTTTTTAGATAAGCCCAAGAGCGAGCGAGGATTAGGTTTTAATAAGCCGTTGATTGATTTAGTAAAAGCCGCTGTAGGTGTAGATGTAGGTACACTAAAAAAGGCAGCTCCGGCGAGAAATGATCTGGAGCACACTTTTAATGATCTCCTAAACTATGAAATAGTGGCCGTAGGTGCTTCTACAGGAGGACCAGGAGCAATAGAGACCTTTTTAAAAGGACTCCCGGCAAATTTCCCTGTACCTATTGTTATAGCTCAGCATATGCCGCAAAGGTTTATAGAATCATTTGCTCTGAGATTAAATGCACTAACAAACCTGAATGTGAAAGTAGCACAAGTAGGTGAGAGATTGCAGCCGAACTATGTCTACCTCTGTTCTGGGGAGTTCAATACCGAAATAATGACGGAT
This sequence comes from Fulvivirga maritima, assembly GCF_021389955.1. Lineage (NCBI taxonomy): Bacteria > Pseudomonadati > Bacteroidota > Cytophagia > Cytophagales > Fulvivirgaceae > Fulvivirga > Fulvivirga maritima. The sequence continues at coordinate 4,378,932 of NZ_CP089980.1, forward strand.
AAGGCATCAGGACATATTCTTTTCGGTAAAAAGAAGCGGAAGTTTAAAGAATTTAATGATCCTTCAGTGGACTGTCTTTTTCTTTCAGTAGCAGAGGTGTATAAGAACAAAGCCATAGCAGTGATAATGACAGGAATGGGGAAAGATGGCATGGAAGGGATTTGCAAGATTAAAGAGCAAGGAGGCCTATCTATAGCGCAAAATGAAAAGAGCTGTGTAGTCTATGGAATGCCAAAGGCAGTAGTTGATGCAAAGGCTGCTGATTATGTAGTACACATTGATGAAATACCAGGATTTGTAACCAGCTGTTTTAGTTAACCAACCAGTATTATGAAATCAAACGATGAAGAGTACAAAGAGATTTTCTTAGCAGAGGCTCTGGAGAATTTTGAAGAGATTAATAGAGTATTAACGCAGCTTGAAAAAAAGCCTACCGATTCTGCTCATATTAACACGCTGTTTAGAATTACTCATACTATGAAAGGCAATGCCACTGCTATGGGGTTCGAAGGGATTAGCTCACTTACCCATGTAATGGAAGATCTTTTCGGTGAGGTGAGAAATAAGAGAATAGAGCTGGATAGTGAAATATTTACAGCACTATTTAAGGCAGTAGATGTTTTGGAAGCCCTAATAGGAGCCATAAAAACAGGACAAAAAGTTCAGTTTAGGGGAATACAGACCAAGCTTAAAGTAATAATAGAGAGGGCAACTGCTGAAAGTTCTGATGAAGCTACATCAGAAAAAGCAGAAGAAACTAAACCTATAGAACCCAAAGAGTCAAAAAATAAGAGTAAAAAGACTGCTCCTTCTAATGCTAAGAAGAAGGAGGACTCTAAAGAATCCGAACCTAAAGAAACTAAGTCTAAAGAATCTGAACCTAAAGAATCCGCCCCAGAGCCTTTAAAAGTAATAGAAGAGGTGCTTAATGAGGAGGAGGAAGAGCAGGAAGAAGTGGATTTGCCTTCGTCTGATTCCAAAATAGTAGTTTCTGATTTGGTGCATGTACCTGTGAGAAAGCTTGATAACCTTTTAAATCTAGTTGGTGAGCTTATCATCGAAAGGGATCGAATATTGGCATCATATAGTACAAGTGCTCATTCTAATGAATTTTCCAGATTAAATAGAATATCCTCTGACTTGCAGTATTCGGTTATGGATGTGCGGTTAGTACAAGTTGGGTTTTTATTCAATAAGTTTCATAGAGTGGTGAGAGATGCCGCTAATCTTGAAGGTAAAAAGGTAAGGCTTGAGCTCTCAGGGGTAGATACAGAAATAGATCGAAATATATTACAGATTATAAGTGATTCATTAATTCACTTGATTAGAAATTCGGTAAGTCATGGAATAGAATCTCCAGAAGAACGTGAAGCTCATAATAAGACAGAGGAAGGAGTGATTTCTCTAAGTGCTTTTAATGACAGTGATGGTGTGGTAATAGAAATTAAAGACGATGGAAAAGGTGTAGATATCGAAAAAGTTAAAAAGAAAGCTATAGAAAACGGACTGATAACTCAGGAGATGCTACCTCTTATGAGTATGGATGAGATCCTGCTGATGATATTTGAACCAGGGTTTTCTACAAGAGAGCAGGTTTCTGCCCTTAGTGGTAGAGGTGTAGGGATGGATGTGGTAAAAAAAGCCACCGACTCCATTGGAGGTAACATAAAAGTAACTACAGAAGAGAATGAAGGAACCACAATCCGATTAAAATTACCTGCTTCTATGGCCGTAAAAGGCACTCTTTTATGTATGCTGGAGGAGCAGACTTATGCTATACCTCTATCTTATACGGAGGCAGTGGTGTCACTGTATAAGAAGGATCTTCATAAATTAAGTAATGGCTTAGTAAGCACTTACTTGGGTAGAACAATTTCCATAGTATTTCTTAAGGATTTGTTTGATTTAAGCAATGGCAAGAACCTGAACAAAAAGAGAATTTTACAATCAGGCTTCGATGATCTACATGCAGAGGCTCAATTGCCAGTAGTCATTGTTTCTCATAATGGCAGGACTATTGGCTTGGTAGTAGATAAGCTGTTACAGCAAAAAGAAATTGTAGAGAAGCCTCTTTTTAAGCCATTAGATAATATCAAAATACTGAGTGGGGTAACAATTTTGGGTAATGGTAAGGTGTGCCCGGTTCTTAATATCGCCTCCATAAATAATATGATTTTCACAGCTACTCTAGCTAATCAAAAAGTTTATTAAAATGAAATTAGATGCACATACAAAAGCTATAGCCATTGGCCTGTTAGATAAAGGGTATAAAAATGCAGCCAATTCTTTTTCGGCACTTACTAATGAGGGAATATCCATTAAGCCTACTAGAATAGAGATTCTTAATAATGATTGGAAAGCTCTTCAAAATCTAAAACCAGATAGTGAACTCATTTTGCTTACTACCTCTATCATGGGAGAGATGGCAGGTAAAAGCTATTTACTGTTCAATAAGTTCGAATCAGAGGAAATACACAGGGCTTGCATGCCTTATAAAGAAAATGAAGCAGCAAGAATAATGGAGACAGAGGCTATTTTAATGGAGCTGGATAATATTCTCTCTGCAGCTGTAATTACGGAATTTTCTAACTATCTTGATATAGCGATCTATGGAGATGTACCCATGTTATCAAGAACGGGGCAAGATGATCTCAAGGATTTGCTAGCCAATGATTTGTCAAATATTGAATCACAAGATTGCTTCATAGTGGCAGATACCGAATTTGTTTCTGAAAATAATTCCAAGTTGAGACCTCAGTTTATATGGAAACTTACCTCTGATTTTCTTGACAGAATTGGAAAGGTTGGTTCTAAACAAAAAGATTTAGTCTAATGAAATTTACGAATGAATACGTAAGCACTGTTTCTGTTTTACTGTGTATTGTATTGGCAGAGGCTTATATAGGAAACCCATTAATTACATCAGTGTTGGTATTGATAGGAGGAGCCTTATGTATTTATTCCAAGTATAAGTCAAAGCAAGTAATTGAAAACTTAGAAGCAGAAGCAAAATCGGTTAAAGATGGAATGTCTGAAGCTTCTCATGTCATCAGTAATTTAGGTAAAGCCGGAGAAAGAAATTTTGAAATCCTTGATAAGGATACAGAACTCTGCCGTGCAATTTTAAATGTAGATACTGACATGAAGATGTTTAATGAGGCTGAGCATAAGCGGAACTGGGGAATAGAAGGGCTGGCCAAGTTTAGTGAACTTCTTCGATCTCATGAAAAAAACATCAGAGAATTGTCTGAAGATATCATTACTAATCTTGTGAGGTATGTTTCGGCTAATCAAGGAGGCCTTTTTGTGCATCAAAAGGAAGATGAAGATGAATATCTGAAGTTAACCGCTTGTTATGCTTATGATAAGGTTAGAATACGAGATAAAAGAATAGAAATAGGACAAGGTCAGATCGGACAGTGTTACTTGGAGAAAGAGACTGTATGCTTGCTAGATGTACCTCAAGGCTATGTTAGTATAACTTCAGGATTAGGAGAAGCCACTCCTGAAAATGTAATACTTGTGCCTCTGAAGCTAAATGAAAAGATATATGGTGTCATAGAGTTGGCTTCCTTTGAAATATTCTCAGACTACAAAATTAAGTTTCTAGAGCAGCTGGCGGAAAACATTGCCTCAGTATTTGCTTCTATGCGCAATAATGAAAAAACAAGCCATCTTTTGGAGGAAGCTCAAGTGCTGACCACAGAGTTACAATCAAGAGAAGAGGAAATGCGCCAGAATGTGGAACAACTTAGTGCTACTCAAGATGAGATGCAAAGAAAGCAATCTGAGCTCGATGGTATAGTAGGTGCCATCAATAATGCCATGGGGGTAGTTGAATTAAATACTGAAGGTGAAATTATTTATTCTAATGGAATCATTAGTAATGTGCTAGGGTATTCAGAAGAAGAAATGAAAAGCTTGAGCTATGAAGATCTAATAGGATACAATGATGGAGATGGAGTTCTGTTAAAGAAAATTCAAAATGTGCAATTAGAAGCGAGTCATTACAAAGCGAAGTCTCGTACTGGCCAAAGTAAATGGTTAACTATTTCTTTCTCTCCAATAAAGGATTACATGGGAGGAACCAGAAAAATACTCGCTTTAACCAGGGATATAACAGCTCGTAAACTGCAAGAGATAGAATTTGAGAAACTGTCTTTAGTGGCAGACAACACTAACAATGCTGTTATTATTTCTGATAAGAACGGCTGTATTGAGTATGTGAACAAAGGCTTTACAGAGATGACCGGTTATAGTGAGAAGGAGGTTTATGGAAAAAAACCAGGAGATTTTCTTCAAGGTGAAGATACAAATAAGGAAACGGTAAAGCGTGTGCGAGAGGCCTTGGCCAGGAAAGAGTCTGTTTATGAAGAGATTCTCAATTATACCAAATCAGGCGAGAGTTATTGGATTTCTATGGCTATTAACCCTGTTTTTAATGATGAAGGTCAATTACAAAGATATATCTCGATACAGGCTGATATTACTGAAACAAAAATGCGAGCGGTTGATTATAGCTCTAAGTTAGAAGCTATAAGTAAATCTAATGCGATAGTAGAATTTGATCTGGAAGGGAATATCCTTGAAGTAAATGATAACTTCTTGGAAATTTTCGGGTATGAAAGGAATGAATTAGTAGGACAGCACCATTCTTTGTTAGTGTCAGAGAAGGAAAGAGGTTCTTCCGGTTATATTGATTTTTGGAAAGATTTGAGAAAGGGAGAGGTCTTCAACGATGAATTTCTAAGAATAAAGAAGGATGGAGATCATGTATGGTTAAAAGGTATCTATAATCCTATTTTTGATTATACAGGTAGACCTTATAAAGTGATTAAATTTGTTACAGATATCACCCATCAGAAAATCCTAAAATTTGAGAAGAGAAAGCAAGAAGTTGAATTAGAAAATCAGATGGAGGCCATCAACAAAACAATAGCCTCTGCAGAATTTGATCTGGAAGGATATTTAAAAAGGTCAAACGAGATATTTGATGGTATAACCGGTATTGAGCTCACCGCAACCAGTAAAATACATTATTCTGATATTATACCTCCAAACGAGCTGCTGAAACCGCAAACAGAGCTGATGTGGAATAACCTGAAAGAGGGTAAATTTTTTAGTGGAGAATTTAAGCTAAAGGATCCTAAAGGTAAGGAGCTGTGGTTGGTAGGTACTTTTAATCCTATTAATGATATTGATGGAAATCCTTATAAAGTGATGATGTATGCTCAGTTTACTACACAGGAAAAAGAAAAGCAGAAAGAGCTTAATGGTGTAGTGGGAGCCATGAAAAATACTACGCCGATTATAGAGCTGCATCCTGATGGCACATATAAAAATGGCAATAATCTTTTTATGGACTTTTTTGGTTACAACAGAATAGAGCTGAGAAGAAAGCCGTTTGCCGATTTTCTTTCAGACCATTCTCCAAAAGTAATAAGAGATGTGCTGACCGAGCTCAAGAAGAAGCCATTTGTAGAAGTGGAGCTTGAATATGTTAATTCAGATGGAGAAACTAAGGTTTTTAAAAGTACTTTCAGTAGTATTTTTGATTTAGAAGAAAAGCTCTCTAAGATAGTTGTGATAATGATTGAACGAGTTGTAGTATCTAAACCTAACCACCATGAGCGTTTCTAAAGCGGAGCTGGATTCTTTTACCAATGTACTTTTTCAAAAATATGGTATTGATTTCACTTGTTATGAGCATCAATCCTTATCTCGCAGGGTAAATAGAGTTCTTCATAATTTCAAGGTAGATAGCATTCATGAATTATGGGTGATGATGCTCAGAGATAGAAATTTGATTTTCACCTTCATGGATCAAATTAGTGTAGGTTTAACCTCCATGTTTAGAGATCCTATGACTTGGGTAGAGTTGAAGAAAATATTCTCTACCTATAAGTATGATAGGGTAATAAATGTATGGAATGCAGGCTGTTCTACAGGGGAAGAAGTGTATACTTTGACTATAATGCTTGATGAACTGGGAATTCTGGACAAGGTCAATATTCTAGCTACGGATATGAATCAATCTGCTATGGAAGATGCTAAGAAAGGAATTTACCATAAGGTGAAGATGATTGATTATGAAAAGCACTATAAGCAGTTCAATAAGTTTGGCAACTTTTCAAGATATTATACTACCGATGAGAATCACATTATAATGAAGGATTATCTTATTAAAAATGTGAAGTTCAAATACCACAATTTAACCACAGACCTGTTTCCCGGGCAATTTGATTTTATTTTTAATAGGAATGTGCTCATCTATTTTGATCAGAAGATGAAAGACAAGCTTATAACCCAATTTTATCAATCTCTGAAGCCTAATGGATATTATATTTTGGGTTTCTATGATTCTATTCTTTCTGAGGAACAGAAATCAAAGTACATTAATACACTATCTAGTTTTAGGTTGTTTCAAAAACCTGCAAGTGTATTGGCTTAATATGAGTCAATTCTCAGAACAGCATACGCACGCTTATGGGCTACTGCTAACTCTTGAAGAGATAATGAGTAAAGATTGTCAAATAAATCAGTTTCATCTTCACAAAGCTGAGACTGCGTAAGCATTGAGATGATGCTTTTTATGTATTCAATTTTCATAGGAATTAGATTAGGTAATACCTAAAATACTGCCTTTTTTCAAAAGCATGCATGTATGTTATTTAGCAAAAGTAAACTTTTTTGTTTTACTTTTTATCAGAATATGTCAAAATAATTAATGCAGGCAGTAATGTAAGGTCTATAATAAGGGCTAAAACCAATGTAAGACTTATAAGTAATCCTGTATAAAATGTGCCTCCAAATGAGGATAGAATAAGTATTAGAAAGCCTGCAGATAATATAATGCTGGTGATTATTATGGCTTTACCCGTGGAGAGGTAAGTTCTTTTAAGGGCATATAAAATTGGTTTTCCTTTGGATAATTCCATTTTTAATTTGCTGGTGAAATGAATGGTGTCATCCACAGCAATGCCAAATGCTATAGTGAATATAATAGAGGTGCTGAGTTTTAGCGTGATTCCAAAAAATCCCATGAGACCTGCTACTATGAATAAAGGCACAATATTCGGAATCAATGTTATCAAAATCATTTTTAAAGATTTGAATAGAAGGCCAGCAATTAGAGCTACAGCCAAGAATGCAATACTTAGTCCGTAAAACATGTTTTTGGCCAAGTACTCATTGTTTTTGTCGATGAGGTTAGAAGTTCCAGTAATTGTAAATCGAACTTTTGATGTATCGGTATTATGAAGGATGAACTGTTTGAGAAGCTCTGTCCTTTCAAGTGACAGGTCACTGCCACTGTCTCCAACCCTCATGGAGATACGTCCTATCTGTTGATTGTTAGCGATAAGCTTTTCACTAGTCTCTCGAGAAGCTATTCTTTTTAAAAAAGGCCTTATTTTTTTCCATTCCTTTTCGCTTTGTGGTAATTGATATTCAGATGATACGCCGCCATTTACAGCCTGATTAGTAGCTTTAACTAATGTGGAGGGAGAAACGATATTGCCAGCCAGAAATTCTTCTCTTAAGTATTTTTCTACCAGATCTATTTCATTTATTATTTCAGGAGAGAATATAGTTTGGTCTGATTGACGAACAGTGGCGGTTAATTCAAAAGGACGCGAACCTCCAAAATTCTTATCGAAGAAGGTAAAGTCTTGTTTGAGCGGAGCATCTGATGGTAAATCCTCAATTAAATAGGTGTTGATCTTAATATTTGAAATACCAAAAATGGATAGTATAATCAGAACGATATTTATGATGACTATCTGCTTCTTTTTTCTTAAAACTAAGCTAAAGCCTCTGGAAAGTAAGTAAAACCATCTTTCTTTAAAGTTGCTATAAGTTGAGATTTTAGGTTTAGGAACTAGTATTAAGCAAGCAGGAAGTAAGGTGAAAGAGATGATATAGGCGATAAACACACCTAAAGCTGTATAAACTCCAAACTCCTTAATGGGCTGTATGCTGGCTGTGAGTAGGGTGACAAAACCTATGGCTGTGGTTAATGAAGTGAGAAAAGTAGCTATACCTACTTCTTTTACAGTAGTTTTTATTGATTGTAGTTTAGAGTTGCCTAACCTGAGTTGTTCTATGTATTTAGTGATAATATGGACAACATCTGACATAGCTACCACAAACATGATCGTAGGTAGCAGTACCATAAGTATATCCAACGGTTTGTTGGTCATGCCCATAATTCCTAATATCCAAATGGTGGATAGCATCACAACTAATAGCGGTATAATTACAGCCCACCAGCTGCGAAAAGTGATTATTAGGAATATTATCACTAAAATCACTGATGCAGATAGGAATATCATTAACTCGCTTTGCATGGTATTAATGAATATTCCCTGAGCATATATTTTCCCTGCTAAATGAAAATTTTGAAATTCCTGTTCATGAATTGATGTTGTAATATCTGAGATTAGCTGGTCGGCATCATCTTTTTCACTAAGTGACTGATGCTGTATAATGAGAATAGTAGCTGTAGCATTTTCATTGATAAATGCTTCTCTTAAATCATTGTTTTGGAAAATTCTCGTACTATCAGAGCTTAAGCGTTCGGGGCTGTTGAGATGAATAGTTGGTATCTTAAAGACTCCGGCTTTACTTATTACCGGTTGAGAAAGGTTAGTGATAGAAGAAATGCTTTTGATTTTTCCATTTTCTTCGAGTTTGGCAGTAAGCTTATTAATCTTGGAAAGAAAACTGCTGTCAAAAATGGAGGGGTGGTGAGAAAGACCTATGAGCAGATAGTCGTTATCATTTCCGAAAATTTCTTCAAACTCCTGATAATATTCTAAATCTGGGTCATCAGTAGGGAAGAAGCTCTCAAATACATAATTAAATTTGAGGTCTTTCAGGTGAAAACCAAATAGGATAGTCAGGCCTATTATCACAACGAATATTAGTGAAATATACTTTTTCCGCATACTTCAAAAATATAAGTTGCAATGGGCTTTTAGCTTATAATATAGCAGTTTTTTATTTTTTAGATTTTATTAAAGTGATCATATTGAATTTTGCAATGAGCATTTCCTTGTTAGGCAGTTCTATATCTTCGATCCAGCGTGCCACCTCTGCTATCTCTCGTTCTGAGTAAGGTACGCGTTCTATTTTTCCATTATAATAGTCTTTGACCGATTCTATTATTCTTTGGCGTTTAGGGCTAAAAAAATGCTTTATCATAGTAGTTAGGTTGGGTGTTAGTTGATAGAAAAAATTAAAACCACTATAATGATGTGCAGTTTATTTAATAAAAATCAGATTATCAACAATATAGGTGTTATTTTTAAATTAAAACTTTCAGTGTTGATTTTCAACAAGTTAAAACCATGCTCTTCAAATGGTATGGCATTTCTTCTTAATTGCTATCTTTAAAGTTTAATTAATTTGGTACGTAAAATTATAGATATTAATATCTAACAGGTATGAGGCAGTATTTAGATTTAATGCAGGATATTTTAGATAATGGAGCACAGAAGGGGGATAGAACCGGTACAGGTACATTGAGTGTATTCGGTAGACAGATGAGGTTTGATTTAGCTGAAGGCTTTCCATTGTTAACCACCAAAAAGCTTCATATCAGGTCAATTATCCATGAATTACTATGGTTTTTGAGTGGAGATACAAATATTAAATACTTAAATGAGAATGGTGTTAGTATTTGGGATGAATGGGCCGATGAGAATGGTGATCTGGGGCCTGTGTATGGTTCACAGTGGAGAAGTTGGCCAGCACCTAATGGAGGTAAAGTGGATCAAATCTCTCAGGTAATAGAGCAAATAAAAAATAACCCAAATAGTAGAAGGCATATAGTCAGTGCCTGGAACCCTGCCGAGGTAGATGAAATGGCCTTGCCTCCTTGCCATGCATTATTTCAGTTTTATGTAGCTGATGGAAAATTGTCTTGTCAATTATACCAAAGAAGTGCAGATTTCTTTTTAGGAGTGCCTTTTAACATAGCATCTTATGCTCTTTTAGTGCACATGTTTGCACAGCAATGTGGTTTAAAACCGGGAGAGTTTGTTTGGACTGGTGGAGATGTGCATTTATACTCAAACCATTTGGAGCAAGCTAAATTACAGCTGAGCAGAGAGCCTAAAAGCCTGCCTCAGTTAGTGATAGGTAGAAAGCCTGATTCAATTTTCGACTATAAGTACGAGGATTTTAAAATTGAAAATTATGAGGCAGATCCTTCTATAAAGGCGCCTATTGCCGTATAAAATCATTTAATCTAATTGGTCAATTAGACTTTCATAAATAGCTGAGTTCCGAAATTTGGTGTTTTCGAACTCAGCTATTTTTTTAATAGAAAGGCTGTTAGTTATAAAGGCAAACTCTGCTTGATGCAAGCTTTCAATGTTCTCCTCAACTTCAATGATAGGATACTTCAATGCTTTTAACTTAAGAATAACTTCCCTTCTTCTTACACCCGCCACGCATCCGGTATTTAAAGAAGGCGTATAGAAACATCCTGATTTATACCAGAATATATTCGAGGTAATGCATTCACTTACGTTTCCCAAAACATCGGGGATAACTAATTCATCTAATTGTCTAGCCGCTTTTTCTTGAGAGGCAATGACATAGGGTAAGCTATTTAGCTTTTTAAAGTTAGACATCTTCCAGAAGTGATTTTTCACTTCAAGGCTTTGACCTACAGTTATTGCATTATTAACGTCAGGTATTGAATAGGGCTTTACCGAGATAAGCGTATGAGCAGAAGTGTTGGGAGAGGAATAGCCTGTTTGATGTGCCTCTTGTCGCCACACCATTATCTTAATTCTAAGATTTTCATCGTGAAGTTGGTTTTGATGAATTAATCTTTCAATTGCCTTTTTACTATTTGTAACTTCTGAGATATAATCAGGAAGCTGTAGGTTCATGGCTTCACATCCTCGCTTTAACCTTTCCAGATGAAAGGGAAGCCGGTGAATTTTCTCATTTGAATACAATACTGTTTCAAACAAACCATCCCCAAATTGCAATGCCCTGTCTGATATATTTAAAGATATTTTATTATCTGTCCATTGATTATCGAAGAGTGCTTTCATCTTTTGAATATATCAGGTTACGTGTATTTTTGATGTTCATTTGCTGATTCTTTTAATAGTTTATCAGCCGAAATTGAATCTTATAATGGTTATCAACCATTCATACTTTTAAATAATATTGCAGTAAAATTATCATTAATATTGAAATTAAGAATATGGCAGAGAAGAGTAGTGTATTTGATATGATTGGCCCGGTAATGATAGGCCCTTCCAGTTCTCATACTGCGGGGGTAGTGCGAATAGCAAGAGCGGCCATAAGAGTATTAGGCGGGAAACCTGATAAATCAGCGATTACTTTTTACAATTCTTTTGCCAGAACTTATGAGGGGCACGGCAGCGATAAGGCAATAATAGCTGGTCTTATGGATTTTAAAACTGATGATCCCAGAATAAAGGAAGCACTGGAGATAGCGGAGCAGGAAAAGATGGATTACACCTTTAAGTCAGTAGGCAGTGCATCAGTGTATCATCCTAACACCATAAAGCTAATATTAGAAAAAGGGGAAAGGAAAGTAGAGGTCATAGGAGAGAGTAAAGGCGGAGGAGTGATTAATATAGCGGAGTTTGACGGTTTTAATGCCAATTTCTCAGCGAGTCTTCATACTTTGATTCTAAAGGCCGATGATGTGAGAGGAAGCATAGCTTATATTGCCAATATTTTGTCTCATGATGATTGTAACATAGCCACCATGTCTGTTTCACGAAAGGGTAAAAATGCGCAGGCATGCCTAGTAATAGAAATGGATAGTGGTATTAAAGATGTGACTCTCGCTTATTTAAGAAGTTTAAAATGGGTAAAAGAGGTGATATATATACCTGATATTGATTTATAAAAATGATACATATGAGAGCAACAGGATTGCTGATTTTATTGGTGCTTACTAGTGCCTATACGTATGCACAAGATACATTGAAGGTGAATAGGTGGACCTTGCAGGAATGCATTGATCATGCTATGGATCATAACCTGAATATTAGAAGATCTTTACTGGATTTGCAAGCGCAAGAAGTGGAAACCAGCCAGTCAAAATTGGCAAGGTATCCGGATTTAAATGGTAATGCTTCTTACGGTTATAGCTGGGGTAGGTCTATTGACCCTACTACCAACTTATTCGTTGAGAATCAAAGAATAGCTTCTGGAAATGCAGGTTTAAGCAGTTCGATTATCTTGTTTAATGGTTTTAGACTTCAAAATAATGTAAAACAGAATCAGTATTCTTTAAGCGCGGCCGAGGAGAACTTACAAACGTCTAAAAATGATATGGTATTAGGCCTTTCTAGCTACTATATTAATGTGCTTTTCACGAGAGAGCTATTAGAAAATGCTAGAAAGCAGCTGAATAGTACTAATCAACAAGTAGAAAGAACTGAAAAGCAGGTAAGGGCAGGAGCACTTCCTAAATCAAACCTGCTGGACCTCATGGCTCAGAAAGCTACTAACGAACTGAATGTAGTAAATGCAGAAAATGATTATACGAGTGCCAAGATACAGCTGAAGCAGCTATTACAATTACCTCCAGAAGAGCAAATAGATATTGTAGTTCCTGAAATAGATACAGCTTCAATACAGCCTGTAATGGATGCTACGCCTATTCAAATATATGAAGCCGCGTTGAATGGCTGGCCCACAGTGAGAAGTGCTGAGTTCAATGAAAGAAGTTCTGAATATGCCGTTAAAGCATCAAGAGGTAATTTGTATCCTACGCTTAGCTTAACAGGAGGACTCACTACAAGATATTCAGATGTATCAGATCAGCCTAGGTTTGTACCTGATGGTGGCGACCCTATTATTTTAGAACCTAATCCAATAATAGGATATGTAGATGGTACTAATACTCCTGTTATTTCTGATCAACCACTAACACAGACATCAGGAACTTATTATGACGGCTATCCTTTTGGCGATCAGATAGATGATAATTTGAGTAAATATGTTAACCTCAGCCTTAACATTCCCATTTTTAACGGTTTTTCAGCTAGAGCTTCTATTCAGCGAGCGGAGATCAGTCGTAGCAGAGCAGAGATAAACAGTAAAGATGCAAAATATCAATTATGGCAAAATATAGAGCAGGCCTACATAGATGTAGTAGCGGCTGCCAAATCATATAAAGTATCTCAGGTTCAGGTAGAAGCCAGAACAGAGTCATTTCGTGTGCTGAAGCAGCGTTATGACAATGGTGCGGCAAACTTCACTGACTATAAAGTAGGTGAAAATGATCTTTTTCAAGCAAAATCTGATTTGCTAAGAGCTAAATATGATTATGTATTTAAACTCAAAGTGTTAGACTTTTATCAGGGTAAAAAAATAGAATTTTAAATCACAATGGCAAAGAATCAAAAATCAAATAAGTGGTTATACTGGTTAATAGGAGGGCTCATTCTACTGGTAGTTTTTCTGGTTGCAGCTAAATCTGCAGGCATCATTGGTGGTGCTGGAGAAATGGAAGTAGAGCTTGCCAAAGCTAAAAAAGTATCCATTACAGAAAAAGTAAGTGCATCAGGTATGGTGCAGCCAGTAGTAGAAGTAAAACTTAGCCCAGAAGTTTCTGGTGAGTTAATAGAATTGAATATTGAAGAAGGAGATTCTGTTAGCGAAGGTCAGATTTTGGCTAAAATTCGTCCTGATAACTTTGAGGCTTCAGTAGAGCAGTCTTTGGCTTCTTTAAATCAGCAAAGAGCTAATGTGGCATCATCGGAAGCAACATTGGCCAGGGCTGAAGCTACCCTGCAGACCGCTGAATTGGAATACAAGCGTCAGAAAAAACTATACGATGAGGAGGTGATTTCAGATGCTGATTGGCAACAGGCAGAACAAAGCTATGCTGTAGCAAAGAATGATTATAAATCTGCTCAGAAGTCATTAGAAGCTGCCCGATATATTGTGAAAAGTAGTCAGGCTTCTCTTAGTCAGGCTCAGGAAAACCTTAGAAGAACAACCGTAACTGCACCAATGAGCGGTACTATATCTAAGCTTAATGTAGAGGCAGGGGAAACCGTATTGGGTACGCAACAATTTCAAGGAACTGAAATTATGAGAATTGCGGATCTTAATAAAATGGAAGTTCGTGTAGATGTAAACGAGAATGATATTATAAGAGTATCATTAGGAGATACGGCCATTATAGACGTAGATGCTTACTCTCACCTTGATAAAGACTTTAAAGGAGTTGTAACTTCAATAGCTAATACAGCCAATGAAAAAACTACTTCAGATGCTGTTACAGAATTTGAAGTGAGAATAAGAATATTGAATTCTTCATATGAAGATTTGGTGAAGGATGGCAACCGTTTTCCATTCCGTCCGGGTATGACAGCTAGTGTTGATATTATCACCAGCAGTAAATCAGGTGTGTTGGCAGTGCCACTTTCATCAGTAACTACACGTGATTCTGACAAGAAAAATTCAGGAGAGGGAGAGGAAGAAGAATCGGCTAGTAAAAGTAAGCCACAGGGAGCCAAAGAAGAAGTGAAAGAGGTGGTATTTGTGAATGAAGGTGGTGTCGCTAAAATGAGAGAAGTAAAAACTGGTATCAGCGATTATGAAAATATAGAGATTGTAGAAGGCGTTAAAGAAGGAGAAGAAGTGATCAGTGGTCCGTTCTTAGCTGTTTCCAAACGATTGGAAGATGGCAAACTAATAGCAGTAGAAGAGAAAAAAGAGGAAAGCAGTGCGGAGAAGCCATAAAATGAATTAGAAAAATAGGCCATATTTAGGAAGGAGTTCAGTCGAAAGGCTGAACTCTTTTTTGTTATTGAATAAAAAGTTAGAAAGATGGCCGGCAAATATTATTTTTGCAAGATTAAGATAAAAACAATAGAGCATTTTGGGAAATCCAGTACTGATCTCAGGCGTTATTATAACGTACAATGAGGAAAGGAATATAGAAGCTTGTATTAAGTCTATTGAAGAGGTAGTTGATGAAATAGTGGTTGTAGATTCATACAGCACTGATAAAACACCAGAAATTTGTAAAAGGCTAGGGGTAGTATTTCTTCAACATCCTTTTGAAGGTCATATAGAACAAAAAAACTACGCCATGCAGCAGGCTAGTAATGATTATATATTAGCTCTTGATGCTGATGAAAGACTTTCTGCTGAGCTAAGAGATTTCATTAAACAAGCAAAAGCAAATTGGCAATATGATGCATTTCGCTTTAATCGATTAAATAATTATTGCGGCGCCTGGTTAAAAAGGTCATGGTACCCTGATAAGAAACTTCGGTTATGGGATAGAAAGAAGGGCCACTGGGGTGGTACTAATCCTCATGACAGAGTCGTGATGGATGAAGAAGCTACCACTAAGCATGTTAAGCATGATATTCTGCATTATGCTTATGCAAATTTGGAAGAGCATTACGATCAGGTTAAAAAGTTTGCTATTATTGCGGCTAATGCTAAATATAAAAAGGGTAAAAAGGCCTATTTTTTTCTTCATGTAATACTTAATCCCTGGTATAAGTTTTTTAGAAAGTATGTGCTAAGGTTGGGATTTTTAGATGGATATTATGGTTTTATATTTAGTGGGCTAACTGCATACCTGAATTTTATGAAATATTTGAGGTTGTGGGAGTTAAATAGAAATGAAAAAAGAAAATGACGCAGGATAAAAAAAATATCGGTTATCATGGCCACCTATAATATGCCAGAATGGCTTGAGAAGGTGCTTTGGGGTTATGAAAATCAAACTTTCAAAAATTTTGAAGTAATAATTGCTGATGATGGAAGTGGAGAGGAGACGCAGCAGATTATAGAGAGATTCAAAAAAGAGTCGCCTTTAGATATTGTACACCTGTGGCATGAAGATGAAGGATATAGAAGACAGACTATTTTAAATGTAGCCATACAAAAGGCGAAGTACGATTATGTACTCTTTACAGATGGAGATTGTATCCCTCGTGCCGATTTTGTAGAGACCCATGCTATTTTTATGGAAAAAGGAAGGTTTCTTTCAGGAGGATACTGCAAACTTTCTATGGATGTGAGCAAGGCCATTACAGAAGAAGATATTAAGTCTCAAAAATGCTTTGATATAGAGTGGTTGAAAAGTCAGGGATTTCATGGAACTTCTCAGTTTAGGAAATTAGGGGCGCAAGGCAAATGGGCCAGCTTCCTTGATTTTGTTACACCTGCTAATGCCTCTTTTAATAACTGTAATAGCTCCGCATATAAAGAAGACTTGCTCAGTGTAAATGGTTATGATGAGCGAATGAGATATGGTGGGCCTGATAGAGAAATAGGAGAAAGGTTGGAGAATTATGGAGTGAAAGGAAAGCAGATAAGGCACAGAGCCATTTGCTTGCATTTAGATCACTCCAGAGGATATAAAACCAAAGAATCTTTAGAAGCGAACTTGGCTATCAGAAGAAATACCAGAAAAAATAAAGTGATAAAAACTCCTTTTGGAATAGAGCAGCAGCAGTAAATGAAACTGAACATTTTAATTGTATTTGATAAGCCCATTCCTGTTCTTAAATATGGAGGAATACAGCGAATAGTATGGTGGCTGGGTAAGGAATTAGTAAATCAAGGCCATAAGGTCACTTTCTTGGTAGGAGAAGGCTCTTCTTGCCCTTTTGCTGATGTAAAAGTATACAATCCTGAGATTAGTTTGGCTGATCAAATTCCTGAAGGTATTGATGTAGTGCACTCATACATTCCCATAACAGAACCTTTATCTGTACCTTATCTTATTCATATGGAGTCTAACACTAAAGCGGCTTCATATGATAAAAATACAGTTTTTGTTTCAGGTAATCATGCTAAGCGACATCATGCTGAATGCTTCGTTTATAATGGCTTAGATCCTGACGATTATGGTAAGCCGGATTTCTCTAAGAAGAAAAACTACTTACACTTTTTAGGGAAAGCCGCTTGGAGAGTAAAAAATGTAAAAGGAGCTATTAGTATCGCTCAAAAGTCAGGAAGACATTTACATGTGTTGGGGGGCTCACGAGTGAACTTTCATATGGGCTTTAGGTTTACTATCGACCCTAAAATGCACTTCTATGGTATGATAGGAGGAGAGGCTAAAAACAAGGTGATGAATGATTCCGGAGGGCTTCTTTTTCCTGTTATATGGCATGAACCTTTTGGTATAGCCATAACAGAAAGCATGTATTTTGGGTGCCCTGTATTTGCTACTCCTTATGGTGCGATACCGGAAATTGTAGATGAAGAAAGTGGTTTTCTTTCTAATAAATCAACAGAGCTTATAGATCATATCAAAGAAAATAGAAGTTATGATCCACAGCGAATTCATGAACGAGTGATGGATGTTTTTACGGTTAAGCAGATGACTGACTCCTTTTTGAAATTATATGAAAGGGTTATGAACGGAGAATCGTTGAATAAAGAGATGCCATATTATGATATGGGTACTCATGAAAAATTCTTACCTTTTGATTAGTTGTTTATAGCTTTTGCAGCCACGCAAAAAACTCCATTAACCAAGCTACGCCTATATGTATGAGAACGCCGCCGAATATACTGCGGCTCTCTAAGGCGATTACTCCGAGAATATATCCACCAATAATAGAGCTGATGGCTTCTCCTTCAGGTTTACCAAAGTGATAGAAGCAGTAAGTTACTACCATGGGGAGAACTACATTTCTACCGCAGATACTGCATAGTGCTAGTATCATAAAGCCCCTGAACATAAGCTCTATAGTAAGGAAATTCCATCCGTAGGCCAGCTCATAAATAATAGCAGGTACCCATTTGGGTGATTGTAAGGCATAATAGGCGGAATTATTTTTGTAGAGAGGGTAGTGGTTGGCAAAGTTGTCAGTGAACGAAGCCACTGCAATTAAAGGGATCATTACGGCCAGTATAAAAAGGTAAGGCTTGTGGTTAAAGCCTTTAACTGTTAGTCCATAGAAGCTTTTTTGCTGAGTGTCATAGTATTTATAAAAAAGAACTAAGGGGATAATGGTTGTGAAAATATTGACTAGATTTTTAGAAACTCTTGATGCCCAATACTGAAGTGCCACATCCATAAATTCCTTGATAAGTCTGTTGTGGTAATGAAAGGCGGTATCAACAGCTAGTATAGTTAAAATGAGTAAGCTTTTTATCCAATATTCCTTATTCTTAAAAATGTGCCATTCATTTTTAAAATAGGCCATAATAATAGTGGCTGAATAATAGGCAAAGCAATAAAATAGAAAATAATAAAATAGCCTTATGCTCTTACCGTAATAACTGTCTAGAACTGAATCTTCAAAATCGAAGTAATAGTTTAAAGACATAGTTATAGCCAAGAAAGTAGCAATAGCCAGGTAGTATGATGCCTGAAAATCCTCTTTGAGGTGTATTTTCAGGTACTTTAATATTTGCTTCAAAATTTAAAACTTGGAGTAAAGTACTTCATAAACTCTATGCACCGGCAGGCCTGCCACGTTATAGTAGGAGCCTTGCATATTAACTATACCAATCATGCCTATCCACTCCTGTATGCCATAAGCTCCGGCTTTGTCATAGGGCTTGTAGTTATTTACATAAAATTCTATTTCTTCGTGGCGAAGCTCTTTAAATGTTATTTCTGTAATATCGGAAATGATGTGTTTTTGATCTTTATCAGCTATGCATACCCCAGAGCAAACGGTATGACTTTTACCTGACATAGACCTAAGCATATTACATGCTTCATCATAGTCTGCAGGCTTGCCTAAAACTTTTCCATCTACAATAACTACCGTATCAGCGGTAATGATTATTTCGTCTTTTATCTCAGGTAGAAAGGCGTTGGCTTTTTTTTCTGATAAAAAAGGAGCTACTTCTAAAGCAGGCAGGTCTGGAGGATAAGTTTCCTCTACCTCTTTGGTGCGTACTTCGAACTGAAAGCCCATGGCCTCCATGAGCTGTTGTCTTCTTGGCGACTTAGAAGCAAGGATCAGGGATCGGTCGAAATTCTTCATTTTTAATAGAGCTAAATAAAAATCCACATATAACTTTTGGGTAGAAGTAGGTTGATTTTTGAGGCATAGTTTTACCACTGTAGCAAACCTTTTTCACATCATCCATAGAGATTTCATTAGTGATAATGGCCATTTGCGCTTTTCCTGTAATTACTTGAGTAAGGCAGTCTCCTATGCTTCTCTCAAAGTTTATATTTTCTGATGATCGCTGGTCTTTGCCAGGTATTCCTAACACTTTGTCTATAATAAAATAGTGCATTATAGTGAGATCAAGCCTCTTTACCTCTTCAGGAAAATCCCAGGGGTTGTTCTCTAAAGCTTCTGGCTTGAGTCTTACCTTGTAAGCATTATCTTTAAAAATTAAACCAAAGGCCCATGGTTTGCCCAAAATCACTTCATGAATAGTATGAGCTTCTTCCACAGGTTTAATAGTGAAATCTTGCTCCAGCTTACTTAGGATAGTGGCTTCATCAAAATTTTGGAGCCCGCTTATAACTCGGTGTGTTGGCAAAATTCTTAAATCATCAGATTCCGTATTAGTCAGGAACATCATATGGAAATTGTATCCTTCTTCACCGGTATGGTTAGGGTTTTCTTTTGTCTTTTCTTTTCGATATTGTAAAGAACCTTCATACCTATGGTGTCCATCAGCCAGGATGACGGGCTTTTCTTTAAGCATATCAACGAATTTCTTTATAACGTCTATATCATGGATGACACTAAGCACATCTCTAACTCCCTGATAATCTTCCGTTTCATACAATGGACTTTTCATGCTTTCATCCATGTACTTTTCCAGTTCAAAGGTGTTGTCAGTATATAGTCCATGAGTAGGGCTTACGTTGAGTTCTGTAGCTTTTAGTAGATCAATACGATCATTTACCGCCTTTGGAATGGTGTTTTCGTGCCTTAATATTACTTTTTCATCCCAGTCGTATGCCTTTATATTGCAGATAAAGCCTTTTCGACAATACTTTTTCTGGCTTCCTGGTAGAGAGAAATGTTGATAATAGACATAAATACCCGGTACAGGATCTTGTTCTATAGTATTGCTTTCTTTCCATTCTGATAATCTTTTGGCGGCAGAGCCTGCAGGATCATCTTCACTTGGTACGGAAAGGTGTACGCTATTGTAAGGTGTGTTATAGAGTCTTTTTCTTTGCTTTTCGGAGACTACGTCAAATAGTGGGGATGTTAAATTTTCTATTTGTGAACTGAGTTCAGAGCTATATCTCCAGGCTCTTAACGGTTGTATTTCGGCCATGCTTTAAGTTTACTATTTTCTGGCCCGGCTTTTCCATTTGTTCATAGAGGAAGACAGGCCTGTTTTATTCTTCTGTTGGTTGCTTTTGGTATTGGTTTCAATTAACAAACTAGAAAAAACTGCAGCTATCTCTTCTTCTTTCTTGCTGGAGGTGTTCGCTAGTTTATCTGCAGAAAAGTATTTCTCTACAAATTTGGTGTCAAAATTACCAGATACAAAAGCTTCGTGTTGAAGTACATATTTACAAAATTCCAACGTAGTTTCTATGCCTGAAATCTCATATTCGTTTATAGCCCTTATCATTCGGCTTGTGGCTTTATTACGATCTTCGTCAAAAGTAATGAGCTTAGCTATCATAGGGTCATAGTGAATAGGTATTTGCATGCCTTCTTCAAAACCATCATCTACTCTTACGCCAGGTCCTTGTGGCCTCTTATATAGCTTTAATTTGCCTATGTCAGGTAAAAAGTTGTTTTTAGGATCTTCCGCATATACTCTTACTTCAAGTGCATGGCCTTGTATACTAAGGTCTTCTTGTTTAAACCTTAAAGGGCTTCCTTCAGCTATGTAAATCTGCTCTTTTACCAGGTCTAATCCCGTTATTTGCTCAGTTACCGGATGTTCAACTTGTAAGCGGGTATTCATTTCCAGAAAGTAGAAGTTCAGCTGATCATCAACGATAAACTCTACAGTACCAGCACCGTAATATTGACATGATTTAGCCACATTAATAGCGGCTTCTCCCATTTTTTGCCTTATTTCTGAGGTAAGCACTGAAGAAGGAGCCTCTTCTATTACTTTTTGATGCCTACGCTGAATGGAGCATTCTCTTTCGAAGAGATGAATGATATTACCATGCTGATCACCCAATATTTGAAATTCAATATGTCTGGGAGAAGTAACGAATTTTTCTATAAAAACAGCTCCATCACCAAAAGCCGATTTGGCCTCACTTACTGCTCGTTCCATTTGTGACTGGAACTCATCTTCTTTTTCTACTATTCGCATACCCTTGCCACCACCACCGGCACTGGCTTTAATTAAAATAGGGTAGCCTATCTCTTTCGCTATCGCTTTGGCTTCTTCAATATCCTCTATGGCCTTTTCTGTACCAGGTACCAACGGTACGTCAAACTTAGCTACCGCTGTCTTTGCTGCCAGCTTGTTGCCCATTGTTTCTATGGCTTCAGGAGAGGGACCAATAAATATGAGGCCTTCTTTTTGTACCCTTTTGGCAAAAGCAGCGTTCTCAGAAAGAAAGCCATAACCCGGATGAATAGCATCAACTTTCAACCGTTTGCAAACTTCTATCAGTTTCTCTATGTTTAGGTAGGACTCAGAAGAAGGTGGAGGCCCAAGGAGTATGGCCTCATCAGCTTGACGTACATGAGGAGCTTGTCGATCGGCTTCGCTAAAAACGGCTACTGTGCGTATACCCATCTCCTGAGCGGAGCGTATTATTCGTAATGCTATTTCGCCTCGATTGGCAACAAGAATTTTATTGATTTTTGGCATAGAGGACGATTATTGGTTTAGTCACAATGCTAATTAAATATTTGCTATTTTCTAAATTAGGGTTTAATTAAAATAAACCTACACTTTTGAGAAGATGGGTATTAGTGTTAGATTTGTGTGTTTTTTTGAAAGAACAGAACGTTTTAGAACTAAAAACTAAGAGTAGTGGATCTATTTGATAAATTAAAAGTAGAACAAGGAGCACTAGGGCAGCATTCGCATCTCCCTAAAGATTATTTCATGTTTCCGAAACTGGAAGGGGAGATATCACCAAGAATGAAATTCAATGGTAAAGAAGTGCTGACCTGGAGTTTGAATAATTATTTGGGGTTGGCTAACCATCCCGAAGTAAGAAAAGTAGACGCGGAAGCGGCTGCTGAATGGGGATTAGGTTATCCGATGGGAGCCAGAATGATGTCTGGGAATACTGTACGTCATATTGAATTGGAAGAGAAGCTTGCTAAATTCGTTGATAAAGAAGCCGTTATGCTTTTGAATTTCGGATATCAAGGGGTGCTTTCAATCATAGATGCTGTCGTGGATCGAAAGGACGTGATTGTTTATGATGCTGAGTCTCATGCTTGTATTATTGATGGTGTAAGGCTGCATATGGGAAAAAGATACGTATTCCCGCATAACAACATTGAAAACCTTGAAAAACAGCTAGAGAGAGCTAAGAAAATCACTGACGAAACAGGAGGTGGTATATTAGTGATCACAGAAGGTGTATTCGGTATGTCTGGAAATCAGGGTAAACTGAAAGAAATCATTGCTCTTAAAGAAAAATACCAATTCCGTCTATTTATAGATGATGCTCATGGTTTTGGAACTATGGGTAAAACAGGTGCTGGTACTGGTGAAGAGCAAGGATGCCAGGACGGAATAGATCTTTACTTCTCTACTTTCGCTAAGTCTATGGCTAGTATTGGTGCTTTTGTAGGTGGAAATGAGTCTATCATCACTTACTTAAGGTATACTTTGAGGTCACAGATCTTTGCTAAGTCATTACCAATGCCATTGGTTATCGGAGCCTTAAAAAGGTTAGAGCTTTTACAAACTCAGCCTGAGCTGAAAGACAACCTTTGGAAAGTGGTTAATGCACTTCAATCTGGCTTGAAAGAAAACAACTTTGATATAGGAACTACTAAATCTCCTGTAACCCCTGTATTATTTAAAGGTGGTTTAGGTGAGGCAGCTAACTTAGCTATGGATCTAAGAGAAAACTTCAACATTTTCTGTTCTATGGTAATTTATCCTGTTGTGCCTAAGGATGTTATTATGATTAGACTTATTCCTACTGCCGCTCATACGCTGGAAGATGTGGAAGAAACTATCAGTGCTTTTGCCTCAGTAAAAGACAAATTGGACAAAGGAGTTTACCAAAGGGAAGAAATTATATCAATAACCCGCTAAAAAATCAAAAATAAGTCTGTTTTTGGTTGAATTATAAACATTTTGAGTATATTGCCAGCTCAAAATCAATTGTAGAAAATTTTAAATAACCTTAAAAAAAATTATCAAGTATGGAAAAAAGATTTGAGCAACTGAAAGATTTAGTAATGTCATTAGAAGGAGACTTCGACAAATTCTATAATAAAGGAAATAATGCTGCAGGTACTAGAGTGAGAAAAGGAATGCAGGAGTTGAAAAATCTAGCTCAAGAGATCAGAGTAGAAGTACAAGAGAAAAAGAATAACGAATAATTCGAAATAAACTCAAATCAAAGAAAGGGTGACTATAACAGTCATCCTTTTTTTGTTTTCACCCACCCCTTCTTTTCTTGAAAATGCCTATTAATTCGTTATAAAGGCCGTTTTAAATAAATACCCAAGCAAAATGTGAAATTTCACATTGCTCTCCCTGCCTTAAAATATCCACTTTAGCACCTGAAAGAAATGTTGTTTTATGAACAAATTTTTAAGTGCCGTATCTAATATCCTGGGGGTAGCCAAAAAAGGACCAAAGAGAAGTCTCAAGGTTTTATTCGCCTTTGAGCTACTCATCGCTTTGGTCATAGTGGTTATGACTCTAGTGGTTTTAGGCATGTTCATATAGCAAATAACAAAAGAAGTATAAAAATGAAATTCATGGTAAAGGGAGCGAGCCTTACTTTTTTTCTGGTAATTATTTTTTCTATGGCTAAAGCTCAGCTGGGAAGTCTGGATATGGTGGATAAAAATGCTACCAAAAAAACAAAAATATTATACTATAACCTTTTTAACGTGTCTGAGAAAGGGTTTATGTTCGGTCACCAAGATGATCTGGCCTATGGTATTGGCTGGTGGGATGAGCCCGGAGACTCAGATGTAAAAAGAATTACTGGTACTTACCCTGCCGTATTTGGTTGGGATCTTGGCTTTATAGAAACAGGAAGGCCTTTTAATATAGATACGGTAGATTTTAAATCTATGCATCAATGGATTAAAAAGGCCTATAAAATGGGGTGTGTCAACACCATTTCATGGCACGTGAATAATCCTGTTAATGGAAATAATAGTTGGGATAAGGAGCAAGAATCTGTAAAGCAGATCCTGCCAGGAGGTAAATATCACCTTACCTACGTAGAATACCTGGATAGGGTAGCGGACTTTGCTAAGAAATGTAAAGCAGGGCCTTTTACTTCTATTCCTCTTATATTTCGCCCTTTTCATGAGCATAATGGTAATTGGTTTTGGTGGGGTAAAGGCATGAATTCTGAAGAAGATTATATTCAACTTTATCGTTTTACGGTAACTTACCTGAGAGATGAAAGAAAAGTGCATAACCTTCTATATGCATTTTCGCCTGATAGAAGCCGATTAGATATCAATAATGTGGAAGAATCATACCTGTATGGTTATCCTGGAGATGATTATGTAGATATTATTGGTCTTGATAATTACTGGGATGTTGGCCATGGATCTAACCAAGCTACACCAGAAGTGCAGCAAGAGCAGTTTGTAAAAAGCCTACTCGCAGTGAGCCAATTGGCACAGGATAAAGGTAAGGTAGCTGCGCTCACAGAAACAGGCTCATTTGGTGTAAAGGATGCTAAATGGTTTACAGATTACATCTTGAAGCCTATTCAATCAGCTCCCAATCCACCAGCCATAGCCTGGATGCTGGTATGGAGAAACCGCTTTAAAGAAGAGACATTTACACCTTATACGGGGCATCCGGCAGTAGAAGACTTTAAGCATTTCGAACAGAGTAACTATACCTTCTTTGCTGATGATATTCAAAACCTCTATCAACTGAATAAACCGCTGTTAAAATGAAATTATCAACCTTAGACCTGCTAATAATACTGGGCTATCTGCTTTCTACGATAGTCATTGGTATTTATCTTAAAAAACGTGCTTCAAAGAATATTAACTCCTATTTTCTGGGAGGAAACACGTTACCGTGGTACATGCTTGGCCTTTCTAATGCCTCAGGTATGTTTGATATCTCCGGTACCATGTGGATGGTGACCCTGATGTTTGTCTATGGGCTTAAAAGTATTTGGATTCCCTGGCTCTGGCCTGTTTTTAACCAAATATTCCTTATGGTTTACCTTTCGGTATGGCTGAGAAGGTCTAATGTGCTAACCGGAGCAGAATGGATAAAAACTCGCTTTGGGAATGGCAAGGGAGCACACATGTCTCACATTATAGTAGTGGTTTTTGCTATTTTCAGTGCATTAGGCTTTTTAAGTTATGGTTTTATCGGTATCGGGAAGTTTATAGAAATATTCCTTCCCTGGGATGCTGTAGCTCCTTACATGCCTTTTGACCTCACACCAGAGCAAGTGCCTAATTTCTATGGTGTTGTGCTTACTTCGGTGGCTACTTTTTATGTGGTAATGGGAGGGCTCATGTCTGTAGTTTGGACAGATGTATTGCAGTTTACTATTATGACTGTTTCGGCTATAGTAATAGGTATAATAGCTATGAACAAGGTAAGTCATGAAACCCTTATGAGTGTGGTGCCAGAAGGTTGGGATAGCCCCTTCTTTGGCTGGCAGTTAGACCTCGACTGGAGCCAGATATTGCCCTCGGTAAATGGCAAAATTCAGGAAGATGGCTTTTCGTTATTCACTATATTCTTTATGATGATGCTTTTTAAAGGCATATTTTCCAGTATGGCTGGGCCAGCTCCTAACTTCGATATGCAAAAAGTACTGGCCACCAAAAAGCCGTCAGATGCAGCTAAGATGAGCGGCTTTGTGTCTTTGGTATTATTACTGCCTCGTTATTTTATGATTGCCGGATTTGCCGTGTTAGCCTTGGTTTTCTTTAAAGATGATTTTCTGGCTATGGGTAATCAGGTAGATTTTGAAAAAGTGCTCCCTATGGCTATTAGCGAATTTGTGCCGGTAGGGCTTATGGGGCTTCTGCTGGCGGGTTTATTGGCTGCCTTTATGAGTACTTTTGCTTCTACAGTTAATGCCGCACCTGCTTACCTGATTAACGATATCTATCTGAAATATATTAACCCATCAGCAACCAGAAAACAGCTGATGAACTATAGTTATCTGGTATCATTTTTAGTTGTGGCTTTAAGTACACTTATAGGTCTTTATATTGAAGATATTAATAGTGTGCTACAGTGGATCGTTTCAGCACTTTACGGAGGCTATATAGCAGCCAACGTGCTGAAATGGCACTGGTGGAGGTTTAACGGAGCTGGTTATTTCTGGGGTATGGCCGCTGGTATTTTGGCTTCTATGATCTTTCCTATGATTTTCCCTGATGCCTTACCATTATATTACTTCCCACTCACGCTTCTGGTTTCAGTGGTAGGTTGTGTAGTGGGTACTTATAGTGCGCCTCCGGCAGAAGATCATGTATTGATGGATTTTTATAGAAGTGTGAGGCCGTGGGGTTTTTGGAAGCCGGTACACCAAATGGTAATAGCCAGAGATCCTGGTTTTCAGAAAAACAAACAGTTTAAAAGAAATGCCATCAATGTGGTGGTGGGCATTGTTTGGCAAACATCCCTTACAATCATTCCTATTTACATTATTTTAAGGGAAGAACTACCATTAATAACCAGTGTTATTATTTTATTCATCACTATGCTCATCCTTAAAAAGAACTGGTATGACAAACTGGATAAAGAAGATGAGATATTAGAAGAAGAAATTGAAAAAGGAACCCTAGATATGCCGCAAAAAGAAGAAGCGGTAGTAGCTTAAATAACTAATCGACAATGTTAAAATCACATTCTACAGATAATATTAAAGCACTCTTTGAAGAGTATGAATATTTAATAAACCAGGTGAATTCTCCTTTGGGCACTAATAATGGAGTGTATGAAAGGTATGAAAATCCTGTATTAACAGCTGAGCATGCACCTGTTCACTGGCGCTATGATCTTGATGCAACGCGCAACCCACTGCTACTGGAGCGGCAAGGAATAAACGCTGCTTTTAATGCCGGAGCTATTAGTATAGATGATCGCATTTTACTTGTAGCCCGAGTAGAAGGCGTAGATAGAAAGTCTTTTTTCGCTGTAGCGGAAAGTAAAACAGGTATAGATAATTTCCGATTTTGGGATTACCCTATTTTATTGCCAGAAACGGATGATCCTGATGTGAATGTGTATGATATGCGTCTTACCAGACATGAAGATGGCTGGATTTATGGCCTCTTTTGCACAGAAAGGAGAGATCCTAAAGCTGGCCCGGGAGACTTCTCTTCGGCTGTAGCTCAGTGCGGCATAGTGCGTACAAAAGATTTGAAAAGCTGGGAACGACTTCCTGATTTAAAGACTTCTTCTTCTCAGCAAAGAAACTGTGTATTACATCCTGAATTTGTAGATGGTAAATATGCATTTTACACCAGACCAATGGATGGTTTTATTGATACTGGTTCTGGCGGTGGTATTGGCTGGGGCTTGTGTGATGATATGACTAACCCTGAAATAAGCAGTGAAATTATCATTGAAGACAGGCGATATCATACCATCAATGAAGTGAAAAATGGGCAGGGGCCAGCACCAATAAAAACTGATGCAGGATGGCTTCACTTGGCTCATGGAGTGCGAAACACAGCGGCAGGTCTTAGGTATGTGCTCTATTTGTTCATGACCTCCTTAGAGGAGCCTACTAAAATTATTTATAGGCCTGCAGGTCATTTAATAGCTCCGCAGGGCATAGAGCGCGTGGGAGATGTATCGAATGTGGTGTTTGCAAATGGCTGGGTACAACGCGGAGAACAAATATTCATTTACTATGCCTCTTCTGATACCCGAATGCATGTAGCTACCAGCACAGTAGAGCGTTTGGTAGACTATTGTAAAAATACTCCGGAAGATGGACTCAGATCAGGAAAAAGTGTGGAAGTAAGGTCTGAAATGATTGCTAAGAACCTTGAATGGATGAAAAATAATGGCTTTTAAAATGATGATCAAGAGAATTTTAATACTTGCTGTTTTTGTATTGGTGTTTGTCAATAACTCTTTTTGTCAATCAGTGACATTGCCTCGCATTTTTGCTGATCATATGGTTTTGCAAAGAGATATACCATTAAGAATATGGGGCTGGAATACGCCAAATCAAAAGGTAAATGTACAGATAGATGGTATAGAGGCTACTACTATTTCAGATGCTAACGGAGCGTGGGAATTACTACTTCCACCGCATCAGGCTGGTGGCCCCTATGAATTAGAAGTTACTTCTGAAGGAACAGTTATTATTAGAGATGTTCTTTATGGAGACGTATGGTTAGCCGGTGGGCAGTCTAATATGGAATGGAAAATAGGCTGGAAAATAGATAACTGGGAGGAAGAGTTGGAAGATACTAACTACCCTGATATCAGATATTATGAAGTGATCAATGAGCTGGCTCCAGCGCCAAAATCTGATGTATCTACTGGTGAATGGGTGCAAGCCTCACCTGAAACGGCCAAAGAGTTTTCTGCTGTAGCCTGGTTTTTTGCCAAGCATAACCATCAGGAAAAGAAAGTGCCGGTAGGTATTATTGATAGTAACTGGGGCGGTACGCCAGCTGAAGCCTGGGTAGATGCCCGTAAGCTGCTTAGCATACCTGGCTACAAAGAAGAGGCAGCTCA
This sequence comes from Fulvivirga maritima, assembly GCF_021389955.1. Lineage (NCBI taxonomy): Bacteria > Pseudomonadati > Bacteroidota > Cytophagia > Cytophagales > Fulvivirgaceae > Fulvivirga > Fulvivirga maritima. The sequence continues at coordinate 4,407,735 of NZ_CP089980.1, forward strand.
TGTGCTGGATCCTAATGTGGATTGGGAAGAGAAGGTAAGAGAAAATGAAGCCAATCAAGAAGAAAAATGGCATATTTTGGGCGATAAAGAAGGAGCGCTTAAAACAGGTGCGCAGATGATTTCATATAAAGATAATAAATGGCAGGAGGTGGAGATTCCTACTCAAGATCCGCTATCAGATGTAGCTTGGTTGAGAAAAGAGATTAAGTTAAAAGATAGTCCCCAAAAGGCTCAGCTTTACCTGGGTGATCTATTACAGGAAGCTATGATTTTTGTGAATGGTAAATTAATAGCAGAAGAAGGCTGGCAAGATACTACCGCTATTCTGGATATTGAACCTGGTTTATTGAAAAAGGGAAAAAATCTGGTAGCTGTAAGAGTGGTAAACAGCTGGGATAATAAAGTCAGAATAGGCAAGCCCGGAAAAGTATGGTTAAAGACAGATGATGAGAAAATCAATCTGGAAGGCAAGTGGAAGTATTCTAATAATATTGAACCTAAAGTGCCTAATGTAGAGTTTTATAATTGGAAACCAGGGTTTCTGTACAATGCTATGATAGCACCACTTTCAGGTTATGGCCTTAAGGGATTTATCTGGTATCAGGGCGAAAACAATGCGGGCCAGCATGAATATTATGAAGATGTATTTAAAGCCTTGATAACCGATTGGCGTGTGCATTGGAAACAGGAATATGTTCCTTTTCTATTTGTTCAATTAGCTAACTACTTACAGAGACAAGATGTGCAGCCCGAAAGTGACTGGGCTTATCTAAGAGATGCGCAGACAGGTGCATTGGAGCTGCCTAATACAGGTATGGCCACCATCATAGATATTGGAGTAGCAGAAGATATTCATCCTAGAAATAAGCAGGATGTAGGAAAAAGACTGTGGCTTGCAGCAAGAAAAGTCGCTTACAATGATGATATTGTGTACTCAGGGCCTATGTATAAAAGCATCCAGGTGAATGGTAATAAAGCTGAGATCAGTTTTACCAACATCGGTTCGGGCCTGAAAGTGAAAGGTGACATATTAGATGGCTTTATTATAGCAGGAGCTGATGGTAAATTTTATAAGGCTAAGGCTGAATTGAATGGAGATAAGGTGTTAGTAAGTTCTGATCAGGTAAGTGAACCAAAGGCGGTGAGATACGCCTGGGCTGATAACCCTAATGCTACTCTATATAATAAAGAAGGCTTGCCTGCAGTACCATTTAAGACTGATTGAAAACCAATTGACAGATATGATGAACGGAGCTGAAATGCTGTTTTGGCTGAAAAAAGCAAAGCCTGAGTTTGAAGCAGAAATGCACCGGTCCTTGCAGTTTTGGATCCGCAGAATGCAGGACCCTGTGAATGGTGGCTTTTATGGCAGAATTGATGGACTTAACCAGCTTTACCCTAAAGCGGATAAGTCCGTTATTCTCAATACCAGAATTTTATGGACTTTCTCCCATATCGCCAGGTACACTTCCAATAAAAATTACCATGAAATGGCGCTTAGAGCCTATGATTATATCATAAAGCATTTCATAGATAAAAATTTTGGTGGTGTATATTGGATGGTCGATTATAAAGGTGAACCCGTAAACAAGAGAAAGCAGGTCTATGCACAGGCTTTCGCTATTTATGCTTTGTCAGAATACTATTTATGCTCTAAAGATGAAAAGAGCCTGCAATATGCTAAAGATATTTTCAGGCATATTGAACACTATAGTTTTGATGCGATTAAAAATGGCTACATGGAAGCTTTCACCGAAGAGTGGGAGGAGATAGACGATCTACGGCTCAGTGAAAAGGATGCTAATGAAAAGAAGACCATGAATACGCATTTGCACGTTATGGAAGCTTATACTAATTTATATAGAGTATGGCCTGATGAGGAGCTCCAACGGCAATTAAGAAATTTACTGTTAGTTTTCTTCGATAAGTTCATAAATAGTCGTGCGCATTTTCAGTTGTTTTTTGATGAAAACTGGAATCGTAAATCAGCTGAAATATCATTTGGTCATGATATAGAAGGAAGCTGGCTATTATGTGAAGCAGCTGAAGTACTTGATGATAAAATTTTCATTGAAAAGGCTAGGGCTATAGCTATTAAAATGACTGATGCTGTAATTAAAGAAGGCCTTGATTCTGACGGTGCACTCATGAATGAGGCAGATGAGCATGGTATTACAGATTCTGATAAGCATTGGTGGCCCCAGGCCGAAGCTCTGGTGGGCTTTATGAATGCCTGGGAAATAAAGCCAGAGCCAAAATATGTAGATGCATTAAAGAATAATTGGCAATTTATTAATAAAACCTTACTCGATCAGGAGAACGGAGAATGGTACTGGAGAAGCAATAAAATAGGAACTATAATTACAAGTGAAGATAAGGCTGGGCCATGGAAATGCCCTTATCATAACAATAGAGCTATGATGGAACTAATACGGCGAATAGATCATTTTAAGTAACATAAACTAATCAATATTACATTTTTTCAATCATAGCTTGTATATTACGTTTTATGAAAACGTTTTCTGTTTACTTCTTTACCTTATCTCTTGTTTTGGCTGCTTGTGTTGCAAAAGGGCAGCCTTCAGCACTTTTACAAAAGGATATTATTTTTGATCAGCCGCACGAAAACTTAGGCTTGTCTCAGCGGTCTATCAACTGTATGATAGAAGATCAGAAAGGCTATCTCTGGATAGGAACCTGGGAAGGTCTTATGCTTTATGATGGCTACACCACTACCATTTTTCAAACTAAAGGAGCCGTTGAAAATACGCTTGGTAGTAACAAAATCACCGCACTCTATGAAGATCATTCGGGTAAAATTTGGGTAGGAACCTTAATTGGTGGCCTTTATCAGTATGACCGCGCTACCGGTAACTTCACCCACTATCAGTATGCCCCTACTAATGATCATTCTATAAGTAATAATAACGTCTGGAGTATTACAGAATCAAAAGATGGTAATATATGGGTAGGAACGCAAAATGGTCTCAATGTTTTTGACCCGGAAAAGAAGGAATTTACCCGGTTTTATCATTCTGATGATCCTAAAAGCATATCTTATAATTTCATCACCTCACTATTTATAGATGAAGCCAATAACCTCTGGGTGGGCACAGAAAAAGGACTTAACAAGCTTAATTTAGATAATAGAGAAGCTGGTTTTGATAAATATTATTACCACCTGGATGAAGATGATGGCCCTACTAATAACTACGTCTATAAAATAACTAGTTATAAGCATAATGGTGAAGAGGTAATATGTTGGTCTACCAAAAAAGGCCTTAAACTATTAGATAGAGAGGGAATTCATAATTATTTATACCCAGAGAGCTCTTTGCGGTTTAGTTTTGTTCGTACCCTGTACACCTATGAAAAGAGTGACCAGTTCATTATGCTGGGTTCAGAAGCAGGGTTAAGCCTATTCAATCCAAAAACCCGTGAGTTCAAGAGTTTTTTTGGTGATTATAATGAGCGTGTAAGCCTTAGTCATAATACCGTTACTTCTTTGCTTATAGATCATACAGGAGTACTTTGGGTAGGTACTAAGAAGGGTATCAATAAGTTTGATACTTATAACAAGAATTTTGAGCTTTTCGAAACCAGTAGCTTTGATGATAGCCGAAGCATAATAACAGGTATAGAAGGCAATGGAGAGGGTAAATACTGGGTAAGTACCATGGGCGGCGGCCTTTTCCTTTTTGATCCTGATGAGGGTGAGACTACCGTCATAAAAGATCTGTTTACCAGGTATAAGATTGATGAGAAAGGAGCCAATGATTTTAGTGATTTTATCCAGACTATTGATGCTAGCGAGCCGGGGGTAGTATGGGTAGGAACCGCCGGCGATGGTCTTTATAAAGGCTATATCAATAAAAATAGCAAAACGGTTACTAAATATGAGCATTACAACTATTCTACCACAGAACACAAAATATCAGATGATTACATCATGTCTCTCGCAGATGATAATCATGGGGGAATGTGGGTAGGTACCTGGAGTGGGGGACTTAATAGGATTAATGCCGATGGTACGGTAACACAGTTTAAAGAATCGGTATTGTCTCAGGCGCCCTTGGTAGCCATGTATCAGGATGGTAATACATTGTGGGTAGGCACTAGGGGAAAAGGACTTTTGTCTATTGAGAGTGTTGGCGGTAAGCTGAATATAACTCAATACAGACAATCTAAAAATGGGCTGAATAATGATTTTATAAACGTTATATATAAGGCTCAAAATGGCAGGCTCTGGATAGGAAGTGAAGGAGGCTTAAATGAATTTGATAAAAATGAAGGCCAATGGAAAAGTTATGATATCAGCCGAAGTGAAAATGAAGTGGTAGTAGGCATGTTGGAAGATGAGCAAGGTAAGCTATGGCTTTCAGACTGGAATGGGATTACCGTTTTCAATCCTAATGATTCTGCAGAGTCCGTTCATCATTATGACATGAGAGACCGCATACAAGGAGGCTTTTTCTATAACAATGTTTGCTATAAAGATGATAAAGGCCGCCTCTTTTTTGGAGGAAATAATGGTCTTAATATAATAAAACCAGATGAGGTAAATGAAAATCCGTTTCCACCTAAAGTGGTGTTAACAGATTTTGATATTTATAACAAAGAAGTAGTGCCTAACGAAGAGTTCAACGGAAGAGTTATACTTCAGGAGCCGATCAATCAGGCACAGCAAATCAATCTGGATTATGATGAAAATGCTATTTCTTTTGAATTTGCGGCATTACACTATGCGGCTCCAGAGAAAAACCAGTATGCCTATAGACTGGTAGGATATGATAACAATTGGGAGTATACTAATTCTCAGCGACGCTTTGCTAACTACACTAACCTGAATTATGGTGATTATGTGTTTGAAGTAAAGGCGAGTAATAATGATGGAGTTTGGAGTGATGATGTAAAGCAAATCACCATTCATATATCACCACCATGGTGGAAAACCATTTGGGCTGTGCTGGCATATTTTGTGCTTGCTATGGCCGTTTTGTTGCTTTTCAGACATCTCATTATTGTGAGAACCAACTATATAAATGATATAAAAATGGAACGTCTGAAAAGGGAGGGGGTTTTGAAAATGAACCAGTCTAAGCTGAAATTTTTCACCAATATTTCGCATGAGTTTAGAACTCCGCTAACCCTGATTCTTGGTCCGCTAGAGAAGTTGATTGAGTCTGGAATGGGCGGTAAGTATGTAAAAGATGAGCTGGACATTATCAATAAAAATGCGCAGCGCCTATTAAGGTTGGTGAACCAACTGCTTGATTTCAGAAAAGCTGAGTCTGGTAAGCTTACGCTGAAAGTGGCTGAAGGTAACATAGTGAAGTTTGTGAAGGAGATCAAGCTCATGTTTGAAGGCCTGGCAGAGAAGCTGGGTGTCAATTTTGAGTTTTACACCAATAGTGATGATATAAAAGTATGGTATGATCGGGATCAGTGCGAGAAAATACTATTTAACCTGCTGTCTAATTCCTTTAAGCATGTTCCTAAAAATGGGGTAGTTAAGATTATGCTTGAAGAGACTGAAAAGGAGGTTTTCATTAAAATAGAAGATAATGGAGGAGGCATAGCGCCTGAAAATATTGGTAAAATCTTTAATCGGTTTTATTCTGAAGGGGAAGACAAGTCAGGCACTGGTATAGGACTGGCGCTTACGCGCACTTTAGTGAAAATGCATCATGGAGATATTTCGGTGAATAGTGTGGTAAATCAATCTACCGTGTTTACTGTGGCGCTGAAAAAGGGCAATGCTCATTTTACAGATGCCGATATGATTCAGAACTTTAAGGATAGTGAATACATCGGCCATTATCAATCAGTGGCTGACCTTGAAGTGGAGTTGATGGACGTAACTCCAACAGAAGAAAAGCCAACTACCGATGGCAATTTGAAAAAGCTGATGATAGTAGAAGATAACCCAGAGGTGCGTGGTCATATCAAATCTATGTTTGCAGGTAAATATGAAGTCATAGAGGCTGAGAATGGCAGGGTAGGGCTTGAGCTGGCAGAGTCACAATTGCCAGATGTGATAGTTAGTGATGTGATGATGCCTGAGATGGACGGTATCGCTTTATGTAAGGCCATTAAGAAAAACACAGCCACTTCTCACATACCTATAATTTTGCTTACCGCCCGTACTTCATTGATTTACAAAGTAGAAGGGCTGGAGAGCGGTGCAGATGATTATATCACTAAGCCCTTTAACTATCAGGTACTTTCTTTGAAGGTGAAAAACCTGGTTTCTACCAGAGATCAGCTCAGGAGGCATTTTAATGATAATCAGACGCTGGATATTGAGCCTAAAAAAGTCACTTTCAGTTCTGCTGATGAGCTGTTTATAGAAAAGGCCTTAGAAAGTGTGGAGAAGAACATGTCTAACACCGCTTATTCTGTCGAAGATTTTGGTGAAGATGTAGGTATGAGCCGTATGCAGATTTACAGAAAGCTCAAGGCACTTACCGGGCAGTCTGCTAACGAGTTTATTCGTACTATACGCCTTAAGCGTGCAGCTCAGCTTATAGAGCGAAATGAGTTTACCATTGCCGAAGTGACATATAGAGTAGGCTTTCAGGATTTACAATATTTTAGAAGTTGCTTTAAGAAATATTTTGGTGTGAATCCGTCAGAGTATGGTAGAAGTGAGGAGGAAGAGGAAAACACGGTAGAAGAGGAGCAAAAGTAACATCTATCCACCGAAAATGTGATATCGGCCATGGTTCAAAAAGTGTATTATGGCTCATATTAGCAGAAAAATCAACCTCATGAATAAGCGCACTTGTATATTTACCCTTGTTTTATTTTATCTCTCATATTTTAGTTTTGCTCAGCAGTTCGTTACCGTGAAAGATGGTCTTTTGTACCATCAGGGTGAGCCTTATTATTTTATTGGCACCAACTATTGGTATGGCATGAACCTGGGCTCAGCAGGTAATGCTGGCGACCGTGAGCGACTCAAGCGGGAGCTGGATCATATGCAGGAGTTAGGTATTAAAAACCTGCGTATTATCGGTGCTTCAGAAGGTCCTGATGACGCCCCATATAGAGTGGTGCCTTCTTTACAGCCAGAAGCAGGTAAGTATAATGAAGAAGTGTTTCAGGGGTTAGACTTTCTTCTGGTAGAAATGAATAAAAGAGGAATGACTGCCGCTGTAGGTCTTAATAATTTCTGGATTTGGAGTGGAGGTATGTCTCAGTACATTTCATGGGCTAATGATTCTGCCATGGTTTATTCCCCTCCGGTAGAAAATACTAACTGGCATTATTTTCAGCAGCATTCCAGTTCTTTCTTTGCTAATAAAAAGGCCAATAAATTATATCGAAATTTTATTAAAACCATGATTAACCGCACTAATACCATCAGCGGCATAAAGTATAAAGATGATCCTACCATTATGTCATGGCAGCTTAGTAATGAGCCCAGAGGCTATGCTAATATAGAAGCTTATCGTAAATGGGTAGATGAAACGGCTCACTTCATTCAGAAAAAGGATAAAAATCATTTGGTGAGCATTGGCTCTGAGGGTAACACGGCTACACACCACGCGGGCACTAACTTTTGGATAGATCACCAAAGTAAATACATAGACTATGCTACCATGCATATTTGGGTAGAAAATTGGGCTTGGTATGATCCTAAAAAAGGCACTGAAGATCTTGATTCGGCTATTTATAAAGCAAAGAAGTATTTGCATGAACATCTGGCTTTAAGCCAAAAAATGAATAAACCATTGGTACTGGAAGAATTCGGCGTTGCTCGAGATAATGGTTCTTTTGAAATAACCGCGAGTACTGAAAATAGAAATAAGCTATTTGAAGCCATTTTCGAAGAGGTTTATCAAAATGCGGGCAAAGGGCTAATGGGGTGCAACTTCTGGTCATATTCAGGTGAAGGCAGGCCTAAAAAGGCAGCAGGACTATGGCATGCAGGAGATCCTTTCACTGGAGATCCTCCCCATGAGAAACAAGGCTGGTATTCAGTGTATGATACTGACTCGGCTACGCTCGAACTTATCAGTAAGTATGCCGGCTTAATGAATGGCTTGCCTCAGTAATACTTTATTATTGATTCTGTGCGATAGTTTTTGTATATTATACTAAACGCTATTCACTCATGTTACTGTTTTATTCTATATGTTTTTGCGTGCTTACTGGCATGCAGGCGATGATACCTTTCAGAGAAGCTGATTCTTATGATATGCAGGTGCAATATAGTCTAAAAGAGAAACCCGCATCATTGTACCAGCAAAACAATGGTAAAGTAGAAAATAGTATATTACCGCATTTGGCATTATCCATTGATATAACCTCTGTAAAGCCTGAAGAATTCAGGGTGAATGTCATTAGTGGTCATGGAGGAGAAGTGATGAGTAAGCGGCTTAAAAAGCCTATTAAGCTTATGGTCAGCCTCGGGTTCACTGATGACATTTTTGATAACCTTAAGCCAGACACTTATCATATCTATTTTTCTGATAAAGATGGAGATATCCTTTCGCAGCTAAAGGTTCAGGTGAAAAAGGATAAAAGCTTACATTTTAACGATCAATTTGTTAGAGATTTGTGATTTTAAATATCTGAAAATCAATTGATTAAATTCATTAACTCTTTATTGGCCTTATTATTGTATTTCATGTAGTATAACTCTAAAGATTATCAACATGAAAAAGCAATTACTTTATATAATTCCTATAGCTATTTTACTTGCTAGTTGTGAAGTAGTAGTTGTAGAAGAACCTGTGATATCTAATGCCAGAGATCAGTTTTTAGGTTACTATGAGGTGGATGAATATAGCACCACTTTCGATGAATATGTTTACTATAATATGGATGTAGTAAGAGGCGAATATAGAGATGAAGTGTTTCTGACTAATTTTTACGGAGCTAATATAGATGTATTGGCTGAAGTGAACGGAAATAGTATTTACATCCCAAGTCAAAGAGTAGATGGATATTATATTCAGGGTAATGGCAGGATTAATGGCAATCAGTTGGTAATCAATTTTAATGTAGATGACTATTATGATCATCATGTACCTACTAATTATTGTGAATTAGTAGCTTATAGATAGATATTTTAAACTAAGAAAAAGGCCTATTCAATTAATTTTGGATAGGTCTTTTTTATGTCATTTTGAGATTGACCTAATCAAATTTTATCAGTTTGTAACAGATTTAATTTTTGGAGTCTTTAAATTCTTGGGTTATATTCACTCATAGTATGCGCACACATTTACAGCATTAGCCGAATTTGTCTAAATGTGTTCTTAATTAGATTGATTTATTGGACGCAAAGTTGGGTATAGGCTAATAAACTATGAGTGAAGTGTGACATTACTCCGCCAAGTTTTAAAAAATATGGATTTATGATGATGAGTTTAGTTGCTGACTTACGGAGCGTAGTTGTAAAATGCTCCATATTCTTTTGTGTATTTTGTTTTCAGTTTGTAAATGCTCAAACAGGGAGCGAGAACGAGCCGATAAGGTATGTAGGAGGTCAGCATATTGATCCATTTAGGCATGAGGCGGGGCTGAGGTATGCCATAGGGGTAGAGAATATCCAAACCTTAAGAGCTAACAGAACCAACCCTGACATGAGTGACGGATATGGTTGGACATACAATCATGCCTCTAACCTGGCTTACTGGAATGGGCAGTTTTACCAACAATACATCAGTGGTGAAGCAGATGAGCATATAGCTCCAGTGCAAACTATGCTGGTTACGTCGAAAAATGGTAAAGACTGGGGTTTTCCACAAGTTGCATTTCCTCCTTATGAAGCTCCAGAGGGTGTTGAGATTCCTAAAGGCTCTACGGGGTATATGATGCACCAGCGCATGGGTTTTTATGTGGCGCCTAATGGCAGATTGCTAACAGTGGCCTTCTATGGACATACGGAAAACCCTTTCGGTGAAAATGGTATCGGTCGGGTAGCAAGGGAGATTTATAAAGATGGTAGCATGGGTCCTATTTATTTTATTAGATATGATAGCCAGACCAAATGGAATGAGACTAACACATCATATCCTTTTTATAAAAAATCAAAAGATAAAGGATTTAGAGCAGCTTGCGAGGCACTGTTATCTGATAAATTAATGACCTGGCAGTGGTTTGAAGAAGACAATGGAGCGGATGGCTTTTATGCACCTAATCATATGGATAGGTCTCATCAGGCTTTTAACTGGTATACCCGGAAAGATGGTAAAATAGTAGGGCTTTGGAAGAAGTCTTATGCGGCACTTTCTATTGATGGTGGCGTGAGCTTTACTGATCCTGTTAAAGCATCTACTTTTGTGATGTCTGGAGGTAAAGTTTGGGGGCAGCAGACGGAAGATGGCAGGTATGCTATTTCTTATAACCCAATAGATCAGACTCAGTATCGATTTCCTTTGGCTATAACTACCAGCGATGATGGTATGATCTATGATAACTTGTTATTAGTGCAGGCAGAGGTGCCTCCAAGAAGGTTTACCGGCAGATGGAAAGATTTTGGACCTTGCTACATGCGAGGCATATTGCCTGGCAATGGAAATGCCCCCGGTACGGATATGTGGATGACCTATAGCATGAACAAAGAAGATATGTGGGTTTGTCGTATTCCTACTCCAATTAAATATGAAGTCACTCAGGATGTAAAAGATGATTTCGAAAATATGACTGCCGAAGGCGCTGTTGTTGATTGGAATTTATATTCTCCGAAATGGGCTAAAGTGCAATTGATAAAAGAGACTAATGCTAATCAGTGTCTTCAATTAACAGACAGTGATCCTTATGACTATGCAAGAGCTATTCGAGTATTTCAGGAAGGAAAAAATGTGAATGCCACTTTTAAGGTTAAAGTGGAGGAAGCAGATACCGCTAAGTTTGAAATAGAAATAGCAGATAAATTTGGGAATAGACCAGTGCAGTTGTCCTTCGATGGTGATGGATTTATCAAAGTATTTAATGGTGATAGAATGGTTTCTTTGATTCAATATAAAAAAGGTCAATGGTATTCTTTAAAAGTGAATTGTAATGCTGATGGCATTGGTAGTTATTCTGTTTATGTTGATGATAAATTGCTTGCAGAAGATTTACCAGCAGCTATGGCGATAAAGTCAGTGGAGCGTATTTCATTCAGAACAGGCAGCTATAGAAATACACCTGACAGAAAAACCCCAAATGAAACGAATGACCCGCCATTACCTGGGGCTGATGAAGAGCAAAAGCAGTCAAAATATTTGATTGATGATGTTTTTATTACCAGCCAAATGGATTAAACCCGGATTATTCATTAGAATAATCAAAAGGAGGACTAGTAGACGATATGTTCAAGAATATTCCCTCCATCCAGGGTCTTCTTTTGGAGGGTAATGAGATTTTTAAAACCTTTTTATTAGCATGGTTTGCTGTCCAGGCTCCTAATGCAAAGCAATAGGATCTGAGGGTTGATAGGGTTGCTTTTCGATGATGGTTCAACGCAAAATGCCTGAATAAACTCATCAAATTGTAAGCCACCATGATAAAGCGAAAGGAGGCTTCTGTTGCCCAAAAATCTTGTAAACAAAAATTTTCAAGCCCAAAATCTTGTTTCAATTCCTTAATTCTGTTCTCACAATCGGCGCGGGTGTTGTACATGTTCCAAATCTGATCCAGAGGTAAATCCATATTGGTCACATAGCAACTATATCGATAGCCAGGCTGATCTTCAAAAAGTTCCTTGCCTCCTGCATGTGGCCTGATGTCAACTTGCTTTTTTACAATAATGTATCGTCTTGGCTTACCGTTTTCATGACTGAAAACCATCTCGTTCAGCTCTATTCCCTTTGCCAGTTTGACCCAATCTTTAAGCCCCCAAACTTCGCTTTTTACATTGGGGTACATGCGTACAGCCATAATGTAATTGAGGAGTTCTTCATCTAGATATGACATGATTTCTTCGTTGTAAAAACCACTATCGGCCCTTACCAGACCTACTTTTTGTCCTGCCAAGGCGTGCTTAAAGGTTTCTTCCATGAACTCCCTGCAACTACTACTGGCCGCTGTGTTGCCTGGCCTGAGCCATGCATTGGCCACCATTCTGGTTTGACTCACAAAGGCCATCAAGGGGTGATGTGAATTTCTCCCTCTTTTGTTGGGGTTATAACCTTTACTACTCCCTTGTTGATCTCCATATCGAGTGATCACAGTACTATCAAAATCAATGGTGAGTGCTCCTAAACGGAGCTGGTCAAAGAACCATTGTTGAAGCTCTGGAAATACTTCGTTGTTTAGGGATTGAGAGAATTTTCCAAAAAAAACGACTGTAGGTACTTTGGCTAGGCATACCATCCCATCCAAAAATTGACTGTAAAACAGTATCATATCTCAACCAGTCACAATGGATGTATCTACTAGCCCCTGTCCAGATACTCAGCCAAAAACTCTCTACGATTTGCTTGGGGTCATACCCTCGGTTAGAACCAGGAGATGGAAGTGCCAGTTCGGCTAATTTTTCTCGTATCCCTACCTGATCGATAAATCGTTTCATTAAACTCATCCCTCCAAAGGGTGTCACTGGCTTGGAGGAATATTCAATGGGTAAAGACCCTATATTTTGAGTAACCATTCTGGTGATTTTTATACCTCATCAAAATCGATCTTTTTACACAATTATCGAAGGATTTTCTAAACTTTTAGTTTTCTAATGCATAATCAGGGTTAAAGTTACTTAGCTCTAATTGAGTGAAAACAAAAAAGCTGTATCAAAAGTATTCACCAATCTAGTGGCTACTTTTAATACAGCTCTTTTAAATGATTTCAGATGGCTTCTATCTATTTAAAGAAGAAAAAGCCTTTAGTTTTATTTCAGTCAGTCTTCTCTTGGTGTCTTGAGGGAAATCGCCTCGCATCATCCATTCATAATAATTGGGCTCTGCTTTTAAAACATCGGTTACAGGTCTGTTTCTGTGTTTACCGAAGTTAAAACAAGCTACGCCGTCATTATTAAGTACTATTCTGCCTGCCAGGTCTACCATGTTAGTAGAGGTAAGCTGGTGCAGAGTGTCCATATTATTTTCTATCACGCCAAGCTTATTGCCCAGGTTGTCTACCACTTCCTGACCATCATATTTCTCTACCTGAGCTTCCAGCACTTCTAAAGTGGCTTTAGTGTCAGCTTCAGCACTATGTGCATCAGTAAGGTCTTTATTGCAGTAAAATTTGTATGCCGCAGAAAGGGTTCTTTTCTCCATCATATGGAAGATCTTTTGGGCATCAATTAGCTTTCTTTTGCTTACGTCAAAGTCAATGCCTACACGCAAAAACTCTTCTACTAAAAGAGGAACGTCAAACTTCAGTATGTTGAAACCTGCCAAATCAGAGCCTTCAAGGAACTGAGCCAGACTTTTGGCTACATTCTTAAAAGTAGGCGCATCTTTCACATCTTCATCATAGATGCCATGAATAACGCTGGTCTCTGGCGGAATGGGAACGGTAGGATTAATTTTATTAGTCTTTACTATTGTTTCTCCATTAGGCATTACCTTCACTACCGATATTTCTAAAATCCTATCCTTCACCACGCTGGTTCCGGTAGTCTCAAGATCGAAAAATGTTAATGGATTTTTTAGTTTAAGCTTCATGAAGCAAATTAATTTATCAGTTCAGTGGCCAGAGCCTCGTAATCTACCTGGTTAAAAGTACCTGAGCTCATCATAAGCAAGTTCTTGTCTTTCCAGTTCTGATCACGCAGATATGCCAGTAGTTTATTTATATCAGTAAATACTTTTAGGTTTCTTTCGTCAAAGGCCTCTTTTATATCCTTTTTTGAAATAGGTTCAAGCTTTTTATGTTCTACAGTTTCTGGGTTATAGTACACAATGGGCTTGTAAGAAAACTTCATGCTGCCCTTATACTGAGCCAGAAAGCTCTTATTCAGACTGCTGAAAGTGTGTAACTCCAGGCAGGCTACCAAATCCCTGTCTGGGTATTGTTCTTTTAATGCTAAAGTGGTAGCTCGCACTTTTGAAGGCGCGTGGGCGAAATCTTTATAGATTGCAGTGCTATCACCAGACTTAATCAGTTGCAAGCGATTTTGAGGCCCTTTAAATGATTGTATGGCTTCGTAGAATTGCTCTTCTGATATGCCTATCTTTTTCAGAACCTCTTTAGCACCATTAATGTTTTGCAGGTTATGCTTACCAAATACCTTTATAGGTGTGTTTTTCAGAACCTCTGGTAAGGTAAGTAGTGCCATGTTCTATAATGAAAGGATGTGTTTTGTAAGGTGTCTCATGTACATCTTCACGCCCTTTAGTGCCTATTACAGTAGCTAATGGATCTTCTTCACAATATACTAAAGTGCCGCCCTTAGGAGAGGCATCAGCAAATTTATCGAACTGACTTACATATATTTCTTCTGAAGGAAATACATTGATGTGATCCCAGGCTACGCCACTAATAAGACCAATATGATGGTGATATTTAAGGAATTTTGGCGTTGAATCAATAGGAGAGGAGAGGTACTCATCTCCTTCAATAATGATTATGGGAGCAACATCAGTAAGCTGAACCATGGTTTCAAAACCTTCAAGTTTTGCTCCTACGGCAAAGTCGAACTTTCTGTTAAAATGCTTCAGTACGTGAATTATCATAGAGGTGATAGAGGTTTTGCCGTGGCTTCCTGCTATCACTATCCTTTGTTTGTCTTGAGATTGCTCGTATATATACTCAGGGAAGGAATAAACTTTTATGCCTAATTCCTCTGCTTTCTTTAGTTCAGGATTATCCTTGCGAGCATGCATACCCACTATTACAGCATCCAGATCTTTAGTGATGAGGTCAGGATTCCAACCTTGCTGCTTAGGTAGTAGATCATATTTCTTTAAGCTACTGTATGAAGGCTCAAAGATTTCGTCATCAGAACCACTTATTTGGTACCCCTTTTTATGCAGTGCGATAGCAAGGTTATGCATAATGCTGCCGCCTATAGCAATAAAATGAATGTTCTGCATATATCTGTTATGTAAATCCTTTGGTTAAGCGTCAAAATTAAGATAAAAATTATAAATGGTAGATAAAAATTAAGCTTTAAACCAATGTTAATATTAGTGTTGATAACTGAAAAATTTGTGAATATAAATTTGATTTTTCAACATAAAGGGTGTTGAAATGTGGATAGATCAAGACTTTAACGTTGATAACCTGTTTAATGTAGATATATATATAGGTATAGTGAATGAAGAGCAAGCCTTTTATGTTAATGAAATGAAAACTTTTATGCAACTCACAATCAATTGGTAGTCGTGAATTTTCTTTTTACGTTTGAGCTGCGAAAGAGAAAAAAACTAATCAAACCAGTAATCACTACATGGAAAATAAATCGTCTTTTAAGGTAGGGCAACTGTCCAATCGAGGGAATCGTGATGTAAACGAAGGATTGGGTAAACTTCCACCTCAGGCGATTGATCTAGAGGAAGCCGTACTTGGAGCACTTATGCTGGAAAAGGACGCGCTTACTACGGTTATCGATATATTAAAGCCTGATAGTTTCTATAAAGACGCGCACAAAGAAATATATGCAGCCATAGTAGAGCTGTTTAATAATTCTGAGCCCGTAGATATGCGTACTGTGGCTAACCAGCTTAGAAAAAATGGTAAGGTGGAAATAGCCGGAGGTTCTTATTACTTGGCTGAGCTGACCTCTAAGGTGAGTTCTGCAGCCAACGTAGAGTTCCACGCCCGTGTAATAATTGAGATGTCTATTAAGCGTGAGTTGATTCGTGTATCATCTGAAATTCAGCATGATGCCTATGAAGACACTACTGACGTATTCCAATTATTAGATAAAACAGAATCATCTCTTTTCGAAATTTCTGAGGCTAACATCCGTAAGAATTATGATAACATGCGTTCATTAATGGCGCAGGCTATTCAGGAATTAGAAGAAAGAAAAAATCATAAAGATGGCCTTACCGGAGTGCCAAGTGGCTTCTCAGCTTTGGATAGAGTAACTTCCGGATGGCAAAGAACTGACCTTGTAATTATTGCGGCTCGTCCTGCCATGGGTAAGACGGCATTTGTGGTTTCTGCGCTTAGAAACGCTGCGGTAGACTTTAACCACGCTGTAGCTATTTTCTCCCTGGAGATGTCATCTGTGCAGCTGGTAAACAGGCTTATTTCTGCTGAGGCAGAGCTGGAGAGTGAGAAGATTAAGAAAGGTAACCTGGCTGATTATGAATGGCAACAGCTGATCCATAAGACCAATAGACTGAGTAATGCCCCTATTTTTATTGATGATACTCCGGCACTTTCTATTCTGGAGCTTAGAGCTAAGTGTAGGCGTCTTAAAGCGCAGAATGACATTCAGCTGATAGTAATTGACTACTTGCAGCTGATGAGTGGAGATTCGGGCAAAGGTGGAGGAAACCGTGAACAGGAGATCGCCTCTATTTCAAGGGCTTTGAAGCAGATCGCTAAAGAGCTTAACGTGCCTGTAATAGCCCTGTCACAGTTAAGTAGGGCTGTGGAGACCAGGGGTGGAGATAAGAGACCACAGCTTTCTGACCTTAGGGAATCAGGATCAATAGAGCAGGATGCGGATATGGTAATGTTCCTTTACCGTCCTGAATACTATGGTATTACTGAAGATGAGAACGGTATGCCTACTGCAGGTACTGGTGAGGTAATTATTGCTAAGCACAGAAGTGGTTCTTTGGAGAATGTAAGTCTTAAGTTTATTGGTAAGTACACCAAGTTCTCAGATCTTGATCCGGGAGGCTTTGCTGGTGGAGATTTCCCTGGTGGTGGAGGTATTCCGGCTGAGTTTGATGACGGCCCAGGTACCATTACACTAGGTAGCAGACTAAATGAAGATAACGGCAGTAACTCAGGTGGCGCCGGTGGTGGTAGCTTCGGCTATAGTGGCCCTGATGAGGAAGATGCTCCTTTTTAATAACTGATTTTAACTCCTTTTTTTATATATATTATCCATAAAAAAACCCCGGAATATCACTTCCGGGGTTTTTGTTTTTCCAACTGCTCGCCTGGCTTATACCTGTTCTACAGCAGGCGCCCCAGACATGATCTCATCATTCGCATATGATTCATAGTTTCTGAAATTAGAAGCAAAGTTTTCTGCAAGGAGATGAGCTTTATCGTCATACTTAGCTTTGTCAGTCCAAGTATTACGTGGGTTAAGAAGCTCCTGTGGCACTCCTGGGCATTCGTTAGGGTAGTTGAGGCCGAAAGTAGGCAGCTCACTATACTCAACATTTTCCAGTTGGCCGTTTAGCGCAGCAGAAATCATACTTCTAGTGTATTTCAGAGGTATTCTGTGTCCGGTACCGTAGGCTCCACCAGTCCAGCCAGTGTTGATAAGCCAAATGTTTACCTCGTGTTCTTTGATTTTTTTCTCCTAGTAACTCGGCATATTTAGTAGGGTGTAATGGCATAAATGGCGCTCCAAAACAGGCACTAAATACACTGGTAGGCTCTGTAATACCTGCCTCTGTACCAGCCACTTTTGCTGTGTAACCAGAGATAAAGTGATACATTGCCTGGCTTACTGTAAGCTTACTGATAGGAGGGAACACTCCATAGGCATCACAGGTAAGGAAGAAGATATTTTTCGGATGACTTCCTGTAGAAGGACAGCACGCACCAGAGATATAGTCAATTGGGTAAGACACACGAGTGTTTTCTGTTACTTCTTTGTTAGAAAAGTCTACAATGCTGGTTCCTGGTATGAAACGAGTATTTTCCAGCAATGAACCGAATTTAATGGCGTCATAAATTTGTGGTTCTGACTCTCTGGTAAGGTCGATCACCTTAGCATAGCAGCCTCCTTCAAAGTTAAAGACACCGTTTTCTGACCAGCCATGCTCGTCGTCACCGATCAGATGTCTGTCGGGGTCGGCAGAAAGAGTTGTTTTACCAGTTCCAGATAAACCGAAGAATATAGCTGTATCTCCTTCTTGGCCAATGTTGGCACTACAGTGCATAGAGAGTACATTTTGTTGATCTGGCAATAGGAAGTTAAGCACACTGAAGATACCTTTTTTAGATTCTCCGGTATAACCTGTACCACCTACTAATATGATTTTTCTGGTAAAGTTAATGATAGCGAAGTTTTCGGCTCTGGTGCCATCTTCAGCAGGGTTAGCCATGAATTCTGGCACCGCTACTATAGTGAAGTCTGGTTCAAAGTCTACTAGCTCTTCTTTTTCAGGTCTTATAAACATGTTGTAGCAGAAGAGGTTGTGCCATGCCTGAGTGTCAATAACCCTTACTTTCAATCGGAAATCTGGGTCTGCACCTGCATAGGCGTCTCTTACAAATAGTCTTTTATATGCTAAGCTGCTAACAACTTTATCAAATAGTTTATCAAATTTTTCAGCGTCGAATGGGATGTTAATATTTCCCCACCATACTTTGTCACGGGTAATATCGTCTTCTACAATATATCGGTCTTTAGGAGATCGACCAGTAAATTTACCTGTGTCACACATTAGAGCCCCGGTGCTTGTTAATACACCTTCGTGATTGTTTATGGCTTCAGACACCAACTCGGCAGGAGTGAGATTCCATAAAACACCTTTTGCATTTGCTAGGCCTAGAGATTTGAGGCCTTTAAAGATTGATTCGAGATTAGAACGTTTCATCTGATTTAATGTTTAAAAGGTTAAGGACTTTTATCTGACATAAAAACGAAGAGTTTTAATGCTTATTTCTTCTTTTTTAGGTCTTTCTATTTATCTGTTTTTTTTCAGATTTTTCAGGTGATTTTCACCTGTTTTTGTTCCTTTTTTTGTTGGTATGAAGGTCGCAATTTAAAACTATTTCCAACATGACCTGTATTACTAAAATTAGTGATTAATGTCAGTTTTTATTAGAATTTAAATTGATACTGCAGCAGAAATAAGTTCTTTCTGGTAGTACTGTTGGTATGACCCTCATTACTTTCAAAAATAGGGCGACTTTGTAGCGCTAAAGTGAGTTTAGAGTGTTTCATATCAGGGTAATAATTAATACAAAAATCGTAGTTCACCACTTCATCATCCAGAATATCATAGTCTGCATATTGCATAGATATAGCTGGCTGTATCATAGATTGTGTTAAGTGATAATTACAGGCTATCTGAGCGGTAAATATAGAGCCTGTTCCTGCAGCAGGGTAGGCATTACCACTACCGCTATAGCTGCCCATTTCATTAGTGCCGGAACAAATATTATTTGGCGCAATATTTCGTATGAAATTTTCTCCTAAATCAGAGTTAATATAGCTGCCATAAAAAATAGCATCTATTTTAGGAAGTAGCGGTGTCTGACAAAACACATCCAAGCCATGCATATTCATACTGTGAAACACTGTGTCTTGCTGCTCCAGGCTCCATGTGGCACTGGGCTGATACAGATGGCCTACTCCTATATTAAATATGTTTTTTCTGGAAGTATAATATTGAGGAGCGAAAGATGAACTTTGTTTCTCTTTATCCATAAACTGATACTTAATATACCATGATGTTTGGTAGTCAGAGTATTGGCTGGAGAAAGTGGCCTGACCGCTTTTGGGAGTTACAGGGTTACTATCATTATAGGGTTTGGCTAATATAAGCCGGTAGTCTATTTTTCCTACTTGTCCGTAAGTAAAAAGGGAAGGTCTTCTCATCATATCATCATAAACATTAATAGCCGCAAGCGTGCTAAAATATATGTCTGAAGAAAGTTGGGAAGCTGTAGCCGGGGCGGTATATCTACTTAAGCCTACCCAGGCACTTTTGCCCACACCTACTTTAAGCCATGGCTTAAATTCATAGAAGCCGTAAGCGTCTAGTATTTTAAAGGTGTTCTCTTTTTTTGCCGTGTTAATATTGTTTTGTCCTCCTTGAAATACAAAACCAAAGTTATTGGTCAGTTTTCCCTGGACTTTAATTCTTAGGCGTCTTACAGAAAAATCTGTAACGCTAGACTGTGCTTCTTCTTTTACTAATGATCCCGGATTGAGATCCGTATATCTGAGCCAAAACTGCCCAGAACCTGATATCTTCAAATATTGTTTTTGTGTGCTATCTAATGGAATAATGATTTGTGCTTTTGCTACAGTAGTAAAGCAAATCAATATAATAAGTGATGCAAAAAGTTTCATGACTGTAGGGGGTGAATTCCCCACCAGCCTTTAGAGCTGGTGAGGATAGTTAAAAATCACACTCATGATTTTAAATTATACCGAGCGAGGTAGTGCAGTATAGCATCAGAAATACTAATGCTGTGCCTAACAGGCCCATAAATATTCCCATACCTGCCAGATGTTTAGTTTGTATCAGGCCAGTGCTAAATGCTAAAGCATTAGGAGGCGTACTGATAGGTAAAGACATGCTGAGAGAAATGGCCAGGGTTGTGGATACTAGTAATACTTTTTCTCCACCATATGCTTCTAGTCCTGGTACGGTAGTGCCTATTACTGCTATAATGGGTATGAGCAGGTTGGCAGTAGCCGTATGTGACATGAAGTTCGCGATAAGCAGCCCCGTAATGGCAGCTAGCAAAAAGATGATAGCTAATGACATGTTTCCAAAAGGAATACTGTTTACTATCACCGCAGCAAGACCGGTTGCATCCAGAGCCAAGCCTAAGGCAATGCCTCCGGATACCAGCCATAGCACATCCCAACTGATGTTTTTTAGATCGTCTTTATTGATCACCTGAAGGCATAAAAACACCGCCACAGGAATAAGTGCTATAATATAAGAGTTCATACCATGAAGGAAATCCGTCAGCCAGAGGGCTACTGTAACAGCAAATGTAGAGTAGATGATGATAGAAGCTCTTTTATTTTGTTTTGTGGCTTTAAATTTAAGTTCGATTTTTTTTGTAGTAGGGGGGTATAAATAAAGTATAAGTAGCCATCCGCATAACATGAGTAATAGTGCGAAGGGCACACACATGATCATCCATGTGCTAAAAGATATAGAATTATCACCGATTAGGTACTTCATGGCTATGGCATTAGGCGGTGTGCCAATAGGTGTGCCTATGCCGCCTATGTTAGCTGCTAATGGTACGCTGAGTACAAAACCGATACGTCCTTTATCTTCTTTATCAAGGCAGGCCAGTACGGGTACCAGTATGGAGAGCATCATGGCGGTGGCGGCAGTGTTACTCATAAACATAGAGAATACTGCGGTGATGCTCATAATGCCTAGCATAACCCATTTAGGCCGGCAGCCAAAAGGCTTGATGAATGTACGTGCCATGGCGCAGTCCAGGTTGTACTTGGAAGCGGCTATAGCCAGAAAGAATCCTCCTAGAAATAGTATTATAATAGGAGAGGCGAACGTGCCAATAATTTCTCTGTAGTTAAGTATGTTGCCAAACATGCTGGAATCCTTATTGAGAAATGCCAGAGCCAGGCCACTGTCTGATAGTAGTACCAGTTCAAGTAAAATTACCACTATAGAAGTGGCAAAAATAGGAACAGGCTCCATGATCCAGAAAATAGCAGCAAAGGTGAATATAAAGATAGCTCTGTGTTGTGTAACCGTGAGGTTATCCAGGGGAATCCAGGAAGAGGGCATAGCCCACACTAATAACGGAATGGCTATGCACAATATCAGTTTTAGAGTTGTGGTGTGGGCTACAAAATTAAAGGCTAAATTATTGAATCTACGATGTAAAAAATCGAAAGATTGTCTAAAGTAAGCTTGCATGATCGCATGATTTTATTCACTAGCATAAAATAAGCATCGGTATCTTCGTATTTTCTGCAAGTTGATAAATCAGTTTGCCTTCAGAGTTTGATTTGTTTCTTCCATGGTCCCTAGACAGCGTAATCAGTAAATCTATTTTCTGCTCTACCACATAGTTATTTATGGCATTCTCCATATCCTTATCGTTTATGGCTACGTATTCATGCTCTATATTTTCCAGGTAGTATTCCAGTATGTTTTCAGAGTTGTCTATCAATACAGGTTCTTTTTCTCTGTTTACATGAAATACATATAGCTTAGAAGAGAATTTCAGCGCTAGTTGCATTACATCTTTAAGTACCTGAGATACTCTTATTTCTTTAAAGTCATTGCCATAAGCAATACGTTTTAATCTATAATCAGTGTAGAAGTCAGGCACCGCTATAATAGGGCAATCAAGGTCTTTCATTAGTCCGCTGGCAATAGATATACTATCTTTTCTATTCTCTGATTTAAGGCCCATTATAACAAGGCTAGAGCGGTGTTCATCAGCAGCTCGGAGTAACTCATCAGCAGGGTTGCCTAAATATATATGAAATTCATAATGAGGCAGGCCTGTAAGTGTTTCTTCACGGAAGGTATTAAACTTATTTTCTATTTCTGCTTGAGAGAAATCAGTCTTATCAGTTACATGAACAATCACCAGATTTACAGATTCCTTATCAAAAATATAACTGGCGTATCTAACTGCATTTTTACTAGCATCAGTAAAGTCAATTGGGATGAGAATGCTTTTTAGATTTTTCATTTTTGGTTTGTATTTAGGTGAAAAATGTAAGGGAGGCACCATTTCTTCCCTTAATCTTATGTATGCAAGGTACTTTTTAAAGTATAGGAATTGAATGATTACAGCACGAGGAATTCATGACTTTTGTCACTTATTTCTTTCATGAAGATCATGATTTATTCAACCCTAGGTCATGAATAAGTGCCAAAATAAAAGAGACCTTTAGGTATGATTTCAATAAAACATTACTACCATGTTACTCGCAGATAAAACCTATGAACACACTATTGATAAGTATACAGAAGATACTTTAAATAAAGTAGAAGCCGATGCTCGTCAGGCTCAAATGATAGCTGATCTGATGGCTATTAAAAAGAACAAAGACGTAAAAATGAAATCTCAAAGAATTTTGTTTTTCAGCATTGGTTTATTGGTAAGTATGTCCTTCGTAGTAGGTCTTTTTGAATGGAAGTCCTATGATAGCGGTGAACAATTAGCCGTAGCACATGTAGATGCTCCTGTAGATGAACTCTTAGAGATACCTCCTACTGAGCAAGCTCCTCCTCCTCCTCCAAAACAAGTGCTTCAGCAACCTAATATAGTAGAGGTGCCTGCAGAGGAAGAAATAGAAGAGGAAATAGACCTGGATTTTGATATTGACATCACCACTGAAGAAGCGATTGAGCAAATAGACTTTGATAATACCCAGCTTGCTCAGCCTGAGGAAGAAAAGGTAGAAGAGGTGTTTACCATAGTAGAAACCAGACCTGAACCTAAAATGGGTATGACTGATTTCATGAAGTTTCTCTATGAAAATATAAGATACCCTAAAGGAGCCTTAGATGCCCAGATACAAGGTAAAGTGTTTGTTCAGTTTATAGTTAATTCAGACGGTACATTGAGCGATTTTGAAGTGCTTAAAGGAATAGGTAAAGGATGTGACGAAGAGGCTGTGAGAGTGCTTAAAACTGCTGCTCCCTGGAACCCAGGTAAGCAAAGAGGTAGACCTGTAAAAGTGAAAATGGTTCTTCCTATCAATTTTGTATATAAAGAAAGAAAGTAATAAACCCAGAAACCATGAAAGCGGTAAACAACATACTTAGACATTTGGAACACTTCGAAGTAGAAAAGGGATACTTTACTGGAGATAAAGTGAAAGACAAATATTTCAAGATGCATACCAGCAATAATGAAATTCCTGAAGTGATTTTGAAAATTAGTGCTATTGAAACTGAAGAGCTTAGAGAAATAGTACCCGATTTAAGGAAATTATCTTCCTTCATAGTGAAGTCTAAAATAGATCAGGACCTTAAAAATGGAGATCCTAAAGTAGTAAATAAGTTAATGTCATTTTATGAAGGTAAAGAAAAAGTAGCTTTCATGACCTTTTGCAGTACTTACTGCTGCTGGCATAACAAAGATGATTATCCTGTTTTTAATATAGAAGCAATCAGGATTTTGGGTAAATATTTTAAAAGAAGTTTTGCTGAATATCTGGGAGATTACTCTCTTTTTCAAGAAGATATGAAAAGCCTTAAAGAGCAGCTGGGTTTAGATTCTTTGAATTTTCAGGAGCTGGAAAAATTCTTCTGGTTGTTCTCTCAAGATCTGGAAGAAGCTAAGGTAAAATCAGCATGAAAAGGGTTTGTTACTTATTTCATAACAACATGTAGTCTAAGGTTAATGGAAATTATTTCATTAACCTTTACTATTCCCATCATTGCAGTAGGAGGGTCTATCCCGAAATCTTTCATATTAAAATCTGCATTTAAATAAATTCTATACTCATCTTCAGAAATTTGCTTCACTTTATATTTTAGCAAATACTTATTAGCCTTTCCGGCAATATTAATCAGAGATTCGGCTATAGGCTCGCAGTCGCCAGATTTGAGTCCTTCCAGGGTGAGTAATTCAAACTTTATTTTAGGATATTTATCAGCCTTGAGTGCATTTTTAAGGTCATGAGTCATCTTGGCATTTTGGCAGTCAAAATTACTCACCGCCAAGTGAAAGCCTGTATTTTCAAATACTAGTTGATCTTCATCCTGGCTATAGCATACATTGAGCTGATAATTGGAAAAAGCATCTTCCATTACGCAGCTAAATGAGTTTACGTTTGAGGTGCCAGAAAGTGAGAAATGACTTTCTGGTTCTATGGTTACTTGTTGAATGGTTTGGGCTTTGGCAAAAAAAGGTACCAAAGCCAAACCCATGGCAAAGCTCTTTAATTTCATGGTATTTCGAATTTAAGGCAATGTAAAAAAGGTCATTTGTGATAAAATCTCAAATGACAACCATCAGTAGTAGCTTTGATTACTGTCAGAGTATATGATCTCTATCTGGCAAAGTGCCATTTTTGGATCTGTGCCAGCTTATCTCTTTCCTTTATTACTATTTTACCAGAGCGTGTCTCTACTATGTCTTCATCTTTAAGGTCCGAAATAACACGGATTACTGATTCTGTGGCAGTACCCACCATATTAGCCAAATCATCTCTGGAAACGGATAGCTCAAAATCAGCTTTTTGATCAGGATTAAACTTTTCGCTTATAGTAAGCAAAGCTTCAGCCGTACGCTGCCTCACAGAATTATAAGCAAGATTAAGGAGCTTTTGTTCCTTTTCTGATACTTTATTAGAGAGCATTTCTATGAATTTTCTGGATACTTCTCTATTGCTGTATACAAGATCAAAAAACTCTTCTTTAGGGATCTGAATGATCTCAGATTCCTCCATGGTTTCAGCGCTATCAGGGTGTTCTATGTTTTCTAATAGTGCCTCGTAGCCGAAAAAGTCGCCGGAAGTATAAATGCTGGTAATCAGCTCTTTGCCATCTTCATTAGTGCGGATGCTTTTTACTTTACCACTAGCTACAAAGTATACATAGTTAGCATACTCGCCTTCGCGATAAATGTCATGTTTTTTCTTATAGTGACGTGGCTTTTTGTTTTCATGTAAGTGACTCAGATCATGAAAATCTTTTACGTCTTTAATGAACTGGTTCAGGCCATCAGCATTGCTGTTATATTCCTTTTTAAGGGCCTCTGTTTTCTTGAGCCTTATCTGTATGGCATCTAGCAGTTCTGTGTCTTCAAACGGTTTGGTTAGGTAGTCATCTGCTCCCAGATTCATACCTTTTCTTATATCTGTTTTTTCAGCCTTGGCTGTAAGAAAAATGAAAGGGATATTAGCGGTTTGCTCTTTTTTAGCCAGAATGTGTAGCACTCCGTAACCGTCTAATTCCGGCATCATAATATCGCAGATAATCAAGTCAGGATGTTGGTCTACAGCTATCTGCACGCCTTCCTTTCCGTTAGCGGCTTCAAGAGGTTCGTAGCCATCGAGCTCTAATATCTCTGCGATGTTTTCTCTTATTTCATTATTGTCTTCAATAATCAGAATTTTTCTCATAGTTCAGGGTTGGTCAGACTCTCTTATCTATACAATTTTCGGCAAATCTATTGAAAAAGTAGTGCCTTCATTTAATTTACTGCTAAAGGATATTTCTCCTTCCAGCATATCTACATATTTTTTTACAATATTTAAACCTAAGCCGGTACCTTGAATATTGGTAGCATTTTTGGCTCTGAAAAATCTTTCAAACATATGCTTCTGCTCTCCTTCGGGTATACCTATACCTTGATCTTTAACCGTAATAGTAAGCAGATCAGGATCTTCTCTAATAATAACAGTAATGTCTGTATTTGCCTCAGAGTACTTTATAGCATTGCTTAGCAGGTTAATAAGTATATTTTTTAATATTTTTTCATCAGTATGGAAAAGGATCTCTTTTTCATCGATGTCGATAATAATGTTTTGGCCGTTTTTGCAGATATCAGCCATGTCATCTGTGATATCTTTGAGCACCTCATTGATTTTTATGTCCTCTTTTTCAAGGCCTACTTTACCTTCTTCCAGTTTAGATAACGATAAAAAGTCGTTTAGAATATTAGTGAGGTTGCCAATAGCGGACTTTATTTTATTGATGTGCTTTTGCCTTTTTTCCTCCGTGCCGGGTTCTTTATACCGCTCTATCAGAGAGGCGGAAGATAGCATGGTGCTTAGAGGGGTTCTGAACTCATGAGAGGCCATAGATACGAACCTGGATTTTAACTCATTGAGCTCTCTTTCTCTACTTAGTGCTAGTCTGGTTTCATCTTCGGCTTTTTTTCTAATGCGTACCTGATCTTCCAAATCAGCATTAACTCTCTCCAGTTGCCTAATAGTATTATCCAGGTCTTGAGTTCTTTTAGTAACCCTTTTTTCTAGCTCTGCGGCATATACTATCAGCTGCTCTTCACTTCTTTTAAGGGCTTCTTCTATTTTCTTTCTTTCTGAAATATCAATGGCAAAGGCTAGTGTGTGGTACACATTGTCTATCTGAGCCATATTAAGGCTTATCTCTACAGGAAATTCAGAGCCATCTTTTCTTCTACCTGCCAGGTCACGGCCATGCCCCATTTGCCTGGGAGCAGGGTTGGCTTCATAGGCTTTACGATCATCTATGTGTACCCCTCTTACCGCTGGCGGAACTAGTAATTCTACTGACAAACCTATCAATTCGCCTTCTTCATACCCAAATAACTTATGGGAAGCCCTGTTTGCCATCACTATAGTTCCTTCTTTGTTTACTACAAAAATGCCTTCTTCACAGGCTTCGAAAACGGCTTTGTAGGGGTCTGGATGTTCGTTTTTCACTGGTTAGTTAAGTTTAGAAAATACGTCGACTGGCTCAAAAATATGATAAAAATCAGTAAACCGCTTGATTCACGTTCATAATAACGCCCAAAAAACAATTTTACTTTAGTGAAAAAATTATATGAATGAATAGCCAGAGCTATGTTTAAAAGAATAATATACCCAACTGATTTTTCGGAGTCATCGATGAGGTGTCTTTCTGTGGCATTAGACATTGCTAAAGCTCATGGGGGTGAGTTAATTATACTATATGCCTATAGGTTAATTACTGGTAGTGCACAGGAAAGTATAAAAAGCAAAATTCAGTTTAAAAGAGAGCAGGAGGATGCTGCCAACCTCAAATTTGAGCAGCTAAAGGCTTACATGCCTGAAATTCAACAGGTAGATCATACCTTCCTGGCTGAAGTGGGCTTTGTGAAAGAGAGGCTTTTTTCGGCTATTGATACCTTTGATGTGGACCTCGTGGTGATTTGCGAGAACATCCAAAAGAAATTACAGGAAAAATGGGACTTAAGCGAAGAGAGCGCTTTTAACAGATTTAAATGTCCTGTTATGTTTATTCCTGGGGCTAAAGTATTGGTTAATCAATGACACCTTTATGCCCACAAACCATGATTATATGATATGAATTAATCTCCTGAAAAGAGGTTAATCTTTCATTATCACAAACCTACACCAAAAACATTCGCGATACCGGGTTATAATTAATAGCCCGGTATTTTGATTTATTTTAGTTTTAGTATAGTTTCAAGGACTCAATAAATTATACAAGTTAAATAGATAAAATGGTTTAAAAACCATAATTATTAACGCTATGAAAACTAAACTAAAAAAATACAGCCTGCTGCTTATCTTATTCATAATGAGTACAGCACTGGCTGATGCCAAAGTGAAATTACCCAAGGTATTAGCGGATCATATGGTGATTCAGCGAAACCAACCCATCACCATCTGGGGATGGGCTGATAAGGGTGAGCAAATAACCGTAGAGTTTAATGGAGAAAAGGCTACTACTAAAGCTAAAAAAAATGGTGAATGGCAAGTAGAGTTGCCTGCTATGAAGCACGGTGGACCCTATACACTTACGGTTAAAGGAGAAGGCGATCCTGTGATTCTTAATGATATTTTAATAGGTGATGTGTGGATCTGTAGTGGGCAGTCTAACATGGAAATGCCTATAGATGGATGGGGCACTGTAGACAACGCTGCTAAGGAGATAAAAAATGCTGATCATCCGAACATTCGTTTACTGACTGTGGAGCAGGATAGAAGCTTCTCACCTAAAGAAAATATTAAAAAAGGCGAATGGAAGGTGTGTACACCTGAGAATATTCCTTCTTTTTCGGCAGCAGGCTATTTCTTCGGCAGAAAGATTAATAAAGAGCTAGATGTGCCCATTGGGCTTATCAGTACTAACTGGGGAGGTACCTACATTCAGGCCTGGACCAGCTGGGATGCTATCAGTAAAGATCCTGAATATAAAGACCTGGACCCTGTTGAATATGAGAAGCAGCTGAAGAAGTGGGAAGAAAACAGAGTGGCTTATTTAAAAGCGATTGAAGACGATCCCGGATTAAAAGAACGATGGTTTGCTCCTGAGACCAATACACAAGGTTGGGAAAAGATAAAAATGCCGCGCCAGTTTGAGCAGTCTGTAATAGGTAATGTAGATGGAATAGTATGGTATCGTTATGATTTTGATATTAACGAAGACCCAACCAATCAAAAGGCCGTACTTAGCCTGGGCGCCATAGATGATTATGATAAGACATATGTAAATGGCAAACTGGTAGGAGACCAAGGGGGCTGGAATACTACCAGATTCTATGAATTACCCAAAGGCCTATTAAAAAAAGGTAAAAACACTATTATAATAAGAATGTATGATACCGGTGGTGGAGGTGGCACCACAGCTTCTCCGGAGGAATTCTACCTTTCATTAGATGGTGAAAAGCTAAGTTTAGTGGGCGACTGGCAGTTTAAAGCTACTGTAACTACTGCTATGTATGACGTGAAAGACTCAGGTCCTAATTCTTTTCCATCTCAATTATATAATGCTATGATAGCACCATTACTCAACCTTCATATTACCGGTGCTATCTGGTATCAGGGAGAGGCCAATACCTATGAGGCATACCATTACCGTACTATGTTTCCTGCTATGATACGTAACTGGAGAGAAAAATGGGGGCATGAATTTCCATTTATCTGGGCTCAGCTAGCGAACTATATGGCCGCTAAACCTCAGCCAGATAATAGTGAATGGGCAGAGCTGAGGGAGGCACAGCATATGGCATTATCATTACCTAAAACAGGAGAGGCGGTTTTAATAGATGTAGGTCTGGCCAATGATATTCACCCTACCAATAAGCAAGATGTAGGCTTAAGACTTGCGCTTAGTGCACTTAAGGTAGCTTATAATAAAGACATCGTTTATTCTGGCCCTACTTATGAATCAATGGAAGTAAAGGGAAATGAGGTGGTTTTATCTTTTTCTAACACCGGCAGCGGGCTTACTACTAAAGATAAATATGGTTATGTAAGAGGTTTTGCTATAGCTGGTAACGATAAGCAGTTTCACTGGGCTAAAGCAAGAATAGAAGGAGATAAAGTAATAGTATATAGTGATGAAGTGTCTGATCCTAAAGCCGTAAGATATGCCTGGGCAGATAATCCTGATGATGCTAATTTATATAATAAAGAAGGATTGCCTGCATCACCGTTTAGAACTGATAGCTGGAAAGGGCTAACTGAGCATTAATTTGATATCATTTTTGAAATTAAATTAATTATTTAAGCTCATTTAATTATATACCTGTTATTTATTGTATTATAACAAGATCTTGACTATTTTAAGAAAGGAAAATTTCAATAGTTTCTTGTTAAATAAATACAATGAAAAAAAGTATACTGAAAATACTGGTAATTGAAGACTCCCTCGATGATTATACCTTAATTAAGAGGGAGCTTCAAAAGAAGAGCTGGAATGTACTTTGAGAAGGGTTGATACTAAAAGTGAGTATATAGAAGCGCTCAAGGAATTTCATCCGCAGCTTATTATCTCTGATCATTCATTACCTCAATTTACAGGGATGGAAGCATTAGAAATAAGTAAAAATATGGGCATTAAGGTGCCTTTTATTCTTATTACAGGAGCCGTTTCTGAAGAATATGCGGTGAGCTGCTTTAAAAAGGGAATAGATGATTATATTCTCAAAAGCAGCTTATGTCGTTTGCCTGTATCTATCAAGAATATTCTTAAGAAATATGAGAATATCAGGCAAAAAAAGGAATATCAAAAATCATTAATTCGGCAAAACGAACATCTGAAGAAAATTAATAGTGAGCTGGATAACTTGGTTTACAGTGTTTCGCACAAATTAAGAGGGCCGCTGGCTACTATTGGAGGTATTATTAATGTAGCTCAGAATGAAGTGGGTAATTCTAATTTTGATTCGGGGCTGTATTTCAACCTTATTAAGGATCGCTTAAGTCTTATGGATAGAACTATTAAGCAGATTCTGGAGTACTCAAGAAATTCTCGTACAGAAATAGATGTAGAGCAAGTAAGCATTATCACCTTAATAAATGAGGTTTGGAAGAGCATTTCTTATCTGCCTATGTGGGATAGGGTAATGCTGGAGCTGGATATTGCACCTGAACTTAACTGGACAGGAGATAAACATCGTATCATGGTGATTATTCATAACCTGTTAGTTAATGCCGTGAAGTTTGCAGATCATAATAAAGTAGCAAATTGGCTAAAAATAGAGGCAGTAGAGGTGGAAAGCAGGCTTAGGGTAACCATAGAAGATAATGGCATAGGTATACCTCAAGAGAATATTTCAAAAATATATGACATGTTTTACCGAGCCTCCGAACAGGGCGAAGGTGCAGGCTTAGGACTTTATGTGGTAAAAGAAGCCGTTAAAAAACTAAAAGGCAGCATTAAAATAGAAAGTGAATACAGAGATGGAACCAAGGTAATTCTCAACCTTCCTACTCGTTATAAAACACATAATTCTACTGAAGCTATTCTGGAAATTCTCAGGTAATGATAAAGGGCAGCTCATCCTGTTTGCAGAGGAGGTTTTCTAATATTTCGCTGAAGTTTCTGATGTTAATAGGTTTTACGAAGAAATGAGAGGCCCCTAATGACTTAAGCTCATAGGTGTTTTGAGGCTCCGCAGAGCTATAAATAATGCAGACACAAGATTGCATGCCAGGGAAAGAACGGATGATCTCTAAACAATCTTTTCCAGATAAAAACGGCATGTTATGATCAATGAAAATAAACTCAGGAGGAGGTGTGTCTGATTGCTTCAGAAAAGAAAATGCTTCTTTTCCACTCGTTACCCCATATACCCTTACGTCCAACTTAGATGACACTTTCTCCAATGCGAAAGAAAATAAGTCATGTTCATCCATGTCGTCATCTATCAACAACAGACTTAAAGCGTTTTGCATATCCTTTTAACTACTTGTTCCAACAATATGAAAATAGCTTTTTTTCATTATTTCTGGAATAGAAAAACTAGCGAAAAGGCAAGATAAGGTACATGTATCATGATTGCGTTAAATTGACATATTGTTGTTTGTTTTCATCTGTTTATAGTCATAAATACCAACTGATTTTCCTTTTATATAAAGGATAATGCCCTTCATAAGTGTATGGGTGATGTCATCATATTTGAGGTGTTTTGCCCACCTGCCTTTAATAGCTTTGCCCCGATCAAAACCAATTATATTTTTATGAAATTACTTTTTACTACTGTTATTTTCTTAACTACTCTATCCCTTAGTTATGGGCAGCAAATCAACGGAAAAGTCGTTGATGGGGATAGTAGGGCTGTAGAAGAAGCCTATATTCTGAATTATCGTTCAGGAAATCATACACACACAGATCACTTTGGCAGGTTTTTAATGGCCAGAGTTTCTCTAGGAGATACATTGGTAGTGAGCCATATTGGCTATGAACCCGCTACCGTGGTGATTACTAATTTAAATGCCCCGCTGCAGGTCAGTATCCAGGAGAAGGTGATCTCTTTAGATGAAATACTGGTATCTCCAGAGATGGATGCTATCAACGTACTTACAGATATTAACCTTAAAACTACTCCTGTTAACTCATCTCAGGAATTACTTAGAAAAGTGCCTGGGTTGGTAATTGGTCAGCATGCTGGTGGTGGTAAGGCTGAGCAAATGTTTTTAAGAGGCTTTGATATTGATCACGGTACTGATATAAGCATCTCAGTAGATGGTATGCCGGTAAATATGGTGTCTCATGCTCACGGTCAAGGTTATGCTGACTTGCACTTTCTTATTCCTGAAGCCATAGATAAAATTGATTTTGGAAAAGGACCTTATTATGCCGGACAAGGTGATTTTAACACCGCCGGTTATGTTGGCTTTAAAACCAAAGAAAAACTGGATAACAGCCTGGTAAAGCTAGAGGCTGGTCAGTTTAATACACAACGATTTTTAGGAATGTTTCAGGTGGTAGAGCAAGAAGATCATTCTGCTTATGTGGCTATGGATTATAACCTTACTGATGGACCTTTTGAGAGCTCACAGAATTTCAATCGCTTAAATATGCTTGCCAAATATACAGGTAGGGTATCAGCTACTGATAAAATTTCAATATCAGCCTCTCATTTTACCAGCTCGTGGGATGCTTCCGGTCAAATACCTCAAAGAGCGATAGACAGTGGTCTTATCTCCAGGTTTGGAGCTATAGATGATACTGAAGGAGGAACTACGAGCAGGACGAACCTCATTTTTAACTATGTTAAAACCATAGATGAGAAGACTTTTGTAAAGAGTACCGCTTTTTATACCAAATATGACTTTGAGCTGTTTTCAAACTTTACTTTCTTCTTAGATGATCCCGAAAATGGAGATCAGATCCGTCAGTTTGAGAGCAGAGATATGTTTGGTGCCAATAGCGAATATAACCATACCTTAAATCTATTGGGTAATGAAGCCCTGTTTCAGTGGGGTGCGGGCTTTAGAAATGACCAAAGTAATGGCAATGAACTGTCTCATACACTAAACAGAACTACCACTTTAGATACATTGGCATTAGGTGATATTAATGAAACCAACCTGTATAGTTACGTTAACCTGAGTTATCATTTAGGGAAATGGGTAATCAACCCGGCGTTAAGGGTAGATTATTTTAAGTTCAATTACAATGATCAGCTGGTTACAGCCTATGAAACACAATCAGAATCTGAAGCCATAGTAAGCCCTAAGTTGAATATTCTTTATAATCCTTCTCGTCAGTTACAACTTTACTTGAAGTCAGGTAAAGGGTTTCATTCTAATGATGCCAGAGTGGTGGTGGCTGAGAATGGAAATGAAATACTGCCGGCGGCCTGGGGAAGTGACATCGGCGCTATTTGGAAGCCAACTCCTAAGTTGATTTTAAATGCCGCTTACTGGTACCTTCATTTAGATCAGGAATTTGTGTACGTGGGTGATGCTGGTGTGGTAGAGCCTAGCGGTAAAACCAGAAGAACAGGTGTTGACTTAAGTGTGAGGTATCAACCCGTATCATGGTTGTACTGGGATACAGATGTAAATTATACGTTAGCACGCTCAGTTGATGAGCCTGAAGATAGTGATTACATTCCATTGGCTCCTGATTTTACTGTTATGAGTGGTATCAGTGTTATTCACCCTTCAGGAATTTATGGAGGAGCCAGACTTCGATATATTGATGACAGGCCAGCTAACGAAGATAATTCAATTGTAGCCGAAGGATATACCGTGGTAGATCTGAACCTGGGCTACCAGTGGAAGAATTTTGACTTTGGTATCAATATCCAAAATTTATTTGATACAGACTGGAATGAAACTCAATTTGCAACAGAATCAAGATTGCAAAACGAGCCTGCTCCTGTAGAAGAAATCCATTTTACTCCCGGAGCACCATTTTGGTTCAAAGGCTCAGTAACTTATAAGTTTTAAGTAAAAGTAAGCATCCTTTTTAATAACAGGATGCTTACTTTTGAGTATGGTTTCTAGTCAATTATCAAAAGCAATTCATTATTTTTTTGATTGTTACAGGTCAGATAATCGTGAGCTTTCTATCTTCGATTTTTTAGATAATAAGGTTGAAAATCGCCTGATAATAGAAGGTAGAGAAGAGCTACTTACAGGTGATGCCCCCATCATCCCTATTGAAGATGAAGTGGCGGTAAGCATCCGAAAAAAACTTGAAGTGTACCAAAAAGAAAAGGAGCTGCTATATGCAGCTTTCTTTGTTTGTGGATATTACACTAATACTAGTGGTGAGCAGAAAAGGTTATGCTCTCCGTTGGTCTATTATAATGCTGAAATAGAACAGCGAGAAGATTTTTACTACTTGTCTGTAAAGCCCGACAGTCGGAAGATCAATTATCCTTTAGTGAACTTACTCACAGAATCTGGTACTAATGATCAGCTATACGATCAATTGCATGATCGCCTGCCTCATGAGCTTATGCCTTTTGATAAAATTGCAGGTGTAATAGAGCTATGTAATAACTTTTTTGATCAGGTAGATGCTCAGAGCCTTTACGGCTATCCTGATAATCTTTCGCTTAAGGAAATTAAAAAGGTCATTTCAAGTCTTAAGAGCAATAAAGCAGGGAAATTAAAGCTCGTTCCTGCCAGTATGCTCGGTGTAGTAGCTAAGTCTAGTAATACTAGGGGAGTACTCAATGAGCTGAAGGAAATGATTACTGAGGAAGAGTATTCTGCGCCATTACAATATTTGCTAGACGAGAATCCTGCTATTTCATCTACTTCAGGGGATTATATTAAAGGAAGGATTCCGGTAATTCTGAGTGAGGCACAGCAAGTGATACTTAAGTCTGGCGCAGAGCATCCTGTTACTATGATTGTGGGGCCTCCTGGTACAGGCAAGAGTTATACCATTGGCGCTCTGGCTATTGAGCATATGAGTAGGGGTGAGTCTGTACTTATAGCTTCCCGAACGGACGAGGCAGTAGATGTTATAATTTCTAAAGTAGCTTCTCAGCTGGGCATAGACAGGTGCGTAATTCGTGGAGGCAGAAAGAGAAGGTATCTCACTCCGCTGATGCGTTTTTTGAAGGCTTTGCTGAGTAGGGCGAATAAACTTCGTTACCTGATTGAAGAGTTTGGTATTGCTGGCAGAATGGATGCATTTAAGCTGGCGAAACGGATTACTGAACTGAAAGGGAAATTACAGGAGCTGGAAGAGGACACCCGTACACTGGAGGAAAGCCTGATCTTAGAAGTGGATAATGAAATGCGCTGGGGTGATTACCTTAGTAAGGAGAGAGAAGGTTTATGGAATTGGCTTAAAACGGAATATCTTGATTTAAGGAATAGGTACCAAACACCGGTTTGGAAGATTAGCGAGCGACTGGGAGAGGCAGATGAGCAAAAAATAGAGCAGACTCTGGAGTTGATTAAGCTGAAATATGTATTTCAGATTTTGGAAGTGCTAGAGCATAATTGGAATGATATAAAGCAGTTTAGAGAGGGACTTGGGCTGGCTAGTGATACAGAAACGCTTAAGCTCTTTTCTAAAATAGACTTTAAGGCGATTCTTAAAGCTTTTCCTATTTGGGCTGTTACAATGGCTGATGTAAAAGATGTATTGCCTTTTACTAAGGAAATGTTTGATGTAGTAATTATAGATGAAGCTACTCAATGTGATATTGCCAGCTGTCTGCCTCTGATGCAACGAGCCAAAAGAGTGGTGTTTGCAGGAGATCCATGCCAGCTGAAGCATGTTTCTTTCTTATCAACTGACCTGCAGACCATATTTAGAGAAAAGCATGGCTTGCAAGCGATGAACCCTGAGCATCTCAACGACAGAAGCAAGAGCATTCTTGATTTAGTAATGAGTAAGCTCCATTCCGGGGATCAAATAGCTATGCTCGATGAACATTTTCGTAGTGTTGAGCCCATTATAGCTTTTAGTAACCAGCAATTTTATGATAATAACCTTCATATCATGACTAGCAGGCCAGATCATCAGCCAGATAGCATAGTTATGGAGATGTGCGAAGGTAAGCGAGAGAAAAGAGGTTATAATGAAAAGGAAGCCAGTCTTATTATCAAGCGAATAAGAACATTAATTGATGAGGAAGAAGGGCTGGAAGCAGGAATAGCTACCTCTGTGGGCATACTGTCTCCATTTAGAGGCCAGGTCGATTATCTTGGTGAATTACTGGTTAATGCATTTACCATTAGCGAGATAGAAAAGCATCAGCTTAGAGTAGGTACGGCCTATAGTTTTCAGGGTGAAGAAAGAGACATCATGCATTTATCTTTTGCGGTAGACAAGGATACGCACCATTCGGCTTTCATACATCTTAATAAAGAAGATGTGTTTAACGTGTCAATCACCAGAGCCAGACAAAGGCAATATTTGTATTTATCAATTAAGCCAGAAGAACTTAAAAAGGAGTCGTTATTTAGTATGTATGTTCAGTCTGTAAATAAGCAAAGGCTTAAGTACCAGAATGAAGACGCAGAGCTGCACGACCGCTTTTTAGATGAAGTGTCAGAGGCATTAACAGAAGCAGGAATAAATGAAATGTGGCCTAACTATCAGGTAGCAGGCTTGAGTATGGATTTGTTATTGAAAAAAGAAAACAGATACATAGGTGTCGACTTGATAGGTTTTCCCGGCGCTTATGAGTCAGCTTACGGCGTGGAGCGATACAGGATACTTCATAGAGCAGGCATTAAAGTATTTCCATTGCCTTATTCAGATTGGTATTTCGAAAGAGAGGAGACTTTGAAGGCACTTAACCTGTTTATTAATAATTAAACGGAAACTCAGGCTTTTTAGCAACATGATATAAAAAACACTCGGCCTTTCACAGACCGAGTGTTTCCTCATTACTTTCTATTTCTTATGAATCAGTCTCCTGTTTCAAAGGCTCTTTTTATGTCTTTGTTGCTACCAAAAACCACTAATATGTCTTCTTTATTAAGCTGAGTTTCAGGAGATACTACACCTAGTGCCTGTTTCTTGTAAGTTTCATGCCCAAGCATGTTCTTTTTCTTTACCTTTCTTATGATGGTGATTACGTTAAGGTTGTATTCGCTTCGGAAGTCGCTTTGTAATATCGTTTTGCCAATATAGCGCTCAGGAATTTCTATTTCAAGAATGTTGTAATCAGGAGAAAGTTCAAAGGAGTCGATCACATCTTTTAGCTGTAGCCTTTTAGCTAGTCTGGTGGCAGATTCACTTTCAGGGCTTACAATCTCATGCACCCCAATGGCATCAATCACCGTGCGGTGAAGATCAGAAATGGCTCTGCCTATAATCTTTTTAGCACCAAGTTCTTTTAGCGTGGCAGTGGCCAGTACAGAAGCACCAAAGTCTTCTCCAATACAAACTATCACAGCTTCACATTCCTTTAAAGGCAACGTTTCCATGGCGGTCTTATCACCCGAATCCATACGCATAGTGTGAGCAATGCTATCCTTAAAAGCATTTACTCTATCCATGTCTTTATCTATCCCGATTACTTCAAAACCCATCTCTGTAAGCGCTACAGACAAGGTTGAACCGAAATTTCCTAATCCTATAACAATGTAGTTCATAATTAAATGCTATTAAGTAATAAATACACTTTCGTGCGGATATTGATAAGTATGTGTTTTGGCCTTTCTTATTAGTGCAACAAGAATGGTTAATGTACCTACACGGCCTATAAACATAGTGATTATGATCACGATCTTGCTCAGTACGTGTAAGTCATGAGTAATGCCCAGGCTTAAGCCTACGGTGCTAAAAGCAGAGAAGCATTCAAAAGCCACTGCAATAAGCGGCATCTCCGGATTATATAGGGTCACAAAAAATACCGATAATCCTATTACTAAGAAAGACATGATAATGACAGAAAAGGCCTTTCTTACGGATTCGTTAGAGATTTCTCTTCTAAACAGTTCCACTCTGGTTTTATGCTTGGCTATGCTCAGCGTGTTCAATACGGCCACAGCAAAAGTGGTGGTTTTCAAACCCCCTCCGGTAGAACCAGGAGAGGCGCCGATCCACATCAGTATGAGGTATATTAATACGGTAGGCACAGCTAGTTTACTCATGTCTACAGTGTTAAAACCCGCGGTACGAGGTGTAACAGAACCGAAGATAGATACTATAATTTGTTCATACCATGATAATCCCACCAGTGTATTGTGCTGCTCGGCCCAGAAGTAAGCGGCAAAACCTACTACAAGTAACACTGCGGTAGTTACTAGCACTATTTTAGTGTGAACCGTTAAATGACGTCCTTTGTGTCTATATTGTCCTTCTCCGCACCAGTGATAAAACCTTTGAGAGAAGGTGTATTTAAAGCTATTGTAAACATCAAATATTACTGGGAAGCCTATTCCTCCTAATATTATAAGAGCTGAAATGACCAGGTGCAGTGAATAAACGTGCCTTACTACCGGATCATATAGTCCTTGCGCTAAGGTAGAGAAACCTGCATTACAGAAGGCGGAGATAGAATGGAATAGCGAAAACCATACCGCTTCACCAGGTTCTGACATTTGATCATGAATAGTGAAAAATATAAGCACACTGCCTAGCAGCTCTAAAAAGAGGGTAAAACCGATGATTTTTAGGGTGGTACTCACAATTTTACTCATCCGCTTTTCATTAATAAAATCCTGTATAAAAAGGGTATTTTCAATACTGGAATTACGTTTAAAGAAGAAGCCGAAGAAGCTGGTAAAGGTCATTATTCCTAAACCCCCAATTTGTATAAGGATGAGTATAATTACCTGGCCAAAGTGTGTAAAGTCTTTAGAAGTGTCTAGCACCGCCAGTCCGGTAACACAAACGGCACTGGTTGATGTAAATAATGCATCTATGAGTGAAATGCCGTTATTGGTAGCTTTAGGCAGCATGAGTAATAGCGTACCAATAAGTATGAGTAATAGGAAACTACCAGTAAAAAGTACGGCAGGGTTAATGTCTAGTTTCTGAAACTGTA
Source organism: Fulvivirga maritima (assembly GCF_021389955.1). NCBI lineage: Bacteria > Pseudomonadati > Bacteroidota > Cytophagia > Cytophagales > Fulvivirgaceae > Fulvivirga > Fulvivirga maritima. Next base: position 4,446,858 of record NZ_CP089980.1, read on the forward strand.
ATGAGCGTTTTGAAAACTCAATAATGAATAGAATGATTACATGAAACCTGATAATAGAAAGATCTGATGCTATGCCGCCAATTATGAGTTTACTTTCTTCTCCTTCTGGCACCAGCCAGTGAAAGAAAAGAATGATCACTAGTATGGCAAATAAAAAATATTCAGAAAAGAGTATCCTTTTACTGGACTTGCCGTACAAGAAGGTAGTTATAACCCTCACTGACAATGTGGCGATAAAACAGAAGATGCAGATTAAGTAATAAAACTGAATACTGGCTGTGGTCCATTCAGGTAGCTTAAATCCGGCTTCAACTATTACACTTATAAAAGCTATTAGGCTTATAAAAAATAGTCCCTTGTCAAGCATCCAAGCCAAGGATCTGGAAAATAGGCCCTTGGGCTCTTCAATGTCGATGTTGTGAAACAACTTCAAGATATAGAAATTCTAAATTGCGGGCGCAAATATGGAAAGAATTGCTACACGGTACAAGAGAAGTACAATAAATGTGCGCTTCTTTACAAACAAGTGTAAAAAAAAAGAGACCGTTTGGTACTACAGCCTCTTTTTGGGGTGATAACGATGTAATGTTCTATTTTAGAAGGATTGGAATTTTCCAGAAACAGTACCAGTCATAGTTGAACTATTGCTCATGGTAAGATTATAAGTAAGGCTGTAATTATCACCACTACCAGATACTGTGATAGAGCCTCCTGTGGCAAAAAAGTAATCATCTGCCTGTTCATCTAATATCTCGTTACCATTGGCGTCTACAGATATGTAGGCGCTCTTGAAATAATATTCGTCATCTTCGGGACTAAGATTATGGGAGAATGTTCCTGTAGAGAAAGAATCTCCAGGTGCATATAATTCAGCATAGATCATAAAAGATCCACTATATCTGCCGGAGGTAGTATTTAGAGTTCCATCTGAGACGGTAAAGTCTATATTGTAATGAGTTCCTTCAACGCCATAATCTTCCATTATGCCAGAGGTGGCGGTGTAAGAATCATCCCCAATTTCGATGGTGCCGTTAGCTGTAGCGGTATCTCCATCATCATCTGAACCGCAAGAGAAAAATAAGCCAAATAGTGCTGCATAGCTAAAAAGTACAACTTTTTTCATAAATGATATTTATTTGATTTGTTATGGAATTTTTAAAAAATAGGTAAATTCTAAATTGAAAGCTCAAATATGTGAAGTTTTGTTACATGGAAAAAGAGAAGTACAATAAATGTGAGCTCCTTTATAAACAAGCATAAAAAAAAGAGACCGTTTGGTACTACAGCCTCTTTTTTGGGGTGATAACGATGTAATGTTATATTTTAGAAAGATTGGAATCTTCCAGACGCACTACCTGTAAGGGTTGATCCATTATTTAGCGTAAGGTTATAAGTGATTGTATAGTTATCACCTCCTCCACTAAGTATGATGGTTCCTCCAGTAGCAAAGTAGTAATCATCTGACAGATCACCTAATTCATTATTGTCATTGGCATCTAGCGTAATAGAGGCACTGGTAAAGTAATAGTCGCTATCTTCAGGGCTCTGATCATAGGTGAATGTACCTGTGGAGAAGGAACTGCCTGGTGCAAATAACTCTGCATAGACCATGAATGATCCATCATAATCTCCAGTGGTAGTATTAACGGTTCCATCCGAAATGGTGAAGTCTATATTATAGTGGGTTCCATCAGACCCGAAATCTACCATAATTCCGGAAGTGGCCGAGTAAGAATCATCTCCAATTTCAATGGTGCCGTTAGCTGCTGCGGTATCTCCATCATCATCAGAGCCGCAAGAGAAAAATAAACCTAATAGTGCTACATAGCTAAAAAGTACAACCTTTTTCATAATTAATATTTGTTTAGTGGTTCGTTATGAAAATTTTACAATAGGGTGATTGGGTTGATTATGAATAAGTTAGTCAAATTTTAATGGTTTTTATACTTATAATCTTTTGATAGTGAGGGTGTCATTACGTGTGTGATGAATAAGGGTAGAATCATAGATTGAAATATCTATGTGTTTTTTCAATTGCTGGGAAAGAAAGACATTTCTGGTTTCGTTCCTTTTGATGATGGCATTCTGTCTTTGAACTATGTATTTATTTAATCATTCCCTGGAGGAAGGGCTAAAGAGCTGACACGTGATTTTATATTAATGAATATTCGCTTTGGAAAAATTAACGGGCAGATAGCTACTATTAGCGACCAAACTTACATGAAGGTGGTAGTGTTGATTAACCTGGAGCGAGTTGCAGAACTGAATAGAGGTGGATAACTAGGCAATACAACCTATTGATATACAATAGCATGATAGAGCCAATAACTTGATAGAATATACCTTTAACTCATTATATAACTATGCTTCTTCTGCCAGGTATAAAGGACTTTTAGGTGTGAGTAAAATATTTATTTAGCTGCTTTGCTTTTGCTTTAGATGGAATACATATGAGTAGATAATAGGTGCAATGGCAAATACGGCTATACCTGCTATACTCACAGGCATAGATAAATTGGAGGGGGTGATAAGTACCAAAATAAGAAACAAAATGCTTCCATACACCCATAATCTTGCCGTAACCCGGTGCGTTTTGTTCCAATTTTCTTTGCTGCGTAGAGTCCAGGGTGTTCTTATGCCTATAAAATAGTTTTGCTTTATAGATTGTAGGTAGTTGCCCAAAATACAGAAAAGCATGAGCAGCAGGTAGGGGAGGTAATCATTTATATTCAGGTTTTGGTTGATGGAGGAGAGTAAGGTAAAACACATTACCACAGAAAGTAATACCATGATAGAAAGCTGCACCCAAAAATATTTGTTTCCCATTTTTTGAATCTGTTGCTTTTTTTGAGTAAAAACAGGCGCTAGCTTAAATGTGGTGTAAGTGAGCAGTAAAATAGCTCCAAAAATATAGGGTACGGTAGTTTTGGAGGCCCAATCATCTGCTTCCCCATTAATGTTAAAATGTATGGGGATTTCTTCAGGCAGTTTGTTCCACAGATAGGCCAGTAGGGCAAAAGGCAGTACTAATATAAGTATAAGGAATATTTCTTTTTCGATGGAGGTTTTCATGGTTGTTGGTCTTTTAGGTTTAGCATCCAGGTTAATAAATCATCAATCACGGTAGTGTTTAGGCTATAAATAACAAATTGACCCTGCTTATCTGAACTTACTAATTCTGCTTGCTTAAGCAAATCTAAATGGTGAGAAATGCTAGGTTTTCCCATATTAAAATGAGCTGCTATTTCTCCGGCACTCCTGTCTTTCAGTTTCAGCAGCTCCAGTATTTCTCTGCGCGTATGGTCATTGAGCGCTTTAAAAGCCTTGTTCATATTATGAATTTACTAATATTTATATATTTCGACAAATATCGAAATAAGTTTTTGGTATAAGTTGGTGTTGTTTTTTGTTTGTGTGTGAGGAGGGTAATGATGGATTTTTCTAAATCAATATAATTTACAATTAAGTAGAAAGATCATCTTTATTAGAAAGGAACCATTTTCCCTGCTTTTTAATAAAGTAATAATGTACATTGATTCCATTGTCGATTCCTAATAACAAGATTTTAGCTGTGTCTGTAAAGATTTTAACCTCTTGTTTGTATGCATCAATTTCTCGAGTGGCATAGTCTTTTTTGTATTCAAAATGGAGATGATGCCAATCGTTAAGAGATCTTTCTTCTTCTATCATACTATCGTCATAGATGTCAAGATGCTTTTCTTTGAATGGGAATAATGTTCTTGAAACTTGAAATAGGGAATCGGATTTAAATCTCTCAAAGAACACATTAAAGTCTTCTTTCGCTTGTGTATGGATTTCGATAGAAGTTAAAGAAGTATGCTCTTTCGAATAATCTATAAATGAGAGCATGCCTAAGATGGCTGTTGTTAATATTAGGTGAAAGTGATGCATGGTTTAGTCTTCTGATTTTATGTAGCTGTAAATATGATAGATCGAATTGAATTTTGCGTACTGTTAAGAGTAACAAGTATATTCTGTTTAGTGGAATAGCTAAGTCACAATTCTATTCTGATTGCACCCTCCTCTGGCATTTATAACACCCTGATCATGGATTACATAAAGGCTAGGCATTACAAATGGAGAATTTATATATCCAACTATACATGATGGACGTGTCAAATGGTAGGTAGTGACATAGTTAGAAGCGGAATAACCAAATTCTATTAAGGTTTAATTATTGGAACTAACAATATTTATTATTCGTTTTTTTTACATATTTTCGTAAAGCCATGAAAGTTGAAGTTTTTGCTACAATCGAAGAAATGAAGTCAGACAGAGTTCCTAGAGAATCATCTGAGAAGGAGATTATTGAGCAAAGACAATTCGTAAAAGGGTTTAAAAAGGCTAGAATCCGTAATATAAAAAGGAACAATTCACTTCCCCATTAATCCCATCTCTGACGTAGGATACATAAAAAGTCTTGAATTGCTAGATAATATTGTTGCTGAATTAGAAAGTAGAACTAGGTGCTTAAGCAATATAATTGGTCCAACATTTTTTTAGGAACAGGAGGATGCATTATCATTCTCTGAACCAATGAGTCGAAAGCAGTATCTTTTGATGAATGCCGATTAAAGCGATAACAATATTCATCCAAATAGCCTTGCAGGTGTTTGCCACTTACTGAATGATGAATGCCCCTGAGCCAACCTTTAAGTTGCTGTATGCACCTGTGTATCAGGTTGAAATTTTCACCAGGATCACTTTTTTGTGAAGTGATTTTATAAACCTTTTTTAAAGGCTTATATCCACTCCACAAGTCAGTTGTTATCTCTGCTTCCGGGCTAATATGCTTGCTGAACAAACGGCCTAGTTGCTCTGTAGAAAAGTTGGCTATTCGCAAAGCATACATACGCTTTACTCCCGTTTTACCTTGCTTTTCAATGACAACAGCCACTTTCTCCTTATTGGCGGCTCCACGCCCAGTCTTACCTTTTCTTTTGCCGCCTGATAATAATTCATCCACTTCACATTGACCTGTGAGAGAAAACTGGCCACTACTTGACATGGCTCTACGAACTTTACTCATAAATAACCAAGCTGTTTTCTGTGTTATCTCATATTTTTGTGCCATCACAATGCTTGAAACACTTTTAGAGGTCGTAGACATTTCAAAAAGGATATAGAATGCCTTTCTCAGGTTAAATTTCAACTTATGAAAAAGTGTATTAGCTGTAACAGATTCACTGTAACGACAGCTTTTGCATACCCTGCCCATTTTTTTACCTGGCCAGAAGTGACGATGTCCACATTTCTTGCATTCATATTCTTTTGAATGTTTGTACTTTGCCAAGTAGTTTAAACAAACCTGATCACTATCAAAATAATCGATAAACTTTAATAAACTCGTATCTTTAAATTCTGTAAACATAAGGATATATTATTCTTTGCTTACATAATATACTAAATAATTTAGTAATTACTAAGTATCTAATTCTATTAGAAAGTAACATGGTGGATTACATGATTGTTGGTGGTACAGCGGTCAATATTCATGGGTTTCACCGATTATCAATTAACCTTCCAAAAGATATACTTTATGATTTTGATATTTGGTATAATCCCACAATTGATAATTTTTATAGGCTAACTTCTGCGCTTGGTAACATTCAACCTGAGAGTAGAAAAGAGTTAAAAGCAATAATATTTGATCCTAAAAGAGCATTTTTAAGAATCACTAAAAAGCCTTTTAAGCTTGAATTATTGCCTGAGATTGCAGGGTTCGACAAAAGGAACTATAAAGAGGTGAAAAGTAGATCAATAAAGTTTGTGATTAATAAAAGCGAAGCCACCATTATAGGCTTTGATGATCTTATTTATGTTAAAAAATCTACTAATAGAGAAATAGACAAGAGAGATGTAGAAGAGCTGAAGAAAGTGAAAAAGAAGAATATTAAATGATGATTATAAAAAAGCTATTCTTCATGACTATAGCATCACTTACCGTATTTTTTATTTGCTCATTTGTATTCTCAGATCAGACAGTGGATATTACTTGTACAGATCATAATTGTTCGGGGGAATATCAGGGGGAAGAGTTTATAAATGGTGATGATATTGCGCATCAATTCTCGAATAAAATGTCTCGAATTGTTGGGGATAAGCTTAAAGAGCTTTTCAAAAATGAAAAGTACTCTAAAGTGGATTTCGATAACATTGAAATGAGTACAGCAGGTATGGGGTCAGGAAATGTTACTTATTACCTTAAAATACCATTTGTTAGAGTAGAAAATAAGTGCGACGCTTATACCTCATTCGATCATGTAGGAGGGTGGAATCATACCCCTGCACTCTCACAACGGAAACACCAATTACAGAAAGCATTGAAGTCTAATCACACACTTGACATCAGTGAGCTAAAAACTACTCCAGAAGGCTTGCAGGAGCATTGGATTCAATGGAAAAATAAAATCACTCAATCAATGTGTGATTAACAACTATGCATAATATCCAGCTAATCTTGCTCTGCCGTGATTATATTACGATTGAAACCTTTTCAGGCATTTGTAATGCCACTTATCATGGAATACATAAGTTAATGGCATTACAAATGTCAAAAGGGTAAGGTAGTCATATAAATAATGACCATGCGGTAACCTTAATTTTCCTTACGGTACTAGCACATTTTGAATGAAGATAATGAACAGAAAAACGAATGCTGCCTGTTATACCGCTTTGATATCATGCATTTTGTTTTTGTAAGGGTCTGACAGAGAGTTGGAGATAGACACTATCGGCACTTTCAATACTTTTGATATCTTTTTGGCATCTTCTATCAGTGAATTTAAATCACCATGATCCATAAGGTTTAATCTTGAATAATCATCGAGTACCAGGTTGAGTTCAAAGCTGTTATATGCGCCTGATTCTCGTGTAACCACATACTCGTTGATAATCTGTAAAGCTTTGGCGTTTTTGAAATCAATCATTTTCCCATCTGCTACTATTTTTTCTTTGCGATAATGGATTAATGCACTGGTGCCGGTAAATAAGCGTACGGCTAGCCCTGCAACAACAAGAATAAAATAAAGAAGATTTACATGGTGGATAGTATATGCTGCCAAATCTGAAAAATTATGAATTTGGTGGAGTAAAAAGCCAGTTAAATAGTCAAAAATAAGAGGTGTTAAGCCAAATAGGACCACCCCCAAGCCTATAATTTTTAATATGCTGCTGGAAGTAATAGTAATACGGTCTTGTTTTTCTTTTATGATTATCCGTAATTAGTCATATGCTGTAATGTTAGCTATAACGAGCCTATCAAAGAGCTTATCACCAAAGTATCGTCTATTGAGTTTGTAAACAAACTCATCGAGATACAATTGAAGGTACTTTCCTTTAATCTTATGGTAGTTCCCTAGAAATGTTCTTTTGGCATTGCTAATGGTAATATGTACCCATTTAACCCGGATTATTCATTAGAATAATCAAAAGGAGGACTAGTAGACGATATGTTCAAGAATATTCCCTCCATCCAGGGTCTTCTTTTGGTGGGTAATGAGATTTTTAAAACCTTTTTATTAGCATGGTTTGCTGTCCAGGCTCCTAATGCAAAGCAATAGGATCTGAGGGTTGATAGGGTTGCTTTTCGATGATGGTTCAACGCAAAATGCCTGAATAAACTCATCAAATTGTAAGCCACCATGATAAAGCGGAAAGAGGCTTCTGTTGCCCAAAAATCTTGTAAACAAAAATTTTCAAGCCCAAAATCTTGTTTCAATTCCTTCATTCTGTTCTCACAATCAGCGCGGGTGTTGTACATGTTCCAAATCTGATCCAGAGGTAAATCCATATTGGTCACATAGCAACTATACCGATAGCCAGGCTGATCTTCAAAAAGTTCCTTGCCTCCTGCATTTGGCCTGATGTCAACTTGCTTTTTTACAATAATATATCGTCTTGGCTTACCGTTTTCATGACTGAAAACCATCTCGTTCAGCTCTATTCCCTTTGCCAGTCTGACCCAATCTTTAAGTCCCCAAACTTCGCTTTTCACATTGGGGTACATGCGTACAGCCATAATGTAATTGATGAGTTCTTCATCTAGATATGACATGATTTCTTCGTTGTAAAAACCACTATCGGCCCTTACCAGACCTACTTTTTGTCCTGCCAAGGCGTGCTTAAAGGTTTCTTCCATGAACTCCCTGCAACTACTACTGGCCGCTGTGTTGCCTGGCCTGAGCCATGCATTGGCCACCATTCTGGTTTGACTCACAAAGGCCATCAAAGGATGATGTGAATTTCTCCCTCTTTTGTTGGGGTTATAACCTTTACTACTCCCTTGTTGATCTCCATATCGAGTGATCACAGTACTATCAAAATCAATGGTGAGTGCTCCTAAATGGAGCTGGTCAAAGAACCATTGTTGAAGCTCTGGAAATACTTCGTTGTTTAGGGATTGAGAGAATTTTCCAAAAAAACGACTGTAGGTACTTTGGCTAGGCATACCATCCCAGCCAAAAATTGACTGTAAAACAGTATCATATCTCAACCAGTCACAATGGATGTATCTACTAGCCCCTGTCCAGATACTCAGCCAAAAACTCTCTACGATTTGCTTGGGGTCATATCCTCGGTTAGAACCAGGAGATGGAAGTGCCAGTTCGGCTAATTTTTCTCGTATCCCTACCTGATCGATAAATCGTTTCATTAAACTCATCCCTCCAAAGGGTGTCACTGGCTTTGAGGAATATTCAATGGGTAAAGACCCTATATTTTGAGTAACCATTCTGGTGATTTTTATACCTCATCAAAATCGATCTTTTTACACAATTATCGAAGGATTTTCTAAACTTTTAGTTTTCTAATGCATAATCAGGGTTTAAGTGTCTCGTTAGTGGTTTGTTTATTAGATTTCTCAGTAATGTGAAGCTCTATATAATCAGCAATGTTAACATAGGAAGTGCTTTGGTCTGAAAATACAATACTTTGTTCATCAATGGATGATTGTAATACATGGTCTACTTCCTGTGAACTGTGGTCTTTAAGTACTTTAGCTTTGAAATAGCGACATTGACGTTCTTTTTTACCTGTTTCCAAATCTTCTAAAGGAGTAGATTCAGCCATTACTGCTACATTTTGTTTTCCTGCCGCGCCTCTACCTCTTTTCCCTTTATTCTTCTCGATCTCAGTTGATTCCACTGTAAAATAGCCCTCATCCATCTCAATCATTCCTTCCAAAGTGTATCTGGAATCTCGATTTCCCATGGCTTTTCTCAGTTTATGAACCATTGCCCATACGGGTTCATATCGTTTCAATCCCAATTGCTTCTGAATCTCCTTGCTGGAAAACCCTTTTTTGGTAACACTCATTAAAAACATTGTTTTGTACCAAACCAGAAAGGAAAGGTTAGAGTCTTGCATGATAGTGCCACTGCGTAAAGAAGTTCTACTTCGGCAAGCTTTACACTCATAGCTCCATCGGCTTTTTATCCAATAATGCTGATCATGACCGCAACGGTGACATATAACTCCTAACTTGTCTCGTTCTCCTTTAAAATGCTCCCTGCATGATTGTTCATCACTGAAGTGGGTAGTGAAACTGAATATATCCATACACTAATTTAATCCTTTTTTTTACATTATGGGTAATTACGGATAATCATTTTTTCTTTTAATTTTTGAGCTTTGAAATTGGAACCGCCTCCTTTTAGTGGGTGCCAATCAATTTTTTGCATAAACTCTATATCGGTTTGGGGAAGGTCTTTCTCTATATTGGTATCGCCATTTGTGAAACGCTTTTTTTTAGGAAATCCAAAAACAGTAGTAATTACAAAGGCTATAACAAAGAAAACGTATGTAGTATCTTTATTTTGTTTTATTTTATTTTATTTTATTTTTTATAGCTATAGCGGTTTCTGTATCAATCTTCGTTCTTTTTTGATCGATTTTGGTCTCATGGCTTGTCTGATGTTGGGATGTTATTGTCTGATTATCTGTACTTATAGCATACTCTTCAGAGCCTGATACCTGAACAATAGTTACAATAGCACCTACTATCATGGGTAATAACATCAGAATTAAAAAGAGGTTGGATTTATTTATTTTCATTGTTTTGTAATATTATATAATCTGCTGACAAATATACCTATCCGTTTCTATTTAGCAACTATGTCCTGATTTAGAAGATTTTATGACTACAGAATCATTTCACTATAAGAGTGTAGCTAGTGATGGGAAGGTGTTTGAATGGCTACCTAAATTATATACGAGCGAAGTGCCCGTGTAAAATAATATAAATGTAAGTCAAAATATAATTATTCTAAGCTAATGTTTCTAGATGATGACTAATTATATTAATAAAATATTTTAAATTTATGATATTAGTAAGTGATTAGTTAGTTTAGATTTCTGAAAGATGAAAGGGAATGTTTGTTTCCCTTTCATTATGTTGTTACGGTCAATTGAATAATATCCAAGTGAGTAAGGAAATCACCTTTTGATATAATGGAAAACTCTCTGATGTATTTAAGTAGATATTGACCCTAGCGGGAGAAGCATTTGACCTGAACGCTCCTAAAAACAAAAGTAAGGCCTAACAAATATTTCTAAAAAAAATGCGAAACGCGTTTAAAACATCTATTTTAACTTTAAGCATCTTAATGCTTCTTTTTTCGTGTAATCAGGAAGATAACATGGAACCGCAAACTAACTATACTGAATTATCAGAAATAATTTCAAATAATTTAAATAGTATAGCAGAAGGGTTGCGTGCTAAAAATCAGACATTTACCAATACGGAATTGGTTGAGCTGCTTGGTAAAGAAAATTTAGAGACTAAATATGGTGTAAATTCTGACGCTGTAATGTCTTATTCTGTCAATTTTAAAAAATTGGATTTTCAAAAAGCTCGGAAGAATGAGGGGTTAAACCTTTCAGATGAGGCTAATCAATATTTACGCCTCATACAGTCCAAGTCTAACACTGCTATTCATTTAAAGGAATATAAAGAATCGCTAAGGGTTATTAATCAAAGTATTATAGACTCAGATTTATCAGATGATGAAAAGGAAATTCTTAAAACTCAAATAGTATCTCTTCAATCCTCTTTGTCCTTTATGGCCGCCAATTTTGATTTGTTTCAGAATCAAACAGCCACTAATGGAAAAGTAGATGTTGATGGAGGTAAGGAGAAAATAGAAGACGAAGATAAAGGATGGTGGGATAGTTGGGGCAAATGCGCTGCAGGGACACTTGGTGGAGCGCTTACCGGTGGACTAGGAGGTGCAGGAATAGGTTCTGCTGTACCTGTTATAGGAACTACCGTTGGAGGAGTAGTCGGTGCCATAGGAGGAGGTTTAACGGGAGCGGCTGCATCATGTTAAAATCAAATCAAAAATTCTTAATACTTATTCCTAACCTTATTCTGTTAGGCTGGATTTTTTGGGTATTTATTAAACAAATTAATTCCCAAACTTTAGTATTATGGAAAATTGTTGCTTCTGGTATTGGATTATTTATTTTTCTCATTTTGCTTGGTGTATTCATTTTAAGGATGAATCATAAGGGCTCATAGCTATTTAAACAGCTCTGGCTCTAATTGAGCCAGAGTTCCTTTCTTCGTCTTTTTTGAATTATTCAAATCATTAATGTGAAATATATCATTGCATTTATATTTGCTCAATCACAATTCTATTGCCGTGGCAATCTTCACTGACATTTATAATGCCGCCTTTCGTCGCTTTTCCTCAAACCTGTAGCTTTAACTACCCATTTTCCCCGTGTGTCCTTACCGTAGGAGTGCTGTTTTCAACGCCTGCCTTTTCAATCTGTCACATCTCTCATTACAAAGAAAAAATTGGCATACCCTATTTTATTTAATGTCAATAAAGAATGGGTTCCTTACATGCTAATCATGACACCTTTTCAGGTTGTTGTGTCACGTGATATTTCCCTATAAGTTCATAAAAATATACGTAAAATTAAATTAGTCCATAAAATGAGGCATTATGTCATGGTGTTTATTTACTGACATAATTACCTATTTGTGACTGAATGTCACATTTCATGCACATTTGTCAATAGCAATAAAAAATGTCAGGAATTTTTTTAATCAGCCATTGGAGCGAGATAGGGCTATAGTTTCACCATCTTCCTGCCCAATGCACAAGATAATTTTCTAAAAAAGGTCGAAATGCACAATGGTTGTATTATATGAGGTGATTTTTTAAACACAAAACCTTAAAATTAACATTTAAGAAATGAAAGTATTAGTAATAGGAGCGGGAAACATGGGGTTAGCATATGCTAAGGCTCTTGTAAAATCAGAGCTTTTGTCTAGTGATAACCTGATGATCTCAGATACTGATAAGGAAAAATCAAAGCAGCTGGAAACTATAAGCCGTTTTGATGTTTACACAGATCTGGAAGAGTGTTTGCCTGCGGCTGACATTATTTTTATCGCGGTAAAACCCTATCATATTGATGAGCTTTTTGGTGACATAAAATCTAAAATGACAGAAGATCAGTTAGTGATTTCTCTCATGGCAGGTGTTACTATTCAAACTATTCAGGAAGGCCTTGGTATATCTAAGGTGGTAAGAGCTATGCCTAATCTGCCAGCTCAGGTAGGTAAAGGACTTACATCTTTTACTGCTTCAGAAACGGTATCAAGATTAGAACTATCTACAGTAGAAAACCTGCTAAATACCACTGGTAAATCAGTAAGGTTAGATACTGAAAATGATATAGATGCCTCTACAGGTATTTCTGGTAGCGGACCAGCATATGTATTCTATTTTATGCAGTCTATGATGGATGCCGCCAAAAAAATGGGCTTTTCTGACCACGACTCTAAAGTACTGGTAAGCCAGACCTTTGAAGGTGCTGTAGAGCTGTTTAATAAATCTGACCTATCACCTCAATCATGGATGAACCGTGTGGCCTCTAAAGGTGGAACCACCAGAGCCGCATTAGATTCTATGGATGATAATAATGTGAGGCAATTAATTGAGGATGCCGCATACGCAGCATTTGATAGAGCAGTTGAACTAGGTAAATAATAAAATGGAAGTTGAAAAACAGTATAAAAAGAGAATTGTAATAAAAGTAGGTACCAATGTGATGACTAACAAGGATAATCGCATAGTAGTACCTATCCTTAAGAAGTTAGTAGACCAGATAGCCCGATTGTATGAGGAAGATATCATTTGCGTGTTGATATCCTCAGGATCGGTAATTGCCGGAAAAGAAGTTTTGGATGGCAACACGATTATAGACCCCACTACACGCCGACAGGTATATTCTGCTGTGGGGCAACCACGTATGATGCGTCATTATTACAGCTTGTTTCATCATTATGGAATGCGCTGCGCACAAGTATTGGCCACTAAAAGGGATTTTGCCCCAGGTAAGTACCGTGACAATATGATTAATTGTTATGAAGGCTTGCTTAACCAGGGTATAGTGCCTATTGCCAATGAAGATGATGCCGTATCATTATCAATGTCAATGTTTACAGATAACGATGAGCTGGCCAGTTTAGTGGCAGAACTCATCCATGCGGATGCACTTATCTTATTAACAGATACAGATGGTGTGTTTGACGGGCACCCTGATGATGAAGATTCTAATCTGATTAAAACAGTAACTACTGATCAGTCAGTGGAGCAGTTTATTCAATCATCAGGCAAGAAAGAAGGAGAAGGCCGTGGAGGAATGGAGTCTAAAATTAATGTAGCTAAGAAAACAGCTGCCAAGGACATTCCTACTTACATAGCCAATGGTAAAAGAGAGGATGTGATCGTTGACATCGCTCATGGTAAAAATGTCGGTACTCGCATATATCAGGAAGAAGATTAATTTTTCTTGTTACAGTAAATGCTGAACAATAAAAGAAGTAATAAAATCAAAATTCAAGAAGATAATTTATGCTATTAATAGACACAGACAAAAAGAATGCAGTTTTAAACTCTATGGTCCAATATTTAGATAGTGACCGTGCAGAGATTATTGCTGCTAATAAAAAGGACCTTGAGGCTTTTGATCGTGATGATCAGGCTCTTTATGACCGATTGGTGGTGAATGATGCCAAAGTAGATGATATGATCAGAGCGGTGAAAGAGGTGTTAGCGCAGGATGATCCTGTAGGTCAGGTGATAAGCAAAGGAACATTAGATAATGGCCTTAATATCACTAATAAAACAGCACCCTTTGGTACTATAATGATCATTTATGAGTCTCGCCCAGATGTTACTATAGAGGCAGCAGTTTTAGCTTTTAAAGCTAATAATAAGATTTTGCTTAAGGGTGGTAAAGAGGCGCACCATAGTAATGAGGCGCTGGTAGAGTGCTGGCACAAGGCACTAGCTGATAATGGCCTTGATAAAGATTGGATCCAGTACCTGAAAATGGACAGAGCCACTACGCAGGAGTTTTTAAGAAACCCTGATCAGCCCCTGGACCTTATTGTACCAAGAGGAGGGGAGAGACTGATAGAGTTTGTAAAACAACACGCCAAGTGCGCAGTATTAGTGAGTGGTAGAGGTAATAACTTTGCTTACGTAGCTCCTGATGCTGATATGGAAAAAGTGATTCCTGTTTTGGTAAATGCTAAAACGGACAAGATATCCGGTTGTAATGCTCTCGATAAAATATTAGTTGATAAAAATCACCCTCAGTTAGATGATGTACTTCATAAAATTGAAACTGCATTAACTGAGAAGGGGGTACACATTGTGGCAGGAGAAGAGGTGCTTGAGACACTTTCTGCTACAGATAAAATTGAAAGTGATGATGTTTGGTATGAAGAATTCCTGGCTATGAAAGCAGTAATTTCTACTGTAGATGGGCTTGATGATGCCATTTCATTCATTAATAAGTATTCTGGAGGTCACTCCAACATTATACTTACCGAAAACACTGATGATGCTATGAAATTCATGGAAGGAGTGGATAGCGCAGCGGTTTATCATAATGCATCTACCAGGTTCACAGACGGTGGACAAATGGGAGTAGGCGCAGAGCTGGCTATCAGTACAGACAAGTTGCACCACCGCGGGCCTTTAGGGCTTAAGCAGCTTGTAACTAATAAATATTATGTTTTTGGAAGCGGTCAGGTGAGGAAATAGTAGATTATTAAATATATAGTAAAGAAGGCTGTATCAAAGGTAACTTTTAGGTCAGGTTGAGGTTCTTGAAATTTTCATTCTTTTGAAAGGAAAAACACTTCAAGTTCCTCAATGTGACATTAACTAATCAAGTAATTACTTTTGAAACAGCCTCTTTTTTTGTTTTCTCCGTAAGGAGATGAATATAAAATAAGGATTAAACTAAGAATGATTCGAATTTAGTTTGTGCCTCACTTGGCCAGCGAAGGACAAATTCAATACTGGCCAATGAGGGCTTAAAAATTAACTAGTTACTGGCTAGCTGTATATCGCTTTCAATGTAAGGTTGTATTACTTTTTTTATGGTAGCCTTAGCCTTTTCTGAGTCATGCTCTCCTTTGTAATCTTCTTGCAAAGCGAAGAGTTGCTCGTATAAAAATTGGTCTTCTACCTTAGTTTTTAAGGCTAAAGTCTTCTTGCTTTCGTACACTTCATCCCATACTGCACGCACGTCAGCCCAATAAGCAGAGTAAGTATCCCACCAGGCTTTGGCAGCACTACATTTGCTATCTTCTACTTTAGTATAAGTATTCCAGCCTTTTTCCTGAGCAATGAGTTGATCTTCGCCATCTCTCAGTACTTTGTCATTGTCTTGTTCGTGAATCCAGCCTTCTTCAGTAATTTCCTGACGGTTTCTTCTTTTCATCACGTTGTAGTCATCACGCTTGGTGTACTCTCTTCTTGGTAGTGGAGCATCGGTAGTGTTTTCCCAATAGTCTCTTCCATCAGCATGGATCCAAGTAGCAGAACCTTCATATCTGGGGCCATCATCTACCTGATATACTTTTTGAGACCACTGTCCTTTCACTTCATTTTTACTTAATGACACCGGTTTCCAGGTTTTGTCTTTGTCATAAGTGTATAAATCAGTGTTTTCATATAGCCAGTCTTGTCTCCAGTGTTTTATAATCATGGTATCTCTGATTACTAATAGATGCTGTAAAGAGAGCTTGTCGTCATCTTCTTCTGCCATAGTAACCCACTCGTAGGCATGAGACTTATAGTTTTCATGAAACTCATAATCTCTTTTAGGTGAGAAGGTTTCTGCAAAATTGAAATATACCTTGTAGCAGCCACACATTGACTTTATAGACGCTACATCTTGTTTCTTTTGCTTTTGAGCCCATAGTAGGGCAGGGCTCAAAAGCATAATAATAAGAAGTGTTTTTTTCATAGTTATGGTTAGTTTAAGTGCTCGTATTGGATCTCAGGAGCTTCAGTACTTCCATCTTCAGCAGAGAAGTAAGCTGTAAAGTGCAGCTTAAATATATTACCTTCCTCATCTTGAATAATGTAAATCTGTTTATCATGAATGGTATAACCACCGGTTTGACTACTGGTTCTCCAGTCTACACCAATGGTATTGAAACCATTATCGGTATCATTTAAAGCTTCAGTGGCTTGCTCCAATGTTACATCTTCAAACCCTTGTTCTGATTCTGTTAGATCTATCAAAGCTACAGAGCTACCTCCGTAGTAGTTATGGTAAGCTCCCAAAGTATTGTATATCATAGAATAGCCAGGAACAGATATTACATAAGTTACGGCTCTTACCACAATATCCCAATTGGCAGGCTCTATTTCTGCTTCACCATTATTGAAATGTACGTATTTAAAATTAACATCATCGGATTTTGTTACAGTGAAAGTAGTTTCTTCACTACCATCCAGGTTAGCAGAGTGGATGGTGTACTCATCTCCTGATTTTGTTAATTGTACCTTACGGTAGCCTCTATGTACTGGATCTACATCACGAGGAACGGTTGCTTCAGTACCTCTGTCTACTATGTAAACATTGCTGGTGTTACCATTGGCGTCCCAGTTATAAAAAGCGGTCTCTTCAAATGAACCCTCAAAAAATGAATTTCCAGTGGCTACATCAGCAGAAAAAGAAGCATTTTCTACGTCCTCTTCAGTAATATTTTCGAAGTCGGCTTCGTCTGTAGCAGCGGCTCTCATAATAGTACTGGCATTAAGAAGTATATTGAAACCCTCACCGGCAGACTCCAACGCTAAGTCATAATTGTTTCTGTTTACAGTAGTGGTTTCCAATCTATCAAGATCAAGATAAAAATGCTGTTCTCTACTCGATCCTTCGCCTACATTAGCTGTAACAGTGGCAGAAGGAGTTACAAAATTTTCTGAAACGGTAACGGTTAAGGTGTTGTTAGTGCCTGCAATAAAGCTTTCAACATTAGAAGAAAGGGCAAAACTGATAGTTTTATCTTCTTCAATATTTAATGCAGTGCCAGGAGCAATAGAAAATGAAATTTCTGTGTCTCCAACACTTACAGGTATAGTTACTACGTTATCTTCAGCAGCAGGTTCAGTGTAATAGTCGTTATCTTCTCCATACACCAAGTCTGCAGAGCTGGCAGTAATCATTAGGCTCCCGGCACTTTCAGCGGCTCTTGAAAAGACAATAGATACTTCAGTAGCATTATCTCCTGAAAGGCCTACTTCAGTGTTGTTAAAATTCACATTTACTGGAGCAGGACCACCATCATCATCTCCGCAAGAGATCATCAAAGTAGCGGCGCACAGCAGTACTATGCACATCATAATAAAAGTATACGGTCTGTTCATCGTCATTATTTATAGTTATTGTTTTGATTGTAGTTTAAAATTCATTCTTAGAAAGTAGGAGCGTCCGTAACCCACGGAAGTCTGGCCGGAAGTATCAGCATGAGCCCCACCGGTAGTTCGGTTGTTTTTTACAGAGGTTACATCGGTTATGTTTTTAGAGCCAATAGAAAGTGAGGCCCATTCTGTGAGTTTTTTTTGTATAGTCAGGTCGAGTAGGTGGTAGCCTTCTCTTTTTTGGAGTTCGGGAGCAGTGCTTCCATCTTCCTGAGTTATTTCGAAGTAATCTTTAGAGGTACCGTTGTATTTATAATAAAGGCTAAAGGAAAGATCAGGCTGTGCCCAGTGGTATGAAAAGGATCCATTCAGCTGAGCGCCATATACAAATTCAGGTATATCATAAGCATCTTGTAGTTCCTGATACAGACCTGTATAGGCTAGTCCGGTAGAAATATTAAGATTTTTGTAATGGTATTGTAAGGTAAGGGTACTTCCTATTGTCTTGTACCGGCTGATGTTTCGGTAAGTGGTCATCATATCACCACTGGCAGTTTCGGGACTAATATAGCCGATGCGATTTTTTATGTTGTTGTAAAAGCCAGCTAATACCACTTGCATATGTTGTAGAGGGAAGCTTTTAGTAAAGTCAGCATTGAAAGAATGAGAATACTCAGGCTCAAGATCTTCATTTCCTTCTATATGATGATTGCTATCTATAAACTCATGGTATAGCTCTCTTAAAGAAGGAGCCCTGAACCCCCTGCCATAACCCAATCGAACTTGAGAACTAGATGTAATTTGGTATTTAAAATTAATGGCAGGGGAAGGCTCAGTAGTATAAATGCTGTTATAACCATAGCGTATGCCCGGGCGAATGAGTAGCTTTTCGCCCGCTTTTATCTCCGTAGAAGCAAAGAAGGAAACGTCAAAGGAAGATTTCTCTCCATCACTAAGGGTGGTGCCTGCAGTACGTTCGTAGTTACTGTCAAAACCTAGCTGGGCACTTCCCCAGTTCCATTTAATGTTGCTTAATGTGTTTCGGAGGAAAAGGGTTTTGAAGTAAATAGTGTCTTGTTCGTAATCGTCAGTGGTAGTTTCTCTATCGGTAGCTAGATTTTTAAGGTATTGATGGGTGGTACGCTCATAGTCTGTATATGAAATAACAGGCTGCATATTGAGCTTGCCCACTTTTATTTCTGACTGTACCTGATGGCTCCATCTTTTGGTAGTATATTCTTCATCTGTAGCTATGGGGTCATAAAGCTGATTAGCAGATGGCTCTCCTAAATTTTCAATATTTTCATTGAGATAATTCAGGCGATAGAAAATCGAAAATCCGTCGATGTTATAGCGGGTGAGCCCTCCCAGGTTATACTGGCTTTTTGGGTACCACTGCCGGTCTCGGTCAGAATATCCTTCAGTATTTCCTACCCAACCGCCGAAATCATTATATCTTCCTTCTGCTTGGAAATACCACTTTTCGCTGGGTTTGTAAGTGAAGGTAGCTGCAGGAGAATGAATGCCTTCATCGAAAGCACTATATTCCTTTTCTACACTTTCTTCATGTAATGAAAGGTTAGCACTCCATTTATATGCACTGTCTTTATTAGTAATAATATTAATTACTCCAGCTAAGGCATCAGCACCATAGTTTACCGCCATGGGGCCTTCAACAATTTCTATTTGCTCTATACTGTTTACATTAAGCTGGCCCATGTCTATTTCATTGCTTACACCGCTTCTTCCAGAAATAGGTACGCCATCAAGGAGTACTTTTACGTTTTGACCAGAAAGGCCTTGTAGGGTTATACCAGAGCTACCTGTAGCATTGTCTCTGGAAAAACTAATGTTAAGCTCATTTTTAAGTACTTCCTGTATGTTAGTAGCCCCTTGCTTTTCTATCCTTTGTTTGCTGATAGTCTTTACTTTGTATACAGAGTTTTTGGCTGACTGCGGTGTATACTGTGAGGTGACTACCAGCGGATTCAGTAAGGTGATGGCTGGGCTAAGCCTTATGGTCTGCCCATTCTCTTCTATAGTGAGAGACTTAGCATTATACTCTATATGAGTGAGTTTTGCAGAAAGTGGAGTGCTCCAAGATGTAGAAGCTTTCCCTTGGCTATCAGTGATAGAAGTTTGTTGTTGCCCATTTTTTATGAAAGTAATCTGGGCGCCTTCAATAGGTTGATTGCTGGTGCTGTCAACACAAAGAATAGTAGCTTGCCCGTATGAACAGGTGCCAATGATTACGAATAGGAATATATTGAGTATTTGCTTCATTAATTTAGACTAATTCTAAATAATGCAAATGTAGGTCAGTGTTGTAACGTTATCAATCGCTCTAATTAATGAAATTGAGTAGCGGTTAGTAGGAGGGTACTAGCTAATACTAGTGATAGGGTAGTGATTTGATCTGGTGAGTTGGCACATCATTCTAGATGAGCTGCAGTTCTAAAGCGTGTTTTACAAATTCAACCGGAGATTGTATGTCGAGCTTTTTGATAATATTT
This sequence comes from Fulvivirga maritima, assembly GCF_021389955.1. Taxonomy (NCBI): domain Bacteria; kingdom Pseudomonadati; phylum Bacteroidota; class Cytophagia; order Cytophagales; family Fulvivirgaceae; genus Fulvivirga; species Fulvivirga maritima. The sequence goes on from NZ_CP089980.1 coordinate 4,467,082, forward strand.
TTTCGGTGTGAGTTGACAGTGTGTATGCTTAAACTTAGCTCATTAGCTATTTTTTTAGTGCTTTTACCTTTGGCTACCAGTATCAGAACTTCCTTTTCCCTTTGGGTTAGGCTTGATTGCTGAGATTTGCCTAATAGAAGATCCATGAATTGATGACTATAGAATTTGCTTCCACTGAGGCATTGTTCTATTGCTTGTAGTACTTCATGCGGTTGAGCATACTTATGAAGAATACCGGTAACACCTATTTTATAAAACTGCTTCAGGTTGATTTCATCAATATAACGAGTGGTGAGAAGAATGCTGTTGGTCCATTTGCGCTTAAGGAAACGGGCGCATACTGCTGGTGAAGAAATGGCTTCTTCATACTCCATAATAAGCAAGTCTGGTGTATGCTGTTTTATGGCATCTTCTACCTGGTCTAATTTATATAAATGTTCAGCTATGGTGAACTCACTGTTTTTCTGCTTCAAAATATTCTCCAGACCCAGATGTATTAATGGAGATTTATCGGCTACTACGAGTTTTGACATGTTATATTAATTTAGACTAATTACAAACAAATATAAATAGCTTCTTCTAAACTTCAAGAGTAAGAGCGGCTATGTTTTTTATTCAGGGGTAAGGTTTGTCCAATAATTGGAATGATTTTTTAATATATGGAAGAATTTTAGTGTAAATAACTCAAAAAAGGCCGTAATCTGAGTTTGGCACAGTAATGGACTTATTTTTATCGAGTATGATTAGTGAGGGGATTTCAGAGAATGGGTTTTTTGTTTTGTTTAGTTTGAGGAATTCATAATCTGAAGCGGTAGAGGAGATAAAGTTTAATAGAAGTGTGTGAAGTTAGATGAATGAGGAAGATGTCCCAAAGAACAGTGCTATGTGTCGGACATGCTTCCTCATTTCATTTTATGGCAATTCAGGAGGTGTAACTCTGTATGTTCGGGATGACAAAGTTTTCATAAAGGCCACCAGGGCCGCTTTTTCCTGAGCATCTAATTCTAATGGTTTCAATAAATGTGAGGTAGTCGGAAATAAAGGGTCATCCATCTGATCTTTTTTACGTTTCGGATGCGGCATACCCGTGTTATAAAGATTCACTACCACTTCTAGGCTTGTAAAAAGGCCGTTATGCATGTATGGACCGGTTTTTCCTACTTCTCTGAGTGTTGGAGTTCTAAATTTGCCCACATCAGCTTTGTTCTTAGTGATTTCATATTGTCCCAAATCTTCAAAAGGTCTACCATAATAGGTAAGACCGGTATTATGAAATTGATTATCAGAAAAATAGCCTGTGTTATGGCAGTTAATGCACTGCGCCTTGGTTCTGAATAAGTGTAACCCAAGTACTTCTCTATCTGTAAATGCTTCAGATTTTCCATCAATGAACAAATCAAAACGTGAGGTTCTGCTTACTATGCTGCGTTCAAAGGTGGCTATGGCCTTTTTTATTCTTTCTTCAGTAACCGTTTCATCTCCAAAAGCCGCTTTAAAATGAGGTGCATAGCCTTGAGTATTGGCTATGGTTTCCGTAGCTAAAGAGATATGAGAATTCATTTCTAGTTTATCTTGTATAGGCAGGGCGGCTTGCTCTTCCAGCGTTGCAGCTCTACCATCCCAAAAAAGGCTCGAAGCATAGCCGCTGTTTAATATGGTCATAGCATTTCTTTTTCCTAGCTGTCTGTTATGACCGTAGCTGTTACGCCTGCCATCGCCCCAGCCCAGTTCAGAATCATGACAGCTGGCACAGGCTATTTGTCCGCTCTCTGAAAGACGAGGATCGAAAAAAAGCATTTTTCCTAATTCCTTTTTTTCGTCTGAATAGGGATTGTCTGCCGGATAAGTCATTTCGGGTAAATGTCCAATATCTTGAAAGGTAGACCTGTCTATAGAAGAATCTAATGCCGCTTCTGGCCATTTTTCGGTTAATCCACTGCTATATCTTGCTCGTAGGTCATCTAAGTCGTATTGATCTTTCAACACTTGAAAGCCAGACAGGGTAATGAATAATAATGTGGTAATTATAAAAAAATGTTTTTGCATGATTAATAGTAAAAATTAAGAGAAACTGATCCGAAAAGGCGATGAGCTTTATCATTAGAAGAAAAGGCTATACGCTCCAATGCCTTGCTATAGCTCAGATGTAATTTAATACTTGTTTTTAAATCGGATTCTTTATAAAAATTGAAAGAGGTACCGGCCTTCAGACTACCGGTGTTAGTGCTATAAAGATCTACATCATGGTAGATGATTTGGTTGTAATAGGCTTTAAGGCTTTGACCTAAATAATCGTCTTCTTTAATATTACTCAGATAATTTTCATTACCATTGAAGAAAGTGGAATTGATAGAAGTGCTTATTTGCGCTGCTAATGAAGGTTGAATATTAAGGTTTTCATTAATAGGAAAGGTTTTGCTTCCTGATACTGATGCTTCAAGTTTAGATAACTCTGACTTTGTGGTGGAGAGTACATCTTGTTGGGTTACCTGCCAAAGGTTAATTTGGGCGTTGAGTTCCCATTGTGTAATGTTATCATGTTGCCTGAAATAGCCTAGGTCAAGTTTAACTTCTTTTTCTTTAGCATTATAATTTTTCCCTCCTTTATCAAAAAGAAAATTAGTAGCATCAAATTGAGATAAATCCAGGCCGAGTTTCAATAATTTATCAGTAGAAGCATGATGCAGCCATAAGGTATTTAACCTCCATGTGGTAGGGGAGTAGGAGCTTACGGGATCTTTTTCTGAAGGGTTTATATCACTAATATCAAAAGTCTCTTCACTTTTATTAGCGAATATAATATCAGCTATTATCAGGTTGGTTTTATTTTGAAAAGTATACCCGATGTTAAAACCACTGAGAGAGGCAGTCATTCCAGAGTTTGGAGAATTGGAGCCACCATAATTTAGTAAAGTGCCATATCCTGCCATCCACTTTATATAGGTGTCATGGCTGTAGGGAATGTTATTGCTGGCGTTAGAATACTTAATATTATTGCGGAAATGGCTAAAGCCATAGGTGCCTGCGGCTTTTATATAACTAGTTTCTGATAGTTTATAGCTAGCTCCCAAATCTAAGACTATGCTATTGTTAGTGACTTTAGAACGGGGATCATATTCTGATCGGAAGCGGTTGGTTACCTTAAAATCTCCATTTACACTAAATGCCCAGCGGTTGTTTTTAGTAGGAATAATCATACCTCCTGATAACTCATAATTCTGGTTACTCCAATCGCTGCCTTTTTCGGCTGTCATAAACTGATGTGTAGGCATTAGGCCTCTATGGTATAATTCACCATTTAAGTCCCATTTCAGGTTTTGATAATACTCTTTCTCAGCTTTAAATTTTCCATAAAAGAGAATATTCTGTTTGCTATGATAAAGGCCGGTGGTAGTTAATCCTACCTGTTGAATGTTTTCAGGAATAGCGCCTGCTCGTAGGTCTCCATCTTCATAATTATAATAAAGTGATGAAGCGGTATAATCATTTATGGGCAAGAATAATAAGTTTTGTTGGTTAGCATAGTCATTTTGCAAAACCGATTGTAATAGTTGATTATCCATTGCTTGGAATGTGTGTGTAAGGCTATCCTGCCCATTAGCAATTAGGGGCAGGACTATTAAGATCCATAAAAAATTATACCGCTTCATGTCTATTTTATCTATTGTATAATCACTTCAGGGTGCGAAAGCACTTCAAAGTCATTAGCAGAATTGTTGGTGTCTTGATAAAAAACTTTATCGCCGTCAGTAGATTTTACTTTTCTAATGATTGATTCGGAAGACTGTCTACCTTTAATCACGGCTTTGTCGCCAGCGTCTATCGTGTTTGGTAACCTTGCAGGGGTTTGTTTGCTTGGATCTGTATTTTGACACATAACGCCATCAGTTATAAAACTGGCAGGTACCTGCATAAACGTGGCCGTAGTTTCAGATACGTTTGTAACAGTAGGCAAAGGAATTCTATTCCATGAGTTAAGCTCTTCATCAGTTGCGGAGAATATAACAATAGCCTCTCTGCCATTAGTGTCCAGAATCAAATCATTGCCTTTGAACGTTTTGAAAATAATATTCAGGTTAACAGAATTAGGGTTGTCTATGTCAGAAGTTAAAGGATTTTGACCTATACTTGTTTGGTAGTCAGCGTAATACCCTTCAAATTGAGCTTGGCTAAGGTCTACTGTAAGGTCAGGGTTTTCAACTTCATAAGTTACAGTTTCACCGTTTTTGTCTTCAGCAACTAATGGAGCTTTGTGGTTAACTGCGGTGGCAGCTACTATCACACTTTTACCGGATTCTAATGGATAATCAGATCCATTACCAGGTATTTGAAGTACTTCTTCTAAATATACATAACCACTATTAGCATTTGTTTGGTCTGTCTGACCTGCTGATAAGCTCCAGTCATATTGTCCATCAGCTAAATAGTTTTCTTTCCCTGCACCGCTAGTAGAAGTGGCTCCTTTTACCTGTGCTATGTAGAGACCATCAAGAAAGATGATGTCATTGCTGTTATTATGAATTTCTATGAATTGATCTCTGAAGTTGGCTCCTAATTTCGCATCAGATCCTGCAAAATAAAGTTGCTTGATCAGTAGATCACCTACTTGACCAGACTCTAGTATCATGTCAGTGCTGGTTACTCCGGTTTCTGAGATGCTTATAGTGGTTGAAGTGTTGAAGTATACTTCTCCTGTAGTTTGTTTGTTAAATGCCTGTTCGTAATCATCAGCACTCATGGTGAGACTGGCATTTACAGTATAATTGCCAGGGGTTACTTCTATTTCTGCAGCTCCTGCCGAGGTAGTGGTAGCGGTGTAGCTTCTGCCATCTTCAATGTTATTTAAAGTCAGGGTTACACCCCCAGCGGCTATACTGCCGTAATCTTCATTAAAGTTTACATTAATAGTATGTGTTACCGGAGTTATAAATTCTCCATCATCATCTGAGCAAGCCCAGAATAGAAGTAGTGCGCTTAGTATATAAAGTTTTTTCATTGGTAAAATAAGTGTGTATATGTTTAAAATTGATATTTGATTTGAGCTCCGAAGCTTATAGGATCATTTTTCGACATCTTGCCGGAAATAGTAGATTCCACCATGGGCTGATAATCCAGGAAATTATAAGCATAGAATGAAAAGCTAAGTCCGTTAGACAGTTCTTTGGAAATTCTTAAATGAAAGTTGTGATAGATGCTTGTTCTGTTGTCGGTTGAATTGCTTTCAGGCAGTACTATGCTGCTATATTTTTCTGCTGTTCTTTCCTCAGGTGCAATTTCTATTCTTTGGCCGGCCCCATTAAGATAGGCATAGGGGTATAAGTCTATAATGGAAGCGTAGTTAGTGCTAAAGGTAAACTGCTCAGCAGTTAATGAAATCAATAGGCCAATTTCTGAGATATGGTGCGTAATAGTTGCTGTCAGTTTTAGTTGATCGCGTATGTCTGGTTGCGTTTTGTTAAAACCATACAGATATTCAGTTTCGAGGGGGTCTTTACTTTTTTTGAATCTCTCAGATGAATTGAAGGTAGTAGAATGAGTGTAGGATCCATTCAGTGAAAAGGAGGTGTTGATAGCTTTTATTTTTTTAAAATTTAAATAAAATTCTATCCCTTTGTCTTTGGTTTCCGAACCATTGTAAGCCTGGCTATAGGTGAGCAAAATGTCTCGATAACCACTTATCTGATATGTAGGTGCTTGGTTTGGATTTTCAAAGTTAAAATCTACGTTGGGTACTGAAACTGATGTATATTTATCATCAGATACTATTCCATTGTAAGTGAAGTTGTAGTAGGCTGTAATAGCCAGAGAAGCGATTTTTGCATTATAATTGGTGCCTATCTCGTATTTCCAGCTTTTATTCGGACTTAAGTTCAGCTTGCCAATCTCTTGCTTGTAGGTTTGAATAAGGTTGAAGGAGTACTCATTAGTTCTGAAGTCAGCTATGAGCATGTCAAAATATTGATCTCCCGGATATATTTGTGATAGGGAAGGCGCTTTAGATGCGAAGCCTATCCCACCACGAACACTCCATTTTTTCGTAAGCTCGTAACCGAAATTAGCCCTTGGGCCAAAGCTTGCAAATCCATTTTGCATGTCCATGCGGAAGCCAATGTTAGCGTAGAGCTCTTTATTGTTTGCAAAGGTATGAGTGATATTATCTTGAAGGTAAATACCATAATTGACACGAGGTTTTACATAAGAATCAAAATCCAATGGTCTGGTGGAGTTGCCATCACTATCTCCAGCGCTGGATAGGGCAATATAAGCGAGCGCATTTTCTGAGGATACCACTTTTCCTTTACCACTATTATCAGTGTAGGATAAGTTGGTGCCTAGAGATAAGCTGTGATCTGTATTGTTCGTTTTTAATACTTTATTTAAAGATACGTTAGCACTGATGTTTATAGGTTTACCAAATACCTCTGATTTTTGAAGATAAGCTACTGGTGTATATTCACCAGGGGCCAACCCCGTTTCTGTGCTTGTAGGTAATATTTTGCCTCCATTATTTATGAATTGTTGCTTATATGACCTTTGAGATGCATAGCTATAGGCCGCATTGAGGCTGATATTATCGATAATTTGCGTGTTAGGTTTCCAGCTAAGGCGGTTGCTCACTCTAAAGCCTATGTCTTTTCTGCTGCTGGCATCTTGGCCGCCGTCATCATTATCCTTGTCATAGTTGATGTCATCAAAATTATTATGGAATGTAAATGATAAGGTGTTTCTAATGGTATTGTCATTATTATGAGTGCTCCAAATAGCTGAAGTGTTAATACGGTTGAATTTTTTAAGGCTTTCTCTGGGATCAGTATTAGAATTTAAATAATCAAAGGAAAGGCTTAAGGCACCTCCTTTATCATTGATTTTGAAACCTTTGTTGAGAGACATTGAAGTAGTCCCTTGTCTTAAGTTAGCGCTGAGTGTATAAGGTGTTACTCCAGCTTTTCTGTTGATCTTTACTACTCCTGAGGTAAGGTTGCCATATTTGGCGTCAGGAATACCGGTTATCACTTCCACCTCTTCTATGTTAGAAGCCGGAATAGTACGCAGGTCTATGCTGGAATTTACATTGTCAGTATCAAGTAAACCGTTACTATCGTCATAGGTTTGCATGTTAGCATCGTTAGATAGCGCAACGCCGTCTAATACAAATGAAACGCCAAATGCATTTACATTAGTAGTGTTAGCGCTTCTAAGCGTGATGGCCTTGGATCTGGTAAAGTCAGGTGCTGAAATGGTTTGGCCTGGCAACTGTTGCAAAATATCACCTACGCTAAAGGATTGTACCTGATCTACAGCATATTCATCTAGTTTAATAGATGAGCCTACTTTAGAAGTAGTAGGGGTGGCGGTTACAGTTACTTCATTAAGTTCGAGGTTCTCGTCTTTTAGCTTAATAAGTACTTGAGAGGTGTTGCCGATGTCGCTGGAGCGAAGTATATATTCTTGCTTGCCTAAAAAATGAAATTCTAACTCAAAGGCCTTGGCGTTTAAGGTGATACTAAACTGTCCGTTAGTATCGGTGTAAGTCCATTGATTAGTGTTTTGGTTTTGAATACTTACACCAGGTAAGGCTACAGAATCTTCATAGGAAATTACCTTACCACTGATAGTGGTCTGCGCTTGTGCTGAGAAAGAACAGAAGAATATGATCAAAAATATATATAGCCGCATCGTCCAAAAAATTGAGCGGCAAACATACTAATCTTATTTAGATTAATTAAAAATAAGAAAATAAAAATTGATTTTATTGAAATTACTTACATCGTGATGAAGTGTTGTATAATTACTTAAATTCTGTAATTAGTTTAATAATAGATCGTTGTGATTTTGAATAATAATTCAAAAAATGAAATATTACATAAAGAGTAGGGAGGTGGACCTGCCATTAGTTTAAATCAATATTAATGATTTATAATGCCAGATCTAACAGGAAAAGAAACAGGACTAGCAAAAAAGCTAGTCCTGAGTAATGATTTGCTTATTGTATTATTAGCTGAAATGCCTTTTGGTTATCACCTATTTTTAGATTGATATAATAAGTGCCTTTGGTTAGACTACTAGAGTTTACATGTATGCGTGTTGCTTCTATTTGGTAATCTAATGCTATTTTTTTACCAGAACTATCGAAAAGTTCTAAATATATCTGACTATCTGGTATTTGCCCTGGCAGGTTAATGTTAAATGAGCCATGATTAGGGTTAGGATAAAGCACAATGTTGCTGCTTAGTTCAGTTCTAACACTAATTATGTCAAAGATTTCTGTCTTGCCATTATAGTCTGTTTGTGCTAATCTGTAATAAATAATACCCTGATTTATCACATCGTCGTCATAGCTGTAATCATGCTCTGTGTTAGTAGATCCGCTACCTTGTACCGTTGCTATTTCTGTCCACTCTATACCATCTAGTGATCGGTATATGGTAAAGTAGTCATTATTTTCTTCAGTGGCTGTAGCCCAGTATAAATGCACCTTATTTTCTATGTTTATACCGTCCCACTCCATTAGCGTTATAGGTAGCGTGTTAGAAGGATCTGCTTCTATAATACCATCGGGGTTAGCTCCCGGATTAGAAGGTCTATCCGCACCAGGGTCGGCTGCTGATCCGCTATTATTATTATCACCGCCATCTCCACGGTCTATTTCTGGGTCGGTTTCAGCAGGCATAGCTCCAGAAAAGATGATTACACCTTTGCCGCCACCACCGCCACCACCGTGCACGTCAGTTTCATCAATATCAGCACCATTACCACCACTAGCTGTTATGTCAATTTCACAGTTTAGATCCCAATTAGCTACTTGCAGCATTATAGAACCTCCTGCGCCAGCACCACCACCACCATCTCCATAATTGCCCGGTACGGTGTTGCCATCTGCAGTGATGCTTATGTTGCCAAAACAGTTACCTCTGGCTACTGTATTTGCTCTAATAATCACTATTCCGCCACCATTTCCGCCAGCAGTAGCCAGCCCATTGTTTTGGTGACCACCGCCGCCGCCGCCGCCCATGAAAAAGCGATCAGCCGAAATGTGATAACTTAAATCGGCTCCTCCTAGTCCGCCAGAACCTGGCGTACAACCGACTGAGGCATTGTTCTGATTGTAGCCGGGGCCGCCATTACCGCCGTTAGTATAGTTGGCGCCACCACCACCACCCGCATTATGAGAGCTGGCTCCACCACCGCCAGAGATCATCTTGCCTCTGCCATAAAAATAATTGGTATTATCAGTCTTGAATATACTTTCTCCCTTATGTCCGTAATTGGTGGAGGCAGAAGTGTATATATTGGCATTACACTCTAAAGCATTGTTGGCAGAGGTAGCACCACCGCTAAAGCCTTCGCCATTTACTGATATGTTGTTTCGTAAAGTGAGGGTGTTAGCTACATCTATGGCAAATACACCGCCAATATCACCGTTCCAAGGCAGGGCGGTGAGGTTATTAGTAGTGGTGTAGTTTTCAAACCTGGGGAAAGAGATAATCTGTACTGATGAGTTATTTCCTGTATGGAAGGTGTTACTCAAAGGCTCTGTTAAGGTAATGTTTTGAGACGTAGTGGTGGCGCCTTGTACATTTATATTGTCTATTACGGCATATTCATTATTATCATTCTCTACATAAACCTGAATAATAAGAGAGGTACCTGATAGATTGGATATACTTAACGTTTGAGCATTGAAATTCCGTGTTAAATTTCTTAAAGTAGTATAAGTATTTCCTCCATCTACAGAATAGAGAACATTTAAACGATCATTGTTTTGGTTATAGTTTATCTGTTGTACATCTAATGAGAAGGATACATTGGTATATCCTCTAATATCAATGGCGTTAGAATACCAGTAGCCTCTTCCTCCCTGAAAAAAAAGCACATAGTTGCCTCCTAATGTGCCTATTCCCGATTGCTGAAAGTTCCATGTATTCTGAATGGTACCATTCACATTTCCATCAGAGAAATCAGTTTCGAATAACGTGGTGTTTGTGGTGCCGCCAGTATTAATAGACTCAATAGTGGCCAGCTCATATATTCCGGCAGAGGAGATGTTGCTCAGTGTACCAAAGTTAGCATTGTTACCTGTATTGTTAGTTAATACATTATCCTGTACCTGCATAATGAGCAGGTTTTCTCCAGGCTCAAAAGTATCATAAGTTTCATTAAGATCAGAAACGGTAAGGATGTTGCCGGACACATTATTTACTTTGCCATAAGCATTTATGATTTGTTGAGACCAAGCGTTAGTGATAGTGCCCACGATGAGGCAAGCAAAAGAAAGCCAATTAATTATAGACAACTTCATTTTACAGGGGGATAGATGTAATTAAAACCGCCCAAAATTACTGTGATTTGATGTTTAAACGCAAATTATAGCAGATGATAGAAGTCATGCGTTGAAGTGTGTGATAAATGAACGAAGTGGAAAAGTGTAATGCTATACTGTATATGTTTTTTTGAGGGTGTGTATATGTTGAAATAAGCTTAAATAATAGTCGTAAAGTAATGTTAAATATTTTTTAATTTTTTTTGAGAAAATCGGGTTATTTGCTGTGTAAATGGGTTTAGCAACTACTAATGATCAGAAGACTTGGAGTATTTAATAAAAAAGGTGTATGATTGAGTTTAGTTGATTATCAAATGCTTACGAACAAAAATAAATTTGTTATACTAATGGCTTTTGCAGTGTCAATAGCCGCTCATATTCCATTCATTTCCCAAGCCCAAAATAATATTGCTGTTTCTAATACTGATAAAGTAAAGATAGCTTCAGCAATTAATGGCTATTTAGAAATTATTAATATAGCAACAGGCAAAATCAGGAAACATGGTCAGTTACTTAATGATTATAATCTCAGGGTTAATGATAGATACCTTTCAAACGGGCGAGTTAGTAAATTCACTCCGCTGCTTAAACAATTACCAGAGCGGGAAAAGGAACGTGGCATAGCCGGATTGTCAGATATTCCAGAAGGCAGTAGGGGAGCAGTAGATAAGCTTTTCAATTCTATTTGGTCTAAGCTTGAAGAAAGGCTTCAGTTAGAATTGCAATTGAATGAATTGACCCAAGATTATCCGCCCGCCACCAATGTAGCGAAGTTAGATAGCGTGTATGGCTACTTAGAGCAGATAGATCATAACTATAAGGAATATTATGCTCTGACTCTTAAGTTAGAAGAACTGGCAGCCAGTATATACGATCAATATTTAGCCAATAATGAACCTAGTGCATGGAAAAATACAGCACGAGAAATGAAAGTAGTGATAGATACTGCTAGAAGTTATTTGAATAAGGCTAGGGCAGGGCATTATTCTGAGGAGTCGCCACTGGATACCCTTTATTGGCACCAGGCTCTGGAGCAATTTGCTGTTGATAAATCAGAAAATCTTGGAGCTATAAAAAAAGTGAGAGGAAATGACGGTAGTGATGCACATCAATATTATGATCTCTTTATACATCACATGCGGAGGGCGATGAGAGAATTTCATAATCAGTATAAACCCTTTATGCCATATGCTCCGCAACCTTATTATTATGTAGTGAATGAATTTGATTATGCTATTGATGATTACAATAAAATTATGACTCTTAGCGGAAGATCTGATCTTACAGAGCCGCCCGCATATTTGGTAGGATTGGTTAAGGAAATAGGGCTATATAATTTTTCAGACCCTAGAAAGGCTCCTGAGCCAGAAAGTGTTAATGTAAGCAATGATGCAGATCCTTTACCCATTAATGTATCAATGGAAGGCTTTGCTTATACGCATACGGTACTACTTTTAGATGTTTCCGGTAGTATGAATGATCCTGTGAAACTGCCCTTGCTGAAGCAGTCTATTGTGAGGTTAGCTCCCTACATGAGAGAGCATGACCGCGTTTCTGTAGTGATTTATTCAGATGATGCTCAGGTGATTTTTGAAAATGAGCCTTTCAGTAATAAAAAGGCCATGAAAAAGCTGGAAACATTAATATCAAAAGGTAATACTGATGCTCAGAAAGGACTTAAAGAAGCTTACAAATTGGCTGAAAAGGAGTTTATCACCCAAGGTAATAATAGAATTATTATAGCTACCGATGGCGATTTTCATATAGATGACAAAACTGAAAAGATGGTTCAGAAAGGCTATGAAAAAGGAGTTTTTCTTTCAGTTTTTGGCTTTGGCCATAAGATTTATGATGAAAAGCGCTTTGAAACACTTACTGCGATGTCTGGAGGAAATTATCTGCATATAGATGAAGATAACAGCCTACAAGCTTTAGTGGCAGAGCTGCAGGCAGTGAAAAAATAAAGCCTCTTTTTATTTTAACTTTTGGATTATTGCGCCCTCGATAGGACTAGTATAGAGAACCTCTGCATTATTCAGTGTGTCAGCACTAATAACCACATCATTCTCTTGTGCCTGGTAAGTGGAGTCCATGGTTCTGGTGGCGTTCGGAAACTTGAACTTAGAATAGAATAAATGAAAGTGAAGGTCTCTTTCCACCCAAATCTGGTTAAATTCAGTGTCTTCTATCATTTCTAATTCTTTATTTAAAGAGGCATAAAATGCTTTGTCATAAATGTAAACTTTGATTCTGTGTAGCCAGGTATATTTAAAATTGAAAATAGTGTTAAATGCTAGCAGAAGTGAGAGGGTAGTTAGTATGGGGATTTTTAGTGAGTGTTGATTACTAGCCACGTCATAAAGCAAACTTCGTACTAACAAAGCAAAAGTGACATTCAGATAAATTAAAGATCTGAAAGGCATATAAGTATGCATTATTAATGAGAAAATTACAGGTATGGCTAGTTGGAGGAAAAAGTAATAAAGAAGAGACGTTGAGGTATGTGAGAATCGTTTTTTTGACAAGAAGTAAATTACTAAAGGCAATAATAACACGAGATAGGCTTTACTATTGATATTAGTTATAACACTAATATTTTTGAGTATTTCCATATGGATGAGAGTCCAGTCAAGAACTTCCTTGCTCAGTGAGTATAGAATAATGTTTCGCCATCCACTAACAAGGATTACGGGAAGGTAGAAAATAAGCGTAATTAGCATTACCACCATTATTGAAATTGATAAAAGACCTTTTTCTTTCAGCGAGAACCGTTTATGGTGAAGTGCTACATAGGTAAATAGCCCACAGCAAGAAATTATGAATAGTTTATTAGTGCAGAGCCCTATACTACAGGCTGTTACAATAAGTACAAGGTAAAGTGTGTTTTTACTTTTTAGATAACTATTAAACCATAAAAATGAGGCTACAGAAAATAATGCCAGCAGATGATAAGACCGGCCCTGCACACTGTATATGGCAGACCAAAATGACAAAGCTACCACAACAGTTATAAAAATGGCTTTTGTTATGCCTTGTTTAGCAAACCAGAAAAAAATTAAGATCAGTAAGCACAATTCACTGAATATAGAAGGAAGCCTAATGGCTAATTGATCACTAGCACCTAGACTTAGTGCCAGGTGAGATAGATCGGTGTATAAAATATGATTGTTGAGCCATTGTATGTTATCATTAAACTGATAAGTGTGCCTAACTATTAAGTTTTTCTTACTATAGTAAATGAAGTCAAATACCTCATCTATATGCAGGGGAAAGTGGAAAAACAAAAAGACTTTATAACCAACCCAAGCGATGCCCAGCGCATACAGTAATAGTAGTTGTTTTTGGGTAAAGGGATGTGCTTTAAAAGTTAAGGGTACTGACTTTTTGAAAAGGTAATATATACCAGCACAGACCAGAGCTACTAATGATATAAAGAGAGCTAAAATAAGGTATAAGTGATGAGAAACTGATATATAATGCTCTTTAAAGATAAAGAATTCATCTAGCCGATTCTCCAAATAAACGTCCTGAAATTCGGACATAATAGCGGCTCTGAAACCTTCAAAACTATCAACCGAAAACAATGTATAGAACCAATAGCATGATGGTATAGAAATGAATACTATCCATGACAGGATACCAATAAATATAAAAACAGATGATCTACTGTTCATGAAAGAACCATTGCTGAGGGTTATAAATAATCATATTTAGCCCCTCAAGGTACAGATAATATTCAGAATTGAGGGTGGAATTATTTTAAATATTTGGAAAGTTATAGTTGTATGTTTATTCTCAGCTTATGTGCTCTTGCTCAAATAATTACCTTCATTAAAGAAAAAGCACCTGATCAGTGAGCTCCCGGCCCTTCAATTCGTCATACCTTTCCACGTAATTACCAGCTATGAAAATGATTACAACTACCGAGTCAGTCTGAGCTCATTGAAGGGTAGACGATCGGGATCGATTCATGATCTAGTTGAATTGTATCGGCCTTTTTACTTCTCCAAAAGTCATGTCGACGAAAGGAGACATCTATGTACTTAACTAGCAGAGCCCTTACATTTGCTTGCTAATAAAATCAACAACCTGCTTTCCATAGCTTCAAGATTACTTCGTCATGCATTCCTCGTAATTACCAGCTATGAAAAATTATTACTACTACCGAGTCAGTCTGAGCTCGTCGAAGGGAAGACGATCGGGACTGCTTGATGTGGTAATGAAGTCTTATCAGAAATTTTTGAACTGATGCTTAACTGTTATGCATATACGCGTCTGGCAATAGCAGGCCGTCATTCCTGAATCGTGTAGCATACCGGAATGATATCAGGAATCTTTCTGTTGGGGTAGTAGTATCTGATCAGTGAGATCCCGGCTCTTCACTTCGTTGCGGCCGGGATGACGGTGTGATGTTGGTTTTTAATCAAATTTATAATTTAGAGGCACAAGCGGACGTATGCGCCAGGTTTTGTTATAACCTTGGATCTTCGTTGTTCTTAGTCTTACCGAAGGGCGACTAAGGATTTCTAATCAACACGAGTGTCTCTGGCACGGTAAATAAAACAGCTGCTTTATTTATAAAAACTCAATCTCTATCAAACTGCATTCCACTACGGCAAAAGAAAGAAAATGAATACCTGACTGATTCCTTATTTTGTAACCACTGGACATTTAATGAAAATAGTCAACGATTATTTAAAATGATAGAGATTTTGCATCTAATACCGTGTCACAGACACTGGTGATCATTTAAGAGTTCGTAGTCCCTGCGGGAGACTACGAACAGCTATGGCTTGACTTTACATGGGCGGATTTGAGATAGATGTTAATATTTTCTCTAAATTTTTACTACTTTTTAAAATTTTTTTAAGTCTTCTTATGTCGGTATTTTCTGACCAGTAAATGGAGTCATTATTTATGGTATCCAACAGTCTTAACTTTAGTGTTTCAATATTCTCTAAAAAGGCAACAAGGTTTAGATTCAATTCAATATTATATGTCGGGTTAATAAAGTCCCAAAATGGTCCTCGCTTGCTAAGCTTTTTAACTTCTGTCACAACGAATACTTTGCCAGAGGAATCGATAATCACGCAATCATTTAAAGTTCTCTGTTTTAAAGATAGGCTTGTGGCAACTTTTAATTGCATTAAATTTTCATAAATGCTCAATTCTTTGACACTGGCATCAGTGTCAAAAATTATGGCTGGAAGAGTTAAGTTTTCTGTTTTAAACATCAATTAATGGAGTGTGATGTACCGGAGATTGCTGCAGGAAAAGTCCATTTGGGTGTTCCATAGTATATTCTTTACGCTTGATTAAATGTCAATATTTTACTTGTTCCATGCACAGCACGATGCACTTCCCAACCACTGTACTCTACTCCACTAATAACTTTATTTGTGATGGATTTTAGGTTCCACATCTGATTTTTCACAAAGTTAGGTACATATTTACCAATTCTCTGGTTTTGATGTAAAAAAGCATGATGTATAGGTGCGTCTTCCCAGCGAATCCTGAAGTATGATAATATCGACTGTAATTAGTTGCAGGATCAAACCATTTTTTCCACCACTCCGTTATCCTTAGTCTTACCGAAAGGAGACTAAGGATCTATAATAAACACGAGTGTCTGTGACACGGTAATTTTGACCCAAACTGGCGCAAGTGTCCACTTGTGCCTATTTTGGTTACCTAGTTGTCCGTAGATTGCGACTAATAATTTCCAATGATCATGAGTGTCTCTGACAGAGTATCAACCCCTCTCTGCTCAGTTAGCACTACCTGATCGGTGAGACCCCGACTTTACACTCCGTTACGTCCGGGATGACGATAATGATTATGGTACCTATAATTATACTGGTAATTGCGAATGCAGCGAAGCGGAATGAAGCAATCTCGAAGTTACTACTACAGCCAATTGCAGTCAGCATTCCATAGTCACGAGATTACTTAGTTATACCTTCCTCGTAATCACCAGATAGGATAGGGCGTTATTCCTGTATCATGCAGAATAGCGGAATGATATCAGGAATCTCACTGTTCCGTTAGCACTATCTGATCAGTGAGATCCCGGCTCTTCACTTCGTTACGGCTGGGATGACGGTGTGATGTTGGTTTTTAGTCAAGTTTATAATTTAGAGGCACAAGCGGACGCTTGCGCCAGGTTTTGTTATAAACTTGGACCAATTGGGGATGATCAATCATATAAAAAATCTTTTGAAATCATGTTTATCATACTTATCAAAAACATCACAGTCTAAGACAATAGTTTCTTCAATGTTTCAAGTGCTTCAGGGTGTTCTTGGTTTTGGCTGTCTATTTCTATTTTTTCGATCTCAAAAATAGCTTAGAACTTATACATCGCTTGAACCTAGTGCAGCCTTCAAATTCCATGAAGTAAAAGGTAGAAGTATGGCAAATGGAGTATTAGTCAAGTTTATAATTTAGAGGCACAAGCGGACGCTTGCGCCAGGTTTTGTTATAACCTTGGACCAGAAGGGGTTTATAATCAACACGAGTGTCTCTGACACGGTAGATTTGCCACCTGCTTCATTTATAAAAAAAACTCAATCTCTACCAAACCCCGCATTCCAGCATAGTCTCTTGCGCTTGACTACCTATAGTGCTCTGGTTTATCTACAATCCTTCTTCTCGTACCACCGAGATTTATACTCACGTAGCCTTGAAAAGCATAAAAAACATTAAAAATTTGCTAAATTAGGAGGAAAGATATATTGCGAATTTATGCAATTACATATATTACTACGTTGGCGTTTATTATGAAAAATCGATATGGAAAAAAATAGTGTTATATTAATACAGCTCATTATTTCATGTTTAACATTAATCCTGACACCATTATTTTCTGCTCTTATAGTAAATTATCGACTTAAGAAAAGTCACACTTATTGGGAAAAACAACAAGGTTTCCTTAAGGACTTGGAAATTGATAAGTTAAAAGCTTCAACTTATCGGGAATCAGTTGTAAGCACAAATAAATTAAATGATAAAATACTTCACCATCACATTTATGCCTCAAAAAGAGATATATTGCAAGCATTGTCAAATGTACTTAAGGCAAATAATCCCAATGAATCAGACACCTTCTTAAGACTATTTGAAACAGCTAAAACTACTGCAGAAGAAAGTTATCTCAATATGAGAGAGGCGAGTATATTTTACTCAGGAATAGGAGTAAGTATTCGACTTTATTTTAGCGAAGAAATATTTAAGAAATATTCAGCCCTTCAAATCAAATTTAAGACTCTACAAAACAATCTGATTTCGATATCCAAATTAGAAAAAATAGCACTTGACTTGATTTCTAAAGAAGTAAGCGTGGAGGATTTACAAGAAAAACTAAGAGGTATATATTTTGAAGAATATGATAGGCAAAAATGTGATAATGAAATTCACAAATTTCTTGATGCCTTGATGATTGAATTTAGAAAATAACGAAGCCCTCGTTCCCGCCATGCTCTGCATGGTGGAATACTAGTAGGAACTATAAATTTTATAATTCTTGCAGTGTCCAGGGTGCCATTCATCATTTTTCTGTATACTTCCCAGGCACATACAACCATCAATATCTTACTCTAATTAATTATTACAACAAAACAATAATCAAGGCTCCAACACCGAAACCTGCGGCAAAGGAAATAATTTTGTCTTCCATGGCTCCCCACCATAGCTTTTTGGTTTCTTTTTTTAGTTCATCTACCAGTGCTTCCAGGTCGGTGACTTTCCTTGCTAATTGTTGATTATTGTCTTTTAATTCCTGGTTATTTTCTCTTAGGGTAGTCAGCACAGTGTCTAATTCTGTAATAGTTTTTATAAGGTCATTGCTTAGCGTTGTGCTATCTCTTTCAATGTTTCTTATAACTTTTGTTAGCACCTTTCTGGTTTGTTTTACTTCTCCTAGCAGCCGGTTTCTATTGAGCGTTAATTGTTGGTAAAGCTCTTGAATTTCATCTAACTGATCGAGCCTATCATTTATATAGCTGGCTCTGCTGCTACTTACTATAAAAGCACTATCTGCTTCTATTATTATAGCGTCATGCTTTTTTACTTTTATATAATCATCAGACTGTTTGAAGGTAAGCTTTTGAGCACGGAGGTGCATCGGTAAGGTGAAAAGTGTGGCTATCAATATGAAATATTTCATTACTGTAATCTGAACTGGTTATTACTACGGATGCTTTTAGTGATTGTATCTTGCTTTTGGATGATGATAAGCAAGGAGTCATTGAGAGAACGTAAATCTGAAGTATGAATACTCATTACAGAATCCATCTGAACTTTAAAATTTCTTAATTCCAGGCTGGTATTTTCTAATGCTTTTAATGATTTGCTATAGCGTAAATACAGTGCTTCGTAATTCTTCTCAATAGTATGTAGTGAGTCAGTAGCAGCAGAGAAAGAATGATGAAGTTTTACTATTTTTTTATGATTATTAGAATGATTTACTAAGAGACTTATGGTGAGCAGTGCCAAAATGGCAATAAGAAAAATAAATAAAAAAGTGTTCTTAGGCATAGATTAATCATTATAGAAATAATCTCTGCAATATAAGTCATAGCTGTAGTAGCTGCAATATTTTGATTAAATCGAGTATTAATATAGGCTGCTTAGAGGAGTGGCTATGGGGTAAATAAAAAGCCACTCCAAATACTGGAGTGGCTTTCTGTAGTTATAGAAGTGAATGATTTACTCTACGGCTATTTTGTAAGAAACTACTTCTTTAGCAGTTTGGAAATTAAGCAGGTAGAGACCGGTCGCTAATGAGCTGATATCAATTTGATGTTCTCCAGAATTCATTTGATATGGCTGCAAATACTGATGTCCTATAAGGTCAGTGATGGTCATTTTTACATCTTCCTGTTTCCAGTTTTCGATAATAAGCTGGTCCTTAGCTGGATTAGGGTAGATTTTAATATCACTAAAAAATTCATTATCCAGTCCTAGTACGGGGTCAGAATTGTTGGCTGTGTAGTTCAGGCTCCAGCCCGCAGCATTTTCATACAAATCAGAGTGGAATTTTATAAATATGCTATTGCCTGTGGAAGTTATAGGTTCAGGAATAGTACTTCCGCTATAAATGCCGATAAGCTCGCTATCTTCTGAGTCTCCATCATAAATTTCTACTGCATCATAGATCGTTCCATCAGGATCTATGTCTTCTAATACAAATTCAGTAAAGCTGATAGTTACAGTTTCTGCGTCTGTAGGAGCTATTAGCCATGAACAGTTTTGGTTATTACAGTAATTATCATCACCACTACCGTCTGTAATTGTTCCTTCAGAATCAGTTATTTCAGTGTTTCTAGAGCAAAGTAACTTACTATCACTGGTATAACTTGCTGTAAAGCCACTTCTCGTTACTGTATAACCTGAAGTAAATTCAAGTATCATTACTCCAGTTGAAGAGGTAATGTCTTCCGGAATATAATCACCTGTAAGCTCACTGAGAATGTTCATTCCATCTGATATCACTAAAAAATCATATGAATCTTCTAAGTTAAATTCTGAAAATGAAAGCGTTACAGTATTGGCGCAGGGAGGGGTGATATAGAATGTACAATTAGAATTATTGCCATAATATTCATCGCCAGAGCCATCCGTAATTGTACCTTCTGGTTCTGAGAAATCAGTTCTTCCTGAGCATGTAGAAGTACCAGTGGAACTATAAGTGGCGGACCAACCCTGGCCTGCTGTTTCTCCGTCCGTAGAAAACAATATATATGCAGCACTGCCGGGTATGGTCACTACCTGGGGGATATCATCACCCGTGAAACTAAAT
This sequence comes from Fulvivirga maritima, assembly GCF_021389955.1. Taxonomy (NCBI): domain Bacteria; kingdom Pseudomonadati; phylum Bacteroidota; class Cytophagia; order Cytophagales; family Fulvivirgaceae; genus Fulvivirga; species Fulvivirga maritima. Next base: position 4,487,202 of record NZ_CP089980.1, read on the forward strand.
AAAGGATCGACTGAGTTAGATCCATATATATAGACATAGTCATGGTCTTTTTCTATATCAAATTCAGTAAAGGTTATAGTAATCGACTCAGCTCCCGGAGGCAAAATTGTCCATTGACAATTGAGGTAGTGGCTATAGTTGTCATATCCACTACCATCAGAAAATGCTCCTTCTGCATCTGTAAGTATTGTTGAGCCAATACAAGTAAAATTAGAAACGCCTACAGCCATCCAGGCTTCACTTACTGTGTTATATTCTGCTGAAGTAGTGCCATAAAGGTCCTCAGCTGCCTGTAGAGAACCATAATAGGCGTCAATATAAGATGCGTCTGCTTCTAAATAATACATTAAATTTCTATATGCTATGTCTCTGGCTTTCTCTATTCCTATGCCACTAACTTCATAAGCATAACCATTGTCATTTGTGCCAGAACCTCCTTCACTGAGTAAGTAAAACCACTTATTTTGAACGCCACTATTAATATGAACACCACCATTGTCCCAAGATGAATTAGTATTTGCCCAATTATCACCCGCATAAGTGTCAGGTTGATTTGCTGTTTTTGGGGCGGACATCGATCTCAAAAAAGGATCAGCAATCGTTACATCTTCACCAATATTCCAGTTGGGATTGTTACTGGCGTAGAATTCAACACAAGTACCGAAGATATCAGCGAAAGATTCGTTAAGGGCACCAGATTCTCCTTGGTAGTATAGACCTCCATTTCCATTATTGTCAATTACCATGTGGCTGAATTCATGCCCTTCTACATCTAGTCCTACTACTGGGCCCATGTCTACATTGTTACCTAACCCATAGCACATTACGTTATAAGGAGCTGGATATGCAAAGGCATTGTTAGCGGTTTCTGCACCATAAGCAGTTTGTAATTCTAATGGATTAATATATTGCTTTATTACACTTCCGTTGTTATCATAGCTATCTCTTCCAAGTACATTTAGGTAGAAATCATAAGTTTTTTCCATTCCCCAATGAACGTCCATTGCGTAGCTATTTCTAGCTTCTACGGTATAACGTATGGTATTATTGTCATCAGAAAATTCATGAGTACCCTCGTTAGCATTTAAAGTATATGTGCCTCCTAGCTGATCAGTGCCGTCATTGTTGTAATTATAAAAGGCGGCCTCATAAGGACCGTTATCCAACATAATGTTGAAATCAAAAACTAAAGGGGAACCAAAGTATTCGGTATAATTACTTATAGCCATAATATGCTCATCTTTATCATATATAACTAAGTAATAATAATCTAAGTCACTAGACGCCCAATCTGATATATCAGTAATGGTAAATGAGGTCAGGTGAGGAACGGCTCTCCACGTAGTTGAGCTGTTAGTATAATCTGTTACTCCAGTAAAACCATTACTTCCTAATGTTCCATTTTTTGCATTATAAGTCTCTATATTTCTCGTGCTTTCCCTAAGCCTGTACCCTCCTTGTTAGGAGTCTGTAGTAATATTCTTGATGCCGCTATATAATGTATGTGCGGTAGCCGGCGTGTCTGCATGAGCTATGAGGTTTAGAGTCTTTATAGGCTTTCCACTTTTGGCATCAATAAAAACCTTTTTCATGGTTAAAGGCTTAGCCGCATCTATACGCACCTCATAAACTAAAACGAATTCTTTATCTGAATTTCTTAAAATTTTTAATTCAGCAGGGTAATCATTTAATGTTTCTGTTACTTTCAAATGTGTTTTGGCCTTAGCTATAGCATCTTCAGCACTAAAAGCGGGCTTTACCTCTAATTCTTTAATCTTAGGGGTTTCTCCTTGCAGAATAAGATTCTTTTTGGAGTGCTTAAAAATCTGATAACCTATAATGGGTAAGTTTTTATAATACTGTTGCAGTGTTTCATGGCGAAAGCCTTGCTTATCAGTGGTAGTATTTACAGATTTAAGAGTTACTTCTTGGGGTAACTTTAAAGTATTGCGTAATTCTTTTTCCGAAATATCAGTTCGGTTGTTAAGCGTTCTAAATTTACCAGTTTCGGTAGTTTTAGATTGATTAGAATTGCTAAATAAATGCTGATTTTTTTTAGATCCTTTGGGAGGAGTAGAGCGTTGTGACGAGCTGCCAGTGGTGTCTGGCTTGTCTTTTTTGCCTTGCGAAAAACCATGTAAACATGGAGCAAGAATTAGAACCAACAGTAGAATTTTTCTCATATTAAGTTATTTTGTGAGATTGGATAATGATTTATATAGAATATCAAGTTCTTCAGGAAGATCTTGGTGACCAAGACCCCAAACCCATCTGTAATGATTTTCATCTTTTGTGTCTAGTTCAATGAACTGGTACATGTTCTTAGGTTCATTCAGTTTTATAGGCTTAGCTTTTTCCGCTGTTCGGATGATTTGAGATAGCTTTTCTGGATCAATGGTTTTTATAAAACTGGTGTCATTTTTTGAGATCAGTGATAAGCTACCTTCTTTTGAAAGCTGATATTGCTTAACGGCACCTGTAAAGCCACCGCCTGAGCCAAACCTGATATATTCCACATCTGAAACTATTTGAGTACTAGAACAAGAAGAAAGAAATAAAATGGAGATTAAAAAGTGTCTTAATTTCATTGATAACAAAAAAATGGTGTGCTATAATGTCCGCTAAAATATGAAAAAAATTGATGTTACGTATTATAAGCAATATTAAATATGTTAAAAGTAATATTTAATGTTTGCTTATGATTTTTTGAACTAAATTCTTAGTTTAAGGCTATGAAAGAATCAATGTCTGGTTTTATTGGGATCTTACTATTGTTTTTGGTGGGTAGTATTTATGCTCAAAGCCCATATCAATCGGCACGCGATTCTGTTAAAGATCTGAGGTTAAAATATCAAGAGGAAAAAGCATTAATAAGGCTAGAGAAATATAAATCCATACAAAATAAAGATTCCATAACGTGGCTTGATTTGAGTTATTCCAAATTGAAGAAGCTACCTGAATTTGTCTTTCAATTTAAGAATTTAGAATCTCTGGATCTGTCTCACAATGATATTAAAAAATTAGACCGGCGAATTAATGAATTCACCCAACTCCACTCATTAAACCTTAGCGATAATAATTTCAATGCACACAGGCTCATTCTAAAGAAGAACAGACGGATTAAGGTGGTCTATCTTTCTGAAAATGAGATGGATAAAATTCCTTGGCGAGTTAAAAGATTAGATTCTTTGACAGAAATCATACTAACTAAAAACAGGTTTGTAGAGTTGCCGCGGAGAGTTAAGAAGCTTAAGAACTTGAAAATTTTAAATCTTAGCGATAATCCTTTGGAGCTGAAAAGAACTCCTTATTACGATAAACTAGGTCACATTTCTAAATTGAGGCTTAATAAGTGTAAGTTGTCTCATTTTCCTGAGGCTTTATTGTGCCTCAACAATTTAGAGGAGCTGCAGCTTGCAGAGAATCAAATGGCTTCTCTTCCTGCTTTTATTGATCAATTTTCACAGCTCAGACAATTAATTTTATACAAAAATAAGATTGAAGTCCTTCCTGAAGAATTCTATAACCTTATTCATCTGCAGCAGGTTGACTTGTATTACAATAAAATAGAAATTATAGATAAGAAAATTAGCGAGTTAGAAAACCTGGAGATTTTATACCTCTCTCATAATAAGATCTACAGTCTGCTAAATGAGCTGGGCGAATTAAAAAACCTGAAAGAGCTATACCTTCATCATAATCGACTTAGTTATCTGCCTCTAACCATAGCTAGGCTCAAGACATTAGAGGTCCTGCGAATTAATGATAATTATTTTAACGAGTTTCCACCTTCTATCCTTAGCTTGCCTCAACTTTTTAGTCTGGATATAGCCAATAATGAAATAGCTATTATTCCTGAGGAAATATTAAAGTTGCCTTTGCAAAATTTTTATTTTCAGCAAAACCCTATTGATTTTGATGATATTAAAAACCATCACTTGGTTCAAACTATAAATAAAATGACTGAAAAAGGGGCCGTTGTAAATCCTCATTCCTTTGAAAAATTGGAGCGACCTTAGCCTACTTAAAGGGTTTAATATTTCAAACTTCAGTGAGCCGAAGAACTTACAGCAAGAAAGTAAGGAACCTCAGCTATGGAATGTAAACTGTGTCTTGCCAAGTAGGTTGTTCTTTGACAGGCTTGTGCTAACTCAATACATAGATTTCTCCTGCCGTCGAAATGACAAACGCTTTTAAGCTATTGGAAATAAGAGACGGTCTCACAACATACAACCGTCATCCCGGCCGCAACGAAGTGAAGAGCCGGGATCTCGCTGCTCAGGTAGTGCCACGTGATCAGTGAGATTCCTGATATCTTTCGGCTATCGCTACATGATTCAGGAATGACGTTTTTTTTTCCTTACTGGTAATTACGAGGAAGCCATGACGAAGTAATCTCGAAGCTATGGGAAAAAGCCTTCACAGAGGACAGCATAAGCAACTTCGAGATTGCTTCATTACGCTTCGCTGCATTTGCAATTACCAGCTCTCTTGAGTAAGTGCGAAATCTTGCTGTACCGTCGTGCGGTGAGATGGGATTGAAAAGCAGGCTTTTCTCAAGTCCTTAGTGGCAGTTCATTTATATGAAATGCTTCCGTGAACGGAAGACCTTACAGCAAGAAAGATTTTTTTGTTACTTTTTTGATCGATTGCAAAAAAGTAAGGGAACTAGGGCTATGGAATGTAAACTGTGTCTTACCAAGTTGGCTGTTCTTTGAAAGGCTTGTGCTAACTCAATACATAGATTTCTCCTGCCGTCGAAATGATAAACGCTTTTAAACTATTGGAAATAAGAGACGGTCTCACAACATACAACCGTCATCCCGGCCGCAACGAAGTGAAGAGCCGGGATCTCGCTGCTCAGGTAGTGCAACCTGATCAGTGAGATTCCTGATATCATTCCGCTATCGCTTCATGATTCAGGAATGACGTTTTTTTTCCTTACTGGTAATTACGAGGAAGCCATGACGAAGTAATCTCGAAGCTATGGGAAAAAGCCTTCACAGAGGACAGCATAAGCAACTTCGAGATTGCTTCATTACGCTTCGCTGCATTTGCAATTACCAGCTCTCTTGAGTAAGTGCGAAATCTTGCTGTACCGTCGTGCGGTGAGATGGGATTGAAAAGCAGGCTTTTCTCAAGTCCTTAGTGGCAGTTCATTTATATGAAATGCTTCCGTGAACGGAAGACCTTACAGCAAGAAAGATTTTTTTGTTACTTTTTTGATCGATTGCAAAAAAGTAAGGGAACTAGGGCTATGGAATGTAAACTGTGTCTTACCAAGTTGGCTGTTCTTTGAAAGGCTTGTGCTAACTCAATACATAGATTTCTCCTGCCGTCGAAATGACAAACGCTTTTAAACTATTGGAAATAAGAGACGGTCTCACAACATACAACCGTCATCCCGGCCGCAACGAAGTGAAGAGCCGGGATCTCGCTGCTCAGGTAGTGCAACCTGAGCAGCAAGATTCCTGATATCATTCCGCTACCGCTTCATGATTCAGGAATGACGTTTTTTTCCTTACTGGTAATTACGAGGAAGATATGACGAAGTAATCTTGAAGCTATGAAATACTGCATCTTGTCGGACAGCAAAAGTAACTTCGAGATTGCTTCACTACACTTCGTTTCATTTGCAATAACCAGTTTTATTGTAAGTACGTTATCTTGCTGTACCGTCGTGCGGTGAAAAGGGATTGAAAAGCCTATACTCATTCAATACATAGATCTTTCCTTTCGTCAAAATGACAATCGCCTTTTTTTAAATTATTGAGAGGAGGTCTTGGTTTCACTTATTTTATCAAAGAAAATTTGGGTGTAGAGGCCATTTTAGCTTACGAAAATTTAAGTATAGATTATGGTAGTGGCCAAGCAATTGCATTGGATGAGGTTGAATACTCAGGAGTAGCATTAAATATAGGTTTTCAGGTGTACTTATAAGGCCTATCTATTTTTATATTTTAAGTGTTCTACTTACATTTAATAAGTCATAGAATGAACACTACTCATGAAAAAATTACTACTATCCCTTTGTGTGGCGGGGTTGATCTGTTGTGATCCCCCCAAGCACGATGTTACAGAAGGCTCTCTGACCTATTTTAGTTTAGAAAATGTACAATTGTTAGAGAGTCCTTTTCTACATGCCCAGCAGCTGGATAAGGATTACCTGATGCAGCTCAAACCAGATCGCCTGTTAGCTCCTTTTCTACGTGAGGCTGGTTTAGAACCGAAGGCCGAAAGTTATACTAACTGGGAAAACACAGGCCTCGATGGTCATATCGGAGGTCATTATGTTTCAGCCTTATCGCTGATGTATGCCTCTACACATGATGAAGAAATAGGTAAGCGTTTGGATTATATGCTTTCAGAGCTCAAGCGCTGCCAACAAGCCAATGGAAATGGATACATAGGCGGAGTGCCGGGAGGCAAGGCAATGTGGCAGGAAATAGCTGCGGGCGAAATACGTGCAGGAGGCTTCAGCCTTAATGATAAATGGGTGCCGTTTTACAATATTCATAAGACATACTCTGGGCTTAGAGATGCCTTTTTTTATACCCATAATGAGCAGGCTAAAGAAATGCTCATCAGCATGACTGATTGGATGCTACAATTAGTCTCTGGCCTGACTGATGATCAAATTCAGGAGTTATTAAAAAGTGAACATGGCGGGTTAAATGAAGTTTTTGCTGATGTGGGCGACATTACTGGTCAGGATAAATATCTGACATTGGCTAAAAAATTCTCTCATAAGCAAATACTTGAGCCTCTTGTAAAGCGGGAAGATCAGCTTACAGGCATGCATGCTAATACGCAGATCCCGAAAGTGATAGGTTTTGAAAGGATAGCTGAGTTATCATCTGATTCTTCATGGGATAAAGCCGCCAGTTTTTTCTGGGATGATGTAGTGAATGAGCGGTCAGTAAGTATTGGTGGCAATAGTTCTTACGAGCATTTTCATCCTAAAGATGATTTTACCCAAATGATACAAGGCACTCAAGGGCCTGAGACCTGTAACACTTATAATATGCTTAAGCTCACTAAAATGCTCTATCAGCAGAGCCCGGTGTGCAGGTATATAAACTACTATGAAAAGGCATTATACAATCATATATTATCTTCTCAAAACCCTAAGAATGGCGGTTTAGTTTACTTTACACAGATGCGTCCTGGTCATTACCGCGTATATTCTCAGCCCCAAACCAGCTTTTGGTGTTGTGTAGGTTCGGGAATAGAAAACCATGCTAAATATGGAGAGATGATCTATGCTCATACCAATGAATCATTAATAGTGAATCTCTTCATACCATCTCAGGTGAAATGGGAGGCAAAAGGAGTGGAGTTGATTCAAAGAAATGATTTCCCAGAAGAAGAGGTGACTCACTTTGAAGTGAAAACTGCTAATGATGAGCCCGTTGAATTTGCCTTATCCATCCGTAATCCGGAATGGACAGATGCCGTAAAAGTGGCTATTAATGGAGAGCTGTATTCTGATTTTGATGCGCAGGATGAATATATACGTATAAACCGATCATGGAAGTCTGGGGATAAGGTAGAGGTAAGTCTGCCTATGGGCTTACACACTGAACAGCTACCTGACGGCCAAAATTATTATGCTTTTGAATACGGTCCAATAGTGCTGGCTGCTAAGACCAGTGAAGAAAATTTAAAAGGCCTTTTTGCTGATGATAGCAGGGGAGGACACATAGCTGGAGGAGAAATCATTCCTTTAACTCAGGTGCCTGTGGTCGTGTCGTCCTCAGATCAGATTTTGTCTAAGGTAACTAAAAAGGAGCCCTTAAAATTCAATTTGGAAGTGGTGCAGCCTAATGGCGACACTAGCCTGGAATTGATTCCTTTTTATCAACTTCATGAAGCCAGATATGCCATTTATTTCCCTCAATTTACTCAAGCGGAGTTAACCCAAAAGCAAGAAGAACTGGCCGTGCAAGAGGAGATAATGCGAAAACTGGAGGCTATAACGGTTGATAAGGTAAGTAGTGGTGAACAGCAACCAGAATCAGATCATTTTGTAAAGCAAGAGGGCACCTGGACAGGCTATAATTACGAACATCATTACCGGGAAGGTAGCGGATGGTTTAGTTATGAACTAAAAAATCAGAAGAATAAAGCTCAATTTTTACAAGTGAGTTATCTTGATGTAGACCAAAACAGGGCTTGCAATGTTTATGTCAATGATCAGAAAATAGGAGAGATCACTTCTAACGGAGAAGCCAAGAGTAGCCTGCAAAAAATTGAATGGAACTTACCCGATGGATTAACAAAAGCCGATGATTTCACAGTAAAAATAGAGAGCCAGGATAAGCTCTGGATGATGAAAATTGTAGGTGTTCGTCTGTTAAGTGGCAGAGGAGATAACATGTGAATTATCATATTTGGAAGCATTGGCGCAGGCCGAAAGTCTATTCTTAGACACGATTACCAATGATGGTTGTGTGAAAGTATAAGTAAGGCATCTCAACTGTGGAACATAAAGACTAGATTATCCAATTTGGCTGGTATTTGAAAAAATCTACCTTAAAACAATAGATTCAGGTATGCTTTCAAAGCAATGACATGTCATTCTTTTTGTGCGGTTGGGAGCCAAATTTTAGGACTCTGGTTGAAGCATTATCAATAAGGAGCTACTATTGTTAATGGTAACGCTCATAGTGTTATAGCCATTGCACGTAACTTTCAGGTGTCCATTAACGGGAGCCGTTATGATAAACTGACCCTTTGGATTTGTGTTTACCACCTGATTGTTGTCTGTAGAAAGAATAGAGGCCTGAGCCAGTGGCGTGCCGTTACCAGAAATGACAGTGCCTGAAACGCTGATGAACTCTGCTTTGGTTACCGAAAGGTTAGAACTTGCAGAGGTTTCAATGGCTTTTTGATTATTATAAGAAACTACGAAAGAAGAAACCATAGTGATGTTGATTTATCGTTGTTAATAGAATTATACAGGCCATTTCAGGGTAGCTGCATGAACAGTTATATCATGAAATGGCCTTTGTTAACTATTTAATATTGCCCAGTGCATCTACCAGTTTGTGGTTGATTTCATTGTTCTCATAGATGCCTCTAAAGTCATCTTCATGTTCCCCTTTAGCGAATACCGGGATAAGCTCAGCAGTATGCTGGTCGGTAGTGAAGTACACGGCCACACTATCAGCGCGGTCAGACTTACCAATAGCCACACCACCTGTTTCATGATCAGCAGTAACTACTAGTAATGTATTTTCATGACTTTCTACATAATCTAAAACGTAACCTAAAGTTTTATCAAAATCCAGCATTTCAGTAACCATCATTTCTGCGTTTTTGGCATGACCACCCCAGTCAATATAAGAACCTTCAACCATAAGAAAATAACCAGAGTCTGAAGCTGAAAGCTGTTCCAGAGCAACTTTGGTAGCATCAAGTAGAAAGTCGCCTCTACCATCTATTTTAGAAGGTATTCCTTCTTCTGCTAGCAGAAATCCGTACTTTTTATCGGCGTCAAGGCCATTTTTAAGACTTGTAGAATCCATAATATATCCAGCCTTTTCAAAGTCACCATATAGATCTTTTCCATCAGCTCTTTTAGTAAAATACTTTAATCCGCCACCAGCAAAAAAGTCGGTACCACTGGTGAGCAGCTGTGCTGCAATATCTTCATGCATATCTCTGTCTTTTACATGAGCATAAAAGCAAGCCGGAGTAGCGTGAGTTATAGAAGTAAGGCTGATGAGCCCGGTTTTGTAGTTTTTCTCTTCCAGTTTTTCTAAAATGGTAGGCATATTGGTAGTGTCTGTGCTTACGCTAATAGCCCGGTTATAGGTTTTGCTACCAGTGGCAAAGGCTGTGGCTCCACCTGCTGAGTCGGTTACTTTATGACTTTTAGAAGAGGTTTTTATAAAGCCTATATTTTTAAATTGCTCAAAGTTAGAGGGTGACCCTTTGTAGTAAAATGAAGAGGTGATCTGAGGTAGCCCCATGCCATCACCAATCATGAAAATAACATTAAGTGGTTTTTCTTCTTTTATAGTTGCTTCTGCCTTTTCTGGTTGAGAATCTTTAGTTTGAGAGCAGCTAAACACTATAAAAGCGGTGAGCAGGCTGCCTATTGATAATAATTTGTTGACGGTCATTTTTGTAATCTATTGAATATTAAAACGGTTCAAATTACCTTAAAAGCAAGCAGGTAATAATGCTAATCAGTATTATGTTTAGGTAAAGGAAATATGACCCGAATTTTACTTCTCGGTGATGCATAAAAATCTTTTTATTTCATCTCTGAAAAAGAAAAAATCTCTATTTGGGAATAAATGTAGAAACAACAATTTTTCTAAATCACTGTAAATCAATATTTTAATTTAATGGTATGGGGCTTGTTTACCAAGTAAGTATTTTAAAGAATTCTAACTTTTATTGATATTATGAAGAGGACTTTACTACTACTGATTTTTATTGGATCTGTAGCTTATCATGCTCAGGCTCAATTTACTGTGAGCGGAGATTTCAGGTTTAGGTCAGAGTTACGAGATGGAGCCAGGGTTTTATTAGATAGTACAAAACATGCTTCGGTAGTATCATCTCAAAGGACGAGGCTGATTACTCATTTTAAAGAGGATAGGTTTGAAATAAAGGTAACTTTCCAAAACGCCAGAATTTGGGGGCAAGATAGAGAAAGGGCTAATGTGCCTAATTTAAACCTTGCAGAAGGATGGTTAAAGTATAAACTTAATGAAGATACCACCAAAGGCTTTTTTGTAAAAGTGGGTCGTCAGCACCTGGTGTTTGATGATGGCCGTATATATGGAATGAGAAACTGGAATGATATAGCTGTATCTCATGATTTGGCATTGCTACAATACGAGAATAATGGATGGAATATTATAGGCGGTGGCGGTTATAATAATGACGCGAATAAGTACTTTGAATCAGCTTATGATGTTAATTTTTATAGATATCTAGGTGTAATCTGGGTAAATAAGCAGCTTAACGAACAGTGGCAAGCTTCATTATTAAACAGTGTAGAAGGGCATGAAGACGAGAATAATTATGAAACATTATATCCTAGAGCTACCTCTGGTGTTTATGTTAAAAAGGATAAAGGCAATTCGCCGATCTCTTTGCAGGCTTCTTTTTATTATCAATACGGAAAACACCCCATGGGTACCAAGCAGAGCAGTTACATGTATTCAATAGTACCTACCTACCAAATCAGCAAAAAATGGAAAACTACTTTTGGAATTAACTACCTGAGTGGTAATGACCAGACGGAAGCATCAGATAAAAATAAATCATTTAATAAGCTTTTTGGTGACGGCCATAGGTATTATGGTTATATGGATTACTTCCTGAATATTGAAGACAATACATTAGGAGGAGGTATGAGAGAGCTTTTCTTAGGCTTGTATTACAAGTTTGGAGAGAAAACACAATTAGAGGTTTCTTATCATAATTTTGGCATGGCTGGCACTTTGGTAAATGCAGAAGATGGTAGTGTGGTAGACGGCCAATTAGGCAATGAAATTGATTTGCAGTTGAAGCATTCATTAGGTAAAGGCGTAACATTAGTTGTTGATTATTCTACTATGTTCGCTACTGAGGATATGGAATACTTAAAAGGAGGGGACCATACCAGATATCAGCAATGGGCTAACGTTATGCTCATAGCTAAGCCTCAGCTGTTTAAAAGTAAATAGAAGTAACTCTCTCAGGGAGTAATAAAAAGTTTTATGTAAATAATAGTCCACCTTAAGAATATAGATCAAGCAATGTATCTATTCTTATGCAAAAGCATCACTAATTATAGTGATGCTTTTTTTATTGCCTTCAGACTAACTGTTTCATTAACTTTCTCGACTAAAAAACACCACCACCATATAGGCATCTTCTTTCTTTTCTGTGATCTTTGATGAAGATGAGGAAAGATAGAATACTTGTACTCCTTTTTTTAGTAATAATTAGTGGGTTGATCTTAAGGATAAATTATAAGTTAACTTTTGATGATACCGTTAATCAAAAGGATGATGTTATATCTCAGCTTCATTTTCTTGAAGATCAGTTAAAAGAAGAAGATTTAGGAAATAAAATGCAAGACTTATTTCCTGAGGGTTATGTATTTGTAAATGCACTATATGGATTAGCATGGTGTGAGTTGGCATTATCAGATCCGTCTGATTTGGCAGTCAGAGATAAGGCATTAAAAGAGGCTCTCTATGCCTATGAATGTATTGACTCTAATGAAGCCAAATGGCAGTTTCCTATATACTTATACCCTGAATATGGCATATTCTATAATGGTTGGAGAAATTATTTGTTGTCCAAAATTTTGAAGGTATCTCAAGATTTTGATAAGTCTGCAGGATATAAATTGAAATTTAAACAACAAAGTGATTCAATAGCTCAGGCAATTGTAACTTCCAAAATTCCTTATTTGCAGTCATATGGTAAATTGTGTTGGCCCGCGGATACTTATGTTGCCGTTGCTTCTTTGGCCAATTATAAACAGTTAGTTAATTCAAAATATGACACTTTGGTTAAAAATTGGATAAGCCGTTCTAAGTTGTTCTTAGATCAAGAAAGTCTTTTGATCCCCCATAGAGTGGATTACCAAACTGGCGAAGTTATAGAGTCACCTAGGGGAAGTTCAATGAGTTTAATGGTAAGAATGCTTTTGGATATTGATCCCAAATTTGGCGAGGAGCAATATGATAGCTATAAAGACAAATTTGTTTCTACAATCTTAGGTTTACCCTGTGTAAGAGAATATCCGAAGGGCGAATTTGGGTTGGGAGATGTTGATTCTGGCCCGGTTATTTTTGGAGTTGGCTTTTCTGCTACTTTGGCTTCTTTAGGGAGTTTTACTGGATATGGTGATCAAAAATTGGCCGATTGGCAGTATAATACTGTTAATGCATTCGGTTTTGATTGGACCATTAAGAGAGACAAACGGTACCTATTAGGATTAATGCCTATGGGAGATGCTTTTATAGCATGGGGAAGAGCTTCAAATTTAGCTTATGTTAACAATCTTAAAGAAGATGATTATTTCTTCCCTTGGAAGTTTTATATCTTTTCAGCAACCATGCTGATATTAATTTGGGGCCTTTATTTTAAGAAGGCGTTAATACATCTAATAAGACAGAAACAATATGTTTAGCCCATTCCATTCATTTTTAAAAAACACCACCACCATATAGACATCTTCTTTCTTTTCTGTGATCTTTGTTTTTTTAGAAATTGAAAAACTTAATGATTCCAGAAGATAATCCTTTAAATCTAAGGCTGGTTAATACTACCCGATATGTAACGCCGCTGCGTGAAGGGGGCTCCATGCCAGCAATTGTAGAGGCTGATGACGACTTTTTATATGTACTGAAGTTTCGTGGTGCAGGCCAGGGTACTAAGGCGCTTATAGCAGAGTTGATTGGTGGGGAGATAGCCCGGAAGCTGGGCTTTTATGTGCCTGAATTAGTGTTTATAGATTTGCAAAGTGGCTTTGGTAAAATGGAAGGCGATGAAGAAATTCAGGACTTATTGCAAAATAGTGTGGGTACTAACCTCGGATTACACTACTTGTCTAACTCCATTACTTTTGACCCTGTAGCTACTGAAGTTTCTGCTCAGCTGGCTTCGCAAGTGGTGTGGTTAGATGCGCTCCTCATGAATGTGGACAGAACAGTGCGTAATACCAATATGCTGTGGTGGAATCATGAACTTTGGCTTATAGATCACGGAGCTTCATTGTATTTTCATCATGCATGGAATAACTACGAAGGCACTCAACCTTTTTCATTAGTGAAAAATCATGTTTTATTAAAAAAGGCCACTGAGCTCCATGAGGTTAATGATGTTTTTCAACCCCTTATTACTCCTGATTTTATTGATCTGGTAGTTGATTCTATTCCAGATGATTGGTTGAATGATGAGCATGTTTTTGATACTAAAGATGATCATCGTAATGCTTACAAAACCTTCCTCAAAAGCCGGATCTCTAATTCTCAACTATTCATAAAAGAAGCAGAAAATGCAAGATTATCACTTATATGAGTATGCTACGCTTCGGCTCATGCCCAGGGTGGAGCGCGGAGAGTTTGTGAATATTGGCACTATATTATACTGCAAGGCACATAAGTTTTTAGAATGCCGTTTTCACTGGGATGAAGGCAGAATTAAGGCAATTTTCCCTGAGACAGACCTTGAATTGGTGAAAAAGTATGCTATGGCCATTGAAGAAGTATGTGCAGGAGGTAAAAGGGGAGGAGCTATTGGTGAACTTACCATAGCAGAGCGTTTTAGGTGGATTACAGCCACCAGAAGTACCATTTTACAAGCATCACCAGTGCACCCGGCTTTTTGTAAAGAAGCAGAAGCTACCTTAGAGCGGTTGCATAGTGAGCTGGTTTTATAATTACGAATTTTAATAAAAAATGAAGAAATATAGTATTGATTGGCTGGAGCAGCAGGAAAATGTGAAGTTCTTATTCTTTTGGGGACATACTAAAAAAGCAGGAGAGGTAAACCAGGCCTGTTTTAGCCAATGGTATGAAAGCCCTTTTCAGGTAAAGGGAATAACTTATAAAACGGCTGAGCACTGGATGATGTATCATAAGGCCTCGCTTTTTAATAACGAGGATATAGCGGAGCAGGTCATTGCATGTGTTACCCCGGCAGAAGCCAAGAAACTCGGCCGTAAAGTGAAGGGGTTTGATGAAGAAACTTGGAATAGTAAACGCTATGAATTGGTAACAGAGGGTAATATCCATAAGTTTAATCAAAACAGGCCTTTGGGTGAGTATTTGTTAAATACAGCTAACAGGGTGTTGGTAGAGGCTAGTCCTGTAGATGCTATTTGGGGCATAGGTCTGTCAAAAGACAGTGAAAAAGCGCAGCGTGTAAGTACTTGGAGAGGACTAAATCTATTGGGTTTTGCTCTAATGGAAGCAAGGGACTTTTTGCGAGAGAAGGGCTTTTTTGAAGGAGATGAATTGCCTCAATAGACATGGCTAAGGTGGTGGAAATCATTAAAATTCTATTGACGGTATTTACCGCCAATAGAATTACATCACATCAACAAACTATGTCTAATCTAAACAGGAATAAGTTTGGTTCCTATTTTCCTTAAATGATAATGGAAGTGTGGAGTTACTGCTATAGCGAGCATTACTATCACTATAAAAATGCTCATATAAATATAGTAGTCTCTCACATATAATAAATTACTTTGGTTGGCTACGGCTCTACCTAACAGTCTGCGTGCGCCCTGAGTACTTTGCAGTGTGGTAGCTCCGCCGTGTGTTAGGGCCTGTTCGTACCCTTGTATCCTTTGCATGGTGAGCGGGTTGGTAGCGGTAACATCATCACCAAAACTATTATAGTGAATTTGCTGCTGCCTTAATCCCATAAACGCAACCAGTGCCATACTAGCAGTAAAAGTGGCAAACCTAAAGGCTACTCCTGTTACAGAAGCAGAAAAAGCAATGTTTTCAGGGACAGAGGTCACATAGAATATGACAATAGAAAGCATAAGAATACCATTACCAAAGCCCAGCAGGAATAAGGGTAACAATATGTCCGCTATTTCTGCCTGATTACTAATTACTCTCAAGCTGAGTAGATGGAATACTAACAATGACCCGAAACCCGCAAGCCATACCAGCCTTATTCTGGTTTTAGCTAAGATAAAGCGCGCTGCTAATGCTGCACCAGCTACAATACCCAATGCATTTACTATCATTACATAACTTTGATAGTAAACATCCAGATGGACACTATTGGCAAAGAATCCATATAGAGCACTGGTATCACCCTTGCTAAAGTAAAAGGCGATGAGCAATAGCATGCCTATTCTGAAATTTCTTTGTTTAAATACGCTAAGATCAATATAAGGATCCTTTAACCTTAGCTGTCTTACCACATAAATGGTGAAGATAAACACAAAGGCAATGCAGCAAAGGGTGATTCTCATGCTGTAAAACCATTGATAGTATTGGCCATAAAGAAATATGTAAGCTAATAGTAAGAACGATGATGCATAGAGTACAAAGCTTTTCCAGTCTATTGATTTAAGAGATCCTTTTCCTTCCCTTCTAAAGTCTATATCATTTCTTAGCAGGAAGAATAGCAACACAATTCCCGGTAAAAGGGTATAGATTTTCAATAGAAAAATGACGTTGAAATCATATTTACTAAAAACAAATGCATCTAATATTTGAGATAATGGAGCTGTACCTAACAGCGTACCATATAATGTGGCATAACCCAGAATACGACTTCTTTGTGCATGAAACTGCTGAAAAATAAGAGTAAACATTATTCCTATAAATCCCAGAGAAAGCATGCCTCCAAAAAACCTAAAAACCAGTAAGAGGCTGAAACTTCTACTATAATATAAGATGATGTTAATAATCACGAAAATTATAGAACATGCTACCAGATATGGCTTAGATGAAAACCGGTTGAATAGTTTCCGTTCAAGCGGAAATGCTGATGCAATAGCCAGGTAGAACACTACTACAGAGTATCGTACATCAGTACTATCAATACCATAATAACTCGCCGCACTGCTTACTCCACCCAGGTAAATGCCCAAAACGGTAGCTACCGGTATTAGGGTAAGGAATATAGCTACTAATGCTAACCAATTAGGCACCCATGATTTAAATATTTGATTATTAGCTTTTGCCATATAGCTATTCTTTGGGAATTGAAACGATGGCGTTCATGCCAGCTTTTAGCTTTGTGAGCTGCTCAGGAGAATCTGTAAAAGCTATTTTTACAGGAAAACGTTGAGTGATTTTTACAAAGTTACCAGTCGCATTATCAGGAGGTAATAACGAAAACTGAGACCCGGTAGCTGGTGATAATGATTCTATCTCTCCATGAAATGTTTTGTCAGGAAAGGCGTCAATGGTAATTTTTGCTTGTTGACCTTCTTCCATATTAGCTATTTGTGTTTCTTCAAAATTAGCTACTATCCATTTGCCTTGGTTTTGGTCTACCATAAAACCAATAGTTTGACCTTTTTGTATAAATTGGCCAATTTGAATTGATTTGTTGCCCATGTATCCGTCAGATGGAGAGGTGATTACAGCGTACTTTAAATCGAGCTTAACTCTTGCTAGAGCAGCTTCTTTTTGCTTTACATCAGCTTCGGCTACACTAATTTCTGAGGTAACATCATTGGTGCGGTTTTGAGATGCTTTGTAAGTGTTTTTTAAAGCTTCATAGTTAGATTTAGCTACGTCTAACTGTGTTTTGATATTTTCGAATTGTTGTTGTGTTACAGCTTCACCTTCCAGCAGTTTTTTGTACCTGTCATATTCCTGTTGCTGATGCCATAGCTCAGCCTGTGCAGCGCCAATTCTGGCTTTGTTTACACTGGCACTGCTACTGGCAGTATTAACATTACTTCCTAAAACCTTAAGTCTTGCTTTTGAAGAGGCCAATGCTGCTTCTGCTTCTTTTAACCTTACTGAGGCTTCATCTACATCTAAAATCACCAAAGTATCACCTTTATTCACTTTTTGATGATCTTCAAATCTGATGTCCTTAATATATCCACTAGCTCGGCTTAAAATAGGGTTGATGTATTCTTTTACCTGGGCATCATTAGTTTCTTCGTATTTCCAAAAATTAACCATAGCAAGGGCTCCCCAAATGATCAGCCCTGCTAAAATGACCACAGCCACACCATACGTTACTTTGATGGCTACATGGTCTATCTTCTCATATTTTTTTATGTTATCGCTCATTTTTATAGTTGCCCTGTTATTTTAAGTAATTGATAATAATGCAGCCTGGCAGAAATTTTACTGTTGATTAAATCGAATTTGGCTTGTAAAAGCTGGGTGTCAGCGTCTAATAAATCAGTGAGTAATGCTAACTGATTGAAATACATCTGATTCACTATTCGGTAGTTTTCTTCTGCCTGTACTATATTCATATCTGCCACTTTCACCTCTTCTAAGTCTTCATGAAAATGTTTGTATGCTGCTTTTACCTGTGTTCTAAGTCTGTCTTCAGTATGCTCTTTGGCTAGCTTAGACTGCTCTATGGCTATCTCAGCCGCCTCTTCTTTGTGCTTGTCATGGTAAAGCACAGACAGGTCATAAGAGAAGCGCAAGCCCGCCATGCCCATGAGATAAGGAGCAGTACTGTACGGGTAAAGCCTGATTTGCGGATAGGAGTAGGTGTACTCACCAAATAATCCAAAACGTGGTAATTTATCCGCTTTAAGTTCTTGCAATCTAAATTCACTTATAGAAACATGAGATTGTGCTATTTTTTCTCTGGGAGAAGTTTGGATGGTCTCTTCTATATATTCCAGATAAGCCTTTTCAGCTTTAGCTAAATCTATGTCTATGCTATCCGTTGGCTTTAGAGGCTGTTCATCATCATAACCAATGAGTATGTTGAGCTGCTGAGTGGCAAGCTCTACATTATTCTTCATTTTTAGCAAGTTAGTTTCCTGTCTGGAAAGCTGTAACTTGGCTCTTAGCAAATCACTTTTTAGTACTACACCGTTTTCGTATAGTTGATTGATTTGGTCTAATCTCTTATTGTTTCTGTAAATATTTTGTATGATGAGTTTTTTAAGCTCTAATGCACGTTGCATATCCAGGTATTCTGAAGCTACCCTGTAGTGGATGTCAGATACACTCTCTTCTTCCAGATATTGAAGCAGTGTTTCTCTGGTTTCTGCTTCTTTAATTTTAATTTTGGTTTTGTGACCGCTATAAAGATTCAAATATGCCTCTATACCTGCGTCATAAATGCTATGGTCTTCAATGGGTATGTATTCTGGCTCTTCTAGTATCCCATCATTAAATACGGGTACATTGGCCAATTTACCATAGCTACCATCTACGGCTACATGCGGTAGCCATTGCTGTTTAGAATCTTTAACCTCTTCTTTTCCAATCTTCGTGTCATAATGCTTTAAGCGTAACTCCTTGCTGTAGGTATTAGCTCTTTCCCAAGCTTCTTGTATTCCCAGAGATATGCTATCTTGCGGCAGATCCTGAGCGTTTAGTACTCCACTTAAGACTAAAAAGAAGAAGAAAAATATCTTGCTTTTCATTTTGTCTTGAGTTTTTAAAAATTTCATTGTGCAAAGTTTCGCTTATTTTTAAAGTCTTTTTTTCAAAAATTGGACAATTGTTTTATAATTTAGGCCACACAATAAATTGACTAAAAATAACTATATTATTGCATGCACCCGTTTCTGGAAAAGGTAGATAATGACTCTGAAGCTTACTTCGTTCATCATAATAAAGCGGAGGAAATGCTTCCCATGCATCAGCATGAGAAGCATCAGTTAAGTTATATAGAAGGAGGGGTTGCTTTTCTTAATACCTCTGAGAAATCTTATTTTCTGCCTGCACGTCATTTTTTATGGATACCTGCGGGCACTAAACACAATGTAACTTCTCGTACCTCTGTAAAAATGGTTCATAATTTTTATATACCTACCTCTTTATTTCCCAGTAAACATGTACTTAGTAAAACCGGTGGCATATATCCTGTAACCAATCTGCTGATGGAGATGATTTATTATACTGAAGAGTGGTTTGGAGAGATTACCAAAAAGGATGCAGAAGAATTTGAATTTTTAAATGCCTTTAGAAATGTAGTATTGCATGTGGCCAAAATCCCATTTCCACTGGTGCTACCTACCACAGATAATGAGAATTTGAGGGTGGTGCTTAAATATATTCATGATAATATAGATCAACCATTGTATTTAAATGATTTGGCTAAAAGGTTTGGTTACAGTACCCGTTCTTTTTCCAGGATGTTTCAAAAGAATATGGATACCTCTTTTTTGCAGTACGTTAAACTGACCCGAATAGTGAGAAGTATGGAGAAATTACTTAAAACAGATCAGTCAGTCAGTGAGATAGCCTATAGCTGTGGCTATAACAGTTTATCTTCTTTCAGCTACACTTTTCAGCAGGTGGCCCACATATCACCGGCAGAATTTAGAAAGCAGAATTTGTAAATAAATGGAGGATCGTTGTAAAGTTTCCCCACTAAAGGGGAATAAAATTCCTGATTCAGACTACGAAATCCTGCTTTAATCATATTTAAGCGGTGGGCATGGTTTTGGAAAAAGATAATTCAAATATTTTGTAACCAAACCATGAAAACCAATGTCATCATTTACACAAACAGCGCGATCAGCTAAAACATCATTCGAATATACCGAATGGAAAGAAAAACTGGCTC
Organism: Fulvivirga maritima; assembly: GCF_021389955.1. Classification (NCBI taxonomy): domain Bacteria; kingdom Pseudomonadati; phylum Bacteroidota; class Cytophagia; order Cytophagales; family Fulvivirgaceae; genus Fulvivirga; species Fulvivirga maritima. Next base: position 4,507,422 of record NZ_CP089980.1, read on the forward strand.
GTATTGGGCACGCAGCCAAAGGAATAGTATACGGAATAGCCGGTGTTCTTACACTTATGGCAGCTTTTAATATGGGAGGTCAAAAAGCAGGTAAAACACAGGTAATAGATTTTCTACAAAAACAAGCCTTTGGTCAGGTGTTAGTAATCCTGATGGGGATAGGATTAGCTTGCTATGCGTTTTATAGATTTGTACAGGTAGCTGGTAAATCTGAAAAGCTTCAAGATAAAAGTGATTTAAAAAGAACCGCTTTAAAAGTGGGATTCTTTATATCTGGAATTATATATCTTGGTTTTGCTTATTATGCCATTTCTCAAGTATTAGGAAGTTCAGGATCAAGCGGATCGAGTAAAGGGCTTCTTTCTTCTATGATGGAGCATTCTTGGGGAATAGTGGTAATATATATTGCCTCAGGTTTATTGTTGATAAAAGCTATATACCAGTTTGTAAAAGTAGCTAATAAAGAATATTATGAGGGAGTAAGAGGAATGAACGTAGGCGTGCAAAAAGCGAAGTCTATTGTAAGAAAAGCCGGAGCTATAGGTTTCATAGCAAGAGGAATTTTAATAGGAATTACTGCTTATTTCTTTTTTCAGGCGGCTAATACACACGATGCTTCACAAGTACAGGGTACATCAGGTGCATTTTCATTCTTACAGCAGAGTAGCAGTGGTCCGTGGTTAATGGCCGCTGTAGCCCTTGGTTTGATTGGGTACTCGGTGTATATGATTATAGTATCAAGATATAAAAATTTCCATATTAGATAATTCTTTGTGGGTTTGAAAAGTGCATAAAAAGCAGCGCAATGAAAATTGTGCTGCTTTTTTGTTTAGGAGGAAGGGTATTTGATTAGTATTGTTTATTATTGAACTATCTTTTAATTATACATTGTAAAACTATAGTTGGTGGTTAAATACATAGCTTATTATTGTATTATATTTAATATTATTTTAAATAGTTGTTCGTATAAAGACGCGTCAGTGCAAGATAAGTCGGAGCAAGAGGCATCAAGGTCTATTGTTTATTTTAAGGAGCTCAAATCTCATTTGAGTTTCCCAATAGATTCCATCAATACATATCCAATTAAAAAAACGAGGGATTTTATATTTTCTCCACTAAATCAAAAGAATAAGCTGTGGATTGATGGTTATGAATTGGACTTGAAATCCGGTGACTTGAAATCATTTGAGGAATGGTTTGGTAAGGCTGGTAAAACCTTAAAAATTCATGAACGCCTGTTTTGGCGGGACGAGTATAGTGGTACGCTTTATATCAACTTGAATCACCACTTACTTACTTATGCTACCAAAAGAGATACTTTTTTCATTAGTGAACTGACTAATGTGACTGTTATGTACTTTGAGAAGGAAGTTTTTTATTTTACGAATAGAGATGCACTTTACCGCTATGACCGGAGTACGCAGGATATTGAATGTTTGAAAAATTTTAATGATTTGTATGTCTTTAGTATTGCAGGTGCAGAAAATGGACTAACACTCTCTTCGAAGAATGGGGTATTTGCTTACTCATTTGCCAATTGCACTTTACAAGTCTCTGCTGGAAATAAGCATAAATCAGGAAATTCGACTTTTCGTAGGTATTTGCCGAGTACTCAGTATGGTAATTATGTAAAGCGCAAAGAAGAGAATTATTCTTGGTATTACAATAGAGGAGATATTTACCTGAGTGCAAGTGATACTATATTTCAATATGAAGGCGATTTGTTTGGTAATAGTTTGAATGAGTTAAAAACCGATAGCTTATATGTTTATTTACTGTTTAGTGATACTTTACAAGTTATCAATAAAGGCTATTTTAAAAATAGATGTAAGCTTTTTGACTATCAAAAACATAAAAGCGAGTATCTGACAGTAAGTGATTTTCATCCAGCTTATGATTTGGGACTTTATTCTGTTATAAATGAAGTGGATTCATTTCAAAATGTATACATAGATTCAGAGTTTCCAGATATAGTCCATACAATCAAGTCATTGCCTTATCAGGTGATTGGTTCAAGTTATATAACAATAGAGGAATTAGCAGAAGCCATTGAATACAATAGGTTAGATCGCAAATACTTAAAGCCAGCTTTATCGAGACTATATGGCAGCTCTGTTTGGAAATTTGATTTAATGAAGGCTATTTATTATGGTAAGCAATATCATAACATTTGGCCAGAGGATAGTTCCTTTTTTAAAGAATTAGAATCAATTCAATTGGATCAAAAAGCTTTTGAAAGTATAAATAGTTCTAATATGCTTGTGGATGAGAAGCTGTATAATAGGGGCAAACTTAAAATGACGGTAATGAGTCATTCCAGAATTTTTGGGGAGTATAAAAATGATTCTTTGCCGTTCGATGATTTTAATATTATTATGAAGAAATACCCACAAAGTGAGTTTGCAGATGATGCTGCCTATCATACTATTCTGCATCGATATTTTTGGGATCCGGGGGCTATATAATGGAGGTGAAATAGAGGCATTTAAAAATTTCATGGATAAATACCCTCACTCGGAGTATATAGATGAAATTACTTTAAGGTGGTCGCTTTTCACTCTATGGGTAGAGGTAGACTTCAATGATAAATATGAGAAACTTAATGAGGTTCAAAAGGTAATTGATAAGCTTTCGTATAATTCATTAACATCTAAAGAGAGAGAGCTTTATTCTGACTGTGTTCAAAAGCTAAAAGAATTAAATGATGAGGTGAATAAAGAATGACAAAAGAGTACGTATTTGCTCATCAAAGGTGCTTAATCATTACTTATTGGCCTAAAATTTATCCTCAAGAAGCTTTTTCAGTAGCCATTAACTCTTCTTTGTTTTTAGAGCAGCCAGTACAGCAGATCGTGCAAGCTTCCACATCAGAATAAAACTTAGTAGCCTGAAATACGGCCATTTCACAATTATTGAAGAACCCTAGAAACACAGTATGAGGAGGTGTATAAGGACATCTTTCTTCATGCACATCATGTTTGCCTGGTGAGGTATGGGATTTTGTAATATTTACATAGTACTTGGCCATATTTATAAAATATAAAATGGAAAATAATTGTTCCTGTTACAGTTAATTTCTTGAAAAAAAGAGATTATCTCATGCCTATAATAAATCACTAGTGTCCGAAAAAAGATAGGGGCCTCTGAATAATTTCAAGAGTGCCCCATAATGTGTATTTTCGGTTTACCACAACAAAAAATCACACATGAGTAAAAATACATATTTCTACGGACAGCCAATCTTTTCTCAACTATTATCGCTGATAGATAAATCGGTGTTAAATCAAATAATATCAAAATACCAATCTGACAGATATTACAAGAAATTGAATACTTGGCATCACCTAGTAAGCATGTTATACTGCTGTTTCAGTGGGGCAAGTGCTCTCAGAGAGCTTACTACGGGGCTTTTGGCCTGCCAAAACAAGCTGATCCATTTAGGTATTCAATTTATACCCAGACGTTCCACTTTATCAGATAGCAACAAAAAACGCAGTAGTATAGTCTTTGCAGACATTTACATGAAATTGTTTAAAAAGTATCGGCACCTTTTGCCGGACAGCCGCTTGAGAATGGAAGTTCTCAATAAACTTTATATTGTTGATTCAACGATTATTAGTCTGTTTAAAGATATTCTCAAGGTAGCAGGACGCCCTGAGAAAAGATGGCAAAAGCAAGGGAGGCATTAAAGCTCATGTAATGATTCATGCGGCAGAATTAATGCCATGTTTAGTACGGTTGACCAAGGGAAGTCAGCATGATCATACATTTTTAAAGCAATTACAACTCCCAGAAGGATCCTATGTGGTGATGGATAAAGGGTATATCGATTATAGACAATACGCACAATGGAGTCATCAAGGGATATTTTACATTACTAGAATGAAGGAAAATGCCAGATATCAATCAATAGATGAGCTAGAACTGCCTGAAGATAAAGACTTTTGTGTACTTAAGGATGAAAAAGTTGTTATCAGTTTCAAGACTGATGGACAAGTGCAAGAGCTTCAAAATAGAAGAATAGCCTATTATGATGACCTCAATAATAAATTATTAGTGTTTATGACCAATAATATGGAGTTGGAAGCAGCCACAATAGCGGCCATTTATAAATACCGATGGCAGATAGAGCTTTTATTTAAAAAGCTGAAGCAGAACTTTCCTCTCAAATATTTTCTGGGGGACAACCAAAATGCTATTGAGATCCAAATTTGGAGTGCCCTGATCTGTCTATTATTGATGGAAGTAGTCCGAAAACAGATCAAAAAAAGATGGGCCTTCTCTAATATGGTCTCATTGGTAAGGTTTCACTTGATGGCCTATGTTCACCTTACCCGCTTTCTAAACAATCCAGACCTAGAACTTCAAAAAACAATATATAAAACCAATCAATACCCTTTATTTAGTCCATAGAGGGCTCACTTTTCCAGATTAGAAGAAAACCACTTTATTTTTGCTTAGAATCGCTAAAATTTCTTAGACCAGAGTTTAGTCGGACACTAGTGATAATAAATGATGTAAAGTTAGGATGTGGGTTTCTTTTAATGAAATATCATTTTTCTTCAAAAGTATATTTCGTAAATTTATTTATTCAGCTCTGTGCCTATTTTGCCACAGATGGTGCGATAGTTGTGCTGGATGTTACAGCATATGATGTAATATTTATAAAGGTATTTTTGTTTTTTAGAAGGACATTTTTACTTTTAAAGTTTGCTAAGTTTAGACGTATACGGTGGGAAGTAAAGAACAAAAAGATGATTATGAGTTGATTAAAAGAGTAGTAGAAGGGGATCAAAAGGCCTTCACTCAGCTCTATGATCAGTACCGAGCCCGCTTGTATTCGGTAGCTTTACGATTGCTCAAATCGCCTACCCGCGCTGAAGGAGTAGTTCAGGAGGTATTTTTAAAGCTTTGGAAGGATAGAGAAAAGTTAGATTCGATTAAAAAAATCGAGAACTATCTGTTTGTTATGGCCCGAAATAAAATCTATGATCGATTTGAAAAATTGGCCAATGAACAGGAGGCTGATAAAGTATTCTGGGAAAGAAAAGAGCATGTTACTCAAGCTGATAACGAGTTGCTGGAAAAACAATATGAAGAAATATTGAATAGTATACTCAAAAAACTTACCCCTCAGCAGCAAGAAGTTTATAAACTTTCAAAAGAAGAGCACCTTAGCCAGCAAGAAATTGCTGATCAGATGAATATTTCACGACTTACCGTTAAGACTCATATGGCTAACGCCCTCAAAATCATACGAGAAGGTCTTAAAAAACACATTGAACTAGCGCTAATATTAGGCCTGTTTATCAGTTGATTTCTTAAGGGAGAAGCACTTTTCCCTATATTTTATTTGTTCTATTTCGGGGGCTGTAAAATAAAAATTCAAAAAAAATCATTTTTACCTACTCCCATGCCTTTTCTCACCCGTCTTTAATATAAAGGCCCAATAATGGACAAGGATAAATTTCATAATCTCTTAAAGTTATACTCAGATGATAAGCTGTCAGCTCAAGGCAAAGAAGAGCTCATGGCTATGGTATCATCTGGTGAGTATGAGTTGGAGGTACAAGAATATATTGACAGTATGCTCCATAGTGGTGATGAAATTGTGGACATGTCAAAAGAGGCATCTGATAGAATTATCAGTGGCATCATAAGAGAGACTACTTCAAAAGTAGTGCCTATGTATAGCTGGAAGTTTTGGACCGGTATAGCAGCTACTTTTTTAATGTTAGCCGTGTTTACTTATCAATGGCTGAAGCCTGATACTCATGTAGGTGAAGTAAAAGACGCCGAGTATACAGCAGTGGCTGAAGATATGGAATTTGATGGTAAGCAATATATTCAGTTGCCTGATGGCAGTACAGTAATATTAAATGACAAGAGTAAGCTCGCTTATACTAAGGATTTTGGAGACACGGTAAGAAGAGTACAGTTAGAAGGTGAAGGTTATTTTGATATAGCTCATGATGAGAATAAACCATTTATAGTAGAAAGTGGTAAAGTGAAAATAACGGTTTTAGGAACCGCCTTTAATATAAATGCATATCCGGATAAGAAGGAAGTGTTGGTAACAGTGAATCGAGGTAAAGTACGTGTAGAAGCAGAGGAAGCGCATAAAAAAGTGGACTTAACGCCTAATGAACAAGCTGTGTTCAATACTGCCACTTCAGACTTGGTAGCTACTGAGGTGACTGCTGAGCCAGCTTTATCATGGAAAAGTAATTATTTGATTTTTGATGACTTGAAACTATCAGAAGCTATGGCCATGATAGAGCAGCAATATGATGTGGATGTCACCTTTGAAAATGAAGATTTGGGTAATTGCCGTTTTACGGCCACTTTTTTAAATAATGAAAATCTGGAGCAGGTGCTTAGTGTGGTGTTGGGCGTAGTGAATGCTGAATATAGCTATGATAAAACATCAAACGAAGTTTTTGTAACAGGCAAAGGCTGTCAATAGCCAAAATAATAACTTGGAAACTTTTTTACATTAACCCATACATAAATGAAATATCAATTTACACAGGTAATGATGGATTATGGATAACAATAAAAAACCACCTGCTGACAACAGGTGGCTAGTGAATCCCATGTGACGATGGGCATTTTTAATAATCTCTCACAATTACTAAAAAACATATCAAATATATGAAAATATTCTTTACCCCGCGTTGGCTCGAGGGTAATACAGGGTATTACTATGCCTTTAAAAACACCTTAGGCCACTTTTTACGTATTATAAAGACAGCATTTCGGGATAAAATCGATTACAGAGGTCTTCTTATGAGGTTTACTTGCGTACTTATATTGTTCATTTCAGCATTGGATCTGGGTATTGCTCACCCGGTGGAAGGGCAGAAGCTGGAAGAAATCCAAGTATTGGTGGAATTTGAAGATGCTGATTTAAAATCTGTATTTAAAACATTAGAGAAAAAGACCAATCTCTTATTTGCTTACCCTACAGGAGCTTTAGATACTTACCGAGTAAATATGGATAAGCAGAGTAGGTCTGTAAAAGAAGTATTAGATCAGGCTCTGGCTAATACTCCATATACTTATAAAAGACTGGAGAATAATATACTTGTCTTCAAGAAAGAGAACAATGAAGAGGTAAAAGAAGTAGCTTCTATTGGTGCTTTTGAAGAGCAAGTGAGAGTTACTGGTAAAGTAACTGATGCCACTACGGGAGACCCTATGCCAGGGGTTAATATTGTTCTAAAAGATAGAGCATTGGGTACTATGACTAATGCTGAGGGGATGTATATGATTGAGGCACGACCTGAAGATGTTTTAGTTTTTTCATTCATAGGTTACAAACCTACAGAGGTGTTGGTAGGCAATAACTCCATTCTGGATGTAGCCATGGAGGTGAGCTTAACTACTCTAAGTGAGGTTACAATCTTATCTACAGGTTATCAAAAAATAGAAAAGGAAAGAGCTACAGGATCATTTTCTACGCTTGAATCGAAAGATTTAAAAAAGGTGCCTTCAAGAAATGTTATTCAACAATTAGAAGGACAAGTAGCTGGACTTCAGGTGAATATTAATGAAAATGACAATACCTTCGTCTATGATAACTTAGTAGGCAAAGAATCAGGAGGAACAAGTTATTCCTATAAAATAAGGGGCCAATCTACCTTAGATACAGATGGGAAGAATGACTCACCACTAATAGTACTTGATGGTACGCCTACTGAAATAGACATTCGTACGCTCAACCCTAACGATATAGAAAAGATTACTTTTCTTAAGGATGCTGCATCAGCGGCGATTTATGGGGTGAGAGCTGCTAATGGTGTAATTGTAATAGATACTAAAAAAGGAAAAACAGGAGAAACAACAATTAATTTCTCTCATACAACTACCTTTTCTTCTAAGCCGAGAATATCTGAATTACCACTAATGAATTCTGCTGAATTAATTGATTTTGAGCAAGAGTTAGTAGATTCCGGTATTGCAATGGATCCTACAACGTCCTTTTTTCGTCCAGCTCCAATAAGTGATGCAATGGACATTATGTTTCAAGAGAAGCGTGGGGAACTCAAGCCAGGTGAGGCGTATTCTGCATTGAACATTCTTAGAAATAGAAATAACTATGGACAAATAGAAGACAATTTCCTGCAAAGGGCTAAAGCTGAAAGTTATAACTTGTCATTAAGTGGGGGGCAGGAAAAGCATCATTATTTTGCTTCAGCATCTTATTCTAAAGAAGAAACAAAGTTTATAGGTAGGCAGGGAAGGCGATTAACGCTACTAGTTAATCAAGATTTCAAGTTGTTTGATTATGCCACCTTAAATACCAGTTTAAAAGGATCCATATTTAAATATGACCAAAATCATGTTGGGCTTCAACCCCTTCAATCGTCTAATTATATGTTTTTACCATATGATCAGATAGAGGATTTTAAATATAGGCAGTTTTACTCGGCAGAAAGCATTGAGTTAGAAAATAATGGTTATCTACCGGGTACCTATAATTATATTCAGGAATTAGATAATAGAAACAACACTGTTAATGAACAAAATTATTTTGCTAATGTTTCGCTAACTATTCCGCTTATTCTTGAGGGGCTTGATTTTGTAAGCACTTATTCAATTGAGCGTTCTTACTCTGATAATGAGAACATTTATAATGAGGAGACATATCATACCAGGGAAATATTAAATACGGCCACTTCAGTTGATCCATCTACAGGAAATTTGATATACGGAATACCTCGAGGATCGATCGTTCAAAACAATAATTATATCAATACTAATACTACTTCTCGTTTTCAACTTAACTACGCTAATAATTTGGTGGAAGACCATTATTTAAGAGGCATGGCTGGGATAGAATTCAGGCAGATGAAAACAGAAGGAAAGGGAGGCACTCTTTACGGGTATGACGAAGATTCTCAGACATTTGTGGGGTCACCGATTTCCCCTTATACAACTATAGATGGTTACCCTCGTGACCTTGACTATTTCAATAGCAGATTATCACAAAGACGGAGGTTTTTGTCTTATTATGGTGATTTGAGCTATACTTATAGAAACAAGTACACACTTACGGGAAGTGTTAGGCTAGATGATTACAATAACTTTGGTGTTGATAAAAAATATAGAAGACAGCCATTATGGTCAGTAGGGACTATGTGGAATATGAAGAAGGAAAACTTTCTGGCAGCTGTAGAGCCTATCAATAGTTTAAAGTTAAGAGCAAGTTATGGATATAATGGTAATGTTAGCCTTACCACTTACCCCTTTACTAATATTAGTTTAAGTACTCAGGCAGATCCATTTAGTAAAGATCCTTATGCCGCTATAAACTCACCGGCCAATCCGGCCTTAAGATGGGAAAAGACAGGTATTTTTAATATAGGAGTAGATTTTGCCTTGTTTAACAATAGACTTAGAGGAACAGTAGAATATTATGATAAGAAAAGTAAAGATCTCCTGGTTGAATTGCCCATATCCGTATTTTATGGTGTAGATGGTAATAGGGTGACCCAAAATTCGGCTACGCTGAAGGGGCATGGTGTTGATATGAATCTCTCAGGTACTATTTTACAGAAAGATGCTTTCAATTGGGATCTTGGTGGGGTGCTAACTTATAACGTTAATGAAGTAGCAGATTCAAGATTTGATGATTACACTAATTATCTCAGAGGAGCCGGTAGGCCCCCTGTAGATGGCTATGCTCTCAATAGCATTTTTGCATTCAGATCTGCAGGACTTGACAATACAGGGAGAACTCAGGTATATAATAGAAACGGAGATATAGTGGATTATAACACTGATTTAGAAGAGCTTGAGGACTTGAAATATATGGGTACCATGCTTCCTGATTACTATGGAGGCATAAACACTACCCTGACTTACAAGAGACTTTCGCTTTATGTCTTGCTTACTTATAAGCTTGATTATGTTATGGTGAAACCTACTTTTTCTTATGGACTTGGAAGAGACTACGATCTTCACACGGACTTAAGTAATAGATGGAAAACAGCTGGTGACGAGAAAAATACGGATGTACCCTCTCTTATGGGGATGACGGGCAATAGCCTTACCCGATATATGCTCAGCGATAAGCAGATCATGGATGGTGATCATATTCGCCTTAAACAAATATCACTGACGTACGATCTGTCAGGTATGTTTTTTACTAACTATATCAAAGGGGCATCATTATCCTTTTCTGCGCAAAACGTGGCACTTTTATGGACTAAAAATGATGAAGGTTTAGATCCGGACTTTTTACCTACATTGGGTAAATCAAGTATAAACTTAGGTCCTCCCGTAATGTATAGCGTAGGTGTAAATGTTAATTTTTAATCATTGCTTATTATGAAAAAAAATATCGTATTAATCATGCTCATTATAACTGTTTTAGCTGGTTGTGATGATTATGTAGACATTAGGACTGAAGGAGAAGTAGTGCCGAAGAGGACTATTAACTACCGGTATTTGCTAAATTATACTAATAAATTTGATAAGACCTATAGGCCAGTAGATATAGCTTCAGATGATATCGATTTGATGAATGATAGTCAAGTTGCATCATTGGATGCTTCGGACTTTTATCGTGTTCATTTGAATGCATATGCTTGGGCAGATTCTATTTATTATCAGGATGAACCCGATACAGATTTAGTGCTTATGTATCAGGCTCTTTACTACTCTAATGTAATTATCAACGAAGTGGTAGATAGTGAAGATGGGACCGAGGCTGAAAAAATGGCCATAAGAGGAGAGGCTTTAGTACACCGTGCTTATGCCTTATTAACACTTGGTAATATATTTGGTCCTGCTTATGATGAGCAAACAGCAAATACTGATTTATCTATTCCTGTTTTTACTACCCCTACGATAGATGAGAATATAAAAAGAGCCACAGTGTCACGCCTCTATGAAGTAGTTATTAATGACCTTAAAGAGGCTGCTAATGCAGGACTTCCTAGTCGAAACTCAGGGAGATCTATTGCTTATCCTTCTGAGGCATCTGCCTATGCTTTGTTAGCCAGAACATACCTATACATGGGAAATTATGATGCCGCACTTACTAATGCTCAAATAGCCTTAGATCATCAGAATTCACTTCTTAATTTAGAAGATTATGAAAATGAAGCATATCCCAATAAGCAATTTGACCCTGAATTAATCTTATCTAAATCTAGTAATCAGACTTATAGGTGGGCCCCTCTCGTACTTACATTAAGTGATGAGCTATTGGATCTTTTTGATGATGGCGATTTGAGGTACTCTATATTTACAGCTCCAGCTACAATGGCATCTACGGATTATACTGAAGGGAGAGTTTATTACAAGGAGTTTTTAACAGGAGAGGAAAGAAATGGTGGTCCTACTGTACCGGAAATGATGCTTATTAAAGCAGAGTGCTTAGCACGAAGTAATCAGTATGAAGCTGCTATGGAAACTATTAATGAATTAAGAGTGCATAGGTTTAGAGCAGGTGAATATACACCTCTTACTGCCACTGATGCTGAAGATGCTTTAAGGAAGGTTCTACAGGAGAGAAGAAGAGAGCTGATGTGTAAGGGAGGGTTTGTTGGTTTGATCTAAAAAGATTGAATAAAGATCCTCGTTTTGCTAAAACTATAAGTCATCAGGTAGGGAGTAGTGGAATGACTTATACTTTGGAACCCAATGCTGCAAGGTACCAATTTCCTTTTGCTAAGGCATTATATCAATACGCTCCAAATCTTTAATATAATTTCAAGCATTTAAAATAATACAAAATGGTTTATGACAATATCCGTATTGCTATAAACCATTTTTGTAATAATAGACACTATGAAGATCCTCAAGACAATATTTTTACTGTTGGTAATAAGCATTAGCACGTCGTGGGCTCAGAATCCAACTTTTAAAATCACCCCTGATGCACCTGCTCCGGGAGACGATGTAATGCTTCATTTCGATGCTTCTCAAGGGGCTCTATCAGGAGTAGATGAAGTGAGTGCAAGAGTTTACTCTTTTTGTGATTATGCATGGTATGCTGAAGATATTGAATTAGAAAGTAAGGAAAAAGATCAGTGGACTGCTCAGTACCACATCAAACCAGAGACCGCGTTCATAGCATGTGTGTTTGTGTCTGATACCCTTATCGATAATGGTAAAGAAGTAGCACATGGCTGGATAATTCAAAAAATGCCTGGAGCTTATACCGCCTGGGGAATATCAAGAAGTGGAGCCTTTAAAGATGAAGTGCCTGAAATCATTGAAGATCAATACCGCATTGATGATGCCGTAGCTCTAATGTGGATTAACAACGAATTAAGAGATTTTCCTCAAGCTCGTGAACATGTCTTTTATTATGGTCTTAAATTAATGACTTTAGTGAAAGATGGAGATCACCCTGCCAGAATAAAGAAAGAAGTTAAGCATGTATTATCATCTGAGCTAGATAACAAACAACAGTATGATATACAAAGAACGCTAAAGCTATTGCCACAGGATGATGAAAAAATATTTATAGACTCAGTTAGTGAAGTACTTGTAAAAAAATATCCTCAAGGAGTATTAGCTAGAGATAATGAGATATTGAGGATATCTAAAGCGCCGGATAAAAAAAAAGTTACTGAAAAGGATATAAAAAGTTTGTTGAAAATTTCCCTCAAGAAGCATTTGAAGATGTATATACAGATGTAGAAAGTATATTTTATAATAAAATGTATAAGCGGGTAGCTTATAGTTATATTATGGACAACGATTTTGATTTCGTCTTCAATAACCTTTCAACAGCTCCTTATACCATGATTCTGGATTATAGTTGGCACTTAATGTCAATTTCTTTGCGTAATGAATCTATGTCAAATGATAGCCTTGTTATGTTAGGCGATATCATTGTGCCTGAGCTTGAAAAAAGAGAAAATCAGGTAGCTAAAAAGTATAAAGGCCTGCTTACTCCTAAGCAGTGGAAAGAAAGAGCCTTTAATTCTTCAGTTAGAGAGTATCTCAGTTATGCGATCATATTAGAGAACGACGGTCAACATGATAAATCAGCGAAATACCTAAAAAAGATAAAGCCTTATTTTGGTTACGACAATGCTGATTATAATGAGCTATATGCTAACATGTTAATAAGAAATAAAAAAATAAACCAAGCTATCACTTATATCAAGGAGTGCTTAAAGGAAAATAATGCCACTCCTAAAATGATCAGTACTTTAAAAAGGGAATTTCTCAATGAGGGAGGTGAAGAATCTGAATTTAGTGGATATCTAGCCGCTGCGAAGGCTGGAGAGCAAATGGATGCCAAACGAGAAGAGGTGCTTTCTGCAATAATGGATGAACCTATAGCAGATTTTAATCTGACTAATCTAAATGGTGATCAGGTTAAGATGAGCGATCAAAAAGGCAAAGTGATAATTCTTGACTTTTGGGCTACTTGGTGCGCTCCTTGCAAGAAGGCTATGCCTGGCATGCAGATGGCTTTGGATAAATATAAAAGTGATGAAAATGTGGTGTTTTACTTTATAGATACTCAGGAGTTTAGCTCAGATTATAAAGAGAGAGTAAGAGATTTTATAGAGGAAAAGGGGTATGATTTTAATGTTTTATTTGATGTAGAAAATGAAGAAACGCATAAGAAGGATAAGGTATTTTCGACTTATGCTAAAGCATTTAATTTTTCAGGTATCCCTCAAAAGTTAATAATAGATCAAAATGGTAATTTAAGATGGCGCTCTACAGGGTATTCAGGCAGTCCCAGCGAGTTAGCAGATGAAATTTCTATTGTTGTTGAATACTTGAAAGAGGAAAAAACAAATTAGTATGTTCATGCGCTGTATAGCATTATATATCCTTTATATACTGGTAATTACGCCATGTTTTTCGCAGAATGTATGGCAGAGTCAATATAAATCTTCAAGAAAAATATTGCAGGGAAGCGTAGAAGAGGGGCAGAATAAACTTTTTCTTACGCTTCCTGAAGAAGGTATTGATTCTTTGGATATGAAAGTTGTTAAAATGGGCACTCTCCGATGGCAAGCTCAAAATGAAACCTATGGTTATGATATAGTGATAGAACAGCATGAAAACGGTTCTTTGCAGACGCATTGGTCACATTATCGCGAGGAGTATGATTTATACATGAAGGCGGTGGATAAGGTCTTACCAATTACATTTGCTCAGCATCCGAAACCTCCGTTTTCTTATTATTCGGATAGTATTACGTTTACTAGCGAGGTTACGGGACTGCAATATGGAGCTACTCTAAATATTCCGAAAAACATGCAGGAGTATCCATTAGCTATATTGATTACTGGCACTGGCAGACAGGATCGAAATTATGTTTATTCTGGCCATCAATTCTTTACAGTGCTGGCAGATGCATTAGCGCAGGAAGGGATAGCTTCTATCAGGGTAGATGACCGTGGCGTAGGCCAAACTACGGGTGATTTTTCTCAGGCTACTTCAGGTGATTTTTCTGATGATGTAAAGGCGGTTATTCATTATCTAAAAGAAAGAGATGACATAGACCATTCTTATTTAGGATTAATAGGGCATAGTGAAGGGGGTACAATAGCCTCTATGGTGACTGCTCAGGAAAGAGATGTAAAATTCATGGTAAGCTTATCTGGAGTAGGAGTTAGCGGCTTTGAAATATTGATGCTCCAGAATAGAGCAATTTTAGAGTCACATCAAATGCCAGATTCATTAGTTACTAAGTATATGTCCTTGTATAATGATCTATTTGAGGTGGTCTATCAATCAGAATCTGAAGAAGATATAGAGTCAGGTTTAAGAACTTCTCTGGAAGCCTGGACAAGTAAAGAAGACGAAGCCACACTAAAAGCCATGCAACTGAATGAAGGCAGGGCAGAATCTTTTCTTTACCGCTATGGCAATATGGCAAAAAGGCCGTGGTATAGGTTTATGATTAAGTATGAACCGCATGATTACCTTCCTCTTATTAAGGTGCCTGTTTTGGCCGTGAATGGAAGTAAAGACATTATGGTGCCGGCCAGAGAAAACCTGAAAAACTTCTCAGAAGAAGTAAATAAGAAGTTAATTACTACAAAAGAGTATGCAGGCTTAAATCACATGTATCAGCACTGCGAGGAATGTACTGCAGCAGAAATAAAGGAATTAGATGAGGTCTTTGCGCCTCAGGTATTGGATGATGTTTCTAAATGGATCATTGATCAGTATCAAAAAAGGCAATAGTTTCCAAATCCCGAGAAGAGAGAAATGATAAAGGAACTTGTCATTTCTTCTCTTTTCACTCTCCTGTAATATCAAATTAAAAGGTATTATTTTCCCTATTTACTTTATTTAATTAAGAATTTAATATTAAATAATAGGCTTATTAAATCTTAATGAATCTTGTTGCATATAGCTACTTATAGTATTCCGTATCACTAGTATTAGCTATATTTCTGATTGCCCAATCAATTGAGAGTCATCATAAAAACTTTTTACAGCGCTTTTTTCATTCTTCTTCTAAGCAGTTCGATCGCGAAAATTGGCTATGCATTTACCCTAGCATTAGCGATTGCGACTGTTGAAATATGCTTATAGCTTTGCTTTATTCTTATTTAAACTAAATAAAAATAGATTTAGATGAGAATAGATTGTTTCTATTAAAATAATGTGAACCTAAACCAGAACATATTTTATGTTGCAGGAAAAATATGCCCTCCAACTAATGGAGAGCGAAAAGCCGGAGCAATTATATAAATACCTATTCAATGAGCTTCCGGAGAATAAAGCTTATTATCAAAAGAGCATTAATCAAACTATTAATGCAGTAATTGATCACTTGGAAACACGCACTACTCCCTACAGCGGAGCCACCGTGGAGCAAATCAGCGAGCGTTTCAGTAGACTACCTGCAGAATACCAGGAAGGCAATTCTTTGCAGATAGTATTGGAGGAGCTTAAAGAGCTGTATCTTAATGATGCTGTCTCTTTCCATAACAAAAAGTATGTAGCTCATCTTAATTGCCCTATACTTATTCCCACTTTAGCAGCAGAGGTCATTATCAGTGCCATCAACACCTCTATGGATACGTGGGATCAGAGTGCAGGCGGTACTTTTATTGAGCTTAAGCTCATTGAATGGACGCTTGATAAAATTGGATATCCACAAGCGGCAGATGGTGTATTTACCAGTGGAGGTACCCAGTCTAATATGATGGGACTGTTGCTGGCTCGCGATCATTTTATTCATAACAATTATGCGGTAGATCCCAACCTGGATGGTCTGCCTGCTGAGGCAACAAAGTTTAGAATCTTCTGCTCAGAAGTAAGCCATTTTAGTTTGAAGAAGAATGCCGCATTGCTAGGCTTGGGGCAGAGATCAGTTGTGCCGGTTCCGGTGAATGACAAATACCAAATGGATCCTGATGCATTAGAGGAGGCTATTATCAAAGAGAAAAGCTTGGGTAATATTCCTATTGCAGTGGTGGGCACTGCTGGTACCACAGATTTTAGTTCTATAGATCCTTTATCAGAAATAGCCGGGCTGGCTGAGCGCTATCAACTTTGGTTTCATGTGGATGCTGCTTATGGTGGAGGACTCATCCTTAGCGATAAGCATAAAGAGAAACTGAAGGGAATAGAGCTGTCAGATTCAGCTACTATTGATTACCATAAAACCTTTTTTCAGCCAGTTAGCTCTAGTGGTTTTTTTATGAGAGATAAGAGCTATATCAATTACATAAAATACCATGCTGACTATCTCAATAGCAAAGAACAGGAGGAAGAAGGTATTCCTAATATGGTGAAAAAATCCATACAAACTACTCGGCGGTTTGATGCCCTCAAGCTGTGGGTAAGCCTGCGAACGATGGGTACACAACGCTTGGGACAATACATTGATGATATGATTGATTTAGCACAACGAACCTCACTGATGCTCAGAAATAGAGGCAAGTTTGAGGTGCTTAACCATCCCGAAATCAGTGCTATAGTGTTTAGGTATATCCCTTTACCTAATACAAAAGTGGATGTATGTGCTCTGAATACATATATAAGAAAAGCCATGTTTGATGAAGGCAAAGCCTTGATAGCCAGCACCAAAGTTGATGATCAGGTATATCTGAAATTCACTTTGCTTAACCCGGTCACTGAGCTTAGCGATATGCAAGAGATAGTGGAGCATATCGAAAGACACGGCCATAATTACTTTAGAAATAACTAACCAAAACATTTAATAATATTGCAATGAATGACGAAAGCATTTATGATTTTGTAGGCATAGGTGTGGGCCCTTTTAACTTGGGGTTAGCCAGCCTTACTCATTCTATAGAAGAACTTAATGGCATTTTCTTTGACCAGGCTGATCAGTTTAACTGGCACCCGGGCATGATGATGCAAGACACCACTTTGCAAATTCCTTTCATGGCTGATCTGGTAACACTGGCTGATCCTACCAGTCCGTTCAGTTTTCTGAATTTCCTTAAAAATGAAGGACGCATTTATTCATTTTATATTCGGGAAAATTTCCTGGTTTTACGCCATGAATATAACCGATATTGTCAATGGGTAATCAGTCAATTAAGTAATGTTCACTTTTCAAATCAGGTGGTTGGAGTGAGTTATGATAATGACAACCAATGGTATGTGGTGAGCGTGAGACATACAAAAACAGGAGAACATAGAGAGGTAAAAGCTCGAAAACTGGTTTTAGGAACGGGTACTTCTCCTTATATACCGGCTTGTTGTGAAAACATAATGGATAAAGCTACTCATTCAGCTCATTATCTGGATAATAAAAAGGATTTACAACAGAAGAAATCAATTACGGTGCTGGGCAGTGGCCAGAGTGCGGCAGAAATATATTATGACTTACTTCAGGATATTGATCACTACGGTTATGAGTTGAATTGGATAACCCGTTCGCCTAGATTTTTCCCTTTGGAGTATAGCAAGCTCACGTTAGAAATGACTTCTCCTGAGTATGTAGACTATTTCTTTAATCTGCCTCCGGCCAAGAGAGATGATCTCATCAGCAATCAAAAGCATTTGTATAAAGGCATTAACACTAACCTTATTGGTGATATTTTTGATTTGCTATATAATAAAAGGCTACTGGCTGATATAAAAGTAGGCCTGCGAACCAATACCGAACTTAAGCAGGCGGAATATGATGCTTCTTTAGGTCACTTCAATTTGGAATTGTATCAGCAAGAGCAGGAAAGGGCTTTTGTACATCAAACTGAGGGACTAGTGCTGGCCACCGGATACGGATATAAACAGCCTAAGTTTATCAATGGCCTAACAGAGGAGATAAAATGGGATAAGAAAGGTCGTTATGATGTCAATCGTAATTATACTATTGATAAGCGTGGCGCTGATATTTTTGTTCAAAATGCAGAGCTCCACACACACGGTTTTGTCACTCCGGATTTAGGTATGGCTTGCTATCGTAACTCTTACATTATCAAAGAGATTACAGGCAAAGAATATTATCCTGTAGAGCGTAGAATTGCCTTTCAACAATTTGAGGTATCTGAAGAAGAAGCGGTTTCTAATTTTGAACTAGCCTGATTATATGACGTTACGCTCTTTTCTGATAGGCATGACTTTGATCTCCGTAGTCAGTGATTCTATGCTGCACCCATTTTTCCCTCAGTTTTTTGAGGGAACTTTTGGTGTAGATGATCCCAAGCATGTAGGTTATTATATAGCCGCCATGTGCTTAACGGTGATGTTTGCCTTTCCTTTTTGGGCTTATGTAGCTCGGCGCATTGCAGAACTGAAACTACTTGCATGGACACAGCTGGCAGCGGGACTTTTATGCTTATACTGTTTTTGGACTACCTCGCTGTTTAGTTTTTGGGTAGTTTCTCTTTCTATGATAGTTTTTAAAGGCAGCTACTTGCTCATCTATCCTTACGTAATGAGTTTGGAGCAGAAAGAGAACCATACCAGTACTGTGGGTCTGCTTTCGGTAATAGTGCACTTCGGAGCGATAGTCGGTGCTATTTTAGGAGGCCTGGTAGTAGATTCTTTTAATCCCAGATACATATTTCTGGTAATGGCTGCTGGAGATTTTATTCAGATCTTCGTGAGCATTTATCTGGTAAGAAGCGCTAAGTATGACACCAGCTACAAGGCTCCTGAGAAGGAAGCAGACACCGGTAGCCTGGTTCCTAAAGGTTTTATATTGAAACTAGGGATTATCACCCTGCTGCTATATGGCTTTGCTTATATGATAAGGCCATTTTTCTCACTGTACTGGGAGCAGATTTCGCAGTATGATAGCAAAATTATTTCAGGGACAATATATGCAATACCAGGCTTTGTGGCGCTATTAGCACTATGGCTGGAGAAAAAGAAAAAGGTCGGCAATAGTGCGTTGAATGCTATACTGCCTTCATTACTGTTGGGTATAGCCGGACTCATGTTGCAAGGGGCAGGCGTGGCATTGGTGGTAATAGCTGGCCGGTTAATTTACGGGTGGGCTATATACCAGGCACTGGTAAAGTTCGATGTATTGCTCTTTGAACTGAGCACCCCAAAATCTTATGCTACAGATTATAGTAAAATTCATTTTTTTCAGAACCTGGGAGTGCTCATCGCATCATTTAGCGTAGGTGTTCTGGTAGATAATTTTGGCCTTTACATGCCTTTTTGGACTGCCACAGTCGGCTTTGCTATCACATTAATTCTCTACTTGCTGGCTTTTAAATCAGAGGTGTTTACCACCAAAAAGCATTCAATAAGCAGTGAGTAAAACCTAAACCATATTTAAGAAATATATCTTATGAATACTCAGACTAATATTAATAAAGAACCTGTTTTTACTAAACACATAGAAGGGTATGGCACATTTACGCTTCACCCTTTTGATCTGGAGGCTGACAGCCCATTTATACATGACTGTGTAAACAGAGAATACGCCCGATATTGGGACATGATAGGCACATCTTTGGAAGAAGTGAAACAAACCTATTCTGAAATTATTAATGGACATACGCAAGCTTACATAGGCTCTTTTGATGGAGAAAAGGCTTTTTTGCTAGAAAAATACGACCCGTCTCAAGACATGATTGCAGATTACTATGAAGTAAAGCCCGGTGACTGTGGCATGCATATACTGGTGGGGCCAGCTCAGCAACCCAAGTCTAATTTCACTTGGTATGTGTTTACGACTATTATGGATTTTATTTTTAATGATAATAGCGTTACCAGAATAGTGGTGGAGCCTGATATAAGAAATGAAAAGATTCATAAGCTTAACAGTCGTGCTGGTTTCAAATATGATAAGAAATTGAACCTGCCCCACAAAACTGCACATTTAGCTTTTTGCAGTAAAGATGATTATCAGGGTGCAGTTGCAGGTGAGTTTAATAAAAACAGTTCAAAAGCTGACGATCAAAATATTCCTTTTAATGGAGGGAGTGCGGTAAGTCATCTTTCACAAGCGAATTGGCAAAAGGCCAATGTAATGTTTATAAAAAAGGCCATTGCTGAGTTTACACATGAGCTGATTTTACAGCCACATTTGGTGCAAAAAGAGGCTTCCGAAAATCATCATTATGCTTTAAGTGCAGATAAGCCAGGAGTCGTTTATTATTTCCAAGCCAAAAAAATGGCCCTCGATCATTGGTCTATTGACGAAAATACGATTAGTAAAAAGTTAAATAACGAGCCAGCGGATTTAGATGGTCTTTCCTTTATTCTCGATTTCAAAGAGCAGCTAGGCATTCCGAAAGAAATGCTGCCAACCTACTTGGAGGAAATCTCCAGCACACTGTATGGCAGTGCGTATATGCTTGAAAAAAAAAGCATTTCAGCAGCCGATCTCATCAATAGCGGGTATCAGGAAATAGAACATGCCATGACTGCCGGCCATCCTTGCTTTGTGGCTAATAATGGACGTATTGGCTTTGATACTAAAGATTACAAGGTTTTTGCTCCGGAAGCCAATACTCCGTTCAATATTATTTGGTTAGCAGGCCATGTAGATAGAACACATTACGCGCATGTAGAAGAACTTCCTTATCAAACTTTGTTAGAGCAGGAGCTGGGAGAAGAGCAAGTGAATGTTTTTAACGCTCATTTGTCTAACAAAGGTCTCAATCCGGCGGACTATTTCTTTATTCCGGTACATCCGTGGCAGTGGTTTAACAAGCTAGCCAGCATTTTTTCTCCTGATATAGCTAATGAAAAACTAGTTTACTTAGGAGAAAGTAAAGATTTGTATTCCGCACAGCAGTCTATCAGAACATTATATAATATTTCAAATACTCATAAATTTTATGTAAAAACCTCATTGTCAATACTCAATATGGGCTTTATGCGTGGGCTATCGCCCTACTACATGGGCGGCACTCCGGCCATAACAGAGTGGGTTCAGGAAGTCTTCGGGAATGATGAATACCTGAAAAGCCAGGGGTTTGAAATGTTGGGAGAAGTGGCTACTATGGGCTATCGTAATTTGTATTTTGAAGAGCTGGGAAAGACCAATGCCTACAATAAGATGTTGGCCGCACTTTGGCGCGAAAGTCCCATGAATAAACTTGAAGAGGGGCAAAGTCTCATGACTATGGCAGCCTTACTGCATGTTGATAATGAAGGTGCCGCAGTAGTGTCAGAATTAATTAAGGCGTCGGGTTTATCGGTAGAGCAATGGTTAAAGAGTTATCTAAAATGCTATTTGAAACCATTATTACATTGCTTTTATAAATATGATACCGTGTTTATGCCGCATGGAGAAAACATTATTCTGATAATGGAAAATCATGTGCCGGTAAAAGCCATTATGAAAGACATAACTGAAGAAATGCAAGTGCTGAGCGATGAGATTGAACTACCTGAAGAGGTAAAAAGAATCTATGCTGATGTGCCTCATTCGGTACGGCTACTTTCCATTTTTACGGATGTGTTTGATTGCTTTTTTAGATTTTTAAGTGCTATTATGGAAGAGCATGGCGTGTGTAATGAAGAGGCTTTTTGGAATGCTGTAGCTGATTGTATTCATGAGTATCAAAGTGAATGGCCTGAGTTCAATCAGAAGTTTACAGAACATGATCTTTTTGCTGAAGACTTTGCTCGTTCTTGTCTTAACCGACTGCAGCTCAAAAATAATAAGCAAATGGTGGATTTGTCAGATCCTGCTGCAGCATTACAGTTTCACGGAACACTTATCAATCCAATTGCTTCAAATAAAGAAAACCAACTAACCAACCTAAATACCTATGGAAACGAAGCAAAATGAAAGAATAAAAGCCATTGATTTTGGAAGGGGAATGAGTGTGCTAGTGATGATACTTGTACACACCCTCTGGGTTTATGGTAGTGTAGAAACCCAGCGAGATTCTACTTTGGGGCATGTTGTTCATTTTCTAGGCAAAGGAACTGCCATGTTCCTGGTGTCTATGGGAGTTTCGTTTGTGCTTTCCAGCAGGCAGAGTGTTGGAGGGTCTATGAAGCGGGGCCTGATAATATTAGCTGTAGGCTACCTGATGAATATTCTCAAGTTTATAGTGCCTCTTGAAGTTTTCCATACCATGCCAGAAGGTTTTCTTCAAGATTATGGCTGGACTCGACCATTAAGTGCTGGTAAGCTCATATGGTTGGCATCTTTAGGAGACATACTTCAGCTGGCAGGGTTAGCCTTGTTCTTTATGGGGCTGGCCAACCGATATGTTAAAAACAAATATGGCTTATTGATAATAGCATTAGTCATAGCCATACCTTCAAGGTTACTCAGCGGTGTATCAACAGAAATAACGGGTCTACACTATGTATGCGAGCTATTGTTTAGCGATGGCTGGCATGTTTACTTTCCTGCTTTCCCATGGATGTCATTCATGTTTGCAGGTATGTTCTTTGGCCGTTGGTATAAGGAATTAGAATATGATCAGGATCTTCTATTTAAAAAAATGCTGACGTGGGGAATAATACTTTTATTAATAGGAGGAGGCCTTTGTTACTATGATTTTAGCTATCATTTTGGAGACTTTTTCCACCTAGGCCCAGGAGGAGCTTTCTATCTTTTAGGGTTGAATTTGGTAGTTTTTTGGTTGGTACATCTATGCGTTAAAAATGCCAAGACTAATTACTTTCTTAGCCTTACCTACTATTGTAGTAAAAATGTTACTTCCATGTATGTTATTCAATGGACGCTGGTATTTTGGGGTACTATGATATTCGGTTATAAAACACATGACCCGTTGACCACGGTGCTTATTATGCCTATTATAGTAGTGGCCACTTTTGGTGTTAATTATCTGTTTCAGATAACGAAGAATAATGTGCTTAGGGGACTAACTTCGTTATGATTAAAGAAGCCGTCTCAATCAGTTTCTGATTGAGACGGCTTATACTTTTATAAGGATGGATGTGCCGGAGTGCAGCCGTTTCCAACCATAGTGTAAGAATCTGTACACTGTTGCTCTATTCCACATTCATTGGTATAAATTGCGGTTACCTCAAAGGTCATTTCTTCGTCACAAACTATGCCATATGTTACAGAACAACCACTAGCGGTGCCATATAGATTATTTCCCAGTAAATATTCCAACTGTAGCTTACTCCTGTATGACAAGGGACAGAAAATGTATGGCGATTAGGCCCATGGGGTTTGTACTCAATTGATTGAGTGATATTACATGCATCATTGAATGTGCCATCTTCTTCTTTTAATATTGTTTTTGATACAGAACATGTTTCTTGCCCTTCTCCATAGGCAGATATTATACCGGATTCAAAATTACTTCCAAAGCTAAATTGAGCATGAGTTGTTCCCTGTCCACTTATAATGCTAATATCCCCACTAGTTACACTCCATGTGACTGTACTTGAAGAAGATGAACCTTCATAATTATAATAATTTGTTGTACTGGGACAGGCCTTTGAGTTTCCAATTATGTCGCAGGTTGTTGATAAAATGATATTATTTGATTTTGACGAGGAATTATTTGTCATAACATCACTATTTAATTCTTCACGATATGGGTCAGAGCAGGAGAAAAAGTAAAATAGTGATATAGCAGATAATTAGGAATGAATAATTGATTCTTTTCATAAAATAGGATTTAGGTTAATAATTCTTTAATTTAAATAAATAATATTAAAGAATGAAAAAATATAATTTATGATTTTAGTCGTTCTGAAATAAAAGCTTTAATTATTATCGTAAAATGAAAGGGAGTCAAATATTTATTATTGTATAATAAAGTTTTAACGTAAGTTATTGTTAATAATGCGTAATTTCAGCCTGCGTTAAAAGCATAATAGATAGTGATGTTCTGGTGGCGTTTGAGGATTTGCCTTAGCGTATAATTTTTTGCAGAATCATTACTTTTTGAATTATGAGTAAACGCTTTCATGTAGTAGACGCCCTTAGAGGTTTTGCTATTATATCCATTATGTTGCTCCACAATATTGAGCACTTTGATTTCTACCATACACCTGAATCTTTGCCGGCATGGATGGTAAAGATAGATTCCGTTATTTGGGATACCTTATTTTTTCTTTTTGGAGGTAAATCATTTGCCATTTTCGCCCTGCTGTTTGGACTCACTTTTTTTATACAGATTAATAATCAACAGAAAAAGGGTAATGATTTTAGGCCTCGCTTTGCCTGGAGGATGTTCTTGCTTTTAATATTCGGTATCATTAATTCAGCCTTTTTTCAAGGTGATATTTTGATGATTTATGCAGTTATAGGCCTTTTTATGATTCCTCTGGCTAAACTAAAAAGCCAAGTGTTAGTGGTAATAGCTGCCATTCTATTATTACAGCCGTTAGAATTGTTTCAGTTAGTTATAGCTATTCAAAATCCTGATATGGAGCTAGCCAATCCTACTTCCTGGACTTATTTTGGTAAGATGAGTGGATACATAACTGACGACTCCTTATGGACGACTTTGAAAGGAAATCTGTTCAATGGAAGAAGGGCGGTACTACTTTGGAATTATGAAAATGGACGATATTTTCAAATACTAGCCTTATTCATTATTGGCTATTTAATGGGCCGTAAAAATAGGTTTGAGTGGAATGCTGATAATAAAAGATATTGGTTAAACATGTTGCTGATTTCAGCCTTGCTTTTTATGCCATTATTTGTGATCACTAAAAATATGGAAGGATTATTTACATCGGCTGCTATTAGAGCATCATTAGTTCAAATTACCCAACCATGGACTAACCTGGCCTTTATGTTTTCAATGGTATCCTTATTTATTTTGCTTTTCCATTCTAAATTATTCCATAAGCTTTTGAATATCATTACACCCATAGGCAAAATGAGTTTGACTAACTATGTGCTTCAGTCAATCATAGGATCTTTTATTTATTACGGATTCGGTCTAGGCTTATATGAGCATACGGGAGCTACCTATAGCCTTATTATCGGTATAGTGCTGTCTGTGGTATTCATCATCTTTTGCAGCTATTGGGATAACCGGCATAAGCATGGACCTTTAGAAGCGCTGTGGCATAAGTTGACTTGGATAGGTTATTCAACTAAACCTAATATTCATAGGTAAGCCGCTTAATTATCGCATTTTCTGATACCCCGTATGTATACGCTGTACTAGGGGCAGATTCATGCCCATTATAGATTCTGAATGGCCTAAAAATAGGTAGCCGCCTGTTTTTAGGCATTGGGTTAATTTGCTTACTACTTTCTCTTGTGTGTCTTTGTCAAAGTATATGAGTACATTCCTGCAAAATATGATGTCGAAGCTTTCATGGGTAGGGTAGCGCTCATCCATAAGGTTGAACCGACTGAAATTCACCTTATCTCTTATATTTTTAACCAGGCGAACTTTACTCTCTGTCTTGATTTTGCTTCTTAGGAAATATCTTCTTTTGAGATCAATAGGCACTGTTGATATTCGGCTTTCATCATAGATAGCCATTTGGCCGGTCTTAAGTACATCGGTGCTTATATCTGACGCTATAATGGAGTAATGTAGCTTTTTATCTGATTGTAAATTGAACTCCTCCATGGTCATAGCGAGGGTGTAAGCTTCTTCTCCGCTGGAGCTGGCCGCGCTCCGATATTTTCACATCCCGTTCGCCATCTGCCACTGATTTAGGTAGGATAATACTTCTCATATAGTCGAAGTGTGATTTTTCCCTGAAAAAATCTGTTTTATTAGTAGAGACGAGGTTGATCATATACACCACTTCTTCGTGCTCTTTATCATTACACACACGCTCTATGTATTTCTTGAAGGTAGGAATGCCTATCTTTCTTAGATGTTTTTGTAGGCGACTTTCTAACAATACCTTTTTGGCTACAGGAAGGTTAATGCCATAATGATCATAAATGAATTTGCTGAGTTTATTAAACTCGCTCATGTTCATTTTTATATTGGTTGGGTGGGAAATAGTAGCATTCATATAAAGTGATAAAAATCCCGATATTGTCGATTGCTCCACAATACCGGGAATATTTTAATAATTAATACTTTTCAAAACCACTGTCTAAACTGTCTGAAGAATCATCCATTACCAAATCAAAGCCTTTACCTTTTACTGGCTTAGTGGGTGCCTTAGCTCTGGGCTTAGGTGATGATACATTTTTATGACTTGTGAATATGTTCTGACTGTGATCTAACTCTTGAGTATTGCCCAGGTTAAAGAACGCTATGGCTTCTCTAAGTGTGTCAGACTGGTTATTAAGCTCTTCTGAGTTAGAGGCTAACTGTTCTGCACTAGCCGCATTTTGCTGCACTACTGAGTTAAGCTGTTGGATAGCCACATTAATCTGGTTAGCACCTTCATTTTGCTCCATACTGGCCGAGCTGATCTCAGCAACCAGGTTAGTAGTTTTTTCTATTTCAGGTACTAGCTTGCTTAGCATTTCACCAGCAGTACGGGCTATTTTTTCGCTTGAGTTAGAAATCTCATCTATTTCCTTAGCTGCATTCTGACTCCTTTCTGCCAGCTTTCTGATTTCAGCCGCTACTACAGCAAATCCTTTTCCATGTTCACCAGCTCGGGCAGCTTCTACTGCAGCGTTAAGCGCTAGTAAGTTAGTCTGACGTGCTATTTCTCCTATAATAGAGTTTTTCTTAACAATTAAGTTCATAGAATCTACAGTTTCAATAACTGCATCGTTAGACTGTGCTACTTGCTCATTAGATTTTTTAGCAATTTTTTCTGTTTCACGAGCATTGTCAGTGTTCTGCATAATGTTAGAAGTCATTTCTTCCATTGAAGATGATACTTCTTCTACAGAGCTAGCCTGCATAGAAGCGCCTTCTGATAGCTGACCTGCAGCTGAACTCAATTCCACACTGGCTTTATTGATATATTCAGCACCTCTTTTTACAGTCCAGATTACTTTTCGCTGGCTTTGGGCCATATCATCCATTTTTCAATAACAAGAAGCCTATTTGATCTTTAGGGTTGTAGCTATTTCTGTCTATGGTAATTCTTAAATCTCCGTTAGAAATCTTTTCTACAATTTGAGCGGCTTCGTTTAAAGGTTTTGAAATACTGTTTTTCAAGAAAAGACCACCAGCCACAATCAGAATCATTACCAGCACCACAATGATCATAGAGTTACGGAATATACTTTCGCTCAGGGAAATACTAGATTCGTAAGATTCTTCAGATGCCTGCAAGCTCAGGTCAGTATACTTATCCATAGCAGATCTCATTGGCTCAAAAGAGGCCATATAGTCTCCATAATATAAGTCATTGGCTTCCACAAACTGCCCATTTTGCAGCATGCTAACCAAACGATCAGACATGATGTCCCACTTTTGTGCTCTCTTCTGAAATTCTCATCATACACATCGTATTGATTGTATTGATCATTTTTAGTAAAAGCAGATATTTTATAAAACTGAGTATATCTTTCTTCTACCTGATCTACGTTTTCTGCAATTTCATTAAGGGCAGTGTTAAATTTCACATTATCATCCTGAATGTTTTTAGATAGGGCTTGTGCCACTGCTATGCTTGATTGGTAAGCATCTCTGTCTGCTTCTATCAAGTAATCAATACTCAATAGATTATCATTATATATTTTCTCTATCTCAGCCTTCAAACTCTGAGTTTGAAAACTATTGAAAACAGCGCCGGAAACGGATATCAACAGTACAAATGCGAATATACCGACGATACGCTGATTAGTAGTAAATCTTGATCCTTTCATTATTGTCTTTCTTAAAAAATAAATGTTGAATGTGATGCAATGGGATGGTCAAATCCTTTATTGATCCTGGTTGTTTTCTTTAATGGCTTCAATCTCTTCAATCGAAAAAGTATGGTCTATATCAAGTACCATTACAAAGTCATCTCCTTCTTTTAATAGTCCTTGTATGAAGCGCATATCATACTTAGAGTTTACATTAGGAGTAGGGAGCATGGTCTCTTCATCCATTTCCAATACCTCCAGCACCTGGTCTACCAAAGCACCGAAATACATAGTTTTATCATCAATAATCATATTTATAACTATGATGCAGTGGTCTTTACCCAGTTCTATAGGAGCAAGACCGAACTTGATGCGCGTATCAATAACCGGCAAAACCTGACCTCTAAGGTTAATAACTCCTTTCATGTAGTCTGGAGCCTTAGGAACCTTCGTAATCCTGGGAACCTCCATAATTTCTACCACCTTATCTACCCCCAGCGCAAACACTTCATGGTTCAGCTTAAAGGTTAAATAAGCTTTCATTTGTTTTGTAGCTGTTGTTTCATTGTTCATCTAGCATATTAGTTAGTTTTTCCTGTTCTATTAACTTGTTGATATCCAGCACCAGGGCTATCGATCCATCGCCCAAAATGGTGGCTCCTGATATAAAATCCTGATCCTTATAGTAGTCGCTGATAGGCTTAAGTACAGTTTGATAATTGCCTATAATTTCATCTACTACCAGAATGATGCTTCTTTCTCTACCCTGAATATTTATGCCCATACCATTTACAGGCATAGCTGTATTGTTTAGGGTCATTTCTTTACGAACATTGATAAAGGGATGTGGCTCATCATCTACCGTGATCCATTTGCTTACATTATTAGCCAGTGAAGCATACGGCACTTCATAGCATTTGTGCACCATAGATAAGGGAACTATAAAGTGAGTGTCATCTGCTTTAACCAAAAGGCCATCTATAATGGATAGCGTTAATGGCACCTTAATGGTGAATGTAGTACCCTGTCCTTCTTTAGAATGTATGTCTATAGAGCCGTGTATTGATTCAATATTTTTCTTCACCACATCCATGCCTACGCCACGCCCGGAGACATCAGTTACATTTTGAGCGGTAGAAAAACCGGGCACAAAGATTAATTGGAATACCTCTTGATCCGTTAAAGTGGCGTCCGCACTAATCAATCCTTTTTCTACGGCCTTATTTTTAATGGCTGAGATGGAGAGGCCTTTGCCATCATCTATAATGTCTATCTGTACTTTTGTGCCAGAATAAAAGGCATCGAATATGATAGTTCCTTTGGCTTGCTTGCCTTGGGCGGTGCGCTCTTCAGCTGTTTCAATACCATGATCTACACAGTTTCTAAGCATGTGCATAATAGGATCTGATAGCGTTTCTATAAAGGTTTTATCTAGCTCAGTTTGCTCACCCTTAACTATAAAGTCTACCTCCTTATCCATAGCTACGGCACAGTCTCTTACCATACGGTGAAACTTGCCTGTCATTCGCTCTACAGGAACCAGGGTCATATCAAAGGATATGTCTCTTAGTTGTTGAATATGGCGATTGATATTTTCAGCCAAAGCTTCCAAGTGAGGATTGCCCGATTGTGATGCTACTAACTGTAAAGAGGCCTGGTCTGTAACCAACTCACTAACCAGGTTCATCAAATCATCAATCTTCTCTGTGGATACCCTTAGGCTACTGGCCTTTTTTTGCTTTTTATCAGAGGTTGGCTTACTGTCTTCAGGGGCAAAAGTGTCTTTTAGTGAACTTACATATTGTGTTATTTCTTCTAACTTCTGCTCAGTAGGTATCTTTTTAAGTACCTTAAGTAGTTCGTCAAAACCCAGCTCTTTGAAGAGGTTAAAATTGGCTACTTTATGAATAGAGATAGTCACTTCTTCCTCAATGAAGAGAAATTCAGCTGAAATATCATCTTTAGTGATCTGACCAGAAATATAGAGATCCCAATGTGAAATAAGTTCTTCGTTACTTTCTTCTTTTCCGGCTACTATTTCCAAAGTAGCTTTATCGGCCAGCTCTTCAAAAATATTGAATATAGGATGGAAGGATTCTGAGTTGATAGGCTCTATCGGATGAAGGGCAACATAATAGGTACTTATATTTTCCTGATCTTCCTGATCTATATAAGCTTCTAGCAAAGCTTCCTCTTTTTCCTGATCGTTTTGTTGAAGAGTTTTAATTACATGATTGGCTATGGTGTTCACCTCAGCCAGTATTTCTTTATGCTTTTTTGTTTTTGTGAACTGCCCGGATTCATTCATCATCTTTCTCAGATGATCCAGATAGTTCAGTGTTTTAGTAGTTATACCAGGTTCATTATGGATAACTTTATTTCGTATACCGTCTAGCACATATTCAATTAGGTGAGCAAAATCACCTAGCTCTTTGAGCGAGAAAATATGAGCCGCTCCCTTGAAGGTATGTAGTGCCCTAAAAGCTTCTTCGATGTGTTGAAGGTCAAAGGTCCTTTCAAATGAAAGGAGAGCCTGCTCTGCTATTTCCAGCTGCTCAAGCGCTTCTTCTCTAAATACTTCATCGTGCTTAGACATGAAATTTATTTTTTGTTGATGGTATAGTTGATCATGCCTATGAAGTTTTCAATCTTATAGGGCTTTTGAATCCAGGCATCTAAACCGGCTTCTTTGGCTAATCTTTTCTTTTCAGTGTCTTGCTCACTGGTAAGGAGTATAAATGGATATTTTTTGAGTTTGGGATCTCCTTTAACGGCTCGAAGTAGTCCAAGCCCATCAAGGTTGGGCATATTGAAGTCTGACAAAATTAAGTCTATTTCTAAAGAGCCGTTTTTTAGTTTTTCTAGTGCATCGTTACCATCACGAGCCTCTTCCGTTTTGAACCCATGCCGATGTAAGGTTTCCGCTACTACTTGCCTTATGCTGGCAAAATCATCTACGACTAGGATAGTGTGCATGTTATTTCTGCAATTTGTTGGTTGTAATTATTTAATGATCAGCTGACAACGCTAATGCCATTTAGTTAAATAACTGAAAATCAAATAAATATGAATTATTTAAAATTGCAAAAATTCCCTCACAGGGAAAATTTTACTTAATCGAGATTTGATATGTAATAATGGTGAAACATTAAATTATATTCTTAATAAATACGGTTTTATGGGTAATATTCCGTTTTTTTTATTTGCTGAAATGGCGTGTTTTGAACCTTTAATTGAATAGGTGAAGTGGCTATTACCTAAATAAGAGAAGTTAAATGAGAGGAAATATATATGTTCTTGGGATGAACATAAGAGGGTAGAGGATTAAAAAATATGGGGCTGTACCCTAAAGAAGTAACTAGCTTAAAAGTTACTTTTGAGACAGCCCCATATAAATTATTGGTTTATTGAATCTGGATGTGCTTAGTGCTTACATTCCAGCCTTCAATGGTTATTTCGGCATTGCTTAAATCAGTATTGGCAGGGTCATAATCTATGGTTATAGTTTTACTTTCTTCTGCTATTACTGATACATAATTGTCATCATAGAACACTGGTAATATTCTTTTACCCGTTTCCTTATCTACTACAGAAATTCTATTGAAGAAGGCTACCGGCTGATCGGCATTTTGACTTAAAGTCACTTCAATTTTGCCCTTTTTAGATTTTTTTGCTTGAGCAGTTACAGAAGTGCTAGCCAGCTTTTTAATACCGCTGTATTCGCCTTGTGCATCAGGCACCCAGTAGAAGTTTTCTGCTACAGGCTGCTGGTCCATGTCTAGCAATTGTAGTCTAAGGAATATGCCATTCTCTTTTGCAACTTTATCAAGATACCTTTTTACAGAAAGATACTTTTTACTAGATGAAGGCTCAATACCAACAATTACCTGAGTAAATAATTTTTTGTTACCTTCCATATCTACAGTTTCTACACGAAGCATGAGGTTATGGTAAGTGTCAAATGTATTGTTTACAGCCATCACCATACCGTCAGTATGATTATACATTACATGTAGAGGCTCACTTCCTTTTCTGAGTCCATAAAGGCAGGCATTAGGATCCAGGTAATAGTCATACATTTGACCTCTCATGGCTGTCCATGGGTTTTGAGTCTTCCAGATGATAGTACCAGTATACCAATCCCACATGTGAGAGCTGAAGCCTTCCATAAGTGCTCTGTACTGGTTGTAGTTCACTAACTGAGCCTTTTTACCAAAGTCTTTTGCATCTTTAGCATCGCCATAAGGTCTGATGTGGTGTTCGTATCCAATATATTTATGATAGTCCCATACTTTATCTACCGTAGAGTCATTAAAAGTAGGGGGTACTAGGTTTTCTTCAGGAATAAATCTCTTGAGTGATTGGATATCTCCAACGCCTACAGAACCTACTTCTGAGTTAAAAGGCCATGTTTTATGATTCCAGAATACATCTGTATTTTGAATAGTATAAGGGCCATCTCCGTTTCCTCCAAGGAAGTTAAAAGACATACTGTCTGAATTTGAATAGGTGATGAACCATCTTGTTCCATCCTCTTCAGGAAGAATGTCATTTTGAAGAGCATCCATAATATCCATAGGAGGGGTAAGTTCATTACCACCACAGTAAATAGCTAATGAAGGGTGATTTCTAATCATTTTCACCATATCACGAGCAGATTCTACGAAAAGGTTATGATCATCAGGGTATTTTCTTCTGGTCCACTGATCTTCCAGCTTCATAGGGTCCACCCATTTACCATTACAGTCAGCAGAGATCCAGAAATCCTGAATTACTAATAATCCATATTTATCACAAGCTTCGTAAAACTCAGGCCTTTCGGTAAGCGCACCTCCCCAAATTCTGATTAGGTTGAGGTTCATGTCTCGGTGAAATCTTATTTCAGCATCATATCTTTCTGGTGTAAAGCGAAGCATGGCATCAGAAATAATCCAGTTACCACCTTTAATAAATATTTTCTTTCCGTTAACCATGATTTGCATACTGTTAGTATGCTCATTCCATTTTCTGGTAATTTCACGAACCCCGAATTTTAAGCTTTCCTCATCAGAAACGCCTTGTTTCTTCTCCTTGAAGGTAAGTTTCAGATCATAGAGGTTTTGAGGACCATACATGTGAGGCCACCATAATTTAGGGTTTTTAAGCGTAAATTCTGGGAGTTGTACTTTGGTGGTGCTGTTCGCTTTTATGGAAACATCTTTACTTACTGTCTCACCATTTAGCTCATAAGATAAGGTTCCTTCTACAGCTTTTTTAGTAGGGTTTTCTAACTCTGCTGCTACCTCCAAAAAGGCATCAGGCTGAATTTCTGCATCATTATCTCTTATTCCTGGTACACGTGTGATAACGTGTGGATTTTTCAGGTTTACAGATCCTGTTTTTTCAATGGTTACTTTATCCCAAATACCGGTGTTTCGGTCTCTGATAGGTTGTATCCAGTCCCAGCCAGCTACGTACTGATGGCTCACATTTTTGGCAATAATACCATCACCACCTTGTCCGCCATTAGGGTTACCCACATGATCAGGAGGATACACAATTACAGCTAATCTGTTTTTCTCTTTATCTTTTAATAATGAAGTGATGTTAAAAGATTGTCTTAAAAACATGCCTTCGTAAGGCTCATCATTCACTTTTTTGCCATTTAAGAATATCTCACAGCTGTAGTTAATACCTCTGAAGTTTAACCATACCTGTTCATTCTTTTTTGGTAGAAACTTCAAAATCGTTTACAAACCAGTAGGTGTAATGATCTCTGCCAGTCTCGTAAATATCTGGGATGTCCAGGTTATTCATGCCATAAAAAGGATCGGGTACCTTTTTATTGTTTAACAGGGTAGTAAGTACTGTACCCGGAACGGTGGCTGGCAGCCATGAACTGACGTCATAACTACTCTCTGATAATTTTTCTCCGCTATCACTGACCTCTTTTATGGGAGCGCACTTCCAATCGGAATTGAGCTCTTGTAAGTCTTGTGCCTGGGCTTGCCAGGAGAAGACCATTATAAAGGTGAGTAACGGTAAAATGAGTTGTAATTTAATCTTTTTTAAAGTCATGCCGAATAGATAAGCTTGATGTAAAGTATATGTGTGCGCACACATTACTCAAATGTATAAATAAAATTCTAAAAAACTTTGAGTGCAACTTCATTAATCCTCTAAAGATGAGAAAATATGTGCTGAGCTCAAAGAATGCCCAT
Source organism: Fulvivirga maritima (assembly GCF_021389955.1). NCBI lineage: Bacteria > Pseudomonadati > Bacteroidota > Cytophagia > Cytophagales > Fulvivirgaceae > Fulvivirga > Fulvivirga maritima. The sequence continues at coordinate 4,541,691 of NZ_CP089980.1, forward strand.
TTTTTAGCATTGATTTTTTTAATAACGCAAAATATTCTTCTGTGTTTGCGTACACAAAGCTTAAAAATAATGATTTTATCCTTTACTTGTAAAATTATTAGTATAACTTTAGCGAAACAAATTGCAAGTCATTAGTAAAGTCTACAGCACTTAAAGCTTTTGGAACCTTTACTAAAGCTTCTTTCAAAAACAAGCATGATAAAATAAGGTGAAATTCATGAACAGATTTTTATTACTTGCTGCCGTAGTATTTTTTATAAGCAGCTGTCAGAAAGAAACTCAGGAAACATCAACCAGGGCAGATGAAACCTCTCAAAACTATACTCAATATGTAGATCAATATATTGGTACAGGTTTTCATGGCCATGTTTTTATGGGGGCTAATGTTCCTTTTGGTGCAGTACAGTTAGGACCTACAAACCTTACTGAAGGTTGGGATTGGTGCTCTGGCTATCATTATAGCGATACTACAGTAATTGGTTTTGCGCATACTCACCTTAGCGGTACAGGTATTGGAGATCTTGGTGATATATTATTGATGCCTACCAGTGGAGATGTGAATTTAAATCGAGGATCAATAAAAGATTCTACTCAGGCAGAAGGTTATGTAGGGTTTTACAATCATGAAGATGAAACGGTAAGGCCTGGATACTACAGCGTTTGGATTGATAAATATGATGTGAAAGCTGAGCTTACTGCTACTACAAGGGCGGGAATGCAGCATTATAAATATGAGAAAGAAGGTCCTTATAATGTAATTATTGACCTGGAAAGAGGAATTGGCTGGGACAGACCCGAGAAGACTTACATAGAGCAAATAGACGATAAAACCATAAAAGGCTACCGTTACTCAAAAGGATGGGCGGTAGACCAGAAAATATATTTTTATATGCAGTTTTCTGCTCCAGTTAGCAAGATAGTTACAGATAAGGATGGAAATCTGGAGGAAATAAAATCCTTAGAAGGAGAGAGGTTAAAAGCGGCCATTGTTTTTGATGAATTACCAGAAGGAGAAGTGACCATTAAAACTGGTGTTTCTGCGGTGAGTGTAGAAAATGCTCAGGAAAATTTAGAAGCAGAAATTCCTGCCTGGGATTTCGATCAGGTGGCCACTGCTGCTGGAGAGGCCTGGAATAAGGAATTGTCTAAAGTAAAAGTGAAGCTGCCTACAGAAGAACAGATGAAGATTTTTTATACTTCATTATATCATACCATGGTGGCGCCATCTATTTTTAGTGATGTAAATGGTGAGTATAGAGGGGCTGATGCTAAAACTTATAAGGATACCACTTTTACCAACTATACCACTTACTCTCTTTGGGATACCTATCGTGCAGCGCACCCACTTTTTACGCTTACGCAAAAAGATAAGGTAGAAGATTTTGTTAAAAGCTTCCTGAAAATTTATGAGCAGCAAGGGAAATTGCCTATCTGGCATTTGGTAGGTAATGAGACAGACTGTATGGTAGGCTACCCGGGCATACCAGTAGTGGCAGATGCTTATTTCAAAGGCTTTGATGTAGACGGAGAGCTCGCTCTGGAGGCAATGAAAGCTTCTTCTATGCGTGATGATTACGGAATGAAATTCATTAAAGAAAGAGGCTATATACCTGCAGATTCTGTGAAAGAATCAGTAGCTAAAGCCCTGGAATATTGCCTGGCAGATAGAAGTATTGCTCAACTTGCCAAGTCTTTAGGTAAGGATGAAGATTATGAATATTACAATAAGCGGGCACACGCTTATGAAAGATATTTTGATAAAGAAACCGGTTTTATGCGAGCTGTTATGGCTGATGGAAGCTTCCGCACCCCTTTCAGTCCATTTAAATCTACCCATATGTGGGGCGATTATACTGAAGGTAACGGATGGCAATATACCTGGTTAGTACCTCATGATGTAGAAGGACTTATTGAGTTATTTGGTAGTGAAGTGGCATTTGAAGAAAAGCTGGACAGTCTGTTTATAGTAGAAGGAGACATGGGCGAGGAGGCTTCGCCAGACATATCAGGCCTGATTGGTCAGTATGCTCATGGAAATGAGCCGAGTCACCACGTAACCTATTTATATAACTATGTAGGTAAACCTTGGAAAACGGCTGATAAGGTGCGCTACATCATGGATAGTTTATACACTACAAAGCCAGACGGTATCTGTGGTAATGAAGATGTGGGGCAAATGTCTGCCTGGTATGTAATGTCTGCACTTGGCTTTTATCAGGTGAGTCCTTCTAATGGTCAGCTGGTATTAGGAAGCCCGCTGGTACAAGAAGCTACACTTGATATGGATGGAACAACCTTACATATTGAAGTAAAAAATAATAGTGCCGAAAATAAATATATACAGAACATATCATTGAACGGCAAAGCATATTTGAACTCATCAATAGCCTACTCAGACCTTGCTCAGGGGGGTGAATTAGTTATAGAAATGGGTAATACGCCTTCTAAAGAGTGGGGAGTAGCACCAGAGAATAGGCCTAAGTCTATACCTGCTCAGTTCCAATAAAATAAACTGCGGCTACTACCTGTTTTCCAAATAAAGAATAATGAAAGTTAAATAGTTAATTATGTCAGAAAACAAAGGAAACTTTTTCATGTCCATGTGCATAATAGGCACACTGTTTTTTACCATAGGGTTTGCAACATGGGTAAACGGAACTTTAATTCCTTATTTACAAATTGCCTGTCAGCTAGAGACAGAAATTCAATCGTATTTAGTGGCCACCGCTTTTTATATAGCTTATACTTTAATGGCGCTGCCTTCATCTTATTTACTGGGTAAGGTAGGTTATAAAAAAGGGGATGTCATTGTCATTAGTAGTGATGGCTATAGGTGCCATTATATTTGTGCCCGCCGCTACGGTACGGAGTTTTGACTTATTTTTGGTAGGCCTATTTATAATAGGGACAGGACTAGCGTTGCTACAAACAGCGGTAAATCCATATGTTTCTATCATTGGTCCATCAGAGAGTGCTGCTACCAGAATGAGTATTATGGGTATATCTAACAAAATAGCAGGTATTTTGGCTGGGCTGATTTTTGGATTTATTACTTTAAGTGATGTGGATGCAATAGAAGCATCATTGGCTTCAATGAACGCGGTGGAGCAGGCTGCTACGCTAGATGAATTAGCTTCAAGAGTGATAGTACCTTATTACATTATTGCCGCAGTGTTAGCTGTGCTTGCAGTAGTGATATGGATGTCTTCATTACCTGAAATACAAGGTGAAGAGGACGATGAAGAGGCTGTACCTGATAACGCTGCAGATACTTCTAAAAGCAGTATATTACAATTCCCACATTTATTATTAGGCGTGTTAGCACTGTTTTTATATGTAGGAGTGGAGGTAGTAGCCGGTGATACTATTATCAGTTATGGTAAGTCTTTAGATATCTCCCTTTCGGTAGCAAGATATTTCACGCAAATAACACTAGCTTGTATGCTATTAGGGTATATAGTAGGAATTTTTACTATTCCTAAGTATATTTCTCAAGCAAAAGCTTTGGCTATTTGTGCTATTTTAGGTCTGGTATTCTCTGTAGGAGCATTAGTAACTACTGGTTATGCTTCAGTAGCCTGTATTGCTTTGTTAGGATTAGCTAATTCACTGATGTGGCCTGCAATATTTCCTTTAGCGATATATAAACTAGGTAAATTCACCGCTCGTGGTTCAGCACTTTTAGTAATGGCCATATCTGGGGGAGCCATTTTACCATTAATTTATGGTACTTTTTCTGATATGTTTAATAGTCAGATAGCCTATGTAGTATTATTGCCATGCTATGCTTATATTTGCTTTTTTGCAATTAAAGGTCATAAAGTAGGATTAAAATAATTGAATTGATAATTATTAATTTTTTTTAGATTTGCAGTGTGTGCGCGCACAAAAATAATTTGCTTTTTAGGTAATTGAAATATATCTTCAAAACACAATTTAATGAGGATGGAACAGTGCCTGAGGTTTTTGAATTTTACTGGTAAAAAATAAAAATATGTCAAATAAGACACTTGTTGGAGTTGATATAGGGGGGACTAGCATCAATATTGGTTTGGTAGAAGCCGGACAATTAATTAAAAAATTAAAGGTTGCCACACCAGCACAAGAAGCTAAGGAAGTGGTGATTAAGGCTCTGCTCGATGGTATTGAGAACATAAAAGCCGGACATGAGGTGCAAGGGATAGGAATAGGAGTTCCGGGCTTATTAGACGCTAAACAGGGCATAATATATGATTTAGTAAATATTCCTTCTTGGGATGAAGTGCACCTGGCTAAGGAAGTGAGTGAGCACTTTGGCATAGAGGTATTTCTGGCTAATGATGCTAATTGCTTTGTGGTAGGTGAGAAGATTTATGGCAAAGGCAATAAATATAATAGTATAGCAGGAGTAACATTAGGAACAGGCCTGGGTATGGGTTTTGTATTTAATGAACAACTGCATAGCGGCATCATGTCAGCGGCGGGTGAAGTAGGAGCAATTCCTTATATGCTGCATAACTATGAGCACTACTGTAGTGGCAAGTTCTTCACAAGAGAATTTGGTCTTGATGGAAATGTGGTGTTTCAAAAAGCTTTAGATGGACATGCCGTTTCTAAGGGTATTTTTAAGCAATTTGGACTACATCTGGGGCATTTATTTAAGTATTTACTCCATATAGTAGCACCAGAGGCTATCTTCATAGGAGGCTCTATTAAAGATGCCTATCCGTTTTTCTCTGATGCCATGTGGGAGGTACTTCATACTTTCCCATACAAGAGGGTGGTGGATAATCTGATAGTAGAAAAATCTGAAATGAACGATGTCGCCATTATGGGAGCAGCAGCCGTTTGTGCAATGAACCTGAAACTGAAAGAGAAATCTGATGTCCCTGGTATAGTGCTTTAATTATCGTAAGCTGATCTGTTAAGGTCAAAACATATAGCCATAAGGCCGTCCTTTATTGAGGACGGCTTTTTTTGTGTTTTAGAAAACGGGGGTGGAATAGATGCTTATGTTTTATGGTTTTTCCATTAATCCTATTATTTGTAAAAACAATAATTGCTTAGTAAATAAGATAAAAAATAGATAAATTAAAATAATGAGTAGAATTTGAGTGCGATTTGATAGTTCACCAGTAATAATGACTTAAATTATAATGGTTGGATTATTTCTTAAATGAATTTAATCATGAGGCTTTTTAAATCACTTACTTCCCTTCATTCCTTGCGCATTACCAACAGAAGGATTTATGATATGAAATGTAGGTTAATGTGGATGTATTATTTATTGTTTCCTCCAAAAAGTATTATAGATAAGCGTAAACTCATCTCGGGTACTATTCCTGTAATCATCAATAACTTTAACCGCTATGCCTCCCTGAAAATTTTGAAAAATGGTTTATGACTTTAAAGAGTCACAAGACTTCCATTATTATAATCGATAATGCTTCCACTTTGCCGTCACTACTGACCTACTATAAGAAGATTTCTTCTCAAAAGAATATTCAGCTCATTAGACTTAAGAAGAATAGCGGACTTAACTGGATTCTTCCGGTGAGCATGGCCTTACGGCGTTTTGAAAAGTACATTGTGTCTGACGCTGATTTAATTCCATATGACAGTACTCCTGATGATATTATTGATAAGATGGAAAATACTTTGAATACCTATAGTCATATTAATCACGTGGGTGTATCTCTGGAGATAAATGACCTTCCCAATCATTATCCTTTAAAGAATAAGGTTATTGACTGGGAAGGGAAGTTTTGGGCAAATAAAATAACACCTGAACATTATATAGCTCCTGTAGATACCACATTTGGCATGTATAGAAAAAACTCATTAGTTACAGCCCTTACGCCTTCATTACGGTTAGACAGGCCCTACACATTTAAGCATGTTGATTGGTATATCAATCCAGAAAAATTAACACAGGAGGAAAATTTGATTGTTGAAACCAGCTCAGATTGTTCTACCTGGAACAGTATGTTAAAAGAGTATATTAAAAAGGAAGAGGAGCCTATTTCTTAAGCGGCTTTTTAAAGATATATCCTGATTGGAGCATATATTCTATGGTATGGTAGAATAGTTCTCCATTGTTTTCATAGTCATGAGTTAATAATATGTTGCTGGAGAGGTTAGATGTTTCTTTTTCTTTAAACGACGGAGTATATCCGGCATTTGGTCTTTTAGTTTCTAACAGAGCATAGGTGTTTTGTAAGGCGTTATTCAGGTCTTCATTATTCATGAGTTTATAATCCTCCAGGTCAAGGGTCCACATCCAGTCTCGGTCTCTTTTAAATTTTTCATAAAATGGATGATCTATATTAATTGAAGGTGGAGTATACCCTAAGCTTTTTAGGTGTTCTTGTACCTTATTGGCTCGAACCATTCCTTTTTCTTTTTTATGGCTATAGAAGGCGAGTGGCTTGAGCATTTTGTAGGCTAAGCGCTTCTTTCTTCCTAATTTAATTTCGTATATCTGATCAAAAGGGTAGAGGTTAAATCCAAACTTATAATCCCCTTTGTCACCAAAAGGAAATCGGAATACTTTAGGATAGCTTTTAATGCCGCAGCTTTGATACAGATCTGCAATAAGTTTATCAGCCTTGTTAATGTCTTCTAAACAGGCTTTGAGAGATAAGGAAGAGAAATGCTTGTGACTGTATGAATGGTTGCCAATGTGATATCCGTGTTCTATGGCATACTTAAGTTCTTCGGAAGCTCCAGGTATTTGCTGCCCAATACAGAAAAATAAGGCAGGAATTTTATTCTTCATCAGAAATTGAACCTTGTTCTTAAAATCTTTGGAAGGGCTATCATCAATAGTTAAATATACAGATTGGAAGCTCATGTAGAGGCTGGTTCAATGGTGGATCATCTCTCTACAATTTAGTCATTAATTGATTTTATACAAATGAAGCTCAATGACAGTAGGTGTGATGAGAGTCTCTACTGGCGCCTTAATTCAATATGCCCAACAATCTTTAGTCATATTACCATTGGTAAGGTCTAGCTTAAACCACCAACCAGATCGGCCAGATTTCTCGGCAAATTCGTCTTTACCAATGCACGCCACTCTTAGATCGGAGGCAGAGAGATACCAAAACCGGTAATGCGCCGGTGGGGGAACAGAAAACAGAAGCTCACCACGTAATGAATACCCTAGGAGCTTTTCTTCTTCAGGGGTGTAAGTGGTTATTAAAATGATTCCTTTCTCTTTATTGATGAGAGCATCTGCTACATCATTTACTTTTATGTGGTAGGCGTTGCCTTCAATTTCAAAACTGATTGAGCCTGATTCTTCATTGTATTCTAATTCATTACTTTTCATTTATTCTTAGGCCTTTTAAGTATTCTTTATGCTTAGAGAGGATTAATGCTCTTCTCTATTAATCATATCCTCTATATCAGAAGAATTGGTGTTATTACTGAATGCTTTAACTTCTTCAATCCATTTTTCTTCAAAATTTCTTCTTCCTTTTGCCGTAGTAATAGAGTAACAATAGGGACTGGTATCAAATGCGGAGATGAGTAATTTGTTTATTTCGTCTACACTCATTTTCGGTTTTGTAGGGTGTTTTTGTCGTTGTTCTATACCCAACAGAATGTTTTGCTGCACTTTAGGGTCTCTTTTTATTTCTTGCTCTCGGATCGAGTTCAGTATTAAAAACTTTGCAGGAATGGCTTCAGTCTGAAAGGCCTTTAACCTTGCATGACCATCAATAATAATATAAGCACTTAGGCAGGTTAAGTACCATACAAGCACTGGTGGACAAGCGTTTTCTCGTACGAGTTTACGATACCATTTTACTCTGCCGCTTTCAATATTGGGTTCATTTTTCAGGGCTATGATGTTCCCGTTTTTACCAATATCCCAATCGATCCACCTGGGGTTTTCAGTTACGTAGGCATCATCCAGGTCATAGATGATCTCAGAGGTGTTTGCTGCTCTATTTTCATAAGATGAGCCGATGGTAATAGTCCAAATGCCTTTTGATAAATAGGGATCATTTTTATCGCCTAACTGTTTGGCGAAGAAGCGAGACCAAAACCAGTAATATTCTTCATTTTTTGATTCTTCAACAGTGGCTGCGTTAATGGGAGCAACAGGCATGTCAGATAATTCCCAGTCTAATGGATTAATAAGCGCCCAAACACCCCAGTAATCACTACCAAATGTGCCCCATAGTACGGGCTGCGAATTATTATATAATTTGAAACGGCAGTTGTTGCCGGATTCGAGAAGGAAATTTGATTTGATATCTTCATTAATTTCTATTCTCAAGCCCATCCACACTTCAGAGTTGTTGGTAATATCTTTCCAGATCATAGTCACTTATTTGAGTCTGTGTGAGAAATCAGTTTGGTATGATTTCATGGTACAAGGCTACACAATGATTCAAATATTCACAAGGTAGAAGATGCTAATGGCGAGAGTATTAGGTGGCTAGGCTCTAGGGATATTGCCTTGAGGAGAGAAAGAATAGGAGGAATGTATAAAAAACAAAGGCTGCTTCATTCTCACCTTGAAGCAGCCTAAGACTAACATAACATTACCACTTAACAAAACTAAAAATGGTATCTTACAAAGGCCTCCATGGCCTCATACTCAGTTAAGCCGAGCTTATCATATAACTGAGCTGTGGTTCTATTCCGATCTTCTGCACGTTGCCAGAATTCTCGTTTATCATTACCTGGAAATACAGGTGAATCTTTCTGTGATTGGTGTTTGAAAATGGCCTTTCTCTTTCTCATTAGCTCTTCCGGGCTAATAGGGATCGCCATTTCAATATCTTCGATATCCCATTCTTGCCAAGCGCCTCTGTAAAGCCATACATAGCAGTCATCTAACCAAGCTTCTCCTTGCTCTTTTAACTGAGCTAAAGCCTTAAATATGGCGTCTAGACATACAGCGTGGGTACCGTGTGGATCTTGCAAGTCTCCTGCTGCAAATATTTGATGAGGTTTCACCTCTTGTAGCAGGTCTACTATTATTTGTACATCTTCCGGACCAATAGGCTTTTTCTTTACCTGACCTGTTTCATAAAATGGCAGGTTAAGGAAGTGTACATTATTTTCTTTTACTCCGCAGAATCTACAACCAGCTTCTGCTTCTCCTTTTCTAATAAGACCTTTAATGCTTTTTACTAAAGGATCATCTTGCTCACCTAGCTTTTTCTCGGCTAAGAATTGCTTAAGATCTTCGAATTTTTCAGGGAAATCTGATTTGATACCCATTGAATCCATAAAGTCTTTAGCGAAAGTGGCAAATCTGTAGGCATCATCATCAAATACGGCTATGTTACCAGAAGTTTGATAAGCTACATGTACGTCATGTCCTTGGTCTACCAAACGAAGTAGAGTGCCGCCCATAGAAATTACATCATCATCTGGGTGTGGGCTAAAAATAATTGATCTTTTAACCGCAGGATTACTTCTTTCAGGTCTGTTTTTATCGTCAGAATCTGGTTTACCTCCAGGCCATCCGGTTATGGTTTTTTGTATTTCTGCAAATACTTTAATGTTCAAATCATAAGCACTACCAGAATTTACTAAAAGATCCATTAGACCTGCTTCTTTGTAATCATCGTCAGTAAGCTTTAAAATAGGTTTGTCTATCTTTTGGCTTAACCAGGTTACCGCTCTTCTAGTAAGTTTTTTATCCCATTCTACCAGACTAACTACCCATGGCGTTTTATATCTGGCCAGGTTAGCAGCAGCTCTTTCATCTAATACCACGCTGGCATTAGGGTGTGTTTGTAGGAAAGATGCAGGTACCTCATCAGTAACTTTACCTTCTACCATTTCCTGAACAATTGGGGCTTTACCTTGTCCCCAAGCCACAAGAATGATCTTTTTAGCCTGCATAATTGTGCCTACACCCATAGTGATAGCACGAAGGGGAACAAACTCTTCTTTAATAAAATCCTTAGCTGCATCAGCCACAGTAAGCGGATCTAGTTTTACCATTCTGGTAGGAGAGGAGAGTGATGAACCTGGCTCGTTAAAACCAATGTGTCCGGTACGTCCTATACCTAAAAGCTGAAGGTCAAGTCCTCCTAGTTTGGCTATTTGTTCATCATAATCACGGCAGTAAGCTTTCACAGCGTCTAATGAAAGCGTACCATCAGGAATATGTATATTTTCTTTTTTAATATCTACATGATTAAACAGGTTCTCATACATGAAGTGTACATAACTCTGTAGAGAGTCTGGCTCCATAGGGTAGTATTCATCCAGGTTAAAGGTAACTACATTGCTGAAGCTGAGACCTTCTTCCTTGTGCATACGGATTAGCTCTTTGTAAATATTCAAAGGTGAAGCACCTGTAGCTAAACCCAGAACGGCAGGTTTGCCTTGTTCCTGTTTCTCTTTGATTAGGTCCGCAATTTCTTTTGCTACTACCTGAGAGCCGGTAGAGTCATCAGGAAATACGGTTACCGGTATTTTTTCTAAGCTCGTTTCGGAATAATTAAGTGCTGACATATTAAAGATTTTGATTAAAGAACCTGTCTTGTTATACAAATATAGTGTGTGCGCACACAAATTAAAAATTTTATTGCGTGTGCGCGCACAATTTTATTCAAATATTTTTGTTTTCGGTTTTATACATATAAAATAAATACGGTGCTGTTGCTTATTTAACATTAAAAGAAGCAACAAGTTTTTCATCTCTTGAATCACTGCCTAATACCACTTTATAAGTACCTGGGTACACTTTCCACTTTCCTTTTTTCAAATCCCATTTGCGTAATTCACTTACAGGAATACTAAGAGACACTTCTTCTTTACCATTAGCATTTACTTTTATTTTTTTAAAAGCTCTTAATTCTTTTAATGGCATACGATCCATTTCAGGATATTCAATATAAGCTTGTACTACTTCTTTGGCGTCAAATTTTCCGCTGTTGTTTACAGTTAAAGCAAATTCGATAGTATCATCGCTTTTATATTTTTTAGCCGGTTGTTTTTTCCACTCATAACTAAAGTCACCATAAGTTAACCCAAAACCAAACGGATACTGAACGTCTCCATCAAAATAACGATAGGTTCTGCCTTTCATATCATAGCTGGCATAGGGGGGTAGATCATCAAATGACTTATAGAAAGTAATTGGCAATTTACCTGATGGTGATGTCTCTCCAAAAATAATGTTAGCCAGGGCATTACCACCTTGCTCACCAGAGTACCATGCAAAGATTATGGCATCAGAATATGGCTCTATGGCCGAAATATCTACCGCACTACCAGCAGTAACCACCGTAATAATAGGTTTGTCATGCTTAGCTCTTAAAGCTTTAAGATATGCAATATGAGCTTGTGGAATGCTTAAATCCTTTTTATCTCCACCATTAGCAGCCAGGAAAGCATCTCCTTCTTCTCCTTCTAATACAGGGGTAAGGCCAATAACAGCAATTGTTAAATCACTATTTTCAGCAGCCCATTCACCGCCAAAGTGCGTGGTGTCTGTGTAGTTAGAACCCAGGTCATACTGTACCGCAGTTTCAGGACCAGCAGCAGCGGTAATACCTTCAGCATAAGTAACAATATTACTAGAGATTCCATGATAGTTACCCAACATAGCATCTAACGAGCCAGAGTTAGAACCCACTACCACCATGCTTCCGTATTCTTCTTTGTTAAGAGGCAGAAGGTTTTTATCATTCTTTAATAAAACCATACTCTCTTCTGCCGCTTGCTTGCTCAGTGCAACGTTTTGCGTATTATGAACATCGGCTTTTCCTAGTTTTGAAAAAGGAACAAGGTTTTGATCATCAAAAAAACCAAGTTTGAATAAAGTAGTAAGATTACCGGTAAGTGCTTTATCTAAGTCCTCTTCAGTAAGTAAACCTTGCTCAATAGCAGGCATAAGCTCATCTTGTAGTAGGTTAGAGCAATCCAGATTAACGCCGGCTTTCACAGCAGCTACAGCCACTTCAGTACCAGTACCCATTACTTTATGGCGCACATAAATATCTTCCAGAGCCCAGCAATCAGTAACTATATGGCCCTTAAAGTCCCACTCGCCTTTTAATATATCTTCCAGTAAAGTTTCACTGGTGCAGCACGGTTCGCCATTAACTCTGTTATAGGCACACATGATAGATTCTACTCCACCATCTACTAATTTTTCGAAAGCATATAAATAGGTCTCTCTTAAGTCTTTCTCATCTACTACCGCATTGAACTTGTGCCTGTCAGCCTCAGGTCCACTGTGCACGGCCAGGTGCTTGGCTGCCGATGACACTTTTAAATAGTTAGGATCATCTCCTTGAAGCCCTTTCATAAAGGCTAATCCCATTTGTGATGTTAAAAAAGGATCTTCACCATAGGTTTCTTGCCCACGGCCCCATCTCGGATCTCTGAATAAGTTTATATTAGGAGACCAGAAAGAAAGCCCCATATACTGAAGGTGTCTGTTTTTGGCTACAGCCAGGTTATATTTAGCTCTGGCTTCTGTAGAAATCACATCGGCCACTTCATGCACTAGCTCATCATTAAAGGTAGAGGCCATAGCGATGGCTTGTGGAAATACGGTAGCATTACCCGCTCTGGCTACACCATGTAAACCTTCATTCCACCAGTTATATTTAGGAATGCCGAGGCGTGCTACACCGTTATTGTTATATCCCATTAAGGATATTTTTTCTTCCAGGGTAAGTTCAGAAAGTAGTTGTGTAACCCTGGTCTGTGTAGATAGATTAGGGTTTCTAAAATCCTCCTGGGCTAAGCAAATGTAGGAGGAAAAGAGATAAAAAATTAAGATACATTTTTTGATTGTGTTCAAAGTCATTTTAAAAAGTTTAATGAATTTTAGATCTTACGTAAGAATCCAGATTTTGTCTGGTTATTATTTCTAAAGGAAAAAGCTCCTCATGTGGAGGCTCCTTTTTAAATAATAAAAGGTTGGCCAGGTAAGAAATCCCCACACTAGCCTGTCGGTTAGGGCTTTGGTTGATTAAAAAGTCGATTGTACCTTTTCTAAGATGTTCTATATTTTCATTAAGTAAATCATAACCCACTAATCGGATATTATGTTTTTGCAGTTCTTCCAAAAGAGAAGCCGCTTTATACGTTCCTTTAGAGGTAGTAATAAATATACCATGAATATCATCTTCCTTAAGTAGGTGCTTAATTTCTACTTTGAAAGCAGGATGTTCAGGATCGCTAAGTGCAAAACGAATAATTTCATAAGGATTATCCATTTCACTAAAATAATCTCGCAGACCGGCCTCCTTCGCTTTAAGGTGGACAGAGTTTTCTACGTCTTCATAAAAGGTGAAGTATAGCTATTTTGTTTTTATCGCTTTTGCCAAGGTCAAGCAGTTCTGCGGCTACTCGCCCGCTTTGATAAAGATCCTGACCTATAAAACACATAGAAGAAGAGTTGGCAATCTTAGTATTGAAGAGCACGTAGGGAATGCTTAGTTTTTTGAGTGCTTTAAATAATTCCTCAGATTCCCGAAAGAAAATAGGAGCTATTAATACGCCATCAGGTTCGAGCGTCATGACCTCCGCAACGGTTTTTGAAAATTCGTTACTATTATAAAGGTCAAAATGCTTCGGTATAATCTCTACACTATATTGAGACCATTCACCTACGGCTTGCTCTATACCAGAATAAGATAAGGCCCAGTATTCATCCTGTTCAGGATCTGGAGTCAGTGCTACCAGCCTCAGGGTTTTATTAGAACCCAGGGTTCGCGCCAGCAGATTGGGCTGATATCCGGTTTGATTGAGAATCTTCTCCACCTTTTTACGGGCTTCTTCAGATACTCTACCTCTGCGATGGATAACACGATCTACCGTTCCTACTGATACACCTGCCATCTTAGCAATGTCTTTTATCCTGATATTTTTTTGGTTCTTCATATGTAAGATTTTAAGCCAACCAAAATTAATCAATAATTCTTACCATAATATGATAAAAACTACATTCTTCCCTTGAAGAACTATAAACTTACTAAATATTTTGCGTAAATATGTTTTCGCTAACAAATATAATGTGTGCGGACACAAAATAAATAAATAATTTTGTTTTTATCATGGATGTAAGTAATTTACATGAAAATTAAAAAAGTTGTTTATGCTATCTATTCATTTAGATTTTATTTTAATGTGCGCAGTTGAATAGGATTCTTAAAAGAACAGATAGCAAGGTTGGTATTTCTGTACATAATAAGGTCTCATTAAAGTATGCTCTTTTATTTTGATAGGCAGTATTATTTTTTACTTAAACTATAATCTTATATGAAACAAAACTACAGCAAAAGACAGGATCATCTTGTTCATTCCAAGGGTAGTGTATGGAGATGTAGAGGGTCGAAGTGGATTTTTTTCCGATCTCTTGTTCTAGTGTTTTTTATTGGTATAAGCAGTGCTTATGCTCAAAAAACGGTGACGGGAACGGTAACAGAGGCGGAAACCGGAGAAGTACTTCCGGGAGTTACAGTAATGGTTAAAGGCACAGGATCAGGAACAATAACAGATGGAGACGGCGCCTTTTCTATATCAGCAAATTCGGAAGATATATTGGTTTTTTCTTTTGTGGGTTTTAGGCCTGTGGAAGTTACCTTAGGTAGCAGAACTAACCTTCAAGTATCTTTATCTGAAGATATAACAGAACTTACAGAGGTAGTGGTTACAGCCTTGGGGATAGAAAAAGAGGAGAAGAGTTTGGGATACTCAGTGGCAACGGTAGAGTCTAAAGACATCACCTCAGCAGGCAACATGAATGTGGGTACAGGTATGATTGGTAAAATGCCAGGTGTTAGAGTCAATGCTTCTAATGGTGGAGCTGCCAGTGCGGTTAATATTCAGGTACGCGGTACTAGTTCCATCAGCGGTAATACTCAACCACTATATGTTGTAGATGGTGTGCCCATGCGTAGAGACGCATTGATTAACATGCAGGCAGCAGGATCTAATGATGATTTCTGGAGTGAGCAAAGAGTAAGGGAAAACGGACTTATAGATATAAATCCTGAAGATATTGCCAGTATATCTGTGCTTAAAGGAGCAAGTGCTACTGCATTATATGGATCTGATGGTACTAATGGAGTGGTGGTTATCACTACTAAAAAGGGTACTTCAAGAAAAAAAGGCTTGGGTGTGGATCTGAAGTTACAATATGATGTAGAGCAATTGGCATTTCAGCCTGACTGGCAAAATTCTTATGGGCCAGGATATGATGGAGATAATAATAAAGCTATTACAGGTAATAGGTCAGGTTGGGTTACTGAAAGTGACGGATCTATTCACCCCTATTATGGATCTTATGGTCAGTTTGGCCCCAGGTTCGATGGCAGAGAAGTATCGTACTGGGATGGGACCACAAGAAAATACTCTGCTAATGAAGATAATTACAAAGATTTTTTCAATACGGGATATAATAAAAATGCTAACATAGCCATTTCAAACGCCGGAGATCAGGGTAGTTTCAGGGTTTCTTATGCAAGGCAAGATTACGAAGGAATCATGCCTGGCTTTGACATGAAAAAAGAATAACTTCAATTTCAATGGAACTTTAAAATTGAATGACAAGGTATCTGTGGATTTAATTTCCACCTATATCAATAGCAAGGTGCATAATAGACCTTACATGTTAAATCAGATATTTACATCTTATACCGGCTTTTTTAGCAGAATGGATGATATGGACGCTTATAAAACTCTATATCAAACAAGCGATGGCTATAAATATGTGACTTTAGGTGCAGGATATAGTGAGGATGATCAATTGGCTTACAGAATAAGAGCAACAAATCTTTTAGACTATTTCTGGAATCAAAATAGAAATAGTAAGGAAGAAATATCAAATCGTTATATGAACAATGCAACGATTAGGTATCAGATTAATGATAAGTTCTTTGTAAGAGGCCGAATTGGTAACGATTATACGGGAGCGGAGCATGAGACAAAAGAATATTCTGAGGTTCCATCTTCAGTAAGATATTCCGGTACTTACAGAATTCAAAAAGGCACTTATAACTTGGTTTATGGAGATATCTTGGGTACTTATAAAGAGAATTTAAGTAGTGATCTCGCAATGAACTTGTCATTAGGAGCTACTTATAGAGATGAACAATATAATGAGTCTACGATAGGTACTAATGGTGGGCTTATACTTGAAAACTATTTTAACTTGGTAAACTCACAAAGAGCATTAAATGGAGGTGACCAAGCTAAGACCTACGTGAAAAATCAGTACCAGTCGGCTGCTTTCGGTATGGCAGAATTCTCTTATAAGGATTATTTATTCGTGCAAGGTACAGGCAGGTACGAAGGAAGATCGACTTTACCTGAAAATGAAAATACTTACTTCTATCCTTCTGCTAATGCCAGCTTCGTATTTTCAGAAGCATTTACTATGCCCAATTTTATGGATTATGGTAAGTTAAGAGCATCTTGGGGTGTGGTGGCGAATAGTCCTGAACCCTATGCAGCGGCAGTAACTTATAACTTAGGGTCGTTAAACGGTAATAACTCTACTGCTTTGTTCCAATCTCCAGAATCTGGTACTTATGGTAATAATGACATAAAAGTAGAAAAGAAATATGCCTTAGAGTTTGGCTTAGAAACCAGCTTATTCCAAAATAAAATAGGTTTGGATGTTACTTACTATAATAATATAATAACAGACCAAATTTTGAATGTGGCTACGCCGTCTTCCTCTGGAGCCTCTGCTATGCTTGCAAACGTGGGTGATCTTACTAACCAGGGTGTGGAGATTGGCCTTAATGCTACACCTTTCCGTTCACAAGATTTTCGATGGGATATATTTGTGAACTATGCCTATAATAAAAATACTGTAAAGAAATTAATGGATGGCATAGACTATATCAATTTTGTGGATAAAGATGGTGGATCATTATACATCAGAGCTGAAGAAGGGGAAAGTATTGGAAATATATATGTATTGCCTTTCCTTAAAGATGCGGATGGAAATAAAATTGTAGATGCAAATGGTTTTTATAGCCTCGATGCATCAGCAGATTATGAGAAGATTGGTAATGTTATGCCCAAGGCAGTGGGTGGTATTAATAACACCTTAACTTACAAGAATTTTTCTTTAAATGTAGTAGCGGATTATAGATTTGGCGGTAAGATGGTATCTACTCCGTATTTATATATGAAAGGTGCGGGAATGTTTGAAAGCACCATGCAATATAGAGATGCAGCCAATGGCGGATTGGCATATGACATAGTAGATGGTGAAAAAGTACTTTCTCAAAATGGTCATTACCATGATGGGATAATTCTGGATGGTGTTACCTCTGAGGGAGCTCAAAATACACAGGTAATAGATGCAGGATCTTACTATATGAATTCATTCGCCTGGGGAGGATCAGGAGGTGGAGCCGAAGGGCAGTATAGAGAGGCGGTGATGGATAATAGCTTTGTGAAGCTACGTCAGGCAAGCTTAACATATAACTTACCTGTTAATATCAGCGATAAAGTAGGGTTAAGAGATGTTCAAATTAGCCTTGTAGGGAGAAACCTTTTCTACATATGGAAAAACACTCCAGATAACTGGGATCCTGAAGCGGCAATTGGTGATAGCTGGCAGGCTCAAGCAATGGATAACGCAGCAGCTGCACCTACAAGAAGTTATGGTATAGTGCTAAGGGCTAAATTCTAATCTTAAAACGGAAAATAAATGAAAAAAATATTAATAAATACATGTGTATTTGGGATGTTACTACTCATTGCCGTAGGATGTAGCGATAAGTTAGAAGATTACTATATAGATCCTAATGAAACTACCAATGCCGATATTAGTAAGCTCTTTACTAATATGTTATATAACGACTATATAAGGCCGACTTACTGGGATTATAGAACTTTTAAAATGGAAGCTTCTGCGAAGTTCTCATTGTATTATGGCTTTGGAGTTGCAAACAGAATGTATCAGCCAAGTGCTGGTTATATGGAAGACAGATGGGAAGGGTTCTATAGTAATGGAATAATGAATAGTTATCGTTCTATGGAGCAGAAATACATGAGCCTAAGTGATGAAGAACAAATTAATAATGAAGTTTTCATGCAACTAGGCAAAATCATTTTGTACGATCAGGCTTCGGAGTTAATTGATTATTGGGGAGACATACCTTTCTCAGAAGCAGGTTCCTTAAATTTGACCAATTCACTGGGAATGGCAAAATTTGATGATGCTGCAGAGTTGTATTCCACGTTTATTTCAAATTTAGATGAGATCAACAGCTATCTCTCTACTTTAGAAATGTCTTCAAGTACTAGTGGTCAGCTCAATGCACAGGATATTCTAAACGGTGGAGATATAATTAGTTGGAGAAGATATGCTAATTCACTAAGAGCCAGACTGTTGATGAGAATAAGTGACTATGATGCTGCTAAAGCACAAACTGAGCTTACTAAAATGTTCGCAGATGAAGCTACTTATCCAATAGTATCTTCAAACGAAGAAAACATTTTGTTAGAGGTGAACCCTGAGTCAAGTAATTTTTACTCAGACATTACGAATGCACTTCAGGAACTTAGTTTTGGCCCGTATGCAGGAGATTATATGCTTGAAGATGTGATGGTGGCAACTAATGACCCTAGAACGGATGTGTTTTGGGATGCAGGTTCTGGGGGCTTTGTAGGTGTACCGACGGAAGCTACAACTAACGAGCAACAGAACTTGGCAAATGATGGCGTTTTAGCTTCATTTGATACACTCACATTTTTATATAACTGGAATATACCTGGAGTAATTTTTACGTCTGCTGAAATGAATTTCATAAAAGCAGAAGCTTTTGAGAAATGGGGCGGTGGTAGTGCTGAAGAGGCATATACGGCTGGTATAGAAGAGTCTATTGATTTTTATTATTCATTGAATCAGAATGCTTCTGTGGGTACTTCATTTCCTTCGTTTGCAAGAGAGCCAATGGAAAAACCTGAGGAGAGTGTAGTCACTAGCTATCTAACAAACGCAGCCATCGCTTATACAGGGTCGACTGAGGAGAAGATGGAGAAAATAGCAACTCAGAAATGGCTGCATTATTTTATCCTTCAGTCAGGTCAGGCATGGTCAGAAATAAGAAGAACCGGATATCCTGAATTGAATCTCCCTGTAGATCCCACTACGGGGGAATTACCTCCTTCAAGATTATTATATCCTGCTACTGAGAGAAGTAATAATGGTGCAAATTACGCTGCCGTAGCTTCTAAAGATACCAGGGGCACTAAAATATTCTGGGATGTTGATTAACATCAGACCTAAGGATATGTATATAGATAATTTTAGAATATTTATTTTTAAAAAAAATATGAAAGAAGTCATTCATAAAATGTCAAAATTATTCAAACTCATGGCTTTTAGCTCTGCTATTTTGTTAGCTGCCTGTAGTAATGATGATGATAATAATAGTACCCTTCCAGATGGCAATATGCTATCTACACTTGAAAGAAATGGTTTTAGAATTTATGGCAAAGCGATTGTGGAATCAGGGGTGGATGCAGAATTATCTGATTCTGAGTTGTTCACAATATTTGCCCCGAAAGATGAGTTTTTTCAGGATCAGGGTGTAACGGTTAAAAATATTGGTGATGCCTATAATCTGAGAGAGGTGGTTTTGGCTCAAATTGTGAGTGGTGAATTTTATACACGTGATTTAACTACAAATGAAATGCAGAGTCTAGGAGATACTGCTTATACAGCTAATCCTGCTAATCTTACGGTTAACGGGGCTGTGATTGCCGATCCTTATAACTTAAGTGCAACAAATGGAGTGGTTCATTCTGTTTTGGATATATTCATAGATCCTACATTTAGGATTTATCCTAAACTTACAACTAAAAGTGAGTTAAGTACATTTCACTCTGTTATCAGTAAGTTTCAAGATATTGCAGATGCTCTTAATTCAGATGATCAATATACTTTAATAGCACCTACTAATACTGCCTTTGATGATTATTTAGAGGAACATGACTTGGATGATATTGAAAGTATATCTGAAACAGAATTGAAGAGAATTGTTCAATATCATATTATCGAGGATGTGATTTATGAAACTGGCGATCTAGATTCTGGACAACTTATTACAACTTCATTAAATGAAGATGTGCAAGTAAATATCGTAGAAGAAGAGGGTAATCAGATATTTTTCTTCAATTGGTCCGAAATAACAGATGCTAATATCTACGCTGTTAATGGTAGAATACATATTGTAGATGAACTTCTGATGCCTTAAATGCAAATTAGCGAACTAATGTTTCCTGCGGATTTATAATCAACGATAGAAATCTGTAATTAATCTTTATGAAAGAGGTCGGACAATTCGTTTTGTTCCGACCTTTTTATATAATTAAGAAAAATCAGATCCGCTAGTTTATTCTATTAGCCTAATATGGAGCTACTTTTGTTCAAAGTGTTTCTCCAATAACCAAAGACACTCATCTAACTGTAGGTTTAATTAGATCAAATTCTGAGCTAACACTCGCGAAATAATGACAACCAATGGAGTTGTCCATATTATAGATCAGGTACTGTTGCCTAACGATAGGTAGTATATTTTTCTTTAAGTAGGAGTATAAAAGGCCATCTCAAAATTTATGTTTGAGGTGGCTTTTTTATTGCCATTATCTTCACTTAACATGTAGGTTTTCTGATGCTTAGCGGCTTGATGTTGTGTGTTCTTTAAAGCAGAATATCAAGCTTGTTTTTTGTGTGTCCGCAAACATATTTACTGTGTGCGCACACAAAAACCCAAAATAATTTTGTTTTTGAAGATCCAGTGGCTAGTTTGGTGATCAACTTAGTGTTATGTAAATATTACTCATGTAAGTTCTTAATCAGTTTGGTCATGATTAGGAAAGAGGTAATACTAAGGCAGGTTGCTAATACTCTGGCAGGAGTGATGCCAACCTGAATGTTTTTCATTTTTTAAAATTTATTAACATGTTATGAAGCAAGTTTACAGCAATCCACCCAACTCGTATACTGTTTTGGGTTTAACAAAAACTGCTTTAAAGGAAACTTTTAAGGCAGAGAAATTGATCATGCAGTTTCTTTTAATGGCGCTTTTGGTTGTGTTTAATCAGGCACAAGCCCAAAGTCCAATAAGTGGAACTGTATTGGAAGAAACTACTGGTGAGCCTGTTCCTGGGGTTACTGTAGTAGTAAAGAATACATCTAGGGGAACAATTACAGATGGTGAAGGTCACTTTACCGTTGAGGCATCACCTGATGATATTTTAGTTTTTTCTTTTGTAGGTTTTAAAAGAAGAGAAATCAGTGTAGGAAATCAAACTAATTTTTCAGTTTCTCTTGAAGAAGATATTACTGAATTATCAGAAATAGTAGTAGTGGGATATGGAGAACAAAAGAAACAAAATTTAACAGGTGCAGTATCAGCCGTAGAATCTGAAACTTTAACAACCAGACCTGTAGGTCAGGTATCGGCTGCATTACAAGGAGTGGCACCTGGAGTTACTGTTACACAAAGTAGTGGACAGCCTGGTGCTGATCAAGGAAGTATCCGTATCAGAGGTATTGGTACATTTAATGACAATGCTCCTTTAGTTTTGGTTGATGGTGTTCAGTATAACATCAATGATATAGACCCTAATGATATTGAGTCAATGTCAGTACTTAAAGATGCGGCGGCAGCATCTATCTATGGAGTTAGAGCTGCAAATGGTGTAATCCTTATTAAAACTAAGAGGGGTGATAAAGGAGCTCCTAAAGTGTCTTACAACAATTATTTTGGATGGCAAAGACCTACTACTTTACCTGATTTTGTGGGAGCCCAGACCTATATGCAGCTAAGAAATTTAACAAGTACTAACACAGGTGGTGGCACCGTATTTTCACAAGCGCAAATTGATGCTTACAATAACCCTGATCGTAATACATTTGAGTACCCAGACGTAAATTGGTTTGATAAAGTGTTAAATGCAAGTGGTTTTCAGCAGAGCCATAGCTTAGGTATTGCGGGTGGTGCAGATAATATTAAGTACCGCTTTTCAACTAATTATTTTGATCAAAAAGGGCTTGTTGAAAAGACTGAATTTGAGCGTATTACAGTAAGATTAAATACTGATATTAAGCTTTCTGAGAGGTTAAATTTTAATGCAGATATTTCTGCTAAAATTTCTAATACAAAAGAACCTCAGGGAGGAACAAGTCAACAGTTCCAGACTGCTGATGCCACTAACCCATTGAATGGGATTAAAAATGAAGCCGGAGAATGGTTAAGAGCAAGAAATGAAGATAATCCTTTAAGATTACAAGAAGAGGGGGGGCTTTATGAGGATAAGGAAAACCTTTATATGGGTAACTTCCGTGCAGATTATGAGATAATTGATGGATTAACATTATCAGGGTTAGCCTCTGTCAACAATAGCTCTGAGTATTATAGTCAGCGTGATTTACTGTTTGAGTATGGAGATGTTGAACAGGGAGCCAATTCTGTTGCTAAAACTTCTGTTGATTTTTGGTTTACTAACATTCAAGGACTATTAAACTATCAAAAATCTTTTGGAGAACATTCTATAAAGGTGCTTGGAGGTATTTCAAGACTTACGAGGAGGTCTGATCAATTATATGCAGATAGACAAAATTTACCTGCACCTTATTTAGATCAATTAGATGCCGGAGAGCAAGAAAATCAACATATAAGTGGAAATGCTTATAAATATGCTTTGCAGTCTTATTTTGGAAGAATTAATTACTCTTTTAAAGATAGGTATCTATTAGAGGCCAATATAAGAAGAGATGGTTCTTCTCGTTTTCCTGATGGTCAAAAATGGGGGACATTTCCTTCGTTTTCTGCAGGTTGGATAATATCTAGAGAGGCGTTTATGGATGATGTGACAATTTTTGATGAGTTAAAATTAAGAGGGTCATGGGGTAAATTAGGAAATGATAATACTTTAGATGGTAATGGAAGTGCAGATTATTATCCATACCAATCAACACTTGAAGTTTCAAGTTATCCTTTTAATGGATCAATGGTTCAAACTTTACAATTAAGTTCTTATCCAAATAATTCTTTAACGTGGGAGACTACAAAAATGACCGATTTCGGACTTGATCTTGTTCTTTTGTCAGGTAAGATAGATGCTACTTTTGATTATTATATTAAGGAAACTAATGATATTCTAATGCCATACTTGCAACCAAGTTCTGTTGGTCTGTCATACCCTTTTCAAAATGTGGGATCTATGAAAAACAGAGGTTGGGAGCTAGCAGTTAATTATCATGGTACAGTAGGAGAAGATTTTTCTTTCACTATTGGAGGTAATATTGCTGATGTAAAGAATGAAGTAACTGATCTTAATGGAACAGATCAATTAGAGGATAGTAATGGTATTTTTACCGCCTTAAAAGTAGGTGATCCTATTAATGCATATTATGGATATGAAGTGGATGGAATGTTCCAAACAGAGGAACAGGTGAACAATTATGCGAGTGTGGCTGGTGCAGCCCCCGGAGATTTGATTTATAGAGATGTAGATGGTAATGATGAAATCAATGCCGATGATAGAGTTTATCTAGGTAGTAATATTCCAAGGTATACTTACGGTATTAACTTAGGCGCTGAGTATAAAAACTTTTCTTTGTCTGCATTTTTTCAAGGTGTAGGTGATGTTGATGTGCATACTTTAAATATTTTGCAAGCACCTATAGGTCCGGATGGAAACTTCAGAAGTCTTCATGAAGACAGTTGGACTCCAGAAAATACTAATGCAGCTTATCCACGATTAGGAGCTAATGAGCAAAATAATCAAGCTTCTTCTTATTGGGTAAAGAGCGGGGCATATCTTAGACTTAAAAATGTACGATTGAATTACAGGCTTCCTTCTGAGTGGTTAGAAAGTGTAAACATTTCAAATTGCAGTTTATTTGTTAGTGGTCAAAATTTATTAACCTTTTCTGGTTTGGAAGACGGAATAGATCCAGAAACGCCATCCACTAGTAGATACTATCCACAAGTTAAAATTTATACGTTTGGAGTAAATGTTAACTTTTAATTGACAGAAATATGAGAAATAGATATATAATATTAATTTTTTTGGGTGTAGCTGTGTTTTTCAGCTCCTGCGATACAGACGATTTTCTAGATCAGCAACCAATGGATGAGGTGTCGGGCGAGGCATATTGGCAAACAATTGATCAAGCTCAGTCAGCTTTAGATAATGGATATAGATATCTAAGAGATGATTATTATAGAATGGTGATATCTGCCACAACTGATGATAGTTATTCTTGGAGTGATTGGCCTACTGATGCTAAGTTTGTAGGTACTGGGACTGCTACTACTACTGCTGGTTATTTTTCCCATTATTGGTCCACGAATTTTCGAATTGTTAGTTCATCAAATTTTTTATTAGATAATATTGATAATATTGAAGGAGATGAAGCTAGTCTAAATGAAATTCGAGGACAAGCACTGACTCTTAGAGCCTATGCTTATCAACAATTAATTGCTCTTTTTGGTGATGTGCCTAGAGTAGAGCATGTGCCTTCTCCTGAGGAGCTTTATCCTACTCTTACTAGTAGAGAGGAAATAGCTAATTGGATAGTTGATGATTTAACGCAAGCTGCGGAGTATCTTCCCGTTTCTTATGAAGGTGAATCAGGTAGAGTAACTAGAGGTGTGGCACTTGCTATTAAAGCTCGTGTTTTGCTATATGAAGGAGATTGGCAAAGAGCAGCTGAGGCTGCGCAAGAAGTTATGGATCTAGGGGCTTACTCAATAGATGATGATTATTTATCTTTATTTGATGGAACAAACAAAGGAAGTACTGAGATTATTTTTGCAGCTCAATATTCAACTAATAGTAAAAATGCGATTGCTACTTGGGTAGGAGGTCCTGCCGTAGGAGGATGGAGTCAAATAGTACCGCTCCAGAGTCTAATTGATGCATATGAAATGACGGATGGGCAGACTATTGATGAATCCCCCTTGTACGACTCTTCTAATCCTTTTGACAATAGAGATCCCAGGTTATCACTTACGGTTATTCTTCCTGGAGGGGTAGTTAATGGTAGTGTTGTTGATGTAACGGATACCACCAGTGGTAATATAAATGTGATAGGTGCAAATAATGCATCTCCTACTGGATATTATTATAGAAAGTATGTGGCAGACGATATATCTGGAGATTGGGATCAGAGATCTTATAATGATGAAATATTGATTAGATATGCTGAAGTATTACTTACTTATGCTGAAGCTAAAATTGAAGCAGGTCAGATTGATGGTACAGTATTGGACGCAATTAATCAGGTGAGACAAAGACAAGGTGTTGAAATGCCAGCAGTAACTACTACATCAGCTGCAGAATTAAGGGAAATTGTAAGAAGAGAACGCAGAGTGGAATTCGCTTTAGAAGAGCATAGGCTATTCGATATTCGCAGATGGAGAATTGCAGAAGATGTGATGCCAGGAAATGTGTATGGGATTCTTAATGATTTTGATGAGAGGAGAGGTGATTATGGTCAGCATATTTTGATTGAAGAACGTTATTTCGATCCTTCTAAAGATTATTTATGGCCTATTCCTCAGCAGGAAATGGACTTAAATGAGAATTTACAACCAACAGGTGGTTGGTATTAAAAGAGGCTATAATTAGTATAGTATAGGTTAATTTTTTTTTTCAACTTTTGAAAAGCCGTGTTCACGTAGGAACACGGCTTTTTTTATGAATTATATTTTAGCTCTTCCATTTTTTGATGGGGAGGTGTTTTATAGATCAAAATGTAGGTGTAAAATGTGATGTATTGTTTTGTCTTAATGATCTCGTTTAATAGAGCATAGAAGCTTCATTAGTGGGTGATGATTAGATTTATCATTTAGAGTAAATGACTTATTGTTAAGTGTGTAAGGAGTGTATTATTTTGGTGCTTTATTCTCTTACAAGAGATTAAAAGCATAAAAGAATTATTAGTTTACTAAAAGTGGAATACGTAAATAATGTTCTAAAGGATAAACTTCAGCTATACGATAGAAAGAGGGGGTTTATCGGTTGGATGCACTATCTGGTATAAGATTAGGGAATAGTATGGAGTAGATTGGGAAAAATGCAACAGCAAGAGGAGAGGGCTTGTAAAAGAACAAGCCTGTAATTATTTGCAGGCTTGTATCATTGGGTGGACTAATCTACTTTAAGATCAGTTAATATAGGTTCTTTTATTCCTGAAAGAGCTTTTTGTTCTGTGTCGTTAAGTTGTTCAAAAACAATTACTTTATTTTCTCCTTCATTTAACCAGCATCCTGGTACATATAATGTTTGCTGAGGGCCTACTTTCCAGTATCTGCCTAGGTTATGGCCATTAACAAATACTATACCTTTACCCCAATTTGTCATATCAAGGAAAGTGTCACCTGCTGTTTTTATGTTAAAAGTAGCTTCATAGATTACAGGTAAACCAGTTTTGGCTTCCTTCAGATTATCTAGTGAAGGTACTTCATCAAATGGAGCCTTATACATTTCCCAGTTACCAGTAATTTCATAATCATTAATAGTTACAGGGCTTATTATACCTTTTTTATTATGTACAATTTCGGCTCCGTAATTAATTCTCCCCATGTTTTCAACCAGGATTTCAAGAGTACCGTTGAAAGGCATGGATATGTTCATTTCATAGTTATTAAATACTCTATTTAATACGCCTTGCTTCTTGCCGTTAACGTATACCGTAGCAAAATCTCTAAGTCCTTCTATTTTCAACTTTCCGTTAATAGGCTGAGTAAATCTCTTTCTATATAAAACATAACCAGATTCTTGCATCAACTCTTCGTATGTGAGCGGAGTTTCTGATTTAACCGGCTTTTGTTTTTTGATATAACTGAGGGCATCAGCTGATTTTGAAATTTCTATAGATGGAATAGATATAACGGGTATCTGCTCAGGAATTTCAGGAACATCATATGAAACATACTCCTTCATCACTTCTCTGATGGCTTTGTATTTTGGTGTGGCCCATCCTGCTTCGCTAATAGGGGCATCATAGTCATAGCTGGTAAGATCAGGCTGAATATCATGCTCATCATTATAGTTAGCCCCGCTGGTGAAAGCGAAATTTGTGCCGCCATGAACCATATAGAAGTTAAAGTCAACGCCATTCTCTAAATAGGTTTTGGTCTGATTGGTGAGACTTTCTGACCCTATAGTAATGAAGTCTTCGGCCCAGTGATCTAACCACCCTGAATAAAATTCAGCTACCATATAAGGACCTTCATTATTATGATATTTATTTACCGCCTTTTTAAGGTTGTTAACATTGCCTTCTCCATTGGCAGTAGGTAATACTCCTTCAATCGCTCCTCCTTCGAATAACCAGCTGCCGTCAGAAGTAAAAAATGGCCCTTCAAAGCCTACTTCCTGAAGCATTTCATAGATCTTGGTTCTGTAAGCCAGGTGATCCTCGGCACTGATATCTTCTCTCTGAGATACATAAGAACCGAATTCATTTTCTACCTGGGTCATAATAATATTACCCCCTCTGCTCACTTGTAAATCAGCTACCTGCTCAGCCAGCTTGCCTAAGTATACCTTACAAGAGTCTAAGAATGCCTGATTGTTCGCTCTAATTTCAAGGTCAGGATTGTTTTGTAGCCAAAACGGATATCCTCCAAATTCCCATTCAGCACATACATATGGTCCTGGTCTCAAAATCACATAAAGCCCTTCTTCCTGAGCGGTTTTTATGTATTCTGCTAAGTTCTTATTACCAGTACTAAAATCCCATTTTCCAGGTTCTACTTCATGGTAGTTCCAAAAAACATAGGTTGCCACGGTATTAAGACCCATGGCTTTAATCATTCTTAATCTGTGTCTCCAATATTCTTTAGGAATACGGCTATAGTGCATTTCGCCACTATAGATATGGATAGGCTTTTTATTAACCTGAAAGCTTCCATCTTTAATTCTGAAAGCTTTTTTTCCTTGTGCATTGGTCTGGGTTATGGCCAGACCAATGAGCATTAAGAAAATAAGCGTTTTTAATTTCTTCATATATAACTAGTTTGAGATAGAGTAAATTGATAACCAATTACATCCATCACTTTGACTTAGTAAATTTCAACATTATTTATAACGGGACAGGCTTTACTATCTGTTATATTAATTTTGATTTTCTCTGTATCCACAGGCTCTTCAAGTCTTAAAATCCTTTTGTAACCGATGGTAGTAGCTTCAGCAACTTTCTCCCACTTGCCATTTAACCAAGCTTCTACATTGAATTCTTTTACACGTTGTCCTAATGGAATGTACTCTTGAATAGTAATGTATTTTACTTGTTGTGACTCTCCTAGATCAATTTCTAAAGAACCTGTCTTAACGGCATCATCGGTAGCCCAATAGGTGTCATAATTGTCATCTAGGGTTTGGTTGGCAGAGTAAGTATCATCTTCTCCTCGAACTGTAGATGCTGAGATAGAAGCGCCTTCTGTAAGGTCTTTAGCAAATTCTTTCTTAAGAAGTGCATCCCATCCTTTTAGTGAAGCAATGTCATTTTCATGAAATTGACCTCTTTTATCTGGAGGAACATTCAGTAATAGGGTAGAACCACGACCCACTGAAGTAAGGTAGATATCTAATAATTGCTCTGGCGTTTTTACAAGAGAATCTTCTTTGGCGTGATAAAACCAACCTGGTCTGATAGAAGTGTTGGCTTCTAAAGGCACCCAGTTTTTACCGTCTTCAGATCCTTTATTCAAAAGGTCTTGTATTCCAGCCATACCGGCATAAATGGAATCTGAAGATATAGTGTTCCAGTTAGTAAATCCAGCTCTTGCCAGCTCATTTCCTCCCCATCTTAAATCTGGGCCACCATCACTAAAGAACAGTACCTGAGGTTGTATTTCACGAACCATTTCCAGCGTTTTAGGCCAGTGATAGTATGTTTTACGGTCTATTTTTCTTTCTTCATTAGCTCCACCATAGTATCCGTCACCACCGTTTGCACCATCAAACCACATTTCGAATACATCTCCGTATGAAGTGAATAGTTCTTTTAATTGATTTCTGTAGTAAGTGACATAAGTAGAATCTCCATAATCTGCCCGGTTACGATCCCACGGAGAAACATAAACCCCAAACTTAAGTCCGTACTTTTTACAAGCGTCAGATACTTCTCTTACTATATCTCCTTCACCGTTTTTATAGGGGCTGTTAGCAATGTCATGCTCTGTGTATTCTGAAGGCCATAAGCAGAAACCATCATGATGTTTACAAGTAAGAATTACGCCTTTGAATCCTGTTTCTTTAAGCACTTTCACCCATTGATCAGCATCTAGGTCTGTAGGGTTGAATAGCTCAGGAGACTCATCTCCATAACCCCATTCTTTATCAGTAAAGGTGTTTATGGTAAAATGAATAAAAGCATTTTTTTCCATTTTGTGCCATGCCATCTGTTCAGCATCAGGCACTGGACCTACAGCTGCGGGCGGCGGAGCATCTTTTTTGCTTTTGCAGGCTACTATGGATAATGCTAATAGAGCTGCAACTAAAATCTTATTTCTTCTCATGCGATAATTAGTTTTCTGTATTAAATTCAAAGGCTAAAGCAGGGTAGGTGTCATTCTGACTGATGAATTTTTCAGGAACAGTAATTTCTACTTTTCCCTGGTTAAGTTTCCAACTCACCTTTTTGCCATTGCTAAGCATTTTTATTTTGCTGCCTTTTTTTGGAGTATTTCCTTCCCAGGTTACTGTGGTAGGAACCTTTTCTCCTTCAGGTATATTTACTATGGCGTATTTTTTACCTTCTTTATCTTCAGTGAAAAACACATTCTCGTAATTATAGGTAGGTGTTATTCTTGTGTTATAAATTGCCTTTCCGTTTTGATCTAACCAGTCACCAATTTTTGCCATTCGCTTCATGTCTTCTTCTCTCAACGTTCCATCTGGCTTAGGCCCAATTCCTAGTAATAGGCTACCACCTTTGGCTACAATTTCTACTAATGAATGAATGATTTTTGTAGATGATTTTAACTGATCATTAGGTACATAACCCCAATTGTTAGCCAGAGGAATGCAGCTTTCCCATGGGTTACTGATCTGATGGTCAGGAATGCTTCTTTCTGGTGTCTGATAGTTTTCATATGGACCATGAACTGTTCTGTCAACCACTAGCATTCCAGGCTGATTTTCTCTTGCCATAGCTGCTATCTTGGGTAAATCTATACTTTGCTCTCCATTTCTTACCATTCTACCAGGTCTTACCCAGCCACCATCTAACCACAATATATCTATGCTGCCATAGTCAGAAGTAAGTTCTTCTACTTGATTATAAGCAAACTGCTTGTATTTATTCCAACGCTCAGGATGAGCAGCAAGGTTATAGTTCACATTACGATCCCAAGAACCATATTTATCCCACCAGAAGTACTGTGAGTGCCAATCAGGCTTGGAGAAATATGCTCCAATCATCATGCCTTCGTTACGAAAAGCTTCAAACACATATTTAGCTACGTTAGCTTTGGGGTGGTCTGCAAAAGGACCATTAGTGATTTTGAAATCGGTTTGCTGAGTATCAAACATATTGAAGCCATCATGGTGCTTGGTGGTGAATACTACGTATTTCATACCAGCATCTTTAGCGGCTTCTGCCCATTTTTCAGGAGCAAAGTTTACAGGGTTAAACTCTTTGCTAAGTCCCCAATACCATTCTTTAAACTCACAGTAGCTCATAGAATCTTTACGATTGATCCAGTCTTCTGAGGTGAGCTCCCATGACTCTACCATGCCACCTTGTGCATATAAACCCCAGTGAATGATCATGCCGAACTTCTGATCTTGCCATTTATCCAGCTTGGCAAGTACCTTAGGATCTTCAGGCCAGTCGTATTCTGTAGACATACCATGTAAATTATTTTCCTGTGCGTTTACCCATACGGGAGCGCTCAGAAGAAAGAGAAGCATTAACGCTATATTCTTGCTCATAAATATTACCTTTAGTTTGAATGTATGATTGGACTCTTACTTACAATCTTAAATAAAAATCTTTAATTTTGGAAAATGTGTGCGCAAACATTTGTAAATTGCTCACAAGATATTAACATGTTTTCAGGAAATGACAGTTTTTAGGTTATTATCCTGATGTTTTAATCAACCCTTTAAAAAGAAAGAAATGAGAAATCACTTTTTACAACTTTTAATTTGGGCGGTGATATTCACAAGTGTCAGTTGTTCAACTTCCGTGCCGAAGGAAGAAGAATATAACTCCCCAATCAGTATTATTCCTGAGCCTGTTAGTTTAGAACAGGGAAAGGGAGCTCTTATTATTAATGAAAATACAAAGCTTTTATTTGCTAAAGATGATGAAGAGGCACAGAAAATAGCAGAATCTTTTGCTGATCAATTTAGTGCAGCATCAGGTATTAGCTTGGCTGTTGAAGAGAGTGCGGAAGGAAAAGTTGAAGGTGGTATCCTATTTAGCGTAAATGAAAACCTTGACGTACCTGAAGAAGGGTATGAGCTTAAAGTAGATGATGCAGGTGTTTCAATTGTAGGAAAAGACCATGCAGGGCTTTTTTATGGTATGCAGACATTAAAGCAATTACTGCCCCCTGCCATAGAAAGCACAGAAAAAGTAGAAGGCGAAAAGTGGTTAGTGCCATTGGTTTCTATTCAGGACTATCCGAGGTATAAATGGAGAGGTTTACATTTAGATGTATCCAGACATTTCAGTACGGTAGACTTTGTGAAAAAGTATATTGATAACATGGCTATGCACAAGCTCAATACTTTTCACTGGCATTTAACTGATGATCAGGGCTGGAGAATAGAGATCAAAAAATATCCTAAACTAACAGAAATAGGAGCTTATAGAGATGAGACTTTAGTAGGTCATGCTGGTTCTACAGAGTTTGACGGGAAAAGATATGGAGGTTTTTATACTCAGGAAGAAATTAAAGAAGTAGTGGCATATGCTCAGGAGAGACATATCACTGTGGTGCCAGAGATAGAACTACCCGGACATGCTACAGCCGCCGTGGCTTCTTATCCTGAATTAGGAGTTACAGGCAATAGGCCTAAAGTAGTTACCGAGTGGGGAGTATTCCTGGATATTTATGGTGTTCAGGATGAAACATTTGAGTTCTTACAAGATGTGCTTACCGAGGTAATGGAGCTTTTCCCAAGCAAATACATACACATAGGCGGAGATGAAGCATGGAAAGATCAGTGGAAAGCATCAGCAGAGGTACAAGAAAAAATTAAAGAGTTAGGTCTGAAAGATGAGCATGAATTACAAAGTTGGTTTATTACCAGAATAGAGCAGTTTGTGAATTCAAAAGGTCGTCAGATCATTGGCTGGGACGAAATATTAGAAGGAGGTTTAGCGCCTAATGCCGCTGTTATGTCATGGAGAGGTGAAGAAGGTGGTATTGCTGCTGCTAAGGAAAAGCATAATGTAGTGATGACTCCCGGAGGTTATGTGTATTTTGACCACTATCAGGGAGATCCTCAATTTGAACCATTACAAATTTCTGGATATACAACACTTGAAAGAGTGTACTCTTATGATCCTACCCCAGAGGTGCTTTCACCAGAAGAGCAAAAATATATTTTAGGAGCTCAGGCTAATGTATGGTCAGAGTATCTGCCTACATCAGAAATGGTAGAGTATGTGGTGTTCCCAAGATTAGCAGCTTTGTCTGAAGTGCTTTGGACTCCGTTAGAGAATAAAGATTGGGAAGCTTTCAAAGAAAAAATTCCTAATCAGTTGAAAAGGTATGATTACAGAGGAATTAATTATTCTAAAAGTATCTACTATGTTACTTATGACGTAGAGGATAAGGCCGGTACAGAGAAGCTAGTGGTTTCATTGAAAAACCAATTTGGACTCTCTAAAATGTACTATACTACAGATGGCTCAGAGCCTACCAAAGAGTCTTCTTTATATGAAGGTCCTCTATATCTTGATGAAGGAACTACTTTGAAGGCAGTAGCCATTCAAGATGGAGAGCCAATGTCTAAAGTGACTGAAATTACGGTAGAAAAGCCCAAAGAAGAGGAGAAGTAATAAATTAAAAATTGTGAATTAGAAACAAGGTAGGTGTAATGGAAGCCATTACTTTTGATGCCACCTTGTTTCTTTTATTTTTATTTCTGAATTATATTAAACTCCAAAATTAACCTAAGACAACACATGAAAAATAATAGAAGAGACTTTCTTAAGAAGTCTTCACTGGGAATAGGATTAGCCGGAGCAGGCTTTATGCCACTAGCCTGTAATTCTGAGAAAAAAGATAGCGCAGAAGGTGCTGCAGCCGCAGCCACCACTGAAAATGCAACCAGTGATTCTAAAGTAAAAAAGCCTGTAGTAATATCTACCTGGAACCATGGTATGCCTGCAAATGCTGCTGCCTGGAAGCTGTTGAAAGAAGGAGGCAATGCTCTTGATGCCGTAGAAGCGGGGGTAAGAGTACCTGAGAGTGACCCTGAAGTACGTACGGTAGGCTTAGGAGGATATCCTGATAGAGAAGGAAAAGTGACCCTTGATGCTTGTATCATGGATCAGCATAGTAATTGCGGATCTGTCGCTTTCTTGCAGGATATTGTCAATCCCATATCTGTTGCCAGAAAAGTGATGGAGGAGACTCCGCACGTAATGCTGGTAGGCGAAGGGGCACTTCAGTTTGCAGTGGAGCAAGGTTTCGAAAGAACTAATCTGCTTACGGAAGCTTCAAAAAAGGACTATGAAAATTGGTTGAAAGAGTCTAAATATCAACCAGCAATCAATATTGAAAACCATGATACCATCGGTATGCTGGCCTTAGACGAGCAAGGTAATCTATCCGGAGCTTGTACTACCAGCGGCGCATCTTACAAAATGCATGGTAGGGTAGGAGACTCTCCTATAATAGGTGCAGGCCTTTTTGTAGATAATGAAGTAGGAGGTGCTTGTGCTACCGGACTCGGTGAGGCAGTAATTAGAGTTTCAGGAAGTGCTATGGTGGTAGAAATGATGAGGCAGGGCGCTAGTCCTCAGGAAGCTTGTAAAACCATTGTAGAGCGTATTTATAAGAAGTTGAAGGATGTTGAAAACTTACAAGTAGGATTTTTGGCCTTAGATAAAAATGGAAATTATGGAGGTTATGCCATTCATAAAGGCTTCAACTATGCCATATATTCTAATACAGTAAATAACGAATTGATCGACGCCACAAGTATGTTTAGTTGATCTAATTTGATATTCAATTATAGAATTTGCTTGAAAGAGGCCTGTTTTAGGCCTCTTTTTTTTATAATATCTGCGATGGTGGGATTATTCTGCCCATCATAATGTAATGCTCTAATGCATTTTCTATTTGTTGTTTTGGCAGGTAGTGAGATG
This sequence comes from Fulvivirga maritima, assembly GCF_021389955.1. NCBI lineage: Bacteria > Pseudomonadati > Bacteroidota > Cytophagia > Cytophagales > Fulvivirgaceae > Fulvivirga > Fulvivirga maritima. Next base: position 4,575,988 of record NZ_CP089980.1, read on the forward strand.
CTACTTTTAAGAAGTCCTTTGTAGTTAACTCTCTGTCTTTTTTTAAGTCCTCTTTCTAGTAGGCCTCTCATAAAATGTTGGTAGGTCTTATCTTCATCTTTTAATAAGGAAAGTTGCTTGTTTATATAAGCTGCAAACAACGCGCCTCTCTGGTATGGCAATCTTTCATAGTCATGATTATCCCAGAAGTGTTCTAATATTTCACTGTTTGCTATAGTGTTTGTTGGGTTACTTAGTAATTCTCGATAGGTGTCTGAAAGGGTGTTTTTTAAGTCCATTTCAGTAATTAGTCCGCTTTTTTTAAGTAAAAGCCATGTATTGTAATCAGTAAAGCCTTCATTAAACCATTGGTTTTCATTGCTCATGGAGAGATAACTGGAGCCGGTAAATCTGTGCATAATCTCATGAGATACAGTAAAAAGGACTTCGTTATTGGCCAGTATAGTGTCACCGGAATATTTTATATGGAAACCATTATTAAAAGCAGTTCCTGATACTTGATGATTGTCAATGTCCAAGAAAGGAGATGCAATTAGTGAGTACACTTTTTCATTTGTGTTGCCCCAAAATTCTGATATTGAAGGCATAAAAGCCTCAAAGTAGTTCATGAACCGATTGAAATTGTATGATTCTTCAGATTCCGTTCGTAGAACTATATAATTTTTGGTGGTACCCGTCATCCGTTCTTCTATATGTAAATTAGAGGCACCACAAACTAAAGCATCCATTCCTTTGGTCAGGCTAATGGTCACTTCCTGTTCAGGTTGCAGCTCTGGAGCGAAGCTGAAAAACAGAGGAAAAGCAGGTTCATTGATGTATTTTACGGACATTTTCATTTTATCGTATGCTCTCTTATAAACTTTTGGCTTTAGAAATAAAGAGTGGGACAAAGAGAAGAAATACGAGTCTGTGATGATTGGCCTAAACATTTCACCTACTACTTTTTGCTCAGGAGTATGGGTGTCAATGATATCATATTGTATAGAAACCGGTTCTTTGGTGCTGTGTATGAAGGTGATGGTGCTATTAGCAGAATCGATTTCAAATTTCACGCTAGCCTGAAGTTTTATAAGGCCTTTTAGTAAATCACTCATGCCTCCATAATACTTATTGCCATATTCAAAAGTGGTACTTCCTTTGGATTTAGGCTTGTATATCAGAGAAACATGCATGACGTTGGCATCCATGTCAAAAGTGTAATCCAAGTCAGCTTGAGCGGCTGCTGTTGATAGTGAAATAACTAAAAAAAATAGGGTACTCTTGATGAGCTTCATAGGTTTATTATGCTAAAAAATGGTTTGGGTTTAATCTTTAAATATAAGCTTTTAAAGTGGTTTATAGAAGGAGCATTTCATGTTTCTAATAAGGGTGAAATTATATTTAATCATTAAGATACAATAAAAAATGAGGCCGTCTCCAAAGTGTTCTTTTAGATGCGGCCTCATCAAGTAAACCATTAAATATTACTTGCCTTTTCTTGCCATTACTAGTTCGGTAATGTCACGTGAGTAATTAGCTACTCCTATTATGTTATCTTGTAAATCTTTAATAGGACAGTAGTAATTATAAATGTGAACAGCACCTTTTTCAGTATTGTAATCAATAGTAAAATCGATATTTTCACCTTTAAAAACTCTACTGATGATTCCTTTAATTTGATTTTTTTGACCTTCAGTTTGCTGCATGTCTATGAAGCTTTTTCCAGCTTCAGCTTTATTTCCATTTCGTACTAATATTTCCTGGAAAGGCTCATTGAAAAGGATAATGGTTCCAGCTTTATCCATAGTAAATAAAGGGTCAGGAATCACATTCATTACTTCTTTAAGATACTTTTCATTTTTCTGTACCTCTTTCATGATACGTTCCATCTCTTCTTGGGTAGCGGCAAGCTCTTCCATATTCTGTCTTAGCTCTTCTTCTTGCGCCCTAACTTCTTCTGCTTGCTCTTGTGTTTCTGCCAGCAGTTCGTTTTGTTTCATTCGGGCTACTTCGGCATCTGTAATATTTTTAGCGAATATTGAAGTGGCTACAATATCTCCATCTGTATTCTTAATGGGGCTATACATTACATTGAAGTAGTCCGTTTGCTTACCCATGATTTTTTCCACTTTGATCTCTATCATTTCACCTGCCAAGGATTTTTTAATAACAGACATATGTCCTTCTACTTCTTCTTTTTCAAAGATAGCATTGATAGGAGTTCCTTTTTCTATGTTTACACCCAGTTCTCTCCAAGCTTCATAAAAAGCTTTGTTAAAAGTGACTACCTGTAAATTTTTATCTACCGTAAAAACATGATCAGTGGTAGAGTCTATTACATCAGACATAAACTGCCTGTTGTCTTGCACTTCTTTAAGTATTCTCTCAACCTCTTCTTGTGTGGCAGAAAGTTCTTCCATATTCTGTCTTAGTTCTTCTTCCTGAGCCTTCATTTCTTCAGCTTGCTCCTGAGTTTCAGCCAATAGCTTCTTTTGCTGCATGTTAGCGACTTCTTCATCGGTAACATCTTTAGCAAATACCGCCGCAGCTACTACTTCTCCCTCTTGATTTTTTATTGTGTTATAAATAAGGCTAAAGTAGTGCTTTTTACCTGCTATAATCTTGTCGGTTTTAATCTCTGTGGCAATACCTTCATGTGCTTTTTTGATTAACTCGAGGTGTTTGTCTCGCTCGTCATCCTCAAAGAACTGGGCTATAGGCATTCCTTTTTTCAACTCAACACCCTGACTCTCCCATACTTTTTGAAATACACTGTTGTATATAAGTAGGTTGAAGTTTTTATCCACTGTGTAAATGGTGTCTGTAGAAGCATTAATCAAGTCATTCATAAATTGTTGACTGTCTTGTACTTCTTTTAGAATCCGCTCTATTTCTTCTTGTGTAGCAGAAAGTTCTTCCATGTTTTGACGCATTTCTTCTTCCTGCGCCTTCATTTCTTCTGCTTGTTGCTGAAGCTCTTCATGCGCCAGCTTGGTGTTAGTTACGTTTATGGCCAGCTTCAATACACTCTGAGCTTCTCCTTTATTATCTTTTATAACAGAATAGCTGCCTTGTATGTATACTTTCTTGCCATTTTTTCCATAGCGTACGTATTCACCATTATGAATTTTTCCTTTATTCAGATCACTCCAAAATTGAGCGTACTCAGGAGAGTCTCCATATTCTTTGTCTACAAATATTCTGTGGTGTTTACCTTCTATCTCATCCATGGTGTATCCCATCATGGTAAGGAAGTTGTCATTGGCGTTGCGAATAATGCCGTCAAGGTCAAATTCTATGGAAGCAATACCACTCTCATCTACAGCAGCCATTCGGCTTTCAACCTCACTGCTTTTTCGGGAAATCTCTTCCTGAGTAGCTTGAAGCTCTTCCATATTTTGTCTCATTTCCTCTTCTTGAGACTTAAGCTGTTCGGCTTGCTGTTGCGTTTCTTCAAGTAGGGTTTTTGTAGTCTCGTTTATTTGAGCGGTAGAAATTACTGATGCAATGCTTTCTGCCAATTTCTCTACAAACTCTATTTGATAATCTTTAAGCGTGTGGAAAGAAGCTAATTCTATTACGCCAAAAATATCCTCCTGTACTTTTAAGGGTACAATAAGAATGCAAGTAGGAGGGGCTGTTCCTAAACCAGAAGTAATGTTTACATATGCTTTAGGTACCTCTTTTAAGAAAATAGTGTTGCCCTCAACCCAGCACTGACCTACCAGGCCTTCTCCTTTAGTGATTTGCTTTTGCATGAACTTCTTCCGTTCATATGCATAGGCAGATTTTAGTTCCAAATGCTGATTGGCCGCTTCTCCCTCTATAACAAACAAAAAGCCCTGATTAACATTTAGGTAGCTAACCAGTTTGCTTATGATGCGCTCAGACAAGCTGTTGAGGTTGTTATCCGTTCTAAGAATTTCTCCGAACTCAGCAATACCTGTGTTCACCCAGTTACGCCTTTCATTATCTTCCAGGTTCGATAAAATTTGTTCTTTCATCTTCGAAAGCGTGAAAGCCAATTTATCTTCTTGAATGTCCAGATCTAATTCATGCTTAAAGTCGCCAGATGAAATGGCTTCTACATAAGAGGTGAGTTTTTCTATTCTCTCTCTTCTTCAGTACTTAGTTTTTGGCTACTTATAGCTGAGGCCTTTTCATTTTCTTTATAGACACTATATACTAAAATGCCCATTATAATAAATAGAAGTAATTCTGCTATGATGAGTACCACTGTCCATACTACTATAGATGACTCAAGGTTCTCAGCTGTTTCATCCAACAAAGTGCTCAGACTATTTAATGTCTTTACCAGTTTGGCTGCTTTATCTTCTATTAGAGCGGAGTTAAAAGCTACGTTCTCTGAAAATTGATCGTTTAACTCTTTAGATTCTGCCCAGGCTCTTTTTAATAAGCGATGAGTAGAGATGTCTTTAATATAAAAAGCATCCTTTTCTTCATAAGATGCTTTTAGAATTTCATGTGCTTTTTCAAATAGTTCAGCTTGTTTAAAAGCTTGCGTTTCGTCCTGGAGTTTTTCAAGCTCCAACCTTCCTTCTGATATGTTATTCCTGGCGGCATCTACACTCTCGGCTAATTGTAAATTAGACTGTTGTTTTCTGATATTACCGAGTTGATATTGAAAACCTAAAAAACCGATAACTAACCCTAAAATCAGAATCCCACCAAGGCCTTTGAAGTAATTATTTTTATTCATATAAAAAATGGTAGTGTTTGATATATATATAAATACGAAAAAAAATGCCAGAAAAGAAAGTGTTGATCTTAAGCTATTTAGGGATTCTGCGAAAGGGAAAAAGTCTCATTTTAGGAATTTAATTCCAGATACTGTATTAAAATAATATTTGATAAAAATTCTATGCCATAAAATGCTTTTATTTTCTAGGACATATAATAATTTATGATTATCCGTAATTAGTCATATGCTGTAATGTTAGCTATAACGAGCCTATCAAAGAGCTTATCACCAAAGTATCGTCTATTGAGTTTGTAAACAAACTCATCGAGATACAATTGAAGGTACTTTCCTTTAATCTTATGGTAGTTCCCTAGAAATGTTCTTTTGGCATTGCTAATGGTGATATGCACCCATTTAAGTGTCTCGTTAGTGGTTTGCTTATTAGATTTCTCAGTAATGTGAAGCTCTATATAATCAGCAATGTTAACATAGGAAGTGCTTTGGTCTGAAAAAACAATACTTTGTTCATCAATGGATGATTGTAATACATGATCTACTTCCTGTGAACTGTGGCCTTTAAGTACTTTAGCTTTGAAATAACGACATTGGCGTTCTTTTTTTCCTGTTTCCAAGTCTTCTAAAGGAGTAGATTCAGCCATTACTGCTACATTTTGTTTTCCTGCCGCTCCTCTACCTCTTTTCCCTTTATTCTTCTCGATCTCAGTTGATTCCACTGTAAAATAGCCCTCATCCATCTCAATCATTCCCTCTAAAGTGTATCTGGAATCTCGATTTCCCATGGCTTTTCTCAGTTTATGAACCATTGCCCATACGGGCTCATATCGTTTCAATCCCAATTGCTTCTGAATCTCCTTGCTGGAAAAACCTTTTTTGGTAACACTCATTAAAAACATTGTTTTGTACCAAACCAGAAAAGAAAGGTTAGAGTCTTGCATGATCGTGCCGCTACGTAAAGAAGTTCTACTTCGGCAAGCTTTACACTCATAGCTCCATCGGCTTTTTATCCAATAATGCTGATCATGACCGCAACGGTGACATATAACTCCTAACTTGTCTCGTTCTCCTTTAAAATGCTCTCTGCATGATTGTTCATCACTGAAGTGGGTAGTGAAACTGAATATATCCATACACTAATTTAATACTTTTTTTACATTATGGGTAATTACGGATAATCATATAATAATTAGTACTGGAATAAGTAAATCAGGAAATGAGCTTTATTTATTACTGATAAGTGGTATGGCAAAAGAAAAAATTAAAGGATAAGGAATTTAGATTTATAGGTAGAATTGTTTGCCTGAATATTTACCAAATAAACTCCCGGGCTTAGATCATTAATTGAGATTCTATTGTTTTTAAATCCACTTTGGATAAGTGTTTTGCCTTGCATGTTTACTATTTCATAAGTACCATTGCTAAGCGCCATGTTTTTAATGGTAATATATGAAATGGCAAATGTTACAGGGTTAGGTGATAGTATGATGGTTTCATTGGTATTGTTGCTTTCTGGAGCAATCATTTTTATGTCTAAAACTTTCTGATTGCCGTCAAAATCTGTTTGTGAAAGCTGATAGTAGGTTCTTACCATTCCAAAGTTTGTGTCTACCCATGAATATTCAGTCTGGGTTTCTTTACTCCCGGCTCCATTAATAGTGGCTAATGGTGTAAAAGTCTCTCCATCAAAGGATCGACTGATGGTGTAGTAATCATTGTTAATTTCAGAGGCGGAAGTCCATTGATTTAAAACTTGACTACCTGATAAAGTGGCTGTGTATTTAATTAATGAAACTGGGAGAGGAGTGCATCCGGTGCCGCAGCATCCATCAGGGCAATCGCCTCCATTTACACCGTTAAAAGGATCGTTGATGTCGCCATCATACCTAATAGTGCCATCACCAAAATCCATTGAACCTGCCTGATCATTATTAATATCATTACCAATATCTAATAGTCCACCATCGCTTATATCTACATTGCTGCCATAATCATTGTTAAAATCATTACCCACTGTTAATGTACCTCCGTTAATATTAACAATACCTCTAGTCACCTCACCACCTTGCGGGTTGATTCCATTATTAAAATCACCGGCAACATAAAAGGAAGCTCCATCTTCAATATTAAAATCTGCCTGAAAGTCATTATTAATATCTCCACCCACATTTATGCTAGTGCCTTGGCCTTCTGCAGTGAATTTAGATCCATCTTCTGTTTGTAAATCTCCAGAAACTGTTGCTGTACTGCCATTAGAAAATTCCATTTTGGCATGAAATCCATTAAATAAAACTGTTGTGGTGTTTGGTAGCTCTAGGCTGGAATTATCAAAAGTGGTTTCGGCTTCATCCATATTAGTAAAACTGCCATTAACTAGTAAAGCAGATTCGTTGATGAATTTGGCTTTCGCTTTATTATAGATTGTCATTTTTCCACCAACCGTTAAAGTAGTATGATCTAAGTCAAGGTTGCTGCCATCTGGGCCGATAAAACCAAAGTCTAGTCCTACTTCAATTTCACTATTTTTTACTTTTAAGCTGGTTTGTGATGCTGTTTTGAAATGGCCAGTGGTTTTAATGGAAGAATTATCAATTCTTAAAGAGCCTGTTTGCGTATTGTCTACAAAATCTCCACCAATGTTAATTTGGGAATCATCTATATCCAGTCCGCCGTGATATCCTGTGTTAAAATTATTTGTAACATTTAATGTAGTCTGATCAAGGCCTAAGGTAATATCATTTCCCATAGAAACAGAATTGACGTTCATCACTCCACCAGAAATAGTAATGTTTGTACTGCCACTATTTCTAAGCTGGCCACCAACGGTAATAGATGCGCCTGCTTCTATAACCAGGTTTCCGCTAAGCGTGAAGTCTCCAGATATAATAATGTGAGAACCGGAAGGTATAATACAAGCTCCGGAGTGGTAACAGATCCATTTACATCAGAGGAAGGGCATTGGGCAAAGGCAAAGTGTGATGTGAATGAAATGATAAATAATAAGGCATAATGTCTTAAATAAGGCATGAGTAATGTAATTAAAGCCAAAAAATTCAGGTTGTAGTTTAAATAATATTGCTAGATACAAAAATGACGCGGGAGGGCTTAAAATAATTATGTGAATGGGTGTTAAATTGAGTAATCGGATGTTAAGGTATGTTGAATGGAATTGATTAAAAATTAAACAAAATATAATAATATAAGATTGTTAATATATTTAGATTAATAGTGTTATGTAATTTGTAATTGTAATTAATAAATAAAATATATTGAATTTATAATCTTGTAGATATGTGTCATATTAACGTTATTGCCACTAAAATGGTGTTGTTTAGTCAACTTTTTTACGGTTATCTTCTGATTGTGAGATGCTAATAACTGTTTATGCAAATTTTCAACTAATTATGAACGTCGCTTATATTAATAGTGCATGGTTCATGTAAGTTTTGATTGTTTTATGAGTTTTAGGTAACTTTTTTTAAAGTCGATCGTTTTACTTACTATTGTAATAGTATTACTATCATTTTGATATGAAAGACTTGCGAATTGAGATTCAGGTTAACTCTTGTACTTATTTAAAGGACCCACTGTCTAGTACATTAGGCAAGAAGATTATCTCTGGAAGTATAGATTTGATTAATAATCTGGGCTTTGAAAGCTTTACCTTTAAAAAGCTGGCCTTGAGGATTGGTTCCACGGAGGCTTCTATTTATAGGTATTTTGAGAGTAAACATAAGTTGCTTTTGTATCTCACCTCATGGTACTGGGCGTGGATGGAATACAGGCTGGTGTTTCTTCTGGCTAATATTTCATCACCCATAAAAAAGTTAGATCTTTCGCTTGAAGCGCTAACTGAAGAGGTGAAAGAAGACAAAAGTATTTCGCATATTAATGAGCGAAAGTTATATAAGATTGTTATTAATGAATCTGCTAAGGCTTATTATACTAAAGAGGTAGATAAGGAGAATAAGGACGGTGTTTTCCTCGGATTAAAGAACTTGGTGGATCGGGTTAGTGACATTATTTTGGAAATAGATCCTCAATATCCATTTCCGCATATGTTGGTCTCTACAGTAATTGAGGGAGGGCATCATCAACGCTATTTTGCTGAACATTTCCCCAGACTTACTGATACGGTGGGGCAGGGAGATGCTATTACTCAGTTTTATAAAGATTTAGTCTTTGGAGCATTGAAAATTAATTTATGAAAGAAAATACATCTACACTTACACCTACACAGCGGTTTTGGAGGTTACTAAAACCAGATAGAAAAGAGATAAAGAACGTTTATCTGTATTCTATATTTAATGGGTTGGTAAGCTTGTCACTTCCGTTAGGAATTCAGGCTATTGTAAACTTTATCCAAGGGGGGCAGATAAGCACTTCATGGGTGGTTCTTGTGTTTTTGGTAGTATTGGGTATAGCTGTTTCTGGTGTACTTCAGATTTATCAATTAAGGATTACGGAGAATCTTCAGCAGAAGATATTTTCAAGAGCGGCTTTTGAGTTTGCTTATAGAATGCCCAGAACCAAGATGGAAAGCTTGTACAAGCACTATGCTCCTGAATTGATGAATCGCTTTTTTGATATTATATCGGTACAAAAAGGCCTTTCTAAAATATTAATAGACTTTTCTGTAGCGTTGCTCAATGTTGTGTTCGGTCTCTTATTACTTTCATTTTACCATTCATTCTTTATTCTGTTTAGCGTTATTTTGGTTATTCTGGTAGTCGTGATTATCCGGTTTACGGGTAAAAAAGGTATGGCAACTAGTTTAAAAGAGTCGAAATATAAGTATAAGGTAGCTTACTGGTTAGAGGAGCTGGCAAGAACTAACACTACTTTTAAGTTGGTAGGTAATACAGATTTGCCTTTAGAAAAAGTGGATACGCATGTAAGCAATTATCTGGAATCTAGAGAGAATCACTTTAAGATTTTAGTTCAGCAGTATTCGTTAATGGTGGTTTTTAAAGTATTGGTAGCCACAGGCTTATTAGCCATAGGCGGAGTACTGGTCATGGAGCAGCAGATGAATATAGGTCAGTTTATTGCCGCTGAGATTATTATTCTTACCGTAATGGTGGCTGTGGAGAAATTAATCAGAAGCCTTGAGACTATTTATGATGTTTTAACTTCTCTGGAAAAAATAGCTCAGGTTACAGACATGGAGCTGGAAAAAACCGAAGGCGTAGACTTTACTAAAGAAGTGAATGGTAACGGACTGTCCTTAGATTTGGAAAAAGTCACTTTTGCTTATCCTGATCAACAAAATCCCGTATTGCAAGACGTGAATTTATCAATAGAATCAGGAGAAAGGGTAGTGATAAGTGGAGATAATAATTCTGGCAAACGGACTTTGCTGTATGTTATTGCGGGTCTTTATAAGGTGCAAAAAGGCACAATAGCCTATCAGGGGTTGCCGATTGGTAACTTGAATATAAGTTCGCTAAGAACAGTATTTGGTGATTATTTGTCACAAGAGCAGTTGTTTGAAGGTACTGTAATGGAAAATATTACTATGGGCCGAAAGAACGTAAGCTTTGAAGAGGTGAAGTGGGCCATAAAAAATCTTAATCTGGAAGAATTTATAAAGGGACTTTCAAAAGGATATGACACTGAGCTAGATGCGCAAGGAAATAAGCTGCCAGGCAGTATCGCTCAAAAGTTATTGCTAGCCAGAAGTATTGTGGGTAATCCTAAGTTGTTGATTTTAGAAGATCTGTATATGCACTTAGATGAAGAGGAGTATAGAAGAGTGATTGATTTTCTCATAGATAAAAGTCATCCGTGGACTTTGGTGGCCATTTCTTCCGAATATTACTTTACCAGTAAGTCTGATAAGGTAATAATCATGGAAAACGGAAAAGTGAGTAAAAGTGGAAAGTACACTGAATTAAAATCATTTTTAAACCTTAAAAACAACGGCCATGCTTAATATTTCTGTTAATAGTGTAAGAGATAAAATTGACCGTACTAAGTACAGTGCTCTTAATCTGGTAGAGAATAAGGTATCTGGTAGGGTGTTTTTAAGGATTATTAGTTTTACGCTGATTGCTGTGGTAATCATCATGTTTTTTCCATGGACTCAGAATATTAACTCAGGCGGTAATGTAACTGCCCTGCGGCCTGATCAAAGACCACAGACTATTCATTCTATAATAGCAGGTAGAATAGAAAAGTGGTACGTGCAGGAGGGGGATTTTGTGGCGAAAGGAGATACTATTCTTTTCATTTCAGAGGTAAAAGATAATTATTTTGATCCGCAATTGCTTTCAAGAACTCAGGAGCAGCTAAAAGCCAAAGAAATGGCGGTGAAGTCTTATATGGAAAAGGTTAAAGCTCTTGATAATCAGATAGATGCTTTAGCTACTACCAGTGATCTTAAGTTGGAGCAAGCTAAAAACAAATTAAAGCAAGCCCACTTAAAAGTACAGAGTGATAGTATTGGCTACGAAGCGGCTATAACTAATTATAACATTGCCAAAGAGCAGTATGGAAGACAAGAGCAGTTATATAATGATGGCTTGAAATCGCTGACGGATCTGGAAAAGCGTAAGCTGACTTTACAAAAGGCACAAGCGGATATGATTTCTTATGAGAACAAGTTGCTATCAAGCAAAAATGATGTGATTAATGCGAAAGTGGAGCTAACTTCTATAAGAACTAAATACAGGGAGAGCATAGCTAAAGCGGAATCAGATAAGTATTCGGCTATGTCTAATATGTATGATGCGGAGACTACCGTATCAAAACTGCAAAATCAATACATGAACTATTCAGTGAGAACGGGCATGTACTATATCACCGCTCCACAAAATGGCTATGTAACAAAGGCCATTCAAACGGGGATTGGTGAGACGATAAAGGAGGGGGCCAGTATTGTGAGTATAATGCCATCTGATTATACTTTGGCGGTAGAAATGTATGTTCGGCCTATTGATTTACCATTATTGGAAAAGGGACAACCAGTACGTATTCAGTTCGATGGCTGGCCGGCAGTAGTTTTTTCCGGATGGCCGAATACCAGTTATGGTACTTATGGTGGTAAAGTGTATGCCATAGATAATTTTATAAGTCCAAATGGTAAATACAGAGTGCTGGTAGAGCCAGACCCCGAAGATCATGAATGGCCTAAAGCGATAAGGGTAGGAGCAGGAACCAGAAATATGGTTTTACTGAAAGACGTGCCTATCTGGTATGAATTATGGCGACAAATCAACGGCTTCCCACCAGATTATTATAAAGCTAATCAGTCTGGTGCAGGCACAAGCGACAAGTCGTCAAAGGCTTCAGATAAATCAAAAAAATAGAAAACAGTCAATTATAAATATAAGCGCTAAATAGCTTATGAGCATAGTGAAGAAAGTAACCTGTATGTCTTTCATGCTGATGGTATTCATGATTACTATCAGTGAAGGGCAACAACAAAATATTGATTCAGCTACACTTACGCTGGAAGATTTTTTAGATATAGTTAGAACTAACCATCCAGTGGCTATTCAGGCTAATTTGCAGCCAGAGAAAGGAGAAGCAACTGTACGTCAGGCTCGCGGCGGGTTTGACCCGAAAGCAGCGGCGAAGGTGTCTGAAAAATACTTTAAAGATTATACGTATTACAGTAAAAACGACGTAGGCCTTAAGGTGCCTACCTGGTTTGGTATTGAGGCGAAGGCTGGCTATGAAGAAAATAAGGGTACTTATCTTAATCCTGAAAACAGCACTTCAGGAGCGGGCTTATGGTATGCCGGAGTATCTGTGCCAGTAGGAAAAGGTCTTTTTATAGATAAACGAAGAGCCGAGTTACGACAGGCACAAGTTTATCAGCAGAGCTCAGAAGCTGAAAGAAGATCTATGCTTAATGACTTGCAATACGAAGCAGGAAAGGCGTATTGGGAGTGGTTTAAATCATATCATAGCCTTAAGGTATATGTAGAGGGGCTGCAATTGGCCACTGAGAGATTTCTGGCTGTGAAGCAAAGTGTGAAGTATGGAGATAAGCCTGCCATAGATACTTTGGAGGCCTCTATACAGGTGCAAAACAGGCAATTATCATTACAGCAGGCGCGACTGGATTATTTGAATTCAACGGCATTGCTGTCTATATACTTATGGGCCGAAGGTGTGGTGCCACTTGAGTTGGATGAGTATACCGTTCCATCAGATTTAAGCGAAATTTCCGCTTTAGATGTCAACCTTGAATATAGAGATAGGATCAGTGAAATGGTAAATGCGCACCCTAAACTTCAGCTATATGAGTATAAAATTGCTGATTTGGATATACAGCAAAGGCTGAAAAGGGAGAATTTGAAACCCGAGCTTAACCTCAACTATAATGCTTTAAATGAAGCTATGGGATCAGATCCTACCGCAGGTTATAGTATGAATAATTACAAATGGGGGCTCGAATTTAGTTTTCCTATATTTTTAAGAAAAGAAAGAGGTGCATTGCAGCTGGCTGACTTGAAGATTAGAGAAGCTCAACTTTCCTTTACTCAGCAAAATGCACAGCTGATATATAAAGCCAACACAGCGTTAAATGCCTGGGATAACACCTTTGACCAGGCCAATACCTACGAGCAAACCGTAGAGAACTACAACCAACTGCTAACAGGAGAAAGAAAAAAAATACCAGGCAGGAGAGAGCTCACTATTTTTAGTTAACTACAGAGAAATGAGCTATATCAATGCCCGAATCAAATGGGTAGAACTGATCAGCAAGAACCGAAAAGCCAAAGTAGAAGCAGAGTATTCTTTGGGGCTTTTAGGTACAGGGATAGAAGAATAATTCCTTAGTATTTTGTAGTCTTTAACTAAGAACTTTCAAATGATCATTAGGGTTCATGACACGATTTTAAGACGTGTATCGTCGGTTTTAACTGTCGCTTGATTGTTGCCACTTGGCAACTATTTCCGATGCCTCGGGCTCGTTAAGTAAATATAATTTTCAATAGCTTTGCTTAAAATTAGATTAAGTCATGCCTGCCGCCGTCTTTTCAGTGTTTGGGTTTAGGAAATGTGGTGCAATATCGGCCAGTGGACTAAAGGAAAGTGATCACTCGAAGTGTGCCGAGCGATTGCAAGTGACTCCAAATAATTAGTTTATGAAAGCAAGATATAGGTCTGTAATTAAATTTATATTTCTAATCCCATTAATTACTACCTTAGGTTTGGTTTTAAAGATGAATTTACAATGGGAGGCAGGTATATACGCGTATACAGTCATTCTAGGAACATTGATATCAGGACTTATTGTATATGCTTTATTAATTTATTTGTTTAAATAATTTCTGAATTGGGGCTGTCTCGTCCAAAAATAAGCTTCGACTAGCCCAAACTGGCGCAAGTGTCCACTTGTGCCTATTTTGTTTTCAGTTATCTAGTTGTTCGTAGTCTGCAACTACGAGCTTTCAAATGATCAGGAGTGTCTCTGACACGGTATTAAAATATCCTTTCTGCTCAGCCAGCAGTACTGATCATTAATTCCCCGGCTGTCCACTCCGTTACGGTTGGAATGACGGTTTGATGTTGATTTATCCTTCCAAGAACTGGTTTTTGCGAATACAGCAAAGCGTAATGAAGCCATCTCGAAGTTACTTTTACAGTCCATTTCAGCCTGGGTTCCATAGCCTAATTATCTTTCCTTTTTTGCAATCGATCAAAAAATTAACAAAAAATCAAGGTGATTTTCTCTATTTGATGGTACCTGATTTTATCTATATTTACGCCTCTAACGAAGACCAGCAAGATATGGATGTTTATTTTGATGACCTTAAAGTAACCCATACCCTCGGTAACGTAGTATCAGGGGCAGATTTCTAACCCTTTGGTTTAATCATGACAGAAAGAAATATTACTCGCGAGAAATTTAGATACGGCTACTTCTTTTTTTATAGTCCTACCGGTACATATGCTCTTGAAACAGAATTACTAGTTATTCAACATTACGAAGGATTACCAGATAGAATTGATTATTCTCCTGATTTTGTTCTCACAAAAGAGATAGTAGATAGACATTGGCAAGGGGGATCAGGAGAAGATTTATATGTTAATCAAGCAAATATCCAATTACCAGGTGTAACAACCAAAGATTTTAATTCTATGGGCTATGAGTAATACAGGTCAGGTGTATGGTACACTTGATATGACATTGCTCAACCCTAAAACAGGAACGGTTAAGTTAGGCTATAGAAACCCAAATGTTAGTCCAAACGGGTTGGTAATGGATAGATACGATTTTACTTATGATGGCAGAAAGTTTCGTGATTTTGCTACGTGGGTTGGTAAACCCTCAGGTAAAGGAAATGCATTTGATATTCACGGTTATGGAGTGTCGAAAATTCCCGTGAAATAATTAGAGTAGGTAATGAAAAATAAATGGATTTTTATTTTAGCAATTTCAGCCATAGTGTGGGGAGTGTTAGCTCATCTCTGTCTGCTTCCCTCCCAGGAGCTAGCCCCTGGGAGGGAATTTTTTATTTTTTGGTTTGACTGGTTTTTAGTTCCAGTTCCAATCTTCCCTCAAATCTAATGGCTAATTGCTGCACCGTCAAACCCCAATTCCGCAAAGGTGAAGTCCATTTTTTCTCAATACGTCTGCAAACTAAGTAAACTAATTTCATCAAGGCCATATCACTGGTAAATGCTCCCTTACTCTTGGTAACTTTTCTTACTTGTCTATGAAAGCCCTCCACTGGATTTGTAGTGTATATTAACTTTCTTATGGGTTTACTGTAATCGAAATAAGTGCTAAGTAGTTCCCAGTTATCATTCCAAGATCGTATCACCACAGGATATTTCTTTCCCCATTTTTCTTCCAGTTCTAATAAAGCAGTCTCTGCCTGATCTTTTGTGTCTGCTTGATAAACTAATTTAAGATCTTGTATAAACACTTTCTGTTCTTTACTGGCTACATATTTCAAGCTATTTCGAATCTGATGAACTACACAAAGTTGAACATCTGTTTGTGGGTAGATGGAGTGTATCGCTTCACTAAAACCTTTCAAGTTATCAGTGCAGGCTATCAAAATATCTTTCAAGCCTCTATTTTGTAGCTCAGTAAGTATCTGAAGCCAAAAATTAGCTCCTTCGCTTTCTGATAGGTACATGCCCAATATCTCCTTGTTGCCCTGCTTATTGATCCCTAAAATATTATAAAGGGCTTTATGCTTCACCTTACCTTCATCTCGCACCTTGAAATGCATGGCATCTAGCCAAACAATACAATAGACCGATTCTAATGGCCTATTTTGCCACTCCTTTACTTTAGGGATCACTCGGTCTGTGATATCACTTAACACCTCTGTTGATATATTTGTGTCATACATCTCCTTGATGTGCTCTTGAATATCTCTCAAACTATTACCTAGCCCATACATGGCTATTATTTGCTTCTCAAGATTGTCTGCCAGTATACGCTGGCGTTTCTCTACTATTCTTGGCTCAAAGCTGCTATGACGATCTTGAGGAGTATTTATCTCAACGTCTCCTAAACTACTCTTAACTGTTTTCTGGCCTTTGCCATTGCGCTTATTGCCATGAGAGCGTCCTTTTTCTTCACTGGATAGGTGATCCTCCATTTCTGCTTCCAGAGCTTCTTCTAAGAACTCCTTCAACATGGGGCTGAAAGCCCCATCCTTACCAAATAGAGATTCTCCTTTTAAAAATTGTTTAAGTGCTTTTTCCTTTAATTCTTCTTTCTCTTGTTTGTTCATTGCTCTTTAGTCTAAACATTATTTCTTTATATCCAAAGTTTAGACAGAGATGAATTGACAGTCTCCTCAATCGCAATTATATTGCAATTGCCATCTTAACGGGCATTTGTAAGCCCTTATCATAAAACTCAGCCCCGGTTCGTTCACCTTTATAAGTGTTGGCGCGTTGTTTTGAGTGGGTGTCATTAAGCCTTTCTAAGCAGCAGACTCTTCTTGCTTGGCGTCTTTTTTAGATTTTCTGTAAAGGAAAGAATGGAATATGTTGCGTTTAGCAAAACGATATGGGTTACTCGCATTGAGAAATTTATTAAAAACATTGCTGTTCACTCCAAAATACTCATAGGTAGAGCCGTCTGTAAAGCTCATTTCCAGCAGTAGCCCTTTATGCTTATATCCATCTATGCCAGATTCTGTGGTGGTTTTAGTGTAGGCATCCAGGTTGGCCTCTTTGGTTTCAGGAGCAATGCTAATTAGAAAGTGGTAAGCATCTATTATTTTTAGGCTCATCACTTTCGCTTCTTCAGCTTTTTCATCGCCCTCTTGAAATTTATCAGGATGCCACTCTTTTACGAGGTTGCGGTAGGTTTTTTTTAAGTCTTTCAGATCAATCGCTGAATCGATGTTAAACAACTTTTTGTATTCTTTGATACGCTTCATATGACCTTACTTAAAATGGAAGTGCGAAGCTACATATTAAAAATAAGATTCTATGATTTATTTTTCTTATTGCTAATTATCTCCGGTTTTTATTATCCTCTGGCGCAAGCATCCGTTTCTGCCAATAATAGATATTTTCCCACTGTATAGGTGAAACTGAAGACTTTATAATAGTTCTCACGGCATACTAATAGACTGAAAAATAAGTGTTTTTTGTAGCTTCAAGATTGAATTAAAATAACAAGCGCACTACCTGTGTTGCGTGCTTGTTATTTTTAATTCGCTAAGTCTGATCTTTCAATCAGGGTTTTTCAGTAGTAGAGAAAAAAGGTAGCAAATGCTTTAATAATTGTTCTGGCTGTTCTTCAGCAGGGAAGTGGCCACTATTAGTTATAATTACAGAGGTAACATTAGTTGCCAGCAATTGCCATTCTTGTTCCACAATAGGACCGCAGGCTAAGTCTCCGGCAAACGTAAAGACAGGCATAGAAAGTTTAGTTTTCATATGTGCTCTAATTTGTGGTATAGTGGTGTCTATGCTGCGGTAATATTCAAAACTCGCCTTTAATGTTCCTGGCTTTTTACGCAATAGTTCAATGTAAAAATCTCGTGCATATTTATCTATTGCATCTGGGTGACCACTTTTGCTTTCAAATTGATAACCAAAATAAAGGGCTTCCCTTCCTTCTACAAGTCGTTCATTAATTTCTAAAGCACGATTAAAGTTAAAGTGCCATAGAAAATCACTCGTAGTCCTATCGTCAGAAATAAGCGCTGGCGAAGGGGAGGCTCCCGGAATCATACCTTCTCCTATTGCCAGTTTTAAAACTCTATTAGGCTCCATTGCAGCCAGAGCATAACCTACCATAACACCAATATCATGTCCTACGTAAAAAAATTGGGAATGTCCTAGCTGGTCCATTAAGGTTAACATATCATTGGCTAAAGTATCTACATCAAAACCGCTGTCAGGTCTTCCGGAAAGCCCAAAGCCTCTGGGATCTACCGTAATAACGGTAAAGTACTTACTTAAAGGGAGCATTAAATGGCGCCAGGCATACCAGTTTTCTGGCCAGCCGGCATGGAGTAGCAATGGAGTGCCTTGTCCACCAATAACTGCATGTATGCTTAGATTGCCAATATTGATATAATGGCTGTCAAATGTTTTTGTGAAATCAGTAGGCAAGTAGGGTACGTTGTGTACACTACCATATTCATTACTTGATATGGTGGTTTCGTGATTGTTCGGGTTTGTTGAATTCATTGTATTGTCTTTTATGATTTTATTTGTGCAAAATAAACCAGGTGCTTACTTTTGTACAAGTACTTACTTAAAAGTGAGGTACTAACATAAAAGTTAAAAACGTTGAAAATCAATGAGTAAGGAACGAAAAAAAATTACGCCATCTGATGATCATTGTCCAGTAAAGGCTTCTCTAAATATTTTGGGAGGTAAATGGTCACTGATTATTTTATATCAAATAAATGAACGGGTTATAAGGTATGGTGAGCTAAAAAGAGCCATTCCGGGAATTTCAGAAAAAATGTTAATTCAAGAGTTGAATAATCTTGTTAAAAATGGACTTGTTAATAAAAAGGCTTATCCGGAGATCCCCCCAAGAGTAGAGTATACTTTAACAAAGTCTGGTTATAAAACGCTTCCTATTATTGAGGCCTTAGCAGTTTTTGGTGAAGAAAATTTATTGTAAAAATGAACTTGGAATCTAATTGCACTAATCGTATGAAATTGTAGTTGGGGAAAAGCATACAAATGTCTGGTCTGTTGGTTAGCTTAGGCACTAATATCAAATGAAAATCATGGACTATTGGATTGACGATAGGCAATTGACGGTGTTAACACAAGATTCACTTCTCTTTGGTTCGTATCCCAAAAAGAAGTTGAATGAGTATAAGCTTAAGCTAGATCAAGGAGCCATTCCCATAGAACTCATGGGGTTTAGATTGGATTACATAAAATATATAGAAACGCAACATGATAATTCCAAAATAAAGTTTGAACTCGGAAGGAGGTCTAAAGAAACTATAGAATTTCGCTCAAGTCAACTGAAGCAAGAAGTATTAGATAAAATCATAGAAACTCGGCCTAACTTTATTGAAATCAGACCGCGAACATCAAAAATGTGGTTAACTTATTTTCTGGTCACAGCTTATATTGTTGCTGTTTTCTATTGTATGACTAGTGGCCATGGGGATTTTAGAGGTGGTGCAACACCATCAGCTCAAGCCATAGGGTACATTATGACTTGGTTTTCGAACACATTTTCTAAAGAATTGGTCTTAGCTGTTGGAATGGTGCTGATAATATGGAGAACTGTTATTTTAATTTTAAATCTCAGGAAAATTCCTAAGACGCTTAGATTGAAACAAAAATAATGATCCTGATATTTTCCCCACCTCAAAATCCCAAATAGAAGACTCTGAGTAGGGGAATGCTTGTTGTTGAAATGATTGTATGTCAGCTACTTTATATTAACTCTTAAAAGAACATCTTCTTTCTTCTTTTTATAAACTTCTACAATAAACTGGTCATCGTTAGGCTGCATCACTCTGGAGGGGGTAAGTTGGTATACCCTCATACCGTTCACATCTTCCGTATTGAATAGGTTAACGCGCTTCATATTACCTGTGGCGTCATCTATAGTGTAATCAGTGAGCAGGCCTACACCTTTATTCCCGATGATGTGGGGTACTTCATTGCCTTGTAAGTCTTCATTTTCAATATTATCTAAAAACACGAAATGATGCCTTCCTCCTTGGCGAAAATATTTGTATGACATGCTGCCTGCATTGTTATAATCGCTTTGCCTTTTAGGTATTTTATTGATCCACACAAGCTGGCCGTCAGGTGAAATTTTAGTGGCCAGAATATCATTGTAGTTATAAATAGTGTAGGTATGAGAGCGTCCATTAATGTTAGAGGTGAAGGTGTTTGCAGAAAATTGTTCTCCTACCATAATAATACTGCCATCTTCTAAAAGGTCTGCATGATCAAAATACAGGTTACTAAGTGAGGCTTTCTGATCTTCCTTTTTATCTTTTTTTATGTTTTTCCTGGCAGCCCGATCAGATAAATTCTTATTGATAAGCTCCAGGCTGATTTCATAGGTGTTAGAGTCGAAAATTTGGCCGTCTTTCCTTACCTTACACACAAAAATGCCATCGGCATCGCGCATGGCTTCTCCTTCATTGTAAAAGCCTGCACAAAGCATAAAATCATCTGAAGCTTCAAAAATGTTCAATGTGTTTATAAACTTATCCTGAAGTGAGATAGGTGTTTTGTTTACTCCTTCGCTATTGGCATGTACTGTAAGTAGCTCAATATGATAATTAGGTGAATCTTTATTTGATCTTTTGCTATCTGTGGTTTCATCGTTATATACCATGGCTAGCACATAGGCATTGCCATCTTTATCTACTGAATAGTCAAGATTATTCATCATTTTTTCAGTGTACGGCATGGTTACTTCTTTGCTCCAAATAGGGTTGAAATATCTGCCAAAAACATGCATTCCTATAATGTCGTGGCTTTTCTTGTCACTTTTAAATTCAGGTACTTTTCTGTATTGAATCATAAGCTTGGAGCCATCATAGGAATCAAGAAAATTAAATTTATTGGTTACAACTACCCGCATGCCTTTCCGTATCATGTCGCCGGATATTTTACCCGGTACAGCAAGAAGTTTATTAGTTTCTTTATTTAAGGTGCCATTAGCAAAATCTATTTCTCTGTAAAAGAGCTGGTCTAATTTTTTGCTACCATCCCATTCTGAATAAAAAAGATAGAATCCACCATTGTGTTCACCTATCCATTCTATGGCTGCATTTCGAGGTAAGTCTTTATATTCATGCTGAGATTTGAATTTTAGATTTTTATCAAACTTTTGAATAAAGATCATTTGTCCGTCAATTTTCACAGTCATGACTTCATCTCTATCATGGAAGTAAAGCTTGGTATGGGCATCAATTACCCGGTAGGGCGGGCCTACGGTTATATCTGCTTTTTGAGCCTTTAAGCTACTGTATAAGAAGCAACAAAAAAGGAAAACTAGAATTCTGTATTTCATCTGTATAAAAATAACTTTTAGCATTCATCCTGATGTAGGTATCGGGATTGTGCTCTTTTTATCTTAAAAAATTGAAGTGGTTAATTTAATAAATATTCAAAGTTAAATTTTATTTCTTTGGAAATAACCATGTGATTATCTGGAGTCAGTATTTAAGCGGGTTTGAGGTGCTAAATTCATTTGCTGGTTGCCTTATTATGGAATAAATTGCCAGCTCATTTTATAAACAATAATATTTCATGAAGCATTTTTTCTTAGTTGGCTGTCTGTTTTTACTTTTTGCCTGTGGCTCTGATGATAATGAATCTAAAGGGGTATCTGGTACTGTTATTTTTGATGGTAAAGAATACAGGATTGCACGTGGGTTAGCAGGAGAGGGTAGTCATACCGAGACCTAACATTTGTTTCAACTGTACCACTAGAATTGACATAATCTACTCCCTAAAATCCAGGGTCTTCTCGACGAAAGGAGACATCTATGTATTCATCTAGGATAGGCTTTTCAAATATCTGCTTGCTTGGTTAATTCACTGTCTGCATTCCATAGCTGAGGTTCTTTACTTTTTTACAATCGATCAAAAAAGTAACAAAAAACTCTTTCTTGCTGTGAGGTCTTCCGCTCGCTGAAACATTTCATGGTCATGAACTGCCACTAAGGACTTGAGAAAAGCCTGTTTTTCAATCCTATTTCACTTCACGACGGTACAGCAAGATAACGTACTTACAATAAAACTGGTTATTGCGAACGAAACGAAGTGTAGTAAAGCAATCTCGAAGTTGCTTTTCCAGTCAGGCGAGATACAGTATTTCATAGCTTCAAGATTACTTCGTCATATCTTCCTCGTAATTACCAGATAGGGAAGGTGAAGATCACACCCACCGAGTCACACTGAGCCCCGTCGAAGTGTAGACGATCGGTACTGATTTATGATTTAATTACATCTCAACTGTGTTGAGTTTTTCATATTACCTACAAATTACTTATACTGTCATTGGTACGAAAGGAGACATCTATGTATTCATCTAGGATGGGCTTTTCAAGCATCTGCTGGCTAGGTTAATCCACTTTCTACATTCCATAGCTGAGGTTCTTTACTTTTTTGCAATCGATCAAAAAAGTAACAAAAAACTCTTTCTTGCTGTGAGGTCTTCCGCTCACTGAAACATTTCATGGTTATGAACTGCCACTAAGGACTTGAGAAAAGCCTGTTTTTCAATCCTATTTCATCGCATGACTGTACAGCAAGATGGAACCGCAGTCGAGTCACATTGAGCCGTGTCGAAATGTAGACGATCGGTACTGATTCATACTCTACTTCCTAAAAATCAGGGTCATGTCTACGAAAGGAGGGATCTATGTATTTATCCAGCATAGTCTTTTCAAACATCTGCTGGCTAGGTTAATCCACTTTCTACATTCCATAGCTAAGGTTCCTTACTTTTTTGCAATCGATCAAAAAAGTAACAAAAAGCTCTTTCTTGCTGTGAGGTCTTCCGCTCACTGAAGCATTTTATAGTTATAAACTGCCACTAAGGACTTGAGAAAAGCTTGTTTTTCAATATTATTTCACCTCACGACGGTACAGCAAGATAACGTACTTACAATAAAACTGGTTATTGCAAACGAAACGAAGTGTAGTGAAGCAATCTCGAACTTGATTCTACAGTTCTTTGCGCGCTGCATCTCATAGGTTCGAGATTACTTTATCATACCTGCCTTGTAATTATCAGATAGGGGGAAGGGCATGACCTCTACCGAGTCAGTTCGTCAAGAGGCGCTCATGCTATTTGGTCTAATTGTAAACGGCCAAAAATGTCATGCAGTTAATGTCAGTCTACTTTTATAATGAGTTTTTTGCCACTATGACTGCCATCAAAAAGGGTTTGAAAGGTTTCAGGAAGCTGGTCAAAACCATCGACAAACTCTTCCTGATATTTGATTTTTCCATTCTGCACTAATGGCGTCATCTCTTCTAAAATTCAGGCATTTTATCCATAACATAGGGCGTAGCAAATGCTTTAATACTAAGAAAACGGTAATGGATAATGGTGATAAGCCTTGGTAGATAGTTAGTTCCTTCTGGCAATGTGGTGTCGTTATAATCTGCAATGGTGCCGCAAAGTGTCATCTTTGCATTTTCATTAAAATGCTCCATTAAAACAGGGAAAATGGGGCCACCCACATTTTCGTAGAAGGCATCAATTCCGTTTGGTAATGCCTTCTTTACCTGATCTTCAAAATCATTAGCCTTATAATCTATGGCTTCATCTAAGCCAAGTGTGTTTTTTAAATAGGCCACTTTTTCGGCACCACCGGCCACGCCCACCACACGGTAGCCACGCAGTTTACCTAGCTGAGCAGCTATGGAGCCCACAGAGCCTGCCGCACCAGTAACAACTAAGGTGCCGCCAGGCTTAAAATCATGGAGCTTGGTCATGCCGTACCAGGCAGTAAAACCATTAAGCCCGAGCGGACCTAGAGCGGTGGACAGTGGTGCTACCTTAGCATCTAGCTTGCGAAGGTCTGAACCATCAGAAATGGCGTAATCCTGCCAGCCAGACCAAGTCTGTACATAATCGCCGATTTTAAAATTCTCATTATTGCTTTTTTTTACCACAGCTATCGTTGGGCCCTGCATTACATCATCTATATCGATAGTGGGCCACTCCGAAGAGCCATTACCCATAAGATTTCGCTGATAAGGCTCTACGGAGATCATAGTGTTCTTAAACAACACTTCGCCGCTGTTAAGCGCAGGTATTTCGCTAACTATCTTTTCAAAGTCGCTGAGTTTAGCATTGCCTACCGGACGTTGCTTTAAAATAATTTGTCTGTTTTTGGAATGTGTCATCTTTATTGTTTTTAACTGAGCGACAAAACTAAAAGATGGAAGTGTTTTATATAAACTAAGTAACTAAAAGTTACTGTAACAAAAAAGTAACCTAGTTACGTTTGGAGGTAAAATTCTTTTTCAATTATTATTAGGAGTTTAGGAGGTGTTTGTTTCCTTTGTATGGTCAGTAACAAAAGGAAACTTATACTGAAAGGTAATTTTAATAAACTATGGAAGAGCAGGATCAAAAGATTAAGGCGGTTCATGATGCCATGGACATATTAAATGGGAAGTGGAAAATATCAGTCATTTCATCGATTTGTTATCATAGCTCAAGGAGGTTTTCTGAGATTCTTAATGACGTGAAAGGCATATCTAATAAAATGCTAAGTAAAGAATTGAAGGAATTGGAAAAGAACGAATTAGTAACGCGTACCGTGTTAGATACCCAGCCTATTACAGTGGAATATAAGTTGACCGACTATGGCCAAAGCTTACGAACCATTATTGATCACCTTTCTGACTGGGGCATGGCACATCGTAAAAAGAGTATGTATAAATAGGGGTGTAGCTATATCTTCTGTGGATACTGTCATTTTCTTAGTTATTTCGCGCCTAATCCAGTAAATGATGGCGCATCGTTTTCAGCGCCTGCCACAGTAAAATAATACCTCACTAAATACTGAATTAGTGAGGTATTATTGTTTATTTCCATTCACCATGATTGGGATAGGCTCTTTCATATTGTTTTGGCCAGGTTGTTTCATGCTCATCATCTAAAATATGTGCTGCATATAGTGGGAAATTAGGGTTTCTCAGGCTTTCTCTACCGATAAAGATGAGGTCGGCATGTTCTTCCTGTAAGATCTTTTCTGCTTGCTCAGGTGTGGTGATCAGCCCTACAGTACCAGTAGGTACGTTGGCCTGGCTTCTTATAGACGAAGAGAAAGGTACTTGATAACCCGGTTCTACAGGAATATTAGCCAATGTATTTCCTGCCGTTGAAACATCAATTAGGTGAACTCCCAGTTGTTTTAAAATTTCAGAGAATTTTACTGAATCACTTATCTGCCAGCCATCATCTACCCAGTCTGTAGCAGATATTCTTACCATAAGAGGCTTCTCTTTACCCCAAATTTCTTTTATAGCATTTACTATTTCTACTATGAGGCGTATTCTGTTTTCAAAACTCCCACCATAATTATCCGTTCGGCTATTGCTTAAAGGAGAGTAAAACTGGTGTAATAAATAGCCATGACCGGCATGTAGTTCAATAACATCATAATTAGCGGCTATAGCCCTATGTGTAGCGGCTTTGAAATCATTAATAACTTGTTGAATTTCTGATAAGGACATTTCATGGGGTAGAGGCTCATTTTCGGAAAATGGAATGGGGCTCGGCGCAATGGGCTGCCATCCATTGGTTTGATCCTTGTTAATATTTTTTCCTCCTTCCCAAGGTCTTTCTTTGCTTGCTTTTCGGCCCGCATGAGCTAATTGGATTCCTATTTTACTGCCATGTTGATGTACAAAATCCACTATGTTTTTTAAAGGAGGTATATGATCATCTTTCCAAAGACCGAGGTCGGCATGGGTAATTCTTCCTTCAGGTGATACTGCTGTGGCTTCTTGGATGATTAAACCGGCACCACCAACTGCTCTGGCTCCTAAATGAACCAAGTGCCAGTTATTGGCAAAGCCATCCACAGCTGAATATTGGCACATAGGAGAAATGACAATTCGGTTTTTTAAAGTGATGTTTCCTAATTGATATGAACTCAATAATTTGCTTTTTGTATCCATTATATTGTTTTATTATTCTATTAACAGTGCAAAGGTGCTTGAAAGCTGCTACTTATGAAATGAACTAGATAAGATTCTCTATTTTTTCGTTTATTTCTGATTTTAAATTAGAATTTTGGAGTCATATTTAATTAGAAAGCCAGATCATATTGAGCATATGCCTATCTGCCTGACTGAAAAACTCAATCAATGAAAGTACATTGAAAATAGCCCAAATCTCTCTCATTAATGCATGTTTAATTCATTCTTACTATCTTATAATACAATTATTATTTCATGTAAATAAAACAAGAAATAGATTATGAGGTATTTAGTAAGTCTGGTGTTGGCTCTGTTTTGTGTTACGGCTGTAGCTCAAACTACTTTTTTGAATGTTAAAACGTTGGGTGCTTATGGGGATGGCACTCATAATGATTACACGGTGCTTCAAGATGCTGTGGATAGCGCGGCGTCCATTGGAGCAACGGTGTTCTTTCCGGTGGGCAATTATAAAATTGATCAAACGCTGGTGATCCCTGCCGGGGTGTCATTAGTAGGGGCGGGGAGAGGCCTTACGGCTACCGGAACTCCCGCTTTGGGCTCTATCATAATTAATTCTGGCACTGCAGTAACCTTGAGTGTAAGAGGTACCAATGTGGCTATCACTGATATGGTGATTTATGATGATAACAATGCAGGGGCAGCTGGCGGCATAGAGCTGTTGGGTGATGGCAAAATAGTAGAAGGAGTGGTGCTAAGGCAGGTGCTTATTTCAGGGTTTACTGATGGGGTGGCGCTAAAGTTAAAAGCCATTAATTCTGGCGGGCTTACCTATTGTTCTTTTTATGATGTGCGTATTCGCTATGGAGCTACGGGGGTAAAGATAGAAGAGGAGGCAGGTTCTTTCGTAAATTCAAACTCCTTTTATCATGGAGCTATTTCTGGTGATGGTTTTGATTATGGTATACGTGTTTCAGGAGGAAATAATAATGTTTTTAATGGTACGGTGGTAGAACCTTACTCTTCTGCTTATGGGCATTTGGTAGTAGAGAAAGGTGAGTTTACGGGGGCTCACATCCGGATTGAAGGCAGTAATCAGTCGGACACCATACCGCTGGTGGAGTTTAAAGCGGGCACAAGAAATAGCTATGTTACCGGAATTTATTCTGGTGGTCTCACCATAGATAATGGTGATAATTACGTGGGCTTTCGGGCAGCAAAATCTTTCTCTCAGCAGCTGGGTAGGAATAATTTGTATCAAAATGCCGCTTTTTATGGTGTTAAAAACGGGCAAGTGCCGTATTGGCAAATGTCAGGAGTTGATACCGTGATGGAAGTGAGTGACGTATGGCGAAAAAACATGAAAGTATTGCAGGTAGAAGTAGCGGCTGGAGCCTCAGGCTATCTCCGGCCTGATCCTATTTACCTGCCTGAATATGAATCTTCACCAGCCTATCAGCAGGTGAATTTTGGAGCTTTTATAAAGACTGACGTGAGTAATTTTGTGACTACTACCAGCCGTTCTCCTTCCGGATTGGTTACTGGCGGCTACCACCCTGGCGACGGTCAGTGGCATTCTATTGGCATGACCAGCCTGGTAGATACCACACAATCATATGACCCAAAGTTCTATTTTAATAATACTACAGGGGCTAAGCAATCTTTTTATATAACGGCTCCTGCTTTGAGTTTTGGTTACGCACAGCCGCAAACAGATCATTACCTTACTGCTAATGGAGGGGTGGTGAATGGCACTATCACTTACGGTTTGGGGCAGAGCTACCAGTTGTCTGGTGGTTTTCTGGTGCTGCCGGGGGAGGGAAATATCTTTACCATTACAG
Organism: Fulvivirga maritima; assembly: GCF_021389955.1. Taxonomy (NCBI): domain Bacteria; kingdom Pseudomonadati; phylum Bacteroidota; class Cytophagia; order Cytophagales; family Fulvivirgaceae; genus Fulvivirga; species Fulvivirga maritima. The sequence continues at coordinate 4,603,594 of NZ_CP089980.1, forward strand.
GTGCGGCATCCATTACCCGTATTAATCACCTGACGGCTGATCGTATGCCGGCTGGCACTATGATTACTTTGCTTTTAGATTCAGGAGCTACCCTGGTGAAAAGTGCTTATCTCAAACTCGTAACTTCTTATACTGCCAGTGCTAATGGTTCTATTACTTTGGTTTCTATGGGAGACGGCACCTGGAGGGAGATATCTAGGGCGGGTAGTTGACAAGCTCAGTCGGTCTCAAGTCAGTAGAAAGTCTACGCTTCGAGATCCTCAATGTGACTTTATTTCTGTTAATAGTACACAACTAGAGGTCATGCTAAGTAACTCGAAGCATAGACCGACTTTTTTGCTTAAGCTCTTAATGTTCTTGGTAAGCTACTCCCTTTTCTTTGTAACCGAAAAATTCAGCTATTTTACGGTAGTTTGGAGCTGCTACTTCTAAACGATCAGCAATTTTCACAATATCAAAAATCAATTGCTCACGCTCATCAGGTTTGCCTGCTGCCAGGTCCTTTTGCAGAGATGCTGTAAATTCATCAGCCAAATGATTAAGGATCTTTAAGTTTTCTTCTATCAGATCATAGTCATTAGTAAAATGTGCTGCCTCTTTAATTTCATCTAGTTCTGCCAGGAGTGCTTTAAACTGCTCATTATACTCCTTGTTTTCCCTCATATCCTTAGCGTTAGCATTATGGAATGAGCCTACTGCAGCAAAGGCAGAGGTGAAGCATAGTTTTCTGAAAATGGCACTGTATATATCAGAAGCGTAGGTAACGTTAATGTCACTGCTGGTAAGGTCATTTTCCAGTTGTATCAGGGCAGGGAAATCAGTTTTTTCTTTCCCGCTAAAGCCATATACGATTCTAAAAATCTGATTGTTTTGGGTGATTTCACCTGGGGCCGAGATGTATCCTGTTACATAAATACAGCCATCACTTATTTTTCTATTAGGAATTTCTTCTCTAAGAATGTTACCCGCTTCCATGGCATTGAGTATAGGAATGATGATGGTGTTTTCATCACTTGCTTTTTCTACTGTGGAAGCTATATCTTTGAGGCTGTAAGCTTTTACACAGATGAAAATAACGTCATAAGGTTGGTTATCCAGCTCTTCTGCTGAAATAGCTTTAATGTTTTTGATGGAGTTGGTTTCGCCGGTATAACTATGAATGATTAGTCCGTTATTTTTAATATTTTCAAGATGCTTTCCTCTGGCCACCAGTGTTACATCATGGTTTGTTTTTGCTAAATAACCACCAATCAGTCCCCCGGTACCTCCAGCACCTACAATTAAATATTTCATAATTCTAATCTATTTTTTTTGTTAGTCTGTTAGGGTACTAAGTTACTTGATCTAGAGTTATGATAGGGTGTAATTTAGCCTCTATCTTTAAAATAAAGCCGTTTTTGGGATTTTAGGAGTTATTTTTTGAACTGAAAATTGTCTCTATTTTGGGCGAGTGGTTTACATAAAATTTGGTCATTTTATGTAATGGTAATAGTATAGGAGGTGGATTGTGTGGAAGTGTAATGAAAGAGGATGTTGAAACTAATCTTTATAAAATTATATTTCGAGATCCTCTTTAAGTCTTGAGTGAGTAAGTTTTTAATGAATAAGCAGGTGATTATTCATTATCAATAAAAGTGATAGGTATCTCTACTTTGGTTTTGTCCCACATCATTGCCAGTTTGGCTTTTTCATTGCTTTGTTCAAAGGCCATGGTAAAGGGCTCCCAGGTTACGCCCGGCTTCACATTTAAGGTGGGCACTTCAAATCGAAGGACATCTGCCTGCGGGTTATAATTATAGGCTCCCCATTGGCCTAGTTCTCCATTAATAATGATGGTCCATTTATCAGAGCTAGGAATAGTGAAAATGGAGTAAGTGCCAGCCTTCAAAGTATCAGTTTCGTTAATAAGCAGATCTCCGGTAAGGGTTATTTCTGTGGCTTCGTTAGCTCCGGTTCTCCACACCTGGCCGTAAGGAACTAACGTGCCGAATATTGTTCTATTTCTCTTGTGAGGTTGTGAGTAGGTCACTTTTACGTAAGTGTCTTCATACTTCATGGTAATGATGGCCGTGGGGCTGGGGCGTGGGGTAATGGCCTCTTGGGCAAAAAGACAGTAAGAAAGTAACGATAAGATAAGTGTGAATAAGGGTTTTGATTTCATAATTTTGTCAGCGATTTCTTTTATTAATGGTTAAATATAGTCAACTTTCCATCAAATACTATACCGCTAAAAATTAGGATTTTAAACGATGAACAAACCAGAGTTTGACGATATATTCATGGAGTTGGCAGTGAATCTGGCCAAAAGATCGCATTGTATTAAGCGTCATGTAGGCGCAGTACTAACCAAGGATACGAGAATAATATCTATTGGTTATAATGGACCTCCGGCAGGCACGCATAATTGTGACCTGGAATGGCCTGAGCAGGGCTGCCCCAGAGATTCAAAAGGAGGCTGCTCACTAGCTATCCATGCGGAGCAAAATGCCCTTTTATATGCTGTGAAAAACAAAACGGAAGTGAAAGGAGCCACTATGTACGTAACCCTGGCGCCTTGCCTCGCGTGTGCCAGAATTATTTATACTATGGGAGTGGAGCGAGTGATTTTCCTCAACTCTTATGCTGAATATAAAGGCATTAAAAGTGATGAAGGGGTGGACTTTCTGGTGAAATTTGGTGTGAAAGTGGAGCGATACAAAGGAAGTATAGCAGCGGTTACTGAGATGATCTAAGCTCAGTAACCATAATTTCTTTTAGATAATATTGACTTCTGGGTGCAGCTCTATACCGAACTTTTTCACTACAGAAGCTTGTATTTCCTGAGCCAGGGCCCAAATGTCGTTACCATTACCTCCGCCATAGTTAACTAATACCAGGGCCTGCTTTTTATGTACGCCAATATTGCCATTGGTGTATCCCTTCCAGCCCGCTTGCTCTATGAGCCAGCCTGCAGGCACTTTTACTTCATTATCAGGCAGTTCATACCCGGGTATGTTTGGGTAATCTACTTTTAGGCTTTCAAAATCTATATTGGTAATGGTTGGGTTTTTAAAGAAGCTGCCGCTGTTGCCTATCTCTTTTGGATCTGGCAGTTTGCTTTGTCGGATAGAAATTACCGCCTGGCTTACATCCTGAATAGTAGGTGACTTGATCTTTAGCTCTTCCAGCATGCTTTTTATAGCACCATATTCTATATGCAGCTGATGGTCTTTTTTGCTGAGCTTGAAGGTAACATGAGCAATAATATATTTGCCTTTAAGGTTCCTTTTAAAAACACTTTCTCTATAACCGAACTGACATTGCTCTTTGTTAAAGGTTTCAATTTCGCCGGTTTCTATATTTACAGCTTCCAGTGACTCAAATATTTCTTTGATTTCAATGCCATAGGCGCCAATGTTTTGCATAGGAGCGGCACCTACTGTTCCGGGTATCAGTGATAGGTTTTCTGTACCACCCCAGTTTTGTTCTATAGCATAAGTAACGAAATGATGCCATACTTCACCAGCACCAACTTTTATAAGAACAAAGTCATCCGTTTCTTCTACTATAGTTTTGCCAGTAATCGTGTTTTTTATGGTGAGGCCATCAAAATCCTGAGTTAGTAGAATATTGCTGCCACCACCCAAAATTAACAATGGATTTGACTTCGCTTCTTCTGTTTTTAAGGTTTCCTGTAATTCTTTTATAGAATTTACTTCAGTGTAAAGCCTGGTTTTGGCTTCCAGCCCGAAGGTGTTATAAGGTTTGAGGGATATATCTTTATGAAATTGCATGTAATGCGAATTACGCAATTATTAGGGAATAAAAAAGCCCTCCTTTTTAGAAAATATGCTTTTATGCTTTATTTAAAGCACCTCAATACCCAATTGATGAAAAGCCGTTAGTTTTTGATCTTCATGGTTACTGGTAATAATGGTGCTGATTTTATCTACACCACACACAAAATAAGGCTCAGCCGTATCCAGCTTTTTGGGAGTGGCTAGTGCAATAGTCTGCAAAGATGATTCAGTCATTACCTTTTTTACTTTGCTTTCTTCATAATTAGGAGCGGTAACACCATGCTCATGATGCAGGCTGCAAATACCAAGAAAACACAGGTCAGCTCTAATATCTTTGAAGAAATTAATGGTGTCATAGCCTGTGGTAACAAAGGCCTCGTTAAATAGCTGGCCTCCTGCAAAAAGCACTTTTATGTTTTTGCGATCTTTTAAAATAGTAACCACCGGAAAGCTGTTGGTAGCTACTGTAATGTGCAGGTCATCTGGCAGCATATGGGCGATGGCCAGGGTAGAAGTGCCTCCGTCAAATATTACCGTTTGCCCGTTATGAAACAGTGGAATGGCTTTTTTTGCAATTAGTTGCTTGGCTTCTGAGTCATAATCAAGCCGGTCCATGAAGTTATGCGGGTTGGTGGAGTGGGCTATAGCACCGCCACGTACCGCCTTTAATTGGCCTTGAGAGTCTAATTCTTTAATATCTCTCCTTATAGTATCAATAGATACTTCTAATAAAGTGCTGAGCTGGTCCAGATACACTTTGTGGTGCAGGTTCAGTTCTTTTAGAATGTGCTGAAATCTCTCTTCCTTTAGCATGATTTGCGATTTTCAGCAAAATAAGAAATTAAATTGCAATATGTTGCAATTTATATTTAATTTTGATGCAAAATATTGCAAATATAAATAGTGAGATAATGAGAAAGTCTATAGCGATAGATATGGATCATGTGTTGGCGGATATAGAACAGCAGATGATAAAATGGTATTCTGATAAATATGGCGTGCAGGTGGAGGCAGAAACCTTAAAAGGCAAACCTGAGCAAGAGGCGTTTCCTGACAGAGAGAAGTTGAGAGACCTACTATTTATGCCTGGTTTTTTTAGGACAGCAGCTGTCATAGAAGGAGGTATAGAAGCAGTAAAACAGTTATCAGAAGATTTTGAAGTGTACATTGTTTCTGCGGCTATGGAGTTTCCTCAGTCGTTAGCAGAAAAGAAGGAATGGCTTACCGAGCATTTTCCATTTATTAGCTGGAAGAACATTGTTTTTTGCGGTGATAAAGGTATTATTGACACCGATTTCATGATTGATGATCACATGAAGAATCTAAATCATTGTAAAGGTCGCGGTATACTTTTTACGGCGAACCATAATGCGAATATAGACTATGATGTACGGGTTAATAACTGGAAAGAAGCTTGTGATTACCTGTACCAAAACAGATAGACTGATTGAATAATCTACAAAAATCCAGGATAGGCATTGGCGCTATATTTTTTGCATATGGCTTATGCTTTGCCAGTTGGGCGTCACGTATTCCCAGCATACAGCAGGCTATGGAGCTGTCAGATTCAGCACTTGGTATGGTGCTGTTTTCTTTGCCTATAGGTTCATTAATTTCCTTGCCGCTTTCAGGGTATCTGGTTGCTCGCTATGGAAGTAAAATAGTAGTTATCATTTCAGGGAGCATCTATGTTTTTGCATTAACAGGCATAGGCTTGGCTCCTAATCTTTTTACCTTAATACCCGTGCTGGTCTCATTTGGTTTGGTGGGTAATACTCTTAATATAGCCATTAATACCCAGGCGGTGAGCCTGGAAAGCAAGTATGGTAGAAATATCCTGGCAACCTTTCATGGTATGTGGAGCTTGGCAGGGTTTGCCGGAGCCGCCATTGGAGCATATATGATATCTGACAGTATAGTGCCAAAATACCATTTTATGGTGGTGTGGGCATTGGCTTTGCCTATATTTCTTTTCAGTTTCCGGTTTTTATTAGCTGAAGATGCCGCAGATAATGAGCCTAAGCCCATTTTTGCATGGCCAGAGAAGTCTTTATTGTTACTTGGTGTAATTGCCTTTTGCTCTATGATTAGCGAAGGAGCTATGTTTGACTGGAGTGGCGTGTATTTAAAAAAAGTGGTGCAAGTGAAGCAAGATTGGGTAGGTCTGGGATACACTGCTTTTATGGTGGCTATGGCTACTACCAGACTGGTGGCTGATAAGCTTACGCATCATTTTGGAGTGAATAAAATGCTTAAGCTAAGCGGACTGTTTACAGGCATAGGGCTACTGATTGTAGTTACATATCCTAAGTTTATCATCTCTGTTATTGGTCTTTTAATAGTGGGAATAGGTGTTTCTTCCGTAGTGCCTTTGGTTTATAGTGTGGCCGGAAAAACTAAGCAGATGTCATCTAGCGCGGCATTGGCCTCAGTCTCTACTTTTGGTTTTCTGGGCTTTTTGGTAGGTCCACCAGTGATCGGCCTTATTTCCGGAGCCTCCAGCTTGAGAGTGGCTTTTACCATACTCTCATTAATGGGGATTATAATAGGTTTTTTGGCTCAAAAGCTTTCTAAATAATAATGGTATTATATATGCATAAATCAGAGGTATAGGCTAAATACCTGTGTGATATGCTTAAAAAAAGCTTGTATAAGGACATATAGCAGGGATAGATGGAAGAGGATAAGAAGTTAATATAGCAATACCTCGCAGGTATGTGAATTTTAATACACATATTAAATAGATGATAAAGCAAATAGGTATTTTCGTTATTGTGGTACTGCTGATTTTATGGAGATGTACTAATCCTAATAAGCAACAATCTGACCCAGAGAGCAATGTAATGGCAACAACCATTGCCAATCAGGAAGAGCAGAAGGCAGACAATAATGAAATAGAATGGATTGATTATACTACTACTAAATTTCATTTTACACTGGAAGTGCCTGACAACTGGAAGGTAGAAGACACCAAAAATAGCAGAGGTTTAAGTGTAGTGACTTTATTTAGTTCGGCCTATGATCTGGTGGCCAAGCCTCCTTTTGACTTTATTGAATATCCTAAAATCACGTACATTACTATGCACCCTGACGGAGGAAGTCATCCGGAGCCTTTGGGTAGTAAAATCAATTTGCAGGGTTGGAATAAAGATCTTCCTGTAGATTTTCAATTGAATAGAGATTCTTCTTTAGTATATATTCTTAATGATGGTGAGCCCTGGGCTTATCTGTTAAAGCCTTCTAATCCTCCGAAGGGGTGGAGTGATAGCGGCTTTATATTTGTTCATTTAGGAGTATCTGATTTTTCAGCCCGCTGTTTTGATAATACGGGAAAGCCAAAACCCATATCGGCCTATGACATGTCTGCCGGCGATAAAATGACTTATTATGGTGAAGTGAAAGATGAGGAGAAAGAAACCGTACAGCATATCATGAATTCACTTTACTTTTTTAACGGGAGAGGCACCAGGCAAGATATTAGTCAGCTCATCAAGGCGGACTGGCCTCAGCCTAATGATACGATATCCTCACCAGTAACAGTGAAAGGTAAGGCCAGAGGATATTGGTATTTTGAAGGCAGCTTCCCGGTTTTGCTCAAAAATGAAGAGCAGAAAGTACTACAGGAAAAGGTTGCTACAGCCAAGAGCAAATGGATGACTAAAAAATGGGTGCCATTTGAAATTACTATTGACTATGATCAACCTAATCATAAAAATGGATTTTTGGTGCTAAAGAAGGCTAATGCTTCTGGTAAGCCTGAAAATGACCGGCATTTATCTATTCCTGTGGTATTTGCCTCACAAGAATAGTGTCAGATAGGCATCTTTTCTTTTTTTCCGGAAGAGATGATTAACCTCATATTCTCTTTGCTATCCCACTCACGAGCACCCGTTTCACTAAAGCTCAGCTCACCATCTTGAGATACAATGAAAGTAGTGGGTAAACCTTTAATATCCAGCTGCTCCAGAGGCATATCTAGTTTGGCAAAAGTAACGTCATACTCATGAGTTTTAAGGAATTTTCTGATTTGCCCCAGCGGCTCATTAGATACCAATAAAAATTCCACATCTTTTTCTTCGAGTGCTTTTTTTGCATTTTCTAAGGAAGGCATTTCTTTGATACATGGCGTGCACCAGGTAGCCCAAAAATTGATCACCAAAGTTTTTCCTTTATACTGGGTAAGGTCTATCTTGTCGCCTTCAATAGTTTTTAGTTTTATGCCTTCTAAAATATTGTCTGGCTCAGAGTCTGAGGTTTCTGTGCTGGCACCAGAACAAGAAATTATAGCCAATACGATTACTAACAGTATAAACGGTTTTAAATACATATCATTACTCTTTTAATACCATAACAAAAGGAATAAGCTACTGTTATTCTCAAAATGTTTTTGAAACGGATGTTTTGTCTTAGCTTCGCAACTTATTATTACAGATGGAATTGAGGCGGTTTTTAGCAGTAGCTTTTGTATGCATGTATTTTGTTGGTTTGTTAGAGCCAATTGCTCCTTATATTGAGTTTGAAATCAATAAAGGATACATTCAGGAGGTGCTTTGTATCAATAAAAATGAACCTATTACAGTTTGTGGAGGTAAGTGCTACCTCTCCAAGCAGCTAAAGAAAGTCGCCGAAAAAAGTAAACAACCCACTTCTGGTAGTTTCAAAATAAACCTCAATACTTATCCTATTGGTTTTGTGCAGATTTTAAATTTTGAGTTTAAAGCTTTTACAAGCAGTCAGGATGCGCAATGTCTGTATATTGAAAACTATTCTTTTCAGCCTCAATATCAGGTATTTCATCCTCCAATGTTTTCCTGAGTTTCTTTCTTAAAGCTTATATCAAGCGACAAACAAGTCTAATTTATTAAAATCAATTTGAAGATTATTGAAGGGTAATACCATTGCCCTGTTATAATAACTACTGCATTTCTGTGGTAGGAAAATAATGTATTATGAAAAAAATATTTATTTCAATGGCCTTGGTGATACTAGGGTTACAGTTTGGTCACGCACAAGAAAAAGTAAGTTTACCTAATGCTCATGCTCCACTAGGGGTGATGGGAGATCACGCTCACAATAAAGGGGAGTGGATGGTTTCTTATCGTTATATGCACATGACCATGGATGGCAATAGAAATGGCACCGATGATTTGGATGATAGCTTTATTGCTACCACCGTACCTAATCGATTTTCAGGTATGGACATGATGCCACCTACGTTGAGAGTTGTGCCTCAGGATATGACTATGGATATGCACATGCTTGGCGTTATGTATGCGCCTACAGATAAACTCACGCTCATGGCTATGGTGCCTTATGTGGTGCGCGATATGACTTTAACTACTTACCAAGGAGGTATGGGTTCGGAAGTGCTGGGTAATTTTAATACGTCAAGCTCAGGCTTGGGAGATGTTAAAATATCAGGTATTTACAAAATCACATCCGCTTTTAGAGGTACTTTGGGAGTAAGTATACCTACAGGTTCAGTTGAGGAAACCGATGAAGTACTAACACCCATGAATATGCGCAATGAAATGAGATTACCTTATGCTATGCAAAACGGCACTGGCACTTGGGATCTTTTGCCTGGCTTAACTTATAGTAAAAGTAGCGAGCAGACCGGATATGGAGTGCAAGCAAAAGCCATTTTGCCTTTAGCGGATAATTCTGAAGGTTATAAAAGAGGCAATAGAGTAGAAGCCACTGCCTGGGGAAGTTATAATATAAAGCGCTGGGTGAGCTTTTCTCTAAGAGCACAGTATGCTCATGAAGCCGATATTGATGGTATAGATGATGAAATAATGGCTCCTGTACAAACCGCAAATCCTGATTATTATGGCGGATCATGGATTAATGGTTTTACCGGTTTAAATTTCATTGGTCAATCAGGCATAGTGAAAAATCATAGGCTAGCCGTTGAGTGGGGAGCACCGTTCTATCAGGATCTAAATGGCCCGCAAATGAAAGCTAAAAGTACTTTGATCATCGGGTGGCAATATGCCTTTTGATTAGCTTTAAAGAACGGTTTCTTTAGCACGAATACCTTTGCCTTTAAATAATCAACCATAAATCAATTATTTTTATTAAAATACTGTTATTAATAGCGATTTGGCTTATTATCAACTAGATTTATCGTTTAAGTATTTATACAATGAAAAATAATATTTTATTAATCTTTCTAGCTAGCCTGTTCTTTGCCGCTTGTGGTAGTGATTCAGATTCAGGCGATGATGATATGTATACCGGAAGAGAGCTTACGTACACTTTGTATCAAGCCTCTGATTACCCTACCCATGGGACAGTTGTTTTTAAAGAATTATCAAACGGAAGAGTAGAAGCAGTAGTGCATTTAGATGGTACTGAAGGTGAAGCTACACACCCTGCTCACTTACATTTTGGTAATATAGAAACAGAAAATGCCGTAGTGGCCGCTAACTTTAATGATGTATCTGCTGAGAACGGTGGAAGCACCACTGTGGTGAATACGTTGACAGATAATAGTGAATTTACTTTTGATGATATTGAGAACTTTAATGGTTCAGTGAAAATACATTTGTCAGCTACTGGTGAAGGTGAAAAGGTGATCTTAGCTGCAGGTAATATAGGAACGAATAAAACTACTACCATACTTCAAAATGGTAGAGCAAAAGTGGCTATTTGTACTAATGAATAAGTCTTTATAGTGCGCTTTGCAACTGTAATTTATTAATAAAAGAAAGGCCGTTCAAATCATTTGAACGGCCTTTCTTTTACTGATAGTTGAAATTTTACTTCGCCATGCTGGTCATCTGACCTTCTCCTGCACGGTAAGGGTATTTTCCAAATATCATGGAAACACCTTCTCGTATTTCAGTCTGCTTGTTTTCAGTTTGCGGGTTTAAAATACCTGAAGCATAGCCCTGCCATACCAGCTGTCTTTTGCTGCGGTCAATAATGTCTATTACTATACTTCCTTGCTTGGTATTAGAAGTTTCTACATTATTACCCCATGAGTAATAGCCATAGTAGGGGTAGGGATTATAGTTTTTACTGGTGATCTTCTGCTCCACTATTACCTGAGGGTTGATCAGTAAGTCCGGGTTTTCACTGGAGAGGGTATAGCCTCTTCCTGTCATTTCTTCTTCTATTGATTTTTTTAGCCTTTTTTTAATCAATGTATTATAAAACAGAGGCTCATTATTCTTGTCTCCGTTTTCGTTTTGAAAGTTATCAGACCAATAGAAAGTTTGGTAATTACTAAAGTCAGCATCTCTATCATAGTCTGTGTTTACTGCAGTGGAAACGGCTGTACAACCGGTAAGCCATAATGAGATTAATCCTATTCCTAATATATTCCATTTCTTCATATTTCCTCCTTTTTTATAGTCAAACTCACAGTTTTATAACGAATTAGGAGGTGGTAATGTTGAGTCAATAAAGGAGAAATGTGCTTTTTTGGAGAATTTAAATAATTGAAATAGAAGTGTTTAGTTTCGTTTATTAGCTAAAATGCTAATATCACAGTTCAGGCTTATAAGGAAGGCTTCAAGCCCGTCGCTACGCCTATAATTGGCGGCTCTTATTGCTATGCCTTTAAGGATTGATAGCTTATTTTTACTCAGTTTCATTCTTCCAATTCCATAAAGAGGAGAATAGTAAATACCCAGGCCAAGCTTATGGCTATTGAAGCCAGAGAGATCATAGTCTGAAGTGTAATATTCCTGATCAATGGAATGTTGCTGATAGGCAGCGAAAAAATCAGCTTTGGTCTGAGTATGAAATCGATAAAAAGGGCTGATGGTTAGGTACGGCGTTATTGAAATGGGGAGTTCTATATCAGCGGTATGCGCTGCAATACCAAAATCATCAGCATAGTAGCGGTAAAAAAATCGGCCTATAAAGTAATCGTTAATATAATAGTTAAGTCTGAGGCCAAGTGGGTATTTCCAGCGGCTATCGGGCAGTTTTTCTATTTTGGGTAGGTCTTCATCAACAAAGTAAACACGATGAAAAGGAGTAGACAATAAGCCTTTTTGATAAACCAGGTCAAAAAGGAGTGAAGCCTGCAGTTTTTTATTGATTACCTGAGAATACACGGCAGATAGGGCATATGAATTTCTCTTATTGGTAGTGATAATAGCATTATTGGTACCTCTGATTTCTTCGGGAAAAATAGGCAGCCAAGTGTCAAAGTAAGCGCTTGCATTAAGCCCCAGTTCGCGGTTATCATCATCAGAACCGATAGACCAACCGCCTTTTATATAAGTAGAAAGGTAATCTGTTTCGGTAGACCCGCCAGCACTGATTGAGTAAGTGTGGCGATCATTATAGTCTTTAGTGTAGCCTACCTCTGCAGAGGCACGGACATCCTCTCTGCTGGCTGATGACATGCGGCTATCGATATTATCTGTAGAGGCCGAAGTATAGACGTTAAGATGTGTGTAGAAGAATATGGCACTGATTGAATCTAGCGGTATATTGATGTCTATTTCAGTGGCTCTGTCTTGCAAGTCTTGGGTTCCGGTGCCTCCGGTTACAGCGGCATGGTCACCGTCTTGTGAGTAGTAGTTAAACAAAAAATTAACATCTATCTCCTTTTTCTCTTCTGCCTGGCCGTAAGCCCAAGAGGAAATAAGGCTTAAGCTTATTAGTAATAATATGCTTTTTATTGGTTTACAATGCATGAAAGCGGAGGCCTAATAAAAGTGAAAGATTACGAATTAAATGCTTAGTGTTCTCCTCTTCAGGCTTAATAGTCATGGCTACATATTGAAGCTGCAAGTGCAGAGAGGTGTTTTTACCCAAGCCAAACTGATTAGATGCTCCTATTTTAAGGTACGTTTTGCTGTCATCATTTTCATGGCCTATATAGGTGGCAGAAGTATCAAACCATCCGTAGGCTACAGAAGGACCAAGTTTATAATTAGGGCTTTTAATAAGGAAAAACTCTGTAGTAATGAAGGCTGATCTGAAAGTAATATGTTCATCGCTTATGGCATATTTATTTCTCACGGCATTGTCATTATAGGCGATAAGCTCGTGTTCACCTAAACTGCTGTAGTTTACACCTGCTCCCACATTCCAGGTATTAGTTATACAGTACAGTGCATTGAAGCCAAAATCAAGATTAGCGATATAGTGTGAGCGATCCCACTGCTGAATATCACTTTTGTCATAAACCCACCAGCCAGCTCCTGCGCTGAATGTAGGCTCTATTATTAGTCTTTTTTCTGGCTGCTTTTGAGCATATGTAGTAAGGGATAAACCACAGAGCAGCAATAATAATAGAGGGTTTCTCATGAGGTGTTAAAGATACTCAGAAAGTGATGAATCAATTGTGGTGGAAAATTAAGAAATTATGTTTTAGGTACAGAAAGATTAATCAGATTATAATATAAGAAAATTGATATACAGATGATTAATTACTATATTGATATCATGGTGACTAAGGAGATGTTCGATGGCTTTACTTTTGATGAGAGGTATGAGATAATTCTGACAAATGGTGTTTTCTTAAAAGAATGTCATCATTTTGAGAAGCTCCTCAAGCTGTATAAGCTTGAGAATTTCTTAGTTGAAGCTTGTTTTAATGATAAACACCGGCTTATTCAGGTAGAAGTGATATCACACCGGTCGGCCATGTTCTTTTATGGCATTTCAGATAAAGTATTTAGCGCTTCCATTACAGGAGGGCATATTTAATTATTATCCCTCCCAGAAGCCAGATATAAGCTATTATTGCTAACACTTTCAATATACTTTCTAGTTTTCCTTTATCTGCCATGGCGTGTCCGTGGTGATGTCCTCCATCTTTGGGCTTTTTACTTTTGAACCAAATTAATAGTCCAGAGATAGCTAAAAAGGCAATATTTAGAAAGAAAGTGTAATTGATTTTGAAGTGCTCCTGATCTTGCATTCCTTGTCCACTCTGCGTTTCAGGCAGTATATCTAAAAAGCTGAAACCATAATGTAATAAGAGTGAAGAGCCTATTAAGGCTACAAAGAGGGTTAATAAAATGTAAAGGGCCATTTTCCAACCATAATATTTGGCATTAATTCTTAATACCGGGAATACTACCAAATCACTGAAAATAAAAGCCATTACTCCGGCAAAGCTCACACCATTAGAATACAGCAATGACGCCAACGGTATATTACCCATAGATCCTATGAAGGTGGTAAATGCGGCAACCGGACCAACTAATACATGCTCTAATACTTGCACAAAGGAGAGGCTATCGGCTCCACCGTTTCCAGTACCTATAAATAGTGTTTGGTAGAAGCTTTTAGGAACAAAAGCGGCTATTATTCCGGCTATGGTAAAACCGATGGTAACATCTTTCCATACCATTTTCCATTCCATGATGTACTGCATCCCTACTTTATGCCAGCCTTTAAAGCTTTTGATCTCTTTGCGCCAGTCAGGTGAATCCATTTGATGGCCTTCCTCTTCATTGCTGAATTTTTCTCTGACTTTCTTAATAAGCTTTTGAGGTTTAGTCAGTTTTATGAAAACCCAGGAGATGAGTATGAGTAATAGACCTCCCACATATTCACCCACCACAAATTGCCAGGTAAGGAAAATACTTATTACTATTCCTAGCTCTATCACCAGGTTGGTGGAGGCCAGTAAAAAGGCGATAGAGGGTATAAATCCTGCACCTTTTTTGAATAATGACTTGGTGGTGGCCAGCGCAGCAAAGCTACAGGAGCTAGATATGAAACCGAAAAATGTGGCCAGACCTACTTCTTTGGCTCCGGCTCCGCCCATAGATTTTTTCATGCGGTCTTGCGTAACAAAGACCTGGATCATACTACTAACAATGTAGCCTAAAGCAAAAGCCCATAGTGCTGACCAGAAAAAGCCTAAAGTGGTATATGCTGATTCTCCCCATTTTTCTAAAAATCCTGACATAATTATATTTTGTTTTATTAAAATATAAAAGAGCTAATGCTTAATGCTCTTACTAATCATTTATATATACAATTGATAAAGTACCAAATTGTTATGGTTAATGTGTCTTTATAGTATTGAGACTAATTCTTCTGCATCATAAGTGCTTTCGACTTATTTTCAAGTACTATAGTTTTCATTTCTCTGGCATCATTCATATTGGGGCCTGTAAATATGGTGTAAACATACCCTGCAGTAGTTTTTAGTTCAATTTCAGATACCGTTATATCCCCTTTTTTTATCTCGTATCTATGGCTTCCACCAGTTATCTTTTTCATGTCAGTGTTATGAGGGTAGAGTACCTTCTTAAATAATTTTGAATTTTGTTCTTGCACAGATAGTGGAGTAGAAGAGGGGCTAACATTAACAAAACGGACATAAGGAGCTTTTGTGCTACCGTCGTAGTTGTCTCTTAACATATACCATTGAGGCATAAAGTTGTTGTCATCTTTGGTTTCTCCTCCAAAAAGCTTCTTCAATTTAAAAATGGTAGTATATTCATTGGTTTGAATATCATCAGTTAGCATGCCTGCTAATACTAGGGTGTAAAAACCATTAGCACCTATTACAAATTCTTGCTCCAGAACTTTTTCATTCTCTATAAGAATTGAAAATTGGTAATGATCTGGTGAGAGATTAACGTATTTCATAGACTTTCCATAGTCAATAGTAAATACAACTTGCTCTCCATTTTTCAGATTAGTTATTGTGAGTTTTGCCTCAGGTGCTTCTATAAAATTAACGAGCCTAAAATGAGCATCTTTCTGTTTTGCTGAGGCAGAATGGAATGAAAAAGAAGCCAATAAGGCTATTACTATTACAATTAAGCTACTCTTTCTCATAATTATCGGACTTATTGATTTTGGCTAATATGGCTGGCCTGCCAAATATGATAATAACCCCTAAACCCCCTAATAAAGCTAAGCTTACAGGGTTAATGATAGCTAGCCTGGCTGTAAGAATAATTAAAACAATTCCGCCCACTATAAGGCCAGTCATGGGAATCCATTTGCGTGAATTAAATTTTTTCAGGGCTATATAGTTAACGGAGAGAAATGTGAAAAGGAAAACTAAAGACGCAGCTTCTACCAGAGTGGATAAAGATCCTAAAATCGCAAGTAAAGCAGCAAGTACTCCTATTACAATCACTGATCGGTCGGGTACATCATTATCATTTTTGTGCTCAAAGAAGTACGGCATTTCACCATCCTTGGCTACCCGAGCTGTTAACTTAGCGGTAGAAAATAAAGTGGAGTTGATAGCAGCAGCAGTGGCCAAACCAGCAGCAACAATAATCATTATAAAGCCAGGCATGCCTAGTCCTTCTTTAGCAGCAACGGCTAGCGCTACTTGCTTTTCATCTATAGTGGTAAGTGCTCCGGCTAGCATAACCGCTCCAAGAGCTACCATAATGTAAATGATTACTACAAACAATACTCCTGACATTACTGCAGGGAATAATCTTTTTTTAGGTTTTTTGATTTCATCATATTCATAGGTAAGCAATTGAAAGCCTTCATATGACACGAAAATGGCTGCTGCACCAATGGGTGCACTCCAAATACTTTTAGGCTCAGCACCAGCCATAAGTTGCAAAGAATCCCACTGAGAGAGTCCGTAAATAGCCAGGATTAAAAGTGCAATGAGGTTAGCCCAAACAATTATTATTTCTACTATAGCTAACTTACCTGCCCCCATAAGGTTTAGGAAGATCATAAGTGCTACTATGCCAATAGCAAGGACTCTTGTTAGCCAAGGACCGGCGTCAAAGGCAAATGAAATATAATGTCCGAAAGCAAATGCATAGAGAGCTATGGTTAAGACATAGCCAACTACTAGTAGCCAGGAAAGGCTCCCAGCTATTCCATTAAGGTTAATATCTCGCAAATACTCAAAAGCGCCACCGCTTTCTTCAAACTTATTGGCTAATTTTACATAGCTATATGCAGATGTAATAGCTATTATACCTGCTATAGCAAAACTCAGCCAAGACCATTGCATTGCTACTGCTACTACCACGCCTAAGGCGGTGTAGATACCACCGCCTACCATTCCTCCGGCAGTAAGAGACCATACAGAGGCAAAACCCAGGTTGCCTCCTTTGGATGAGTTACTCATAGTTTTACGCAGCCACTGCGTTCAAATATTCTTCGCAGATTTCAGCACAGGCTTTACAGGCGTTAGCACATATCTTACAGTGGTCATGGTCATGCTTAGCACATTCTTTTGCACAATCATTACATACGTCTTTGCATAGTTGAAGCGCAGCCTCAGTATATTCAGAATTACCTGAAACATAAGCGGCAGTTAGAGAGCAAATAGCCGCGCAGTCTCTGTCAGTTCTGATGCATCTAATCATAGCTTTTACATTTTCTTCTCCCAAGCAAGCATCAGCACAGTTATCACAAGCGATAGAACATTCAGATAATCTTTTTAATAATTCAGTATTCATAGTGGTACAAGTTTTCTTAGTTAGTCTTTATAGAAGTGCTTCAAATACACTTGTTTCACCTATATACAACTGCTGTGCCTAATGGCTTATGTACCTTTAATAGGGGAAATGCCCTTTTTTTGTAGGGAAAGAATTCTACAGTTGGGGGATAATTATGCCAGATTAAGGCTTAAATAAAAAAAAGAGGCTGATTGCGGCAGCCTCTTCCATGCGTAAGTATCTAAGTGGACTTATATTTTTATTAGTTCTGCCGCTATATTGTATTTAGTCACCAGATCTTTAGTGAACTTCATAGATCCATGCGGCACAAATATTTGAAAGGCACCTTCTTTAATAGTAGCCATAGTGGATAGTAACTTCCATTTATTGACTAGCTTTTGTGTGTCTTTCACTTTTTTTGACAGTTCAAAGTATGCTTTTTTTCCAGATTTGCTTTTTGCAGTGATATCAGGAATAAATACGTCATTGTTGTTCTGATTAACAAGTTTTGCTGGCGTATCAAATTCTGGTAAATCTGCTCTGATGTTATCAAAACCAAGATTTTCTACTTTTTCAACTGCCATTTCTAATTTTTCCTGATATCCTGTTTTTTCTCTGTTTTGTTTTAGCATAAAGTCTGTTTTTTAGTTACACACTGCTTAATAGATAACTAAAAAAAATGACAAAATCAATTTTTAGAACAGTGAATTAATAAAATAGTCCTATTTTATTTCAAACACAGCTCGCATTTCAGACCTAATAGTGATGTTTTTAAAATCAAGTTCACTCTGGTAATCCATGCTAGCTGATTCTGATTTCATCATAGCCACATTAGACATTCTCATAGGGGTAGGCGCATTGTAATCAATCTCTTCAATTTCAAGAGCTGAGCCTATTTCTTCATCTATACCTGTTAAAAGAAATTCAGCTTTTTCCTTAGCCATTTTCAAGGCCTTAATTTTAAGCTCTTTACGATATTCTTCTATTTTTGAGTGAGATACTTCATCTACGCCCATGCTGTTAACCCCTTCAGAGTCTAATTTCGCTACAAGGTCATTGATCATTTTTACATTGCTCACTTTTAGCCTGAAGCTTTTTGTGGCCATAAAATCATCACTACGCTTTTTACGAGGATCCCAGTTATAGCCATAAATATTATCTACTTGCAGACTTTCCTGTGGTAGACCAAGGCTTTTTACTGCTTTTACCAGTTCGGCCTCCAGCTTATTCATCTCTACCTTTTTAGAGCCATCTTTATATTCTTTTAAAGCTATTCTAATAAAAATCTCATCAGGAATAATCTCCATTTCGGCACTTCCTCTAACTTCTATTTTTTTAACAAGTGGGCCATTATTGTTTACCATTTGCTGAGCAAAAGCTGATATCCCGATAAGTAGCATTGCTACGATTAATGTTGTTCTTTTCATAAGTTGTTATTCGTTGTTTAATAGTATGATGTATTAAGACACCATATTCCATAAAACCGTTTGAATAACTACCAAACTAATTTTACCGGTTCTTTCTTATCAGCTGATTCATAGATAGATGTAATTATCTTCATATCTCGTAATCCCATCTCACCAGGTACTTTTGACTTTTCGTTATTCATTACGCACTTGGCAAAGTCATCCATTTGTAAGGCCTGCTGGTTGATGGGCGGGTAGGTAAGCTTTTCATCACTGGTTTCTCCTTTTATGCCAGAGTAGGAGTATGCTGGCTTTAGCTCCCACCAGCCTTTTTCGGCTTCAGCCCTAAGGAAGTTGCCAGAATCATAATAACTGGTAGTAGCATCAGCGGTGGCTCCGCCAGGAAATTTTAGAGTAAAGTCAATAGACTGCTCTACGTCCTTGAATATATCTGGCCTGGTCACTTCTCCATACTTAGCAGACACTTCTATAGGATTTTTGCCCATAGTATATAAGGCCCCTTGCAATACATAAATACCAATATCCATTAGCGGACCCCCGCCGGCAAGATCTTGCTTGGCCCTCCAGGCATGTGGATCATTTAGCTTAAAGCTATGGGCACCAGTTATCTTTTTTACTTTACCATACACTTCTTTTTGTCCCAGTTCACTCACCTTTAAGTTGTAAGGATCAAAATGAAGTCTATAGCCAATAGAGAGGTGTACATCGTTTTCTTTGCAGGCCGCTATCATTTGTTCGCACTCTTCTACGGAAATAGCCATAGGCTTTTCGCAAATAACATGCTTGCCAGCCTTGGCTGCTCTTATGGTGTATTCTGCATGCATAAAATTGGGTAGCACCACATAAATAATGTCGATGTCGTCGTTATTGGCTATTTCGTCATAGTTTTCATAGTTGTAGACATTGGCCTTAGGTATGTCGTACTTTTTCATCCAGACTTCTTCTTTGCTAGGTGTACCAGTTACAATGCCTGCCAGGTGACAGTTTTCTGTTTTTTGCAAGGCAGGAGCTAACTGATAGGTGGCATAACTGCCGAGGCCTACCAGAGCTATGCCCAGGCTTTCTTTAGTAGCTGGGGCTTTTTCGGTTGTACTTTCGGCTGGCTTGTTCTTGCCACTGCAAGATAGTAAGTAGGAAGAGCCCAGAGACAGCGCTCCGGCGGCCATAGAGCTTTTAATGATGAAATTTCTGCGGTTTTCAGACGTTTTTTTCATAGGTTTTAGGTGATTTAGGTGTTGTCAATCTGAACGTGTGCCTTTGTAATTTTGTTCTTACAGAGGCAAAACTTAATCGACTAATAAAGCGTTTATTCAAGATATGGAAACAAAAGCAAAAAAGACTAAAAAAGCAGCCCCAAAAACGGATATAGCAGGCAAAATTCAAGATGCCTATAAAAAACATGTTTTGCTTAATGGAGAAGTACCCCCTTCGGTATTTAAGTTTATGATGGACTTAAAAATGAATGAAAGCGAATTTTATCTTTATTACGGATCTTTTGCTTCCATAGAAAACTCTATTTGGCAGAAATATATAGATGATACAATAGCTACCTTACATAAAGACTCTGTTTACCCTGAATACACGGTAAGAGAGAAATTATTGGCCTTTTATTATACTTTAATAGAAGTGCTGAAACAAGATAGGAGCTTTGTAATGCACTCACTAAAATCTTTGAAGAAGTCACCAGAGTTGACTCCGGGTTTTATGAAAGGTTTTAAGGCAGAATACTTACAATTTATTCAGCAATTGGTTGATGAAGGAATGGAAAGCGAAGAGATAGTGAAGAGACCATTGATTTCAGAGCGGTATAAAGATGGACTTTGGCTACAGCTGTTATTTGTGTTAAGGTATTGGAGCAAAGATGAAAGCGCCAATTTCACCAATACAGATGCTGCTATAGAAAAGTCAGTAAACCTGTCTTTTGAACTCATGGGAAGAGGTCCACTGGATATGATAGTGGATTTTGCCAAGTTTATGTATCAGTCACGATAATTAATTGAATGAAAGAACAGATTAATATACCTACCTCAAAGGTACAGCGGGCCAGTAAGTTTATTAAAACAGGAGCGAAGGTAGGTGGTAATTATATAAAGCATTACAGTAAAAAGCTTTTTGATAAAGACTTGAATAATGATGAGTTGCATCTTGAGAATGCTACTGATATTTATGAGTCTTTAAGTGAGCTAAAAGGTAGTGCGCTCAAGGTGGCTCAGATGCTGAGTATGGATAAAAACATGCTGCCTACGGCTTATCAGGATAAGTTTTCCATGTCACAGTATAGTGCTCCACCATTATCTTATCCTTTAGTAGTAAAGACTTTTCAGCAATATCTGGGAGATTCTCCTGATAAGATATTCGATTCATTTACTCGCTCAGCGGTTAATGCAGCCTCTATTGGTCAGGTGCATAGAGCTACCCTTAAGGGAAAGAAGCTGGCAGTAAAGGTGCAATATCCTGGTGTGGCCGATTCTATTAGCTCTGACTTGAAGATGGTGAGGCCTATTGCCGCGCGCATGTTTAATTTAGGGAGAGCAGAGCTAGAGCAGTACATTGAGGAAGTGGAGTCTAAGCTCATAGAAGAAACTGACTATAAATTAGAGCTGGAGCGTTCGCAGGAGATCACCAAGCTTTCATCGCATTTAGATAATGTGGTGTTTCCTAACTATTATCCTGAGTTTTCTAGTGCAAGGATATTAGTGATGGACTGGCTTGATGGCCATCATTTAAAAGACTGGATAAGCCATAAACCTTCTCAGGAGTTACGAGATAAAGTAGGGCAGGCACTATGGAATTTTTATGATTTTCAAATCCACCAACTTAAACAAGTACATGCTGATCCGCATCCGGGAAATTTCATAATAACTACTGGTAACAAAGTAGGAATTATCGACTTCGGTTGTGTGAAAGTGATTCCTGAAGACTTCTATGAAAAGTACTTCCAGCTGATGCGTAGCGATGTGCTCAACGGAGATTTTGATTTAGAAAAGCTTTTCCTTGACCTGGGATTTTTGGCTAAGACAGATACACCTGAGGAGAGATCATTTTTCATGAAAGTATTTGTGGAGCTGATTGACCTGTTAGGAAAGCCTTTTAGGTCTAAAGAATTTGATTTTGGTGATGATGAATACTTCTCTCAGATCTTTGAACTGGGGGACAGAATGTCTCGCATGAAAGAAATAAGGCACTCTAAAACGGCGCGAGGCAATAAGCACGGATTGTACATTAATCGTACTTATTTTGGATTGTATAATCTACTTAATATGCTAAGAAGTAAGGTGGTGATATCTTCTTAAGAAGAAGAATAGAACTAACTTTTATACCAAATATTTATTAAAAAAAGGCTGTCAATCTATGATTGACAGCCTTTTTTTGTGATTATCTTACCTGAATAAAGCTTAGGTGAAGTGCTTTCTCTAAGTATCGTAGTTGTTTCATTTCAGGGGTAGTTACAATAGCCAATGAAACTCCTTTGTTACCTGCTCTGGCAGTTCTTCCACTTCGGTGAGTGTAATATTCTTCTTTGTCAGGTAATTCATAATGAATAACAAATGAAAGGTCTGGTATATCAATACCTCTTGCCGCAAGGTCAGTGGCTATGAGTAATTGCAGGCTTTCATTTTTAAAGGCACGCATTACTTTATCTCTTTCTTTTTGCAGCAGATCTCCATGGATGGCATCTGCAGCTACATTTTTAGCAATTAGCTGCTTAGCAACAGTTTTAGTGGCCTTTTTTGTTTTACAGAATACAACGCCTCTATTACCTTTTTGTGTTTTGAGAAATTCCAGCATTACCTGTAGCTTGTCAGCTTCCTGGGTAATCACAAATTGGTGAACTATGTTTTTATTCACCACCTCCTTTTTATTGATCTCAATACGATGGGCATCGGCAGCCATATGCTGGTTTACAATCTGTCTGATACCATGAGGCATAGTAGCAGAGAACAACCATTTGTTTTTTACTTTACTAAGAAAGCCAAGAATCTGATCGAGTTCTTTTTTGAACCCCATGCTCAGCATTTCGTCGGCTTCGTCAAGTATTACGGTTTTAACATGTGAAAGGTCAACCGCTTTTTTGTTTACCAAATCTATTAAACGGCCGGGAGTAGCCACTATGATATGTGTTGGTCGCTTTAGAGCTGCTATTTGTTTATCTATCTGAGCTCCACCATATACAGCTTCTGTAAATATCTTATCAGTGTACTTAGTGAATTTGAAAAGCTGTTTGGCTACTTGCTGTCCTAGTTCGCGGGTAGGGCAAAGAATTAAAGCTTGTACCACCTTTTTGGTAGGATCTACCTTTTGTAGCAGCGGAAGACCATAGGCTGCAGTTTTTCCTGTGCCTGTTTGAGCCTGGCCTACCAGGTCAGTATCTCCTGAGAGTAACACAGGTATTACTTCATTTTGTATTTGAGAGGGGGTGATTATCCTTAATTCCTCAAGGCCTTTAACGAGCTGTGGCGTTACACCTAGTTCTTTGAAAGTAGTCAAAACAATGTTATTTAAATATAGTCTGCAAATGTAGTCATTATGAAGCTTGGTAACTAGTGTAAATCTTTACTGCGGTAAAAAGAAATTAATTATAAAAGGAGCTGGATTTTATTTTTTCAGCAAATGATTAACCGCCAACACCAAAAACATATAGTTAGTAGCTCCACCGCCCATTACATATTCTGTCTGTTGCCAAAAGAAGGGCCACACTTTTAGTTCTGGCAAGTCAGGACGGATGAGAGCGGTTCCGGAAGCTACCCCGCCAGGGATATAACTCCACTCGGCACGATTTACACCATAAGCTACAGTTACTGATTTCGAGCCAACGCCAGAGGCAAATGAAGAGGTGTTTTCTCCCGGGTGCACTCCTAATACAAAGTTCAATGCATTGATGGTTAGGTCAGCAGGAGCAAACTCTGGCCAGCCCTTATGGAAAAAGTATTGCTCTACACCGAACCGTTGCAAACCCCAGCCTGCACCCCAAATGTTCGGTTTATAGGGTACACCGAAAGGGGTTTCTGTTTTTTGCTTCTTTAATTCTTGTTGGAAATCAGCCGCTGCTGTGGTCATGGTGTTTTTAAATTTTTTGTTGTCAATAGCATGGATGACATGACCTATAGCCCAACCGCAGTTGGCCATTCGAGCGGTAATCTCGGGAGCCATTTTTATAAGCTCATCTTTGAATTTTTGATCCTTGGTGGTGAGTATTATTTCTGACAATGCTAGCACGCGGTTATCTATGCCTTTTGCTTTTTCCTTCGCGGAAGCATATAATGACAAAGCTACTTCAAGGCATTCATCAGCAAGATCTTTATCGGAAGTTTTCAAGACTCGAGCCACAGCAGCTAATCCGGCAGCCACATAAAGCTCTCTATCAGGATTATCTTCAGTAAATACCAGGCGGTCGTCGGGTCTTCCTTTTTGATTATACACTTTATTGTCTGTCATGTTAACAGCATCTCCAAGCATAACATATTGCCTCAGATCAGAGCATATAATTCCTCTGTAGAGCCTACCCATAGACCTATAGCCTCCCAGTATGTTGGCCAATCCATGCTTTATTTGTTGTAAGGCGTCAGATTCTCCGTCAGGCACATGAATTTCAACCAATTGCTTTTCTTCATCTATAAGGGTCGCATCATAGTCTAGCCCAAATTCATCAATCATCAGAGCTAGCATCCAGACGGTGCCTATTTGAGATTCCACCCGCAGGTCATAATCGCCGGCATCATGCCAGCCACCACGGTCTAGCTGAGGCACATGTTCCAAAGGTTTATATTTAGTAAGTGTAGCAGGGCCTTGTACATATCCATCAAAATGATTTGAATCTAGCGGAGCCATCAGAGCATCATCTAAGTGACAGCGCCCATGCCACACGCGGTATTTTTCATTGACTCTCATGTGGCACATTTGGACAGGTAGAAAATATTCCAACGTAGGTTGCCACACCTGCCGATCATAAACATCGTCTCCAATTTTAAAGGCATGCGTTTGCTTACCTCTATACTCAAGGAAATACATGCCTTGAGTTTTCACCTCTGTAAAATCAAAGGTTTTGTATTGATACCTTAAGAAGGTTCCCCAATCTTCTGGTACAACTGATTTTACTTCTTGCTGTCCATTTTTGCCTAAGCGTAATAGTTTTATGTTAGAAGACTGATGGTCTTCTTTATCCATTTCTATAACAGCAATTTTCTCCTGCTCAGTAGTATAACCTACCTGAGAGACCTGAATCACCGGAGTGTATTGCCAGTTAGGGATAACATGAGGCGTAATAATCCATTCAATGGCCTTTTGGGTTTTATTAGCGGGTATTTGGGATCTTACTATGTACCAGCCATTGTTATGATTTGAGCGGCCGTCCCACAGCTCAAGTTCTGCATCGGAAGTAATCAGCATTCTTTGTTTATCACTCTCAGGAGCTATGGTTAGTTCATGACCAGTAGCTAGAGGGGTGTTTAAATTTTCATCATTTATATACTTGATAGGGCCATAAGGCTGAGCTGGAAATATGCCATACTGCTCATCCATAATAAAGCTTTTACCAAATAGGTCTCCCGGAAATAATTCTAAATTGAATCCCATTTTACCCACCCATTCTTGCGGAATGGCGTTTTCCAGGTTGACTGAAACTTTGAATGAGCTGTTTTTAAGAGGCTCTACTTCTACGTTATAGGTAAACTGTAAATCAGGATAGTCAATAGGATTAAAGCCCGTTCTGTTTTTGGAAGAGTCCGGATACCATAATTTTTGAGATAGAGTCTGATTTTCTTTGTCAACCGTCAGCTTTCCTCCTTTAGGCATGGGAGACCATTGGCCTGGAGAAATTTCTAAACGAACATCTCCATTGGCAGCGACTCTTACGCCATGTTGTATAATAGTCACTCCGGTTTGATGACCATCAGGATAAATATCACTGAAGACCGTGACATTCAAACCAGGCATTTCTAAATAATTCTGATCATTAAGCTTAAGGTTCGATTGGGCAAACAGTTGGTTTAGCCCCAAAAAAAGGATTAGGCAAAGTAGTGATTTCATGAGAGTAGGGTTTTTATTAAATATAAGGAATTATTAAGACGAGGAACTTATTATGAATTATCTATTATGAATTATCTAATATGAATTATTATTAAAAAGTTGTTGCTGGGAGTTGGTATAAGCGTTAACTTCAGTAAGAAGAAGGGAAATTGACGCGGGATAACCTTAACCTGACCTGATTCCATGAGATTTGCTACTACATTCCTACTGTTATTTATGGCGCTGCATTCTGCCTATTCACAGATTGATAGTTTAACAGCTTCCAAATTATCTTTTACCGCAGATTTTAGATTTAGAATAGAACAAGACTGGGATTCTCGCAAGTCTGACGGCTCCTATAGAGATGACCGATCGCGGCTGAGGTACAGACTTCGGTTCGGTGCCAGCTACCAATATAATGAATGGGCTTCTTTTGGTACGAGGATAAGAACGGGTACCTATAGCAATCAGCAAGACCCGCATATTACGTTGGGTAGTGGGGGAGGAGAGTTCGAAATATTGCCTTTGGGTTTTGAGAAGTTATACTTTAAAGGCCAATACAAATGGTTTTCAGGCTGGATTGGTAAGAACACTTATCCTTTTCAGAAACAGAACGAATTATTCTGGAGTGATAACGTATACCCTGAAGGCATATTTTTACAAGGTCATTTTAATAAATTGTCTTGGTTTCCTGCTTTTGACGTAAAGGTTGGGCATTTTATCATAGGCTCGGCCGGAAGGTCCTTTGCAGATGATGGCTACATGGAAGGGATACAGCTGGTAACTACCTGTATGTCTAAGCGATTGAAGTTCTTTCCGGCTTATTATTACTTCCATAATTTGCCATTAGTGCCAGATGGCAATGCCAGTGAGCTCATTAAATATTCGATATTACATTTAGGTGCTAATTATAAGTTGAGTGATAAGCCTGCCGTAAGTATTGGAGTAGACTATTATAATAATTTACAAAGTTATGATGATGCAGAATCTATTTCCTCCATGTTAAAAGAGGAGAGAGAAGGCTTGGTGCTAGGGCTATTATATGGAGACTTTAAAAAGGCAGGAGATTATACTGTTGGTTTATATTACACCTATTTGGAGCGATTTGCTGCAGTAGATTTTATGGCACAAAATGACTGGGTCAGGTGGGACTATTCTTCTTATGATTCACCAGCTGGCAGGTTAACTAATTTTCAAGGGCTGGAGATTATGGCGGGGTATATGATAAATGCCAATTTTAAACTCAAGGCCAGATATTTTAATGTAAGGCAGCTCCATGCCTATGGCGATGACACAGAAAACGGTCAGCGCATTCGTTTAGATCTTGATATAGGCTTTTAAGTTGATTATTAATATTTTATTAGAAAATCTTGGTTAAATTATTAACAATCGATTGCGTAGTTGATATATTGTTTTTAAATTCAATAAGTAAAAAGATTTATAAATGGACTTTTCAATCGTTTGAATAAAAAACAAACGGTTGTTTTATGAAGATTTAAATAGACCTATCGATGACATAGAAAAATAAATATTGAACCATTATTCTAACTTATAAACCTATAACTAATGACGCTACGTTTTACTAACCTCAACAGGCGGTCGGGGTTGAGATTGCTCCTCAGTCTGTTCGTAATGCTTACCTGTAGTCTTTCCTATGCACAAAGCAGAATCTCAGGTACCATTCTTGATGATTCAGGCTCAGCACTTCCGGGAGCCTCTGTGCTAATTAAAGGAACTTCTAAAGGTACAGTTACTGATATCAATGGAGAATACAGTTTATCTGCTAACCCGGAAGATGTACTAATCTTTTCTTTTATAGGGTACACCACCCAAGAGATTAATGTAGGCTCCCAAACCAAAATAGATGTAACCCTGGAGCTCAACGCACAGGAACTTACCGAAGTAGTAGTGGTAGGTTACGGTACGCAGAAAAGAGCACAGGTTACTGGAGCTATCGCCTCCATAGAAGAGGAGGAGATCACAGCAGTGCCGGTAGCTACTACAGATCAGGTACTACAAGGTCGAGCTCCTGGTGTTTCTGTAATTAATAACGGTTCTCCGGGTACTAACCCAAATATTACAATCAGGGGCTTAAGTACACTTAATAACAACAATCCCTTATATGTGGTAGATGGAATTATCGTATCAGGCATTGGTGATTTGAACCCGAATGATATTGAGAATATCCAGATATTAAAAGACGCTTCTACCACAGCTGTTTATGGTTCTAAAGGATCAAATGGTGTGGTTTTAATCACTACTAAAACAGGTAAGTCAGGTAAAGTAAAAGTAGATTTTAGTACTTACGCAGGTAGCCAATGGTCAACTAAGCGATTTGATTTGCTGAACACCCAACAGTATGTGCAGTATGCCAATGATATTGCTGCTCCTCCCAGAACTTCAGATCCACAGTATGCTAATATGCTTCAAAATGATACGGATTGGCAAGATGAAATCTTTCAATCTGGGTTAATGCAGAATTATACTCTGGGAGTATCTGGAGGGGGTGAAAATAGTACCTTCCGTATTTCTGCAGGATACTTGAATCAGGAAGGTATTATTATTACTACCGATTATGAGCGCTTTAACCTTAGGGCCAATAGTAATTTCACATTAGGTAAATTTGAGTTTGGAGAGACATTGTCTTTGGCTCTGAGTGATCAGTCTCCCGAGACTAGTAGTGGGGGGCGTTCTATTATAGAGCATTCAATTAAAATGCCACCATACTTGTCCGTTCGAAATCCTGATAATTTGGGAGGTTTCCAAGGACCTAATTCGTCCATTGACGGACAGGATGCTGCCAATCCAGTCAGAATTTTAGAATTGGTAGATATTAGTAACAGAGAAAGAAATATAATAGGTAATATATATGGTCAGTATGAGATAATAGATGGTCTTAAATTTAAGTCTCAACTAGGAGGTGAATATTCTCATTTTAGATTTAATATTCATTCGCCTTCATATAATGATGATTCTGATGGAGCTACTGGTGCACAACCTTTTTCTGAATCTTACCTGAGCAATGGAGAGCTCATGACTGTGACTTTTACCAATAGTCTTAACTATAATCTAACGTTAGCCGATCAGCATAATTTTGAAATTTTAGCGTTAACTGAATATGTAGCTACGGATACTAGAAATCAAAATTCGAGTACAAGGAATGAATTGTCCGATGATATAGAAGAATTGTGGTTTCAGAATCTAGTAACTAATTCTTCTACTATAGAATACAGAAGAGTAGGTTATTTGGCCAGATTAAATTATAATTTTGAAGGTAAATATATTTTCTCAGGATCTTTTAGAAGGGATGCTTCATCCCGTTTTGGAGCCAATGAAAGATGGGGGTCATTTTCTTCTATTTCGTTAGGATGGAGAATAAGCGATGAAGATTTCTTTAGTTCATTAGATTTTATTAGTAATCTAAAATTAAGGGCCAGTTGGGGGCAAACTGGTAATGATAATATTATGGCTTACGGATATCAAAGCTTAATAGAGCCTACCTTCTTTTATCCTATAGGAACTGAATTAACAGCTGGAGCCAGCTCAGCAGGTTTAGCCAATCCCGACCTAAAGTGGGAAACTAATGAAATGTCTAACATAGGTTTAGATGGAGGATTACTAGATGATAAAATTACTTTTTCTTTAGAGTATTATTTCAACAAAGGAAAGGATATACTTTTACCTACAAAGTTACCTAGTTCATCTGGTTTTTATCAAAACGATTATGTCAGAAATATTGGGGAAATGGAGACAAAAGGTTTTGAAGCAATGATAGGTTATCAAGGTAAATCTGGAGATTTTGAATGGTCTGTATCCTTAAACTTAGGTACAAGTAAGAATGAAGTCACCAGTACTGGCCCCAATCCAGCTTTAGAAGGAGCGTCATTTGAGGGACAATTTATAACTCGAGTGCAGGTAGGAGAACCAGCCTTTAGTTTTTATGGATGGCAATTTGATGGTATTTTCCAGAATCAGGCAGAGATTGAGGCCCATGCTATTCAACCCAATGCTGAGCCAGGAGATTTTAGAATTGTCAATACAAATACATCTGAAGTTAATGGTAATCAGGTTATTAATGATGATGATAGAGTTTTTATTGGGAATCCTTACCCTAAAGCTACAGGTGGGCTTAACATATCAGGTAAATATAAAAACTTTGATTTGAGCATCTTTGTAAATGGTGTTTATGGCAATGATGTATATAATACTAATAAATATGATTTAGAAGGAATGCCACGTCTTTTTAACTCAGGCACAGCCGTACTTGATCGTTGGACAGGAGAGGGGACATCTAATACTGTTCCAAGAGCATTAGGTGTTAGTACTAACACGGAAATATCCAGCAGGTTTGTCGAAGATGGCTCTTTCACTAGATTTAGAAACATTTCTATAGGCTACACCATCCCTCCATCTGTATTTAATGATAAGATATCTAAATTCAGAATATATGTAAGTGGACAGAACCTAATCACAATAACAGATTATAGTGGCTTGGATCCTGAAATTGGTAATTACTCTGCAACTGCCCCCAATGCTGTACCGGGAGCCATTGGTGGTTACAATACTGCCAATAACTTCTCCTATGGAGTTGATTTTGGAAATTACCCAATTGCTAAATCCATCATTGCAGGTATTCAAATCGGATTTTAATTAACATGATCATGAAAAATATAAATAAAACAATATTGTTGCTCTGCATACTTTTTATGACTTATAGTTGTAATGAAGATGATTTGTCATTAGAAAGTCCAAACAGACCTCCCGCGGATAATTTCTTTCAAAATAGAGCCCAACTTCAGGCTTCGGTTAATGCAATTTATTCCAACCTACAAACGCAAGGGTTATATAATAGACATATGTTTTTTGCAATGGATAATATGGCGCATGAAAATTCTGGTAACTCTCAACTTGAGGCGGATAAGAGGCAATATTTAGAATTTACCTTTAATGCAGATCATGGTGCTATTGGTGCTTTTTGGGAAAGCTGTTATAGAGGTATTCATAAAGCTAATTATGTGATTAACAATCAAGAATTAATAGATCAAATCCTCGTTAGTGAATTGCCACCTGAAGAGAAAAATAAATTTTTAGGAGAGGCTCATTTTCTTAGAGCATTCTATTATTTTATTTTAGTTACGAGATTTGGGGATATACCCTATATCAAGGAAATACCTCAATCTACAGAAGGCTTTCCTATTCGTCCAGAAGAAGATATTTATAATGATATTATAATTCCTGATTTAGAGTTTGCTGTAGCCAATTTATATGCTAAAGAGAATACTGAAAATGGTAGAGCAACGGTTGGAGCTGCATATGCTTTATTAGGAAAAGTGCACTTGTATAGGCAAGAGTATCAAGCAGCTAAAGATGCGTTTACTAATATTTTAGGTGAATATACATTAGTAAATAATTATGAGGAGAATTTTCTGGAAGAAACAGAACACAATGAAGAATCTATTTTTGAAGTAGAATTTGATGATGCTTTTCCTGATACAGATAAATGGAATTCGGATGTTTCTGGAGCAGGCTATAATGAAGTGACCTTTCGTGGACAGGAGTATGGTTGGAATGACTGGTTCAATGTTTATCCTTCTGAAATGCTTCTTGATGAATATGAAGACGGTGATCCCAGATATGACATGACCTTTTACTCCAATGGAGATACCTTCGCAGGTGGTATTGTATCCATTCCTCTTGATAGAGTAGCAGCATGGAGAAAGTACCAAAATTACTATAAAGATGCTAATGAAGATCAGGCATCAGGTATTAATATGAAGGTTATAAGGTTTGCTGACGTTCTGCTAATGATGGCAGAGGTAGAAAATGAGCTGGCAGCTGATGGAGGTGATGCGTTAATGTATTTAAATATGGTGAGAGATCGGGTCGGTATGCCTAACTATGGTACCCCTGCTATGAATGCTACTTATCCTGTTACTACTAAACAGGAACGATTTGAAGCAATAGTGCATGAACGCATGGTGGAGCTAGCTGGGGAGCAGGTGAGATTTCCAGACTTAGTAAGATGGGGTATAGCTGGTGATGTTCTTGGTCAATTTGATTTTCAGGTAGGTAAGCATGAGCATTTTCCTATTCCTCAAAGAGAAATCAACTCTAATGACAAGGTGACTAACGCAGATCAAAATAATGGATACTAAAATCTTATAAAGCATTAATGCTGAAGATTATCTCTTGTATAATAAGTTAAGTTGAAAAGGTTCTGAAGGCGTTTAACATGTTTTTAGAACCTTTTTTTGAATTACAAATAATTGATCTATTCCTAAATAAACTAATTATGTCATTACTGCAGAAGTTTAAGTACAGTATACTCGCTGGCTGCTTCGGTCTGGTGCTAAGTTGTATGCCAGAGAAGCCCAATGAAAAGGTCAGTGAGGAAAATGATGTGAAGTATGCACTCTTTAAAAAAGTTTCAATTGAGAAGTCTAATATAGATTTTGCCAATAAGCTTACAGAAACGGATACATTTAATTACTTCAATTACCCTTATATCTATATGGGAGGCGGTGTTTCCGTGGGGGATTTTAACAATGATGGCCTTATTGATATCTATTTCACCGGCAATATGGTGGAAAATAAGCTTTATCTCAATAAGGGAAATCTGGAATTCAAAGATGTGACCCAGACTTCGGGTACGGCCGGAGATGGCTCCTGGATGCACGGTGTCACTGTCTGTGATATTAATAATGATGGCTGGCAGGATATTTATATCAGTGTATCTGGTAGAAGTAAGAAAACACCTAATCAATTATTCGTTAATCAAGGCTTAAATGATGAAGGTATTCCTGTCTTTAAAGAGATGGCTATGCAATATGGTATAGCTGATGTTGGCCATAGTACACAGTCCACCTTCTTTGATTATGATAATGATGGCGACCTGGATTTATATGTGGCTAACTATCCCATAACCAAGTTTGATACTCCGTCATTTTATTACAGTCAAATGAATAAACACCCCAGAATGGATCTCTCTGATCATTTATATAGGAATAATGGTGATGGTACTTTTACTAATGTAACAGAAGAGGCGGGTCTGCTTTCTTTTGGTCTGTCTTTGAGTGCTACCATTAGTGACCTTAATAATGACGGCTTTAAAGATATATATGTATCTAACGATTTTGCTAGCCCTGATATCTTGTATATGAATAACGGGGATGGCACTTTTTCTAATACCATTAAGCAATCTACCAGACAAACGGCTTACTATGGAATGGGAGCCGATGTGGCTGATTTTAATAATGATGGGTACATGGATATTTTTCAGGCAGATATGGCTCCTGAAGATAACAGACGGTCTAAAGAAAATATGTCTGGAATGAACCCTGCAGGTTTTTATGAGCTGGTAGATTTAGGGCTTAACCACCAATATATGTACAATGCTTTGCAAGTACACCGTGGGGTTGATGCCAATGGCCTGCCTCAATATAGTAACATTGGTTGGTTGGCCGGTCTTACCTCTACAGACTGGAGTTGGTCTCCGCTCTTTGCTGATTTCGATAATGATGGCTGGAAAGATATTTTCGTTTCCAA
Source organism: Fulvivirga maritima (assembly GCF_021389955.1). Lineage (NCBI taxonomy): Bacteria > Pseudomonadati > Bacteroidota > Cytophagia > Cytophagales > Fulvivirgaceae > Fulvivirga > Fulvivirga maritima. The sequence continues at coordinate 4,636,711 of NZ_CP089980.1, forward strand.
TGGTACCAGAAGGGATGTGAACAATAATGATTATTTCAAGAAGATACATTCTAATGATATTTATTTCAAAGCAAGTCATGGTGGTAAGAGTGATAATCAGCTGGAGAAAGTAAAGAAAATGCCTTCGGAGCCGATTGCTAATTATGTTTTTAAAAATAATGGAGATCTCACCTTTGAGAATAAAATAGAAGCTTGGGGGCTGACTGACAAGGGGTTCTCTAATGGGGCTACTTATGCTGATCTTGATAATGATGGAGACCTTGAATTAATCATTAGTAATATAGATAACAAGGCAGATATTTATGAGAATATATCTCATGATCATGGCAAGCACTATATTTCTGTGGACTTTAAAGGCCCGGAAGCGAATAAAATGGGAATAGGCACTCATGTTAAATTATGGGCTGGAGATCTGTTTCAGGTGGGTGAGCTTACTTTAACCAGAGGCTATCAATCTTCTGTAGCTCCGGAGTTGCATTTTGGATTAGGTAGTTTAACCGCAGTAGATTCATTAGAAGTAATTTGGCCAGATGGAAAGTCACAGTTAATCAAAAACGTGGAGTCAGATCAAACATTGACACTTAATTATGGTGAAGCAATGAAGACAAAAACAGCAACAAAAGAAGAGAATGCTCAACTGTTTGCTGCCTATAGTGGTGATTCTACTGTTTTACCAAGCCATGTGGAAAATGAGTTTAATGACTTTGATATACAGGTCTTATTACCGCACAAGATGTCCAATTTTGGTCCTGCATTGGCAGTAGGTGATTTTAATGGTGATGGATTAGATGACTGCTACATTGGAGCTGCCTCAGGTAGTAATGGTGCTATTTATAAACAAACGGATAATGGCTCTTTTACGAAAATTGATTTTCAAAATACTGCGGATCTTGCTTATGAAGATTTAGGTGCCACTTTCTTTGATGCAGATAATGATGGTGATCTTGATTTGTACATTGTGAGTGGAGGTAATGAATTTTCCGGTAAGGAAAATTACTACCAGGACAGGCTTTATATTAATGACAAAGGCAATTTTGTCAAATCTGATTTGCCAGAAATTACAGGTAGTGGCTCCGTAGTGAGACCATATGATTATGATGGTGATGGAGACCTTGATTTGTTTGTTGGAGGTAGGCTGACATCTGGCCGATATCCATACCCGGGAAGTAGCTATCTATTGCAAAATAATACTAAAAATGGAAAGGTAAGCTTCACTGTAGTAACCAATGAAGTAGCGCCAGGCTTAGAGAATGCAGGTATGGTCACAGATGCTCTTTGGACAGATTTTAATAATGATGGACAAATAGACCTGATGGTAGTAGGAGAGTGGATGCCTATAAAAGTATACATTAACAATAATGGCACTTTTGAGGATCGTTCCGGAGATTATTTTACTGGTAATACCTCTGGCTGGTGGTTTAGTATTGCTAGCGGAGATTTTGATAATGATGGTGACACCGACTATGTATTAGGGAACCTGGGACTTAATTATAAATACCAGGCAGTACCTGGCAAGCCTTTTAATATTTATGCCAGTGATTTTGATAAAGATAAAAGTAGCGATATTGTATTGAGCTATCATAATTCAGGGCAGGAGTTTCCCGTTAGGGGAAGAGGTTGCTCTTCTCAGCAAATACCAGCCATAAAAGCCAAGTTTAAGGATTATTATACCTTCTCCAGAGCCAATGTTATTGATATTTATGGAGAAGAGAATCTGGAAAATGCTCTAAGCTACAGCGTAGAAAGCTTCGCTAGTATCTATCTGGAAAATAAGGAAGGTAAATATGATATGCTTAACCTACCTAATGAAGCTCAAATGTCTCCAATCAATGATATTTTGGTGAAGGACTGGAATAATGATGGCAATTTAGACTTGGTAGTAGCAGGTAATCTTTTCGCTTCTGAGGTAGAAACGCCAAGAGCTGACGCAGGTATTGGTTTATGCCTTTTGGGAGATGGTGAAGGCGGCTTTAAAGCTATGAATTTTAATGAAAGCGGTATTTTTATGCCTTATGACGTAAAGCAGATGGCCGAAATTAAATTGGGTAGAAAAGAGGGTTTTGTTTCAGTAAGTAATCAAGGGCCAACACAAGTGTATCAACTACAAAAGTAAAGAGGCTAGGTAAGCCTTTGGGTGACTTCATCTCTATAAGATTTGCCTATAGGAATATAAATTTCACCGACTTGTAGCTGATTTCCATAAATAGATTTAATTACAGTCTTATTCACTATATAAGACTTATGCGTTCTTATAAAAAGGCTTGAGGGTAATTCACTTTCAAGCTTTTTTAATGATTCAAGAGCAATAATCTTTTCGCCAGATTGCAGATGAAATCTAACATATTCTCTTAGGCCTTCTATATACTTGATTTCAGATATTGGAACCAGGTGTATTTTATGATCAGCCTTTATAGAAATCGTAGTTTTTTGAGGTGACTCTGAAGAAGTCTTTTGCTCCAATTTTATTAGATCTAAAGCTTTGTTTATGGCATTAATAAATCGCTCTAGCTTAATGGGTTTAAGCAAATAATCTAATACATCAAGTTCATAACTCTCAAGGGCATAATTTGGGTAAGCCGTGGTGAGTATTACCTTTGGCTTTTGCGTAAAAGATTTTAGAAATTCAATTCCTGTAAGCTCAGGCATTTGAATATCCAGCAGGATGATGTCCACAGGCTGTTCATTTAAAAAGCTCAAGGCTTCCACAGGATTTTTAAAGGTGCCTACTAGCTCCAGCTGACTCATTTTGCTTACATACTGAGTGAGTAATACTCGGGCCGGGTGTTCATCATCTATTATTATACAGCGCGCTTTCATACTTCTATAGTGAGGTTAACAGTGAATGAATCAGCTTCTTCTTCAATAATTAGTTCGTGTTTATTAGGATAAAGTAACTCTAATCGTTTTTTTACATTTTCAAGCCCTATGCCGGAGGTTTTGTCTTTAGAGTAATTTTGAACAGGCCTACTATTACTTATGCTGAATAAAATTTGCTCTTCTTTTGATATGAGTGTGATTTTTAACCAACCATTATCACTTTCCAGGTTGCTGTGTTTAAAGCTATTTTCTATAAAGGGAATGAAAAGCATGGGTTCTACAGGCAGGGCCGTATTTGTTACCTTAATATTCAAATCAATATTGGCTTCTCCTTCAATTTTTAACTTTTGAAAATCTATGAAATTATGGATGTATTCGATCTCTTTATCCAGACTCACTTTGTTCTCATTACTTTCATAAAGCACATACCTAAGCATGTCTGATAGCTTCATAATCATATCCGGAGCCTTTTCCTGACTAGTGAAAGACATGCTGTAGATGTTGTTTAGAGCGTTAAATAGAAAATGAGGATTAATCTGAGACTTTAATAATTTAAGCTCTGTATTTAAATTTTCATTTTTAATATCTGCCTCAGCTTCCTGTCGTTTACGAGTTTGCATGGTAAGCCAGAAAGTGGTGCTTATAAATAATACCGCTACAGATGATATATTATCCATTATCACTCTTGGGCTTATTCTAAATGTTCTTACAAACTTATCAGGTCTATGATCAGGCCTGGGTGGAGGCATATCTCTAAGGCCTTGGAATCTTTCCGGTGGGTCAATAGGGAAAAAATGATGAATAAATTCTCTGAAAAAGTAGATAGCTATCAGCAGAGAGATTATGGAAAGCAAGTACAGGATATACCTGTTTTTTTCCATTAGTTTAGGGAGCAACACGTATACATTAATATAAAAAATCAAGGCATGAACTCCTATGATCCTCAGTGTGAGCCACAAGCTTTGTACATAATCCATCCAAGCTGATGACACCCAGTTATACATTACTATAGCGTAAGTAAGCCATAATATTATATGTATTCCTATTCTTTGAATTCTCTCTCTTCTCATCACATTGTAAATTTAAATAAACATTACAAGCGGTACTGATAATATTCAACCAATGGCCTTTCTTTATCTATGAATAGAAAATGAGCCTCTATGAAAAACAGGTCATTGGGTGTAGTTGTACTTTCGTTGAGAAAAAGCTTTAGTATGTTGAAAGAATTTTCAAGTGAGACATAATTAAGAAAAATTGCTTGGTGAAATTATAACAAGATATGAAAAATATAGTAATGATATGCTTTGCGCTTATAGCTCTAGGCCAAACAGCCTTAGGGCAGCCAGGTAGAAGAGGTGACTTTGCTGATAGAATTGACGAAGAGAAGAAGGAGGTGCTACAGGAAATAACTGATTTGAATGATGATCAGAAATTGCTGATAGAAGAAGTATATGAGCAATTTAAAGCTTCATTAAAAAATACTATGAGTACTGGAGAACGAGGAGAGATGAGGGAGAAATTTCAAGACATAAAAACAGAAAAGGATAATGCCATTAAGGATGTTTTAAATGAAGATCAATTCAAACTTTATGAAGAGCTTATGCAAAAGAGAAAACCTCCGAGAAGGCAGCAGAGGGATGAATAATATTATTAAACTTGTTGTGTATGTTATGATTCTGACTCCAGGAACAATCCTGGGTCAGAATCTTTCTGTTTCTGGCCATCTGGTAGATCAAAACGATCAGTCTGCCGTGGTGGGAGCCACTGTGTTGCTTACCAATGTGAAAGATACTACTAACATATACTATGGAGTAACTGATGAGCAGGGTGCTTTTCAAGTTAAGAACCTGTCAAAGGCCTTTTATAAATTAAGAATTACCAGTATTGGTTATAAACCTTATCTGCAGTTTGTAAGGGTAGAGACAGAAAAAACAGACCTGGGTAAACTCACTTTAGAGGAAGATACCAAGGTGCTCAGCGATGTAGAAATTACCGGAGAAGTGATACCCGTTAGGCAAAAGGGAGATACCACGGAGATGAACGCACTCGCATATAAAGTTAATCCTGATGCTAATGCAGAAGATCTTGTAGCAAAAATGCCAGGGATAATAGTGAAAAGTGGATCTGTACAAGCACAAGGTGAAGATGTTAAGAAGGTGCTGGTAGATGGAAAGGAGTTTTTTAGTTCTGATCCTTCATTGGCCTTGAAAAATATACCTGCAGAAATCATAGATAAAATAGAAGTCTTCGATCAGCAGAGTGATCAGTCGCAGTTCACAGGTTTTGACGATGGCAATACAACTAAGACCATCAATATTGTAACCAGACCAGATAGGAGAAAGGGACAGTTTGGTAGGGCCTATGGCAGTTATGGTTCTGAAGATAGGTATGCATTAGGAGTTAATTTAAACTCATTTGATAGTACCAGAAGAATGACCGTGCTGGGCATGGTCAATAACATTAATCAGCAGAATTTCGCTCAGGAAGATTTATTAGGAGTTATGAGTGGCGGAGGCAGAAGAGGTAGACCGGGCAGAGGCCCAAGAGGTGGAGGTTCATTCAGAGGAGGAGGTTCTGGTAATTTCTTAGGATCACAGCAAAGTGGTATTTCAGAAACTCAGTCTTTTGGTATTAATTTCGATGATGAGCTTTCGTCAAAAATTCATATAAATGGCAGTTATTTCTATAACAGAAGTGATAACAGTAATGATCAAACTTCATATAGAGAGACTTTTCTAAATGGAGATTCGAGCCAATTTTATAATGAAACTTCTCAATCAGGAAGCATTAATAATAACCACAGACTCTCTATGCGTATGGAGTATGAAATGGATGATAACAATTCTATTCTTTTTTCACCAAGAATAAGCTTTCAGGATAATAGCTCTATATCATCTCAGAGTGGAATTACTACTTCTCAGTCTGAAAACCTGATTAGCAACACGCTCTCAAATTATGATAATGATCGTTTCGGTCTTAATTTTTCAGGAAACTTATTGTTTAGGCATAAATTCGAAAAGAAGGGAAGAACACTTTCACTAGATGTCTCCAGTAGTGTTAATACTAATGACGGAGAATCTTATCAGAGGTCTGAAAACACATATTATCTTAATAGTGATCGAAGCGACAGCTTAAATCAGTTTATAGATTCCAATACTAGAGGTAGAACTATCAGTGGAAATTTGGTCTATACTGAGCCAATAGGAGAGTATGCTCAGTTAGAGTTTACTTATAATCTGTCTCAAACTTATAATGATGCTGAGAAAGAGAATTATGATTATGACTTTCAGCAAGAGGTTACGCAGCAATTAGATACTGCCCTTTCTAATACTTTTGAAAGTAAGTACTTGACCCACAGACCTGCAGTGGGCTGGGGATATAGAAAAGATGCTTTAAGTGTGAGAGCAAATGTAGGCTTTCAAAGTGCTACGCTTTCCAGTGATCAGGAGTTTCCTTATAACTATTATTTGAAACGTACTTTTCAAAGTGTGTTGCCTGATCTGATGATTCGTTATAGAGTTTCTCGTAGTAAGAATTTTAATCTCTTTCTGAGAACCAGCACTAGTGCACCTTCAATTTCTCAACTTCAGAATGTGGTAGATAACACTGAGCCTCTGTTCTTATCTTCTGGTAATGCAGATTTAGATCAAAGCAGAACATCACAACTTCATATTAGATATTCAAATGCTAATTCGGAGAAGTCTACCCAGTTTTTTGTTATGCTCATGGCACAGAATACTGCGGATTACGTTACAAATGCCACTTTTGTAGCATCACAAGATTCTGTTCTTAACGGCGGCATAGTTCTCAATAGCGGAGCACAGTTATCTACACCAGTCAATATTGATGGGTACTGGAATACCAGAGCATTTTCAGCTTACGGATTCCCTGTTAAGTGGTTGAAATCCAATATTAACACGTCATTATCTGTCGGTTATGTGCGTGCGCCCGGTATTACTAATAATCAATCTAATGTAAGTAGAACCTATAGTGCAGAAGGAGGAGTAACTATAGCCAGTAATATTAGCGAAAAGGTGGATTTTACGGTTTCTTACCAGGCTAATTATAATTATGTGGTCAACAGTTTGCAAAAAGATGATGCGGACGATTATATAACCCATAACCTAGGCTTGAAATCTAATTTTATATTCTGGAATGGTTTGGTGTTTAGAAATGATTTTCAATACCTGCAATATGCCGGATATGATGATGCTAGCCTCAATGAGGGCTATGTGCTCTGGAATATGAGTGTGGGTAAGAAATTCCTCAAAAATGATAGAGCAGAACTGTCTCTTTCAGTATATGACTTGCTGGCTAATAACACCAGTATTTCACGAACTAATACCGAGAGTTATATTGAGGAGGTGAGAACTAACGTGTTACAAAGGTATTTTCTAGCCACTTTCACCTACACAATTAGAAATTTCAAGAGCAAATCATAATGCTAATAGAAGATATATGATTGTTTGTTGAAAATTATTTCTGAAAAAATATTCATAAGCTACTTTTAAATTATACGGGACTAGAGCTTTTATTAGCATCATGGTATAAAAATTGTAAAAGCTAAAAAGGCAATAGTAAAAAAGTAATAATTGCTTTAGTTCCGTTCTCTAAAAAATAGCAATATGAAAAAGAATAAGCAGGCGTTCATTTTGTGTATGGGTGTGGTTTTGGCCATTCTTCTTCTTCTGGTAATTAAACGGGACGTTACCACTAAAAGTACTACCATAGAAGAGGTGGCCTCTTCTATTGACGGTAGTGACTAATGAGATTAAAGTGGTTATGCTGCTCTTTTTGCTTTTTCCCACACAGCAGATTGTGATCCTTTTAAATACCTGAAAAAACCTCTGAAAACGGCATAATTCATCATGCTGAAATAGTAAGGTATAAAGAATATCTTCAGCTTTAAATTATTGTTTTGAAGTAGCCAGCCAATAATAGAAAAGGCATAAAAGGCTATTTGACACACCAATATTAGTTGATATAGCGGTATTTGAAGATAAGCCAGATATATATTAGCCAATAATACTAGAATGAGACATAGTGGTGCTAAAGTCCAGCGAAGAACGCGGTGAGAAATGTACTGAAAGCTTAAGACACCATATTTAAAAATATTAAGCAGCCCCTTTAACTTTACTATAGCTTGTATACCACCTGCAGCAATTCTTATTTTTCTTTTTAATTCTTCCTTCACTGAAGCTGACCCTGATTCCATAGCATAAGCATCAGGCTCATACACTACTTTGTAACCTTCCATAGCCAGAGAAAGAGAAATATAAAAATCCTCAATTACGATATTTGTGTCCACCGGGTGGAATAATTCTGTCCGTATAGCGAACAGTTCACCTGCAGCTCCAACTACTGAGTGCAATTCAGAATCCCATTTCTTTAATTTAGATTCATACTTCCAGTAGAAGCCTTCGCCAGAGGCGGCAGCTCCATCCTTGTCTTTAGAAAGCACCCTTTTTTCACCGGCTACCAGACCTACTTTTGAGCTAGCGAAGTGGCGCCCTAAGTTTTTCAAGGCATCCTGATTTAAAAGTGTATTGGCATCAGAAAATACAGTGATGTCTGTTTTCATAAAAGGAATCATACGGTTTACGGCCGCTATTTTTCCACTTCTTTTATCTTCATGGTGGTGCTCTACTTCCGGATACTCCTTAATAATATCCATAGTTCTATCAGAAGATCCATCCGTAACTATTATTACCTTCAGCTTATCTTTTGGATAATCAAGATTGAGAGAGTTCGCAATCTTTTCTCTAATGAAATCTTCTTCATTATAGGCTGCTATAACATGGGTAATGTTTGGTAGAAAATCTGCTTCGGATTCTGGCTTTTGAGATGAAGAGAAGGCCCTCTTTAATTTTACCAATATGAATAATAAAATACCATAACCGAGGTAGGAGTAGAATATGATGAATATTCCGACCCAGAAGCAAATTTCTATAACTATTTTCATTAAATATTTTTAGTCAGTAAAAACACGCAAAAAAGCGAGTTGTTATCATATATCAAAATTTTTTATGCAAAGTAAGTATTAAGAATAATAATGGATGTTAGAAATGTATAAAAATATATTATAAATTTGTTATAAATTTAAGTTTGAGAGACTAATGACAGCTTTTATTCCTTAATTTGTTAAACAATATTTTAAGAATCGATTTTCTGAATTACTCTCAAATAAAAAGAAGTTCGTTTAATAGCGATAACTTTTAACACTTAGTAATGTTATTGCTGTTAATATTCACCTCTTGCATATATGGTTGTCTTATAATGAAGCAAAATTTACTAATTAATAATAAAGTATTCCTTCTCTTATGGTGCTTGGGATTGCCTTTTTTTGCGAAGGCACAAGATCCGTACATCACCAGCTCTCCGGTAGAATCAGCTACTTATGGAGAATCGTATTTATATGAAATTACCACTGGAGGTAATGATTTTTTGGGTATTTCTATAGTGCTTGAATCCGGAGAATTACCACAAGGTATTGTTCTTACAGATTTTGAGAATGGTACAGGTGAGCTAAGTGGAATTCCAGAAGAAACAGGTGAGTTTGAAATAGTACTGCGAGCAGAAGACTTTTTTGGAAGAGGTACAAATCAAAGTTTTACGCTTACGGTAAGCAAGGCAGAGGCTAATATTGAACTTAGTGGGTTGAATGCTACTTATGATGGTAACCCTAAATCGGCCTCTTATACCACAGTTCCAGCAGGTCTTAACGTGAATTTAACATATAACGGAAGTACCACTGAGCCTGTAAATGTAGGGCAGTATGCGGTGGAGGCTACCATTGATGAACCTAATTATTCTGGTTCTGCATCAGGTACCCTTACAATAGTAAGAGGGGAAGCTACTATTCAGCTTAGTGATTTGGAGCAGGTGTATGATGGCTCACCTAAGCCAGTAAGTTATACAACTGTGCCGGAGGGACTACCCGTAGATATTACCTATGATGGTTTAAGTACGGTGCCGGTTAATGCAGGTACTTATGCCGTTGAAGTCAGGGTTACCCACGGTAATTATCAAGGCTCGGCATCAGCTAATTTAGTGGTGTCAAAGGCTAATGCCACGGTAAATGTGACTCAACTTAATCAGGTGTACAATGGTCAGCCCAGACAAGTATCAGTAAGTACAGTGCCTGCAGGACTTAGTTATGAAACTACCTATGATGGATCTACAACCGCACCTACTAATGCAGGTACATATGATGTAGTGGTGAATATTGACAATATTAATTATCAAGGATCATTTACAGACCAACTACAAGTGCAAAAGGCCACTGGTATTGTTACTCTAAGTGCCTTTACTACCACATATAATGGAACTGCGCAGCAAGTGGGTGTTTCCACTTCGCCAGCAGGGCTTCCTTATGAGGTCACTTATAATGGATCTACTACAGCACCCACTAATGCAGGAACGTATAATGTAGAAGCCACTATCACATCTAATAACTATGCGGGGGAAGCTACAGGAGTCTTTACTATTAATATAGCCAATGCTTCCGTAGTTATTTCAGATCTTAGTGTGACCTATGATGGTACGGAAAAGCCAGTGACAGTAACTACAGATCCTGAAGGAATCAATGTAGCGGTTACATACGATGGAGAAACGCAGGCACCAATTGAGGCAGGCACCTATCAGGTAGAAGCCGTTATTGATGATAGTAATTACTCAGGAAGTGCTACAGGTAGTTTGGTAATAGATAAGGCCACTGCGGAAATTACTTTTTCAAGACTTACCGTTACTTATAATGGTGAGCCACAGGGAGCTAATGTTACTACCTCTCCAGAAGATCTAAACCTAACAGTTACTTATGATGGTGTAGAGAACGAACCCAGGGAAATAGGTACTTATAGTTTAGAAGCTGAAATTGTAGAAGATAACTATGAAGGTACAGCAAGTGCTACTTTCACCATTAGAGAGCCCGAAGGCTCTAATTCAAGACCGGTATTAACAAACCTGGAGCAGCAACCAATTGTCTATCAGCAAGGCGATGGTGCTGTGAGAATAACTGATAGCTTGATAGTCAATGACTTTGATAATGCCTATTTGGTATCTGCTCAGGTAAGCATAACTTCTGGCTTTGAGCCACTCTATGATGAACTAAGCTATGATATAGACAATGAAAATTTAGAAGTGAATTTTGATCAGAGCAGTGGAGTGTTAACCATAACCGGTGAAGAGACACGCTCTAATTATGAAGTTCTTTTAAGAAATGTTCGTTACTCTAATTCTTTTTTCGGAGAGTCTACTATAACAGAAAAGACGTTATCTATAACGGTAAATGATGGGTTTAATGATAGTAATGAAGCCTCCCGGCAAGTGAATATTACAGTGCTCAGAGATTTAGGTATTGTTAATGCCTTCACACCAGGAAACGGAGATAATGTAAATGACACCTGGTATCTTGAAAATTTAGATCAATACACCTCTGTTCAAATCAAAATTTTTGAGCGGAATGGGAGGGAGGTCTATAACTGTCAGGGCTCAAACTGCGCTTGGGATGGCACTTATGAAGGTAAAGAACTACCATCAGGCATGTATTTTTATACTATTGACCTTAATGAAGGAAGAAGAAAATTTCAGGGTACCGTTACAATTTTAAGATGAGAAAACTCAAGACATCTACAATACTATTATTATTTCTAATGGTATCTGCTAAAGTGGCTAATGGTCAGCAAACTGGTATATTTACACAATATTATCTCAATATGCCTAACCAAAACCCTGCTTTTACCGGTATTGATCCATTTTTAGATATAAAAGCTGGTTTCAGGCAGTCATGGAATGATTTTGCAAATAAAAATAATTCATACTTTATTACCGCTGATGGTTCTATTGGAGGGAATTCAGGTGATGTGCTTAAAAATAATGCACTTAGAGTGAGTGATGATTCTTTTACACCAAGTCAGGAGGCCAGGCGGCATCATGGGCTTGGCGGGATGGTGCTTTCGCAGAATTTTGGAGCTTTTAAATACTTACAATTAAACCTTAACTATGCTTATCATTTGCCGGTATCAGATCAGGTTAACCTTGCTTTAGGTACTCGAGTGGCATATAGCTCCCATGAAATAGATTATTCAGACCTGCAAGTGCGCGATCAGGTGAATGATCAGCTTTACCAGAGCCTGATGGCAGTGGGAGCGGGGAAGCTGCAGAGTATGCTCATAGATTTTGGTATAACCATGTATTCAGATAAATTTTATTTAGGCATATCTACCGTGAATTTGGTAAGTGAAGATGTAGGGAGTGATCAGGTAGGTGATATTGAAGAAGAAAAAAATTATAAAGCTAATGTAGGCTATGTGATGACACTAAATCCGGACTTTGATTTATTGCCATCGGCAGACTTCACTTACGGTGATATTTACGGGCTCACCTGGCAAGGAACAGCCCGGCTGAGGTATAAGGAAATGGTATATCTAGGTTTTTCTTATGAAAATGATATTAGAGCATCATTATTATTTGGTTTATCTTTTGAAAACAAATATAGTTTTCACTATTCTTACGATTATTTTACTCATGACTTAAACGACTTCAACAAAGGGAATCACGAATTTGCTATTGGATTATTTTTATTTAATAAATACTCTAAGAATTCTAAATTTTGGTAAAGTTGTGTATTGAATTTTCTTTTTGAATGAGAGTTTACTTAATCGTTTATATATTATTATTTGGTTTCTATCATCATTTGAATGCACAGGCTGTGCAGTTTGCTGAGCCTGAAAAGCTGGGTGGAAACGTTAATTCTGAGGCTGAAGAAATGAGCCCGATGCTATCTCCTGATGGCAAAACGCTCTATTTCAGTAGAGCTTTTGATGAGACCAACGTTGGAGGCAAATATGGGGGCATTGATATTTGGCTAACCCATAAAACTGAAGGTGGAGAATGGACTGATGCAACAAATAATTTAGGAAATCTAAATAATAAAGATAATAATGCCGTTATTGGTATTAAAGGTGGGGGAATTGTTCTTTACTTATTAAATTCCTATAATAGAAAATCGGGAATATCTTTTACCAAATTGGTAAATAACGAATGGATAAAACCCGAGTTTATTGAAATACCGGGGCTTAGCAAAGATGGCTTTGTAGGCTTCTATGTATCCCCGGATTATGAAGTGATACTGATTTCTTTTGTAGGGCCAGATACGCATGGCAAAGAAGATTTATATGTATCTCTAAAAAAAGATGGCGAGTGGACTAAACCGGTTAATCTGGGAGCTACTGTTAATACCAGCGGTTATGAAATATCGCCATTCCTTTCTCATGATAAAAAACGCATTTATTTTGCGAGTGATGGTCATCAGGGTTATGGCGATGCTGATATTTTTATGTCTGAGCGACTCTATAATAGCTGGACAATTTGGACGATCCCTCAAAATTTAGGTAGTAAAATAAATAGCGAAAAATTTGATGCTTACTTTTCAATTACTAAAGATTCAACGGTTTTTTTTACCAGTAACAGAGGTGGTGGATATGCTGATATTTATCAATCAAAAATTGTGTCTAAGAAAAATGAAGGGTATGCAGACATGAAACAATTGTTAAAAGAAACGCAAGGACTGCTTAATCAGTTAAAGGCTGATAATGAAGTTTATAGCGTTGAATTTGTTGATAATGCAGCTGAAATAAGTGAAGATGGTCAAGAGAAAATAGAAGAGTTTATTTCATCATATGGCGAACAGCAAAAATTTATTTTAACTTTCGATGCGAAACAGGTAGAAAGAAATAATTCTTTAAAATTACTTAACAATAAGCGACAGTCAGCGGTTATGAACCTTTTAATATCTAAGGGATATGACATTAATAATTTAGTGATAGAGAAGGAAGGTTCAGATATGCAAAGTCAACTTAACGGAGATAAAAACACTCTTTATATAATTCATCTTAAATAAAAAAGCGACTAATAGTCAATCATGGATATACTTATAATTTTTAGATTATTACTCAGAAAAATCTGGTGGCTTGTAATCATACCGGCAGTGATAATTGTCTTAGCAGTTGTTCTCACAATTAATATGCCTTTAAAGTACCAGTCTACGGCACAGTTGGCCACAGGATTTACACAGGAAGGGCAGATACAGGTTACAGATGAAAGGATGAATTTAAGAGATGCAGGAGTGAAGTTTAGTAACCTTGTAGAGACCATGACCTCAGAGTTGATTTTGACATTGTGCACCTACCAACTGGCTCTGCATGATTGGCAGGAGGCAGAAGATGCGCCATTTGTTACCTTAGATCCTGATGAGGAAGCTGCTGCTCTTTTAACTCCTACAAGTAAGAAGAAGTTCATTAAAATAATAGAGGAGAAGTATGAAAAAATGGAACTTCTCTCTAGTTATAGCGCAGAAGATCAAATGCTTATAGAGGTGCTAGCAGGTTATGGCTACCTGAGCTGGCAATTGGTGGAGAATTTATCGGTTTTCCGAGTAAGAGATACTGACTACGTTAAAGTGCAGTATTTATCTCCTAACCCTATAATGTCTGCCTTTGTGGTAAATAATTTGAGTAAAGAATACATCAGGTATGAAAACTCATTAAATAAGAATTTCTCAGGTCAGTCTGTAGATTTCTTCAGGAAACAGTTTGCCGCAAAAGAAGAGGCACTTCAGCAAGCCACTAAGGCATATAATGATTTTAAAACTGCTACCGGAGTACTTAGCTATGAGGGCCAAAGTGATGCCCGAATCACTCAGGTTTCTGAGTATGAACTCATGAAAGAAAATGCCGAAAGTGAAATTTCTCGTTTACAATTATCAATTGCAGATGTTAACAGAAGGATAAACCAATTGGGAAGTGGTAACCGAAGGGCTGAAATTAATGCTAAAATCGTAGAAATAAGAAATAAGATAGATCAGCTTAGCGAGCAGTACAGGCAGTCAGGTTCTACAGATACCGATTTAGCTAATTCCATAAAAGATCTAAAATACCAGCTTCAAGTTCAAATGACCAAGCTGGCTGACCAAGAGGCTTTAGAAGGAGCAGGTTCAGGGTATACTAAAGAGGAGTTAGAGCAGCAGAGAGATGAGTACCAACTGTCTTTACAAGTAGAAAGAAATAAGCTGGCTCAGATTAACAGTAAATTAAGACAATTAGGCTCTAATATGTCTGGTTTTGCCAGTAATGAGGCTCGTATGGAAAGACTTAGAAGTGAACTGGAAAATGCTAAAGAAGAGTATAATGAAGCTCAAAGCAGGTATAACACAGAGCTTAGCAAAGCCATGGTTTCAGAAACTTCGGTGAAGCTTATTATTGCGGGTCAGCCCAATGGCACTCCAGAATCTAGCAAGAGATGGATTATAGTGCTTATGGCAGGTGTGGCCAGCTTCTTTATCTGTGCATTTGTAATCATTATTATGGAATTTATGGATGCCAGACTTAAAACACCAGTACAGTTTAAAAAGCTGGTAAATATGAATCTAATAGGTACTATTCCTTCAATACCGATAAAGGTGGCGGAATTGCCTATGTTGTTTAAAAACAATAAAATAGAAAAGCCGGAAAGAGAAACATTTAAACATTTTCTTAGAAAACTGAGATATGAAATGGAGAGACAGGATGATTCCGTTTATCTCATTTCCAGTAATAAACAAGGAGAAGGAAAGACCTTTATTATTCTTTCATTGGCTTACTCTCTTAGCCTTATTAAAAAGAAGATATTGATTATTGATACCAACTTTAGAAATAATGCGCTTACCAGAATATTATTGCCAGACAAGGCTGATAGAAAGCGTATTAAGATGGGGCAGTTTCTATTAAACTCTCCGAATTTAAGCGAAGAGGAAGGTAAAGATGCCAAGTATCAAAAATCTGAAAGCAAGGTGGACACAGATGAAGAGTTTGCAAGTAGTATTGTTTCTCCTACATCTCATAAGCAAATCCATATAATAGGTAATACTGGTGAGCAGGCTTCACCGTCTGAAATTTTTGCAGGCAGAGATTTCCAAAATATGATTAAACAATTGAAGCTTAATTATGATTATATCTTTTTGGAAGGTCCATCTCTTAATGAGTTCTCAGATACTCGTGAGCTTATAGAGTACTCTGATAAGGTAGTCACCATTTTTTCTGCTGACTCAGTTATAAAACAGATAGATAGAGAGTCATTAGAATTCTTAAGTGGAATTAAGGAAAAACTAGGCGGAGCAGTACTCAACAAGCTGGACATTAAAGATTTAAAACAGTAGTAATGCAGGAAAATTCACCGAATAAGGTAGGGTTTAAATTTATGGTCATCAGCTTCGTTTTGATAACGTACCTGTATATTTTTTATACAACCTTATTTAACTGATGAGTAAAATTCTTGAAGTTTCGGAGAAAAAGGTATTAGGAGTACCAGTGCTATTTTATGCACTGTTAATATTCTGTGCCATGATAACTTCGCTTATTCCTTTATTTGGATGGAAGCTATTTGGGGTAGTATTAGCAGCTGTCATAGGTATGTCAGTGGTGGTTGTAGCCTTTTCTAATTATAGAATAGCACTGATGATATTTGGTGCCTATGGCTATTTGTTATTCCTGATAGGAGATACCTTACGGCTAAATTTACCCATGGGGGTGCCTTTTGAGATTATGATTGGGATAATTTTTGTCGCTATCCTGGTTAAGAATAAGTATGTAGATTACCAAGTTGAGGACAATAACCCTTTTACTAATGCTTTTGGAATAACTCTTTTATTATATCTGGCCTTAGACCTGATTTTAATAGTAAACTCCCCAATGGGAAGCTTTTTGTCTACTATTAGGTCTACCTTATCATTGGTAATGGGGTATTATTGCTTTTATAAAGCCTTTAAATCCAAACAGTTTATAAAAAGCTTTCTTACTCTCATTTTAGCTTTATCTTTTTTTGCTGCTTTATATGGTCTTAGACAAGAATATTATGGCCTTACTGATGCAGAGTGGCAATGGCTCACCAGTGATCCGAGAAGGTATGAGTTAGTATATATTTGGGGGCACGTAAGAAAGTGGTCATTCTTTTCAGATGTTAATGCATGCGGCCTTACCATGGCATTTACCGGGATTTTCTCCATTGTGCTGGCGTTTGGCCCATTCAAAAATATTAATAGAATTATACTGGTAATTATAGCCATTTGCATGCTCTTAACCATGAGCTATTCAGGTACGAGAACGGCTACCGCTATGGTTCCTCTTGGCTTAGCATTTTACTTCTTGCTAACAATAGACAAAATGCGAACTCTGGTTATTTCAGGAGCTGTAATATTAATTTTTGGAGCCCTTATGTTTGGGCCTTTTTATGGTTCTACGCTTAATAGAATCAGGTCTACCTTTAATTCAGATGATCCATCTCTTAATTTTAGAGAGTATAAAAGAAGAAGGCTTCAGGGGTTTGTATTATCTCACCCTATAGGTGGAGGGTTAGGAACCGCCAATGAAACTGCAGGAAGATTAAGTACAACATATGACCCGGATAATGGTTACTTAAGAACTGCACTGGACAAAGGTATACCAGGCTTGTTTTTACAGCTGACCTTGTTTTTCGTTTTTATGATATTAGCTACCAATGCTTTTTATGACATGAAAAACGAACGGAATAAAGCATTGACAGCAGCTTTTATGGCGGCACTTTTTGCTATCACAGTGGCCCAGTTCTTTCAAGATGCCGTGGAACAAAAACCTATAAATCTTTTGATATTTTCAGGAGTTGCAATGGTATTTAGATTAAAAGAATTGGACGATAAAGGTGAAAATATATAAATGAAGAATTTAATTAATCAAATAAATTACAGACCTTTAGTTAGGCTTAAATCAAAATTTTTATCAATGAAATTACTGACCTTTACCTTAACTCTAATCTTAGTTAGCTTATTCAAGCTAAACGCGCAGACTATTGATTATGATAGAATAGTGCTGCCAGAAGATGCTCAGGATATTACTATTGAAGAAAGGTTAGTGCAGTTGGCGTGGAAAAATCATCCTGATAATAAAATGTTATTTAGAGAGAAGCAGGCCGCTAAGTACAACATGAGATCTACACAGTGGTCATGGCTTGAGCAAATTAACATTTCTGGTAACTTAAATGAGTTTACTTTGGACAAGGATAGTGAGAGAAATAACTTTTCATTGAGCTTTCCTCTGGGAATGTTTGCTACCAGACCTTTGGCTGTAAAACAAGCTCGAGAGATGTATAAAATCTCTGATGATCAAATAAAAAGCAAGATGATCCAGGTTAGAGCGTCTGTTTTGAGTAGTTATGAAAACTATAAGACCAATAAAGAAATTTATGAGATCGAGGCTAGTGCCACTCAAGATATAGAAGCAAGTTTTCAGCTTACTGAGCAAAGATTTAAAAATGGAGAAGAAAGCTTAGAAGATTATAGCAATACTTTACGCTCTTTTAATGATCAGAAGAGAAAGGAAATTAATGCTCGTAATGCCTATAATTTAGCTAAGATAGAGCTGGAGGCATTAATAGGTCTTAAACTGGAAGAGGTCCTATAAGGTTTTTGATAAAGGGAAAAGGGGAATTTTGTGAAGAAACTGTTAGATCTATTTCAAAAGAGTAGAAAGTCTTACTGGGTAAGATCAGGTACTTATACATTACTAGGTCGTTCTAGTAATTTAATATTTGGCTTTGTTAATTTTCTGGTACTGGTCAGAGCTCTGACTGTAGATGAATTAGGTACATATACACTATTCATGACCATCTGTACTTTCATGGAGTTAATAAAGGCTGGGTTTATTGGAAATCCACTAATCCAATATTCATCAACCTTAAAAGGGAGTGAGTATACTAAGGTGATTTCAGCGTCACTATTTTTAAATATAGCGATAAGTGCCGTACAGGTGGTAGTAATACTGGTTTTCGCTTTTTGGCTTAGTGATTTTTGGTCAGCGCCTGAGTTACAGGTCATGTTTATAGTATATGCCGTTACGTACGTTGTCAATGTGCCATTGTCACATCTTAACTACATACAGCAGGCTAATTTTGATTTCAAAGGCAATTTTTATTCTAATTTCTTCAGGCAATTAATCATGTTCACGTTTATACTTTCCTACTTGGTAGGCTATAAGTATGACGTAGTAGAGCTGAGTTATGTGCAGCTTTTGAGTATTGCTGTTGCATTGGTTTTTGGTATATATTTCGGTAAGCAATACTTCTCATTTGATAGAAATATATCTAAAGAATGGCTGAGCAAGCTATGGAATTATGGTAAATATACTTTTGGAACTAACGTGAGTTCTAACTTTTTGAGGAACATAGATTCATGGATGTTAGCCAAGATGATTTCCCCATTGGCTACTGGTTTTTATAACCCTGCCATACGTTTAGGTAATTTATTTGAAGTGCCTACTACTACTTTAACCTCAATAGCTTTTCCGAAACTGGTAGAAAGAATAAAAAATCAGGGAGAAGATGCTGCAAGACATTTATATGAGAAGTCTACAGGGTACATATTTGCAGTGATGCTACCTGTGGTTACTTTAGTAATTGTTTTCGCAGATTATGTGGTTTTAATAGTAGCTGGTGAAGGTTTCGATGAGACAGTGCCGATTTTAAGAATAACCATGTTATACGGCCTTATTGTTCCTTTTAACCGTCAGTTTGGTATTACCCTGAGTGCATTAGGAAAACCTCATTATAACTTCTATTTTGTGTTTGTTAATGCTATTGTAAACACAATATTAAACTATATTTTTATTACGAATTTTGGCCTAATAGGAGCGGCGTTAGCTACGCTTACTACCTTTATGATTACTCTGCTGTATAACCAATATTATATTCATAATAAACTTCACGTTAGGTGGAGAAGGATATTTGGATATAGCTTATCCTTTTATAAAGTAGGTTATCAGAAGGCTAAATCAATACTTTAATTATAATATGCCGCAAAAAGATAATACTGATATAGTAATTTTAGCTCTTACGAGAAGTGATGCTCCGTATTCATCTACCACCACCTCTCTTGCTAAAGAGTTTTCCAAAAATCAGAGAGTCTTTTTAATTGATAATCCTATTACCTGGGCTTTTGCAGTTAAAAACTTTAATAGTCCGGTGGTAAAAAACCGGATTAAGTCTTTTTTCGGGTTTAAATACACTCGGAGTTGGGGAAATGATAACCTTATAGTTATTACCATGCCGTTAATGTTGCCGATTAACTTTTTGCCTGCTGGCAAATGGTATGACCGGCTTGCAAAAATTAACGACTGGCTGTTTTTGAGAAGGTTAAAAAAGGTATTTAAGAAGTTTGAGATAAATGAATTCTTGTATTTAAATTTTTTCAATCCTTTTTACACGCCTCACTTTCCCAAGTCTCTACAGCCAAAAGTAAATGCATATTATACCTTAGATGATATATCTCAATCAGCATACATCAGTAAGCATGGTCCTAGATTAGAAAAAAGAGCCTTTGAGGCGTCTCAAATAGGCTTTGGTACGTCCAAAATGCTTACCAAGAATAATAAAGAATTTACTCCTATAATGAGGTATTTGCCTAATGCAGCTAATATTGATCTATTCAGGAGAAAATCAGATGACAGCTATAGTTTACCTGAAGAGTACAAAGGAATAGAGAAGGATATTATTGTGTTTACCGGGCATTTAGATGTCAGAAACGATGAAGAAATAATAGACAAGATAGCCGAAGCATTTAAAAATAAAATGCTGGTTATAGTAGGGCCGGTATCCTGGAATGATAAGCAGTTAGACCGTTTAACAAAGCACGGGAATGTGCTTTTCACGGGTAGTAAACAAATTGAAGAATTACCTAATTACCTCTATTATGCTAAATGCGCTATAATTCCTTTTAAATGTAATAAGCTTACAAACAGCATTTATCCTCTTAAGATTAATGAATACCTCGCAGCTGGTTTGCCGGTAGTATCTACACCTTTTTCTGAGGATATTCAGACTTTTGCAGATGTTATTTCTATAGAGTCTACTCCAGAGGCTTTTGTGGAAGCCATAGCACAAGAGATACTTAATGACAACGAAGAACTTATAGAGAAGAGAATTCGATGTGCAGAAAGCAACTCTTGGTCTAGCAGAGCCCAGTCTTTGAGGCAGTATATAGAAGAAGTTAATACTTCTTCTTAATCAATTGAAACTTTTCTAGTAGTTGATCTACTTTTGAATCTAATATACTGGTTTGGCTTAATTGCGGCTCCAGGGTTTTTATATGTTCCATTTTAGCCACGAGCTTGTTCATCATAAACGTATCCTGATACACTTCATAGGAGGATAATATGCCAGACAATAAACCGTTAGGGATTTTTACCTTCATTTTATCTCTGATGACCCCACGCATAAAATCTGTATTATGATAATATGAGCCTATCCAGTATGGATTATAACTCATTTCTAAGGATGAACACCAATCTTCCCATTTAAAACTGTTAATGCCTTTATATGATCTTACAGGTATCCAGGGCACTCTTAGAGCATCAGCTACAATGGCGGCGTGCATAGCTTCAGCTATTACTACTTCCGACTGTTTTATTTTCTTAATAACAAGTTCAGTGTCTTCAGTAGGACTTATGTAGTTAATGCCGCTCAGGTTTGCTATATGGCTCCAATCAAATTTTAACTCACTTTCCCAGTGAGGCATAAAAGAGAACTTATATTTTTTCTCTTCATTATTGAGCTCCATATTTCTTAATAGCATGGCACCATCCACTACTGCTAAGTTTTTGTCAATGTTCAAAACTTCACATGTTTTGGGGCCTCTTACACAAAAAATGTCATAAGTATCATCTAAAGAAGGAATACTTCCATAGGCATAACCACTGCTAAATACTATCTTCCTTTTTGCTATTTGTGCTTCTCGGAATCCTAAAATTGATCCTATTCCTATAAATTCAATGTCTGAGTCTTGATCAAAAAAGTCTGGTAAATAATGAGGAAAAATTATGGGGTTTAATGCATCGCCAAAATTGGTCGATTCATAATAAGTCAATTTCATAAAGTAAAGGAGGTTAGTTTAATAATGCCTATGTAAGGTTTAAGAGTTATGTTAATGAATAAAGTAAATGAATATATTTTAAACATTTAAATGGAAAAGTGAATTATTAATATTATAAATTTAGCTTAAGTCTATTATTTAAATATATTTGAAATAACATCTATATCTAACCAATGTTTAGAATTAATAATCCAAATTGGATAAATAAGGAACTTTTGAATGTAAATAGTTTTGATGAGTATTCGACGGAATTCTTAACAGAACTAAAAGAACGCCTACGTAAGGTTGTGAGTGATAAACCTGAGGTTACAGTGTGTATTGCTGCCTGGAATGAGGAAGTGAACATTGTAAGATGTCTTGACTCATTAAGTCGTTCTAAATCAAAAACGCCATTTGATATTTTAGTGGTTAATAATAATTCAAAAGATCGTACACAAGAGGTTTTAGATCTTCTGGAGGTGCAAAATGTATTTCAACCTATTCAAGGCTGCGGGATCTCCCGTGAGCTGGGACAGCAAACAGCCAAGGGAGAATATGTGTTATTAGCAGATGCAGATTGTCTTTATCCGCCGTTATGGGTAGATGTAATGATGAAATACTTAAACAAACCTGGAGTGGTAGTGGTTTATGGTAAACATTCTTTTTTGGGTGATGAAATAGTGCCTCGTTGGAAGTTCTCATTTTATGAGTTGGGCAAGAGTGTTATTACCGAAATAAGACATATAAAAAGACCCTATTTAAATGCTTATGGTATGAGTATGGGGTATGAGAAGAAATATGGTTTAGAAGAAGGATTTGTTACCAGAAATATTAGGGGAGAAGATGGCCGAATGTGCCTTGACCTCATGAAGCATGGTAAGATTAAGATGGTTAGAGATGGCAGAAGCCGCGTATGGACCAAAGAAAGGAATTTTGAGAAGGATGGAGGATTAATCAATTCGATAGAAAAAAGAATGTGGAGAGAAGCTGTGAGATTGAGTGAATATTTTAAAAAGCCGGAGCCACATGATACTAAAACTTCGGAAAACAATGAGTTAACTGTGGATGAGTATAAGTCCGCCTTAAAATCGAAGTTAGGTATAAAGAAAAGTAAATCTTCAAAATAGAAATTTAATAAAGTATGGCAATAAATAAGTCTTCTACCCAAAAGAGATTGATGAATTTTGCAGAGAGAAAGCTAAGGCTTTTTAGAGATAAATTTATAAGGAAATATAATAACGAACAGTTACCGGCCGAGATCTATAGTGAAGATCAAAAGTTTCATTCCATTACTTTCTGTATCACTTGTATGAATAGGCTTTTTCACCTTAAAGAAACGCTGAAGAAGAATATAGAAGATAATATTAACTATCCTCATGTAGAGTTTGTATTAATAAACTATAACTCTCAGGATGGTCTTGATGAATGGGTGAAAGCCAATATGCAAAAATATATTGATCAAGGAATTTTGTCATATTATTATACCAATGAACCTAAGAATTTTCACGCTTCTATCGCTAAAAATCTGGCTCATAAGGTAAGCGAAGGCGAAATTTTATGCAATCTGGATGGGGATAACTTTACAGGTAAAGATTTTGCCTTTTATATAAATTATATGGTGAATCACCATGGTGAAAATGTTCTGCTTCATTTCAGGAAGAAACCATTTTGGGGCACAGAAGGAAGAATAGTGATGTCTAGAGATAATTTTTTTAAATTAGGAGGCTATGATGAGACCTTTTTGCCTATTGGGCATGAAGATCATGATTTGATCAATAGAGCTAAAGCTTTTGGACTTGAATATCACAATATACAAGTTGAAAATTTTTTACGATATTTAAGTAATTCTACATTAGAAAAATCGATAAATTGTGATGACGAACCAGAGAATTACTATAATTATGAATCAGGAAATAGAAAAGTCTCTGATGATAACATAGCTAACAATAGGCTTGTGGCTAATACAGAAGCTGGATGGGGCAACATCCCACTAAGCAAAAATTTTGATAATAAGTTTTTAAAATACTAATGAACCAACCGTACAATTTTGAAAATGTAGGTCTATTAATTACCCATTATAACCGAAGTAAATCTTTAGAGCGTTTACTAAAGACCTTCAGAGATTTTGGGGTTAAGTTTGGTCAAATTGTAGTTTCTGATGACAATAGTAAAGAGGAGCATCAGAAAAAAATTAATGAGATTAAAGATATATATGGCTTTGATTATATCACAACTCCTCAAAACAAAGGTCTGGGAAATAATATTAATAAGGGGCAGGATCTTATAAAAACACCTTATACATTATACGTACAAGAAGATTTCTACCCTAAAGAGTCTTTTCCAGATAAATTAGTAAGTACACTTCAGTACATGGAAGAGGATAAAGATTTAGATGTAGTGAGGTATTACGCTTATGGATCTTATCCTTTTATGCAAGACTTCAAGGAAGGTTTTGCTACTATGAACTTCAAAGTAACTTATCCTGGTTATAATAAATTCTATTATTATAGTGATCACCCTCATTTAAGAAGGACTTCATTTTTTAATAAATTCGGCAGATATGCAGAAGGTCATAATCCTGAACAGACCGAATACAGAATGATGATGTCATTTCTGAAGAATAAAGGGAAGGGGATATTCTATAAAGATCATAAAGATTTATTTCATCATGGAAATAGTGAGGATGAGCCTAGTACCATGCAAAGAAATTCTTTAAGAAGAAGTAATAACCCCGTAATTTCTTTTGTAAGGGATATTTATAGACATTTAAAGTTCAATTTTGATTATCTTTTTTAATCAAAATTGAACTTTAAATAGCTGTTTTAATATTCCATTTCTATAGCTCCAGGTTCATATCCGGTTCCTAAAGGTCTTTTATTGCCTTTGAAATCGAAGTTGATTCCAAAGTCTGAAACATCTTCTCCAACCCCAATGAGTGGAGATTCGGCCGTTAATTCAAAATCGGAAGAGCCTTGATTGAATAGAACAGAGTTGATGTCTCTAGTGAAATAATTGTTTCTCAAATCAATTTTCACGTTGTCACTTAATTTGTGAATGTAAGAGTCATTGCCAGTTTTGGAAGTATTGTCACTTTCATATTCATCAAAGGCGCCTGGATTTACTATAATGTTATTTATGATATGGTTCATATCCACCTTGTCCGCATAAATTTTAATACCATCAACACTGGGGTTAATGATGGTATTATTAATAAAACTAAAGCCAGGCCCGGTTGTATACCGCTCATCGCAAAAGATGCCATTTTTTCCGGGACTCACTATTACATTATTAAAAACAAGGTTATCGCCCAGGCCAAGCACTATTATGCCATTACCAGGACCATCTGCAATATAGTTATTATAACATACCCCGCCGGTACCTTCACCTAATTGGATAGCATTGTTTTGTGCATTTTTGTTTTCTCTTCCAAAATGCTCAATATGATTATCATGAATGCTTGCTCCTTCTACAGCACACCCCACTTGTATAGATTCCCAACCTGAATTAATGATTCTGTTTCGAGCTACTTCTAATCCTCTTATATCATGAGGATAAACCACACCACATTCATTAGTATTTTTTCCACTAGCGTAAAACGAATTACCTATATACATTGCTTCACCACCAGTTTCATGAATATAATTGTCATGAAATTTCACGTCTCTCATAGTAAAATTACCTCTTTGAGTAGCAGGGTCACAATATGGATCAGTCTTGGCCATAATTCCGGCGAAGCCTACATTGCTAATCTCCATGTGGTCTACTTCAAAGTTAGTGCTTAGATCGCTTATAGAAATACCTTGAGTTTTAGTATTGGTTAACTTAATGCCAAAAGCATGATCATTAGAACCTGTTCCAGTCACTCTGAAATGACTACTTTTTCCAATATATATAGCATAATCTTTACCAGGCAAATCCACAATAGCTTGCCCTCCGCAATTAGTAATTATTACAGGATTTGCAGCAGATCCATGAACATTTGAGATACTTATCGGTTTTTCATATGTAACGGATGCATCTAAACAGATGATGTTACCAGGGCGAACTCCTTTTTCATCACCGTCAAAGCCATAAACGGAACCTGAAATAAAGAAGTCGCAAGTGGAACAATCTGTAGGAGCACAGCTTCCATCATTTGTGGAAGCTTCTGAGTCATAGTTATTGGCAAGTACGTTTGTACATCCGGGGGTACCTTTCTCTTCAAACTGATAGCCGGGAAAGCCGTCGTCAGATCTACAGGAGAAGATACTTGAAATGAGTAAAAGTAATGCTACAGACACGAGTTGGTTAGTTTTGTTTTTAGTTGATAACATAACGTTAACTTTAGTTACGGTGTATGTTGTAAGAGTCAAATTATAAAATTTATCTAGTAGTGTTAGGCGTGCTATTTATCTCTTGTAACTCAGCTTCAATTTTATCTTGCTTCTCGAGCAAAATACTTTTTATCGTTTGCTTTGCTACAGGTACACTTATAGTTGTTAAGTAATCGTTTTTATTCAAATATTGTAACCCTTTCTTAATTTGTTCGGCTGTTGCTTTGCGTTTAAAATAATCTCTAAATAATTCTATTTCTATAGTTTTGAGAGATATGTTCTTTTTTATTACATCAAATGTTTGATCTACATTACTAATTTTTTTTTCATTTAGTTCCTTAATGATGCTTTTTACTTGATCAGGATCTACTTCATCTACAATTTTTAGAAGCTGATCAAAGGTTAAATTTAGTTCATGCAGCTCTTCGGGTAGTTCATCTATAGCTTCTGTAATTAAAGCCTTGTTTTCTTTAGCTACCTTGCTAATTGAGCTCGGAACCCATGTTTTTTGGTCAGAGGTCAATGCCTTAGCCATTTCTCTGGGTAAAATATGGTATACATATATGTAAGCAGCACCTGCCACCATAATACCTAATATAATTAATGAATGAAGTAGTCTTTTCAAGATTAGTTGCAGTTTAAAGTGGTTAAAATATCGGTAATATCATACTCGTATAAGTTTCCACCTAAAATTCCCTTAAAAAGTTCATCGGTAAGGATCAAAGTGCTCTCGTCTCTAAATGCCACCGCCTCCTTTTGACTGAAGTTCTGCATATTTACTTCTTTTACATGGCCTTTAAAAAAGTTATGTCCTTCAAAGCAGGTGAATAACCAGAATTTTCCATGACTTAACAATATCAGCTTTTGTTGGTCTTTGCTAATAGTGGCGCCAGTAATCCAGTTTTCGAACATAGGGCCGTCACCTAATGATATAGAGTCTATTAATCTGGCTTCTACTTCCTCTTCATAATTGTTAGCAGGAAGCACATATAGCTTTACATTTCCTTTAAAGGGCTTTTCTCTACTTTTGCTAAACAGATAAAGAGAATCTTGATAGGCTATCATAGCCTCAATATCAAAATTCATTTGGTTTTCAGGTGGGGGAAATTCTTTTTGGTCAGATAATTTAAATCGTATGATTTTAGCTGTTACTACCTTGTCTTTAACGCTATCAATCTTGTCTATTCTATAAATTTTGAGGTTTTTTCTTTTATTATAATTATTGCCAAAATCACCTACAAATAAGTTGCCCTGTTGATCTAGTGCCAGGTCTTCCCAGTCAATAACAGAATGGTTTAAATGGATGGCTTTTATGATTTGACCGGTAGTATCTATGCCATATACCACGGGTAAGCCATGATCATTAATGGTCCAGATGGTTTTAGAGTCAGAAACTTCAATACCGGAAGAGCTTTGTAAAGTTTTAGAAAGCTTTCCCAGTGTTTTGAAGTGAGGATTCTGTGCACTGGTTAGGTGCACAGAAAGCAAAATAATAGTTATTGATGTAAATAGCTTCAAAAGGTAGTTCCAATTTTAATGAAGCCATAATTTAAAGCGATTAATTGATAAATTACAACAACAACTTATTTTAAAGTATAAATTTCGACATGATCGGTTCCATAACCCGTAGGAGCTGGAAATTTTAGCTCCATTTCATAATTTTCTTCCAGGCAGTCTCTCACTGCATAAGGAAAGAAGCTATCCACTGTAGGCATGTCTTCAAAAATAATCAGATCATATTCACGATTAGCTACTTTTTTACACAACATATCTATTTCTCTATCAAAAAGAGCTACATCTTTATGGTACCATAATGGGTAATTAGGGCCTGATTCTAGTTCGTAATTCCATTCATAGGCAAGAAAGGTTAGATTACTCATGTTGAGTACTTTCATGCCTTCTTTTTTGAACGAAGACATCTTTTCTACCTCTTCTAATCCTTCAATAGTTTTTTTTGGCAATTTAATATGCTTGAGGGATTTATATTTTGACAATTGCCATATAGTTGGTTCAACTTTTACAGTATCTTCTGATTCCGACATCCAGTTGCCTTTTGCCACGGCATCTTCAGGTAATTCTGACCAGCTTTTTGGTAATATTTTTTTGACTGCTCCAGAACCGTATTTCCAATAGTTTTCAGATCTCCATATAAATATGAAAAGGCAGAAAAACAGAAATAAACCTACTTGCGAAAAATTATACCTTTCTGGTAGACTATGTAAAAGATAGGCAATACCAAAAGTAGTGAAGTAATAGTTTACTGTAACAGGGCTAAAGCTGGTTGTTTGTATAATTAATGCTTGGAACAGTAAGCCTACAGTTAGTAATGCAAATATAACTTCGGTTTGATTATTAATAAATTCTTTAACACTGTTAAACCTGAAAAAGATGACTGCAAGAGAGGCGAATAGAAAGAATTTCTCCCAAATTGATTCTCCAAAAATATCTCCTAATAAGATAAATATATTGATTCTGGAATAATGGGGTGATTGTCCGTAATTAAACCAGTAAGAAAAGTCATATTGTAGGAAGGGAACTATAAATAACAGTAGCCAAACTATAAATGAACCAAAAAATATAAGTGGTGTATCTATCCTTTTATTAATAATAGAAAAGTAAAGTATAATTACAGATACAATTATTAATGCTAGTCCGCCACCATCTTGCTTGGTGAAAATACTGAGACAAGTGAAGAAGGCGGCCACTATTAGCTGCCAAAAGCTGTCTTTTGTGGTAGTATAACGGATTACAAAGTAAATAGCGAAAATTTCAAATATAAACACTGTATGGTTATACCACGGCCAAAAATTGATAAGCACAAAAGTAAGACACATTACCAAGATTGATAGAAATACCTTAGCTTCGCTCATCTTAAGCATTTTAAATATTGCAGAAATGGCTAGTAATGATAAAACATTTAGAAATGCCTGAGCTATAATAAGCGTATGCATGTAGGGACCAAAAATCTTGAAAAAGATAGCTGGAATTAGCCAAAACCCGAATCCCAATGGCATTCCAAAGTCTTTAAAGGGAATTTGCCCCATGTACATTCTATAGGCGCCTTCCCATGTAAGAAATATATTAACTCTGTAGGGAAGATTAATCAATAAAGGAAGGCTACTGAAAAGTAGAATTATAAAAATTCTAAAATAGGTAATCTGTTTAGGGTTAAGTTTTTGGTGTAAAATCATTGAAAAGATTAGTTAAAGCCATAAATTTAAACAACAATATAAATATGCTAAGTTGATGGCTTTTGAACAAGAAAAATTTATAGATGATGTTGGCTTTTGTTAATTTGTTAAGAGCTAGTCAATGGGTTAAAAATTTATTCATATTTATTCCTGCTTTTTTTGCTGGGGTTTTATTTGATGCATACAATATTGCATTGTTAATAACCGCTTTTTTAGCCTTTAGTTCTGTTGCGAGTGCAATATATATTTTTAATGATTACAATGATATTCAAGAGGATAGAAATCATCCTGTAAAGAAATTCAGACCAATAGCTTCTGGTCAGGTTTCAGAGGGATCTGCTCTAACAGTAATGCTAGGATTGCTGGTCTTTGGGTTGTGTCTTGCATATTTAGTCAATACTACTTTTCTCATAATTCTTGTAAGCTATTTGATTATCAATTTTGGGTACTCACAAGGACTAAAGAAAATTTCTATTCTTGATATTATTATTATTGCTATAGGGTTTGTACTCAGAACTCTTGCAGGGGCTGCGGTAGTTAATGTACTGGTTAGCCACTGGCTTATTATAATGATATTCTTGTTAGCCTTATTTATGGCTTTAGCTAAAAGGCTGGATGATGTAATAGTTACAGAGCAAGGTGATGGAAAGGTGAGTAGGGCCAATGCAAAAAAGTATAACCTTCATTTTATACATTCAGGTATTTCTATGCTCTCTGCGGTAATAGTGGTGGCTTATATTATGTATACACTGTCTGATGAGGTGCCAGATTATTTTGGTTCTGAGTGGTTATATTTTACCAGTATATTCGTGATAACGGGTCTTTTAAGGTATTTGCAGATTACATTAGTAGAAGGACAAAGTGGTTCTCCTACACAAATTCTATATAAGGATAAGTTTACCTTAATTAATATTCTTTGTTGGATATTGAGTTTCTTGTTTATTATCTATTTCTAAAAATACCTTTATGCAAACAGTTTTGATATTAGGAGGTACTTCTGATATAGCATATGAATTGGCTAAAATTCATATTGGAGAGCAAGATGAGGTGATCCTGGCTTCTCGAAATGTAGATAACCTGAAGGTAATCCAAAGTGATTTAAAAATCAGGTATAGGGGAGGGGTGATGATAGAGAAATTTGATGCTACAGATACCGCTACTCATAAATCCTTTTTTGAGGAACTGCCGGATTCAATTAGTTTAGTCTACTGTTTGTTCGGGTATCTTGGAGATAATGATTTAGCTCAAACATCATGGGCTGAAGCTCAACAAATAATTAACAGCAATTATGTGGGTGCTGTATCCATATTAAATATTATTTCTGAAGAGTTTGCCAGGAAGAAGGAAGGAGTTATAGTAGGAGTAAGTTCGGTAGCTGGGGTAAGAGGAAGGCAAAGCAATTATATCTACGGGAGTGCTAAGGCTGGCTTCACTGCATATCTTTCAGGCTTGAGAAATAGGTTATATCATGATGGAGTACATGTATTAACTGTGCTGCCAGGTTTTATGAATACCAAGATGACTGCCGGAATGGATTTGCCCAAGTTATTAACAGCAAGTCCGGAAGTGGCTGCACGAAAAATAGCCAAAGCTGCTAAAAAGAAGAAAAATACAGCTTATGTACTTGGCAAATGGAGGTACATAATGATGGTAATAAGTAATATTCCCGAGTCAATTTTCAAGAAGCTAAAACTGTGAGTAAAGACCTCGTACTTTTTGATTTTGATGGTACATTGACTACCAAAGACACCCTTCTTGATTTTACACAATATGCATTTGGTAAAGGCCATTTTATAAGAGGTATGTTGAAATTACTGCCTTCTATGGTGGGCTTAAAATTAGGTGTGATTCCTAATTGGAAGGCTAAGGAAAAGTACTTACGCTATTTTTTTGGAGGGCTTACTTTTGAGGAATTACAGACTCTTGGCCAGGAGTATGGAGAGAAGAGAGTGCCTCAGCTCATTAGGAAGAAAGCTTTGGCTGCAATAAATGAATACAAAGAAGCTGGCGTAACGATGTATATTGTTTCAGCGTCATCTCCCTTATGGATAGAGTCTTGGGCATCAAAATATGGAATAAAAGTGGTAGGCACCCGGTTAGAAATTTCAGAGGGTAAAATGACGGGTAAGATTGATGGTAAAAACTGTTATGGTTTGGAGAAGGTAAACCGGATTAAAAAAGAGGTTGATTTGAAGGATTATGAAAATGTATATGCTTATGGTGATAGTTCTGGAGATAGGGAGATGTTACAATTAGCAACTAAAGGATTTTACAAATATTTCTGAACTGACACTTATAAGGCTTTGAGTCAGAATTACAATAAAAAGGGCTATCATTTAAAATGATAGCCCTTTTTATTGTATAGGTAGGTTTTGGAATGGCCTACTTTTTATTTTTTCACAAATCTATAATTGTATGTGGTGTTATCCATGGTGATTTTTATTAGGTACAATGCAGGTTTTAGATTTTCAATATCCACTTCTTGAATATCTCCATTTGCATCCATCTGTTTCTCAATAATGGTTTCACCTATCATATTAATAATTTGCAGGTTTGCCTCAGAAGGAATCATTTGCTGAATAAAGAGCGACTTACTTGCAGGGTTAGGGTAAATGCTCATAACATCTGACAAGCTGTTGTTGATTCCTGTTACATAATAATCAAAGATATCAGAAACCTCAGTACAAACTTCTCCACTTACTTGAACCATGTAACTGCCTGAAACCCGAGGGGTATAGGTTAATGAATTGGCTCCCGTTATTGCATTATCATTTAAGAACCATTGGATATCACCTTCAGTGTTTTCTGTAATTTCTAATACTTGTTCATTGGCCGTAATTTCAGGTTTTACTATTTGCTCTACATTAATGCTTATTGATTTTCTATCACTTGAACATCCATAATTATTTACGCTTTCTACGTATAGAATGTCACTGTTGCTGGCTGAATAGGTGTATGAGCCTTCTGAGCTTTCATAAACAGGTGTCTCAGAAGTGGCATCAGTAAACCATTTATAAGATCCTTCTCCATCTAAGCCGCTGGCAGTAAGTATAACATCTGAGTCAGGACAAGTAGTAATTTCTGATTCTACTTGTAAGTCAGGTGTAGGATTTAAGTCAACAGTAGCTTCATCATCAATAGTTACATACTCGCAATTAGGGAAGTTAGCCTTTATAGTGAAGGCATTTTGTCCTGTTGATAATAAATCACTAGGTATAGTCACAGAAGCACTACTTGCTGAAGTCACTTCACTCTCAATCAGAAGTTCACTATCTCTCCAAACAGAGTAAATAACTCCTTTTTGTGCAGATTGAATATTAAGATCCAAATCTTGGTTACTACAGTTATATGCCTCTGATGCAAAGCTAAATTCTGTTGTGTTACTGATTTCAGGTCTTTCAAAAATTAGTACAAATCGGTTACTATCTCTACTAGCTTCTGCCGAAGTTACTGAAAAGCTATATTCTGTATCTTCATCTACAATAGGAGTGGAGATAGAATTAAACCTATCTAAAAGGCTGATATTGTAACTATCAAAGGTGTTTACTTCATCAAAATTAAGCGTATAATTACCATTTTCTATATCCATCATAGAAAGCTGAACTTGTTTATCACAAAAGTCACTGCTCATTTTGTTAATAGCTAATCTTGATCCATCAGAAGATAGTGATGACAAATTAAAGAAGTCGTTAGTTTGTTTTACAGCTTCTCGCATAGGTTGGTACTCATCCACGTCTTCAGGGTTAAATTTGATGTAGGTCTCGTCTGTTTTGCTAGAATTTGAAAGTTTTACTATTAGGTAGTTTTCCAATACTTTTCCTTCCCTATAGAAATTACCATTATCAAAAATCTTAGCATCTTCATTTATGGATAGCGCTGCACTTGAGCTGCCGGCTTGTACCCAGAAAGATTGTCCTGAAGCTATTTTACCTGCAAAGCTGCTGTCACCTAAACCTTCAGTATCCCAGTAAATATATTCCCCGTTTATATTATCTTTAATGGCTACTGAAATACCAACATCAGTTCTGCTCCATCCTTCAGTACCCCATTGTATAGTAGACATATATGGGTTTCCTACCAAATTCCAGCCATCATTAACCGATTCTGTTCCTCCCTGAATATTGTAGTTAAAGGTTCCTTGTACAAGAGGCCCATCAAATTTAAGGGTTAAGTTAGTGCTGCCGGCATAATTGAAAAATGTATACCCACGGCCCACTTCTAGGAGCTCAGTATTGGTAGTGGTAGGGAATTCTTCCCAAGCATTATTATTATACCTATAAAGAGATGCTGCAGCATTTCTATTGTCGCTTCCTTCAAAATCACCTGTAACTCTTACAAATTCTTGTAAATCCTCTACAGAAGTTCCTTGAACAGAGCTGGTCACATATCTATATATTCTAGAGGTATACCCTGGTATGTATCTTTGAGCTTCCACGCTACCACTAATAAAACCGGTACCAGTAATAGGTCCTACATTAGCTGTAAATTCATTAGTGGAAAGTAATACTAAATGTCCATTGGTGTTCAATCGGCCATTAACCACATGTAAAAGATCCTTTATTTGTAAAGTGTTTCTAGTATTCACTGTTCCGCTTCCTAATTTGTCAATTTCTAGAGAGCTAACAGTGTTGGCTTCAGAATTGAAGTATAAGTTGGAGTTTTCAGCTGAATTTGCGGTGATATTTATAGAGCCTCCATTAGTGCTGATAGTTCCAAGTTCATTATTAGGATTAATGCTTCCACTTCCTTGAATAAACAAATTCCCTTCATTAAGATTAAAAGAGGATCCTGCAGATATGCTTAAACCTCCGCCGCTTGAAGCTCCAAGGTGAATATCCAAATTAGGATTGTCACTATTAATAGTTAAATTGGAGCTATCAGAAACGATAACCTTGTAAAGTGATAAGGTAGATTGATCGGTAGTAAGTACTTGCGCACTCTTATTGTTAAACCTATAGGTAATCAATTGACTTTCATCCTGCGGCTCATGCGTACCCACTAGGTTCAAATCTCCTTTTATACTTATTACTGTAGAATTAGGAGTAGCACCACTCAATATAACATCTTCAGCAATGGACAGGTTACCAAATACGTTAATATCCCCTTCCATTAGATTTTTAGTAGAGCTAGCACTATTTAATGTAATATTTCCATAATTGGCAACCGGAATGGTGTTACTAGAGCCACTGAAAGTTACAGTTGAACTAATGTCAAGATCTCCCAAGCTAGGTGCAGTAGTTACATTAACATTTACAGTACTGTTAGCTGATGCATCTAAAACCGCAGTAAGTGTTTCATTAATAGTTAGCGTAATATTTTCATCAACCATCATTTTGGATCCTTCTCCCGAAATAGTTAAAGGTTCGCTCAAGGTAACATCTTTATTTATCATGAAATGCTGATTGTCTGAGCTAAAGCTAGATGGGTTTGTTCCAGATCCATCAGTCTCAGTTCCCCAATTAGCAAGAATAGATATATCAGCTGCTGCGATAGGGTAATAAACTATCTCAGAACCAGAAGGTAAAGTGTTGACCTCTAGTGATTCAGAGAAATCCGATTTATTACCATTGCTATCTACTGCTCTTACAGAATATATATATTTAAAACCTGGAGATAGTGAACCTATATTAATAGAGATATTAGGAGTTGTTGTTACTAAGGTCCCGTTTTGATATATTTCGTAGTGTTTAATTCCAACATTGTCTGTAGAAGGTGTCCATGAAAGATCGAAACTGGTAGTATCAATGTTAGAAGCAATCAAGTCTGTAGGGACACTAGGAGGGGTTTCATCCAAGGCAATTTCTAATGAAGTGTGCGCTCCTATTACCATTCCATTAATGAATCCCCAACGGGCATCATTCTGATCAGAACATTGAAAATATAATACTATATTTTGATCACCATCCGGTTCTACAGAATTAATGGTAACAGTATTATGAGTGTTGTTATTTGCAAATAGAACTACCGTAGTTTCATTGATGGTGTATTCTCCTATTCCTGTAAATGTGGACGTAGTGTAGGTTCCATCCTCTGAACCTATGAATGTGAAGTCATAAACAAAATCACTATTCATACCTGAGAAAGTAAATGGAGCAGGGGCGGCATTGTTATCTAAGTAATAATAACCTTGTAATACTGCATCAGGGTATATTCCGCTATTGTCACCGGTAACAACTCCTGTGTTATTACTCGCCGCTTCATTTTCGCCAATATTGAAAGTAATACCAGTAGAATCACCTGAGTCATCAGATAAACCTACACTTACACCTGCCTCAGGTAATGCATTAGTATTATTCCAAGGGCTTGGAGCTTGTAAATACCCATCCAAATTGGTATTTAGGTTCAATAGTATATAATGATCATAGGTAATGCTTCCTACTTCACTGGTGTAACTGCTTTGCAGGGTAGCATTAACCGCTCTTATTTTATACACATAAGGAGTGTTTGGGCTCAGGCCAGAGTCTATGTATTCACCTGTATTCTCAGAGGTGGTAGTAATTAACTGAAAAGTACCTCCCCATTGGTTTGCTCTATATATTTCGAAACCTGTTTCGTTAATGCTATTATCTTCCCACGTAAGCCGTATGTCTGTTCTGCTGGTTGCATTTGCCATGAAGTTTCCAGGTGTAATTAACTTAGAGCCATCAAATTCTTTGATTATGATAGCATTAAGAAGGGCAGCAGTAGATCCCGATGTTTTCGCTACAGTAAGTGTGATTTCTCCTGTTCCTGAAGGAGTTAATCCTTCAAAATTGATAGTGCTACTGTTGTTATAAGAGGCATTGAAAGTCTCAGTATTTCCTGAAATGGTGTAATTTCCAGAATGATCTACATATGTATTAATGCTAGCTAAAACATTGATGTTATAACTTTTTGCAGGATCAAGCCCTGTTAAAGTAACGGTACCTGTACCGGAAGTTTCCCATGCAGTATGGAACACGTTGTCTTCAAACATTAGAGTATTGTTTTGGCTTGTTACTCCATTGTTATTACTTCCTGACCAGCCAGTTCCTACAGAAATACCTATTCCTGAGTTTTGATTTTCAGCATTGGTAAGGTTGTTATAGGAGGTGCCTGATGAAGGTGAGGAAGATAGGTTATTCCAAGGTAGACCAGCATCATTAGAATTATTTATGTTAATATAAACCTGCTGATCGAACTGCGGATCCACCACAGTGATAAAAAATGATGAGGAATTACTTGAATTAAAGTTATCAGTGGCAGTGACTTCAGAGCCTCCATAAAAACCTAAATCTGTGTTTTCAGGAGTGAAAAACAACTCACCAGTTCCATCTCCATTATCTTCGAATTGAACGAAGTCAGGAAGTCCTGTTGAGGTAATGGTGATAGGATTGCCTTCTTCATCTATTGCGGAAATATGAACTGTACGTGTTTCATCAGCCTTTATCACCACATCAGAAATCTCCTCTAGCGTAGGTGCAGAATTTAAAGTGGCTATTATGCCAAAACCGGTTTCTGCTGATCCACTTGGGTTTACAGCCCTAACTTTATAATAATATGTAGTGCTACCTGATAAGCCATTGTCAGTATAAGTAGAGCTATTTATAGAAGTGGTACTAACTACTGTATAAGGGCCATTTTCATTATTTGCTCTTAATATTTCAAATTGAGTTTCATTACTTGAGTTATCCGTCCAGTCTATTTTAACGCTGCTACTTGAAAGCGCTGTTAATGATAAGTCCGAAGGTGCACTAGGAGGGAGTCCATCATTGTAATAAGCATTAACTGTCATGGCATTAATAGTTGTCCAGGTACCTGTAGTTTTAGTTACCTCAATAACTATCACACCATCTGTAGATGGCTGTATTTCTGTGAAATCAGCGGTTTGTGTGGTGTTATCTGGTACTGACAAGGAATGACTTTCTCCTCCGATCGTGTATCTTACTCCCCAATTAGGATCACTGACCCCTTGGTTAGCTATATAAGCTGATGATGCACCGGAATAGAACGATAGGTCATATAGTAATGAAGGGTTTAGATTCCTTAATTCCATCGTAAATACACTACCATTCTTTCTTAATATAAATGATTGGATTACATCATTTTCGTAAACGCCATTGATTAAGTTAGGGTCCACA
The DNA here is from genome assembly GCF_021389955.1 of Fulvivirga maritima. Taxonomy (NCBI): domain Bacteria; kingdom Pseudomonadati; phylum Bacteroidota; class Cytophagia; order Cytophagales; family Fulvivirgaceae; genus Fulvivirga; species Fulvivirga maritima. The sequence continues at coordinate 4,674,038 of NZ_CP089980.1, forward strand.
TCTCTTCCTTGCGGAAATTGAGTGGTGTAAGCGATGTCTATATCAGTAGTTACTCCAGCTGCAGTGACCAAATTTTCCTCTAGTGAGGTGTTAAAAGTCACATTATTCCATGTATCTATGGCTCCGGTATTAGCTGTAAAGTTAATGTTGAGTGAATAATATGGGTTAACCGAATTTATGGTCACCGTAAATTCTCTTTCGGTTATTCCTCCATCGGTATCTGTTGCCGCCACTCTTAAGATATAGCTGCCAGAGGTTACTATGGAAGGAGATAAAGTAATGGTTCCCGTTCCGTCTCCATTGCTCACAATCGATGCCCATGAGGGTTTATCAATAAGTGTAAGTTCAATGGCAGTATCTTCTGTGTCTGTAGCTACAACGGAAACTGTTTCAATATAACCAGCATCCATGGTAACATCATTTATATTGGAGATAACCGGATTGTTGTTGTTGTTGACTGTAATAGTGAAGGTTTGAGTATCAGAGTCTATTCCATCACTAACTGTTAGCTCTAAATTATATACTCCTTGATCTGCTTCCAGCGGAGACAGTGTTAGTTCACCTATGCCATACCCATTATCACTGAAAGAGGTGAAGGATGGTAATGGATTTGTAAAATTAAAAGTGAGTGCATCTCCATCAGGATCATTTGCTTCAATGGCTAAATTTAAAGAAGTACCATATTGCACGGATCTATTTAGGATGGTAGATAATGTCGGTACACTATTAGAAGTGGTGGCGCTGGCCTGATTAGAATAGTCCGAGTTTGATCCTGGACCAATAGCTCTCACTCTGTAATAATATGTGTTATTTCCAAATAGCTGATTATCACTGTATGTAGAGATTTCTGCTTCAGTAGTAGCTATTAACGTATAATTTTGGCCTGTTGAAGAAGTGGTTCTATAAACTTCGAAGCCTGTTTCATTCGTAGCATTATCTTCCCAAGTTAGGTTGATAGTGTTATTTGAAGCTGCTGTTGCCACAAGGTTATCCGGAGCAGATGGAGTGGAAGGATAGTCCTCCGTAGTGGCACTGGCTGGGCCCGCAAACTCTGAACTGGAATTGCTATTGATAGCCTTAATTTTATAAAAATACGTAGTGTTACCTTCTAAGCCGGTATCAGTCCATGTAGTTTCATTGGCTTCAGTAGAATGAATTACAGTATATGTGCCATTGGTAGATAATGATCGGTAAATTTCAAAAGCTGATTCTGTGCTGCTGTTATCTAACCAAGTAAGGTCAATGGCATTATAACCTGCCGCAGTAGCTGTTAGAGATGCGGGGTCAGCAGGAGGGGTAGGGAAAGTAAAATCATCTTCAAATGCTTCGTCTGGAATAGTGGATTTAGATAAACCAGGCCCTGACCAACTTACTGTTAAGGTTTCTCCCCCGCTATTTTCAAAATATCTTACCCTGATAGCATGACTTCCAGCACTTAGAGTTACAGAACCACTTCGCTCTTGTTCACCATGTGCCCCGTCATTATTAACTACCGTGCTTCCGTTAATAGATAAGTCAGAGCCATCATCAGAACGGGTATAGAAAGTGTAGGTTCCTGAAACCGGTATTTGAATATACCCAGAGAAAATAAATGCATAATAATTACCTTTCCCAGTAGGAGAAGTTATGTTAATATTCTCCAAGTGTCCACTAGAGACATAATTAGTGTTAATAATGTCATTTACTGAATTGACAGTGCTTTCGAATTCATAATAATCATAGTTTAGACCATCATTAATAGTGGCAGCTTGAACCTGATTACTGAAAGGAGATATGTTTCCAGCAAAATCTTTAGCTCTAACTTTAAAAGTATAATTAGTACTAGTTTGTAAACCGGAGTTCATATAGCTTGTATTGGACGTAGTGCCTACTAATGAACCATTTCTATATATTTCGTATTGTGTTACTTCACTATTATCAGTAGAAGGGGTCCAGGATAAGCCTATGCTATTTTCACTAAAAGAAGCTACTGATAAAATGGGAGCTGTTGGAGGCTCGTTATCAATGATGGTAATCGCAGATGCTTCAGCTGTATATCCAGATGCCCCATCATTATTCACAGCGCGCATTTGATAATAGTAGGTAGTATTTGGAGTTAGCTCAGTATCTGTATAAGAAACTGGGTTTGAATTATTGCTCGGAGGTAAAATTTCTATTAACTCATATCCTGTTCCTGAAGTAATTGATCTGTAGAGTTCAAAGCCCGTTTCATTCGGAGAATTATCATCCCAGTTAATTTTTATACTATTGGCAGATAAGGTGTTCGCGAAGAAGTTAGAAGGCTTAGCTGGTGCGCCCACACCGTTTGAAGTCACTACATATAGTTCATTAGAAGGAGTACTATTACAGGCTGGGGGTTCTGCTCTATACTCTGTAGGGGTTTCTCCATCTTCTTCAAAGCCTGTTTCGCTAGGCTCTCTGGTTACTAAAGTATACACTCCTTCTACAGCAGTGGTGTAGTTTTGACTATTAGCTCCACTGATATTTGCACCATCTCTTTGCCACTGATAATCTACTTTATCAGCTGGGCCATAAAGTGTTACGTTTTGGCTTCCGTCTAATGCCGGCAGGTGCATACTTCGTTCATTATTACTGATTGAAGGAGTTGGAGAAGGGGTTTTGTCTCCATTAATATCTACAGGGTCGGACCATTCTGTCCAGTCAGAGTTGCTATTTCGTTTGAATCTGACATAATATAAGCCTGGTTCTACTACATTTATTTCATTAACACCTGTGGCTATTGGCGTACTACTGGTGTTGTCTTTTGCCCATTGGTAATCTGCAAATTCTCCGGTGATACCGATATTCACATCAATTTCTCCCTCACTGCAGAATGAGTTTTGACCGTGTAATACTGTGATAGACAGTTTCGAGTATTGTAAAAACCAACTAAAAAAGTCTGATTTTGAATAAACATTCCCCCAATTAGTATGTCCTTTATCAGGGAAGTATGTATATCTTATATTCCCTCCAGCATTTCTAATATCAGTTACTGTTTTGTTTCCATGATATGGCGTAGGGTCTTTGTCTTTACCGCCTTGAGATTCCCAAGCGGGTATAAATTTATAGCTTTCTGGAGGGTATGAAGTGATACCTGATAAGGCACAAATACCAGCTGTCAATTCAGGGTAGAGGGCACCGAACATCCATGCGGCTCTTGCTCCAGCCGATAGACCATGAACGTAAATACGATTGGGATCAACATTATAATCCGAAACCAGTTTTTCTACAATAACTTTTGCTCTATAGACATTGGTCTCACCCCAATTTGCTCCAGATGAATTATGTTGAGGGTACAATAAAAATCCTGGGAATTCATCACGAACAACAGCACTCATATATCTGGGGCCACCTTGATATAGTTGTTGTTCATTATCAGTACCTCTTTCACCTGAACCGTGGAAAAATACAATTAATGGATATTTTTCTGAACCATTATCTGTATAGCCGTTGGGCTTGAGCATTCGGAAATGCATATTACCAGCAGGTTCGTATTGGTAGGATTCAAATGGAGAAGTGTCCCAAGATAGTGATGCGGTGTAGTTATAAGGTGTAAACTCATCCACATAAGGGAGTGTCTCTTCAGGGCAATTGTCATTCAATTCTTCTGAGCAGTCTTCATCATTGTATGAAGAGGCATCAGTGTTATAGCTATTTTCTTCGCAGTAGTCACTCTCTATGGCATTTGAATTACCAGCAAGAGGCAAGCAAAATAGTGCAACTAAAAAAACGGAGTAAATTTTTGTCATATTAGGCGAGGAGTTAGGCGCTTTTGTTTATAATGATAGTTCTTATCCCAAATAATTAATAATCATCTGGGATTTATTACATCAGTGGTTTTTTGATTTAAGTCGAGCTATTCTTTATTGTTATATACGAAAATACCTTATTCCTAGATCCTGCGTTTTCGAAATATAACAATAATTTTCATGAAAAGTTCTCAAAAAGACTTAATATTTTTCAATTTCAAGAACTGTCTTTCATACGCATAATAACTTATAATTGAAACTACAAAGGTGATGATTAGGCATAATATTAGTGTAACAAAACCATTAACAAAGGGTTTACCAAAAGCTTTATCAATAGCCATAATTACAGGAAAGTGGAACAGATACATTCCATAAGATATTTTTCCGATGAGCAATAGTGGTTTTGATGTAAGCCATGATTTTCTCTGAGAGGTGGTAAGTTGCCATATTATAGCTGCAAAAAAAATGTTCAATACCGTATAAGACCATACATGTTGATAATTAAGTAACCCATGGATGAGGAAGCCTAAACTTGAGTAGCTATTAGGATTTAGGGGGTAGGCCGTAAGTAAATTGAAGGCTCCAAGTATAACACAAAGAGCTAATGAACCCCAAATCCATTTTTTTCTATTGATCCCAATATATTTTTGCCCTAAGAAATTTATAAAACCTCCTAAAGCAAATGCATCAAAGTGGCTAAGGCTAAACCAATATACAATATTACCAAGTCGATCTTCTGTAGGAGCTATATCTGCAAAGCCTAGTGCCAGTGCTAATCTGAGCAGTGGAACGCCAATGAGCATAAGACCTATAATTTTTTTAAAATTCTTTTCAGAAAAGAAGAATACTATGAACGGCCAAATCAGATAAAACTGTTCTTCTACTGATAGTGACCATAGGTGAACAAATAATCTGTTTACTGTCCATTCAGGTGAGATAATATAAAAATTATAGGTGTAGGTAAATAAATAAGGTGCTGTTTGAGGTAAGTCATCAGGCTGGCCTGTGGCTAAGAATAGAAGTAAAATGGCTAATAAATAGCCAAAATACAGGGGAAAGATTCTTAGAAGGCGTTTCCAATAGAACATTTTAATGTATGAACCAAAGGTCTTTCTTTTTTCTTCTAAAAGTATTCTTGTAATTAAATAGCCTGATAGCACAAAGAAAATCTGAACACCAACCCAGCCAATTTCAAAATCGAAATCAATGAAGCTAACTTTACTAAAATGAAATGTGATAACTAATAATACTGCAATGGCCCTCAATCCATCGAGAGAAGGAATGTAAAATTTACTCATATTAAAGTTGTAATTGAAATATTGGCTTTATTTGATCTGTAATATCCATGTGTCATGAAATCCTCTTTCTTTCTGAATGCGGAGCGTACTTCTTTGGCCAATTCTTGATCTTTTTTATCATAAAACACAAAAACGTAGTATAGGTTTTTCTTGTCGTAAAGTCCTATGTCTGCTACATGCCCGTTATCCATGCTGGTCTTAGCTACCTTCATGGCATTATTAAGGTATTTGAATACCCCTATTACAACGTAATAACCTTCTGATAATGAAATAGAATAAGAGTTTCTTTGCGAAAATCCGTTATCAAAATCTGGAGATTCAATATCGACTTTCTCTTTATGTTTGTGTCTTTCAATTTCTTCTGATTTTTCTTTGGAAGCCTTCGATTCTGTAGGTTCTTTTACAGCCATTTCTACATTGGTATTTTGAGCGGGCTCCTCAGTAATGTCTTTTGATTTGTCATTATTTTCGATAGGAGTAGGGGCCGCATTCTGTTCTGAAGGGGTGGTAGTCTTAGCAATGTTTTCAGTTGGTGCCTTAGTTTTAGCATCAGATTCATTAGGTTGTTTTTCTTCTACTTCTTCAGATTTTTCAGTCTCTACATTAGTGGCTAAAACAGGTTGTTTAAGATGAGCGTCTTCCTCAGTGCTTTTAGTTAGAAGAGGTTTCTTAGTATTTTTATTTTGTCCGAACTTAAAAGCCAATTGTAACTCATGAGATCCTGTTGACAGATCAGCATTGTTGGTTTTAAAAGGAGAGAATGAATAATCATAGCTGAAGCTGATAACATCCGTTATATTCATGCCTAATATTATACCTAAGCTGTTGCGGTAAGAAGCACCAGCCCATATTTTTTGTTGGTAGTATACAATGCCTGCTCCTTCGAGTTGGTTTTCATCATATTTATAATCTCTGTATAGTACTAGAGGCTTGAATGAGAATTTTGGAGAAAGCTGGAAATCATAACTTATAGAGTAGATCCTGTTATCAATAGCATTTATTTCTACTTCATTAAATTCGGAATAATTAAACTGATCCGAATCGAAGATCTTGGGCATAGAGAAGCCTATTTGCAACCTGTTGTATTGGTATACCATTCCAAATTTACCATTGAGGTAATAGTTGTTATCATAAGCAGAAATAATTGCCGGATCCATGGTATTAAGTTCATCAGAAGTGAGGTTAAGCATGTTTTGACCTACCCCTCCCGATATAGCAAAGCGTAGAGATTGGTTTTCTGTGATATTAAGTTTATAGCCAAAGGAGAGTAATGCAGAGCTGGAACGTACGGCTACCACCTCCTGAGAATAAAATTCTGCTCCAAAAAACAAGTGACCTTTTGTGGGGAGTTGAAAATTAAGACCAATGGTTTCAGGAGAATCCTCAATGTTCATCCATTGCTTTTTGTAAGTAAGAAAAAGTTGGTTGTGCCCATTAATACCTGTAAAGGCAGGGTTATAAACAGCAGGGTTAAAGAAGTTTTGTCTAAAAGAAGATAGCTCCTGGGTTATTCCTGATTGTGACTTAAACAGAAATATTAATAATAAAATAAGCAGATAACCTTTGCTCCTCATCTTGTACTTTTTAATAAATTATTCTTACTCCTCCGCGTCTGGTTCCTGACCGTGCCGTTATCTCGTAGAAATATGGGCCGGGCTGTAATAACTGTCCGTTTGAGGTTCCTCCCCAATCATTACCATAGTTTTTAGAATGGTAAATTTCATTACCTCGAGAATCATAAATTCTCACCTCAACTTCACCTAAAGCCTGTAGATTGGCTATTTCCCAATAATCATTAATGCCATCCCCATTTGGTGTGAAAAGCCTAGGAATATTCACAGCTTCAATTTCCAGAGGGAGCACTGTAATGTTTACAGTGTCGGTATCAGTAAGGTATTGCGTGTCAGTAACAGTAAGCTTAAACTGATATTCTCCTTCACGAAGGCCTCCTACAATTAGTTGAGCAAATGTTAGTTCTGAAGTAGTAGTATTACCTCCTGAAATTTGCTCCCATTCATAACTCCGGATAGAGCCATCTTCATCAGTGCCTGAGCCATTGAGTACTACGGAGCTGGTAGGCATGGTGATAGTCACATCTTCACCAGCATTGGCTACAGGCGGAATGTTTCCGTTGCTGTTTACCACTTCTATAGTCACTTCATCAGTATCTATGGCGCCTTTATCATCCGTTACTTCAAAGGAGAAAGTATAAGATCCAATTTGCATATTAGTGATATGTATAGTTGAATCTTGTGGACTTGCGATAGTAATGGAAGTCGGCCCCGAAATCTGAGTCCACATGCGTGATACTATTTCACCATCTAAATCGCTGGCTCCCCCGGTTAAATAGGTGTCATTTTGAGGAAAAACAATGCGCTGATCATTTCCGGCAAAAGCCACGGGTGCATAGTTGTCAGATACCAGCAGGTTCACTTCGTCAAAAGCGGTTTGATTATTATTATCTGTAACAGTACATCTGAAAACATAGGTGCCATATTCTAGTTGATCTACAGTTGTTTCTGATGAACTGGGAGAGTTGATCATCGATTGTGAAGGGCCAGTTCTTTGAGTCCATTGATAGGATATGATGGTGCCATCAGGATCTGAAGCGGTAGCAGATAATGTGGCTATACCGGGTAAAACTAAGCTTTGATTAGTGCCGGCATCTACTATAGGGAATTCATTAGGAGGACTAGGGAGTACAGTAATTTGTACTTCGTCAAAATCTCTGTCGCCTTCATCATCAGTAACTGTAAGCCTTAAAACGTAAGTTCCTTCTATTAAATTTTCTATTCTTACGTTAGGAGTGTTTCCACCTATGATTGATACTGTAGAAGGAGCCGTAACTACAGTCCATAAATAGTCTGTAACCGTGCCGTCAGGGTCTGAGCCTGTTCCGGTTATTTCAGCACTGTTTTCTGGCAGCGTCAAGGTAATGTCTTCGCCAGCATCTGCTGAAGGGGATAAGTTAGGATTTTCAGGATTAACCCGCACATTCACTTCGTCAAATCCTTGTAAGCCTTCATTGTCAGTGGCTGTAAGTCTAAAAACATAAGTTCCTAATATTAGGTTAGTCGCATTGAGTGTGGCTGAGCCTGAGCCTGTAAGAGAAGCCGTATTAGGACCACTTACCTGACTCCAGATGTAGCTGGTAATAGAGCCATCGTCGTCTTCTGCGGTTCCATTAAATGTAGTTTGAGATGCTGGCTGGTATATAGTTTGGTTTTCTCCAGCATTTACAATGGGTGGCTGATTGGCAGGTAGGGGCTCTACAGTTATATTGACTTCATCAAAAGCAGTGCTACCATCATCATCTTGAACGGTAAGTCTAAAAATATAAATACCTTCTACTAAATTACTAATTTGTATTATGGCGTTATTACTACCTGTAACAGTAGCAGTATTCGGCCCACTTTTTTGCTCCCACATATAGCTGGCAATGCTTCCATCAGCATCTAAGCCTTCTCCAATTAACTGAGTCTCATTCTCGGGTAGGGTTATTATTTTGTTTTCACCAGCATCGGCGATTGGGGGTTTATTAGCAGGAACAGGGTTAACCGTTACTTTGATATTGTCTGATGCGCTGGCATTATCATTATCGGTAACCCGGCAATTGAATATGTATACTCCTTCTGTGAGATTTTGAATGTTAGTATTAGCCTGATTAGGTGTAACAATGTTACCTGAAACGGGGCCACTGACTTTAGTCCATGAGTAAGACTGTATGGTTCCATCTGGATCTGTTGCATTTGCGGATAAACTAATGCTATTGTCAGGTAAAGTAATGGCTCTATCATTACCTAAATTTACAGTTGGGAATTGGTTTCCTGGGTACGGTCGAACCGTAACTCTTATATCATCAGTACCTCTATCGCCCCGGTTATCAGTTACTCTAAGGGTAAAAACATATAGTCCTTCTACCAGATTGCTAAAAGTGACATTAGCTTGATTGGCACCAGAGCTAGAGGCTGAGGAAGGGCCGGATTTCTGGCTCCACTGGTAACTTGCAATAGTTCCGTCACTATCAGATCCACTTCCACTTAGAGTTATAGATGACGTAGGCAATGTAATTGCTCTATCCGAACCAGCGTTAGCAGTAGGCGGGTTGTTAGGAGGCTCTGGTCTTACTGTAATTCTAACGTGATCTGTATTCGAAGCTCCTTCATTATCTTCTGCGTACAAAGAGAAAATATATACACCTTCCACCAAATTTTGCAAAGTAATCTGAGGATTTAGCACATCAGTAGTGGTGGCTGTGTTCGGGCCACTTTCTTGCTCCCAGAGATAAAAAGTAATCTGCCCATCTGAGTCAGTAGCTGACCCATTTAAGGTTAATGATGAGGTGGGTAAAGTTATAGTTCTATCTGGTCCTGCAGAAACTACAGGAGGTAAGTTCGGTGAGTTCACTATTATGCTTACTTCATCAGTAGCGAAAGCACCTCTATCATCCTCCACTGTTAATGAGAAAACATATATACCTTCTTCAAGTCCTTGAAGCTCAAGGTTAGCTTGATTTACTTCCTCATAGCCGGCATCTGCCGGGCCACTGATAAATTCCCAATGATAACTTACTATTGTGCCATCGGAGTCTGTACCAGAACCGTTAATTGTAGTGCTATTGTCTGGTAGAGTAAGTATGATGTCTGGACCTGCATTGGCTACAGGAGGTGTGTTAACAGGCTCTGGATTTACTGTAATAGTTATTTGAGTACTGTTAGTAGCATTGTCATCATCGGTAACTGTAAAGCTAATTACGTAAATACCTTCAACTAAATTTTCAAGATTAATAGAGGTCTCATCAGGGGAGGGCATAGAAATATCGCTGGGGCCACTTATTTGCTCCCAAAGATATTCTACAATAGTACCATCGGGGTCAGTACCATTACCATTTAATATAATGGAGTTAGTAGGTAGTGTAATACTTTCGGTACTTCCGTTTTCAATTATAGCTGTAGGGGCATTATTGGTTTCAGGAAAAACCGTAATAGTTACTTGATCCGTATCAGAATCACCGTCATCATCAGTTACAGTAAGAGAAATGAGGTAGGTGCCTTCAATAAGACCGCTAACGGTTGTAGTAGGTGTACTGTTGCTGGAAAAAGTAACCGAACTCGGACCTTGAACTCTTTGCCATAAATAACTAACCACAGTACCATCCGTATCAAGTCCAAAGCCTGTTAATTCTAGTGAATTTACCGGGAGTGTAATAGATGTGTCGTTAGGAACGATGGCAGTAGGAGGATCATTTGGTGGTATAGGGAGCACCGTTAAAACCATTTCATCTGATGATTCATCACCATCATCATCAGTAACAGTAAGTGAAAATGTATATACACCTTCTATGAGATTGGAGACATTAATTTGTGAAGCAGAATTGTCATCTATTGTAGCTGTGTTTGGCCCCTGAACCTGTTCCCAGAGGTAATCAGTTACGGAGCCATCAGAATCTGTTCCCTGACCTGAGATAGTGGTAGTAGATGTAGGCAGTGTAATTTCCTGATCTGAGCCAGCGTTAGCATTAGGTGGAGAGTTGGGCGGAACTGGTAGCACCGTTATTGTGATTTGGTCGCTATCCGTATCTCCATCGTCATCTTCCACTGTTAATGAAAAAGTATATACACCTTCTATGAGATTAGTAAGAGATAAAGAGCTTTGATTTAGCCCAGAATTACCGGGTGTATTAGGTCCTGAATTTTGAGCCCATGAATAGGATACAATTGTTCCATCAGAATCTTCTCCACTGCCGTTAATGGTAATAGAGCTGGTAGGGAGAGTTATGGTACGGTTATTTCCTGCATTAGCAGAAGGAGGGGAGTTAGCAGGGGTAGGGAACACCGTCACTGTTACGGCATCACTTCCTGTATCTCCATCATCATCAGTTACAGTTAATATAAAACTATAAGTTCCTTCAATCAGGTTGTCTAGAGTAATATCTTCAGCATTTGGGTCGGATATATCAGCAGTATTAGGGCCTGACTCTTGATTCCATTCGTATGATACAATTTCTCCATCAGAATCTGACCCCGAGCCGTTGATTGAAATAGTATTTTGAGGTAGGGTGATTTCACGGTTAGGTCCTGCGTTGGCAGTAGGAGGGATATTTGCCGGCTCTGGTAAAACGGTAATAGTTATCTGGCGAGATGCACTGAGGTTATCATTATCCGTAACGGTAATTTCTAAGCTGTAAGTACCTTCTATAAGGTTATCTAGGCTTACTGTAGCTGTGGAACTTCCACTAATGTTAGGTGAATTGGGGCCAGAGAGTAGAGTCCATTGATAGCTTTCAATAGTGCCATCGGCATCAGTGGCATTGGCGGTTATTGAGAGGCTGTTATCAGGTAGAGTTATAGTGTAATTAGCATTGACGGTTATGGATGGAGGTATTTCAGGAGCAGCTCCTCTTGATTGCAAAAGTAGCCACTGGTATAAATTTGGAGTATGTAAGGTATTGTCTGTGCGATATGCTCTATTCCAGCAACCAGCATGACCAACGCCTGGGTAGGTAGTGAATATTGGTGCAGGATCAGCATTGCATCTTATCATACCATTGATAGGCGTACGGCCTTGATGAAGTGGCATTTGGTTATCGGCTTCTCCATGAAAAGCCCAAACAGGTAAATGAATTTCTGCCAGATAACATGTTTCCTGATACCCACCTCTGCCTGGTGCAGGTGCAATGGCAGCGAAACGATTAGGTTGATTTTCTTCAGAATATGCCACCTGCCATGACCCCTGGCCGCCCATACTCAGACCCGTCATATAAACTCTGTCAGGATCAACGCGATAATTTTCTATGGCCCAATCAATAAAAGGCATGGTTTCAAAACCTTGCCATCCATTTCTGGAAGTTTGCGGACATAGAACAATAAAGCATTCTGTGGTTCCGTTAACTTCAAAACACATCTGTTCTCCGTTGTTAATGAGCTTGGGAGGGCCATTACTTTTTATTCTTTCTAATTGTGATGGAGATCCATCTCCTCGTTCCCCGTGGCCATGAAGAAAAATCATGAGAGGGTAGAGGTCGGTGTTGCTATTATAATTAGGGGGCAAATATTCCAGGTAGCCTAGGCCATCAGGCATCCTTCTGGCAGTAAGTCCCTGGCCGTAGCTATTAAATACCAAGAAGTATAGGCATATAAGACAAATCAGTTTGCCTGTATATCTCATCAGTGGTTAGGATCAATGTGTGGTTAAAACATCTGTACTTAGTATTCAGGAATTCCTTTCCTCTGCAATTTCAGTCAATTTCACTAATTAATTGAAAACCAATCACTCACTCTTACTAAGAGTTCGAAATATACAAAAAAATAATTGAATGAACCAAAAACTTACTTGTGATATAATAGTAAGGTATCAATTAAATATTTAATTGAATTTTTTAAAATTAGAGCAAGAAAAATATTAAAAGGTGCCTTCTACTTATTTTGTAGGTTCTTTATGTTCCAGAAAAGGGCTTTGTAGTAATTCTTTAAGTGCGCCCATTGAGAGTTTACCGTGTACTTTAACGTTTGTTTTGGTGTTACTACCAAAAGGAAGAATAGCATAAATATGCTGAATTGGGCTGTATTATTAGCACGTTTCATAAAAAGAACCCTATTCCGGTTATGGTAGTAAGCCTTTAATGGACTTTCTTTTCCTACTGAAACTGATTCTTTATGAAAAATGATGCCTTTGGGGTTATAATAAACTTTGAAGCCAGCTTTTACAGCTCTGTTAGACCAATCTAGTTCTTCATAGTAGAGGAAAAATTCATCAGGTAACATACCTACTTTTTCTACCACTTCTTTTTTGACTAACATGGCGGCTCCGTGAGCATAATTAGTAAATCCAGGGGTGTCATGCTGACCTTGATCCTTTTCTTTTAGACCGATGGCTTTATTACGTCCTGTAAATGTATTGATTTTAGTGTAACCGGCATACTGGATCAAATCGGGTTGATCATAATACTTGATTTTAGGACAAACAATGCCTATAGAATCGTCTTCCAAAAAAGGAGCCAGCAAATGATCCAGTAAATCTGGCGTGACCTCAGTATCATTATTAACCACGAAATAGTAATCGCCTTTAGCTATTTTTATACCTCTGTTATTACCACCTGAAAAACCTAAGTTTTTTTCAGTTCTTACCACCTTAACTTCCGGGTAATGCTGCTTTATATGTGCTTCAGGGTTTTCAAGCGAATGGTTATCAACAACTATGATTTCATAATTGCTATACTTTAGCTGCTTTGTAGATTCCAGGAACTCACAAGTAACCTTAAGCTGATTATAATTAAGAGCAATAATAGATATTAAAGGCGGTGTCATATTAGGTTTAAGAGGTGTGTGGCGTATGTATAAATTTCTTATTAGCTCCTTTTAGTTTAAATAAAATTAACAGCATCTTCCAGAATATGACGGGAAGTGATATTATGGAAATCAATAAGCTCTTAGTATAGTAGCTTCTTGGAATAGCCATAACAATGCTAGCGGCTAGAGTAAAGAAAATGGCACTCCATAAGTATATATGTACTGGTAAGTCGAATAGGTACAAAACCAGTGCTGTAGCAAAGAGAATAGTGGTTAATCCTAAATTAATTAATCTAGGCAATTGTATATTTCTTAATATCGCACTATTAAAGTGAGTTAAATTGCCTGAAAACATAGAAGCGAAACCGCTACCGAAATATCTTTTAAGGTAGTAGAACTGGCTTGAGATCCATCTTTTTCTTTGGTTTTCGAAAACTTCAGGTTTCTCTACCTTCTCATCTAGCACAATTATGTTTGAGGCATACTTTACTTTTATGCCATTACGAATTAACTGAACCTCCAGATCTCGGTCGAAACCTCCAATAGAACTCATTTTGGCCAGATGCGTTTTTACAAGCTGATAATCAAATGACATTCCTGATCCTTTAAGAGAGGAGGAAAGTCCTAGCGCTGTACTTCCTTTACAGAATACATGGTTATTGATTTCTTCACTTAATCCATCAAGGTAAGATAATGTGTTGTTTTGATTTTTTGCAGCTCTTCTTCCCTGAATCGCCTTGTGACCTTGCTGATGAAGGAAATTAGCGCCTTCTATAAAGTTTTCGGACATAATATTATCTGCATCCAAAATAATGGCGTTATCATATTCATCTCCAAGAATCTCCATGGCTTTATTAAGTGCTTTTACCTTAGTGCTTTTTTCGAAGGATACTTCTATCACTTTAATAGGTAATTTTCTCAATGCTGCCAGTGTCTCATCTTTAAATGAGTCAGCTATAATTACTACATCATAGTAGTTGTTATCATAGGTTTGCTTTAGTGCTTCTTTGGCTACCTGTACTATTACACCATCTTCCTTATAGCCAGGGATAAGAACAGCAAACCTGTTGTTTTTCTCTGCTTTGGATAATTTTGGTGCTCTGTAAAATAAGCCGGCACTTGAAAAAAAGAAACTATAAACAGCTGCGTAACCAAACATTAAAAGTAAGGCTACTTCAATGACATTATAAAAAAAATACAAAGTTCTTAAAAGTTAGTACGAAAAATTAAACGTTTTCTTTTTGTAACAGCACAGCAGGGGTTTTTAGCATGATTTTTAAATCATACCAAAATGAGTTTTTATTGGCATATTCCATATCCAGAGAAACTCTTTCTTCTTCAGACATGTCATCTTTACCTCTTTTGGTAATCTGCCATAATCCGGTGATACCAGCTGGAGCAAGAATTCTTAGCGCCCACTGATCTTGAGTAAGTTTTTCAGCCTCATATAAAGGTAGAGGTCTGTTTCCTACTAAAGACATGTCACCTTTCAGTACATTGATGAGCTGAGGGAGTTCATCAAGGCTGGTTCTTCTAAGGAAACCACCAAGCTTAGTGATTCTGGGGTCATTTTTTACTTTAAAGAATACTCCTCCTTTATCTGACTCTGCGGCGTATTGATTTAAATGCTTCATCTCTTCAACCAGATGATCAGCATCTTGTCTCATACTTCTGAATTTATAGAAGTTGAAAATCTGATACCCTTTACCCGCACGTTTAGAAATATAGAAGATAGGACCCTTAGAATCTAATTTAACAGCTATAGCTATAATTAGTAAAAGGGGACTTATAAGTAATAAAGCCGTTCCTGATATAGCAATATCAAAAGCGCGCTTCATAGACCACATTTTGAAAGTATTATTATTATGAAGTAGAGGCTTTTGTTCTTTACCTACTTCATCTGTATTCTCCAGTGAAAGTTCCTTTAACCTGGATAGAAAGTCTATTCTTTGGCTTAGTTCTTTCGCACTGATGTTATCAGTATAATAGTCCTCCGCACCAATTTTAATGGCCTGGTCTCTTTCACTTTCATCAAAATGATCAGCTAAATAGATCATAGGAACATCCCTGAGTACAGTTGATTTTATCTGTTCAAAGGGCTGAAGAGCGAAAATATCAATATTTGAATTGACAATTAAAACACTAGGCAATTGATCGGGCGTACTATTTTTCAGCCAGTTATATGCCTCCATGGGAGATTCCATGTTATCAATCGGATAGCCTTCCAGTCTTAAGTCAAGACAAAGGTCATCCCAGGCTCCTATAAATAAGATCTTCGCCTTGTTAGAGGCTTTTCTCTCATGGGTTAGGTTGTTGTTAGTTGAAGCCTGAAAATCCATTACTCGATTTTCATTCATAATTATGCTTGCTTTTTATTTTCCATAACATTAGTAATGCTCTCAATTAAGCGCTCAGGATTAAATGGTTTTAACAAATAATCATCAGCACCAGCTTTTAAGCACTGCTCCTTAGTTACCACATCTTGTCGGGAAGAGATAACTATAATAGGTATTCCTGAGTATAAACCGTTAGTTTTTAAATTAGTTAAAAAATCTTTACCATCAATTACTGGTAAATGAATATCGGTTATGATAACATCAGGTTTGCCATACATGTTCATATGCTTTAAAGCATTTCCAACGTGACTAAAGGCATCGACCTCAAAGTCCTTTTCAAGCATCTTCTTGATGAGCCATCTCATTGCCTCATCGTCATCAATAATAAGTATCTTTTTTTTCATTGAGCCAACTAGTTTTCCACCGGCCATAGTAAGTTTTTGTTTTGAATTACCGAACTTTTTTAATGAGTTCAGTAACTAATAATATGACCAACCACAGATAAATCAGACTTGTTTTCTAATTTCTTAAATTATTTTTCATTTCCTTTAAATAAGAATTTTTTTTAACTGTATAATTCAAATATAGGAATAGAAGTCAGAATTTTCACAGAAAAAAGAAGCTTAAAAGTTTAACCTACTCGCAGTAAGATAAGTTAAAATTTTAAGAATACATTACATTAATGTCTCTCCCTTTTCATTCTCTTTCAAATACAAGGGTAACCAATTTTAGATAAAAATTATATTATATAGAACTAAAAAATTAAAATTAGCTTTTTAGTGTTTTTATAATGTAATGTTTCAGGCTGTTTTTTATGTGGTTCTAGAAGTTATTGGCTGAAAAGCCCATGAAGCTCCACATCAATTTTATTTACGATGTAGGCGAAATCTTCAGAATTGGCCACATAGTCCATGTTGTTGACGTCTATGACCAATAGTTTTCCATCTTGATAATTCTCTATCCACTCCTTGTAATGTTGATTGAGGTTTTTTAAATAATCCAGGCGGATAGCATTTTCATAATCTCTTCCTCTTTTTTCAATTTGGCTTACCAGTTTAGGAATATCGGCCTTGAGGTATATGAGTAAGTCAGGAGCTTGCACATGTTCTATCATAGACTCAAACAGAGCGAGATAACTCTGGTAGTCGCGGTCATTCAGGTAGTTAGACTTATAGAGGTTAGCCGCAAATATGTAGGCATCTTCATATATGGTACGATCCTGAATGGTGGTTTTGCTGTTTCTTCTGATGCGTTTGATCTGGTTAAAACGGCTGTTAAGAAAATATATTTGCAGATGGAAGGCCCAGCGTGGCATGTCTTCATAAAAGTCTGACAGGTAGGGGTTATTATCTACTGATTCTAATTCTGCTTGCCATTTATAATGTTTAGAAAGCATTTTAGCAAGTGTGGTTTTACCGCAACCTATATTTCCGCAAATAGCTATGTGCATCGTCTTTTTATATTGAAGGGGTGCAAAAGTATTATAACCTTTGTTAACTAAAAATCAGATGCATAAAAAAAGACCAGCTAGGCTGGTCTTTTTGTTTAACCTAAACAAAACTTTTTTATAAGATTTAATGCTTGCAAAGCTATATTTTGGCAATTATGCATCGCTAAAAAAGAAATTAAGCCTTTATTATTTCTTTGAGGAATATTTAATCTTTAAATAACTTACCGGTTGGCTTTTGTTTTCATTGCATGTTCTTGCAATGATTGCTTGAAGTACTTACCCTGAGTGGTAGGCTTAAATGACCAATCAGAAAAAAGCATGGGAGACCATTGAGGGTCGAACACCCAGACTACGTACGATATGCCTTTATCATCACAATAATTATCTAGTACTTTGCCATAAGAATCATCTCCGATTACAGGTACATGAGCTCCTCTGTCATGGGGACCGCAAAAACCCACTTCAGTGAGTACTACAGGGTACTTATCCTTAACAAAACCCCAATCAGCAGTCCATTTTGCAGGCCAGGGGATCTCTCTTTTTTGAGGGTAGGGGTGGCTTACATAGGCTACGTCTGGGGCATCAATAGGTGAAGAAGCTACTTCCGTAAGGTCATATGCCCAATTGAAGCCTGCAATTAATGGAATAGAGGTATTTTCATTTTTTCTTACTACAGCAATTAAATCCTCCATTATGCTTTTCCATTCTAACCAGGTTATATTACCGTATTCACCTTCTCTGGTGGTGGGCTCGTTAAACAGCTCAAAAAAGGCTACGGTGGTATTGCCTTTGAAGTGTTTTGAAATGGTATCCCAAAATTCGGTAGTTTCTTTAATAGAGGTTCTATAAGAAGGCATGTGAAATATTTCTTCTTTTAAATTACCTATGCTGTGCCAGTCTATAATTACATGCATGTTTAACTCTGAAGCCCATTTTACTCCCTCATCAAGTAATTTTAAATAATCGGCTGAGCCCCTTTCTCTCCAATCCTGTGGGTGGACAGGGAACCGAACTATGTTGGCACCCCAATGAGCCATTTCATCGAAATACTCTTTATTCCAATGGCCTTCTTTTTTGAGTTTATTAGGATCACTGGTATTGAGACCACGGAATACTATGGTCTGGCCTTGTTCATTTACAAAATGATTGCCGCTTACACTAATTCTGCTCAGCATCGTCTGTCCAGAAGCGGAAATGGAGCATAAGGCTATCAGGAGAATGAAGATAGATTTTATATAGTAGCGTATATTCATGAGTTTGGTTATTTATGATACCAAAATTAGGAATATAAGCCCTTCGGTAAGTGTGGTATTTGTATCTTAATAGTAGGGTTTTTGGTACGAATGGAATTACTCGTACCTGTTTTTAGATTAGCCTGGAGAGTAATGATTAGAATTCAGGCTTAAAGTTCAAGCATCATTACTACATCAGTATATTTCTCTTCGCCCATAAAGAAATCCATTTTTCCCATTTTATCAAATCCATTTTTTTCATAGAAATGAATAGCCCTGGGGTTTTGATCCCATACACCTAACCATAAAAACTGGCTATGTTGCTCGCGCGCAATTTTTATTGCTTGGTTCAGGAGCACTTGCCCAAAGCCTTTCCCTAGCACTTTGCCTAAGGTGTAGATACGCTGCAGCTCTATGCTGTTTCGTTCCTGATACCGTTGCTGAGCATCTTTATAGTTTAATTTGAGGTAGCCGATCACTTCACCGCCATATTCGGCCAGATAAAATTCAGAAAAGGGGTTGTTTAGCTCTTTCCACAGTCGATCTTCACTAAAAGCATTCTTTACATACTCTTTTACATTATCGGAAGATTCACCTGCTAAAAAAGCCTCAAAATACGTGGCTTTAGATATTTCTAACAGTTGATCCAACTCGTTTAAAGTACACTTAATAAACCTTACTTCGTCCATACATTTTTTTAAGAAATTGATGCTCCTTAGCAAGGGATAAAAGTATTAGAATTTTTGTGATTTTGTAAAATAAACGGGCTATTTTTTATGAAATCTTTAAAGCTAATAGGAGTAGTAGAAAATATTAGGTTAACAAGAAGGTCTTTGCAATAAAGTAAAGCTTATATTCGTGCGTTATTTTGAATGATTATGGATCAAAAGATGGAGTCTGATAAGACGCTAAGAGAAAAAGATATAGAGCAATGTATTGACACCCTGAAATTGTTGGTGTCAGACAGAGAGCAGCTCGTTCTTTTACCTGAAGAAAAAAAGATAGAACTCATTACGCTGGCAGGTAAACTTTCCAGGCCTGACCGAGATGAAATTAGAAAGAGAAATAGGGTAAAGAGAAAGACTCAGAAGGAGGTAATAAGACAGCAGGATAAGGAGGCAAGAGCTACTACTGGTATTAGAAGTGCCAGAGAAGCGGTAGTATTTACTGCGCCGAAACTACTTGAAGGTCATACGCAAAAGGAGGGGAAGACCATGAGTTCGCCCAGAAATTGCTATGTGTGTAAGAAAGAATATACTGTGCTTCATCATTTTTATGATTCTATGTGTCAGGAATGTGGGGATCTTAATTATGCTAAGAGATTTCAAACCGCTGACCTTACCGGTCAGGTAGCTTTAATAACAGGCTCTCGTTTAAAAATTGGATATCAGGCCACTTTGATGATGCTCAGGGCAGGGGCAACAGTGATTGCTACCACTCGTTTTCCGGCCGATTCTGCAATAAGGTTTGCTAAAGAAGAAGATTTTTCTGAATGGGGCCACCGCTTGAAAATTCATGGTTTAGATTTAAGGCATATTCCTAGCGTAGAGCTTTTTGCGAGCTATATAGAGCAGCAATATGATCGTTTGGATATTTTAATAAATAATGCTGCTCAAACGGTGCGAAGGCCAGCTGGTTTTTATGCGCATTTAATGGAAAATGAGCGATTGCCATTTCATAATCATAACCATGATGTGCAGATGCTGCTTCAAGATCATGAAGATTTGTTGCATCATCTTATAGATAGCGGTAAGGAAAGTAAAATGGGACAGATGCCCATGACCTGGAACAGTCAGGAGCCGGGAATAGGAATAAGAGCGTCAGCGCAGCTTTCGCAAGTGCCTTATAAATTTGATAACTCTCTGGAAGCGGCAGAAGTTTTCCCAGAAGGAAAGCTAGATGCTGACTTACAACAGGTAGACTTGAGAAAAACCAATAGCTGGAGGTTGAAGCTTGGGGAAGTACACACGCATGAGATGCTTGAAGTACAGCTGGTGAATTCAATAGCTCCTTTTGTGCTTTGTAATCGTTTGATTGATCTGATGCAGAGAGATCATACAGGGAAGAAGCACGTGGTGAATGTAACTGCCATGGAAGGTAAGTTTTACCGATTTAAAAAGGAAAGCCGTCATCCGCACACCAATATGGCCAAGGCGGCATTAAACATGCTTACCCACACGGCAGCAGGTGATTTAGGCAAGGAAGGTATATTTATGAATGCGGTAGATACTGGCTGGGTTACAGATGAAGATCCTGCTGAGTTAGCTAAAATAAAGCAGGATAAGCATGACTTTCAGCCACCTTTGGATATTGTGGATGGAGCAGCCCGAGTTTGTGATCCGTTTTTTGATGGTATCAACACCGGAAAGCACTGGTGCGGTCAGTTTCTGAAAGACTATTTCCCTATAGATTGGTAGAAAGTAATAAGCGAGAAACTCTACCTTTGAAGGAATGAAGAAATTTTATTACCTCATTCATTTTCAGTTTTTGGGTTTTCGCTATCATGGCTGGCAAAAGCAATTGCAGGTGAAGACCGTGCAGGGGATGATAGAAAAGACACTCACCTTTGTGCTGGGGCATGATAACTATCGTACGTTGGGCTCTTCCCGCACTGATGCTATGGTATCAGCAGAGGGAGGAGTTTTTGAACTTTTCACCCGAGAGCCTATTGATATTGAATCCATTTTTGAACAGCTCAACTTGAACTTGCCTAGCGACATCAAGGCGCTAAAAATGGAGGAGACAGATAAGAATTTCAACATCATACAACACTCCAAAACAAAAGGAATATCTCTATCTTTTTTCCTTTGGAGCTAAAAACCATCCTTTTGCGGCGCCTTTTATGAGCTACATTATCCAGGATTTAGACCTGGATATCATGAAGCAAGGAGCCAAACTTTTTCAGGGTGCTCATAATTTTAAGAATTATGCTTACAAGCCTTCAGATGTAACTGTTTTTGATCGTGTAATTGATGAAGCTGAAATAGTTAAAAATGAGCTGTATACGGCCAATTTTTTCCCTGAGCAAAGCTACATCTTCAGGGTGAAAGGAGAGGGCTTTATGCGTTATCAGGTACGGCTGATGATGGGAGCCTTATTCCTACTGGGTAAAGGAGAGATTACTTTGGCAGACCTACAAAACTCACTCGAAGATCCTGATTTTGGATCATTTAGCTATATCGCCCCGGCTTCGGGCTTGATTTTGAAAGGGGTGGAGTTTAAATAATAGGCCTATTCTACTTTTGTGCCGCATAGATCAGGATATATGAATCTGCGCTGGATCGAAACGGCTGCAGACCCATGATTCATGGTAAAAGAACTATGAAAGGTAATGTTTGGGTGTCAGAAGAAGGCTATAAACGTATTGTTGATTTTAATTTTTGGATAAATTTGGTGCTTGAGTATAACCCAAAGGCTAAATCATCTAAAAAGAAGAAATCATGAAATACATACTGCCCCTCGTTGTTTTATTGGTCATGGCAAGCTGCAATGATAAACAAGCAGCACATGAAGAAGCTGAAACAGCATCGGTTGAACCCCAGGGTTATTATAAAGATTTGATTAAGGATAAGGTGTTAACCGAAGATGAATACCTTCAATTCAGAAAGGACCTCAAAAAAAAGTATCAGGATAGTACGGGCAATACCAGCGTGGTTTTTCATTTATATAATAGAGTAAGTAGTTCTGATTCTATTATTCAGGAATTTAAGTACACTGTGAAGCAAGGGCACAAGTACCTGTATAGTGGCTCTAAAGCGGCTTTATTTAATTATTTAAACACCTCATTTCCTAACAAAGAATTTCCAACCCTTAAAGGAGATAAAGTTATATTAGCAGGAGGAGGAAGGCCCATGCTTATTAACTTCTGGTTTACTCAATGTGCCCCATGCGTGAAGGAAATGCCTATTCTCAACGATTTGCAAACCAAGTATAAACAGCAGATGGATTTTGTGGCCATTACTTTTAGCAAAGCTGAAGAGGTAGAGAAATTTCTACCCAAGCACCCTTTTACATTTACTCAAGTGACCAATGCAGCCAGTTTTATTGATGAACTAGGTATTATGGATTATCCTACCACGATATTTATTAATAAAGACGGAAAACTAATCTATATAGAAGCAGCCGTGTTGGGAAAAGGAGAGGAATTTGAGAAGCTGATAGAGGAATTGATTTAAAACAAAAAATCCCCTAACAAGAGGGGATTTAATAATTATTTTAAGCTTGGAGACTATTAATAAAGTACTCTAAACTTAATAGTATGTTCTATTTCTTTTAAGGCTTCAATCACATGCGGATCATAGGCCTTATCAATATCAGTAATTACATAGCCAATGGTCTCATTGGTTTTAAGGTATTGACCTACAATGTTGATATCATGATCTGCCAGCACTTTATTGATTTTTGCTAATATGCCAGGCATATTCAGGTGAATATGAATCAGGCGATGAGCATTTTCTAATGATGGCAGCTGTAGGTTAGGGAAGTTAACACTGTTAGAGGTACTCCCTGTGTTGATGTACTCCATGATTTTGCCAGGCACAAACTGGGCTATGTTTTCCTGAGCTTCTATGGTGCTACCACCAATGTGTGGGCTCAGAATAGTGTTTGGTAAAGAGCGTAGTTCTGAAATAAACTCATCGTCATTACTTTTAGGCTCTTCAGGGAAAACGTCAATTGCGGCTCCGGCAATTTTACCACTTTCAATGTTTTTCTTAAGGGCAGCAATATCTACCACGTGACCACGGCTTAAGTTAAGGAAAATGACATCATCTTTCATCCAGTCAAACTCCTGTTCGCCAATCATGTTTTTATTTTCAGGGCGGCCATCTACGTGTAGTGTAACAATGTCAGAATTATTAAGCAATTCTTCCAGTGAGTCTGCTTTACGAACGTTACCTAAAGCCAGCTTTTCGGTGACGTCATAGTAAGTAACAATAAGCCCTAAAGATTCTGCTAATACTGAAAGCTGCGCGCCAATATTTCCATAACCAATAATACCCAAATGCTTGCCTCTAATCTCATAGCTGCCTTTGGCTGATTTGTCCCACTGACCGTCATGCATTTTTGTAGAACGGTCGAATAGCTGCCTCATCAGAACAATAATTTCTGCTATGGCTAACTCTACCACTGATCGGGTATTGCTAAATGGAGCATTAAATACTGCCACACCCTTTTTAAGGCATGCTTCCAAGTCAATTTGGTTAGTGCCGATGCAGAAAGCACCTACGGCTATCAAACGGTTAGCACTTTCCAGTACTCTGGCAGTAACCTGAGTTTTAGACCTGATACCTAATATGGATACGTTCTTAATTTTTTCGCAAAGCTCGTCTTCATCAAGTCCGGCAGGGTAAACTTCTACATTATATCCTTCTTCTTTCATCAGCCTGATGGCCTCTGGGTGGATGTTTTCCAACAGAAGAACATTAATTCTATTCTTAGGGTATGATATAGCTGTGTTCAATTTGTTCAAGTATAAAAATTCGTCTAAACTAGGAGTAATATGATCTGCTTTTGCCAGTACACTAGCCCTTTCCACATTTTCAGTGAAAGCATAAAACTTATTGGCCAGCCCGGAAGCCTTAATTTCATAATCGGTATATCCGTCTCCAATCACATAAACGTCTCCGTGCAGATCTAGTTGTTTAAGTTGCTCTACTTTTCCATTATTAACAGAAAGCACATTGTCTTTATCAAAGCCAATAATATCTCCTTTGTCATCAAATACAAATGAATTAGCAAATACATTTTCTGCTTTTACACCATATTTTGTTACAATAGGCACTATGAAATCACGGAAACCATTAGAGATGATAAAAATATTTTCCGATTGGGTGGTTAAAAACTCTTTATTCCTTTTAAAGCTCTTGGAAACCAGCTTTTTCAAAGCTTCTACCAATGGAGGTAAATGCTTTTTGTTGGCTCCTAAAATGGCTACTCTCTGCTCTAAAGACTCTCTGAAAGTGAGTCTGCCACTCATCCCTTCATCGGTGATGTCTTTGATTTTTTGTACACGTTCGTCCTTTTCTGGACTTCCCTCCAGGGCTATCTCTGCCAATACATCTAATGCCTCTACCTGCGTAAAAGTGCTATCGAAATCTATGACAAAATATTTCTTACCGTTTTGCATGGTTCTGTTTTATTTCGAGAACGAAATAACAGGATATA
Organism: Fulvivirga maritima; assembly: GCF_021389955.1. NCBI lineage: Bacteria > Pseudomonadati > Bacteroidota > Cytophagia > Cytophagales > Fulvivirgaceae > Fulvivirga > Fulvivirga maritima. The sequence goes on from NZ_CP089980.1 coordinate 4,698,556, forward strand.
CTTACCTTTTGAAAGTGTTTTAGCGAAAAATATTATTGTTTCAATATCAATCGTTTGCAAATGTATAATTTATAAATTATTTTCATATTACCATTTTCCTATCTCAGTATGGGTTAGGTTACCACAACATGGTTTCTTAAATTAATACAAAAGGATTTACCAACTCGTCCTTATAATCAACATAAACCAATGCTACGATCGATTGCTCGTGGTCTATGTAATGGATTAAAAATTAAGGCGATTTCGCATGGTAAAACTTTTTACAATCCTCAAAAAGAGGATGAGACACAAAATGGTACTGTTCAATGCTATCATTTTGACAGTTACCCTATTTATAGTTTCCCTTTTACTTTACAGCAACCAAAAAGCGTATATTCTAAATAGCAGTAATGAGCAGATGCAGCTCTATCTGCAGGATATGGTAGATCTTTTGGATTTGCAGATCAAAGAAAAACAGCTGCAGGTAGATCTTGCCCTAGATGTAGCACGAGATCAGTTATTGCTTAATGGTGAGCTTAGAAGAGACTCTGTAGGGATATCCATAGAAGCTACTAATCAGGAGACTAAAGAGGTGAAAGAGGTGGAGATTTATTCGCTTTACTCTGGTGATATTCCTTTTTATAATGATTTTGACATAGTAGATAAAGTCCAAAACCTAACCGGCCAAACCGCAACTCTATTTCAAAAAATTGAAGGAGGTTATTTGCGGGTATCTACTAACGTACGTAAGCTGGATGGTACCAGAGCCGTAGGTACTTATATTCCGCAAAACTCACCGGTAATACAGACTGTAGAGCAAGGCAGAACCTTTAAGGGCAGAGCTTTTGTTGTTAATGATTGGTATCTCACAGCCTATGAGCCTATCAGGTATAATAATGAAATAGTAGGTATACTCTATGTGGGTGTGAAGGAAAAGGATCTTAACTATCTTAAGGAAAAATTTTATGAAAAACATTATCTCACTTCCGGTTATCCTTATGCAATAACTCATGAAGGTGAGCTTCTTATCCATCCATTTTTAGAAAATGAATCAGTGGCTAATGAAAAATGGTTTGGTAAAATGACTCGTGATAAGAAGGGGATGGTGGCCAACGAATGGGGTAGCAAAAATGAAGATGAGGCCATGATGCATTACTTTATAAATTATGATGCTTTTGACATGACCCTGGCCATAGCTGTTCCTAAAGCTGAATTAATAGATGCTCCTTTGAATGAATTAAGAAATATAATATTTGGTGGCCTTATCATAATTCTTGCGATACTGCTCACGCTGATATCAATATTCGTGAATAGGCAAATGGCTCCTTTGTTAGTGATTAATGAGCAATTACATCGGGTTTCGCAGCGTAAAGATGTAGAACCACTTACTATGGATAGGGAAGATGAGATAGGCACTATTAATAATTCGTTGAATCAGGTAATTGCAGGCAATGAGAGTACCACCAAGTTTGCAGAAGCTATAGGTGAGCATAAGTTTGATGTTGAATTTAAAGCCTTAAGTGAAGAAGATGTACTAGGTCAGGCTTTATTAGGTATGAGAAAGAGCTTGAAAGCATCAGCTGAAGAGAACAAACAACGCTCATGGATAAATCAAGGTCATAATTTATTAAACTCTATCATAAGGGCCAATCAAGATACTATAACAGGGCTTTGTAAGGCATTTTTGCCAGAGCTTGTCCGTTATACAGATGCATGCCAGTCAGGCATTTACATTCATGAACAGGAAGGTAACCATCAGTATTTGGTGCTCAGAGGAGCCTACGCCTGGGGTCAGCACAAGCATGTAAAGCATAAAATGGAGATAGATGAAGAGCTATCACATAGCATGGTAGATCAGGTGTTTTTAGAGGGAAAGTCTATTTTACTGAAAGGTTTGCCTGATAATTATGTGAATATCACATCTGGCCTTGGGAGTGCTAATCCTAACCATATCATTATATTGCCGTTGCTTTATAATGATGATGTACTCGGCGTATTGGAAATAGCGAGTTTTAATGAGATTACTAAAGTGGTAGAAGAGTTCCTTACTCAGACTGCAGAAAATTTGGCTGCTTCTATAGCATCATTAACTACTGCTACCAAAACAAAACTATTATTGGCCGAAACTCAGAACAAGACCAGTGAATTAGCTTCTATGGAGGAAGAGGTAAGGCAAAACCTGGAAGAGATGCAGGCTACTAATGAAGAAATGAATAGAAAAGAGAAAGAATATCTCACCCGAATAGAAGAGCTTGAAAATGAAATAAAGAAGCTAAAAGAGTAGAATGCTTCAGGTATAAAAAAGGCCGTTTCTGATTGTAAGAAACGGCCTTTTTTCTTTTTCAAAACTGTTATTTTTTCAAAGCTTTATATTTATTAATTAACCCATTGGTAGAACTGTCATGAGAAGTAACTTCTCCGTCAGCTTCCAGTTCAGGTAAAATTTTCTTAGCTAATTGCTTACCTAATTCTACACCCCATTGATCAAAACTAAAGATGTTCCATATAACACCTTGAACAAAGATTTTATGCTCATACATGGCTATAAGGCTACCTAAAGTTTTAGGAGTAAGTTTCTTAAATAAGAATGAGTTAGTAGGTCTGTTACCAGAAAACTCTTTGAATGAAGGTAAGAAAGCTTTTTCTTCTTCACTTAAGTTGCCTAGTTCAGCTAATACTTCTTCTTTGGTTTTCCCGTTCATCAAGGCCTCTGTTTGAGCAAAGAAATTAGCCATTAGCTTGTCATGATGATCACCTAATGGATTATAACTGATGGCAGGAGCCAAGAAGTCGCAAGGAATAAGCTTAGTGCCCTGGTGAATTAGCTGATAAAAAGCATGCTGACCATTAGTGCCAGGCTCACCCCAAATAATAGGTCCTGTTTGGTAATCTACCAGCTTGCCGTTACGATCTACAGACTTACCGTTACTCTCCATATCTCCTTGCTGGAAGTAAGCCGCAAATCGATGCATATATTGATCATAAGGAAGTAAGGCGTGAGATTGCGCTCCAAAGAAGTTGTTATACCAAATGCCTAGTAAGCCTAAAATTACTGGTATATTTTCTTCAAAAGGAGTTGATTTAAAGTGGTTATCCATAGCATGAGCACCGGCCAGTAGCTCCTCGAAGTTTTCATATCCGATAGTACAAGCTATAGATAAGCCTATGGCAGACCAAAGAGAGTATCTACCGCCAACCCAGTCCCAGAACTCAAACATGTTTTGAGTATCTATACCAAATTCGGCTACAGCCTCAGCATTGGTAGAAATAGCTACAAAGTGTTTCTTTACATGTTCTGTCTCTTTTGCTTTCTCTAAAAACCAATCTCTGGCGCTGAGAGCATTAGTCATGGTTTCCTGAGTAGTAAAAGTTTTAGAGGCGATCATAAACAAAGTAGTTTCAGGATCTGCCTTTTTTAGAGTTTCTGCTATATGAGTAGCATCAACATTAGAAACAAAATAAGTGTTAATATTTTCTTTCTTATAAGGTTTAAGAGCTTCTGTAACCATTACCGGGCCTAAATCAGAACCTCCAATACCTATGTTTACAATGGTATTAATATTTTTACCTGTATATCCTTTCCATTCACCGCTAATTATAGCGTTAGAAAAGGTCTCTATTTGCTTTAAAACTTTATTTACATCAGGCATTACATCAGCACCGTCTACGTTAATAGGAGTGTTAGACCTGTTACGTAGGGCTGTATGTAGTACTGCGCGTTTTTCTGTTTTATTAATCAGCTCACCTGAAAACATGCCATCAATCGCTTCCTGTAGCTTTGTTTCCTTGGCCAGGGAGACTAAAAGATCAAATGTTTCCTGATTAATTCTGTTTTTTGAAAAATCAAACAGAATGTCCTCAAATTGCAAGTTGAACTTTTTGAACCTTTCAGCATCTTCTCCGAAAAGGTCTTTCATGTGTACCTGTTGTATCTCTGAAAAATGTTTTTCCAGTTTCTTCCAGGCCTCTGTACTTGTAGGTGTAATATTTGGAAACATGAGAATTAATTTTTTAAACTTTTGTTGGGCGAATTTATGAAAGTGACCAAAACAATGAAATATAAACCCACTTTAAATATAAAAGTTGCTTGATAATGTTATTTGAGACTGATAAAAGGCACATCCATTATATGGAAAAATTTCCTGCTTAAGGATTTATTTTTAATTCCTTAACCCTTAAAAATCGATGTTTGACCACTTTTTATGCTTGGCATGAAATTGATAATAAACAAAGTGTTATATGAAATAGTTAAATACGGTGTTATTTATCACAACATTTTACCACCCATATTAATTATGACAACCATTTGGGTTGGTAAAGAGTTGAAAAAAACCGAAAGCTATTCAATATCAGTATATTATGTGTTCCTGTTTCTGATAAATTTTTCTGAAGGAGGTACTTTTTGCACTGATTATGAAATTGAATGAAAAAATTATGAGAATAAAAACTTCAGTATTAATCACTTCATCGATAGCGCTTGCCGGAGTTTTGGTAGCTGCTATGGTGTTTTTTGTTCAACAAAGAATAATACGCACCTATGAAGAGTACACACCCTATGTGGTGTTAGGAGAGGAAGTAGGTAGCTCAATAACTAAGGCCCACTTACATTTAGAGGAGTATATGGCAGGAAATAAGGCTGTAAATCTGAAGTCAGAGGTGTTCGATTTGTTCGCTCAATCAGATAAAATACTAAATCAAGCCAAAAACGCTCAAGAAAATAAGTCAGGAGATTTTACAGCTTTAGAGGATAAGGAGGTAGATGAAATTCTTAATCATAGCATTAACTCTGTTAATAAATTAAGAGTATTGGCTGAAAAGAGAATTGTTAATAAGAACGCTAAGGCAAGTGTAGATTTTAATGAGGCTTATGATAATCTAGAGCTCAATTTAGAAAACTTAGTGGCTAAAGTTCAACAGAAAACCGAAAATGAGGTAGCTGACCTTAAGCTTCTGTCATTAATATGTATAGTAACCATTCTTTTGGTAGTAGGTGTTTTAAGCGTACTAACCTATAGAGTTGAGCACAAAAGTGAGGTATCTAGAGAAGCTAATGAAGAGAAGCTTCAGAACGAAAATGAAAGGATTACAAAGTTCACTAATTTCGTAGATTCAATAGCCTCTGGTGATTTTAATAAGTCTCTAGAAGTGAAAAATGAAGATGTTTTTGCCTCTACATTGGTAAAAATGAAAGATCAGCTGTATGCTAACAAGGTGGAAGATGAAAAGCGTAATTGGATTAACTTAGGCCTTGCTAAGTTTGCTGAGTTGCTGAGAAATAGTGACAATCTGAAAGATCTGTCTGATAACATAATAAGTAATTTGGTAAGGTATTTACATGCTAATCAGGGTGCTCTGTTTGTTGTAGAAGGGCCGGATAGAGGTGAGTACTTAGAGTTAAAAGCATCTTATGCCTATGAGAGAAAGAAATTCGTAGATAAGAAAATATACCCTAAGGAGGGACTTGTTGGTCAGTGCTGGATAGAAGGTGATAAAATACTTTTGAAGGATGTACCTCAAGACTATATGAATATTACCTCTGGAATAGGAGCAGCAGTACCTACAGAAGTAATTATAGTACCTCTAAAGATTAATGAGGAGATTTATGGAGTGATTGAAATCGCCTCTTTCAAAGAGTTTGAAAGTCATGAGATTGACTTTATTGAGAAAGTGGCGGAGAACATTGCCTCTACTATATCTGCGGCTAAAAACAGTGAAACCACTCGTACTTTATTAAAGTCTAGCCGTGAGCAATCTGAAATGCTTAGATCTCAGGAAGAAGAGATGAGGCAGAACATGGAAGAGTTACAAGCTACCCAAGAGGAGATGGAAAGAGTTTCAAGTGAGATGGCTGAGCAGATAAAAGTGGTAAATGCTACTTTGGCTACAGTGGAATTTGACTTGAATGGTATTATTAGGGAGGCGAATGACAACTTTATTCAGTTGGTAGGTTACGCTAGAGAAGAAATAGTAGGTAATCATCATAGAATGCTGGTAAGTCATGAAAATGTTAATGGTAAGTCATATGCCCGATTTTGGTCACGATTATCAAAAGGAGAGGCTTTTAGTGGTGAATTTAGAAGAATAACTAAGAGCGGTAAAGAAGTTTGGATTAGAGGTGTTTATAGTCCGGTATTTGATGTTAACGGAAATCCTCAGAGAGTAGTGAAATACGCTTATGACATTACTAAGGAGAAGAATCAGGAGAAAAACATGGCCAGGATAGCCAATGAAATGTCTGAGCAACTTAGAGTGATTAATGTTACCATGGCTACAGTAGAGTTTAGTTTAGATGGTACCATAAAAGGAGCCAACCAGAACTTCCTTAAACTTATGGGTTATAATAAGGAAGATCTAATAGGAAAGAATCATAGTGTACTAGTAACCGCCGAAGAGAAAGCCGGAGACGATTACAGAGAGTTTTGGAAGAAACTGGCTGCGGGTGAGTCGTTTAACGGGGAGTTTAAAAGAATAAGAAGAGGCGGATCTCAAGTTTGGATTAAAGGAATGTACAGTCCGATATTAAACAATGAAGGGGTGCCTGTGAAAGTGCTGAAAGTAGCCTATGACATTACCTTGGAGAAAACTCAGGAAGAAATAATGAGAGAGCAACTTAAAGAACTAGAAAGCCTAAAGGAGCTTAGCTATAGAGTAAATTAAGTTTTTCTATAATTAGATAATTAAAATCACACTTCTAATGGGGTGTGATTTTTCTTTTTTTGGTAGTTTAAGGGCATGAAATCTTATTTGGCTTTCACTGTCTTTTTTTTATCTTTTTTTCAATCCTTTGCTCAGACCAGCTATTCAAGCATATCTAAAGCGTGGTCTAAAAATTCAGTTAATACGGTTATTTTTAGAAAGAACTCGTTAGTAACATATGGCGAATATCAATTTGCCGCTTATTATGACGATGACCGATCTGTAGTGTTGGCTAAGAGAAAGATCGGAAATAGACAGTGGGATTATCGAAAAACACAATATTTTGGTAATGCACAAGATGCACATAATACCATAAATATAATGGTGGATGGTGAGGGATACTTGCATGTAGCCTGGGATCACCATAATAATAAATTGCATTATGCTATTAGTAATGCGCCTTTATCATTAGATCTGGGTGCGGCTGTGAGCATGACCGGGCAGGATGAAGAGTATGTTACTTATCCTGAATTTTACAAAATGCCTTCGGGTGATTTAACATTTTTGTATAGAAACGGAGAGTCAGGCAGTGGAGATCTGGTGCTAAAAAGGTATGATCTCCAGCAAAAAAGTTGGGAAACCCTACAGAAAAACCTCATAGATGGCGAAAATGAGCGTAATGCTTATTGGCAGGCTGTGGTAGATGACAAGGGTGTTATTCACCTTTCTTGGGTGTGGAGAGAGACTTGGGATGTATCTACTAATCATGATATGTGCTACGCCCGCTCTAAAGATGGAGGCAAGACCTGGGAGAATTCTACAGGAAAAGCATATCAGTTACCCATTAACCAGGAAAGTGCTGAGGTAATTTATGAGATCCCTCAAAATAGTGGCTTAATTAATCAGACCTCTATGACTGTAGATGGAAAAGGAAATCCTATAGTAGCGACTTATTTTAAAGATAGCCATACTGGAATACAGCAATATCAAGTGATATATGATGAAGGAGGAAGTTGGCATAGCTCAGTTATATCTAACAGAAACGAGGCCTTTGATTTAGGAGGCGGTGGCACTAAGAAAATACCAATTTCCAGACCTCAGATTTTATATGGCAATTATGATGGAGTACCTTTCGCTATGCTAATCTATCGTGATCAGGCGAATGATAATAAGGCTTCTGTTTATATTAATCCTGAGTTTCCTAAAGGGGAATGGTTTTCTGTAGATTTATGGAATAAGAGCCTGGGAGATTGGGAACCTACTTATGATACAGAGCTGTGGAGAAACTGCCAAATGCTCAGTTTATTCGTGCAAAATGTGGAGCAGATAGATGGAGAAGGTCTTTCTCAGCAAGAGCCTACTATGGTTTATGTGCTTGACTATAAACCTTATAAGGAATTAACAAACCGGAAATAATCTAACCTCAACCAATAATGAAAACTACTTATACTTTTTTAATGGCTGTTGCTTTATTTTTTTGCGCTTGCACCCCTGATAAAGTGGCTGAAATGAGCCGAGAGAACTTTAAGGATGGTGCTGCTCAGTATAAATATATGATGAAGCAACTACCTGATGGTGTTTTTCCTCAGACTTTTGAAAATGGAGAATTCAAGACCAGTGGCAGTGGCTGGTGGTGCAGTGGGTTTTATCCTGGCTCTCTTATATATCTTTATGAGCAAACTAAAGATGATAGTTTACTCACAGAGACCAAACGAATTTTAGAAATACTCAAAAAAGAGCAATACAATACTACTACTCATGACCTGGGTTTTATGATGTATTGCAGCTTTGGTAATATGCTTTCCATTGATCCTAAGCCAGAGTATAAGGAAATTTTATTAAATAGTGCCAAGTCACTTTCTTCTCGCTTTAGTGAAAAGACAGGCTGTATTAAATCTTGGGATTCCAGACCAGAAGATTATTTAGTAATTATAGATAATATGATGAATCTGGAGCTGCTTTTTTGGGCTACCCAGGAAACGGGAGACTCTACTTATTATGATATAGCCGTTACCCATGCAAATACTACTATGGAAAATCATTTTAGATCAGACTATAGCTCTTATCATGTTTTGAATTATGATTCACAGACCGGAAAAGTAAAAGAAAAGCGTACCGCTCAAGGTTATGCAGACTCTTCTGCTTGGGCTCGCGGACAGAGCTGGGGATTATATGGCTACACTGTGGTTTATCGCTTCACTCATGATGAGAAATATCTGGAACAAGCGAAACATATTGCTGAGTTTATATTGAATCATCCGAACCTGCCGGAAGACAAAATTCCTTATTGGGATTATGATGCGCCTAATATACCTAACACTAAAAGAGATGCTTCTGCTGGAGCGGTTATGGGTTCTGCATTTTTAGAATTAGCTAAATATGTTGATCAAGAGAGTGCAGATAAGTATAAAGCTACAGCTAAAACTATCATAGAAACATTATCTTCTCCAGAATATAAAGCGGAGATAGGTACTAATGGAGGTTTCGTGCTTAAGCATAGTGTTGGTCATTTTGATCAGGGTACTGAGGTGGACGTGCCGCTTACTTATGCTGATTACTATTTCTTCGAAGCCATGAAACGCTATTTGGAGTGGTAATTTAAGTTTTAGAATGCCTTAGAAAAAAGAAAAGACCGCCTCATTACGAGGCAGTCTTTAACGAATCAACCAGCAAGGAAGATCTTATTTATCTTCATTTCTATAAGCCAGGTAGAAAAGCTGTGGCAGCACTGTAAATGATAATAACATACAGATGATGAGTCCACCGCAAATCATAATGGCCAGGGGCTTTTGGACCTCAGATCCCATGCCATTAGATAAGGCAGCAGGCAGTAAGCCCAGCGATCCCATAAGTGCTATCATGACCACAGGCCGGATACGGCTGTAAACTCCTTCAGAAATGGCCTCTTTTAAAGGCATTTTCTCTTGTAGGTTTTCTTTCATTACCGCTACCAGTATGATCCCATCAATAGTACATACTCCGAAAAGTATTATGAAGCCTATACCTGCCGAGATGCCGAATATGGTGCCTGTAACCCAAAGCGATACAAAACCGCCTATAAAAGCGAAGGTAACGGTAGATATGGCTATGAGCATATCTTTAATATTTCCGAAATTCATATAAAGTAAGAATACAATCAATAGGAGAGCAGCCGGTACAATGATGGTCAACTGCTTGGTAGCCCTTTCTTTACTTTCGAATTCACCAGCCCATTCTAAGCGGTTATTCTTAGGGAAGTGTAGCTGTTCATCTACTTTCTTTTGAGCCTCATTAATGGTGCTTCCTAAATCACGACCTTCTATACTGAAACCAACGGCAGTATAGCGGCTGCTACCATCTCTATAGATAAATGCAGGACCCGTTTTGAAACTGATATCTGCTATTTCTTTCAGTTGCACTTCTTTACCAGTAAGGGTAGGAATCAGTATATTTCCAATAGATATTTCATCATCTCTGTAGCCTTCTTCAAAGCGGATTTGAATATCGAATTTCCTTTCATCTTCATAGAAATAAGAAGCCGTTTTACCTCCAATAGCCATTTCTACTACAGTTTGAGCATCTTCAGTATTCACGCCATATTGAGCCATTTTAGCTTCATTAAGCTGAATTCTGAGTTCAGGAAGACCAATGTTATTGTATACTTTTATACCTGTAATGCCATGAACCGTTTTTAAAACTTCAGCTACTTCATTAGCCTGATCTTCCATTTTATATAGGTCATCACCAAAAATTTTTACTACCAGAGAGCTTTTCACTCCGGCTACAAATTCCTCTACGTTATCTTGAATAGGTTGGCTAAACCCAAAATTGATTCCTGGGAAAACCTGCAGGCTGTCTTTCATTCTGCTAAGCAGTTCTTCTTTGGTTTCATCTCTGGCCCATTCATCTTGAGGGTGGAGTTCTATGTGAAATTCATTATTGAAAAAGCCGGTAGGGTCAGTTCCATCATTAGGCCTACCAGTTTGGTTAAGTACAAATTTCACTTCATCAAATTCACTGAGCTTTTTCTTTATCTTTTTCCCTGTTTTAACTGATTCCTTTAAACTCACACTGTTAGGCAAGGTAGCTCGTACATATACGGCTCCTTCGTTAAGCTGAGGGATAAACTCGGTACCATAATTCATGAAATGTATAGCACAGGCGATCAATATGGCAGTGAATGTGCCAAGTGTAATCTTCTTGTGACTGGTGGTCCAGCGGAAAAGCTTGTAAATATTCTCTCTAAAGAAATTTACCACAGGGTTATTGATAGGCTTCACATTCTTTTGTAGCATGACTTTACACATGGCAGGCACAAAAGTAAGGCTGAGTATAAGAGAGCCTAAAAGTGCATAACCCAGAGTGTAGGCCAATGGAGTGAACATTTTTCCTTCTACCTTTTGAAATGAGAAAATAGGGAAGAGGGCAATGATTAATATTAGCTGAGAAAAGAAAATGTGTGGAGCTACTTTGCTTATGCTGTTTTTAATAGTTCCTGATTTGATCAGCTTATTATATCTATTCAGACCATATTGAGTGGATTTCTCTTCAAGCTGTACGTATACGGTTTCTACAATTACCAGTGTACCTTCCAGAAGTAGTCCAAAATCTAGTGCACCCATAGATATCAGGTTGGCAGGTAGCCCTTGAATTCGCAATAGCGTAATGCTAAATAGGAAAGAAAGAGGTATTACCAATGCTACAGTCACCGTAGTTCTCCAGTTAAAAAGGAATATGAGTACTATTACCGAAACCAAAATGATCCCTTCCATTAGGTTCTTGCTCACTGTTTTTACAGTGGTGTTAACCAATTCTGTTCGGTCAATGAAGGGTTTTATTTTTACATCATCAGGTAATATCTCATTGTTGAGCTGATCTATTTTATGCTTCAGCCTTTCTATGACAGCAGCGGGATTCTCACCTCTAAGCATTACTACAATACCTTCTACTACATCTTCATTATCATCAAGACTTACCTGGCCGAGTCGTGGTTTAGCAGTTTTCTTTACTGTAGCAATATCCTTTACTAATACCGGAGCTTCTCCTCGTACATTAATCAGCGTATTTTCTATATCATTAATAGAAGTGAGCAGTCCCACACCACGAACCACATAGGCTTGTGTTCCTTTTTCAATAATATCGCCACCTACATTTATGTTGCTTTTTGAGATAGCTTCGTAAACATCAAGTGGAGAAAATTCATATTGCTTTAAGGCTACAGGATCTACTTGTATTTGATAGGTCTTTTCTTCACCACCAAAGCTTTGAACATCAGAAATACCGGCTACTGAGAGTAACTCGCGCTCTATAGTCCATTCCTGAATAGCTGTGAGCTCTTTAATGGGGCGATTGCTTTCGATAATGTATCTGAATATTTCTCCTGTGGCACCATATGGCGGATCTATTTCCGCATCAGCACCTTCAGGCATATCTACACCCTGTAAGCGGTTAGAGGCATATTGCTGAGCATAAAAGTCGTCCACTTCATCTTCAAAAATGACTGTAACAACAGATAGGCCAAACAAGGAAATAGATCGGACATTAGACTTTTTAGGAATGGTGTTCATCGACTTCATAATAGGAAGCGTAATGAACTTCTCTACTTCCTCTGCACTTCGGCCTGGCCACTGAGTAATAATCCTGGCTCTGGTGTTAGTAACATCAGGAAAGGCTTCTATGGGCGTGTGTATGTAGCTGATTATTCCTGCTACTGCTAAAAGTATAGTGAGGAAAAATACGATAATAGAATGGCGCAACGCAAAGGATACGATTCCATTGGTGAAATTTTTCATGATAATTTTTTTAAGAAATCAGATAATTGACGATGATCTGTTATTTGGAAGCGTAGGCGTTATACCATAAGATGGCATCATGATCTACAATTTTTTCTCCTGCCTCTAGGCCTCCATCAATGAAATAACCATTCTTATCCTGGTGGCCAATGGTGACGTTTCTTACTTCCATATGGCACTGATCGCCGTCTTTGGCTACTATTACATGGTAGCTGTCATTGTTAAATATTACGGCCTTTTTTGGCAGCCATACAGCTTTATTGTTGAGCTCTCTATGCGCTATTACCGTTACATTTAAGCCAGGCTTGAGGCTCAAGTCACTGTTCTTTAATATAATTCTGGCCTTCACTACGTTTTCATCAGGGTCTATCACCTGAGAGATGTTGTTGATCTCGCCTTTAAAAGTGGTGTCAGCAAAAGCATTACCGCCAATGGTTACTTCCATGCCTTCTTTTACATAAGGAATGTCTTTGGCGTATACATTGGCATTAATCCACACTTCATCTAAGTTAGATAGAGTGAAAAGAGGCTCAGACCCTGCATTAATTTGTAGACCAGAGGCCATGTGGTTGGCCACTATATAGCCGCTAACCGGAGCTTTTATCTCAAAAACACCAGCTTCCGGCTTAGCACTAAATAGTTCTAAGTTAGTTTTTAGGTTGTCTATCTGAGACTCTATCTGAGTAACTTCACTTTGAGACATGATCAGATCTTTCTCAGAAGAAATGCCGTTTTTATAAAAGCTTTCGGTAGACTGCAATTCGCGTTGAGCTACTTTGAGTTGTGCTTGTAACTGCTGCAGGTTCGCTTGCATAGCGTTGAGCTCAGTACTTTTAATAGTAGCCAAAACCTGACCTTTTTCTACTTTATCACCTAGCGATACAAATGTATTAGTCAGTACGCCATCTACAAGGCTTACATATTGCAATACATTGTTAGGGTTGTAATCTACCTTTCCGTTTAAAGAAATTTCATAGCTCACTGGCTTTAAAGAAGCAGAAACTAAATTTTGCATTTCATCGGCAGAGAGGCAAGGCTGCTCGTCGATGGCAGCGGTCTCAGGCTTAGAGTCTGAGCATGAAGTCAGGGTGGCAGAAATACAAAAGCCTATTAAAAAATGCGTTATTATCCTTTTTGATTGACTCTTCATAATCCTTTTTGGTTTAATTTTTTTGATGATGTTGTAGGTTGAGACCAGTAATGTAGTTGAGTTCTTCAAGAGCCGTTAAATACTGCATCTGGTTTTCAAATATGATTTGCATGTTATCTATGTAGGCTTCCATAAAGTCTAGATAACTGAGCATGTTTACTGTCTGATCTTTGAAAAACTGGTTATACGCTTCCATGGATTTATCCAGATCATTTACATAAGAAGCATTAATGGTTTCAAAAAAGCTGGCTACTTGTTGTAGGTTTTTGAGCTTTTGTCTTACCTCACTTTTCACTTTTAAGGTCGCTTCTTGTTGTATGAGTTGCGCCTGATCAATTTCTGCCTGTGCTCTTTTTATGCCACCTTTGTTACGATCGAAAATGGGTAAATCCAGAGCAAAGCCTACACCTATAAAATCTTGCATAATGTTACCCCCTCGGTCATAACCTACAGAAAGGTTTAAGTCTGGTGTTCTTAGTGCTTTTTCGTAAGCAAACTGTTTGTTAGCCTTGCTTACTTGGTGGTTAGCAATGAGTAGTGAGGGTTGATGATCCAGCGCCAGTTCTTGTAATTTGGTAAGCTCTATTTCTTCCGGATTAACTCCGTAATTAAAAGATTCATCAAACACCCCAGTAAAAGATAGGGTGGTGTTATCTTCCAAATTAAGCATTACTATAAGTTGACTTTCCTGTTCGTTGAGCTCTTCATTAATTTCGATAAGCTCATCTTTCATAGCCATGTGGGTGGCTTGCAGTCTTATTAAATCAGCCTTATTAATATTCCCTTCTTCAAACTGCTGTCTGTAAGAATTAATGAGCGTGGCTAATGAAGCTACTTGTCTTTCCAGAAGATCTATATAAAGCTTGCTATATTGAAATTGAAAAATAGTTTCACGAAATTCAGTTCTCAGAGATAATAGAAAGTCCTCTAAATAGGCATCGGCTATTTCCTGATTTACCTGCTCTATGGCTATTCTCTTTTTTCTTTTTCCGGCAAGCTGTACCAGCTGTTCTATTTGTGCACTGATTTGCCTTTGCCTTCCAAATGATTCACTGCCAAACAGTGAAGGGAGCGTTTCTCCGGTCTTTTTTTGGTAACTGGTGCTCCATAGATTAATCTCATCTACTGATAAAGTGGGGTTAGGCCATACTTTGGCTTGTATGACCTCTGCTTCAGCTATATCTATATTAAGTTGCTCGGCCAAAAGCCCCAGGTTCTGCTTGAGCAGGAGGGCTTCAGCTTCTTCCTGACTAAGCGTAAGTTTCTTGTCCTGTGCATGGCATAAGACCGATGAAAATATGATGATAGAAGTAATTATAATATGTTTCACTGCTTTCATTTTTATTACTAATGCAAATGAAGCAGTTACACATTAAGGTAAATTTTAAGCTACATTAAAAATAGATTAAAATCAGATGAGAGCTGTTTAAGGAAAGGATAGAGATATAGTGGTGCCTTGCTCTGGAGCACTTTTTATGTTAATGGAAATGTGGTGAGCTTCCAATATGAGGTAAGCTATACTGAATCCCAGGCCGTTACCATCAATTTTTTCAGTGTTTTTTCCTCTGTAAAAAGGCTGTCTCAAAAATTGAATCTCATCAGGAGATATACCAATTCCCTGGTCTTTAATATCTATTTTTAGCTTATTATCTATCTCATATAGTTTTATTAAAACCTGATCTTTAGAGAATTTAGCGGCATTTTCTATAAGATTAAACATAGCCATATACAGCAGGGTTTCATTGGCTATGGCAGAAAGGATTTGCATTTTCTGAGGCAGTATGTTAATCTCTACCTGAAAACGATCCTGATGCTTAGGGAGTAAGGCTTCTATTATTTCCCAGATGGTTTCATCGATCCTAACATCATGTTTGTCTTTTAAATTTCGCTGTATTCCCGAGAGTAAAAGCAGGTTTTTAAGAATGCGTTCTAACCTTAAAGCGGATTGTAATACATTTTCGGAATTTTCCTTATACTCTTCATTGGTTCTGGGCCTTTGTAAGGTTACTTCAAGAGCATTAATGATAGAAGCTAATGGTGTTTTTAGCTCATGAGAGGCGTGGTCTACAAAGTTCTTCTGCTGTTGATAGCTATTCTTTATTTCTTTGAGCAAATTATTAAAAGCGGCAAACAGGTTCTCTAACTCATCATTGGTTTTAGGGTATGATAGTAGGAGCTCGGTAGAATTAAGGTCCAAAGTATCTACCTGATGAATGATGTTTCTTACCGGCTTGTAAGCATATTTTGCCATTTGCCAAATGAGCAATGTAATAATGAGCATGCCTACACAAAACACGGTAATTAGAATAATGAGCAAGGAGGTCTTTTGCTGTTCTATTAAAGCGTTTTTAGCACTGACTATTACTACAAAATCCCCTTGGTTGTCTTCATAAAAAAGACCGTAATAATAAGTGTCATTAATAGAAAATTGATGAGCGGATTTCTCTTTAATAGTTTCCAGTACCTCAGGATTGATTTCTAATTGAGACTCAGTGTTAAAAGCAGTGGTTTTGCTTTGATCGTAAATGCTTATTTTACGGTCAGGGTTCAGCTGGTAAAAGGCATTCTGGATGGGGAGAAAGTTAGCCCGGTTAAGTTCATCTTTCTCCAGGTAGAACATAGCAGAAATTTGAGCTGTTCTGGAAAGATCTTTATAGAAAATACTTTCAGATGACTTTATGAATGATTTATAAGTAATAAATGATGTGAAGGCAAATACAAAACCAAAGATGGCGCAAGTGATCAGTATGATTTTATGTTGAATTTTCATTCGCTGTCAGTAATCATGTAGCCTCTACCTTTAATAGTTTTTATGAGTTTTTTCTCATTGGGCAGGTCTATTTTATTTCTCAAATAAGAGATGTAAACGTCAATAATATTGGTGTAGGTATCCTGATTTGTATGCCAAACACTTTCTAATATTCTTATTCGGGAAACTACCTTATTCTTTTCTTCTAATAGGCAGCATAAAAGCTGATATTCTTTAGATGATAATTGAATCAATTTATTACCTCTGTAAATCTTGTTTTTGCTCTTGTCTACCTGCAGGTTATCACAGCTGAGAATCTCGTTAGGCTCATGATGTGATTGATGGAACCTGCGGTGAAGTGCGTTAATGCGCGAGATCAGCTCTTTGAAGTGAAAAGGTTTTACAATATAATCATCTGCACCTTTATCTAAAGCAGTAATCTTGTCATCAGTTTCGCCTAAAGCGCTGAGCATTATAATAGGAGTCTTGTTCTTTTTAAAACGGATCATCTCACAGAGCTGAATACCGTTAACCCCGGGCAGCATTACATCCAGGATAATCATATCCCACTGTTCTTGAAAAACTCTATCCCTGGCTTCTACGCCATCAGTGATCCACTCAGTATTGAAGCCCTCTTCTATAAGTCCTTTTTGAATGGACACGCCTAATTTCTGATCATCTTCTACAAGCAGGATTTTCATCTTTCAAAGCTAAGTTACTTTCCTTAATTGATTTTGCTATTTATAAGTAAGCTAGATGCGAATTAAACAAAATTCTTGGTCAAATAGAGGCTGATGCTTGTTTCAATTATCTTATATTAGTTTTAAAGCAATGTTTTAATTGAATTTGGTAGCAATATGGGTATAAGAAGTAAGTTAACCTTAATCATGATTTCTCTGATCATGGGCGTAGTGATCGTGCTTACCTCTATATTCTATCTGGAGTTTGATGCGGCCTTGAAGGAACGTGTTTTTTTGCAGCTGTCTTCAGTTAAAATGCTCAAAATTGTACAAGTAAGAGAAGTTTTAGCCGCTAGAGCGAAGTCTTTTTCACAATTAGCTCAGCAGAATGAAGCAAATGATACTTTTTATAAACTGAAGTATTTCGAAAGTTGGCCTGAACAAATCGATAAATATAAATTGCTCCATAAGCTTCCTGAAAATGGACAGGTTTTGATTCAGGATATTTCTCCGCAAGATTCATCAGGTATTATCACGCTGGCCTATACCACTAAAGTAGATACTAGCTATGTAGTAGCCCTTATTCAGCTACCTGAGATACAACAGATTTTAATGGAAAGAACAGGCCTGGGAGAAACAGGAGAATCTTATATAGCAGGTAGCGATCTCTCCTTAAGAACCCAATCCAGATTTTATCCTGAAAAGAATCCTTTGCTTATTAAAGCAGATACAGAAGGTGTGAAAAAGGGCCTGCAGGGCGAGGAGGGAACTGCCGTTTTTAGAGACTACAGAGGCACGGAAGTGTTTAGTGCTTATGAGGCCATCACGGCTTTTGGCTTACAATGGGTGCTCTTAAGTGAAATAGACCACAATGAGGCACTTTTCCCATTAAAAGTGTTGAGAACCAATATTTTATATGTGCTTATTTTCACTTCTATCTTGGTGTTTTTTATCTCCTTTTTGGTGGCCAGGCAAATAGTGAAACCTATCTTAATGATGGCTAAGCAGCTTCAGAAAATGTCTAGAGGCGTTTTGGAGCAATCAAATGATTCGGTTGCCAGAGATGATGAGATTGGGGAGATGTTTAATGCCTTAGACCAGTTGATCGAAACTATGGAGCGCACCATCATTTTCGCTAAGATGATAGGAAATGGTGATTTCAAAGTAGACTATCAGTTGTTAAGCAATGAAGATAAGCTTGGTGCATCCCTATTACAAATGCGGGAGCAGCTTAAGAATTATCGTGAGCAGGAAGAAAAACTTATTACCGAAAAGCAACTGTCTTTGGTAAGGGGGCAGGAGATGGAACGCTCACGCTGGGCTAAAGAGATTCATGATGGACTAGGCCCGCTGCTTACCAGCATGCGCTTGCGTATTCAGGCACTATACCTGCCGGAAGAAAGAGAAAAGGAGCTGCTATCCCTGCTAGATCAAACCATTAATGAAGTAAGAACTATGTCTAATCGGTTGATGCCCAGTGTGCTTGAAGATTTTGGGATAGGAGAGGCTATAGCTAACCTGGTGAAGTTTCTACAACCTATGGTGGAGGCTCCTATTTATTTTAAAAATGCGCTTACAGACCCCATGATTATTCCTGAAGATATAAGCATTTCTTTATATCGAATAGTGCAAGAATCATTAAATAATGCCATTAAATACGCCAAAGCCACTGAAATACGGTTATCCATTACCCAATTCGATGATTTGATCACACTATTTATAACAGATAATGGAGTGGGGTTTAATGTAAATAAAAATCATACAGGTCATGGTTTGCAAAACATGGCAGAGAGAGTAGCTTTGTTAAACGGCTCTTTTGATATAAGTAGTGAAAAAAGCGGCACTACTATAGATATAGAAATTCCACTGATATGAGTAAGATAGAAGTTATAATCACGGATGATCATAAACTGTTTAGAGATGGGCTAAGGTCTATTTTGCAACAGTTTGATGACATAGAGATTATCGGAGAAGCCAGCAGTGAGTCAGAACTGATGGGCATGCTGCAAAATGGCTGTGATCCTGATATAGTACTCATGGACATTTCTCTTCCTGATGGTAATGGTCTGGATATCATTAAAAAGATGAAAGAGGACTACGGGAGCATTAAATGTGTAGTGATTACTATGCATGCTGAAGGTCAATATGTAGTAAAAGCAGTGAAAAATGGAGCTTACGGTTATTTGCTTAAGAGTGTAGATCAGTCTGAACTGGTAGAAGCTGTGAAAACCGTAGGCCTTGGTAAAAAGTATTTTAATGCAGAAGTATCTCAGCTAATGGTTACTGATATGGCTGAGGAGCAGGAGCAAGAAACCAACCTTTCTGAGCGAGAACTCGAAGTGTTACAGCTGGTAGCAAAAGGCTATACTACGAAGGAAATAGCCAATCAGCTATATGTGAGCGCCAGAACCATAGAAACACACCGCGTAAATATTATGCGCAAACTTCAGGTGCAAAACAGTGCCGAAATGATAACCAAAGCGGCTAAGTGTGATCTGATTTAGCAGTCAGTATTAATACGGATTAACATTTACAAATTTTTACTGAACGGCGAGCCATCATAGGCCACGTATAAATGAGTAAAAGAGAAAAGTTATGAAGTATTTAATGATTATGACGATGATGCTGGCATTCGGATACGCTAATACCGCAGCCGCACAAGAGAAGGAGAGAAAAGACTTAAAAGGTCCCGCAGCTAAAAACTATAAAGTGTGGAAAGATAAATCGCCTAAAACAGCTATGGTAACTGTTCCTGGAGATGAACTGCAAGGTCCTGAAGCCAAGAATCATAAAATATGGAAAGCAGAGCCAAAAGAAGAAGCCATAGTAGTGACTAAGAGCTCACGAAATAAATATATGGGGCCCAAAGCCAAAAATTACAAGTTGTGGAGAGATAACGATTAAACACTTGTTTCAAGTTTGACCAATGGAAAAAACCTGAAGACATGTCAACGTCTTCAGGTTTTTCTACATATAACCACCAACCAAATGCCTTATAAAAAAATAAAAGCAGCCTTAATGACTGCTTTTGCTATTTACCCTTAACTGTACTGATAAGGCATCACAAAAAATGGCGTTCCCTTTTTATATAATATTCTGGTTAGTATGTCCTGATGGTGCCTTCTTCTGGTAGGCTTACAATAAAAATGATGAGCACCAAGCATGGGTATCATCTGTATAGAGCGAGGTATAGTTTCACTATAAATAACATATTTGGTGTTAGCCAGGGCTGGCATCTCCTTCATAGCTATCAGGTAACTATGGGCTTTTAGAAAGGGCATATCATAGCTGGTGAAAATAAATTCAGGAGCAGGTAATCCCATGATTAAATGTTGCTTAAGCTCATGAAAGTTCTGCATGTATTGGAGGTTCTCTTTTATTCCTGCATCTTTCGCCGCTTGAACGAGCATCTTGTACTCTTGTAATCGGTCATCAATTATTAAAGAAAATGCCATAATTTTAAATGGTTATATTTTACATTATTTTATGGTTTAGGTGGTTTTGGATTTTGGAATCGTTTTCTAAAAATGAATTTAACCATTTTTAGTTAAAAAATGGGTTATAATTTGAATTATTTAATAAAAATTTAACCTATATGGGGTATTGATCCAATCCTATTGAATTTTTCAATATAAACTTCATCCAGAGGTAGCTTATGGCAGATATTGGCCAATCGTTCGTAATGAATTTTTAAGCATACCTCTGATTTAGGAAAGTAATTACTTGAGTAAACGTTTTATATTTGTTTACATACTGAATATGAATACATGCAGTTAAACATTGATAATATACTTTTAGTAGGCTCTCTACTTTTGTTAATAAGTATTTTTGCTGGTAAGACCTCCTATAAGTTTGGTGTACCTACTTTAATTTTATTCTTAGCAGTAGGTATGCTAGCCGGTTCTGACGGAGTGGTGGGTATTAATTTTGATAATCCTCATATTGCGCAATTCATAGGCATAGTTTCTCTCAATTTTATTCTTTTTTCTGGTGGACTGGATACCAATTGGAAAACCATTAAACCAGTTTTGAAGGAAGGTATTATGCTTTCTACGCTGGGGGTGTTGCTTACGGCGATGACTATTGGCTTATTTGTTTGGTGGGTTACTGATTTCACCATTTATGAAAGCCTATTGCTGGGGTCAATCGTTTCTTCTACTGATGCAGCAGCAGTTTTTTCTATATTGAGGTCTAAAAGCCTGGCTTTAAAAGAAAACCTAAGGCCTACACTGGAGCTGGAAAGTGGTAGTAATGATCCTATGGCCTATGTGCTTACTATTTCGTTTCTCAGTTTGGTGCAGCACCCTGAGCAAGGATTTTGGTCAGTATTGCCTATGTTCTTTATGCAAATGGTGCTCGGAGCAGTAGCTGGTTTTGGTTTTGGCCGTATTATAAAGTGGATAATTAATAAAATAAGGCTTGATTTTGAAGGGCTCTATCCCGTATTGGTCATTGTGCTCATGTTTATTACTTTTTCTGCTACTGATTATGCAGGGGGTAATGGTTTCCTGGCTATATATATATCAGCGGTTTATCTCGGTAATCAGGACCTTATACAGAAGAAGACCATTCTTAAAATGTTTGATGGTTTAGCCTGGCTTATGCAAATTGTATTGTTCCTCACCTTAGGGCTATTGGTCTTTCCGTCTCAAATATTACCTGTGGTGGGTATTGGTCTGTTGATATCTGCAGTACTAATTTTTGTGGCCCGTCCTTTAAGTGTTTTTCTAAGCATGTCTCTCTTTAAGATGAAATTGAGAAGAAAGTTTTACATATCATGGGTGGGGTTAAGAGGAGCCGTTCCTATTGTATTTGCTACTTACCCGTTGCTGGCAGGTATCGATAAGGCCAATATGATTTTCAATTTGGTATTTTTCATATCAGTAACTTCAGTGCTTATACAAGGAACCACTTTAGGTGTAGTTGCTCATTGGCTGCAGGTAGTTTTGCCAGAGAAAGTAAAAGATATAGCTGCTACAGAACGGTTTGTGTATGACTTCCCAAAAAATACTATGGAAGAAATAGAAATAACAGGCTCTAGTAGTGTTACAGGTAAAAAGCTGGTGGAGTTAGGCTTTCCTTCTAATGCTATCATTGCCATGATCAAAAGAGATGATACTTATTTGATTCCCAGAGGTACTACCGAGCTGCAAGAGAAGGATAAACTAGTGATTTTGGCGGAGAATGAAGAAGGTTTGCAAGCTGCTAATGACTGCCTGCTCAATTCCTGAGATATTGAAACTTATCAATATTGAGAGAAGATGAGTATTGAGTTTAAAGGTGAAATTAAATATTTACTGATTTAAAATAACTAATTGGATTTTTCTCGGTTATTGGTTAAACTTTTAACCATGCCTAAACCTATATTACTTATTGCCCTCTTTTTTCTTGCCTTCATAATTGAAGTTAAAGCACAAAGTAGATTTGAAGTAGATAGCCAACAGTCAGAACTGAAGGTAAAAGGATCATCTACTATGCATGACTGGGAAGCTTCGGCTCAAGAAGTCTTCGGTAAGGCTGATATCAAAGCCGGTGGTGATGAAGAGGAAATTCAATCGCTTTCCTTTAAACTCAAAGGTGAATCCTTGAAAAGTGGCAAGTCAGGGATGGAAGAGGACATGTACGAAGCCCTTGATACTAAAGGTCATCCATGGATAGTTTATGAGTTTAAAAAAATAATTGGCACGGAAGGTGGTTACCTTTATACATCAGGCATTCTTACCATATCAGGAACTTCTAAAAAGATGGAGATTCCGGTAGAAGTAAAAAAGGCAGCTGATCAGGTAACATTTGTAGGTGAAATTAGCTTTAAAATGAGCGATTTTGGAATAGAACCACCTACGGCTATTCTGGGAGTATTAAAAACTGATGATGAGGTTACGGTTAATTTCAACATAGTTTATAAAGCAGTACAATAAATTGATATTATCACGTTTACAATTTAAACATTAGAATATAGCCAGAAATAGAAGAAATCCCCGTTTCTTAACCCGAGTCACTGAGGTGGCTGATTTTAAATTGATTGGGTTGCTCTGGTTTACTTAAAAATATTATCTTACTATATCCCCTTCTTTCTGTAAAGTGTAGGAAAATCCCACACTATGACTTACAATGTGTTGAAAAAAACCACACTTATTGCTACATTTCGTTTTAGCGATTTTTTTTCATTTTAAATTACTTTCCACTTAATTATTCGTGTAAATGGCTGCTGTATAGCTTTTTAATTCATTTTGTGTCTTACCTGGAAATTCAATGGTATAGTTGTTGGCTTCTGTGGCGTAATCAGTAAATATTAATTTTGATTTGATGAGAAATAGAACTAGTAAGAATTATATAAATTTCAGCAAGTTTTTTCGAATCGGTTTAGTTGCTTTAGTGGCTTTTAACTTTGTCAGTTGCCGAGAGAAGGAAAAGAAGGATCATGGATTGCCTCTGCCTGTCATTACTTTGAAAGAAGAGAAAGCTGCTAAATCCTTTCAGTATCTAGGAGCAATAGAAGGTGTTGATAATGTAGATATCAGACCTCAGGTAGATGGTATTTTAGAAGAGATATATGTAGATGAAGGTGATTTCGTAGAAAAAGGACAGGCGTTGTTCAAGATTAATAGCCAGCCTTATATGGAAGACTACAAAAATGCCATGGCCAACGTGCAGGTTGAAAAAGCAAAATTGAGAAAGGCTAAAACTGAAATAGAGAGAATAAGACCTTTAATAGAAAACGAGGTTATCTCAAAAGTACGTATGGAAACCGCTCAGGCAGATTATGAAGTGGCTAAGTCTTCTTTAGACAGAGCAGAAGCCCTTGCAGCTAACATGCGTATTAATTTAGACTTTACTACTATATATGCTCCCGTAAATGGTTTTATGGGTAGAATTCCTAAGTCTATAGGAAACGTGGTTAAAAAGACTGATGATGAGCCTTTAACCGTTTTATCAAACGTACAAGATGTATATGTGTATTTCTCTATGAGTGAGTCAGACTATCTGTACTATGAGAGAATGAAGAGAGATACTACCTCAAGAAAATTAAATACAGAAGTAAAGCTGGTGTTAGCAGACGGATCTGTTTATGAAAGATCTGGTGTTATTGATGCTAACTCTGGTCAGATAGATAAATCAACTGGTTCAATAAGTTTAAGAGCTAAGTTTGATAACCCTGATACACTTTTAAGATCAGGTAATACTGGTAAAATAATTATGGAGCAAATTTATCCTAGTGCCATTCTTGTCCCTCAAGGAGCTACCACTTCTATACAGGATAAAAAGTTTGTTTTTGCTCTAAAGCCAGACAGCACAGTAGTAAGGAAGGAAATCAGTATCGAAGGCAGAACCGAAAAGCAATATATTGTGAGTGCAGGTTCATTAGAAGCTGATGATAGAATAGTAGTTTCCGGACTAGACAAATTGGCTAATGGCGTTAAAGTAAAACCTATGAAAGTGGGGCGTTTAGTTTTAGACAACAGAACGCTAGGGCAGAGGTAAAATAAAAGCAAGAAAGACCTAGTCTGAATATTTCAGAAACAAAAGTTATCTATATGTGTTTTTTCTAAAATGTGTATAGATAATTTTTTTATCCCTTTTTTTAAGAAAACGATGGGTAAAGCCGATCTTATTTACAATAGATTATTGATAAATCAGGAGAGCTATGTCGTTTTTAATCAGGTAATGATAATAGAGAAGTCTTTCTTTAACCGTAACCTCTACCACTATTTCAATTCCTTTTAATTATAGATTAAGCAAGAAGATAAATGTTAAAGAAGATAATAGATAGGCCGGTACTTACTATTGTTATTTCGGTGGTGCTGGTTTTGGCTGGTGCGGCCAGTATGATGCAATTGCCGGTAGAAAGATTCCCAGAAATAGCTCCTCCCAGTGTAAGTGTGCAAGTAAACTATCCCGGTGGTAACGCAGAAACGGTGGCTAAATCGGTTCTTCTGCCTATTGAGGAGGCCATTAACGGAACTGAAAATATGACATATGCTAACTCTACTGCCACTAACTCTGGTAAGGGTAGGGTTACCGTATATTTTGAGCCGGGCACAGATCCTAACCTGGCGGCAGTAGATATTCAAAACAGGATATCTGGAGTAATGCAGCAGATACCACCTGAAGTAGTGGAAGCAGGTATTACAGTGCTTAAGCGTATGAAAGGTACGCTAATGACCATTAACATTTTTAGTGATAGCGAGGAGTCTACTTATGACGAAACCTTCCTTAATGCCTACACTAGAATTAATGTAAGAAGAAAGCTCAAGCGTATTGAAGGGTTAGCGGAAGCATCTATTTTGAGGTCAAGAGACTACGCCATGAGAATATGGCTCAATCCTGAAAAATTAGCTCAATATGGACTTACTCCCAGAGATGTGTATGATCAAATAAGAGATCAAAGTTTTGAGGCTGCACCAGGTAAATTTGGAGAAAACTCTGATGAGGTATTTGAAATTGCTTTAAAGCACACAGGTCGTTTCAGTGAACCTGAAGAGTATGAGAATATAGTTATCAAAACTGAGCAGGATGGGTTGCAACTTCATTTGAAAGATGTAGCCAGAATTGAGTTTGGAGCCTCTAACTATACCAGTCAGAACCGGCTTGATGGTCGTCCTTCAGTAACTATAGATATAGTACAGCAAAGTGGAGCAAATGCCGTGGACATTGATCGTGATGTGAGAGCCGTTCTGGCAGAGCAGGCTAAGGTGTTCCCTGAGGGCATAGGTTATGAAATTACCTATAGTGTGAGGGATCAGATTGATGAATCTATGGGGCACGTGAAGCAAACACTTATAGAAGCATTTATCTTGGTGTTTTTGGTAGTGTTTATATTCCTTCAAGACTTTAAGGCAACTTTTATAACGGCTATTACCATTCCTATTTCTTTGGTGGGTACCTTCTTCTTCCTTTCACTTATTGGTGTATCTATGAACGTACTAAGTATGTTCTCAATAGTACTTTCAATTGGTATTGTGGTGGATAATGCCATTGTAGTTGTGGAGGCTATATATGAGAAAATGCAGCACCATGCCATGACAGCTAGAGATGCAGTAATGTCCGCTTTAAGTGAGATTACGGGAGCTATTATTTCCATTACGTTAGTAATATCAGCAGTATTCCTGCCTGTGGGTTTCTTGCAAGGACCTGTTGGGGTTTTCTATCAGGAGTTTGCTTACACTATTATTATTGCTGTGGTGATTTCTGCGGTTATTGCTTTAACCTTAGGGCCTGTACTCTTTATATTGCTTTATAAGAAAAAGGAGAAGAAAGCTTCTGAAAATAAGCTGGTGAATAAAGTGCAGCAGTCTAAGCAGGTGCAGCAAGCTAGAGATTTAGGTAATAAAGGTCTACGTAAATTCGATGTCTTTTTTGATAAATTGACTAATGGCTATATTAATCTTGCCAGAAAGGCCATTAAGTTTAAATGGGTAAGCTTACTTGGTTTAGCTGGTGTAGTCGGAGTAACAGTTTTTCTTGCGAATAATACGCCTAGTGCCTTCATTCCAACGGAAGATGATAACTTCCTTATTTTCACTATGTCTATGCCTGAAGGAGCATCTTTGCACAGAACTAACGAAGCTTTAGTGCAAGCTGACTCTATTTTAAGACAAGAGCCTGCTGTGGCTAGTGTGAATACCGTATCTGGATATAATATTGTGAATAGCTCGGAGAGTCCATCTTCAGGTATGGGGTATGTGCTCTTAAAAGATTTAGATGAGAGGGGAGATATTAAAAAAATAGATGATGTGGTAAGGCACCTTCTGAATAGACTGAATGTAATAAGTGAAGCAAGAAGTATAAATATGTATCCCAGACCTACCGTACAAGGCTTTGGTAACTTTGATGGTGTACAAATGATGCTTCAGGATCTGGCTGATGGTGATCCGGCAGAGTTTGGTAATCTGGTAAATGAGTTTATTGTAGAGCTTTCGCAGCAAGATGAAATAGAAAATGCTTTTACTTCATATAACACTAACTTTCCTCAATATAAACTTAATATAGACTATAAAAAGGCAAAGGCCTTGGGCGTGAGTGTTAAAGATATGATGTTCACCATCCAATCTAACTTTGGTAGAACAAGAATTGGTGATTTTAACCGATTTACCCGTCAATATGGCGTTTATATGCAGTCTGATATACCTTATAGAGAGAGTCCGGAGGCATTTAATTCTATCTATGTTAGAAATAAGAAAGGGGAGATGGTTCCTGTAAACACTATTGTTCGCTTAGAGCAGGCTTATGGACCTGAAGTGGTGAATAGGTATAACTTGTATAACGCAGCTAAAATTAATATTACACCATCTAAAGGGTACAGTACAGGTGATGTAATGAATAAAATAGAGGAACTTACGGAGAGTAAATTACCTGCCAGTCTTAGCTTCGAGTGGACCAGCATGAGTTTGGAAGAGAAGAAATCAGGATCTGACTCAACTATCGTATTTATTATCAGTAGTATTTTGGTGTTTTTTATTCTATCAGCTCAATATGAGAGCTTCTGGTTGCCAATGGCGGTTATGCTTTCATTACCTACGGGTATATTAGGCGTATTTGCCTTTATTAATTTAGCAGGAATAGATAACAATATTTATGTGCAGGTGGGTGTGATTATGCTCATTGGTTTATTAGCTAAGAATGCCATCCTTATTGTAGAGTTTGCGGCTCAAAAACGAGCAGCTGGTGCCGAAATATTAGATGCGGTGTTAGATGCCAGTGCTTTAAGGTTAAGGGCCATTGTAATGACTTCATTGGCATTTACAGTAGGTTTAGTGCCTCTGATGTTCTCAGAAGGATCTTCTGCCATTGGTAACAGATCAGTAAGTATTGGTACTGCAGGAGGAATGCTTTCAGGAGTAATTCTTGGAGTGATCATTATTCCGGTACTCACCTTTATATTTTTACAACTTAGTGAGAGGTTCAACATCAAAACGAAATAAGAATTATTGTAGTAATGAAGTTTTCAAAGCAATTTATATATATCTGTTTAGTAATTATTTCGGTTACCGGGTGTAAGGTAGGAGAGAACTACCAGAGACCAGAAATGGACGAAGCTGAAGATTATTACGGCACAGCTGAAGATAGTATCCATGTAGGAGAGAAGTTGTCACAAATCAACTGGAAAGAGTATTTCTCTGACTCTACTCTTATATCTCTAATAGATTCTGCGCTGGTAAATAACCTAGACATGCAGAAGGCAATCAAACAAGTGGAGATTGGCTTTCAGAACCTAGAGCAATCTAAGGCAAATTTTTATCCTACTTTAGGTTTTTCTCCATTTGATTTTAACCGTGAATATTATTCTGAGAATTATAATAACTATGGCTCTAACCGCGCCAGAAGAAATCATGGAGATTCACCTCCTACTACTTTATATACAGAAAGGCTCGCTTACAGTTCGGCACTTTCAACCAGTTGGGAAGTAGATATTTGGGGTAAATTCAGGTGGCAAAAGGAAGCAGCTAAGGCATCCTACATGAGAACCAAGGAATTTCAGAAAGCCGTACAGACTGCTTTAGTTTCAGAAATAGCCTCTATCTATTATAATATGCTTATGATTAATTCTCAGATAGATGTAGCGGAGAAAAACCTGGAATTGGGTAAGAGGACCTTGAAAATAGTGAAACTACAGTTTGATGCTGATGAAACTACCTCTCTGGCTATTCAGCAAACTGAGTCTCAGATGCTCAGAGCCAGGTCATTGATACCAAGACTTGAAAAGCAATATAGAGTGCTTGAAAACAGGCTAAATGAAATGCTGGGAAGGTACCCTCAGCCTGTAGGAATAGAAAACGGCTTAGAGCTGGTGCATCTGGCTAGTGACTATGATACTGGAGTTCCGGTAGAGCTTATAACTAACAGGCCTGATGTGGCTGCATCAGAATATCAGCTTGTGGTTAGTAACGCCAAAGTAGGTATAACCAAAGCTATGAGGTACCCTTCAATCTCGCTAAGTGCAGGAGCTGGGTTAAACTCATTTCAGTTTGATAAATTCCTGGATCCGTCAGGTTCTGCTTTTGCCCTTTTAAATGGTTCTATTTTTATGCCGATATTCAAAAATAGAAAGCTTAAAACCAATTATGAAGTAGCGGTGAAAGAGCGAGAAGTGGCTATACTTGATTTTAAACAAAAATTTCTTGGTGCGGTAGGAGATGTGTCTGATGCTTTAATCACTATTGAGAAGTTGCAAGATGAATACACCATAGCTCAGGAGAGAATAGAGGTGACGAGTAAGGGAGTGCAAGACGCATCACTATTATTTGAAAGTGGATTTGCTAACTATCTGGAGGTAATCAATGCGCAAGAAGATGCCCTTCAAAGTGAATTGGAACTGGTAGATCTAAAGAGGCAATTATTTTTGGCTAATATAGATCTTTACAGAAGCCTTGGGGGCGGATGGAAGTAATATAAGAGAAACTGCTTGAACGCTTAGAAGTAGTTAATTAAATGGTTTAGCATGAAAGTGATAATAGCTTTTAGTTTAAACTATACATAGATCCAGAAAAGGCAATGTGTAAAAGCATTGCCTTTTTGCATTTTATGTTATTAGTCTTTGGAAAGGTTATTACTGATTAGGGTGTTTTAGATTTCTCTTAATGTGTATTTACTCAGGTGAATGCAGGAGTGTATAGAGGGGTATAAACAAAAAATCCCGGCATAACCGGGATTTTAAAGTAGCGGGGAGCAGAATCGAACTGCCGACCTCAGGGTTATGAATCCTGCGCTCTAACCATCTGAGCTACCCCGCCATTTTTGTTGCAAATTTATGAACAATTCTTTCAACTGTTCTCCATTTTAACCGTAATATTTAATATTACTTTTTTACTTTTAGCGATATCACCGCCTTGTTGTTCGTTAAATGGAGCGCAAACTTACGCATAATGTTTTTTATTTTCCAAATGTCTGGAGAAATTTTTATTTATATTGTGCGAATCAATTATTTCGCATATATTTCAATTTACTTAACAATCTGAATATGAGTAAACATTTGTTTACAACTGACTTTGAAATTAATGCATCACCTAAGATGCTTTTTCCTTACTTAAACACTCCTAGTGGTCTGGCGCAGTGGATGGCCGATGATGTAAATGTTAATGAAGATAAGGTCTATAATTTTATTTGGGATGATGAAGACCACCTGGCAAGGCTTGTTTCCCATAGGGCAAATCAATATGTGAAATTTGAGTTTATCTCAGATGACGAAGAGGATCAGTCTGACCCTTCTTATTTTGAATTGCGCCTGGAAACTAACGATTTAACACAAAGCACCTTTATTAAAATAAGCGATTATTCTGATATGGATGATACCGAAGAGCTCATGGATCTTTGGGAAAGCTTAGTAGAAAATTTGAAAGAAACCGTTGGAGGTTAGTATTCTACAACCTTTTAATTAATTTTGGCCTTCTTTTTGATGCAAACAACGCAATGAAGAAGCTAGACAAACTAATACTATCCTCATTTCTGGGGCCCTTTTTTCTAACATTTCTGGTGGTAGTATTTATTCTACTAACCCAACATATGCTCAAATACTTTGATGACATAGTGGGTAAGGATTTAGGATTTGACGTACTGGCACAGCTTTTTTTCTATTTTGCTGTGTTTATGACACCCGTTGCCATTCCTTTAGCCGTTTTGCTTTCATCGTTAATGACTTTCGGTAATTTAGGTGAGCATTTTGAACTAACCGCTATTAAAAGTGCTGGTATCTCTTTGTTAAGAGCACTTCTTCCCATATTCGTTTTTGTGCTGGGGTTAACGGTTTTTGCCTTTTATTCAAATAATTACTTTGTACCTAAGGCTGCATTGGAGGCTTACAGTCTACTTTATGATATAAAACAAAAGAAGCCAGCCCTTGATCTTAAAGAAGGAGCCTTCTATAACGGACTGCCTGACTTTAGTATTAAAGTCAATAAAAAGCATGATGATGGCCAAACCATAGAAGATGTAATAATCTATGACCATAGAGGTAAAAATGGCAACAAGAATGTAATTCTGGCAGATTCTGGTCAAATGTATACTGTAAATAATGATAGGTATCTAAAGTTGGAGCTATATCATGGTAATAGGTATACTGAAGGCGATAATGGAACAGAAGCAGGGGTGAGGTCCAGTAAAGAAACCTTTAGTAAAGCTAAATTTACCAGAAGTGAATTTGTTCTGGATTTGTCAAGTTTCGTGTTAGATAGGACTGATCAAAACTTGTTTAAAGGTAATCGTATTATGCGTAACCTTACAGAGCTTACAGAGGGAGTAGATTCGTTGAAGGAAGGGATATTAGAGAAAAAGCTACAAATATATTCTGAAGCACCATATGCCTTCTATTATCATATGAGAGATAGTGGAGTAGCTATGCCTCATTATTTAAAGAAGTTTAAAGCAAAGTCAGACTCAATAAAAGAAGAGCAACAGAGGTTGGCTATGATAGAAGCCAATAAAAGAGATAGTATTAATAAGCTTAATTCTAAGGATGAAGAAGAAGCCTTAAGAAGAAAGACCAACGATGATAAGGATAAAAAAGAACTTACTCCTGCGGTAAAAAAGTCTGTAGCTACAGCTAAGAAAAAATCTAATAAAAAGTCATCCTCTTCAGCAGTTAATAAGAAAAAACTTCCTCCAAAACCTATTGCACTGGTGCGAGATTCAGTAGAGCAGGATTCTGTAATTACCAAAGAAGCGGTGGTACAACAGCTCATGGAAGAGGAGTTGGATCGTGATAACAAGGATTCGAACAGTATTATTGAGTCAGCTCTTAATATGGTGAGACAAATTCAAAATAAAATTCAAGCCAGTAATACTAGAATTGAAAGGTATAATTATGAGAAAAATGTATATGAGATACAATGGCATAAGATTCTTTCAAATTCAGCAGCATGTATTATAATGTTCTTAATAGGTGCCCCATTGGGCTCAATTATTAAAAGGGGAGGCTTAGGTGTGCCGGTACTTATTTCAATCGTGTTTTTTATAGTCTTTTATGTAATGAGCATGACTGGTGAGAAATGGGCTAAACAAGATATGGTAGAACCTGTCTACGGGTTATGGGCAGCAAATGCTATATTGTTACCTATAGGGTTATTCTTTTTGAGACAAGCCAGAAATGACGCCAGACTCTTTGATGCAGACTTCTATAATGTAGCTATTGATAAGATTAAAATCTGGTTCAGTAAGTTTAGAAAATCAAAATAGCATTAGGAAATATTATTATTTTGTTAATATCAATTAACTTAATATCTTTGCGCTTTGATTTAAAAGAAAACAATTTAATTTAACTAAGCATGTATTTAACAAGCGAGAAGAAGCAAGAGTTGTTTGAGAATCATGGTCGGTTAAAGTCAAAAGCGGATACTGGTTCACCAGAAGCCCAAATTGCACTTTTCACCTACAGGATTAATCATCTAACTCAACACATGAAGAAAAACAAAAAAGACTACTCTACACAGCAGGGTCTTTTGAAGTTAGTAGGTAAAAGAAGAAAGTTACTTAACTTTTTACACAAAACAGACATCACAAGGTACAGAGCAATTCTTGCCGAGCTGAATCTGAGAAAGTAAAAAAACTTAAAAAAGGGAATCCTAGGATTCCCTTTTTTAGCTTATTTCGTGTATCTTTCCAATTAGCGGCTCCCCACGCATCCCTTATTTATAAAATTTTTTTATTCAACAAATATGCAATTGAACGTAATTAACAAAACAATTAGTTTACCCGATGGGAGATCCATAACTATAGAAACCGGTAAATTAGCTAAGCAGGCTGATGGTTCCGTAGTAGTAAGAATGGGCAACACAATGTTGCTTGCTACGGTGGTTTCTAAACCTGAAGCTGGTGAAGGCGTTGACTTCTTACCTTTATCAGTGGATTATCAAGAAAAATTCGCCTCGTCTGGTAAAATACCTGGAGGTTTTCTTAAAAGAGAAGGAAAACTATCTGATTATGAAGTATTAATCAGCCGTTTGGTAGATAGAGCCATTAGACCAATGTTTAATGATGACTACCATGCTGATACTCAAATCGCAATATCATTAATATCAGGAGATCCTGATGCTCTTCCTGATGCTTTAGCTGCCCTGGCTGCATCATCTGCATTAATGGTTTCTGATATCCCTTTCAATGGCCCTATTTCTGAAGTAAGAGTAGCCAGAGTAAATGGTGAGTTTATAGTAAACCCTACCATGAGCCAAAATGCTGAAGCAGATATAGATCTTATAGTAGCCGCTACTATGGATAATATCTTAATGGTAGAAGGTGAAATGAAACAAGTGTCAGAAGATGAGATGCTTGAGGCTATTAAAGTGGCACACGATGCCATTAAGGTACAGTGTGAAGTGCAGCTTGAATTACAAGAAGCTGTGGGTAAAACACAAAAGAGAGAATATAGTCATGAAGTGAATGATGAGGCTTTAAAAGCTAAAATGCATGATGAACTTTATGAAAAAGTATATGAAATAGCGAGAACACCAAGACCTAAGAAAGAAAGATCTGAAGGGTTTGATGAAATATTCAGCGCTTTCGTAGAAAGCCTGCCTGAAGATGAGGAGATCGATAGCACTATGCTTTCTCGTTATTTTAAAAGTATTAAAAAGGAAGCTTGTCGTAACCTTGTGCTAAACGAGCGTATTAGATTGGATGGCAGAGCTCTTAATGAGGTAAGACCTATCTGGACTGAAGTGAATTATCTTCCTTCTACTCACGGGTCAG
The DNA here is from genome assembly GCF_021389955.1 of Fulvivirga maritima. Lineage (NCBI taxonomy): Bacteria > Pseudomonadati > Bacteroidota > Cytophagia > Cytophagales > Fulvivirgaceae > Fulvivirga > Fulvivirga maritima. The sequence goes on from NZ_CP089980.1 coordinate 4,732,198, forward strand.
CTGTATTTACAAGAGGTGAAACTCAGTCATTAAGTACAGTTACTTTAGGTACTAAAATGGATGAGCAGCTAATTGATGGAGCTATGTACGAAGGTTCTAACAAATTTATGCTGCATTATAACTTCCCTGCTTTCAGTACAGGAGAAGTAAGACCAAATAGAGGTCCAGGTCGTAGAGAAGTAGGACATGGAAACCTTGCTTGGAGAGCGCTTAAAGAGGTTCTTCCTGAGAAGAATACTTATACTATTCGTGTGGTTTCTGATATCCTTGAATCTAACGGTTCTTCATCTATGGCTACAGTTTGTGCTGGTTCATTAGCGCTTATGGATGCTGGTATCCAAATAGAAGCTCCTGTATCAGGTATAGCTATGGGTATGATCTCTGACAGCGAAACAGGTAATTTTGCCATTCTTTCTGATATTTTAGGAGATGAAGATCACCTTGGAGATATGGACTTTAAAGTAACAGGTACCGAAAAAGGTATTACTGCTACTCAAATGGATATTAAAGTAGATGGACTTCCTTATGAAGTACTGAAGCAAGCTTTAGAGCAAGCCAGAGATGGAAGACTTCACATTCTTAATGAAATGAAGAAAACTATTTCTGCTCCTAATACAGACCTTAAACCTAATGCACCTCGTTCAGAAGTGCTCATCATCGATAAAGATATGATCGGTGCGGTAATAGGACCAGGAGGAAAAGTAATTCAGGAGATCCAGAAAGAAACTGGTGCCACTATAGTAATAGAGGAAATAGATAACAAAGGTCAAGTGAGTGTATTTGCTGTAAATGGCGATTCTATGAACGAAGCCTTGAAGAGAATAAAAGCTATTGTAGCTCAGCCTGAAATAGGTGAGGTTTATGATGGTAAAGTGAAATCTATAATGCCTTTTGGCGCATTTATCGAATTCATGCCCGGAAAAGACGGACTACTTCACATCTCTGAAATTAAGTGGGAAAGAGTAGAAAATATGGAAGGAGTAATGGAAGTTGGTGAAGAAGTTAAGGTAAAACTTGTTGATATTGACAAGAAAACGGGTAAATTTAGATTATCTAGGAAAGTGCTTTTGCCAAAACCAGAGAAAAAGGAGTCTAAATAAGGATTATTCGGTAATAAGTGCTTGTCATTTGGAACTTAATTTTATAAAATTGATGTTTTCCTAAAGGTCAATTAGTATTAATCAACCCAGACTTGAATGAGACAGCTTAAGATTAGCAAGCAGATTACCAACAGAGAGAGTCAGTCTCTGGATAAGTATTTACAGGAGATAGGTAAAGTAGACCTGTTAACTCCTGACGAAGAGGTAGAATTAGCGCAGCGGATCCGTGAAGGAGATCAGCTGGCTTTAGAGAAACTCACTAAGGCTAACCTTAGATTTGTAGTTTCGGTAGCCAAACAATACCAAAACCAGGGCCTTTCATTAGGTGACTTAATCAATGAAGGTAACTTAGGGCTAATTAAAGCCGCTCAAAGGTTTGATGAGACCAGAGGGTTCAAATTTATATCATACGCTGTTTGGTGGATTCGCCAATCTATTTTGCAGGCTTTAGCTGAGCAATCCAGGATAGTGAGACTTCCGCTAAACAGAGTAGGTTCATTAAACAAAATAAGCAAAACCTTTTCCGAACTGGAGCAGAAGTATGAGCGAGAGCCATCACCAGATGAGCTTGCAGAGGTATTAGAAGTAACTACCGCTGAAGTGGTAGATACCATGAAAATATCAGGCAGGCATGTTTCTATGGATGCTCCGTTTGTTCAGGGAGAAGAAAACAGTTTGCTAGATGTTTTGGAGAATGATCTGGATGAAACTCCGGATTCTGAATTAATGAATGATTCTCTGAGGAGAGAGGTTCAAAGAGCTCTGTCTACTTTAACACAGCGCGAAGCAGACGTGATCACATTGTACTTCGGACTGAATGGAGAGCATTCTATGACTCTAGAAGAAATAGGAGAGAAGTTTAATTTGACAAGAGAACGTGTAAGGCAAATAAAAGAAAAAGCCATTAGGCGTTTAAGACATACATCCAGAAGTAAGGCATTGAAGCCTTATTTAGGATAACTATCACGGAATAGTAAAAATCAATCAGGCCTCATGCTTTTTTATAATAGTATGAGGCCTCTTTTTTTTATATTTGTAGTGTAATGGAATGGCAATGAAGCCGAAAGCCCGTAGGGAGTCCATTAAATTGATATTTTAGAACTAACAGACTTAATAAATAATGACACAAGAAAACGCTAAAGTACTTATTATTGGTTCTGGTCCATCTGGTTATACAGCTGCTATTTATGCAGCCAGAGCTGGTTTGAAACCTATAATGGTTACAGGAGGAGAGCCTGGAGGACAATTGACTACTACTAATGATGTAGAGAACTATCCTGGTTATCCTGATGGTGTAAACGGACCTCAGATGATGGTGGACTTTCAGAAACAAGCTGAGAGGTTTGGTACTGACATTCGCTATGGAATGGTTACTTCAGTAGATTTTTCTGGTTATCCTCATAAAGCTGTAGTTGATGATAAATATGAAATTATAGCTGAATCTGTAATTGTATCTACTGGAGCCAGTGCTAAATACCTGGGATTACCTTCAGAAGATAAATACCTTAACAAGGGAGTTTCTGCCTGTGCTGTTTGTGATGGATTTTTCTATAAAGGAAAAACAGTAGCAGTAGTAGGAGGTGGAGATACAGCGGCTGAAGAAGCAACTTATCTTGCTAACCTTTGCCCTAAAGTGTATCTTTTGGTAAGAAGAGATGAGATGAGAGCATCTCAAATTATGCAAAACAGAGTAGAAAAAGCTGATAATATAGAAGTACTCTGGAATACCGAAACAGAAGAGATTTTGGGAGATGAAGAATCTGTAACTGGTATGAGAGTAAAAAACAATGTTACTGGAGAATCTAAGGACATTGATATCGATGGTTTCTTTGTAGCTATCGGGCACCAACCAAATACAGAGATATTCAAAGATTTCCTTGAAATGGATGAGACAGGATACTTAAAAGTGATCCCTGGAACATCTAAAACGAATATCGAAGGTGTTTTTGCCACTGGAGATGCTGCTGATAAAGTGTACAGACAAGCGGTAACTGCTGCAGGTACAGGCTGTATGGGAGCGCTTGATGCGGAGAAATTCCTTTTAGCCAAAGAAATGAACGTAGTGTGATTTTGTAGAGATGAACAATTAAAAAAGAAGAGGCTGCTTCCTTAAGGGAGCAGCCTCTCTCTTTTTATCGGTATTAATGTTTATTTCTTAAAACGATCTGCCACTATTAGGTCTTTAGTGCCATGACTCCATGAGTAAAAACCACTTCCCGTTTTTACGCCTTTATGGCCAGCCTGCACCATGTTTACTAACAGCGGACAAGGTGCATATTTTTGATTGCCTAATCCTTCATACAATACGTTTAATATAGAAAGGCATACATCGAGCCCAATGAAATCAGCGAGTTGCAAGGGCCCCATGGGGTGAGCCATGCCAAGCTTCATTACAGTGTCTATTTCTTCTACACCAGCCACTCCTTCAAAAAGGCTATAAATGGCTTCATTGATCATAGGCATGAGTATTCTATTGGCTACAAATCCGGGGTAATCATTTACCTCAACAGGTGCCTTGCCTAAGGTTTTGGATAGCTCCATTACCGTGGCGGTAGTTTCATCGGAAGTATTATAACCTCTTATTACTTCTACTAATTTCATTACCGGAACGGGATTCATGAAATGCATGCCAATCACTTTTTCTGATCGTGAGGTAGAAGCAGCTATTTTGGTGATCGATATAGAAGATGTATTAGATGCTAAAATGGTGTCTGGATCACAAATGGCATCTAAATCCTTGAAAATCTTCAGCTTAAGATCAGTGTTTTCTGTGGCCGCCTCTACCACCAGTTCGGCCTCTTTAACGCCTGCTTTGGTATCAGTATAAGTGGTAATATTTTTTAGCGTAGTGTTTTTGTGTGCTTCTGAGATTAATTCCTTTTTAATCTGTCTGTCCAGGTTTTTCTCTATGGTAGAGAGTGCCTTTTTTAGAGCATCTTCTGATAGATCAATGAGTGAAACGCTAAAGCCATTTTGAGCAAAAACATGGGCTATGCCATTACCCATAGTACCAGAACCAATTACAGCAATTTTTTTCATGAGGTTAATAGGGTTTTGAATATTGTAATTTTCAAATATATCAATGAAATTAAGCCCTTTCTCTCTAGCGAACAAATCTCATTTCTATTGGTTAATTTTTTCACAATAAACTTAGTAGTATCATGCTGACAGAATTCAAGAAATTTATCTCTCGGGGTAATGTGGTAGAGTTAGGAGTCGGGCTTATCCTGGCTACCTATTTTGGAGCAATTGTAAAATCATTTGTAGATGATATAGTAATGCCCCCTGTAGGTCAACTGATTGCGGGTATCGACTTTTCAGAGTTAAAATACAAAATAGCTGAAAGAGCTATGGAAGATGGATCACTACAGCCAGTAACTATCAATTATGGCTTATTTATAAATAATGTCATTACCTTTTTTATAGTGGCACTGGCGGTGTTTGTGCTTACCAAGATTTATAACAATTTCCTGCAGAAAAAGAAGGCCGAACCTGCGGCTGCTGAGGCGGCCCCTACAAGTCAGGAACAGCTATTGATGGAAATAAGAGATGCCATTAGAGAGCAAAATAGAATTAAAGAGTAGTTGGATCAATCTTTTCTTTAGTTTTGCATTATGGAAATAGGTAAATTTTACGATCTGGAAGTAGTTAAGGAACTTGACTTTGGTGTTTATCTTAAGTCTGACTTAGGGGAGATATTGCTGCCCACTAAATATGTTCCTGAGAGTGCAGCTATTGGTGATGTGCTCAATGTGTTTGTACACAGAGATTCTGAAGATAGGCTGCTGGCTACTACTTTACATCCTAAAGGAGTGCTTGGCGACTTTGTAGGGTTGAAAGCCACTCACATTACCTACCATGGAGCTTTCATGGATTGGGGGCTTGAAAAGGACCTGTTTGTGCCTAAAAGTGAACAGCATATTCCTTTTGTAGAAGGCAATACCTATGTAGTGAGAATATGTATGGACTATAAGTCTGACAGGCTGGTAGGGGTCTCTAAAATCAATACTTTCTTAAAGAGTGAGCACGATGAAGATCTGAATGAAGGTGACGAGGTAGATTTATTAATTTACAACCGTACTGATGTAGGCTATGCAGCCATAATCAACCAGAAATATAAGGGGCTCATTTATGAAAATGAAGTCTTTGAGCCCGTTAGAATAGGAGACACGAAGAAAGGCTATATTAAAAAGTTGCGAGAAGATGGTAAGATAGACTTGAGCTTAACTGCTGAAGGGAAAAAGGCTATCGATCATAATAGTGAGGTAGTGCTTGAGGCTCTTAAGAAAAGTGATGGATATTTACCATACCATGACAAATCAGATGCTGATGATATTAAAGATGAATTTAATATGAGCAAAAAGGCCTTTAAAAGGGCAATCGGGTCTTTATATAAAGAAAGGCTTATCACTATCGAGCAAGGTGGCATAAGATTGTCATGAAGGCACTGATCTGGGTTTTGGGTATATGTTTAGTGAGCCTGGTAATACTATATAGCTTTAAAGAAGAGGTAAGACATTGGCTTTTGCCAAATACAATTATACTGAATAAACGAGGCTCTGTAGATGTGCAGCACTTGCGTATAGATTGGACCTATGAAGCGGCTAATGATACTATTACTATTTATGATAAAGGAGTAGAAACGAGTGAGCCGTATGAGGCCAGGGGAAGGAATGTCTTTCTTTTGTATTATGATCAAAAGTTAGTTGGGGAATTTGAGCAGTTTAAAATGTCTGCCAATACTCCCCATACCTATCTTTTTTCAATCACAGCCAGAGAAGATTCAATATTCACTGGTCTTAAAATTTTAGGGCCAGATATTAATTAACCACTCTCGGCCTAAGGTGCGGAGGTACTTTAAATGATCCTCTGCTGTTTACATCTAACCTTAAAATATCAGTAGGTTTACGGCATAAAATAGCTCTATCATGATAAACAGCGATAGGAGCCTTGAGTAAATAAGGGTTGTTACAAAGAACTTCAAGCCATCCGGTCATAGTAAAAGTATTGCCTCTTACCTTGGCCTGATAGTTTGCATTAGACTTGTCCAGCAGGTCTTTCGGACGTAAGTCCAACCTATTAACGATTTCTTTCCATAAGGTAGTAGTAAGCTTCACCGTGGATAAGTTTAATTCATTAACATTGTTCGATACAGACCTGGCATAGGCTCTCGTTTGCTTACTTGTACTAGTCGATGGATCGTAGTAAATAAGCAGGAGCTCATTGGGGTGAAATTGAAAACTTCTCATTTGTTCATGGGTTTGTGTATTCTAATAATATACAAAAAATATCCCTCTAAAGCAAGAACAAACGATTGTGATTACTCCTTGTAAATCTGCACTTCTTTAGCCAAACCAGTAGCATTGAATCGTATACTTAAGTATATGTGCTGCTCGTTGGTTATAGCGCAATGCTCAGGATCTATGATCTCATAAAAGAAAAATTTCTGATTTCTTTTATAAAGCTCGTTTCTGTCTGGTTTTCCTAGTAAGATAACTATTTCATCCTGAGTGAGGCCTTTTAGTAGTTCTCTATGCTCTTCTAGTGCGTCAACCATGTCAACTCTCACTTGCTGACAGCCATTATCATCTTGTTGCCATTCTTTCTCATCAAAGCCAGGTATATCTACTTGCTTAGATGTACAGGCTACTAATAAAATTAAAATGAAGCTTGTGATATATTTATTCATAGAATTTTCATTTGGATCAAAGTTACAGTGATATGCTGATCATGCACCATCTATATTTAAGAAAAACCCATAATTAGAGATGAGATTTAAAATTAGGTTTATTTGTAGGTGAAAATGGCTACTGATGTAGAAATAATAATCTAAATTCGCAGCCAAAGAGATTGTTGTTATGACGCGTTTGATAAAAGCAGCCTGGTTTGTTTCCTTATTAGTAAGTTTAGCTGCACTATTGTATGTTTATGCTTCTATACCTGTAGAAGTAATTTATAGACTAGATAACTTCGGAAATCCGATAGGGGAGATTTCCAGAGAGACTTTCTTTTATGTTTCTCTCATTATTCTTGTTGTTGCCAATTTTTCACTATATACCGTATCCAGATCATTACAGTATAGAGATGAATCTATAAAGAATATTATGACCAGCTGGCAGTTGAGCTTTGCATTGGTACTTAATTTCTTTTTTATAATCATATGGAACTTCATATCATTGGTTAATAGTGGTGAGCATTATGCTTATACTAACTCTGGCTATCTCATATATGTAGCCTTAGGCCTGATCGCTCTTTGGGTTTTAGCCCTGCCTCTGATATTGATTAAGAAAAAGATTTCGTCTTAAATATTACTGGAGTTAAGTTTTTATAAACTTCTGATTTTGAGTTTTTTATAGGGGTGCTGCAGGGCACTGATTGAATAGGTGCGTGTCACTACTTTCTATTTGAACTCTTGAATAAATGTGAAATTTGGTGTTTATTCGCTAGATGTGTTAATGGATAATTAAAAGCAATAATGGCCGAGGAAAAGAAAATTGAATATACCGAAGATAGTATTAAGTCACTTGATTGGAAGGAGCACATCAGGTTAAGGCCTGGTATGTATATCGGAAAATTAGGTGACGGATCTGCTCAGGATGATGGTATTTATGTACTGGTAAAAGAGGTAATAGATAACAGTATTGATGAACATATGATGGGTTATGGTAAAACCATAGATGTGAAGATTACTGATCACAGGGTAGAGGTGCGAGATTATGGTAGGGGTATTCCGCTGGGAAAAGTGGTAGACTGTGTGTCTAAGATCAATACCGGTGGTAAATATGACTCTGGTGCCTTCCAAAAGTCTGTAGGACTAAATGGTGTGGGTACAAAAGCTGTGAATGCCTTGTCTGACTATTTTAAAGTACAGTCTTTTAGAGATGGTGAAACTAAAATAGCCGAGTTTAATAAAGGAGAGCTCGCAAATGAAGAAGAGGTAAAAAAATCTAGTGGCCGTAATGGTACACTCATAGCTTTTGAACCTGATGCTTCTGTATTTAAGAATTTTCATTTCAGACCCTCTTATCTGAATGACCTTATCTGGAACTATGTTTTCTTAAATGCTGGCTTGACCATTAATTTTAATGGAGAGAAATTTCACTCAGAAAATGGTCTTAAAGACTTATTGGAGAGAAAAACAGACACTGAAAATATAAGATACCCTATTATTCATTTGAAAGGGGAAGATATTGAAGTAGCCTTAACACATAGTAATCAGTACGGAGAAGAGTATTATAGTTTCGTAAACGGACAATATACAACTCAAGGTGGTACTCACCTGGCAGCTTTGAGAGAGGCTTTAGTAAAAACGGTGAGAGACTTCTATAAAAAGGATTTTGATGCTACTGATGTGAGAGCGTCAGTAGTAGGAGCTGTAGCGGTAAGAGTGCAAGAGCCCGTATTTGAATCTCAGACCAAAACCAAGCTAGGATCTCATAGCGTGGGGCCAGACGGACCTACCATGCGTACTTTTGTGAATGACTTCATGAAAAATCAGCTAGATAATTATCTGCATAGAAATGGAGAAGTGGCTGATGCTTTGCTGAAGAGAATTTTACAATCAGAAAGAGAGAGAAAAGAGATAGCAGGAATTAAGAAATTGGCTAATGACCGTGCCAAAAAAGCTAACCTGCATAACAAAAAGCTGAGGGACTGTCGTATTCACTTGAGTGATAAAAAAGGAGATAGAGTAGATGAAACCATGATCTTCATTACAGAGGGAGATTCTGCCAGTGGATCTATCACTAAATCAAGAGATGTGCAGACTCAGGCTGTATTTAGCTTAAGAGGTAAACCTTTAAATTGCTTCAACCTTACTAAAAAGGTGGTATATGAAAACGAAGAATTTAACTTGCTTCAACATGCCTTGAATATTGAAGACGGTATTGAAAATCTTCGTTACAAAAAAATAGTAATTGCTACTGATGCTGATGTGGATGGTATGCACATTAGGTTATTGCTTTTAACCTTCTTCTTACAGTTTTTCCCTGATCTGATAAAGCAAGGGCATATCTTTATTCTGGATACACCACTTTTTAGAGTAAGGAATAAAAAAGAAACGATCTATTGCTATAGCGATGAGGAAAGAAGAGCTGCTATTGCTAAGCTGGGAAGTAAAGCTGAAATCACGCGATTTAAAGGACTCGGAGAGATTTCTCCTGATGAGTTTAAAGGCTTTATTGGAGAAGATATCAGATTAGCACCTATTCATTTAACTAAGGATACTACCATCAATCAGTTATTGAAATTCTATATGGGTAAAAATACTCCTGAACGTCAGAATTTCATTGTAGATAGACTAAGAGTAGAAAAGGATCTGATTGAAGAAGAGCAGGAAGTGGCATAGTTTTGTAATAATATTACAAAATATCAATCTTTGTATTTTTATTACAAAATATCTATTATTGTAATATTAATGCAAAAAGAGAAGTATTATATCGTCATGGCAGACATTATTGATAGCTCCGATAAAGCCGGAGGATCATTAATGCACCACTTTAAGGAGATGGTGAATTCTGTAAATGAAAGGCTCAGTGAAAAGATTATTTCTCCGTTTACCATTACTTTAGGAGATGAGTTTCAGGGAATAGTTAACTCCCTGCAAACAGCGGTGGAAGTAATCTTTCTTATGGATGAGATATTGCTGGAGGCAGAAGAAGCCTATAAACTGAGGTTTGTAATTAACTTTGGTGTTATAGATACACCCATAAATAAAGAGCAGGCTTATGAAATGTTGGGAGAGGGGCTTACAGTGGCTCGTCGTTCTTTGGGTGAGTTAAAATCAGCGGAAAGTGATATTTTAGTAGCCGGTCTTGATCAGCCGTTAGAGGAGAATTTGAATATGGCTTTTCAGCTATACAGAATGATTTATGACGACTGGGGCACCAAAGACAGGCCCATAGCCAGAAGCTTTTTGAAGGAGCCGGACTACAAGAAGGTGGCAGAGATCTATAGTAAAGATATTTCTACCATGTGGAGACGGCAAAAGAGTCTTAAAATTGATGAATTTAATATAGCACGGAAACTTATTCTTAATCTTAGCTCATGAACGTCATCCTGTTAATTATCCTTGTTATTGTTGGTTGTGAAGGGGTATCAGTGTTATTATTTTGGTTACTGGCCAAGATAAATCATAAAGGACACAGTAGTAATAAGGTGAATTTTGGCAGTGTGGTGAAAGGTATGGCAGAGAGGGCTTTTATTACCTTTACTATGGTAAATGGTATTACGCAGTCTCTAACACTTTTTGCGGCTCTTAAAATTGCTACTCGCATTAAAGATGAAGAAAATAAGATTTCCAATGACTATTATTTATTAGGAAACCTTTTATCTATAACACTGGCAATTATATACAGCCAGCTGATTATAAAATATATTGGATGATAATTTTTTAAAATAACAAATGGCCGAGGAAAACGCTGAAAATAACGAACAAGAAAAAAATGATGATATCATACATGATATCACCCCGGTATCGGGCATGTATGAAAACTGGTTTTTAGATTATGCCTCTTATGTAATATTAGAAAGAGCCGTACCAGCTATCGGAGATGGTTTTAAGCCTGTACAGCGTCGTATTATGCACGCTATGAAGGAAATGGATGATGGCAGGTTTAACAAGGTAGCTAATGTTATAGGTAGTACTATGCAGTTTCACCCTCACGGAGACGCCTCCATTGGTGATGCCATAGTAAACCTGGGCCAGAAAGATCTTCTTATAGAAACGCAGGGTAACTGGGGAGATATAAGAACGGGTGATAGCGCAGCGGCACCTCGTTATATTGAAGCCAGGCTTTCTAAGTTTGCGCTTGATGTGGTTTATAACCCACAAACTACAGAGTGGCAGCTATCATATGATGGTCGTAAAAAGGAGCCAGTTACACTACCCGTTAAGTTCCCTTTGCTATTAGCACAGGGTGTTGAGGGTATTGCCGTAGGTTTGTCTACTAAAATATTACCACATAACTTCTGTGAGCTCATTAAAGCAGCCATAGATCACTTAAAAGGAAAAAAACCTTCAGTATATCCTGATTTTCCAACAGGAGGAATGGCAGATTTCTCTGAGTATAATGAAGGAATGCGTGGTGGTAGAGTTAAAGTCAGAGCCAAAATAGAAGAGTATGATAAAAAGACTCTTATAATAAAAGATATACCTTTTGGTACTACCACTACCAGTCTTATAGACTCTATCATTAAGGCTAATGATAAAGGTAAAATCAAGGTGAAGCAGGTGATAGATAACACCGCTCAGGATGTAGAGATACTTGTGTCTTTAGCGCCAGGCCAGTCTCCTGACATTACCATAGATGCCCTTTATGCATTTACTGACTGTGAGAGCTCTATTTCGCCTAATGCTTGTGTTATTATAGAAGATAAGCCTCATTTTATATCAGTAAATGATATACTCAGGGCTAATACAGATCAGACAGTAGACCTGCTTACTCAGGAGCTCGAGATTAAAAGAGGTGAGCTAAGAGAGAAAATACTGTTTTCTTCATTAGAGAAAATATTCATAGAGAACCGTATCTATAGAGATATTGAAGAATGCGAAACCTGGGAGGCCGTATTAGAGACTATAGATCAAGGATTAGAGCCCTATAAGCCACAGTTTTATAGAGAAATAACTCAGGAAGACATTGTTAAGCTTACTGAAATTCGTATTAAGCGTATTTCTAAGTTTGACTCCTTCAAGTCTGATGAGCTTTTACGCAAGTTGGAAGAAGAGCTGAAGGAAACTGAATATCATCTGGCTAACATTATTGATTTTTCCATTGCTTATTATGCTAACCTATTGAAGAAATATGGTGAAGGTAAAGAGCGTAAAACAGAGATAAAATCATTCGATGCTATAGACACTACCATAGTGGCTGCCAACAACCAAAAGCTGTATGTAAACAGACAAGATGGTTTTGTGGGTTATGCTTTGAAAAAGGATGAGTTTGTTTGCGAATGTTCTGATATAGATGACATTATTGTTATCAGAAGAGATGGCAAGTGTGTGGTTTCCAGAATATCTGATAAGGTGTTTATGGGTAAAGACATACTTCATGTGGGCATTTGGAAGAAAGGAGATGATAGAATGACCTATAACTTGGTGTACCTCGATGGTAAAAGTGGTCGATCTATGATCAAAAGATTCAATGTTACGGCTGTAACTCGTGATAAAGAATATGACCTTACCAAAAAGAACAAAGGCTCCAAAGTTCTTTATCTAACGGCTAACCCTAATGGAGAAGCAGAGGTAATTAACGTGAAGCTGACATCAGGTTCAAAAGCCAGGAAAAAGGTGTTTGACTTTGACTTCGCTGATATAGATATTAAAGGTAGGGGAGCAGGAGGAAATATTCTTACCAGATACCCGGTTAGAAAAATAGAGCTCAAGTCTGAAGGAGTCTCTACACTAAGCGGCCTTGATATATGGTATGATGAATCCGTTGGTCGTTTAAATAAAGACGAAAGAGGTATTCACATTGGTAACTTCAATGGAGATGATAATATTCTGGTGATTTATAAAGATGGTAGCTATGAATTGACTAGCTATGAACTTACCAATCACTATGAAACCGCCAAGGTTATGCTCATTGAGCGTTTTGATCCTAAAAAAGTAGTATCAGTAATTTATTATGATGGAGATAGTAAAAACTACTTCGTTAAACGATTCCAGGTAGAAACTACTACTATTAATAAGAAGTTTAACTTCATCAGCGAAGCATCCGGATCTAAACTGGTAGTTGCCTCTACTTTCGATAAAACTACTGTAGAAGTAGAATTCATCAGAGGAAAAGGAAAAGATAAGGAAACCGAAGAACTGGCTTTAGAGGAGCAAATAGATGTAAAAGGATGGAAAGCCATGGGCAATAAACTATCACAGTTTACTGTTAAAAAGGTGAAGTTCGTTGAAGGTGAAAATATTAAAAAGGAAGTCGCTAACGATAACGATGAGGATGACGACGATACACATGGAGTAGGAGATACCATCGAGTTGTTTTAATATTTCCTGATTTTCAATGCATTAGAACTAATAAAGTACTTAATCAAATGAAATAAGATGAGGTTGTATCAAAAGTGGTCACTTAATTAGTGAAGGTAATATTGAAGTTTTTGAATTATATTCCAGATGAAATAATGGAGATTTCAAAAACTTGGGTGTAACTTAAAATCAACTTTTGATATAGCCTCATTGTCTTTTTGGATGAAAATACTCAAGGTAGTTTTAAAAATTTTTACATTTTCATTTATATTCCTTCTCTTAATAGTACTAGTTACCAATTTATGGATTTACTTTGCTACCAAAGATCAGGTGTATAAAGATATGGGTGATCTTCCCCAGCAAGACGTGGGTTTAGTGTTAGGTACCAGTAATTATCTGATGAATGGAGATCCTAATCCATTTTTTAGAGAGAGAATGAAGACCGCTGCTAAGCTCTATAAAACCGGGAAGATTAAGCATATTTTAGTGAGTGGAGATAATAGGAGTAGGTATTATAATGAACCTATAAAAATGAGGAAGGCCTTAATAAAGCTGGGGATACCAGCAGAGGCCATAACCCTTGATTATGCCGGACTGAGAACTTTAGATTCTATAGTTCGGTGTAAGAAAATTTTTGGACAGGATCATATCATTATAATTACTCAGTCATTTCATGGGTTACGTGCGCTCTTTATCAGTAATTATTATGATATGGAAGCCGTAGTAATGGGAGCTGATAATATTTCTATTTCTATGATTAATGTGAAAATGAGAGAGTGCCTGGCCAGAACTCTGGCTGTTTGGGATCTTTATATTGTTAAGAAAGAACCTAAATTTTTAGGTAAAAAAGAAACCTTGAATCTCTAATTTGAGTTCAAGTAACATGTGATTAAACTTTACTTGATTGAGAAATAAAGTTAATTTTTTTAACAAGGCTCTAGTGTTAATGCTAGTTTTTGTGCCTTTTGTTCAAGTGTTTTCACAGAAAACGGTCGTGTCTGGTAAAATAACTGACGCCGGTTCTGGAGACCCTATCCCTTTTGCTAATGTGGTGTTTAAAGGCACTGATATTGGTACCACTACTAGTTTTGAAGGTTTCTACACCTTAGAGACTACTAAAAAAGTAGATTCATTAACCGTATCTTATATTGGGTACCTTACCAAGACTAAAGCCGTAAGCCCAACTGTACAAAAGTTAGACTTTCAGCTCGAAGAAAATGTAGTCAACTTACAAGAAGTGGTTTTTGTGGCAGGAGAGAACCCTGCGTATGAGATCATGCGTAATGTCATCCGTAACAAAGATCAAAATGACAAGCGTTCTTTAGATGCTTATGAGTATGAAACCTACACTAAAATAGAGGTAGATGTAGATAACATTACTGATAAGTTTAAGAAGCGTAAAATCATGCAGAAAATTACCAGCGTAATGGACAGTGTGGAGCGTATGGCTGGTGAAGATGGACAACCCATTTTGCCTATTTTTATTTCAGAATCTTTATCAAAAACTTATTATAGGAATAGTCCGAAACTGAAGCATGAGAATATACTGAAAACCAAAATTACAGGTGTAGGTATAGAAGATGGTACACTGGTATCTCAGTTTATAGGTAGTTCATTTCAGGAGTATAACTTTTACCAAAACTGGCTCAATATTGTAAGTAAGGACTTCGTTTCTCCAATCGCTGATGGATGGCGCCTGTATTATGATTATGATCTCACAGATAGTGCTTATGTTGAAAGTGACTACTGTTACAGACTAGATTTTTACCCTAGAAGTGAGCAAGATCTGGCCTTTAAAGGTACTATGTGGATTACCAAGAAGGATTATGCCCTAAAGCAAATGGATGCTACCGTAACGCAAACAGCTAACCTTAACTACATAGAGAAAATAAAAATACAGCAAGAGCTGGCACCAACAGATGCTGGTCCATGGATTCCTGTTAAAAACAGGGTGCTTCTGGATATCGGGGAGGTAACAGATAACATGGCTGGTGTGTTGGCCAAATTTTACACCAGTAACAGAAATATTACGGTAGATGCACCCAAAGAGCAGAAGTTTTACGCTCAGCCGATCAAGGTAGAAGAAGATTTCAACATTAATAACGGTAATGATTTTTGGAATGAGCATAGGCATGAGCCTTTATCATCTACCGAATTGAATGTGTATAAAATGATAGATACGCTTAAGAGCATTCCTGTGGTTAAAACCTATACAGAGATTCTCAAAGTGGCTATTAACGGATATAAAAAAGTAGGCAAGTTTGATGTTGGCCCTTATCTAAATTTATATGCTAACAATACTGTAGAAGGACATAGGTTTCAGGCAGGGTTTAGAACCAACATAGACTTTAGTGATCGTTGGATACTTGGTGGTAGGCTAGCATACGGTACCGAAGACCAGGAATTTAAATATCAGGCCTTTGTTGAAAATATTATAGACCGGCATAAATGGACCACGGTGCGGGCAGAATATACTAAAGACAGAGATCAGGTAGGGCTGGCCGCTGAAGATCTCATGGGTAATTATATCTTCCTTGCAGCCACTAAATTCGGAAATCTCATTAGGCCGTATAAATACGAACAAGCCAAGATAACAGCACAACGAGAGGTGTTTAAAGGTTTTACACCAAAAGTGGTTTTCAATTATAAAACATTTGATCCGCTTTATAATTTTGCTTATTACACTGATTCCGGGGCTGATGCGCCTTTGGCCAGTCAGTTTAAAACAGCAGAAACCATTATAGAGACGAGATTTGCTAAAGATGAGGTCTTTGTGCAAGATGATAATAATAGAATCAGCTTAGGGACTTTAAAATGGCCTATTTTTACTATGAGATATACCCGTGGGTTTAAAGGGGTTTTTGGTAGCGATTTTGACTATAATAAGTTAGGCCTCAATATTTATAATGACCTTCGCATGGGCTTCTTTGGTACCAGTAGCATATCGCTCACAGGTGAGCATGTATTTGAAACATTGCCATATCCATTACTCAAAGCTCATATTGGTAATGAATCGATATTCTATACAACTGCAGCTTTCAACCTGATGAACTATTCTGAGTTTGTGAGTGATACTTATGTTTCATTAAATTATAACCATTACTTCCAGGGCTTTATTCTTAATAGGATCCCACTGATGCGCAAGCTGAAATGGCGTTTGTTGGCTACAGCTAATGTTATTTACGGCCAATTAAGTGATGAAAATAGAGCACTGATTCCACCTACTACCAGTACAGGTGAAGAGGTGCCTCCGGTACATTCCTTTAAAAAGAATACTCCTTATATAGAGGTAGGGTATGGTATAGAAAATATCTTCAAAATCATTAGAGTAGACTTTTTGCACCGTCTTAATTACTTAGATAATCCTGATGCTACTAAGTTTGGGGTTAAGATTAGTTTTCAGTTTATATTATAGTTATAACTTTACGAAAGTGAAACTATACCCAATGCGAATTTTAATCATATTCATAGTATTAATAACCAGCTCCTGCGTTAAGTATTCCAGAGATCCTATGGAAACTGTGGATATGAAAGTAGATCCTGATCAAACGCTGGAGTATTTGCAAGATTTAGAATCTGATTATCCCAATGAGCCTCAGCTTTACTATCAGCTTGCCAGAACTTATTATCAGAAAGATAACTATGCCGCTGCTGATAACAACATAAAAAAGGCCATTAAGCTTACGGAAGAAAATCCTGACTATTACTATTTAGAAGGTAAAATACAGCAGAAGCTTAACCATGCAGAAAAGGCAATAAAATCATTGCTTACCGCAGAAGCGCTTGGTATGAAGAGTTTTGACTTGTATAAAATCTTGGCTCAGGAATACCTGGATCAAGGTTTGGCCGATAAGGCAAAGTCTTCAGTGGACAGACTTTTACAGTTAGAACAAACAGGAGAGGGGTACAGGCTTAAGGGAGATGTGATGCTCATAATGGAGGATACCACTGATGCCATTAAAAATTATGACAAGGCGCTGCAGGTAGATAGTAAAGAAGATGCTGCACATTTAAAGCTATATGAAATTTATGCTCGTCAGGAGTTGTATAACAAGGCGGAGTATCACATAGACAAGTTATTACAGATTGCCCCTGAGGAACCGAACTATATTGAAAATAAGGCCGATTTACTCAGCAATACCAATAGACTTGATACTGCTAAAATGCTTTATCAGGAATTGGTGGCGGTAAGAGGCGAGTTAAAGGATCTCTATAACTTAGCCAATACCTTTTATAAAATGAATGAATATGATTCAGCTGAACAGGTGTCAAGAAAGGCTTATGAAGAAGATAACAACTTTTTAGCTGCTCGTTTAATTACCGCTCGGTCGTTAGATAAGCAGCGGCAATACCAGCTGGCTATTGAAACTTATGAAGAAATCCTTAAAAAGGACTCTACTAATAATTTAGCACAGACGGAATTGGAGGTTTTGCAAAGAAAAGTTGCATATTTGTGGCGTTTGCAGCAGGAGAAGACTTCTCAGGAAGCTACCGGTGAAAATTCGCCTGCCGCAGTTGAGAAAAAAGACGTTACAATAGAAGAATAATTATAAAGTATGATTAAGATCACATTACCTGACGGCTCCGTTAGGGAATATGAAAAAGGAGTAACAAGTTATGATGTAGCCATGAGCATTAGCGAAGGGTTAGCTAGAAATGTGCTTTCTGCTAAAGTAAATGGTGAAGTATGGGATGCTAGCAGACCTATAGAGGAAGACGCTACGGTTCAGCTATTAACTTGGAATGACGAAGAAGGAAAATCTACTTTCTGGCATTCTTCTGCTCACTTATTAGCAGAAGCACTGGAAGAGCTATACCCCGGAGTAAAGTTCGGTATAGGGCCTCCTATTGCTAATGGCTTTTATTACGATATTGACCTGGGAGATCGCGTTCTTGGAGAAGACGATTTACCGGAGATTGAAAAGAAAATGAGCGAGCTGGCCAAAAAGAAAAGCCAGTTCATCCGTAAGGATATCAGTAAAGATGATGCTATAAAATATTTTAAAGAAAAAGGTGATGAATACAAACTTGAGCTTATAGAAGGGCTTGAAGACGGTAAAATCACTTTTTACGAACAAGGCAACTTTGTAGACCTTTGCCGTGGACCACACGTGCCGCATACAGGCATTATCAAAGCTATTAAGCTGATGAACGTTGCTGGTGCATACTGGAGAGGAGATGAAAAAAGAAAGCAGCTTACACGTATATATGGCGTTACTTTCCCTAAACAGAAAGAGCTAAAAGAATACTTAGAGCTGCTTGAAGAAGCTAAAAAGAGAGATCACCGTAAACTCGGCAAGGAACTGGAGCTATTTACCTTCTCTGAAAAGGTAGGTATGGGGCTTCCGCTATGGTTGCCAAAAGGTACGCTCTTAAGAGAGCGTCTTGAAAATTTCTTGAGAAAAGCTCAGATTAAAGCAGGGTATGAGCCTGTAGTTACGCCTCATATTGGTTCTAAGCAACTGTATGTTACTTCGGGTCACTATGAAAAGTACGGAGAGGATTCATTCCAGCCTATAAAGACTCCTAATGAAAATGAAGAGTTTTTATTGAAACCGATGAACTGCCCGCACCACTGCGAAATCTATAACTCTAAACCCAGGTCTTATAAAGATTTACCAGTAAGATTAGCTGAGTTTGGTACTGTTTATAGATATGAGCAAAGTGGAGAGTTACATGGGTTAACCAGGGTTAGAGGCTTTACTCAAGATGATGCCCACATTTTTTGCCGACCAGATCAGGTAAAAGAAGAATTTGTTAAGGTGATTGACCTTGTGCTTTATGTATTTAAAGCCTTAGGTTTTAATGATTATACCGCTCAGGTATCATTAAGAGATCCTGAAAACAAGTCTAAGTACATCGGTAAAGATGAACTATGGGAAAAGGCGGAGCGCGAAATTCAGGAAGCTGCTGATGAGCGTGGCCTTACTACAATAAGAGAAACAGGAGAAGCGGCCTTCTACGGACCTAAGCTTGACTTTATGGTTAAAGATGCTTTAGGAAGAAGTTGGCAGCTAGGAACTATACAGGTAGATTATAACTTACCTGAAAGATTTGATTTAGAATACACAGGTTCTGATAACCAAAAGCACAGACCTGTGATGATTCATAGAGCACCATTTGGGTCTCTGGAGCGATTCGTGGCAGTATTGATAGAGCACTGTGGTGGGAACTTCCCTCTATGGTTAGCTCCTGATCAAATAGCTGTATTACCAATAAGTGAAAAATATCATCAGTACGCTGAAGAAATATATACAAAATTGGGAGAAAAGGACATTAGAGGTTATATTGATAACCGAGATGAGAAAATAGGAAGAAAAATTCGTGATGCCGAGGTGAAGAAAGTGCCCTTTATGCTCATAGTAGGAGATAAGGAGCAGGAAGAAAGCCAAGTGGCAGTGCGAAGACACGGAAAAGGTGATGTAGGAAGCATGTCTTTATCTGATTTTGTTGAACATTTTCATAGTGAGAGTAGTTTAACAGAGGAAGAAGGTGCAACATTTAATGTTTAAGTACAGTTCACCTTTGAAAAATTAAATTATATATCGATATTTGCAACCTGTTTTTCCCAATTAAAATAAGGAGGTCAACATTAGTAAACAAAAATTTCAAAGAAGGGGCTATCGAGGGAGAGTAGAAGAGCCCTATAAAGTAAACTCGAAAATCCATGCATCTCAAGTGCGAGTAGTGGGTGACAATGTGAAGGTAGATGTCTACCCCATTGAGCAAGCCCTAAAAATGGCTCGTGAGCAAAACCTTGATTTGGTGGAAATTTCACCCAAGGCCGACCCTCCGGTTTGTAAAATTATAGACTACTCTAAATTCAAATACGAACAAAAGAAAAAACAGAAAGAGATCAAGGCGAAAGCCCAGAAGACTGTGGTCAAAGAAATTCGGTTTGGTCCTAACACTGAAGAGCATGATTTTAACTTTAAGCTAAACCACGCTCAGAAGTTTTTAAAGGAAGGTGCAAAAGTAAAAGCTTATGTACACTTCGTGGGAAGAACAATCGTGTTTAAGGAAAGAGGAGAAATTTTACTCTTAAGGTTTGCTCAAGCTTTAGAAGATTATGGTAAAGTAGAGCAAATGCCTAAGCTGGAAGGTAAGCGTATGACTATGTTCATCGCCGCTAAGGCAGCGAAGAAATAAATTAAAGAGATACAGATCTGATAAATTATATATTAAAATGCCTAAAGTAAAAGTTAAATCAGGAGCGAAGAAGAGATTCAAGCTTACAGGTACTGGCAAAATTAAAAGAAAACATGCTTTTAAAAGCCACATCCTGACTAAGAAGGAAACGAAACAGAAGAGAAATTTGACTAAAATGTCTCTTGTGCATAAGTCAGATGAGAACAATGTAAAAGCAATGCTTAACATCTAGTCTCAGGACTTCAGGTTTTAAATTATTCACCAGGTTTATGGCTTTAAAGTACTTGCGAAAGTAGGACGCCCTGAACCAAAAACAATTAAGAAATGCCAAGATCAGTAAATCACGTTGCCTCAAAGGCGAGAAGAAAAAAAATACTTAAAGCTGCTAAAGGTTTCTTTGGTAGAAAGAAAAATGTTTGGACAGTAGCTAAAAATGCTGTCGAAAAAGGTTGGACTTACGCTTACCGCGATAGAAAAGCTAAGAAAAGAGATTTTAGAAAACTTTGGATTCAAAGAATTAATGCCGGAGCAAGATTGCACGGTATGTCTTACTCTCAATTTATGGGTGCTGTTAAAAAAGCAAACATCGATCTTAATAGAAAGGTGTTAGCTGACTTAGCTATGAACCACCCTGAAGCTTTTGAAGCTATCGTAAAAAAAGTAAAATAAGTTCTAACCGATAGATCTGTATTGAGAAAACCTGACCAATTTTGGTCGGGTTTTTTTATGCCTTACTATTTATGATTAAGAAACTAGAAATAATTTTTGTTGTATTGTTCCTGCATGGTGTGCTATTAAGGTTTATCTCCTTAGAGTGGAGTAATGAACTGTTAATAGTCTCAGCCCTCATGCTATTTGTCATTTATGTGTTTTTTGGGTTTTCAATTTTCACAAATGTATCGCCTAAATCTATATTCTCAGGAGGATTTAAGGGAGTGCCTGGTTGGCAAATCGGTGTTTCCATATGGTCTGGAATAGTGATGTGTGCAGCAGTGGCTGGCCTTTTATTCCGGATGCTCTTGCTCACCGGAGCCGATGAAATGTTGATTTTGGCTGTGATAGGAGTGAGTGCTACTACAATATTAGTCTCCGCAGTGATGCTGCTAAAAAAGCAATATCTTGATCCTTTTTATGCTCGATTTTTCAAAAGAATGATTCCAGCTTTGGTGTTAACCTTAATTTTTGTGGGAATATCTAGTTCTGATTTATATAAAATATATACTAAAGATAACCCTGAGGAAGCGGAAAGGATTAGACAAAAATGGAAAGAAGAGAAGCCGAAATGAACAGGGAATAAGTTCAGGCTTCTCTTCCTTTAATGTGGGTTTTATTTATTCTTTAATTCAAATTCTACTCTACGGTTCTGTTTTTTGCCTTCTAAAGTAGAGTTATCAGCAATAGGATTATTTTCTCCCTGATCATCTGTAATAATTCTGTCAGATGAAACACCCTTAGCTGCAAGGTACTCAGCTACAATTTTAACTCTCTGAAGTGAAAGATCCTTGTTAAGATTCTCTGCCCCAAGGTTGCAAGTGTAGCCCGTTAGTATAATATCAAACTGATCGTATTTCTTAGTAATACCAGCTACCTCATCTAAGGCATGCAGGTTTCAAAAGAATAGGTGAAGATCATAGTAAATGGCTGTAAGTTAAAGTGATATATTTTGTTTCTGTTGATGGAATATTTAAATATTTACTTAATTAAGTTTTAAATAATATTCTATTTAATTAATTTATGTAATGTATAAGTATAAATAATTAATTAAAATGTTAAAATAGTATTATGGGTCGCAAATGTGAGTACTATGATGAAATAAAAAAGACGATTATTAAGGATCTTGAAACTTGGGCTCCTAATAAGCCCTTGCTTGATGGAATATGTGATTCCTGGGCAGGTTATCCTTTAATCTATGATCGTTCGTTGGTTAGTTATAAAGGTATGGAGCCAATCTATGACACGTGGGAAAATGAGATTGATATGCATGCGTTTGTATATGCTCATTTATATAAACACGGAAATAAGCCTTTGCTAATAGCTCAATCCTATTTGGGGTTTAAGGAGTTTGAAATCTGAAAAAAGTAGTGTTTCAAAGCTCAGAATTGGATCTGTTTATGAGGAATAGGTCGTTATGTGAACGTAGCATTTGATGATTTTAAGATAACTAGTTTCCCATATGTATTCTTCTTATGGATACTGAAAGTGTTAGGCTGGCTGCCTTTATGATGGCTTTTGCTTGATTTTGTTCAATTGCGTGCTTTTAAAATGCTCAAAATAAGGCGTTACTGATAAAAATCAGTAATAAGCTTGATGCATACCTTTATCCAATTTACCTTTATTCATCACCTTTGAACATCATTAAAAGATAGAAAGTGATGAAACGTATACTAGTTCCCGTCGATTTTTCAGAGCAGGCTAAGTTTGCTTTAAAGTTTGCTGCTGAGCTAAATGATATCCATAATGATATGAGGGTAACGGTTCTCCATGCAGTGGAGCACCCTATAGAAAGTTACCTGGATCCTACAGGCCTGGCCGTTGGTTTTGGTGCTGATGCTGACCTGTTGCGTGTAATGAAAGAAAATGCTTCTAAAGCCATGGAAGTGTTTATGAAGGAAACCATCACTGAGGCTCAATTTCAGCAGGTAAACAAAAAAATAGTAGCGGGCACGGCATATGAATGTGTGCAAGATGAGCTGGCCGAAGAAGAGTATGACATGGTGATAATGGGCACCAAAGGAGCTAGTGGCCTCAAGGAAATGTTCGTAGGCTCTAACGCTGAAAAAGTGGTGAGGTTGGCGAGTTGTCCTGTTATTACTATGACTGAAGAGGTAGCTGTTCCGTCTATTAAAAATATTGTGTTTGCTACAGCTACTTTGGCTGATATATCAGAAGAACTGTTGGCAGAGATCAAACAGTTGCAAGAGTTGTTTGATGCTCAGATTCATCTGGTAAGAATAAACACCCCTAATAATTTTGAACGTGATTCTGTAGTGAAGCAAGCACTGCAGCAAGTGGCCGATAGGTATATGCTTTCTAACTATACCTTAAATATCTATAATGATAAATATGAAGAGCAAGGCATTATTGCTTTTGCTAAGGAAATAGATGCTGATATGATTGCTATGGGTACTCATGGCAGACAAGGTTTGGCTCATCTGCTATCTGGCAGTTTGGCTGAAGATATTGTTAATCACGCATCCTATCCAATTTGGACTTACCACATATCAGAAACTGTATGATTCAGGTAGAGCAGAAGGTTTTATGTCATCATTGTGGGGAAGAATGCCGGGATGAACATATAAATTATGATAAGAAAGACTTTTGCTGTGTAGGTTGTAAATCAATCTATGAGCTTTTTCAGGAAGATGACCTAAAAGAGCTTTATCAAAGCAGAAATAAATCTAACCCACACTTAAGAGGCAAGTATGATTTTTTGAGGAATGACGAAATCAAGGGGCAGCTGCTCAATTTTCAGTCAACCGATCATAGTATTATTCATTTAGATTTACCTGATATCCATTGCAGCTCGTGCGTGTACGTATTAGAAAATCTTAATGAGTTTCATGATGGTGTCATTCAGACAAAAGTCAATTTTATGAAAAGAGCGGCAGAGGTTCACTTTGATCCGCGCCACATTTCATTGGAAGAATTGGCTATTTTGTTATCCTCGATAGGTTATCCGCCGGAATTTAATGCTGCTGATGGCACTAAAAAAGGTAAGAGCATAGGCAATAGAATATCTCTGAAAATAGGGGTAGCAGCATTTTGCTTTGGTAATATTATGCTATTGAGCTTTCCTGAATACCTGGGAATTAAAGATCAGATGTCTCATGACTTCGACCGGTTTTTTAGTTATTTGAATTTGTTTCTGGTACTTCCTGCTTTCTTCTTTTCAGGTAAGGAGTATTTTATATCTGCTTACAAAGGCTTAAAAAGAGGTTTTGTAAATATAGATGTGCCTATTGCATTGGGTATGGCTATCCTCTTTATAAGAAGTACTTATGAGATTATCTCAGCAACAGGCTCTGGTTATATGGACTCTTTGGCCGGGCTTATTTTCTTTTTGCTCATAGGTAAATGGTTTCAAAATAAAACTTATGAAAACCTCTCTTTTGATCGTGATTATAAGAGTTATTTCCCTTTAGCCGTACTTAAGCGTGATGGTGATCAGGAAGTACCTGTGCCCATCCAGCAGCTGCAGGAAGGAGATGAGATTATTATTAGGAATCAGGAGATTATACCTGCTGATGCAGTGCTTTTGAGTGACAGTGCTAATATTGATTATAGCTTTGTTACCGGAGAGCAGCGGGCAGTAAAAATGGATAAAGGAGAGCATATCTATGCCGGAGGGCGGCAGGCTGGTGAGCGTATATATTTAAAAGTACTTAAAGCCACCTCGCAAAGCTACCTGACCAGCTTATGGAATAGTGATACTTTTCTTAATAAGAAAGATTCCGTATCAATGATTGATCGGATAAGTAAGTACTTTACCATTGCTATTTTTACCATTGCAATAGTGTCGTCTGTGTTTTGGTATTTTATTGATCCTAGTCAGATATGGTTGGTAGCTACATCAGTGCTCATTGTGGCTTGTCCTTGTGCATTGGCACTTTCTGCTCCGTTTACTCATGGCAATACCATGCGTATTTTAGGTAGAAACAGATTTTACCTAAAAAGCGCCGAAGTGGCGGAAAAGTTAACTAATGTGAATACCATTGTTTTTGATAAAACGGGTACCATTACTACCGCTGGCGATCATAGGGTGACTTATTCAGGATCTCCTATGAAGTCTGTAGAAAAAAGTATTCTGAAAGGTATGACTGCTAACTCTACACACCCTTTAAGCAAGAGGATTTATGACTCTCTTGAAGATGTGGAGCTAATGCATGTAGATGAATTTGAAGAAATAGTAGGTAAGGGGATTAGAGCTGTTTTTGGTAAAAAAGTTTATAAATTAGGTTCCTCTTCATGGGCCTTGCATGATAATAAAGTAAATGAAGACAGTGTCTTTTTCTCTGAAAATGATCAGTTGATAGGTTCCTTTCAGGTTACTAATTATTACAGGCCTGGACTTACCAAAATGGTAGGAGACCTGTCTTTACTAAAATATGACCTTGAGTTGCTTTCTGGAGATAATCATCAGGAAGAGAAAGTGTTGAAAAATATATTGCCTCAGCTTAGGTCTATGCTTTTTAAGCAAAAGCCTGATGATAAGCTTAACTATGTTAAATCATTACAGCGGCAGCATCATAAAGTGCTTATGTTAGGAGATGGGTTGAATGACGCCGGAGCTCTCAGCCAAAGTGATGTGGGAATTGCCGTGGCGGAAGATGTTTCTGCATTTTCTCCTGCCTGTGACGCCATTATTGAGGGGGCTTCAGTAACTAAACTGAGTGAGTTCTTACAATACGTAACAGAAGCTAAAAAGATAGTTATAGCTAGCTTTGTAATATCCTTTTTGTATAATGTGGTAGGTTTGTCTTTTGCAGTGGTTGGTTGGCTTACACCTGTGTTTGCCGCCGTATTAATGCCTTTGAGTAGTATAACTGTAGTGGCTTTTACAACCATAGCAGGTAATTTGTTAGCCAGAAAATTAAAACTATAGTATGTCTGTAATTTTTGTATTGATTTTGGTGAGTATGGTGGTAGCTGGTGGCTTTTTGTCTTTATTTATCTGGGCAGTAAAAAGTGGCCAGTTCGATGATACCATGACTCCATCTATGCGAGTACTCTTTGACGATAAAAAGAAGAAAAAAGAAAAAGCAGAGCAACAGGCTAATTTGGAGGAAAATCCTTCATAGCGCATTTTATTATTTTCCTTATTTCTTTATCAGTCATATCTTCTCTTAATGATAGTACCTGCTTGCTGGTAGATTTCCATACTATCTGTCCTGAGGCTCTATCTGAGATATCGATGACCAAGGAGCCTCTTAAAAAGTGGTAGTAATCATCTTCTTTATAAGGATCCCAATATTGAAGGTCTTCTTCTTGTACCCAGCCAGTTTTGGAAGAATCGCGGGCAAGCACTATGTGGAAGTCAAGTAAAAGATCCGACTCATCATCGAGCTGAGTGAAGCCTTTATCTTGCATTTGATAGGCTATTTCATTAGCTACCATTCCCATATAAAGAGAATCCATTAATCCTCTGGGCCCTTCATAGGAGGGTTGGCATCCATTAAGCCAGCACCATGAGTGATCATTTTCAAAATTATGCTTATGATCATAAGAGGTTTTTACCTTTACAGATGCACACGCACCAAGTAGGACCAGAAAGATCAACCACGCTTTCATTGAGTGTTAGAATTGGTTTTGAGGTAAATATAATCAAATTGTGAGTATTATGACATTTGTCAGTTTTTTCCGTGAGTCGGGTCATTTCGATAGCCCATGAAAAAGGCAACATTTGTAACCTGTAACATAGTCACCAGGCTATTTTATAGAAAAGGCGACAAAAAAACATCACACAAATGAAAATTTCAGAAACGCTAATATCCAAGTATAACGTTCCTGTGCCTAGATATACCAGCTATCCTACCGTGCCTTTTTGGGAGGAAAAGCATGTAGACAAGACACAGTGGCTAAAGAATGTTAAGAAAACATTTAATGCATCCAATGATGAAAATGGAATAAGCCTATATATCCATTTGCCTTATTGTGAGAGCTTGTGTACTTATTGTGCGTGTAATACGCGTATTTCAAAAAACCATAAGGTAGAAGACAGTTATATTGATACTGTTTTAGCTGAGTGGAAAATTTATTGCGATACTTTTGAGAAAACACCAGTAATCAGAGAAATTCATTTAGGTGGGGGTACGCCTACCTTCTTTACACCTGAAAATCTGCAAAGACTGATTATAGGAATTGTTTCTACTTCAAAATTGCATGAAGATCACGCTTTTTCTTTTGAAGGACACCCGAATAATACTACTTATGAGCACTTAAAAGCACTGTATGAAGTAGGTTTTAGAAGGGTGAGTTATGGTGTGCAGGATATGGGTTTAAAGGTGCAGAAGGCCATTAACCGTGTTCAACCCTATGAAAATGTAAAGAGAGCAACAGAAGATGCTCGTAAAATAGGATATACTTCTGTAAACTTTGATTTGATTTATGGCTTGCCATTTCAAACAGAAGCGGGCGTGCTAGATACTATGGCTAAAACCCTGGAGCTTAAGCCTGAGCGTATTGCTTTTTATAGCTATGCCCATGTGCCTTGGAAGAGACCAGGACAAAGAGCTTATACAGAAGCAGATTTACCTGATAGTGGGGAGAAGAGGAAGTTATATGAATCAGGGAAGGCGCTTTTATTAAAGAACGGATATCATGATATAGGAATGGATCACTTTTCCTTACCAGGAGATGACCTGTACAAAGCCTATCAATTAAAAACATTACACAGAAATTTTATGGGCTATACAGCCAATCATACTGATCTTATGATTGGGCTGGGAGCAAGCGCTATTGGTGATGCCAGAACAGCGTACGCACAGAACGTAAAAACTGTGGAAGAATATAAAGAAATAGTGGCTCAAGGAGAACTGCCATTAGAAAAAGGACATTTCCTCACAGAAGAAGATATACTAGTGAAAGAGTATATTCTGAGCATAGCCTGTAAAGGTGAACTTTTCTGGGGATATAATCCTGATATTTTAGATTTCAATGCATTATTTCAGTTAAACGCTATGGCTAAAGAAGGCTTAATTAAGCTCTATGATAATGGCATGAGATTAACTGAACTGGGTATGGCCTTTTTAAGGAATATATGCGCTGTGTTTGATAAAAAACTTCAGGATAAAAAAGAGAACAATGTGCCTCTATTTAGTAAGGCTATTTAGTAGGAGTATTGTTTCATTACTTTTCTATTACAAGGTCGCCACACGGCGACCTTTTTTTATGCCTTGTCGTAGCTGAATCCTCTAAAACTATTCTCATACTTACAACCGTTTCGGGAGTTAACATTTTGTTCAAACGCATAAGAGAAATGACTTAATCTACTTCCTAACATCCAAGGGCATCTCAGCGGCAGGCGAGATGTATTTGGAATACCCACTGTTTATCTTCCATCTCTGTTGTTCTCACTGCTAAGCCACCATTATATGGTCTGTGAGATTCCGGCTCTTCACTTTGTTTCTGCTGGGATGACGGTAATAAAATTCGAAGAAATGATTACTACGAAAAAAGTAAATGCCTTGCAAAAATAAGCTCACTTGCACTTATAACTACAACATACACCAACCTGGCTACATTTCTATGGGGCACAACCTTCATGTTTGCACAAACAAAAAGGATAAATCATTATGCGAAACATTAAAAATCAGGTGATAGCAATTACAGGTGCAAGTGAAGGAATAGGTAAGGCAATAGCTTTAAAGCTGGCTGCTTATGGAGTTAAGGTAGCGCTAGGAGCCAGAAATGAACAAAGGCTAGGGCAAATTGTAGATGAGATTAACAGTAAGGGAGGAGATGCCATTTTTGTTAAAACCGATGTTACTCAGAAAGAGGATATGGCTCAATTAGTGAAAGAAGCAGTGAAGCATTTTTGCCGATTAGATGTTATTATAAATAATGCAGGAGTAGCCACTTTGAGCCTTATTGATGAGCTGGATTTGGATAATTGGGATAAGATGATTGACGTAAATATAAAAGGTGTTTTATATGGTATGGCAGCTGCTATACCTGTATTTAAGCATCAAAATGCTGGTCATATTATTAATATCATATCCACTTCAGGCATTAAAATTACACCTACACAAGGAGTGTATGCAGGTACTAAAAATGCTGTTCGCACTATTGCAGAGGCTTTCAGGCAAGAATCAGATGGAAGTATTCGCATAACGGGTATATCACCAGGCTATATCAATACTGACTTTGCTGCTAAAGGCGTGGCTACTGAAGAGCAAAAAGGAGAGATGAGAAAGGTGGTGAGTCAAATAGCCATTAGTCCTGAAGTTATTGCTGATGCTGTCATTTATGCCATCAGTCAGCCTAAAGAAGTAGAGGTAGGGGACATAGTTATTCGCCCATCGGTTCAAAATTGATAATTTTGAGTTTAGAGAAGTATGAAGGAGAAATCAGAAATACATTATTTTAAGAGTATATCGCAATTACTTCAAGAGTTGCAATTACCTGCTCCTAATCATCCGTTAATAGCATTGGTTAATTATAATGGGGTGAAAGTGCAACAGCTGGAAAGGGGTCGGAAAAATTGCATTGATTTTTATAAAATCTCATTTAAGCTCAGTTTTAAGGGGCAGACAAAATATGGCCGTGGATATTATGACTTTGAGGAAGGTGGATTGGCTTTTTTACAACCTCGCCAGATAGTTGCCTCTCCTGATAATCTGGGTGACTATGAAGGGTGGGCACTCTACTTCCATCCTGACTTTATTAGAAATTATGCTTTGGGTAAAATGATGAATAAATATGGTTTCTTTGCTTACGATGTTTCAGAAGCCTTGTTTTTGTCCGCTAAGGAAAAAGAGGTTATTTCAGATTTATTTAACTCCATAGCTAAAGAGCTAAGCGGTAATATAGATCAATACACTCAAGATGTATTGGTATCTCAGCTTGAATTGCTGTTAAACTACAGTAACCGGTTCTATAACAGGCAGTTTATTACACGCAAAACGGTTAATAATGATATAATCAATAAGCTGGATAAGTTGTTGGATAATTATTTTAATGCAGGAGAAGGGTTGCATAATGGAGTACCTTCAGTATTGCATATTAGTGAAGAGTTACAATTATCACAACGCTACCTTAGTGACATGATTAAGTCCTTAACCGGCCTTACCACACAGCAATATATTCAAAACAGTATGATCGAGAGGGCAAAGGATAAATTATCCACTACTAAGCTATCGGTGAGCCAAATAGCTTATGATTTAGGCTTTGAGCACTCTCAATCTTTCAGTAAACTTTTTAGGGCCAGTACACAACTCACCCCTCTACAATTCAGAAAGTCGTTTGATTAGTCTGACAATCTATAAAATATCGGGCCTGATTTTACCGTTCGAACTATAAATATAGGTAGGCTTAAATAACTAAAATCTTTTGAAATAAAGGGAGGTTACTAGGCCTATTTATAAATAGAGGTCGCATTTCATATATCCCATTGTCGGGATTTTTCTCTGTTTTACCGGATTTGTACTAATGGTGTGCAGCTTAGCTATATACCTTTGTATTAGTTGTTTAAGTCCATTTTCAATGGTTTGTCCATCTATTGTAAGCGTAAGAAATAACTAGTATTAAATAAAATTGGTATATCAGAAAAGAAAATTCTAATGAGTAAATCTGAATCGACCTAAGCCCAGTGTAACAAAACGAAAGATAGAAGATCATAGTGCTGAAAGCATTTGCTCACTATTACATCAGCAGGCAAGTCTAAATCCTGAGCGGATAGCTATTATTGATAGAGAAAAGCAAATTACTTTTAATCATCTTAAGGAAAGGGCCAATGCCGTATCGGGTGAACTTGCGTTTAGAGGATTAACTACTGGTGATTTGGTGGGAGTGTGCATGGACCGTAGCTGGGAGCTTGTAGCTAGTTTGTGGGGCGTATTAAAAGCTGGCTGTGCTTATGTACCGCTAGATCCTGCGTACCCTCACGAACGAGTACGTTATATGATGAGGCATTCTAAAGCACGGGCCGTAATAGTAGATGGAGAGGCTACGGCTGAGCTTTGTGACGAAGTGAGTGAACAGCTTTGGCTGAAGGATATAGGAGCAAATACTTTTGACAATGTTGTAGAACCTGCAGCAGATGATTTGGCTTATGTTATTTATACCTCAGGGTCTACAGGTGAGCCCAAAGGAGTGGCAATAGAGCATAGGAATGTAGTAGCTATGATTCAGGCTATGGCTGACCTTGTAGATGAAAAGGATCTTGATGGAGTGTTGGCAGCTACTTCTGTTTGTTTTGATCCTTCCGTAATGGAGATACTCGGTACCTTGTCATTAGGAGGAACTGTGGTGATGGCCAAAAACATGCTTGACCTACCTCAATTAGATTCTGCAAAGCAAGTAAAAAGCTGTGTGGTGGTGCCATCTGCAATACAGGCATTGATATCTACAGGATGGGTGCCGGAGAGCATTCGTACTATTATTTTTGGAAGCGAAGCGCTTAAACTTCCATTGGTAGAAAAGCTGTTTTCCTTAAAACCTGATATTCGAATTTTTAATGCCTATGGATCGACCGAAGATACAGTATTTTCCACTTCAATAAAGATAGAAGAAGGAATACAAGCAGTTACTATTGGTAAATCGGTGCCAAATTCCAGTTCTTATATTTTAGATGAAGCTATGAATTTAGTGCCTCAAGGTGAACCTGGTGAGCTGTATTTAGCGGGTAATAAATTGGCAAGAGGCTATTTATATGATGAGCCTCGTACACAAAAGAGGTTTATTAGTACAGAAAACTATCAACATATTTCGGCAAAAAGAATATATAAAACTGGCGACCTCTGTCGGAAATTAGCGAATGGAGAGATTGAATTTTTGGGCCGTGTGGACCAACAGGTGAAAATTAGAGGCTTTAGGGTGGAGTTGGAAGAAATAGAAACAGCCTTAGAAAATTTCACGGGAATAGATCTTGCCGCTGCAGTGGCAGTAGAAGGAGGGGCTGGGCAGAATATGCTGGTGGCTTACATAGTAAGTAAGGATAAGTCTATAACTGATGTAGATGTGAAAACATTTTTATCGCAAAGAATGCCCAAATATATGATTCCACAAAAGGTGGTTAGGTTAAATGAATTACCTCTGTTACCAAATGGAAAACTAGATCGGAATAAGCTTTCAAGTATAAAAAATGAAGGTGTTGAAGCGATAAATGCAGAAGTGTCAGAAAACGATTATAAAGGAAATCAAAATTCTCTAAATAATCAGAAATCGGCCATTTTTTCAATTATTCAGAAGGAAACAGTTGCTTTACTTAATATTACAGATGCCCATCTAGTCACTGAGAACCAATCATTCGATAGTTTGGGAATAGATTCTCTTACTACCTTCGAGCTTAGTAGCAGGCTTTCTAAAGCTTTAAATTTGCGTTTACCAGCTACTATTGTATTAGAGCATGCTACTCCGGCAGATTTGGTTGACTATATTTTAAGTCAAAAGGGTATAACCCAAGAGTTTCAACATAAAAATAACAATACAAAGGCACCAGATTCATTAACTGATTTTCAGGCTAATATACGATCAAGTCATCCTACTTTTCAGGCAGCTAAAGTGTCAGCGTGGTCAGCTACTGACAAAGGTAAGTTAGTGCAAGAGGTATTGCGCATGGTTAATGATCAGCGAAGAAACCCCTACAGCAAGGTGCTCAAAACAGGAAGTGCCACTCGGGGTTTGGTGAGCGATGCTTATAATGATGAAGAAAAAGAGGCCATAATATGGACTACCAACTTATATCTTGGGCTTAATAGAGATAAGGAAGTGATAAGTGCAGCCTCTAAGGCACTTCATAGCTTTGGCACTGGTATGGGTACTTCAGCCGCAGCCTCAGGCATGACAGATCTTCACCTGGAATTCGAACAAGAATTTGCTGAATTAACAGGCAAACCCTCGGCATGTCTTTTTCCTACAGGATATACGGCTAATGTGGGGGCTGTTGCAGGAATATTAGGTAGAAATGACGTGGTAATAATTGATCAGTTATTTCATGCCTCCATCGTTGATGGCGCCCGATTGTGTGGAGCTACTATCAGAACGTTTCAGCATAACAATGCTTCAGATTTGGAAGCGGTGATTAAATCAGAAGTATCTCCTTACCGATCAGTAATGGTTGTTTTGGAAGGGGTTTACAGTATGGGAGAGGGAGCTGCACCAGTAGCTGATATAGTGAGGGTAGCCAAGAAATATGGAGCACTTGTATTAGTAGATGAAGCTCATTCATTTGGCTTTTATGGTAAAGACGGAGCGGGTATCTGTGCCGCCCAAGGAATAACCGAGCAGGTAGATTTTATAATGACGACCCTAAGTAAAGCCATGGGTAGTATTGGTGGAGTGGTAGCCGCTTCACAAGAACATGTAGACCTTATCAAATCTTCATCGAGAGCATATATTTTTCAGGCTTCGGTGAGTCCGGCGGATATGGCTGCAGCGCTTACTTCTTTGCGAAGACTTCGCTCAGATAGTGCACTTAGGGATAGGCTTTGGGATACTACCAGGTATATGCGAAAGCGATTTGAAGCTGCAGGTTATGATCTTGGCACGGGAGATGGCCCTATAGTTACGCCACACTTTAGTGATAAGGATAAACTCTATGCCATTGTACAAGAGATGTATAAACGTGGGGTTCAGACTTCTGCAGTTACCTATCCTATCGTGGAAAGTGGTCGTGGTAGGTTGAGGTTTATTTGCTCTGCAGCACATACTAAAGAAGACGTTGACTTTACGTTACAGGCACTAATTGAAGCTGAGCATGAAGTAGACTTACAATTAGCTCAGAAAGAACCGATAGCGCTTGATGGTTCTGATGGAACTGAAAATCTGAAAGAATGGGGTAACTCTTTTAGTAACTATGTAAAAGATTGGATTAATAATCATTTGAAGTTAATTCCCAATCTGGCTGTTTCGGTTAATTATAAGGATGAAAGTGTGAGTATTTTGCTTAAAGACAATGAAGTACTTGTCACCAATCAAAGGAATGAGGATATTCCTCACTGTACCTTAAATTTAAAGGACCAAAATGCATTAACTAGCCTGAGTAATTCAGATGTTCAAGACTTATTGCAAAGTATAAGTAATGGCAATTGTGAATTAAAGGGGCAAGTGGAGCCTTTTGTTTGGTTCATTGCACGCCTGGTAGAGCATAAAAACAACATGTCTATTCTATGCGCACAGGAAGAGCTTAGTTATGCTGGTTGTAATTAGATACTGATTTAAGTTAATCAACTGAAAAAATAGGAGATGGTAAATGAGATGTTTTAAAACTCACTTACCATCTTTTTTTGTGTTTTCATCCACAGAACAGCAGCCTGTCTAAACACAGCATCCCATAGTCCGGAGATTACTTCGTCATATCTGCCTCGTAATCAATGGATAGGGAAGGTTATCATAATTACTCCCAGTCAAGTACTGATTGTCCTGTAGCGTCTAGACCAAGCTTACCTTCTTTGGCTCGTACTTTTATAAGGTAGCTTCCAGGTTCTAAGTCTGCAGGTATTTCGATTCTCCAGAGGTGATCACTTTTATCTTTAGGCTCCCACATTTTGGAGATTTTATCACTATCATATCTGCCATTTTGTTGTAATGTATAGGCTTTAGTTACCAATGGAGCCATGCCCTCGAATTTATGCATCGGCTGCCAGTTTTTTCCATCAAAGCTAATCTCTACTTTGGTGTTCTCGCTCCCAGCAAAAACATTGGCGTATATATACTCCTTTTCAAAACTATTAAAAACCGTATCCCAATCGTTATTTTCTGGTAGGGTAATGCTCATCTGGTAGTCAGCAGGTTTCCCTGAAGCCTTGTATTGAAAGGTTTCATTACTGGTGTTTAATAGCCAATATCCTTTAAGCGTACCATCGTTCATTATGGCTAGTGGTATGCCTCTTTCGTCATGAGGGCCGCTCCACCAAGAGCCGCAAACAGCACCAGCTACCAGTTCATGGATAGGCTCTTGTTCTGCTCTGTCAAAATATTTTTGATACTGCGTATGCGTATGTCCGGTTGCCACCATTACATGCTCATATTTATCAAATAGTTGTATTAGGCGATCTTTATCCTCCATTTGTTCTAGCGGCATATGCATAAATATGCGGACATGGCTATAGTTGGATTTAACCTGGCTTAGCAGGTTTTCTATGAAGGTAAACTGGTCATCATCAAGCTTTCCTTTGTAGCCTTTATTTTCTTGCGGGTATATATTGTTAAGTACTACCGCTAATTCAGTTCCAAATTCAAAAGCATAGTAGGAGGGACCAAAAGAGCTTTCAAAGGTATTATCTCTATAACTGATTTTTTCTGCATTGTAATCTTGGTCATGATTTCCCATTACATAGAATACGGGGGCGCCAATCAGCCCTAGGCTCTCTGCTAATGGTTCATGTAAGTTACTTTTATCAAAAGTGATATCTCCTAGCGGAATCACATACCCTAAATCTTTGCCTGCCAACTCATCTGTAACCAATTTGCTCATATGGTGTACATCATCTATATATTTTACCTGGGTATCTCCCAGTATGGCTACGGTCATATCCTGAGGTTCATTATGTGTATATAGAGGAAAATTGTATGATCCTGTGCCCACCGCGTTTTCAGGGATGTAGTTTTGTGGGCGGTGGTCTACCATGGGTGAGATATACTGTGTGGGCTTGATGATAAATATTTGATTACCATCTATATAAGATATTTTGTACTCTCCTTTATCATTAGTTTTTACAATGTCTTTTCCATTAGAAACCAAAACGCCTGCTAGTAGCTTTTCGCCTTTGTCCCATTGCTGGTTACGGTTTTCATCTACATAAACTTTACCTTTTATTGGTTTAGCCAAGCTGGTATTTATAAAGGCAATGATTGAAATTAGAACTACAAGATTCTTCATTATATAAAAGTGGTTATTCTTAGAAGGCCAATCTTAATTTAAAAAAATCTTCATAACGGAATTCTATAAGTTATTTTTATTTGAATTTTCTGAAATGCTCCAGATCAAAGGGCATGTTGCTCAATAACCCACAAAGATTAAGATATAAATAGAGTGTAACTGTCATGTGTAAGTTTTAAGAGATTAAAATGGATTGTTTGGCAGAAAGCATTTGTAATAACAAGCTTATGAAATTATATTAAGCTGACTTTAATCAGTAAGTGTTACTAATAGGAATCATTTCCATTAAAGCAGAATTTGGATTCTTTTGAAGCAAGGTTTTACTTCAAAAAAATACTGCCATGAAATCAAAGTTTAATACCATACTCGTGCCGGTTAATTTTTCAGATTATGCCGCGCATGCTATGGATTTAGCTATAGAAATAGCTAAAAGGAAAAATTCTAAGATATTACTATTACATGTAATAAATGTGCCTGATTATAGAGGTGTGGTAGAGGGTGTGAAGATAAACTTCCTTGATTCTGTTCGTTTTGTTACCTCACAGCACCTGGATGGGTTGGTATCAAAAGCTAAAGATCATGGAGTGGAAGCATCTCATACTATGGTAGCTGGCTTGCCAGGAGCAGAGATAGTAAAATTTGCCAGAGAAAAGCAGGTTAGTCTTATTGTGTTGGGTTCTAAAGACTACAAGCAAATGGATGAGATGCTGGGAGGTTCGGCTACTGAGCGTATTGTAAGGTATACGGATTGCCCTGTAATTACAGTTAAAGCCCCTATAGAACTCGCAACTGTAAATAACATCGTATTTGCCACAGACCTGAAGACAACCCATACTTTCATCACTTTTGAACTTAAGAAGCTGATAGAGCTCACCGGAGCTAAACTGCACATCTTAAAGGTTAATACCCGCGAAACCTGGATGCCTGATGTGGAGATAGAACGGCAGTTAAAAACCTTTAATGAGATCCATCGCTTTGAAAACTTCACCTTTAAAGTGTGTAACAGCGAGACTATTGAAGATGGTATAGTGCATTATTATGAAAAGGTAGGTGCCGAGGCGGTAGCCATGTCTATTCATAGTTTGTATCATCAGCCATCAAGAAGTAGTAACTATTTTATCACTGAAAAAGTATTGCAAAGTGGTCCGGGTATGCTCTGGACTTGTGCTAATGAAACATCAAGGAGCTGGGGCTCATAGAAAAAACTGACAAAAATCAATTTCTGGTTGAATCTACATCAATACAATGCAGATTGGGACCTAGTACTTTCGTATCGTCAAAATTTTGTAACAAAACTTCGCTTATGGAACTTGAGAAATTCAGCTATGATAATAAAATCGTGCGAGCGTTTATCATAGCTACTGTAGTTTTTGGACTGGTAGGAATGCTGGTGGGGCTTACGGCTGCCATTCAGCTTTTTTATCCCATTTTTAATTTTGATACTCCATATACTACATTTGGTCGTATCAGGCCTCTTCACACTAATGCAGTAATCTTTGCATTTGTGGGTAATGCTATGTTTGCAGGTATTTACTATTCCCTGCAGCGCTTGCTTAAAGCCCGCATGTTTTCAGATGCACTGAGCTGGATTAACTTTTGGGGCTGGCAATTGATAATTTTAGCAGCTGCTATATCATTGCCTTTAGGATTTACCACATCAAAAGAATATGCCGAGCTGGAATGGCCTATTGACATCGCCATTACCATTATTTGGGTGGTGTTCGGTATTAACATGATTGGTACTATTATTAAAAGAAGAGAAAAACACATGTATGTAGCCATTTGGTTCTACATTGCTACTTTCGTTACGGTAGCTGTGCTGCATGTTGTTAACTCTTTTGAGCTGCCTGTTGGCTTTATGAAAAGTTACAGCTGGTATGCAGGTGTTCAGGATGCTTTAGTACAATGGTGGTATGGTCACAATGCGGTGGCTTTCTTCCTTACTACTCCTTACCTGGGCCTCATGTATTACTACTTGCCTAAGGCAGCCAATAGACCTGTATACTCATACAAGTTGTCTATTATTCACTTTTGGTCGCTCATATTTATCTATATCTGGGCAGGACCTCACCACTTACTTTATACTTCATTGCCAGATTGGGCACAGTCATTAGGTACAGTTTTCTCAATTATGCTTATTGCTCCAAGTTGGGGAGGTATGTTAAATGGTTTACTTACTTTAAGAGGTGCTTGGGATAAAGTACGAGAAGATCCCGTTTTGAAATTTATGGTAGTAGCAGTTACCGCATATGGTATGGCTACTTTCGAAGGACCTATGCTTTCGCTTAAAAACGTAAATGCTATTGGCCACTTCACTGACTGGATTATTGCTCACGTACACATTGGAGGTTTAGGATGGAATGGTTTCCTTACTTTCGGTATGCTTTATTGGTTAGTACCTAAAATGTGGGGCACCAAGTTATTCTCTACTAAATTGGCTAACGTACACTTCTGGATAGGTACTTTAGGTATCATCTTCTATGCGTTACCATTATATGTAGCAGGTATCACTCAGAGTTTAATGTGGAAAGAATTTAACCCTGATGGATTCTTAGAATATAAAAACTTCCTTGAAACAGTAGTTCAGATTCTTCCTATGTACATGCTTAGAGCCGTAGGTGGAGGATTATACTTAATAGGTGCTATTATGATGACCTTTAACTTAATCCAAACTGCTAAGAAAGGTAGCTTTATTGCAAGCGAAGAAGCTGCTGCAGCTCCTTTAGAAAAGCACAAAGTACAAAAAGGTGGCCACTGGCACAGTGTATTAGAAAGAAAACCAGTTTTATTTACTGTACTTACCGCTGTAGCTATATTAATAGGTGGTATAATAGAAATGGTACCTACATTCTTAATTAAGAGTAACGTACCTACCATCAGCAGTGTGAAACCTTATTCACCTCTGGAGCTACAAGGTAGAGATTTATATATAAGAGAAGGTTGTGTAAGCTGTCACTCACAAATGGTAAGACCATTCCGTTCAGAAACAGAGCGTTATGGTGAATACTCAAAAGCAGGTGAATATGTTTATGATCACCCATTCCTGTGGGGATCTAAGAGAACAGGTCCTGATTTGCACAGAGTGGGAGGGAAATACCCTAACAGCTGGCACTATTACCACATGCTGGACCCTTCAGCAGTATCAGCCGGATCTATCATGCCTCCGTATCCTTGGTTATTTGAAAATACCATTGATAAGTCTACCACAGCAGATAAAATTAGTGCTATGCGTACACTTGGAGTGCCTTATGAAGAAGGTTATGAAGATATTGCTAACGACGTTTTAGATGAACAAGCTGAGCTTATAGCTAAGAGCTTGAAGGAGCAGGATGGCATAGAAGTAATGCCAGAGACTGAAATTGTGGCCCTTATTGCTTACTTACAGCGATTAGGTACTGACATTACCGTAAAAACGGAATCTCAATCATCAGAATTAGAAGAATCAAACGAGTAAGATTATGTTTAAGCACTATTTTGAACAAATACACAGCGTGGAGGTATGGCCTATTATATCATTATCCATATTCTTCATCTTCTTTCTCTGTCTTATCCTATGGGTAGTTAAAGCTGATAAAGGTTATATCAGTAAAATGAAACAGTTACCGGTAGACGATGCCACATTGTCAACTCCAAAATCTGAAAATTATGAGTAGAATTTTATATACATTAAAAAGACCATTGATCGCCATGATGCTGCTCCTTATAGGGCAGCAGGCATGGGCTCAAGAGAGTGCTTCTTCGGGTGGTACCACGTCTGTATACTTTTATATAGTTGTAGGGTTTGTTTTTGTTACAGCTCTAATTGTGTTAAGAGTAGCCATGATTATTCTCAGGTTGCTCAGGTTTATGGTGAAAGACCAAGCCAGAAAGCAGGCAGAAGCCCGCGGTGAAGTATTTGAAGAGCCAGTGAAGAAAGACTGGTGGAGTAAATTCCTTACTCAGGCTAATGATGCAGTGCCTATTGAGGAAGAAGAAGCTATTATTCTTGATCATAATTATGATGGCATCCGTGAGCTAGATAACCATTTACCACCATGGTGGAAAGGTATATTCTATGTGAGTATTGTATTTGCAATTAGTTATTTGGCTGTTTATCATGTGTTTGGTACTATGCCATTACCATCAGAGGAGTATGCTATAGAAATGAACGAAGCTCAGGAAGCTGCTTTGGCCAGACAGGCCAATATGCCTAAGAGCAATATAGATGAGACAAATGTGGAGCTGGTTACAGATCCTGCATTATTAAGCAAAGGAAAGCAAGTATTTATAAATAACTGTGCAGCCTGTCATAGAGAAGATGGTGGTGGAGGAATAGGTCCTAACCTTACAGATGAGTACTGGTTGCATGGTGGTGGTATACATAACATATTCGCTACTATAAAACATGGTGTTCCTGAAAAAGGTATGATCTCTTGGGAACCATTGCTTTCTCCTACTCAGATGCAGAACGTTGCTTCTTTTGTGATCAGTCTGGCAGGTTCAAATCCTGATAATGCTAAGGATCCTCAGGGAGAACTTTACGAATCTGGAGAAGAGGTAGAAACACAGGATAATGCTGTGGATTCTACTGCTGTTGAGGTAGACTCTGTAGCTGCCTCTACTGCACAAGCTGCTTTATAATTTAAATTTATTTAGAAATGAGTAAGCAGGCTAGTTTGGATAACCTCTATGAATATGATGAGGAGTTTAAAGATACCATTGCCACTGTAGATGCGCAAGGTAAGCGTGTATGGGTGTATCCTAAAAAGCCATCGGGCCACTATCATAATAGACGAATAGTAGTTACTGTAATATTGCTCAGTATACTATTTTCAGGCCCTTTTATTAGAATTAACGGAAGACCATTTCTATTACTTAATATTTTTGAGCGCAAGTTTGTAATCCTGGGCCAGGCTTTCTGGCCCCAGGATTTTTTCCTTTTAGCGCTTTTACTGATCACATTTTTCGTTTTTGTGATCTTGTTTACAGTAATTTTTGGTCGTGTATGGTGCGGATGGGCATGCCCTCAGACACTATTTTTAGAAATGGTATTTCGCAAAATAGAGTACTGGATAGATGGAGATGCCAATAAGCAAAGGAAGTTGAAAAAGGCTCCCTGGAATGCCGAGAAAATAAGAAAGAGAGTTCTTAAGCATGCTATTTTCATTATTATTTCTTTAATGATATCTCATACTGTGATGGCCTATCTAATAGGTATAGAGCAGGTGAAACAAATAGTAAGCCAGCCTCCATCAGAGCATTTGGCCGGTTTTATAGGGCTAATGGCTTTCACAGGCATATTTTATGGTGTGTTCTCATGGTTTAGAGAGCAAGCATGTGTTGCAGTTTGTCCTTATGGCAGGCTTCAGGGCGTGTTATTAGATAAAAAATCTATAGCTGTAATGTATGACTGGGTAAGAGGTGAGCCTAGAGGTAAGTTAAAGAAGAAACAGGAAGAAGCGCCTAAAGGTGATTGCATTGACTGTAAACTTTGTGTACATGCTTGTCCTACAGGCATCGATATCAGAAACGGCACTCAGCTAGAATGTGTGAACTGTACCGCTTGTATAGATGCTTGTAATGAAGTGATGCAGAAAGTGAATCTGCCTACAGGTTTAATTCGCTATTCTTCTTATGAGGCAGTAGAAAAGGGTAAGCAAAAGATCTTTACCAAAAGAGCAGCAGCTTATTCAGTGGTTTTGGTGCTATTATTGAGCTT
Source organism: Fulvivirga maritima (assembly GCF_021389955.1). NCBI lineage: Bacteria > Pseudomonadati > Bacteroidota > Cytophagia > Cytophagales > Fulvivirgaceae > Fulvivirga > Fulvivirga maritima. The sequence continues at coordinate 4,773,654 of NZ_CP089980.1, forward strand.
TTTTGGTTTTTCTTTAGCCACCAGGTCAGAAATAGAAACTACAGTGTTGAAGGTGCCAGGACAGCTCTACCAGCGTACTGATGATGGTCATATTACCAACTTGTATAATATTCAGTTCGTCAATAAGACGTTCGAAGACATGACGCTTGAGTTAAAGGTGGAAGATGAACCTGATGCTGAAATCTCCAAAGTAGGAGCAGGAGATCAGTTAGTACCTTCCAATGGTCTTTCAGAAGGGGTGTATTTTTATAAAAATGCCATCTGAAAAGATAAAGTCAGCTAAGACTAACCTTACCATAGGCGTATATAAAGACGGAAAGCTGGTTGAGAAGACTGGTACCAAGTTTTTAGGTCCTGTAGGCAGGTCTAATTAGCTGAATAGATGATTTTAATGATCAGAAATAAAATTGTAAAATAATGAACTGGGGAACAAGAATAGTTATTGTATTTGTGTGCTTTGTAGCACTTATAGCTACTATGATTACCATTTGCATGAGGCAAGATGTAAGCTTGGTAGCGCAGGACTATTATGTGCAGGAAATTGCTTATCAGGATCAGATTGATCGTATTAAAAATGCGAGTAGTCTGGGCGGAGATCAGCTGTTAGTAGATTATGATAGGGGCAGTTCTGTATTATCATTAAATATTCCTAATAAAACTATTAGTAATGGTGAGATCCATTTTTTCAGACCATCAGATGCTTCTTTAGATAAGAAGTACATCATTAGGCTTGATGAAAGCGGAGCTCAAAATTTTGACCTTACGACCTTTAAAAAAGGTCTTTGGAAGGTTAAAATCAACTGGAATAGAGATGGTAAGGAATATTATGAGGAGCAAAGTATAGTTATTTAATTGACAAGATTTAACTGGGGAGACTGATGTTATCTGGATTTTTGGCAGGTTTTATAGGTAGTGTTCATTGTGCTGTTATGTGTGGACCTTTATCCATGGCAGTGAATGGTCAGCGTAATTTTTTGCAGCAATTCATCTATAATTCAGGCCGATTAACCACGTATGTTTTACTGGGTGTGACTTTTGGTTTATTAGGTCGTGGTTTATCTATTTTTGGCTGGCAGCAAGCGCTGTCAGTAGTGATGGGAATCGTAGTGATTATTTTTGCCCTGTTCCCCAGATATCAGCATAAGCTATTACAATCTCCTATGTATGGAAAAATAATTCAACCTCTGCGAAAAAATTTGCAGAAGGTTTTAAAGAGTAAAAACCCGTTCACTTATTTTGTTATAGGCATGTTGAACGGTCTTTTACCCTGTGGTCTGGTGTATATGGTTTTATCAGTAAGCGTAGCTACGGGTACAATACAGGGCGGAGCTTTAGTGATGTTGGGCTTTGGCCTGGGAACCTGGCCCATGATGTTCGGTATCACCAGACTACTTTCTTTTATTAAAAGTCAGAAAGCATTTTCTATTCAATATGTAATTCCCTCATTGGCACTCATCATGGGGGCGTTACTTATTCTAAGAGGCCTTTCTCTTAACATTCCTTATGTTAGCCCTGTAGTTTCTACCCTGGGGTTAGATTGGGGCATTCCAGGGTGTAGCATGCCATAGTTGCACAAAGGCTTATAATTTTTGGTTGTATTTTCTCCAACGACAAATCTTTTTTCATATACCTCCTACATTAACCATTGCCTTTTATATAGCTATTATTGGTTCCAACCACAACACTAGAATTAACACAATCTACTTCCTAAAATCCAGGGTCATTTCGACGAAAGGAGACATCTATGTATTCATCTAGCATAGGCTTTTCAAACATCTGCTGGCTTGGTTCATCCACAGTCTACATTCCATCGCTTGTGTTCTTTACTTTTTTACAATCGATCAAAAAAGTAACAAAAAACTCTTTCTTGCTGTGAGGTCTTCCGATCACAGAAGCATTTCATAGTCATGAACTGCCACTAAGGACTTGAGAAAAGCCTGTTTTTCAAACCTCTTTCACCTCACGACGGTACAGCAAGATGAAATCACGGGCGAGTCACATTGAGACCTAACATTGGTTTCAACCGCACCATTAGAATTGACATAATCTACTTCCTAAAATCCAGGGTCATTTCGACGAAAGGAGACATCTATGTATTCATCTAGCATAGGCTTTTCAAACATCTGCTGGCTTGGTTCATCCACAGTCTACATTCCATCGCTTGTGTTCTTTACTTTTTTACAATCGATCAAAAAAGTAACAAAAAACTCTTTCTTGCTGTGAGGTCTTCCGATCACAGAAGCATTTCATAGTCATGAACTGCCACTAAGGACTTGAGAAAAGCCTGTTTTTCAAACCTCTTTCACCTCACGACGGTACAGCAAGATGAAATCACGGGCGAGTCACATTGAGACCTAACATTGGTTTCAACCGCACCATTAGAATTGACATAATCTACTTCCTAAAATCCGGGGTCATTTCGACGAAAGGAGACATCTATGTATTCATCTGGCATATGCTTTTCAAACATCTGCTGGCTTGGTTAATCCACAGTCTACATTCTATAGCTAGTGTTCTTTACTTTTTTGCAATCGATCAAAAAAGTAACAAAAAACTCTTTCTTGCTGTGAGGTCTTCCGCTCATTGAAGCAATCCCGAGATTACTTCGTCATATCTTCCTACTAATCACCAGATGACGTAGCTGCTTCCCAAAAAATAGTGGTGCTTAATACCACTAACATTCCCGGCGTTTATTCGTAAGTGGTTATATGTCATTCTAATAATCATTCCTTTGAAAACCATCAGATTTACAAAAACGGCTTGTAGTGTTGATTTTCTGCTTAACGTACTGAGTGGAAAGGAGCTGGTTGAGAATTATGCAGAAAGGGATGCTTATTGCTCTGATTCTTTTGAGGTGTTGTTTTTCAATAAGGCGGCAGGCTCATTATTGGTTAATAATAAAGAATATCAGGTTACAGATAATACGCTTGTATTTCTTTCACCTTTTCAAAAAAGACAATGGAAATTGGAGCCTGATTCATCAGATTTCACCTTGCTAATCTTTCAGGAAGAGTTTTTAAATGAGTTCTTCTCAGATAAGTTATTTACTTACAGGTTATTATATTTCTATCAGCTGGAGCACCCTTGTATGCTTGGCGTAGATGTCAGAAGGATTATTAATTATCAGGAGCTGGTATCAGAGATTAAATCCGAATTGGTGAACGTTCGTCCGGATAGTCAGCATATTATCAGATCGCTGATTTATTACCTTCTTCAGAAAATCAATAGGAGGTATGCGCTTGAATATGGGCTGGCCATTGATGCTCCAGGTGATGATTATGCCTTCCAATTTAAAAAATTAATGGAGCAGCATATCTATAAAAAGCAGCGGCTTGCTGATTATACGGACCTCATGGGCATAAGCCGAATAACGCTTAATACATCAGTAAAAGCCAGGTTTAATGTCACAGCTTCTCATTTGCTAAAGCAGCGATTGTTTTTTGAAATCCAGAATTTACTTCTTTATTCTGATAAGTCTGTATCACAAATAGCACAGGAGCTAAATTTTTCTGAACCCAATCATCTTATGCGGTTTTTCAAAAAGCAATCAGGTATGACTACCAGTGAGTTTCTGCAAAGTTATCAAAATGGTATAGAGGCATAATATTTTGGTAGCAACCAGCAAGATAGGTTGATATAGCTTTGCTGTGAAACAAATATTAGAGCTATGTCCAATCATATAAAGATACAATTGGTAAGAAATGCCACGTTATTTATTCACTATGCTGGCCAGCGATTTTTAATAGATCCTATGATGGCAGATAAAGGGGCTTATTCAGGTTTCCCGGGAACAGAGCGTGCTGAGCTTAGGAATCCTCTAGTGTCATTACCATCACCGGTAGAAAATTGGCTTGATCCTGATGTAGTACTACTCACTCATTTGCATCCTGATCATTGGGATGTGGTAGCGTCACAGCGCTTGGCTAAGGGTTTGCCCATTTATACCCAAAATAAAGAAGATGCCCTAAAAATAAAAGAGGAAGATTTTAAGGATGTGAGTGTTTTAGAAAATGAAAATCAATTAGCGGAGGTGCAGTTGTTTAAGACGGCATGTCAGCATGGCTCTGATGAACTATTTGGAGTGCCAGAGCTGGCTGCGAGAATGGGAGAGGTGTCAGGTTATGTTTTAAAAAAGGCCAATGAAAAATCTATTTATGTAGTAGGAGATACCATTTGGATTGACGAGGTAGCAGACGTATTAAAAAGTCATCAGCCAGATATAGTGATTATGAATACCGGCAATGCACAGGTGAATGGTTTTGGTAATATTATCATGGGGAAAGAGGATGTGCTAAAAGTCCATAGGTTAGTGCCTCATGCTATTATTATAGCCATTCATATGGAAGCCATCAATCATTGTATATTGAGTAGAAAGGAGCTGAAGACATTTGTAGCTCAAAACGATCTTACAGAATATGTAATGATTCCTGATGATGGTGAGGTATTGGAGTTTTAACTCAGAAGGCTTCAGTCTCTTTACACTGTGAACTTGCTTACAGCTTCTACTTTATCTCTAAGCCTGTTAAAGAACCTTATGCGTTCTCTTTGATTGGTGCTACTAATGAGTGTGGCGGTAGATAGAAAATTTTCATGCATCTGAAGGGTTCTTTTACAGAAATTTTCATGCTGAGTGACCATGTTGTCTATTATGTTGTGTGCCTTATATACTGAAAGCTGGGTGTTTAGGTCCAATATAACCGTGTTATCGCCAATTAAGATGTCACTGTGATATAGGTAGTAGTTTTTTGTGCTGGTATCAGGTTCATTTCCAAATGTAAACTTACTGCCAGTGTCAGCCTGTTCTTCACAGTGGTCAATTAGTGATTGTAGTTTTTCCAGTAATACTAAAAAATCATTTTCATCAGAGAAAAATCCCGAATCATTATAAAACTGGATTTGATTAAGTGTACTGGTAAGCACACCGTCATTCCATAATTCTGAAGTGTTAATAGTATTGTAAGAACTAAGAATGTCTTCCGCCAGGCTTATGATTTCTTCGTTAATATTTTCAACACTAAACTTACTATTTCTTAATTGAGGAAGTTGGGCTACTGATTTTTCCCAGAAAAAGCCTTTAAAAGCAGAAAGCTCCGGTATTAATAGGTTGTAAAACAAGGGTAAATCTTTAGAAGAATAAAATAATCTGCAATCAGGTGTGTCTGACAAAGCACCCATTTCAGATTTTAAATTACGGAGATATTCTACATAATTAAACTCCAGGTCATTGTGCCAAACCGGTTGAAAATGGACTTTAGTAGAGTTTTTACAAATAAAAGAATCAATGGAAATGTTAAAATGATTGCAAATTTTAGATAGCTCATCAAGGTTGAGGTCAGTATCGCCTCGTAACCTTCTGTAAACGCTATCTGTGCTAACGGCCAATAAATCACATAATTCTGTTACTAATAAAGAATCATTTCTGGTTGATTTAAGGTGATCAAAGATATCCACCTGTATACTCATTATTGATTTTTAATAAAATAGGTTTAGGATTATTAATTATCACAAAATAGTCATTTATATGTTAATAACCATCTTGATATATAATATTATTAAGATTAAATAAATTGAATAAATGGAAATGGGAGTGGATTAAGTAAGGTGTGTATTTATTTTTCAATAAATATTAAAGGTTTCGTAACAATATTTGATTTTCGTAACTATCAATCTCTCAATATCTTGGGTTCATAATTAATCAACCATTATGAACTTATCTACCAAAATTCAATCGCTCCTTATTTTAGTTGGGGCGCTTTCTTTATGGAGTTGTGAAGATTCCATGATAGCAGAACCTGATCAAGCTCAGGTAATAGATCAGGTTTCAGGTATGACCTTTCCAAATATTGTGGTGGAGGCCAATAATCGAAAAGCCCTAACCATTGGGGAGATCAACAGTATAATACCTGCTTTGGCTACCGAAGAATCTCCCTGGAGAAACGTTAGCAATCACACTTTGTGGAGCGCGGTGAAAGCTGGTAAGGGTGTGGTGACTATAGGAGTAAAGTCAGTTGACAATTGGGCAAATTTGGCCGCAGAGTCTGGTTGGGATCAGTTGACCTATGCCAAGGAGTATACCAAGGCCTACCTGAATTATATTAATGAAAATGAATCATCAATCTCATTTGAATCATACGATGGCTTTCCCGTAATATGGGCTGAAATTACTGATTATGATATGCTGGCCAAACTCAGACAGCTACCTACAGTTCGGTACATAGAGCCTGATGGCTTTGATCTGGAAGCTAATGAAATGATCAATGCCCGTCAGGCTAGCAGTGGAAGTGGCTGTGCTGATGATGAGAATTATGCTAACCAGTCCGACCGTTATACCATACCTCCTGGTACTAATTATAAGGTTTCATGGCATCTATATACCCATAATATTCCTGCAGCATGGGATTACGCGGAAGGTGAAGATATCATGATTGGAGTGGTGGATACAGGCGTGGGAGAAGATCAGGCTCAACTTAGAGGCAACTTTGGTAGTGGCAGAACAGTGAAGCTTTCTCGCACTACAGAGGCTTTGCTAAAGAAAAACCGACATCCGTACGATGATTGTGGACATGGCACTTCTATGTCAGGCCAAATGACCGCGCCAAGAAACAGTATAGGTGCCATGGTAGGGATAGCTCCCAGAGCCGATTTGCATAGTGTGAAAATTGCCAATGGCGTAATAATAGAAACCACTAAAGAGCGCAAGGCTTTTGTAAAGGCAGTTAAAAAACTGGCCGATGATCCTGCTGTGAAAGTAATTAATATCTCTGTAGGCCGACTGAACGGTAGAGATGATATGAAAGATGCCCTGGACTATGCAGATAGCAAAGGAAAGTTGGTAGTATGTGCCGCTGGTAGTGTTTTAGGTCTTAAAATTTTCCCAGCTAGCTATAGCAAAACCATTGCCGCTACCGGAGTGGTATATGACCCTCAAGACGATCCTCAGGGTATAGACCTTGAAGTAATTAATTCTGATGGAGTACACAATGCCAAAGGCGACCATGTGGACTTTGCGGTCTATCTAAAAAGAAAATCTGATGGAGATTATGCGCTAGGTTTAAACAGAACCAATTATAAGTCTAAAAAGGCCTTAGGCTCATCTGCAGCTTCTGCTACAGTTTCTGGCATAGCAGCCCTTATTTGGTCAGCAAACCCAAGCCTAACTAAAGCGCAGGTAGTAAATATTATGAGAAATGCGGCCAGCTACAAAAGATACACTGGTGCACCAAGCAGTAATTACGGCTATGGAATCATTGATGCTGAGCTGGCGGTAATAGCCGCTGCCAGCTATTAACCCCGAATTTTAATCAACACTATAATTTACTTAAACCTTATTTTATGAAAAAAGTAACTCTTTTTTTCAGTGCTATGCTATTGCTCATAGCTAGCTGTTTTACCTCCTGTGAAGATGCTCAGGATATGGAAAAACCTTTAGATCAGCCAGTTAGTATGCAAAATGATCTTTTAGTATTTAAAACACATGCTGATTTCGAATCTACGTTGGATTATCTTAAAAACAATCAGGACAGGCTGAACCACTGGGAAGCACAGTTCAAAGGTTTTCTTTCTTTAAGGTCATCTTACTTAAAGTTTGAGGAACAATTGAGTCGTACTAATGATGATTCAGAAGTAGAAGAGCTGCTTGAGGCAAACAGGCATTTGTATTCAATAAGAACAGTAAATGATGAAACTGAATTATTGCCACTGGTAGATGATGAGCTAATAGCTACGCTATTTAATGCAGAGGGTTTAGTAGTAGTAGAAGGTAAGCTTATGAAACTTACTGATGATCAGTTGTTTGAAAAGGAACTGTCAGATAAATCCGATTTAAAATCTTCATTAATTGAATTTAAAAATGCTATTGAGTTAGGCAAGGCAGAGAAATCTCCGGTGGTGAAGACAATAGTTCAATACGATATTAAAACAGGGAGGCGAATAGAAACCTGTGAAAACAAGTATTCTAAAAAGAGGCTTAAAGGTGAAATCTTTAAAAATCAGGTGGGAGGATTATTTTCTTCTGTAGGGGCAAGAACCAAACATCAAAAGAAGAGATTGGGACTCTGGACTGCCGCTAAAACCAAACAAGTTAGATTAAAGATAGAGGGTGAATACTCTCAGGAGGCACTTGGCGACATTATATATGTGCCTATTTCTTATGACAAAACAGAAAGTGATGAAAACAAGATTTCTAAGACCTTCGAATTCTGTGTAAATGTCACCTGTACATTCGGTATCACTTATATGCAAAACCTACACTGGTGCAGGTGTGATGATGACGAAACAAGAACCTGCGAAACAGAAATATAATTTAATCAAATAGTCAACCTTAAATTTAAAATGATGAAAAATCAACCATTAAAGCTAATGGCTAACTGGGCCTGTATTGCCGCTATTTTGCTGGCTATGTTTATGATCTCTTGTGAGGATCAAGATGAACAAAACCTATCTGAAAACTTACAAGAAGTAAGTTATGCTATGTCGGATCAATATTCTGTAACCGTAAGATTAGATCCTAATCTGGTTCATAGCTCATATGCATTCAAAACGTTAGATGAACATGATGAGTATCTTAATAATCTTGAAGAAAGTAGTAACGGGGTTATAACTGTAAATAAGAAGATGTATGAAACCTTATCTCACTACTTTGATCCTTATCAGATTGCAGTAATTGATAATAACTACGAAATAGAAGTAGAAGGAGAGGTATATAAAGTAGATCATGAGGCTATTTACAAGAAGGTAGCTAATACCTGGGAGTTATACTTATTCTATGGAGAATCAGGCAAAGTAGATTTGGAAGAGACGGCTAAGGTGCATGAAAGTGCTAATAATCTGGAAATGTTAGCTAGTTATAACTTCAAAAGTCCTGTATCTAGAAGAATATATGAAAGGCAAGTACTAAATGTAAATAGTGGAAAGTTGGCAGATAGAGATGAAATTGAATATCCTTTAAGAAATCCAGATGGTAGTACTAAAAGAGTTCAATATAGAAAGGTAAATAATGGAACTATTTATTCAGCAGAAATTAGATGGAGGTGTTGGAATGAGTCTTACAATAAATGGGGCAAGAAGGCAAAAGGAGGTACTATTACAGAGATCAAAAGGATGGAAGAGGGAACAAGCGCAGTGTGGAGATCTTTAAGTAATGATGCTAAAATTGGAACTTATCTTATTAGTGGAATGGTAGAAGGAGTTGGAGGAAGAGTGACCGTTAAAGTAGACGGAGGAAAAGGTTCTTCCTCAGCATCGAATCGGTGGAGTGTTAGTAAGGATAAGGTTAAAAGAGAAAAGAATAAATCAGCTAAAAGTACACATAATGGAGAGGTTAGAGACAGTAGTACCGGCGAACTAGAAGTAGGAATGAGTGATATAAAATTGAATTAATCCCAAAAAATAATTCTAGTAAGAGGCTAACTCAAAGTATTATTTTGAGATGGCCTCTTATTTTTTAACCTCCACTTAACCACTTCAGAAAGAGTGGTGTCTTTTCTTTGCTAATGGTAATGCTCTCTTTTACAGGTACTTTTACATTTACCCATAACCTCCTTCCCAGGTGATTAGATACATCTATTATGCTCTCCCTATGAATGATAGACTGCCGGTTAGCTCTGAAAAACTCTGGGCCTAAGGTGTTTTCCAATTCCTCCAGGCTCTTTCTGGTAGTGTAGCTCTTTTTTTGAAAGGTGACCAGGCAAACGGCTCCCTCATGTAAATAAAAAACCGCTATATCTTTGGTTTTGACAGGTATGATTTTGTCCTGGTAATGCACTAAAATGGATGCGGGTAACTGTATACCTTGTTGGTTTTGAAATAACTCTAAGATAGAATGTGTGTCAATATTTTTAGCAGGACTCACCTCTGTAAGTCTGGAAAACTTGTCTAGTGCAGCTGAGACCGAAGCCACTGTGAAGGGCTTGAGCAGGTAATCTATGCCATTAGCTCTGAAAGCTTCCAGAGCATATTCATTATAAGCAGTGCAGAAAATGACCGGAGCGTTGATTTGGCATTTTTTAAATATATCAAAACTCAGCCCATCACCCAGTTGTATATCACTAAAAATTAAATCAGGCTCTTCATTATGCTGAAAGTATTCGATACCATCTTTTACAGATAAAATTTTGGCAGATATTTCCAGTGAGCTATCAATTTTAACAATAGTACTCGCCAGATCCTCAGCTGTTAATCTCTCATCTTCTATGATTACTATCTTCATCGGTTAATAATTTAATGCTTACCGAAAATTGTTTGCCATCATCATTAATAATTATTTCATCATTGCTAATCAGTTTATAGCGCTCAGAGAGGTTAAATAAACCAATCCCTGTAGAAGCCTCACTATATTGCTTAGGTTGGACATTGTTTGATACGGTTAAATATCCATTTTCTTCCTTTACAATGATTTCTAAAGGCGATTTTTCTGTAAACTCATTATGCTTCAGTGCATTTTCAAGTAATGTTTGTAAAGCAAAGTAAGGGATAAATTTACAATCCTTTACGTTATCATCCTGAAGAAAGAAAGTGTAAGTTAAAGCACTGCCAAACCTGAGTTTTTGCATTTCCATATACTCATGACAGAGTTTCAGTTCATTCGATAGCTTTACAATTTTAGAAGTAGGATTAGAAATAGATTCCCTAAGAAAATTAGCCAAATGTACCAGATAGGATTCTCCCTGCTCTGCATTGATTTTATAGAGAGATTTTACTGTGTTAAGTGAGTTGAATAAAAAGTGAGGATGAATCTGTTGTTTCAATAGCTGATTAGCCGTTTCTGATACCAGTGATTTTAATCTCAGGTTTTCCAACTCTGACAAGTGTTTCGATTTATTTAGATATACATATTTATAGAGAATTATAAATATAGTAGCCTCCAAATACCCTCCTAATGTAGATATGATAAACATTTTAATAGAAGACCAAAAATGGACTATATCAGGAAAGAGGTAAGAAAATATGAATGAGCAGAAATAGCTGACTAAAGGCGCCAGTAGATAAGCATACACATAAGTCCTTTTATTCTTTTTGGAAAAAGCATTATACCCATGACGAATGAAAATGACAGAAATTAATAATCCTACCAAAATTAAAGTACATATTCCTCGGCTGGTAAGGGCTATGGACTTATGCCATTCTATATCCGTAAGTATAAAAAATAAAGAGGTGATCAAATTAATCAGCAGAGTGGTGACTATGTTGATCTTTAATAGTTGCTTAAAAGAAGGCCGTTCCATTATTTAATCTACCTGTCTATTTAAAGAGTCCTTTCCAAAAGGGTAGGAAGGAAAGTTCAAATTTAACATAAGGAGTCATTTTTTGATGGTTTTTTATAAATGGATCTGAGATTTTGTTTTGCTCGAGTACTTTGGAAGAAAATACGGAGTTAATCCCACTGCTAAATGAAAATATCATTTTAGGGGTGATCAAGCGCTCATAAGTGAGGCCAGATTGTAGCTCTAATGAAGAATATAAAGATTCTTTAGGTAGAATGTTCTCTTCGAATTGGAGAAAAGCCAGGCTGCCAGAAAGTTTGTTGCTAAATGCAAGGGATGATTTGTCATTAAGCTGTTTTCTCAGATTAATTCCGCTAATACCTAGAGATAGCTCCAAAGAAGGGTCAAATGTATGTGAATACATTATAAAAGGTATAACCGGCGAAGGTGATGAAGGGTCTGAAGAGAGAACAAGGCCAACTGAAAAATGGCTCTTTTTAGTTCTTTTTATGCTTGATAAAAACAGGCCGGTAGCCATTAAACGATGTTGACCTGTTTCCGGATCTACTATACCTGATAGGTTGATATGAGAAACTAATGGTTTGCTGAAAATAGTGTCCATCCGGGATATTGTTAGTGCTCCCTTGGCTAGATACTTGTTAATATTTCTCTCTTCAAAATCTATCAGTGTATTATAGCTTTGAATATCATCTAGCATAAAAACCTGATGCTCACCGCCTACAGTAGCGGAGATCTTATTTTTTCCTACGCTAAAGAGGTGAAAAGAGGTTTGAGCAGAATAACGTTGAATTTGAATTTGTCCGTCTAGTAAAGGAGAATCATATAATTCAGAATCAAAGTTGTTTTTGGTAATTACCTCAGCAGAAAATGAGGCCTGCCTTAATGAAGGATTTTTAATGGACATTTTAGATAAATAGGCCATTTTAACCGAATCTTTGATATGTTGCATTTGATCAGCCTGTGCAGACTGACCAAATGCATTTATTTTTAATACTATACATAGTAGTATAATCAAGGTCGAAATTTTCATGTGATGTTGTGTTGTTGATGTTGAATTTCTTATTCCTCACTGGCTTTTGATCTTTGTATTCTGCCTTTGAGTTTATCAACTATGAAATACATACAAGGCACTACAAATAGGGTGAAGATCATGGAGCTGCTAAGCCCTCCGATAATTACCCAGGCCATGCCGTTTTTAATCTCAGCGCCGGCTCCGCTGGCTATAGCAATAGGTAGCATACCCAGTATCATAGCCAAAGTAGTCATGAGGATGGGTCTTAGTCTTTCTTTGCCGGCTTCTACTAATGCTTCAAACAGAGGTTTACCTTCAGCCTTGAGCTGGTTGGTAAAGTCCACTATCAGGATGGCATTTTTTGAAACTAATCCCAATAGCATAATTATACCTATTATTGAAAATATGTTTAATGTCTCCATGGTCAGGGCCAAGGCCAGTAGGGCACCTATCAGCGCTACAGGAATGGAGAAAAGCACCACAAAAGGATAGATTACACTTTCATATAAAGCCACCATAATCAGGTATACTAGCAGTATGGCTGAAATCAGCGCTAACCCTAAACTCCCGAAGGCATCTCCCTGGTTTTTAACATCGCCCAGGTAATCAATGGAGATACCAGCCGGAAGTTGTAAATCTTTCACCTTGGCCTTAATATCATTAGCTACGGAGCCCACAGGTCTGCCAATCACGTTCGAGTTTACAGTAATGGAACCCATTCTGTTACTTCTTTGTAGAACGCTCTCACCTAGAGTATACCTAACCTCGGCAAACTCACTGAGAACGAAGTTGGCACCTTCGTTATTGGTAAAAGATAAGTTTCTTACATCACTTATATCAGCCCTGTGTTGAGGCTCCATGCTAATGTTTATATCATACTCATTGCCTTCATCTTTTAATACATTTTGCTTATTTCCACTAAAGGCATTTTGTAGCGCAGCACCTACCTGGCTGGCATCAAGGCCTAAGAGTGTCATTTTATCTCTATTTAGGTTTACCTCTATTTCCTGCTTTTGGTCCTTTACGGAAAGCTTTACATACTGCGTGCCTGGCACATCAGCCACAATGGCCATTATTTCTTCGGCTGTTTTTCTTACATTTTCCAGGTTAGTGCCTAAAACGGCAATCTGAATAGGGATTTGGCTAGACCCTCCAGAAATAGAAACAGCAGATGAAGTGACCTTTACACCAGGTATTTCCTGTGTAAGTACCTGTTTCATTTTTAAACCAAACTCTTGAGATGACATATCTCTTTCACCTTCATCTACCAGTGATACGGTGAGCTCAGCCATGTTACTGTTGTTACTGGTACCCGCTACACTACCACTTACAAAACCAATGCTGGAGAATACCTTTTCTACTTCTTTTTGTTCGAGTATGATTTTCTCCGCTTGCTGAGTAATAGAGTTAGTCTGATAGATAGAAGCGGTGGGTTCTAATTCAAGGTTGATATTAAGTTCACCTTGATCTGATTCTGGTATAAAGGCAAACCCTATAAAACCCTTACCAACTAAAAACAGCGAAGCCACTATCAGAAGAAAAACCCCAGATAGGAGCCATCTCTTTTTATTGAGAATATAAGCCAAAGACTTACCATAGGCTTCTTTAGTGTCAGTAATGAAGTTTTCAAAACTCAGGTTTATTCTTCCCCAAAGGTTATCCTTTGAGAGGTGTTCCAGTTTGCCAAACCTGCTGGCGAGCATAGGTGTAACTGTAAATGAAACAAAAAGACTCATCAAAGTAGAAAATACCACCACCAGAGAGAACTCTTTCAAAATGGAGCCTATTATTCCACCACTGAGTGCTAGAGGAAGGAACACCACCACATCTACCAAGGTGATGGCCAGGGCGGTGAAACCTATTTCATTACGACCATCAAGCGCGGCTTTCATTCTTTTGGAACCCATTTCCATGTGTCTATAGATGTTTTCCAGTACCACAATGGAGTCATCTACCAAAATACCTACTACTAATGATAGTGCCATGAGGGTCATTAGGTTCAGTGAAAAATCAAAGAAGTAAATAGCTATGAAAGTGGGAATAATAGAGCAGGGGAGGGCTACCATTACAAATAAAGAACTTCTAAAACTATGCAGGAAGGCCAGCATTACAATACCCACTATAACTACAGCAAGGCCCAAATCTTCTATTACGGCATCAGCACTGGCCAGGGTATAAGTACTCTGGTCACTAGAGATTGAGAATGCTAACTCATCACCTTCATATTCCTGCTCCAGGTCTTTAAACTTTTCTTTTACCAGAGCACTTACATTTACGGCATTGGCATCACTCTGCTTAATAATTTGAATACCTACTGAAGGGAGTCCATTAATTTGGTTGAGAGCCGTAACATCTGCAGTGGCATCCATTACTTCAGCTACATCTTCCAGATAGATAACACTGCTGTTATTTCTATAAACGATTAATTTTCTGATCTGCTCTACATTGGTAAGGTTGGCATCATAGCGAATGGAAACTGCCCTGTTATCAGTTTCTATTTTACCTGCCGGAAATGACTGGTTAGCTTTGGTTATAGCCTGAGAAACCTGATCGATGTTAAGATGGTAGGCATTGAGCTTAGAAGGCGATACATTCACTTGTATTTGCCTTTCGCTACCACCAATAATATTTACAGTACCTACACCTTGCAGGTTTTGAAGTACTGGTTTAATCTCATTATCAATAAGGTCATATAATGATCGTGGTGTTCTGTTAGAGGTAATACCCGCTTTAATAACCGGAGTTTCGTCTAAATTTACTTTGGAGATCAAGGGCTTATCAGCATCTTCCGGTAAGTCGTTAGCTATCTGATCAGCCTTTCGTTGTATGTTACGCTCGGCTTCATCAAGATCAGCATTACTTTTAAGGTTTACTGATATTTGAGAAACGCCCTCTTGCGAGGTAGAGTTGATTTTATCAAGCCCTTCTACCGAAGAAAAGGCATCTTCCAGCTTTTTAGTTACCGAACTTTCTACCTCAGAAGCTGAAGCTCCGGGGTAGGTAGTGGTAACTGATACTGTATTAACCTGGATATTGGGTAGTAGGTTATAGTTTAGTTTAAAATACGTCACTAATCCGAAGAGTAGCAATACCGTAAATATTACCACTATGAGAAGTGGCCTTTTAATGGCAATTTCTGAAATAGACATAGTAGATGGGTTAGTTAGCTATTCGAACTTGGGTTCCGTCTTGTAAGTTGATTTGCCCTGTGGTAACTATGATGTCACCAGCTTGCAGCCCTTGTAGCACTTCTATATAGTCTTGCAAATCACGCCCGGTTTCGATTTGCTGAAGAACGGCCTTATCATCTTTAACTAAATAGACAGAGGCTTTATCTAAATTTTCCATTAAAGCACTGCGCGGAATAGCCAGAGTAGTCTCATTGAGCGATTTAGAAAGGTCTGCATACACAAAGGTGCCTGACTTTAAGGTGGCTTCCGCCGAATTTTCTAAAGTCACTTCTGCGGGGTAGTTATGACCATCATCGGTAGTGGGGCTTATAAAAGTAAGCTTGCCATTAAACTGTTTGCCAGGAAAAATATCCGTGGTAATTGTAACCTGCTGACCTTTAGATACCTGATAGGCCTCTGTTTCAGTAAGGTTAACTTCTACCTTAAGACTGCTAAGGTTAACTACTTTGGTTAATTCTGTTCCTGCACTGGCATAAACTCCTTCTTCTATAGGTTTAGTGGCTATAGTGCCGCTGATCGGGGCTTTCACATAGGCATCACCTACTTGCTTTTTTAGTTGATCTATTGTATTGAGGGCTTCATTATAACTCTGTTGGAGCTCATCTACCTTTTCTTTGGTAGCGGCCTTACCTTCGTACAGTTCCTTGTAAGTCTCTAGGTCATTCTTAAGCTTAGCTGCCTGAGTTTTCGCCTTTTCTAGCTCTAGCTGGTTAGTTCTATTGTCTATTACTGCTAAGGTTTGACCAGCTTTAACTTCATCTCCAAGCTCAAAATTGATCTTTTGAACTATGCCTCCAATAGGAGTTAGAATGCTGTTCTCTTTACTGGCTATGATATTACCTGTTTTTATGATGGTATAGGTGATAGGTCTTTGGCTCGCAGTATCTGTTTTCACAGGAATTAGAATGGCCTCAACTTCTTTAACCTTATTTTGCTCATTGATTTTCTGCTTATTGAAAAAGAGTTTAACTCCAATGAATACCAGCAGAACTACACATATAAGCCCAATGATATATTTTCTTTTCATAATTAGTTTATTGCAGTGATTTGTAGAATGATTTTAATGTGCCCTTGGCTTTCTCGAGCTCTATAAGTGCTTCATAATATGAGTATACTGACTGGATATAATTGTTTTGAGATTCTTTCAAAGTCCTTTGTGTTTCCAGCCAGTCGGTAAGGTCAGTTACACCTTTGTTGTATTGAAGGCTGGTGGCTTTAAAGGTAGATTGTGATAATTCCAGTGTGCGTTTATCATTTTCTAAATTTCCACTAGCTTGTAGCAATTGATTTTTGGCGTTTTCATATTCTAGTGTATAGTTTTCTTTATCTAAAGCAATATTCTCCTGAGCATTAAGGAGTTCATAATGCGCTTGTTGTACTTGAGCTTTTTTAGAAAATCCCGTAAAAAGAGGTATTTGAGCAGAAAGCCCTATAGCCGCATAGTCATTTAAACCTTTGAAGGTTTCGTTAGGCTCATCTCCAAAACCAACCGTTCCATAGCGAGCATAGACGCCTATTTTAGGCAATCCTTTATATTTCAAGCGTTGTTCATCTATATATAACTGCTCTATTTGTGCATTTGAGATATTATAATTAGTGCGTTGAGTGGGGTTAAACACCTCAAAATCATCGGTAGAAGCCAGAGGAGTGATATTCAGATCTAAAGATGTGGTGTCTACCTCTATTGGTAATTCCAAGGGTAGCCCCATTTCGTACTTCAGTTGATTTTTGGATACTTTAAGGGTGTTTTTGGCTACATTTAGTTGAGAAAGAGTATTTCGATAGTTTACTTCTATTTTGTTAGCATCTATTTCAGTAAGTACACCTTTGCGTACTTTAAGATTACTCACTTCTACCTGTTCCTTGTAGGTTTTAAGATCTTCGGTTAAATAATTAATTTGCTCTAGGCTTACCAGTACTTCATAATATGCGGTACTGATGTTATAAATGATATCTTCATCATTAAGCTCCTTATTGAGTTCGGCCTCTTTTCTTATATATTTATGCGCTTTGAAAGAAGTGATTAATGATTGATCATACACCGTTTGATCAAGCTGGGCAGAAACATTTAAATTGAACTGCTTTGTGAAAGCTATTTCTCTGTCTTCGGCGGCTCCTATGGCTTCACCCGGAATTACTGACTTTTGGACTTTAAGATTATCATCAAAAGTACCTTTGAGGTTTACCTTGGGTAAGTAAGCCGCGGCACCTTCACGTATCTGGGCATCTGCCTTCAGAATATTGTTTTTGTATACTTTATTACTCCTATGGTTTTCAAGGCCATAATCTATGCACACTTTTAAACTATAAGGCTTTTCTTGAGCATGAGGCTCCTTGGGTATCAGTAATGTTAGTAAGGTACTAACTACTAAAATGAGCTTATTTATCGAGATCATGGGGCAAAGTTGAGAGGGAGAGGAGGCAATTGAAAATAGCTATGGATTGAGCCTGACAATCTTCAGGGTAAGGCTTCCAAAATGAAGCATGAAATTCTTTGCCGTCTCTTATAGATTGGCCTTGTTTGTAACCTGCCGGGGCTAATGCCGCTCCTGACGGTTTTCACTAAGAATTATGATAGAAGTCATATGTTAGGGGCGAGTGAGCATTTAGCTTTGGAGAAGAAAAAGAGGGTTATTACCCCTAAATTATAAATGTGCTTATAAACCTGTCATTACTTATGAAAAATGAATTAAAAATCGTTAGGCCAGAAGAAGCCGTAAAAGACATAAAATCAGGTAACCGAATTTTGATACAAGGAGCAGCCATGACTCCTACCGTATTGGTAGATGCGCTTTGCGAAAGGTATCATGAATTAGAAGATGTAGAGGTAATACATATGCATACTGAGGGGGAAGCTTCTTACACATTGGAGCCATATAGATCCTCTTTTAAAATTAATAGCTGCTTTGTAGGTAAAAACGTACGAGAAGCAACTAACAGTGGTTTTGGAGATTATATTCCTATCTTCTTAAGTGAAGTACACTTACTTTTCAGAAGAAACATTTTACCTCTTGATGCTGCCTTCATTCAGGTGTCTCCGCCAGATAAGCACGGTTACTGTTCACTTGGTACATCAGTAGATGTAGTTATCCCTGGTTTAGAAACCGCTAAGATGGTGATAGCTCAGGTAAACCCAAGAGTACCTAGAACTCATGGTGATGGTATTATCCACGTAAGCAAAATTGATTATGCTATTGAAGTAGATAAACCTTTACACAGTTCTGGTGGCAAAGCTCCTTCTGAGATAGAAGAGAAAATAGGTAAATATGTAGCTGGCTTGGTAGAAGATGGAGCTACTTTACAAATGGGTATAGGTGGTATTCCTAACGTAGTACTGGCTAACCTTCAAGGTCACCAAAAGCTGGGTATTCACACAGAGATGTTTTCTGATGGTGTGCTTCCTCTTATAGAGTCAGGAGTAATAACCGGAGAAAATAAAGTGGTGAAACCAGGTAAAATAGTAAGTTGCTTTGCAGTAGGTACTCAGAAGTTATATGACTTCATGGATGATAACCCACTCATAGATATGAAAGAAGCAGCTTATACTAATGATACATCTATCATTAGAAAAAATCCTAAAGTAACTGCTATTAACAGTGCCATAGAAATTGACTTGTGTGGTCAGGTTTGTGCAGATACTATTGGAAAAAGACAATATTCAGGAGTAGGCGGTCAGATGGACTTTATAAGAGGAGCTTCATTATCTCCTGGTGGTAAAGCCATTTTTGCCATGCCTTCTATTACAAATAAAGGTATATCTAAAATCGTTCCTTATCTTAAAGAAGGAGCCGGAGTAACTACCACAAGAGCTCATGTTCACTACATAGTTACAGAATATGGAGTAGTTAACTTGTTTGGTAGAAACCTCAAACAAAGAGCTCATGACCTTATTTCTATCTCTCACCCAGATCATAGAGAAGAGCTGGAAAGAATGGCTTTTGAAAGATTTAAAGTGCTGGTTTAAGCATATGAATTTAGTATTTAGGTTTTCATTAGAACTCTCTGACACACGTGGTCAGGGAGTTTTTTTTTGGAACTGATTTTTGTCAGAAAACTAAGGGATTTTATTTAGACTAAATCATTTCATCGCCTGATACTAGTCATATTTTAGCTACAAATCTACCCGTATCATTGTACCAACAAAAACAAAGAACGTTATGAAAAGATCAATCTATCTAACACTAATATTCAGTATGGCTGTACTAACAGGTATGGCACAATCTTACTCATTAAATAATAAAGCATCTAAGGTGGAAGTACTTGGAACATCAACTCTTCATGATTGGGAGATGACAGCTGAGGAAGTGAGTGGAAAGGCAAATTTGGAAGTGAGCGGAAGTAACGTTACAGTAAACTCTCTTTCAATAGATGTAAAAGCAGAAAGCCTTAAAAGTGGTAAATCATCAATGGATAAAAATGGTTATGAAGCTTTAAAAACTGATGATTACCCTACCATTAAATATGTGTTCAAATCAGTAAAGTCAACAAGCGGTAATCAGCTTACAACTACTGGTACACTTACTTTAGCCGGAGTTTCTAAAACTATCACTATGCCTGTAACAGCTCAGGTATCTGGTAACACAGTAACTTTTAAAGGTAAATACACTTTCAACATGACTGCCTTTAAAATTGAGCCTCCTACAGCATTAATGGGAACAATCACTACAGGTGATGAGGTAACAGTAGAATTTAATGTTCAATACACTAAGTAATCAATAAACAACTAATAAGATTTAATAATCAGACAAACAATCTTTTAACTTATACTACAATGAAAACGTCCATAAAATTAGCATTAGTGATCTTCTTCGCTGGCATAGCTAGCTTCGGATACGCCCAGGTAAACAGAGACTTGCAGTTTTACCGTCCCGCAGGACAAGAAGGACTAAATGTCTTTGAAACAGGAAAGCAAGATACAGTACCTTATACAGGATTGAAAGTGAGAGTAGGCGGTGACTTTGCTATGCAGTTCCAGGCTTTAGATCAATCAAATGATGCAGATAACTTAGTAGACTTAGGCACTAACCTTAACTTGCCTAACGCCAACTTAAACATAGATGTACAACTTTATGATGGTGTTAGAATGCACTTAAGAACTTATCTTTCAGCAAGACACCACGAAGAATCTTGGGTAAAAGGTGGTCACATCCAAATGGATAAATTAGACTTCATTAAACCAGGCTTCTTAGAAGGAGTAATGAAATATGCAACCATTAGAATTGGTTTAGATGAGGTGAACTACGGTGATGCTCACTTTAGAAGAAGTGATAACGCAAGAGCAATTTACAACCCATTTGTAGGTAACTATATCATGGATGCCTTCACTACAGAAGCATACGCAGAAGTAAGAGGTCAGTATAACGGATTCTTAGCTGTAGTAGGTATAACTAACGGTAAACTGAATCAAAATGTGGTAGTGAATGATAGTACTGATAACAAACTGTCTTTCTTCGGTAAATTAGGTTATGATAAACAACTTAATGATGACTTAAGAGTAAGATTAACAGGTTCATTATACACTAACCAAGGTAAATCAAACGGAGCATTCCTTTACGGAGGTGACCGTGGTGGAGCAAGATATTACTCAGTGATGCACACTGTAGCTGACGGTGGATCAGACTTCGACGGTAGATTAAACCCTATCCAAAATAGAGAAAATGCACAGTTAACTGCTGTTCAAATCAACCCATTCGTAAAATATAGAGGAGTAGAGTTCTTCGGAATCTACGAACACACTTCTGACGGTGTAGCAGACGGAGGATTTACTCAACTAGCTGCTGAATTAATCTACAGATTCGGTGGTCAGGATCAACTGTACATAGGTGGAAGATATAACACTGTAAGCGGAGAGTTTTATGACGGAGCTCCAACAGCTAAAGTAAACAGATTCAACATAGGTGGTGGATGGTACTTAACAGACAACATCATGGCTAAAGTTGAGTATGTAAACCAACAATATGATGATAACGGCTGGGACGGATCTAAATATCAAGGTGCAGAATTCGACGGATTTAATGTAGAGGCTGTCATTGGCTTCTAAATAGTTAGCGTTTAGGTAGTGAAAAGGGGCTTCGGCCCCTTTTTTCGTTTCTAAGGATTATTAACTCATCCTGGGGAGGGTAGGTAATATATTTTTTGTTAGTTTTATTACAGACCAATCAATCTCATGATGAAAATTATATTTACCCTACTTTTTATAATTGTATATGCTTTACAAGGTATACAAGCCCAAGTACCAAAGCCGGTTAAACTCACCATAGAAAATGGTAAAATCGAAGGCTTTAATGATGATGAGCAACACGTAGATAAGTTTCTGGGTATTCCTTATGCACAACCTCCTGTAGGTGAGTTAAGGTGGAAAGCACCACAGCCTTTAACGGACTGGAGTGAAACCAGAGATACTAAAAAATTTGGACCAACTCCAATGCAGGCAGATGTTTTTGGAGATATGGTGTTTCGCTCTGAAAAAATGAGCGAAGATTGTCTTTATCTGAACGTCTGGACTCCTGATAGTAGAAAGAAAAATGCCGCTTTACCAGTGTTAGTTTATTTCTATGGTGGCGGTTATGTGGCAGGAGGAAGCTCTGAGCCCCGATATGATGGAGCCTCTATGGCGCAGAAAGGCATAGTAACGGTTACGGTGAATTATAGGCTTAACATTTTTGGTTTCTTTGCCCATCCACAATTGAGCGAGGAGGCTGCTTATAAAGCTTCTGGTAACTACGGCTTGCTAGATCAAGCTGCTGCTTTACAGTGGGTGAAAGATAATATCAAAGCCTTTGGCGGTGATCCTGATAGAGTTACGATAGCAGGAGAATCTGCGGGCTCTATTTCTGTGAGTTCACAAATGGCTTCTCCATTATCCAAACATCTGATTGCTGGAGCTATAGGAGAGAGCGGAGCGGCTATTAAGCCCACATTAGCTCCGGTTTCTTTAGAAGAAGCAGAGAGTATAGGAATGAAGTTCGCTACTACATTCGGATATTATTCTTTGAAAGAATTACGCAAAGCCAGTACAGAAGAAATTTTCGAAAAATATAAAAAATCAGGGTTTTTTGGTTTTCCTTCGGTAATAGATGGGTACTTCTTTCCTAAAACTTTACCGGAAATATTTAAAGCAGGTGAGCAATCACAGGTTCCACTATTGCTAGGCTGGAATTCTGCGGAAATTCCCGGTATGGCTTTTATGCAAGGTCAGCCTTATACAGATGAGGCTTATATCAAAAATGTGAAACAGGCGTACCCTGATACCTATGAAGAAGTGCTGAAATTATACCCACATACAAGTGAGGAGGAAATAGCCCTTTCGGCTACAGCTTTAGCTTCTGACCGATTTATATCATATAGTACCTGGAAATGGTTTGATCTTCATCGTAAGCATAGTGATCAGCCTGTGTATAGGTATTTGTTTTCGCAAATTAGACCCAAGGCGGCTAATGAAGAAAAACAACCTATCGGAGCTCCGCATGCCTCAGAAATACCTTACTGTATGGGTAATTTATACTTAATGGATGAATTTAACTGGACTGATGCCGACAAGAAAACTTCTGCAGTAATGCAGCAGTACTTTGCTAATTTTATTAAAACAGGAGATCCTAATAAAGGAGACCTTCGTAAGTGGCCTGCTGCTAAGCCTGAAGATGGTACGCCGCCAGTAATGATTATCAATGCTGATTCTAAAGGTGGAAGAAGCTCAAAATGATGGCCGATATGAGTTCTTAGATCGAGCCTATGGTAATGACAAGTAACAAAAAAGACGGGTGATCATCGCCCGTCTTTTTTGTAAGAATTATTTAAGCCAGTTTATCTGTAGCAAGATGGTAATCAGGATCTTCCAATACATTCACATCTATGATTTGATCTGCATTTTTTAATAATGTCTTACAATCAGGGCTCAGGTGTTTTAAATGAACCGTTTTACCTGCTTTTTGATATCTTTCCGTTAGTTTGTTTAGCGCTTCTATGGCAGACATATCTACCACACGGCTCTCAGCAAAATCTATAATTACTTCTTCAGGGTCATTAGCTATGTCAAACTTCTCATTAAAGGCAGTAACAGAACCAAAAAACAAAGGCCCTTTTATTTCATAATGTTTTACTCCATTGGCATCAATTGTTTTTCTGGCTCTTATGCGTTTAGCATTGTCCCAGGCAAAAACTAATGCCGCTATAATTACACCTATAACCACAGCCAGTGCCAGGTTATGCAGCACTATAGTTACCAGCGTAACCATTACCATCACAAAGATGTCTGACTTAGGCATTTTGTTAAATATTTTAAGGCTGGCCCACTCAAAAGTACCTATTGATACCATGATCATCAGTCCTGTAAGAGCTGCCATGGGTAGCTTACCCACTAAATTGGCCCCGAACATAATGAACATAAGCAATAACACAGAAGCTACTATGCCTGATAGTCTGGCCCGGGCTCCATTAGAAATATTGATAAGGCTTTGACCTAACATAGCACAACCGCCCATTCCAGAGAAAAATCCTGAGGTTACATTAGCCAATCCCTGTGCCACCGCTTCTTTGTTGCCACGTCCTCTGGTTTCAGTAATTTCGTCTATAATATCTAGTGTAAGTAAACTTTCTATTAATCCTACACCTGCCATAATTAGAGCATAAGGAAAAATAATACGTAATGTCTCAAAACTATAATCTATGTTAGGAATGTGAAAAGGAGGGAAGCCCCCTTCAATTGAAGCAAGATCACCTACGGTTTTGGTATCAATGTTAAAAATGGCCACTATGCCAAATATGGCGAAGATAGCTACTAATGAAGCAGGAACTACTTTTGTTATTTTAGGTAATCCCCAAATGATGAGCATAGTTATAAGTACCAGCCCCAGCATTATATATAGAGGTTCACCAGTCAGCCAATTTTCGTTTTTGTCTTGAAACTGGGCCAGCTGTGCTGTGAAAATGATGAAGGCCAGTCCATTTACAAAACCATATACCACTGGCTGAGGCACTAATCGAATAAGTTTACCCAGCTTTAAGAATCCGGCCACTATTTGTATAAGACCGGCTAGTACTACGGTAGCAAAGATATACTCCACCCCATGACTTAGAGATAAAGAGGCAATAACTACAGCCACGGCACCGGTGGCTCCGGAAATTTGCCCGGGGCGCCCACCAAATATGGAGGTGATGAGTCCCATCACAAAAGCGGCATATAAGCCGGTAAGTGGTGAAAGTTTAGCCATAAGCGCAAAGGCTACCGCTTCCGGTATAAGGGCGATGGCCACGGTCATACCAGAAAGTACTTCCGTTTTGTAGTCTACACGTTGTGTAAGATCAAAAAGGTTGAGATACTTTTTCATTTATAAAAGTTCAAATAAAAAGGATGTATTAAAATACTTATTAGAAAATAGCGTATTCAGAAAAACATGAAAACAGCAAAATATTCATGCGGATGCTAGTGCATCAGTGCGGAGTAGATATTGAAGTGAATATTGCTTTTACAGTCATATTTTAAAATTATAAGAATTGCGAAGATACTACTTTTAATTCAATAACGAAGTTTATAGGATTATTTATTGAATTAAAAACCACTAGTGTCCGACTAAACTCTGGTCTAAGAAATTTTAGCGATTCTAAGCAAAAATAAAGTGGTTTTCTTCTAATCTGGAAAAGTGAGCCCTCTATGGACTAAATAAAGGGTATTGATTGGTTTTATATATTGTTTTTTGAAGTTCTAGGTCTGGATTGTTTAGAAAGCGGGTAAGGTGAACATAGGCCATCAAGTGAAACCTTACCAATGAGACCATATTAGAGAAGGCCCATCTTTTTTTGATCTGTTTTCGGACTACTTCCATCAATAATAGACAGATCAGGGCACTCCAAATTTGGATCTCAATAGCATTTTGGTTGTCCCCCAGAAAATATTTGAGAGGAAAGTTCTGCTTCAGCTTTTTAAATAAAAGCTCTATCTGCCATCGGTATTTATAAATGGCCGCTATTGTGGCTGCTTCCAACTCCATATTATTGGTCATAAACACTAATAATTTATTATTGAGGTCATCATAATAGGCTATTCTTCTATTTTGAAGCTCTTGCACTTGTCCATCAGTCTTGAAACTGATAACAACTTTTTCATCCTTAAGTACACAAAAGTCTTTATCTTCAGGCAGTTCTAGCTCATCTATTGATTGATATCTGGCATTTTCCTTCATTCTAGTAATGTAAAATATCCCTTGATGACTCCATTGTGCGTATTGTCTATAATCGATATACCCTTTATCCATCACCACATAGGATCCTTCTGGGAGTTGTAATTGCTTTAAAAATGTATGATCATGCTGACTTCCCTTGGTCAACCGTACTAAACATGGCATTAATTCTGCCGCATGAATCATTACATGAGCTTTAATGCCTCCCTTGCTTTTGCCATCTTTTCTAGGGCGTCCTGCTACCTTGAGAATATCTTTAAACAGACTAATAATCGTTGAATCAACAATATAAAGTTTATTGAGAACTTCCATTCTCAAGCGGCTGTCCGGCAAAAGGTGCCGATACTTTTTAAACAATTTCATGTAAATGTCTGCAAAGACTATACTACTGCGTTTTTTGTTGCTATCTGATAAAGTGGAACGTCTGGGTATAAATTGAATACCTAAATGGATCAGCTTGTTTTGGCAGGCCAAAAGCCCCGTAGTAAGCTCTCTGAGAGCACTTGCCCCACTGAAACAGCAGTATAACATGCTTACTAGGTGATGCCAAGTATTCAATTTCTTGTAATATCTGTCAGATTGGTATTTTGATATTATTTGATTTAACACCGATTTATCTATCAGCGATAATAGTTGAGAAAAGATTGGCTGTCCGTAGAAATATGTATTTTTACTCATGTGTGATTTTTTGTTGTGGTAAACCGAAAATACACATTATGGGGCACTCTTGAAATTATTCAGAGGCCCCTATCTTTTTTCTCGGACACTAGTGATTAAAAACTAAGTGATAGGCCCGGTTGTCTATACTTACACGATAAATAAGGAAATGGAGGATTTCTCGAAAATTTTATCAACTTTGTGATTAAACAAACAATAAGGTGTATAGAATTAATACAATTAATTTTCAAGCTGGACTTTCTGTTGATTGCGTTATTTTTGGATTTCATGAAAACCAGCTCAAGGTGTTGCTCATGAAGCTCAAGAATATGGAAGTCTGGGGCTTGCCTGGAGGTTTTGTGAGAAAGGATAAAAATGTGGATGATGAGGCCGAAGCCGTACTCGAAGAAAGAACAGGTCTTAGAGATATTTTTCTTCGTCAGTTTTACTTCTTTGGTCATTTAAATAGAAATGACGCTCAGCATGTTCAAGATTTGATAGAAAATGAAGTGGTTGATCCTGCCATGGAGGAGTGGTTTCAGCAACGCTTTGTTTCTGTTGGGTATTATGCGCTGGTAGAATATTCTAAAGTACAGCAACCCATACCTGATGATACTTCTGCCTATTGTAGCTGGGTGCCTATTACAGAGCTCCCCGAGTTAATTTTGGATCATGAGTATATAATTAAAAAGGCACATAATACCTTAAAAAGAGAATTGAATTACCAACCTATAGGGCTCAATCTACTGCCCGAGTTATTTACTATGCCTGAGCTGCAGGCTCTGTATGAAACGGTACTCCAAAAGGATCTGGATAGAAGGAATTTCAGAAGAAAAATGTTGGCCTACCAAATTCTTGTAGATACTAATAAAAAGAGAACCGGAGTAGGGCATAAGGCCCCAATTCTTTACAGCTTTGACAAGCTCAGGTACTTCGCCGCAATGAAAGATGGTTTTAGTTCTGGTTGGTAATATAAGATTTTGCTTTAATAAAACGATTTAGCATAAAAATCTGTAAATTTATGCCAATGTATTACCTTTGGTAATCGATTGAATACTTACTACAAAAACTTATGAATAAAAATACTAAAGCGCTGGCCATACTCACGCTGCTGTTCTTTATGTGGGGGTTCATTACCTCTATGAATGACATTCTTATTCCATATATGAAGGAGGTCTTTGAGTTATCTAATTTTAAATCCCTTCTGGTACAGAGTGCATTCTTTTTAGCCTATTTTATTGGTTCTTTAGCTTATTTTATTGCTTCCTTGAGTTTGGGCGATCCTATCAATAAACTGGGGTATAAAAAGACCATTACTTTTGGATTGATACTATCAAGTATCGGGTGTTTACTTTTTGTGCCTGCTTCTATGGCTGAAGTATATGCCTTGTTCTTACTCGCGCTGTTTGTGTTGGGCTTAGGACTTACGGTTTTGCAGATATCATGTAATCCTATAGTGATTTTATTGGGTAAGCCAGAAACTGCATCTGGTAGACTTAACCTTACTCAGGCATTTAACTCATTAGGTACCACGCTGGCACCTGTAGTAGGAGGATTTTTCATATTTAAATTCTTTGCTTCTGATGGTGTGCTTACCGCAGAAAATGTAAAAATGCCTTATTTAATGTTGAGCGGTTTGTTCATAGTGGTGGCGTTGCTGTTTTCTATGAGTAAAATTCCTTCTTTTAAGGATGATGATGATACCAATCATGGCTTTACTATTCTAAAATTTGCTCAGGTAAGGTGGGGTATGTTCGGTATCTTTTGCTACGTGGGTGCTGAGGTAGCTGTAGGTAGTTTAATGATTGGCTACTTAGGACATGATAATGTATTAGGGCTTGATCACTTGGAGGCGAGTAAATATTTGGCCTACTATTATTGGGGTGGAGCTATGATTGGCCGCTTTTTGGGAGGTATCAATATTAATGATCAGCCATTAAAGAAAAAGGCTTTATTTTCATTAGGAATTATATTTTTAATAACGCCGCTTATAGTATACCTGTCAGGTTTGAGCATTAGCGAAATGTGGCCTTATTTCATTTTCATAGGTATTAACCTGGCACTTTTCCTTTTAATAGGCAAAAACGCCAGACTTATGCTGGGTGTATTCGCATTGGTGAATATTTCATTTCTTGTAATCACTATTTTAGAAGTACCAGGTATGATGGTGTGGCCTATTTTATCTATAGGTCTGTTTAACTCTATCATGTGGTCAAACGTATTTTCTTTATCTACTCAAGGCTTAGGAAAATACACCAGTCAGGGGTCATCTTTATTAATTATGGCTATTTTAGGGGGAGCGATCATTCCTCCACTTCAGGGGCTGGTAGCAGATCATTTTACCTTAGGATATTCATTTTTAATACCTATGCTTTGTTACTTCTACCTGTTTTTATATAGTGTTCGTTATAACAAAATTTATACGCAAATCGACTAACTTATTTTAATATGTCAGAGCAATTGTATCCATTGAAATTCAAAACCATTTTTAAAGATAAAATTTGGGGTGGTACAAAAATAAAGGATGTGCTTCATAAGGATTATTCTCCACTGCCTAACTGCGGAGAGACCTGGGAGCTTTCAGGGGTAGAAGGTAATGTTTCTTTTGTGGCTAATGGCCGTTTGGAAGGAGAGCCGCTTACTACTCTTATCGCTAATTATAAGGATAAGCTGGTAGGGAAGAAGGTGTATGAGACTTACGGAGGACAGTTTCCGCTGCTTATCAAGTTTATAGATGCTAATGATGACCTTTCTATACAGGTTCACCCAGATGATAAGTTGGCTAAAGAAAGGCATAACTCTTTTGGTAAAACTGAAATGTGGTATATCATCCAGGCAGATGAAGATGCTACACTTATTACCGGCTTTAATCAGGAAGTAGATAAAGAAGCCTATTTAGAGTATTTTAATAGTGGTAAGTTAACAGATATTCTTAATAAGGAGAAGGTAGCTGAAGATGATGTGTTTTTCATACCTGCGGGTAGAGTGCATACCATTGGTAAAGGAATTATGCTGGCAGAAATTCAGCAGAGCTCAGATGTAACTTATCGTATTTATGACTTTGACAGAACTGACGATAAAGGCAATAAAAGAGAGCTACATGTAGAAGAGGCAGTAGATGCTATTGATTATAAATTTTATGATGAATATAAATCTAATAAGCCTGTAGAGCTAAATAAAAATACCGCTTTGGTAGAGTGTCCTTTCTTTGAGACTAATAGAATGGTGATAGATGATGAAATGAAGAAGGATTATTCTTCTTTAGATTCTTTCGTGATTCTGGTTTTCCTGGAAGGAGAAACTACTATAACAGCAGGAGATTTTAAAATGCAAGCTACGTTGGGAGATGTGGTGCTTATACCGGCAGAGGTGAATGATATAGTGCTTACACCATTAGCAAAAAGCAAAGTATTAGAAACGTACATTCCTAATTTTTAAAATAGGAATATATAGATCATAAAAAAAGCAGCTCAAGGGCTGCTTTTTTATTTCTGATAGTACAGGTTTTATACTGTTACTGCTTGTATTTCAGTTAATCTTTTGGCTATTACTTCTTTTAATTGCTCAGAAGCAGGTACAAGAGGAAGCCTTACATAGTTTTCACAAATACCTAATTCAGCCAATAATTGTTTAATGCCCACCGGACTGCTTTCGCTATACATGTGAGGGTTAATTTCTAATAGCTTAAAGGCTTCTTTAGAGGCTTTGCTGAAGTCTCCTTCAGTTACAGCTACTTTAATGTTATGGAAGATATTAGAAAAGGCATTGGCCAAAACCGAAATAACGCCTGATCCACCTATAGAATATAAAGGTACCGTAAGCATGTCATCACCAGAGATCAGCATGAAGTCTTCAGGCTTATATTTACAGATATTTAGTGCTTGCTCCATATTACCTGAAGCATCTTTAACACCAATGATATTTTCATGCTCAGCAAGTCTCAAGATAGTCTCAGCAGACATATTTGAGCCTGTTCTTCCAGGAACGTTATAAAGAATAACCGGTACAGGACTGGCATCAGCTATTTTAATGTAATGCTGAAATATGCCTTCTTGTGAAGGTTTGCTGTAATAAGGACTTACAGAAAGAATGGCATCTACTCCTGAAAGATCAGTTTCTTTAGTGATTTTCAGTGTAGCATTAGTATCATTAACGCCGATACCATAAACTATAGGAAGTTTATCTTCATTGTTTTCCTTAGTGAAGTCTAATATTTTGGCCTTGTCTGCCAGTGATATGGTGGAACCTTCTCCTGTAGTACCTAAAACAACATAATAGTCTACTCCTTGCTTAGCGGTGTAAGACAGCAGTCTTTTATAGCTTTGGTAATCTACGTTATCTTCTTTATCAAAAGGAGTAACAAGTGCTACCCCCGTTCCATATAATTTAGACATTTTTATATTAGTTCAATATTTTTGTATACTTATACATCTCATTTACAAGTTCGCGTGTGCTGTTGCTCGGCGTATCAATCATTAATTCGAAAAACTGTCTGTCAGTTTCATCAAATTTACCTACCCGGCACTTGGCCTTGCTCATAGCTAAAATGTTCTTAATGAGCAGGTTACTTTTTGTGTCCAGATAGAAAAGGTAATCGAAAGTGGCGTTAACAAATTTATGAACCTGCTCTGCCGTAAAGTTACCCCAAAAACTGATATCTTTTGTAGTGAAGAAATCAAAAAGGAATTCGAAATTTTCCAAGCCCTTAGGTAAGAGCGTGAGAACATTAACCTTTTTGCCATCATCTTCAAGGGACTTTTTGAAGTCCTTGACTATATGATGTTTTTCCAGGTCTTCACTGGTATATATTATGCCGATACTCTCAGCATATTGATAATTAGTGCTCAAGCGCTTGGCTTTGTTACTTTTTAGTAGTGAGCTGGTTTTATATGAGAGTATTTTTTTATTTAACATTCATCATTTGATCATGGCGTCAAATTCATCTTCAGAAATTATTTGGACACCTAATTTTTCAGCTTTTTCGCGTTTTGCTGGTCCCATTTTATCTCCGGCTACCAGATAGTTAAGTTTACCCGAAATTGAGCTCACCACTTTGCCTCCATGCTGCTGTATCAGTTCTTTGAGCTCGTCTCTGCCATATTTAGAAAAGACCCCCGAAATTACAAAAGTTTTATCGGTTAGACTATCCGAAAGGGTAGTGGTTTCTTTTTCTATTATTTCTAGTTGTACGCCTGCTTTTCTAAGCCTTTCTATTTCTTCGCGGTTTTGCTCTGACTCAAAGTGATTTATAATACTTCCGGCTATGCGTTCACCTATTTCTGGTACAGCTATGAGTTCATCAAAGCTGGCCTTCATTATGTTATCTATGTTTTTAAAATAGGCTGCCAGCTTTTCTGCTACTGTTTTGCCAACATAACGTATGCCTAAAGCAAAAAGTACGCTCTCGAAACTAATTTCTTTAGAGGCCTCAATTCCTTTTAAAACCTTTTTAGTACTCTGATCTTTAAAGCCTTCCAGCTGAAAAATTTCATCATAAGTAAGCTCGTAAAGGTCAGCAGGACTTTTTACAAGCTCGTTTTCATATAGCAGGTGTATTGTTCTTTCTCCCAGGCTGTCTATATCCATCGCCTTTCGTTGTATGAAATGGGCTATTCTGCCTTTAATTTGTGGTGGGCAACCTTGTGCGTTAGGGCAGTAATGCACTGCTTCGCCTTCTATACGAATAAGCTCAGTGCCACATTCAGGGCAGTTTGTTATGTATTCTAATGGCTGAAGCTCCGGTGTACGAGCAGTAAGGTCTACTCCGGTCACCTTAGGAATTATTTCGCCTCCTTTTTCTACAAACACCATATCACCAACCCTAAGGTCGAGCCTTTGTATTTCATTGGCATTGTGTAATGAAGCTCTTTTTACGGTAGTGCCGGCCAGTAATACCGGATCAAGCTCGGCCACAGGCGTTATAGCTCCGGTACGTCCTACCTGATAGGTAATAGACTTTAAGCGGGTAGCTGCATTTTCAGCTTTGTACTTGTAAGCTATGGCCCATCTAGGGCTTTTAGAGGTAAAACCCAGCTGCTGTTGCTGTTCTATGCTGTTTACCTTTATTACTATTCCGTCTGTTTCCAGTGGGAGTTCATGCCGCTTAGTTTCCCATTCGTTAATGTATGCAAGCACTTCTTCTATGTTTGTACACTTCTTATAGGTAGGAGAAAGGTTAAAACCCATCGTTTCCAGCTTTTTAATAGCTTCTTCGTGGGTGTTGATATTAAGGTTGTCTCCATTTAAAGCATATAAGTAGCAATCAAGCTTCCTTTTAGCTACAGCGGCAGAATCTTGCATTTTTAATGATCCTGAAGCCGTGTTACGGGCATTCGCATAAGGTTCTTCACCTACTGCTTCTTTTTCTTTATTGAGCTCAGCAAATACCTTTTTAGGCATAAAAGCCTCGCCTCGCGCTTCAAACTCTGCAGGATAGTCGCCTTTTAATCGTAAAGGCATGCTTCTGATGGTTCTTACATTGTGCGTAATGTCATCACCTTTTGTTCCGTCACCACGAGTGACTCCTCTGGTGAGTACTCCATTTTCATAGGTAACGCTTAGTGCTATACCATCAAACTTGAGCTCACAGATATATTCATAGCTTTCGCCTTCCAATCCTTTAGCCACACGTTTGTCAAAATCTTCCAAATCTTCTTTAGAATAAGTGTTGCCTAAAGAAAGCATGGGTGTTTTATGAAAAACGGTATTAAACTCCTTAGTAATAGTACCGCCTACACGGTGAGAAGGGGAGTCTGGGTAGTTATATTCAGGGAATTGCTTTTCTAGTTCTACTAGCTTATTGAGCAGGGTATCAAATTCATAATCAGATACTTCAGAAGTATCATTCATATAATACTGCTCATTATAATGGTTGATTTTTTTTGAGAGTTCTGCTATCTCTATTTGTGCTTCTTCCTTAGTCATTTCATCATGGGTAATGAACGTAAAACTAATTAAAGTATGCATAAAAAAGAAAGATGAGCCCCGGGAGGAACTCATCTTTCGTAAATGCATTTATGAAGTACTATTACTTGGTGGTATCTTCATATGCCTTAGTGGCTTTTTCAAGATCTACAGTGTTGTTAGAACGGTCAATATCTGCCATTCTTTGAGTACGATCAATCTCTATTTTTTTAATTTTTGAAGTGCTGCTATTTATCTTTAAAGTGTAAGTAGGGTAGGTCCATGGCCATGGCGACTCTGTAATGCGAGAAGCAGTTTTGTCTTCTACATCTTTTTCTCCTAACATAAGTCTAAGAGGTATGTAATATATCTCTGT
Source organism: Fulvivirga maritima (assembly GCF_021389955.1). NCBI lineage: Bacteria > Pseudomonadati > Bacteroidota > Cytophagia > Cytophagales > Fulvivirgaceae > Fulvivirga > Fulvivirga maritima. The sequence continues at coordinate 4,807,190 of NZ_CP089980.1, forward strand.
AGAACCGTCTTCATACTCTACATATAGGTCAATAGGCATCATCATTTCGCCTACTTTTTCAAGGGTTACATAGGTAGCATCACCTTCGCCCACTACGCTTTTAATACCATAATCTATTTGGTCAGTAGTGTATACAAATTTCTCTTGGTACCAGTCTAACTGTAAGCCTGATACTTTTTCAATTGTTCTAATGAAATCAGAAGAAGTAGGGTGTTTGAATCTCCAGTCATGGTAGTATCTCTTCATTCCTTTCATAAGCGTTTCCTGACCTACCACGTAGCTAAGCTGGTGTAAAAATACTGCGCCTTTAGCATATGAATTAATGCTGTAAGATCTGTTAGAGTGGTAGTGATCAGCATGAGTGGTAAGAGGCTCTTCTTTTCCACTTTCAGCCATCATAAAGTAAGCTCTGTATGAGTTAGAGTGCGGGTCAGCATCACTGTTAGGATCCATCAAATATTGCATAGTAACTGATGATGCGTAAGAAGTGAAGCCTTCGTCCATCCAAGGGTACAGGCTTTCGTTGGTAGCTAATAAACCTTGGTACCAGCTGTGCAGCATTTCATGAACGGCTGTTCCTAAAAGGCTGTTTAGGTTTCTGTCGCCTGATATTAATGTAGCCATTGGGTACTCCATACCTCCATCACCACCGTGAATGAAAGAGTACTTTTCATAAGGATACTTGCCGAAGTTTTCACTTACAAATTGCATAGCTTTTACCATGTATTCTGGTAATCTCTCCCAAGCATCTTTGTTCTCACTGTTTTCCTGATAGATAAAGTGAAGCACTGGACCATTAGGAACCTGAGCAGTAGTATGGGTATAGTCAGGATCTGCAGCCCATACAAAGTCATGCACTTTTTCTGCTTTGAAGTTCCAGGTAAGCGGTTTGTCAGAGGTTTTTACTTCTGTACCTTCTTTTTCATATCCATGACCAATTTTGTCTGGGTTTTGAAGATAGCCTGTAGCACCTATGGTGTAAGTAGGATCTATAGTGATTTTAACATCAAAATCTCCCCACACGCCATGGAATTCACGGCCAATGTAAGGATCAGTGTGCCAGCCTAGCTCATCATACTCAGCCAGTTTAGGGTACCACTGACTCATAGAATACCTGATGCCTTCTGAGCTGTCTCTACCTGAACGTCTTACCTGTAAAGGAACCTGAGCTTCAAATTCCATTTTGAAAGTGGCTTTTTCGCCAGGTAAAATAGGTTTGTTAAGTCGCACAGAAAGAATAGTACCTTCTACTTTATAAGTTACGTCTTTACCGTTTTGCTTTAATGATTTAATATGCTGGTATCCTATCTCCTCATCAGAGAGCTTAGAGATACGATCACCCACTCTTCTATCAGGATCTTCTATGTTTAGCGAGCGAACATCCATCATACTGCCGGGTTGGAAGGCATTGAAGTAAAGATGATAAAATACTTTAGTGAGTGTATCTGGAGAGTTATTATAGTAGGTTAGTTTTTGATCTCCGGTAAACTGGTTGGTTTCAACATTCATGTCAATGTCCATCTCATATTCTACCCGCTGCTGCCAGTAGGTAGTAGAGGCCGATTGACTTTTGCCTATCAGAGGGATAAGCAAAAAGATTAATGTCAGTTTTTTATACATGTGCATATAATCTGTTATTTGATTTAAGTTTCTAATTACCAAAGTAAACGATTGTGATGATTATTCAAATCAGAATTATAAGGGCGGTTGGTTATTCCAGCTCTTCTAATGTTTCTGATAGGTTTTCTTCTGTCGTTTTTAGTTTGCCTTTACATTCTTTTATAAGGCTGGCGGCGCGTTTCACTAACTCAGCCAGCTCGTCAACATCAGGCTCACCATTTTCAATTTTATCTACTATAGACTCTATTTCTTCTACAGCACTTTTATAACTAAGCTTTTTCTTCGCCATTTTTCTTTTTACTTGATTCTACTGTACTTGTAATAATATGATCACTACTTTCTGAAACAATAACATCACCCTTTTTCAAGGTTGTATTTTTAATGAGTTTGCCATTAACGGTAGTAATGGTGTAGCCCCGCTTGAGTACATGCTGAGGATCCAGAAATTTCATGGTATTGTCAGCGAGGTCTAGCTTCTTATGTTGTTGATGAAAATAGCTTTTTGTGGCTGATTTCACCTTATAAAGAAGGTTGTTCAGCGAATAGTTAGAAGAGGCTATTTTCTCTTTACTAATAGCCTTGACCTGGTAGCCCAGGCTGCTCAGTCGTTGGGTTTCCAGATTTATCTTTTGGTTTACAGAATGATACAATCTGGAAAAGTATTCATCTAACTGATCTTCAAAAGCCATAAGGCCGCTAATGAGAAATTCGGCCACTGCTGTAGGTGTTTTTAAGCGGCTATGAGCTACTAAGTCAGCAATGGTTTCATCTCTTTCATGACCGATACCCGTGAGTACAGGGATGGGGTACTGAGCTATATGTGCAGCCAGTTCATAGTCATCAAAGCAATCCAGGTCTACCTGGCTACCGCCCCCTCTGATGATGATGAGCACATCATAGTTTTCTATCTGGTCATGGGCCTGCATCATAGCATTAATAATGGAAGGAGCCGCTTTATCTCCTTGCATGATCGCTTTATAGAGTTTGATGTTAAATTTATAGCCCCTGGAGTTTTTCTCTATCTGGTCCATAAAGTCTCCAAAACCAGCGGCAGTAGGGGAGCTGATAATGGCTATTCGCTGTGGCACTGGCGGTAGCGTATGGCTTCTGTTCATGTCAAAAACGCCATCAGCCACCAAACGATCTATAATTTCTTTTCTTCGGCGTGCCCTTTCTCCCAAAGTGAAGTTAGCATCGATGTCTTTGATATTAACACTAAGGCCATATAGTTCATGAAACTGAACCGTTAAATTACAGAGTATTTTCAGGCCGGGTTGTAGTGCCTGGCCAGTCATGCCCTCAAACCAGGTGGAGAGGTTGCGGTAGGTGTATGACCAGATGGTGCCGCGAATTTTGGCCGTAACCCGTTCGTTTTCTTTATCTACCAATTCCAGGTAGCAGTGCCCGCTCTGGTTAGTGCGCATTTCCCCGATTTCGGCCACCACCCAGTAAGAAGGCTCTAGCTGGGAGTCTAAGGTGGTCTTTATCAGGTTATTTAATTCTTGTAGTGATAGGTGCTCCATAAAAAGGAGCACAAAATTATTTAATAATTATCAACATCTATAAGCTTTCATCAATAATGATGAACATAATCATGGTAAAAAGCTCTGATTATATCTCTCTGAGGCTTTCTATGATACCGGCATTTTTGCCTTTGTACCTTACCACAAGCAGCGGTTGATTCATTTTTTCATTAACCATTTGCTCTGCCAGGCTACCTAAAAACAGGGCAGCAGCAGCGGTTCTTCCTTTTGCGCCTATTATTACAAATCCTACCTTTTCAGAATCAGCCAAATCATAAATATCACTGGCCAGGTTATCATTAGTATCTAATGCGTACTCATCACGAACCGTAAGGCCTCTTTTATCTATTTTTTTAATGAATTTCTGGAAGTTATCCTGAGCATTCTTTTTCATTATCTCACCAAACTCCTCAAAAGTTTTGCCTGTATAATGATAGCCGGCAGGTACAGCATAAACGTTCTGGCAAATGATTTCACTAGGCACACCAGTTCTAATAGCGAAGTCAATGGTTTGATCGACCGCTAGCTTGGCATAGTTAGAAAAGTCAATAGGCACTAAAAGCTTATCTACATTAGGAACGGCATTATCCGGTACTATAAGCAGGTTGCAGTTAGCTCTTCTGGCCAGCCTTAGGGTAGTAACTCCCGTAGTCTCGTGAGATTTTTTCTGCCCTACAATAATCAGGTCTGTCTGACTCTTATGAGCAATTTCCAGAATAGCTGGGGCTTGCCCTTTTTTAACCTGGAAGATGATTTTAACTTTTTTCTCAGCGTGGAAGTGTTCCTTTACCACCGCTTTCATCTTCTCTTTTCTGTCTTTAAGGGCATTTTCTTCCAGATCAGGAAATTCCTTGCGTACGCTGGAAGGGATGTTAAGACGCTTAACCATATTCACAAAAGTGATCTTCTCGGCAGAAGTATGATCAGCCATGAAAGATGCAAACCTTACAAGTGTTGCATCCATTTCACTGGTATCTAGCCCTACAAGTACATTTTTAAATGGTTCCATAAATTAATATATGTTTTGACCCATGCAAAATTATCTAATTGCAATCATTTAGAAACTTAAATAAAACTTAATTATTTGAAATTTCTAACTAATTCGTCCGCAATTAGTTCTACGCTTTCTTTTGAATGGGTAGGAAAATTAGCAATTCTTATATGTTCTTTTTTAAATTTACCATAACCACTGCCTAACACTATTCCTTTTTGATTCAATAAGTTAATCACTTCACTGCTGTCGCATTTGGTTTCTGCTACCAGCGTGGTTTTAGATCGGTATTTTTCTTCTTTTATGAAAGGGCTTAGCTGGCTGCACTCTTCAAATGCCTGATACAGCACCGCCGCTTTATATTCAGTCTCTCTTCTTATTTGCTCTATGCCTTTGGTAAGCATGTCACCGGCTACTTTGCCTAGCAGGTAAATTCCTAAAACGTTAGGTGTTTCAGAAGTTTGATTTTTAACGGACTTCTCTAGCATGGAAGGTAGGCTGTGGTAAGAACCAATGATTTTATTCTCATTCATTTTCTCTTCAGCCTTAGCTATACATTTTTCATTCACAATCCATACGCCAAGACCAGCAGGCAGACCGAAGCATTTTTGCACTGAAAAATAGGCGGTATCTACTAAGCTATAGTCAACTGGTATATACGGAGCAGAAGAAACTACGTCTAGCGCTATGATTTGCTTTTCAAAAGCACTTCTGATCTGTTTGATGTCATCAAGGGGTTGAGCAGCTCCGGTGCTGGTCTCATTTTGGGTCATAGCTATTAGCTCAGTGCTTTCTGGTATGAGCACTTCTTCAGGCTTTACTACCTGCCCTTCGTCTACCTTTTTAGCTAAAGCATTAATTTGGTAGTTCTCAGCTATCTCATGAAAACGACTGGAAAATGATCCGTTTACAAAGTGAAAAGACTCCTTAGAAACGAGGTTCTGGATAGTCCTTTCCCATATTTCAGTGGCTGATCCGGTAAACAGCACATGGTATCCTTCTGGCAGCTGTAGCAGCTGTTTAATATTTTCTACTGCAGCCTGGTGTATGCTTTCATACGCCTTGCTTCTGTGTGATAGGGAGGGAACGCTTTCATTCAAAGCATTTTTAATATGTTCTTCAGCGGTGAAGTATAGCTGAGAAGGTCCCGGAGTGAAATATATTTTTTTCATTTTTTAACGCGCATTTAGGTTGCTGCCAAAATTAATTAACATAATTCATATTGAAATAATATAGATCACATTAATCGTAATAGTATCGTAATCAGCTAGTGAAGATGGAGTAATGTTTGGATTTTAGATTTGTATTGTATGGGTTTAAACAAAGATACCCTGTTGTTTAGGTTGAATATCTTCAGGGTATCTTTTTACTAAATTTTTATGAAAGAGATATCTAAACGCCCCGTAGATGTAGTAGTGATCTCAGATGTTCATTTGGGAACTTATGGTTGTCATGCAGAGGATCTGCTGCGCTATCTTAAAACTATAAAGCCCAAAAAGCTGATCCTTAATGGTGATATTATAGACATATGGCAGTTTAGTAAGCGCTATTGGCCTAGCTCGCATATGCAAATAGTAAAGCACATTACCGGCTTGCTTAGCAAAGGAACGGAAGTAGTGTACGTCACTGGTAATCATGATGAGATGCTCCGCAAGTTTGTAGGCTTTAAGCTAGGTAAGTTTAAAATTGTGAATAAGATAGTGCTGCGGCAAGGAGGGAAAAGAACCTGGATTTTTCATGGAGATGTTTTTGACATTACCATGCAGCATTCTAAATGGCTCGCTAAGCTTGGAGCAGTAGGATATGACTCTCTTATTCTGTTGAACACATTGGTAAATTTCATTTCTAAAAGTCTTGGAAAAGGCAAGATATCTCTGAGCAAGAGGATAAAAGATAGTGTAAAAAGTGCAGTGAAATTTATTGATGATTTTGAAGGTACAGCCGCAGATATAGCCATCAGTAATCAATATGACTATGTGATTTGCGGCCATATTCATCACCCACAAATGCGAGAGGTAATAACCGACAAGGGAGCTGTAACTTATTTGAATTCAGGAGACTGGGTGGAGAATTTTACGGCCCTGGAGTATAATGATCATCAATGGAGCCTTTATCAGTTTTTAGATGATGCTGTAGCCCGCGCAGTGGTGCTCAATAAGAAGGAGCGCAAAAAGGAACTCAATAACAATGACATATTTCAGACTATGGTCACCGAATTTTTAACAGTAAAAGTATGAAGATTCTATATGCAATACAGGGCACCGGAAATGGTCATATTAGCCGGGCTATGGATGTAGGGCCAGCCTTAGAAAAACATGGTGAAGTAGACTATCTGGTTAGTGGAGCTCAAGTAGAAATTAATCTTTCTCAAGAACTCAAATACAGGTCGCCGGGCATGAGCTTTTACTTTGGTAAACGTGGGGGCATCAACCTGAGTAAGACTTTTATGAAGAACTCAAGCATTCGATTTTATAAAGAAATCAATGATTTTCCTATAGATCAATATGATTTGGTAGTGAATGACTTTGAGCCTATCACGGCTTGGGCTGCTCGTAAGCGAGGCCGCAGAACGGTGGGACTCAGTCATCAGGGAGCATTGCTGTCAGACAAATGCCCCAAGCCAGTGTCAAGAGACATAGTAGGCAAGATGATATTGAAAAATTATGCTCCGGTTTCTCATAACTATGGTTTTCATTTCGATGCTTTTGATGCCGATATCTATACACCCGTAGTAAGAAGTTGCATTAGGAATGTAAAGCCAACAAACAAAGGCCATTATACAGTCTATTTGCCAGCCTATTCTGATGAAAAAATCATAAAAGTGCTTTCTAAGGTGAAAGGCATACAATGGCAGGTGTTTTCTAAACATTCATCAAAAGCCTACCAGCAAGGGAATATCAGCATTATGCCCATTAATAATGAGCAGTTTATCAATAGCATCACTTCATCTACAGGTGTGCTGTGCGGAGCTGGTTTTGAAACTCCGGCAGAGACCTTGTTTCTGGGTAAAAAGCTAATGGTAATACCCATGGAAGGGCAATACGAGCAACATTGTAATGCTGCCGCTTTAAAAGAACTTGGCATACCGGTAATGAAAAAACTAAAAGCGAAAAAAGTGCATAAAATAGAAGAGTGGGTGCAGTCTGGCGTGGTGTTACAAATGGATTATCCGGATGAGACGGAGGGAATAGTGAAGAGAATAATAGAAAAAGAAACGGGGTATGACAGATAAAAGCCAACACAAGATATTACTTGTGGATGATGATAAAGATATTCTTGACTTATTAAAGTACAACTTGCAAAAAGAAGGGTATGAAGTAGAAGTGGAGAAAAAAAGCACTAAATCAATAGAAACAGCTACCAAATTTCATCCTGATTTAATAGTGCTGGATATTATGATGCCTAAAGTCAATGGTATTGAAATATGCCGCCAGTTAAGAGAAATTCCCGATTTTAAAAGCACCTATATTTTCTTTCTTACGGCCAAAGGCGATAAAATACTTCAGACCCAGGCCCTGGATACGGGCGGAGATGATTATATAGAAAAAATAACCGGTCTTAGGGCATTGACGCATAAAATAAGTACTGTACTTAAAAATAACCTGGTAATAAGAAAGAGCATCAAAGAAATTACTTATGGAGATTTTAGAATAGAAAGGGCCTCTAATAAAGTGTATTTTAATAATAAAGTAGTAGAGTTGCCTCGTTATGAGTTTGAGTTACTATACTTTTTTGCTCAAAATCCTCACAAAGCAATCACTCAAGACAGTTTGTTGAATAATATCTGGGGTTCTGATATATACATTTTCTCTAAGTCGGTAGATACTTATATCTCTAGCATTGCTAAAAAACTGGGTAAAAAGTTTATCGCTAAAGTGAGTGAAAATCAGTATAAATTTGAGCTTAGCTAAAGGCGCTATCATGTTTCCTGTATTGCAAAAGGAGGTCTTTACTATTGTCGGCTGGCTCCAGGCCTTGCATGCTTAATAGCTTTTTAGCTGCTTCCCGTATCGGTATGTTTGAGTGGTAATGATCTCTGGCAAAATGCACGTATTTTAATACCATAAAGCCATCAAACCACTGATAAAACTGTTTTAGAAAGGTCTCATCAGAAGCGGCATTTTTGTTTATTCTAGCTAGATTTTTAGTAAATTCTTTTTCATACAAAAATGCCTTGATAGAGGCAGGAAATGACTCAATAATAGCCTCAATATTGCTATTGTTAAAAAAGCCGGGAACATGATATATGAAGCCTTTTAACTCCTCGAAAATCTGAGGATGATAGGTATCCAGATTTTTGCTTTTTAGCCACTCATTTACCGCCTTACCGGTGCCAAAGGGCACTCGGTCAGATTTCCTGGGTGAGGGAATGACCTTAGTATTGTTGATCTCTCCAAATTGCCCTAGTGGAATGATTTTATGAAGAAAATAAAAGTCTTCTCCTGCTTTTCTTTTGTTCATTCCGCCTTGCTTTTGGTAGGCATTACTTCTTACAGCCATGCTGGAGCCAATGGTTTCATAGGCATACGGAAAACCAGCATATCTTAGTCCATTGACATAATATCGAAGAAAGAGCTCATAGTCAATAATGGCTTCATAGATCTCATCCGGGTAGTATCCCTCGAGTGGATGTTCGAAATAGATAGATGCTCCAGGACATTTCGGGTGATCTTGGAAATAAGCTATTACGCTTTGTAAATAGTTGCTGTCACAGCGGCTATCTGCGTCATAGCATATGATTATTCCATCGGGCTTGCTGATGCTTTCAAAGCGCCTGACAGCCTCATCCATGGCTATTTTACGAGCCAAACCTACGCCAGCATGCTTAGGCTTTAAATCATTAATATAGAGTGGAAATACTTTAAAAGCAGGCTCTGAATGAGTTTTTGCCCATAACAGAGCCTCTTCAAAGGCTTTGGTATTTATTGATGTAATGTCGTTAGTAGCATTGTTGGCTTCGTTAATTAAGATAATCACCTCAATGCTCAAACCTTCACGCTCACAGTTTTTTAATGATTCCAGGCTTTCAATAAGATTTTCTTCCTTGAAGCAGGGTATGGTTACTATAGCATCTAATTCTGCAGCAACCGGTTCATTAATAAGTGTTTCAGGATATGCGTAGCGCGATAAATACAGGTTCTTCATCAAGGAGCCAGCCTGTTTATTTGCCATCCGTCACCCTTTTGAGTGTATATAATTCTATCGTGCAGTCTGCTTGGTCTGCCTTGCCAGAACTCAATTAAAAAAGGCTCTACCAGGTATCCGCCCCATTGCTTAGGCTTGGGGAGCACTTCAGCATCCTTGTATTTTTCGGTCAGTTTTTTTTCTCTCTCTTCCAGTACCTCTCGTCCGGCTATCACCGTGCTTTGGGGTGATGTCCAGGCGCCTATCTGGCTGCCTTTTGGTCTGCTTTGAAAGTATTCGGTAGATTCTTCTTCACTTAGTTTGGAGGCCATGCCTTGTACGCGTACTTGTCTTTCCAGGTCTGGCCAGAAAAAGTTCAGTGCTACTGCAGGGTTGTTAGCCAGCTCTTTGCCTTTAGAGCTTTGGTAATTAGTATAAAAGCTAAAACCTTTTTCAGAAACCCCTTTTAAAAGGATAACTCGCGACGAAGGAAAGCCTTGTTCACCAATAGTGGCTACATTCATAGCAGTAGCTTCTTTGATGTCGCATTCAATAGCTTCATTGAGCCATTTTTCAAACTGTTTGATAGGATGAGCAAGCAAATCCTGTTCATCTAATGCCTTTAAGGCATAATCTTTACGTATATCGGCAATATTTTTATCCATAACCTTCTATTTTAGCCCAAATTTAAAATCTTTGTTAATTTAAAGACCATCAAATTTTAATAAATAAACGAATAACGTATATTATAAATGAAATTAAGTATAGAATTGGCCTGCGAAAGCAGTCAGGAGTGGGTAGATACGGTAATGTCAGATTTCGATTCTTTCTTACAGGATCATGCTAATTGTGAAAGGAAGGCCTCTGCTATGGCTATGAGTTTTGTGGCTAAATATCCGGATCGTTTAGAGATTATTCCTGAGTTAATAGAAACAGGTATTGAAGAATTAGAACATTTTCAGTCCGTTTATAATATCATGCAGGAGCGGGGCGTGGTTTTACCGCCAGAAATGGGGCAGGATAAATATGTGAAGCAGTTGATAGATCACTGCCATACTGATGTTGAAAGAAGGTTTTTGGATAGATTGCTACTTGCTTCCATTATAGAATGCCGTGGTGCTGAGCGTTTTAGACTGGTTTATGAAGCCTTGCCCGAAGGAGATCTAAAAACATTTTACCATAATCTTTGGGCCTCAGAAGCCAAGCATGGGAATATTTTCGTAAAAATGGCCTTGATTTATTTTGATAAAGATCATACTTATAAGAGATTAGAAGAACTAAATTCAATAGAGGCAAAGGTCTTACAGGCTTTACCATTAAAACCCGCTTTGCACTAAATGGAATATTTCAAGTACAAAAATAATTTTCAGCCTGAGAAGGGAAGTCTGCTTATTTCAGAACCATTTCTACCAGATCCTAACTTTGAACGCACAGTAGTTTTACTTTGCGAACATAACGAAGAAGGGTCATTTGGCTTTGTTTTGAATAAGCCATCTACAGTTTTATTAGATGAAATCATGGAAGATGTTAATGACTTCAGCGAAAAGGTTTATATTGGCGGACCCGTTCAGCAGGACACGCTGCATTTTGTACATAGAGAAGAAAATATAGAAGGCGGGGTACCCATAGCTGAGGGCCTTTACTGGGGCGGTAATTTTGAGCAATTGCTCAGTATGATCAACACTAAACAAGTATCGGGAAATGATTTTCGTTTTTTCGTAGGCTATTCTGGCTGGTCCGAAGGTCAACTGAAGAATGAGTTAGATGCCGATTCATGGATAGTGGCTAATTATGCTAATGAGCAACTGGTGTTCAATACCCCCGAAGATGAGCTGTGGAAAGTGGTGTTAAAAGAGCTGGGTGGCAGGTTTAATGTCTACTCAAATTATCCCACAGACCCACGCTTAAATTGAATGATTTTGTTATTTTTACGGTTATACAGTTCGAAAACTGCAAAACATGGATAAAGAGAAGGACATCAAGGAAGTAGATAATACTACTAACACTGATCAGGAGCAAAACGAAAACAAAGACGTTAGCACTGAGCAGGAACAAGCCGGACAACAAGAGCCGGATATGGAGAATAGTGTTTCTGATGAAGCCAATTCGGAAAGCACTGAAACATCTGACAGCGAGTCTACAGAAGAAGCTGCAACTACCGACCAGCCACAAGCACGGCAGGGAGAGCAGCTTAACTCAGAGGAAGATCTTGCTGAGAAAGATCATGATGATGATCACGACGATGATCATGATGATGAAGACTACAGCAACTATTCCAAAGAGGAATTAGTAGAGCTCATTAAGTCGTTAGCCAAGGGCGATAACCTACAGAAAGCTGATAGGGTAGCCAAAGAAATAAAGCCTTTATATGATGAATTAAGAAATCATGAAAGACAAGGGGCCTTAGATAAGTTTGTGGCAGATGGGGGAGAAGAGGCCGATTTTGACTATAAACCTACAGAACTTGATAACCGCTTTGATGCTAATTATAAGCTGATACGTGATAGAAGACAACAAGACCTGAAATCACGTGAGCAACAAAAAGAGAGTAACCTTAAGAGAAAACAAGATATTTTAGAAAAACTCAGAGAGTTTGTAGACTCAGAAGAGACTAATATCAGTTTTGAGGCTTTTAAAGAACTACAAAATGAGTGGAAAGATATAGGGCCGGTTCCTGGTGCTTATGCTAAAACATTATGGGCTAACTATAATGCACTTATTGATAGGTTCTATGATAACAGAAGCATCTATTTTGAGCTTAAAGAGCTTGATAGAAGGAAAAACCTCGACTCTAAAATTGAACTTTGCGAGCGCGCAGAGAAACTCATAGAGTTCGAAAACCTTAAAGATGCTATTAAAGAGCTTAATGAGCTTCACCATGAGTTTAAGCACATAGGCCCTGTACCTAAAGAAGAGCAGGAAGCGCTATGGCAGAGATTCAAAGGAGCCTCAGATGCTATTTATGCCAGAAGGAAGGAATTTGTAGATCAGCTTAAGGTTGAACTCGAAGAGAACCTTGTGGTAAAAGCCAAGCTTGCTGATGAAGTGCAGGAATTTGCTCACTTTGATTCTGATAGGATCAAAGAATGGAATGCCAAGACTAAAGACATCCTTGAAATCCAGAAAAGGTGGGAAGCTACAGGTGGACTACCGAGAGCTAAAGCTAAAGAGGTAAACAAAAAATTCTGGGGAACCTTTAAAACCTTCTTTAATAATAAGAGCGCTTTCTTTAAGAGACTAGATGCTCAGAGAGAAGGTAATTTAGAGAAGAAAAGAGAGCTGATCACCAAGGCACAAGAGCTTAAAGAAAGTGCTGACTGGCAAAAAACAGCAGATCAGTTTAAACAACTGCAGAAAGACTGGAAAGAGATAGGTCCTGTGCCTGAAAAGTACAGAGAATCTGTATATAAAGAGTTTAAAGAAGCTGCAGATCATTTCTTTGAGAGAAAAAGATCTAACAATAGTGAAGTAGAAAAAGGATATGAAGATAACCTGAAGCAAAAAGAAGAAATCTGTAATAAGATTGAAGCTTTAGCTGAAGGTGATACTGAAGATCTGGATAAACTCAGAGACTTGCAAGATCAGTATATGGAGATTGGTTTTGTGCCTCGTAAGAGTATCACTAAGATCAAAAATAGATATGCAGAAGTGGTAGATAAATTCCTGAATAGTATTGAAGGGCTTTCTAAAGAAGAAAAAACCGAAATCAAGCTGGAAAATCAGGTGAATAAACTACTTCATAGCCCTAATGCAGATCAGAAGCTTTACAGAAAAGAACAAGCATTGCGTAAGCAGATAGGCAAGATAGAGAACGACATAGCGGTTTGGAAAAACAACTTGGAATTCTTTGCCTCATCCAAAACAGCTGATAAGCTGAAAGATGAATTTAATGCTAAAATTAAGGCGGCTACCGATGAGCTTAAAGTACTTAAAAAAGAGCTCAGAATGGTTAGAACGGCCAACTGATAAAAAAGGTGTAAAATTTTCCCGTCAAGTGTTTGCAGTTAAAATCAGTTGCATTACATTTGCACTCCATTAAACAAAAGGGCAGTTCATAAAAGATGATTAAAGCCAGATTTGATGGGAAGATTAAGGCCTCCATAGCTCAGCTGGCCAGAGCAACTGACTTGTAATCAGTAGGTCGTTGGTTCGAATCCGACTGGGGGCTCAATGAAAAGCCACTTATAACATTTGTTGTAAGTGGCTTTTTTATTTATGATACAGTTCTGCAGGTTGGAATCTAATCTTTATATTCCATCGCTTATGCTTCTTACTTTTTTGAAGTCGATCAAAAAAGTAACAAAAGACTCTTTCTTGCTGTAAGGTCTTCCGCTCACTGATACATTTCATAGCCATGAACTGCCACAAAGGACTTGAGAAAAGCCTATTTTTTATCACTAGTGTCCGACTAAACTCTGGTCTAAGAAATTTTAGCGATTCTAAGCAAAAATAAAGTGGTTTTCTTCTAATCTGGAAAAGTGAGCCCTCTATGGACTAAATAAAGGGTATTGATTGGTTTTATATATTGTTTTTTGAAGTTCTAGGTCTGGATTGTTTAGAAAGCGGGTAAGGTGAACATAGGCCATCAAGTGAAACCTTACCAATGAGACCATATTAGAGAAGGCCCATCTTTTTTTGATCTGTTTTCGGACTACTTCCATCAATAATAGACAGATCAGGGCACTCCAAATTTGGATCTCAATAGCATTTTGGTTGTCCCCCAGAAAATATTTGAGAGGAAAGTTCTGCTTCAGCTTTTTAAATAAAAGCTCTATCTGCCATCGGTATTTATAAATGGCCGCTATTGTGGCTGCTTCCAACTCCATATTATTGGTCATAAACACTAATAATTTATTATTGAGGTCATCATAATAGGCTATTCTTCTATTTTGAAGCTCTTGCACTTGTCCATCAGTCTTGAAACTGATAACAACTTTTTCATCCTTAAGTACACAAAAGTCTTTATCTTCAGGCAATTCTAGCTCATCTATTGATTGATATCTGGCATTTTCCTTCATTCTGGTAATGTAAAATATCCCTTGATGACTCCACTGTGCGTATTGTCTATAATCGATATACCCTTTATCCATCACCACATAGGATCCTTCTGGGAGTTGTAATTGCTTTAAAAATGTATGATCATGCTGACTTCCCTTGGTCAACCGTACTAAACATGGCATTAATTCTGCCGCATGAATCATTACATGAGCTTTAATGCCTCCCTTGCTTTTGCCATCTTTTCTAGGGCGTCCTGCTACCTTGAGAATATCTTTAAACAGACTAATAATCGTTGAATCAACAATATAAAGTTTATTGAGAACTTCCATTCTCAAGCGGCTGTCCGGCAAAAGGTGCCGATACTTTTTAAACAATTTCATGTAAATGTCTGCAAAGACTATACTACTGCGTTTTTTGTTGCTATCTGATAAAGTGGAACGTCTGGGTATAAATTGAATACCTAAGTGGATCAGCTTGTTTTGGCAGGCCAAAAGCCCCGTAGTAAGCTCTCTGAGAGCACTTGCCCCACTGAAACAGCAGTATAACATGCTTACTAGGTGATGCCAAGTATTCAATTTCTTGTAATATCTGTCAGATTGGTATTTTGATATTATTTGATTTAACACCGATTTATCTATCAGCGATAATAGTTGAGAAAAGATTGGCTGTCCGTAGAAATATGTATTTTTACTCATGTGTGATTTTTTGTTGTGGTAAACCGAAAATACACATTATGGGGCACTCCTGAAATTATTCAGAGGCCCCTATCTTTTTCTCGGACACTAGTGATTTTTAATATTATTTCACTTCACGAGGGTACAGTAAGATGAACCCACAGCCGAGTCACACTGAGCTGAGTCGAAGTGTAGGCGATCGGCATTGATTATTGATTTAAATAAAACTCAACTGTTTTGATCTTTTCAAATTATCTACTATTTACTTATACTATCAGTGGTATGGTAGTAGAGTTCTATTCACTTCATTTTTACCGAGTTGACGTTTTGAAGTGAGTTTATGCTGAAGTGCACCTGACAATTGCTAATGCAACGAAGAGTAGTTATCTAGACGTTGATTCTTCTTTTAGTTTTCAGTCACAAACCCACGTTCCACAGCCCGGAGATTATACTTCTTCAATACTAAAAATGGCAATTGGTTCAGTTTTTCCTCTCAGTAATATTTCGCCTATTTGCTCTGATTTTATTCCGTTGATAGAGTTAGCTATATTAGAGATGTATTCAGATGTCAGAAAGCTTTTATTGTATTGATTACAAATGCTTTGAATGCGAGAGGCAGTGTTAATGGTATCTCCGTGATAGGCTATGTCTTTTTTTATCTCTCCTATTTCCACTGCTGATACTATGCCTCCGTGTAGCCCGGCTTTGAAGGTTGGTGTAACTCCATAGTTCTTTATATAATAGGCTTCCCGGTCTTGAAATTGCCTTTTGCAGGCAAAGTAGAACAGGATGCAACAATTATCAATTAACCCTTCCTGTTCCGGCCACGTCACTACTATTTCATCTCCCACATATTGATATATCTGTGCTCGGTAAGAAAAAAGCACATCATTAATGTCATCAAAGCAGTCTCTGATGTATGCGCTGTATTTGAGATGGCCAAGAGCTTCTGCTGTGGATGTAGAAGACTGTAGATCCATAAACATAAATATGCGATTTTCTTCTCTCGGCTTTCTGTATCTGCCAAAGAGAATTGGAACTAATATGCCTGGGCCATACTTTTTATTAACTACATTGATGTAGTTAATCAATATTGACATGAAGAGGAAGTAAACCAGCATAAGATAAAATATGTAATCCCAGATTTCCTTTTGCAGCGTCGGTATTCTGATTATTTCCTGAGGAATGTTTGTCAGAATAAAATGTAATAAATATATCAGAACTATAAGTAGGCTTAGAGAACCAATAGCTTTAATAAGAATGATTTTTCCTATTGGTTTCTTTTTGAAAATACCTTTGTCTAAATAGTAACCCAGTAGACCATAGCTAATGCCGTACAAATGGCCAAATAGCACTGCGATAGCAAGTATTATGATATTACTAAATGGCGTGTTTACATGAAATGATAAGCTATATACTTTATTATACAGGATGATAATAGTGGCAAGAAGTAGGTTGGCTATTACCCAAAAGTTAACCTGTATTCCCAGGTAACTGAGTAGTGGATATTTGCTGGAGAAGCGATTGGCAAAGGTGGTGTATTCAATTTTTTTAGACATAAGTATAATTGCCTCAATCGGCTAAGTAGAAAGGATGCTAACTGCAATTTTTTAAAAATAGAGAGATTTAATGTTAGTTATGAAGGCTCTGTTTTGATCATATTTAAATAGTACGATCAATTAATAGGATGGTTGCAGGTAGATGAGTTTCTGCAAAATATAATTAAGAAATGCGTGGTTGAAATTATTCTTTACTAATAAAGTATAGATTTTATTAGAGTAGGTTTAATTCCTTGATTGGGAGTTTGGGAGCACTAGTATGCTTCAATACATAGAATATGGGAAGTATATTAGAAGTATCAAACCTGAAGGTGGGTGTTATTCTGGTAGGATGTAGATTTGATATTTGAAGTTAGCCCCTTCAAGTTTCATAACTTGAAGGGGCTTCTATATTATGCTTTTGTTTCGGCAAGTGCGGCGTCTAACTGTTCTATCAGATTATCTCCCGAAGAGGGCCTTTTTGCATCTGTAGCGAATATTTTACCTTCTTTATCTATTATGATATAGCGCGGTATGCCACTTACCTTAAATGCTTCGGCTATATTAGATTGAAAGTTTCCGGGATCATTGATGTGAATTCCTTTAAAATCTGGATGGCTCTTAAGATAGTCAAGCCATGATTTTTTGCTTTGATCTACAGAAACATATAAAAAGGCGATATCGTCATTGTCTTTATAATGCTCTTTAATGTCTTGTGAGTAAGGAATTTCCTCTCTGCATGGTGCGCACCAGGTGGCCCAGATGTCAATATATACTACTTTGCCATTTAAATCAGCCAAATGAAATACTTGATCATCTTGTGTGGTGCCTTCCAAATTGGGTGCGGGCTGTCCGTCTGCAATAGCTAGCCAGCCATTGTACTCTTCTTTAAGGGTTTCGTTGTAGTCGGATTTGGGGTAAGTAGTGTAATAATTATCCAGAGGTGTTTCTAATTCAGAAACGTTGCCGCGTTCTAAAAAGTAAAGGTAGCCTTTGCCTAGCATCACCTGTTCAAAATGAGGAGCAAGGTCTAATGAATCGATGGCTTGTTTGTAGTAAGCAATTTGCTTGGTTACATCCTCTTTATTGGTTTCATAAGCCTTTTTCATGATGAGGTACATCACTTGGTGAGAAAAACTGAAGTTTCCTTCACCTTTAGAAGCATATGCTAAGAGCTCTTCAGTACTTTTTTGTTCGGCTATACTGTCTTTTGGGAAATCTATATGCATAAGTGCTTTCATGTATCCGCTGAACATGCTCTGAAAGTAGTGGTTTTCATGAAGAAAGTTGGCTTTCAGGTAAGTGTAGAATGCGTCAGAGTATTTGCTCTTAGCACTATCCAAAGTTTGCTGGTAGATTTCAAGACGTTTTTTATATTCAGGAAGTATGTCTGCGCTATCTATTTCTTTAAGCTCGAGAAAGCTTAATTGATTCTTTAAAAGGGTTTGCATTTCCAGTTTTTCACTTCCTATACCAGCGATGTTTTGAATAGGGGTTCGGTAATCTTTGTCCGTTTCGAAGTAAATGCTATCGCCCGGTTCTATAAAGAATTTGTTGAAATCAAAATTACTTTCAATGGCTATTTCCTTTCCTTTCTCAAGTGGTAATTCGAAGCTAAATAATCCTTTTTCGTCAGAGCTGATAGTGTCTAAGTAAATAGGGTGACTGTAGTGTATTTCCTGACCGTAATCGCGTACGTATAGTTTTACTGTGTCTTTAGCTCCAATAAACTTTCCGCTGATGTGCGCAATTTTTGGTGGAGGTGGCTCGTGGTTGCATGATGTTATTAATACTGCTAAGAGTAATAGCAGGGGTAAGGAGTAGGTAGATCTTATCATAACTAATTGTTTAGTTTTTCAATGTAAATTTATTTTTTATAATATCAAAATCATATTTGGCTATGTTGAAGATAAGTGGGTGGCAGATATTGTGAGAGTACAAGTACAGCTTCTTCTGGTTTATTTTTAATACCTTTATTGAGATTTTTATAATAGGACTCAATCATTGTTGTTTTCGAATATTATGCGCATAAAAAGACTTTTCTACATCTTTATTATATCCTTGATTTTAGGTTTTGTCATTACATACTTGATCTTTCGCATATAGTTACATTTTAAGTCGTAGGAGTGGTTTATCCCTCGTCTATTTAGAATTGAATGTTAATATTTATTAATATTAAAACATCAAGATCTTTAACCATTTGTATTTTTAAATGACAGGAGGAGCCGGTTTTTCAAGTGCAGCTAATAATTCTCTTAGGGAAAACAGAGGGATGCTTAATAGGAGAACACCTCAAAAGGATAATCCTTACAATGGTCCTGATGCATCTAATAGAAAACGGAATGAAAATGTGCGGGAGATTATTGATTGGAAAAATTTTAAAATCAAAAGAGAGCAAAGATTTAAAAACTTTATTTGGTCGGTACTCAGTTTGCTGTTTTTGATTTTAATACTAGCCTATTTTATTTTTTAATTACTGGTATAGCCTTACACTTTAAATAAGGTTATTCCTCCTCTCGCTTAACCTTTTTCTTACTAATGGGTGTTTTCTTACCGAAAACTTACATGATGGGTAGGAGTCAAATATGAAAAACAGTAATTTAGGTGTCATAGTATTATCTTCAAAGCTGTTCAGTTTTGATTTCTTAGACATTTACAAACTAGAATGAAACTCAAAAAATTACTAGAATATAAGTTGAAAGGTGAGCGCAATGTTTCAGCTAGAAAACCATTAATTATTGGCGACCATTTAATAATAGTTTTTACTTTTCATAAAAAGGGAGGCATTGCCAGTAGAGTCGTTTGTTTGGATAAAAACACATTTGACGCCGTTTGGGAATATGATTACCTATTTGTGATAAACAATATACAGCAGTCCCCTTCAAATAACATTTTGGTGTGCTGCATGGATGGTAAATTAGTAGAGCTCGATGCTACTAATGGAGAGACGTTAAATATGTATGAATTGGATATGTATAGATGTGGTACGGCCTCACTGATTTTTGATAATAAGCTATTAGTCGGTGGCGTGCAGAAGACTACTACTATCAATTGTTTTGATTTCAATTCATCAGAAGTAAAATGGTCTTTTGATAGTCAGGGCCACTCTTACAAGCCAGTAGTAGACAGTGGTAAGGCATATATATGCACTCAGCATACTATCAGGTGCTTTGATTTAAATACTGGAATGGTATTGTGGGAGGCTAGTGAGGAAAGTACCTATATGTTTAATCCTATAGTTTATGGTGACTTAGTGATGGTAGGAGGGCATGGTTTGGTCAATATATATCATAATGAAAGCGGTAAACTCCTGAATCAGATTAAAACCGAAATGGCTGAAGCGATTAGAAGTATTATAGCGGATGGAGATTGTATCTTTTTTGGTGATGAAGCAGGTGAATTTTATTCGTTTAAAATTAATAGGGAAAAGAATGGTTTAGATGAAGGTCATGTAGAGTGCGAGCTGCTGTGGAAGTTCTCCACAAAAGGAAGCATTCAAAGTTTTCCTGTGATTAGTGGTGATCAGGTGTTGTTTGTTAACGATGACAATAAAATGGTTTGTCTTAACAAAATATCAGGAGACCAACTCTGCACTTTTAATACCAAAGGAGAGGCAAGCACTTCTGGAATAATTATGGAAGAGGAAATCATCTATACGGCCGTGGGGAAGGGTTTTGTCTATAAACTTGAGCAAGCAAATTAATTATTACTCTATAAACTTAATCGACCTTAAAAAAATCTAAATGAAGAAGTTTTTTAAAATTTTTGGAATCTCGCTCGTTGTTTTATTGCTCTTGTTATTAGGCGGTGGCGTCTATTTTTATAAGACCAACCCTATGCTGCAAGCTATTGTAAATAATGATGAGTCTAAATTATACTATTTTCCATCAAAGGAAATGAATAATATGGATGATCTTCCCTATAAACAGATTGTATTAGAAGTAGATGATTCTATCCAAATACATGCTTATTTATTTGAGCCAGAACAGGAGAAGCAGGCTAATGTGTTTCTTATTCATGGGGCGGGAGGTAATGTAGGCATTTATGAACCTATGTTTAAGACGTTGGTAAATAATGGTTTTGCTGTATATGCTTTCGACTGGCGAGGTTATGGGGAGTCATCTGGTACTCCTGGTTATAAGGGTGTGATGAAAGATACTGAAGTTGCTTTTGAAGATTTTATTGCAAAGACAGCATCTGATAGTGTTAAAAATATTGTTTATGGCATGTCATTAGGAGGGCAAATGGCGGTTAAAATTACAGTAGAAAATGAAAGTAAAGTAGATCTTCTGGTATTAGACGCTACCGTGGAATCAGCCCAGAGTCTGGCTATTGATTATGCTCCTGCGGAGTTTCTAAAAGAGAAAGCAAAAAAACACCCTGAAGATTTTAATCAGGACTATGTGGCGGTAAGAGATATAGCATTAATCAAGAATACGGCTAAGCTTATTATTCATAGTAAAAAGGATCAGGATGTGCCTTTCAGTAGAGGTAAAAATGTATATGAAGCCGCTCAGGAACCTAAGGAGTTTTGGGAAACAGAGACCGCTCATATTATGACATTAAAAGACTTGCCAGAAGAAGCTGTGGAGAAGATAAACAAAAACCTCAATTAAAAAAAACAGCCTTTAAATAGAGAAATGATGGTTTTTTTAGTGGCGGAGATCTAAAAGTGAAGAAAAATTTCTTTTATCATTTGGATTTATAATCTGATGTACTAGATTTGCACTCCATCAACGAAAAAACGACCCTAAAAGAGTGGAGTAAGGATGGAAAAAGCCCCCATAGCTCAGCTGGCCAGAGCAACTGACTTGTAATCAGTAGGTCGTTGGTTCGAATCCGACTGGGGGCTCCAAAGCCACTTATAACGAAATGTTGTAAGTGGCTTTTTTGTTTTTTGCCTCTAATTAATCATTTTTAGATTTTCTGTAAAGTAACTAATATGAAATCTATCAAAACATTAGTTTATGGGGTTATTTATGGTTTGGTCACCAGGCTCATCTTCTCTCTAGAATTCGAATTGAATGTCATTCATACCGAAGGTCTAATGAGCTTGTCATTCTTGTTTATCATGCCATTTGTGCTAGGTCTTGTCTTGGCTTATAGGCATGAAGAAATTATACGTCCTACTAAAATACTATCATTGGCTATGCCACTTTTCGCAGTTATAGGGGTGGTGCTGATATGTGTGGTGTTGCGGTGGGAAGGTACAATCTGTGCTCTTATGGCTATTCCTGTTTTTGCAGTTATGGCACTCTTGGGTGGTTATTTAGGTATTGAATTATTTCATAGGAAGCCAAATAAAATGAGTATTTCATTCCTTTTGCTACTGCCTTTTATAGTGGCGCCATTTGAAAGCTATTTTGGTGTAAGTGAAAAGGTTTTTAATGAGGATACTTTTATAGAGGTAAATGCGCCTAAAAGTTTGGTGTGGAAACATGTGACTAGGGTTAAGCCTATCAGCAATGAAGAAAATAAAATGTCGCTTTTTCAGTTTTTAGGCTTTCCAAAACCAATAGAAGCAGTATTGGATACTGTGGCTGTCGGTGGAGTGAGAATAGCTCGTTTTGATAGGGGACTTTTTTTTACAGAAACTGTAACTGAGATGATTCCTGAAGAGACTTTGAGTTTTACAATAAAAGCAGATCCTAAAGCAATACCTCCGGCGGCGTTAGATGAGCACGTGCTTGTAGGTGGTAGTTATTTTGATGTACTTCACGGTACTTATCATATAGAGCCTTTAGGTAAAGGCAAGTGTCTTATTAAGTTATCATCTAAATTTAGGTTAAGCACCAATTTTAATTTCTATAGTGGTTTTTGGAGTAAGCTAATTATGCGTGATATTCAAACCAATATTTTACTTATACTTAAGGAGAGGGTTGAGCGTGAAAATGAAACCTCCACGGATCAAAATATAAATGCCGCTGTGTTTTAAGGAATTGGCTAGGCAAGAATTTTTATATTAAATTGCTATTCTAACCTAATTAATATGTCTGTAAGAAGAGTTAAGCCCTCTGATAATACGGCTTTAGCCAATATGATTAAAGCTGTATTTGTAGAGCATGATGCTCCAAAAGAGGGTACAGTGTATTCTGACCCTACCACTAATCATTTATATGAGTTGTTTCAGGAGGATAAAGCAGAGCTGTGGGTAGCAGAAGTGGATGGAGAAGTGATTGGGTGTTGTGGGATATATCCAACCTCTGGTTTACCGCAAGGTTGCGTGGAACTGGTCAAATTCTATTTGGCGCCAAACGCAAGAGGTAAAGGAATCGGTAGAGCTTTAATGGAGAAAAGCATGGAATCTGCTCAGAATATGGGATACAATCAAGTTTATCTGGAGAGTCATCCTAAATTTTCTAAAGCTGTAGGAATGTACGAAAAGCTAGGTTTTGTTATGTTGCAAGAGGCTATGGGATCTTCAGGACATTGTGGTTGTAACATTTGGATGTTGAAAGAGTTGAATGAATCTGCTAACTAAGTAAGGGTTAAAAGTAAAGTCTAATTCTAGAGTTAGTATTCATATTTCTTTTCTAAGGGAATATTACCGTAGTTTTTCCAGAAAGGATCATTAAAGTCAGATAAGAAGTTGGTTGTTTTTTGTGACATTAATCCCATTTCTTCTTTTTTTATAAAGTTTCGTTGATTTGCTCTATCAATTACAATAGATGCTGTCTTAAGATTAATTTTCATATTACTCTGCTTCAAGTGTAGTGTTTCTTCAGAATAGCCATGAGTAAAGAAGTATTTATCGCCTACTTTTTGATAGTGAGAGACTCTGACTCTGTTAAGCCTGCTTTCGTTCTTCCAGTGTTCATCTTCTGTGATTTTCTGGATATATGATATTCCAAAATCATTTTTGTTAACATGAATAATGCCGCCTTTTTGATATCTATCAGACTCAATAGATATTATATAATAGGCGTTTTCATTTTCATAGGTTTCATCGATAATAGAATAATTGTATTTTTTCATTTTATTCAGTTGAAGAAAATGGGGGATATACCTTAGCATAATATGACCTTCTGTTTTATGCAGGGTTATTAGTCTTTGGTTATTTAATCGTTTTTTGCCCACTAGATCAAGTGCCTTTGCTCTAATTTTGCTGATTTTAAACTCAGGTTTTGATTTTTCGTCATGATAAATATCGAAGGCAAATTCTTCTATAAGTGATGCCGACTCTTGTATGTTCTCACTGTAGCGTGTAAATAAAGTATAAGTAATCGAGTCGATTTGAAAGTTGCTCTCCAGGGTTTTTATGGCTTTAGTTACAATTTCATGAGCTGATAAGGAATGTTGTATTACCACTTCCTCAAGCTGGTATATTCTGTCTTTTAATTCAATTTTGAGAAACGTTGTTTTTTGGGGGTTGAATTCTTCGCTATGAATTTGATAATTAATGTGTGTTACAATGACCTTTATGTGACCCTGTGTATTAGAAGTCAAGAGGTTAAAGAAA
This sequence comes from Fulvivirga maritima, assembly GCF_021389955.1. Lineage (NCBI taxonomy): Bacteria > Pseudomonadati > Bacteroidota > Cytophagia > Cytophagales > Fulvivirgaceae > Fulvivirga > Fulvivirga maritima. The sequence goes on from NZ_CP089980.1 coordinate 4,831,117, forward strand.
CCTTGTTGGTTAGTTATAGTGCCAATACTTCTTCCTGGTATTGTAATATGTGCATTAGCAATGGGAGCGTTATTCTCATCTTTGACCTGGCCTTGTATGTTGAGAAATTTTGCTTCTTGAGAGAAACATGTAATGCATAAGGAAATCAAGAAATGAAATATAATAAATCTTTTCATTTCTTGATTTTATCAAATATTATGCCTCTAATTTATTAGTTGTATAACCAGATGTCTTTTCTATATTTAAGTTGCCAAAGCCATTTTACGAGTATGTCTTATGGTATACCAGAAATGACAGGTTATACCTACAGTTACAATGGCAATGCCTAGCTGACCATAGAAGCCTGGTAAGGGTGCGCCAGTAAGTAACATTTCACCGATAAGGGTAAATATAATTTCAAATACCTGGGTTGCTTCGATGGTAGAAAGAGCTACTGGGTTTTTGTTTACAATCTGTGTGGCCTGATAGAACCCTACACCACCAAGGAAGCCTGAAAAGAGGGCAGAATAAAAAGAAGCCTCGCATTGCCCCATGCTGGGAAGTCCGGATTGAGCATAGCCTATTATACCAAGCACTATTAAAAGAGGAATACAACCTATACTCATGCCGAGTACTCTTTGAAGAGCATTTAATGGCATATTTTTCTCTTCTAGCACCACTAATAATTTACGATTGCCCAGTGGCCAAACAATGGCTCCTAACATGACTAGAAAAAAGCTGATGAAAGCATTTCCTGCAGCTTCTAGTTGGCTCATTTTTTCATACTGCATTACAAAAACACCTGCAATAATCACTACAGAAAGCATTAACGCTCTTTTGGGTACGAACTTACGGTGGTCATTATAAATGAAAGGAGCTAACAGCATACCTGCTAATATGTTAATCTGAAAGGTGGCTGCTACCATCCATCCTGGAGATATTAATGAGGCTAAGGCTAAAGCAGTATAAAGTACACCAAAACCAGTGGTGCCCCATTTAAGAAACACTAAGGGTTCCTTACGAATAGCGGTTAATAATGGTTTTAATTGCTTGTTGAGTAAAACCACAATTGCCAATATGGGTATAAGAAACAGCGTACGTAGGTTGGCAGTCCAGGTCCAGTGACCACCTGATCCGGAAATAAGGCTATTGATAATAAAAGTAGATGATAGAAATAATGAAGCCACCACTCCCCAGAGTATGCCTTTGTATGCTTTAGCTTGTTCTGTCATAATATGCAAAACTAGAGCAGAGGCCAGCTTACTTATGGTACTTTTCGGGTAGATTATGGTTTATATGGTACGCTGGTTTCTGAAGTCAGCAGGAGTAACACCGGTGTGCTTTTTGAAAAACTTACCGAAAAAGGCGGGATCATTAAATCCCAGGTCATAACAGATTTCCTTAACAGTAGCGGTGGAAGTCTGAAGTTGTATTTTGCATTCTGTGAGCAATCGCTCTTGCAAAAGTTGAAAAAGCGTAAGCCCAGTAGCTTCTCTGCAGATACGGTTCAGTTTTTTTATATCCATTTGAAGGGTTTCTGCATAAAAAGCGGCCAGATGCTGGTCCTTAAAATGGGTCTCTATTAACTGATTAAGCTGATGAAAAACCGGCCTGTTGTCAAGGCTTAGCTGATTATCACTATGTTGTTGACTATGTGCTTTGTTGGCATGCAGTAGCAGAAGGGAAACATAATGTAGCATGAGGTTCAAATCTTGTTTTTCGGCCTCTAACTCAGTAATGAGCTGCTCTACAATAAGGAGTAATATTTTTCTTAAATCTTTATCCAGATCTATAAAAGGAGTAGGAGTGTAGGGGGCTAATATTCCATATTTATTTTCATGAGGGTGAATATTCAAAAACCTTTTCATCAATTCTTCTCCAAATAGGATGATCCAACCATCTCTTTCGAAACTTTCAATAAGATGCACTTGCCCTTTCTGGATAAAAAACAGGCGATCAGGACTAATGGAGTAAGGTTTAAAGTCAATAGAATGCATACCCTTACCCTCAGCGCTAAGAATAAGCTCATAATGATCATGTCGGTGAGGTAGTGCAGAAAGGTTATTAAGATCTTTATGCAAACGAGTAATATGCAGATATTCGCCTTTTAATAATTCCTGTACTGGCAAACTACCAGCTTTCTGAGCACGACTGTTTTTCATTAATGCTAAATTGCGCTTTCCGGATGGAATAATCAATGCGCAGATTCAAATAGAGATTACTAAACAGCTTTTAATCAAGTTTATCCCATGTGTCTATTTCATAGCCTGTTTTTTAATCTAGTATGACAAGGTCTTTATATGGTTATTGTAGAAACGACTCAGCTAGCATTAGAATTTTTCATGGGTATAAAAACGAATGAAATATTGTATTTTGACTATGCCTATCCTTTATTGTTTATGAAAGAATAAGGCATTGTTACACCTTTTGTCGTTGAAATAGGAATCCATAATTTTTTTTCAGTCTTTTGCTGACGTTTTAATTTGAATGATATAGCTGAGAATGTGAAGAATAGCTGTATTGATCAATTTTCTTTTCAAGATAGTAATGATCGGAGTACAAGGTGAAACTATCTTAAAGGAAGTAGTAATAACGTCGAAAAATTAATAAAATGAAGCGGTTTTTAATTACAACTCTTAAGTGGTGTCTTATAATAGCAGTAATACCTACTTTAGCATTGTATTTTACTGAAGGCTTATCTCTTAAAGGAGCTGGGTTGTTGTATGGAGGCATATTCATAGTGCTTTTTGTATTAATGATTTTGCTACAACTATTTTTCTTTATAGTGAATTACTTTAGAAAATCAGAATGACAGCTTCAAGATTGCAGTTCAGGTACAGACTTCAGCTCTGTATTAATTGCAGATCTTTCTAATTTTCATATTAATGCTTATTCCATCTCATGGTTGAATAATTTGGCAAAATAGGCTTTACTTTTAATTCACTTTCACTGCACTATTATTACTGTGCATTAAGATAACTCACAGACCAAGGAAACTGGTTATTGCGAATGCAGTGAAGTGAAGCAACCTCCGAGTGGCTTCTACTATCCTGCAAAGCTCACCTTCCATATTTTCTAGATTACTTCGTCATATCTTCCTCGTAATTACCAGATGGGTAGGGCGTCATTCCTGAATCATGGAGCGGTAGCGTAAGGATATCAGGAATCTCACTGATCAGCCAGTAATACCTGAGTAGTTAGATTCAGGCTCTTCACTTTGTTGCGGCCAGTATGAAGATAACTATCAAAAAAACCGTCTTCAATCCTGTATTTAATACAAGAAGGAAGGCGGTTTCAAATCAATGAGCCAACTTATTCGCTTTTCACTATTTGATAAGTGTGCCTTGTGTTATTGGTTTGAACTTCAATTAGATAGGTTCCTGGTTTTAAATACTGACCAAAAGATAATTGGTTGCTATTGTCTACCGTGTAAGTGCTTATACTTTTCCCGTTGAGGTCTCGTAATACAACCCGTTGCACCTGATCTTTATCTGAAAATTTCACTAATATTACATTTTTGAAAGGGTTAGGGAAAAGCTTAAGTCCTTCTTTATCTTTAGCTATTTCAGTGTTGCCTACTCTGGCACTGTTCGGAGAGGATGCCTCGAAATGTGACCAGCCTAAGCTGCCTTCATATTGAATTACCCATTGGCCGTTGACTTGCGCGGGTAAAGCATTAGACCACTGGTTTGTATAATCAACACCATTAATGGTTAATGATTCTAAGCCCCAGCTGTTGATGTATGATATCGGGCCTGAGGTAGTCCAGCAGTATGATCCTGCACCATTTTGAGAAAATGGTGTGCTAATAGGAGTAGGAGAGCTGCATGGAGTGCCTGTCTGGTTTTCGCTAAAATTAGCGGTTATGTTCATGTTGGCATTCACCGTAACAGAAGTAGGGTTAGTACTGCCTGAGAGGCCTCCACTCCAGTTATCAAAAGACCATCCGGTGGCCGGGTTGGCAGTAATGGTTACACTGGTGCCGGCTGTATAATTACCCCCTGCAGGACTTAGTGTTATAGTACCAGAACCGATGGTGCTAGTGCTGATGCTATAGCTGCCAGGTGGTGGTGGAGTGCCTCCGGAAACGCCAGCCATCAGCGCATCAATAGCACCCTGATCAGTTACATTCCCAGAGTAGCGATCAAATATTCCTGATCCGGTATCACCATTATGACCATTATCCCAGTATATTGGAATAATGCCTCTGGTGCTGGCACTATTGGAGATGTATTCCAAATAGTACTCTCTGGAAGCCAGGTGATCAGTAAGGGCAGTGCCGGAAAGGGAAAGACGCTTGCTAACGCAAAACTCACCAATGATGACAGGTACATCATTGTCTACCCATTCTTGTTTTACTCTTCCAAAAAGGTCATCAGTATAAGCTTCTTGTCCCCAGTTACAAACATCACCTCCGGCCCATGGCTGCCCCCATACGGTACAAGCAGCATTATTATCAGGGTTGAGCGTGAAGTCATATGGGTCATAATGATGTACTTCCACAATTAAACGATCAGTGGCAGGATCAGTAGGTAAGGTGAAGTAATCCAAACCGTTCCAGATGTTAGTGTTATAGGTTTGAACTATTAATGTTCTGGAAGAATTGTTTCCGCCTGTAGCTCTTACAGCATCAACAAATGTTTGGTTATAAGACTCTTGCACCTCAATATATTCTGAGGTAGGAGCACCATAGTCGGCACGTACTTCGTTAGTGCCAGCAAATAGCAGGTGTTCATCATAGCTGGCGAAATAATTAGCAATTTGTGTCCAGTACGCATCTTGCTTTTGGTTTACCGCTTGCTGATGGCTATAGAAAGGGTGCTCTTCCAGCCATCCACCGTCCCAGTGGCTGTTAATAATCACATACATATCATTGCTCAGTCCGTAGTCTACCACTTCTTTTACTCTGGCTAACCAGGCAGCATCTATTTGAAGTGTAGATTGATTGGCATGACTATCCCACGCGCAGGGTAGCCTGAGCGTGTTGAAGCCTGCCGCTTTTATCTGGTTAATAAACTGCTGAGTGGCAGGAGGGTTTCCCCATCCGGTTTCTCCGCCAGGCACCTCTAGTGAGTTACCGAGATTCCAGCCAATAGTCATTTCATCGGCTACCTGATTGGCGGTCGGCAGTTGTGCATAAGCAGGCATAATGCCAGCTAATAGAATGATCAGGAGTGTATAGCAGATTTTGCCCACTAACTCCTGATAAAGAGTGTAATAGTTCTTCATTATTCATGAGGTTTAGTTAGAAATATTAACAATACCTATTATCCATCACTAGAAGGGCATAATAAAATGGCTGCATTAGGGTAATGCAGGTGTTGATGAGAAGAATTAAGATTAGCAGTAACAGTAGTAAGTAGTAGAAAAACAGCTCACCTTAAGCTCTTCTATAGTTCGTGCTCAACGGGCTCAGGTTATAAGTATTACTTGTTGATATTACACTTAATTTCTCAATGCTAATAATTTTTGATGCACATAAATATCAGGAAAGTTACGTGAGTAGTGATTTTTACGGTTTTGTCTTTTAAAGTAGATGGATTAGTTAGGAGGATGAAATTCAGGCATATAGCCTCTTTAATTGACAGCTTAATTTCAAACTTTCAGAACACCTGTACTTTCGTTGATGATATGAAGACGTTCATTGAAAACTTTCACTGCGGTGAGTGTGTAATCAGCACTTTCGCAGGTGAAAGTTAATGTGATATGAGATTTTTTTTCCTGCTTCTTGTAATTGGGTTTGGGTTGATGATTTCCTGCAACGAGGAGTCTTCAACCGGAGCCCAGTTTTTTAACGGTACTTCTTTTGAGTTTACTTCCTGGGATACGCTTACCATGGATTTTTCTACCGTGAAATTTGATAGCATTACCACTAACAGCCCTTCAGTTTTGTTGATGGGCAGTTATAGTTATGAAGATTATGGAGACATCAGTAGCCAGGTCTATGCTCAGGTGAGTCCGGCCGCTGCTTATCAGCTTGATGATGAATATATGGTATACGATTCTATAGTGCTGGTGATGAGATATAATACTTATTACCTGGGAGATACCACACAGCAGTTTAATCTGGAAGTTGCAGAAGTGATGGAAGAGATAGAGCTGGATGATGATAATTCGGCTTTGTATAATACCAGCACTTTTAAGGTAAGTACAGATGAAGACCCTGCCGCATGGCTGGCATCATCTGAAGTTAAAATGCAACCCTTTACCAGAGATTCTTTAGAGGTAAGAATAAGTGATGAGCTGGGAAGGAAATGGTTTGATGAGTCATTAGAGAGTAATAACTTATTTAGTGATGATGATGATTTTAAAAATGAATTTAAAGGAATAAGAATTAAAGGTGACGGAGGAGCTGTAATAGGTTTTGATACTCAATTCGAAATTAAGGTATATTATACTGATAACAGTGTATCACCAGCCGAGCAGGAGTATATGAGCTTTACGAATGATGCCACTACGGATATCACTTTTAATCATATTGTATCAGATTACGAAAATACTCCGCTATTTACTACAGATTCAGAAGATGATGATTATATGCTGGTGTCGTCAGAAGATACAGACAATAGAGGCTTTATTCAGCCAGGTATAGGAGTATTTTTAAGAATAGATTTTCCATCCTTAAACAGTATAATAGAAGACAACCCTGATATGCTGTTGGAGAGTGCTTACCTCGTGCTAAAGCCGGTGAGCTCACAGTACCCTTCTTATGACATGTTACCAACGCAGATCACGGTATACTTTGTAGATGAAGATAACCAGACCTTGCAATCCAATTCTACGGAAATGGAATTAACACTAAACAGTGAGTTTGATAGGAATACCTATTACTCAGTGGATATAAAGGAATTTATAGATTATCAGCTTTCGCTGGATGAAAATAATGAAAATGCTCTTTTGCTTGCCATAAGTACAACCGATGATTATGGAATTGGCCTGGATTACCTCACTGTGGGTGACCAGGAGAGTGATGACTATGAAGCACAATTAAGTTTAAATATAATAAATCTTAAAAATGAGTAGACAGTTCAAATTTATGCCACTGCTGCTGGTGGGAGTAATCAGTTTGTACTTAGCGGGGTGTACCAGTGACAGCGATGAAAGCACCTCAGAAGACGGTAACTGGATTAAAAGAAGCTCAATGGACGGGAGACAGCGTTCTGGTGCTGTTTCATTTGTAGTGGGTAATAAGGCGTATATAGGCCTTGGTTTTGATGGAGATGATTACCTAAGAGATTTTTGGTCATATAATCCGGATAATGATAACTGGGTAAAGCTGGATAGTTTCCCTGGTATTGGCAGGTCAGGAGCTGTGGCTTTTGCTATTGGCAGCAAAGGTTATGTGGGCACTGGTTATAATAATGATAGTAAGGAACTTAAGGATTTTTGGGAATATGATACCGAAAATGACAGTTGGACTCAGGTAGAAGATTATGGCGGTTCGGCCAGATTACATGCTGTGGCTTTTGCATATAATGACAGAGGATATGTAGGAACAGGTAATGATGGTGATAATTACTTAAAAGACTTCTATAGTTATGATCCTGCTACTGACTCTTGGCGTGAAGAGGTGAGTATAAAAGGAGAAAAGAGAGATGGTGCTGTGGCTTTCACGGTAGATGATCGTGTGTTTGTAGGTACTGGAACTAATAATGGAATTTACCAAACAGACTTTTTTGAGTTTGTTCCCGAAAGTACTGACATCTGGGTAAGAATGACTGAGCTTGACGATGATGATGACTATGCCATAGTAAGGCGATATGGAGTAGCTTTTGGCGTGGAAGGAATGGGTTTTATCACTACCGGTAGCTCAGGTTCTAATTTAACTACTACTTGGGCGTATGATCCTGTAAATGATATTTGGGAAGAAAGAACTGCTTTTGAAGGGCTCGCCAGGCAAGGCGCAATAGGCTTTACGGTTAACGGTAGATCATTCGTAGGTTTGGGAACCAATAGCAGTCAGCGTTTTGATGACCTATGGGAATTCCTGCCTTTAGATGAGTATGATGATGATCCGTATTATTAAACGATTTATATGCATACTGTTATGGCCTTCGTTGTTTCTCTGTGCAGCCCATAACAGTTGGGCGCAAAGCTCTTCCGGTTCCACTTATTCAATATTTGGGCTGGGAGAGCTGCAGTCCCGAGCGAGCGTGCAGAGTAGAGGTATGGGCTTTACTTCAATTGGCTTAAGTAGTCCTTATTGGGTGAATACAGTTAATTATGCTGCTAACACCCAGGTTGGAGGCTATTATACCCACATTTTTGACGTAGGGCTTTATTACAATAATATTAGTAGAACGACTGATGATGGCAGCGCCGGCTCCGTATCTGATGGTGGTATTTCTAATTTAAGCTTCTGGTTTAGGTTCAATAATAAATGGACGGGTATTGTAGGCATATCACCAGTAAGTAAAGTGGGGTACGACATTACGGTAGATGATGTAGAAACAGTGCAAGGTCGGAACTATACCATCAATTATGTAGGCTCAGGCGGGCTCAATGAATTGTATTTTTCTCAAGGCTATGAGTTGGTTAAAAACCTGACATTGGGAGCGCGATTATCTTTTATATTAGGAAGCCTTAAGCATGAAGAGAATGCCTTATCAGGAAGTTCTTCTTTATTTTCTGTAACGGAGAAAGTAAGTGTGAGAAAGGTAAATGTTGACTTTGCCCTAGACTATAAATTTCAAAGGGAGAAATATGCTATTAATCTGGGTTTAATTTATGATGATAAAACAGACCTGACAGGCAACTCTACCCGCCAATTAGTTAATGATGCTGATGCGGAGTTGGTTTATGAAGAGTCAGAGACAGAAAATGGCTATCAGATGCCGCAGAAAGTGGGGCTTGGGCTTTCATTCGTTAATGAGAAGTGGATACTGGCTGGTGATGTAGAGTTTAACCAATGGAGCGACGTTGAAATAGGCTCGTTAGATGATATTAATGATACCTGGAGATATTCAGTAGGGGTTGATTTTACACCCAATAGAAGAGGCGAGAGGTATACTGATTTGATGAGTTATAGAATGGGCTATTATATAGAAAACTCCTATATGGATATAGATGATACTTCATTTAACACCTGGGGAGTTACAGCGGGGTTAGGTTTACCGCTTAAGTCAGATGGAGCCATTAACCTGGCTTATCATAGAAAGGTGAATGGTACCACCAGTAATCACCTTATAAAAGAAACTACCAATGAGATTAGTTTGGCCATTTCGTTCAGAAACTTGTGGTTTAACAAAATAAAATATCAATAATTTATCCTGTTAGCTTCTGCGGTGCTCTCAAATGCTGTCCGTTAATAAATTTGGGAGCCCGCAGGGCTTTTTTCATTTCTGTATCCAGCGTTTTATTCCTTATTCTAGCTTTGATTTAGAATTAAAAGAGTGCTTTTTTAACGAGCAACTGTTAAACTTGCAGGAAAGAAACTGAGTGTAGTATGAAGCGCAATTTTACCTTCCTGATTATTTTGTCATTATTCTTGGCCGCATGTGGAGCAAAAAATGACACCCAAAAGCAACGTTTTCTTATTAGAGGAAATGAAGCACTCAGTCAGCAAGATTATAGGGAGGCCTCTCGTTTTTTCTCTGAGGCCATAAAAATAGATTCTTGTTATACGCCTGCTATTAATAATCTGGGTATTGTTTATTTTGAACAAGCTCAATACACCAAAGCGATCCAAGAGTACCAGAGAGCCATACAGTGCGACCCTCAGTATCTTGATGCATACATGAATCGTTCTAATGCTTTTTATGAAAGAAGAGAATATTATAGCGCATTAGAAGATTTGAAATATGCAGAGTCTCAAATGCCTGACTCCAGTACAGTCTATTTCAGAAAGGGGCTGGTAAAAGCTAAACTTAGAAAGTTTGATGAAGCGCTTAATGAATTTAATACAGCACTGGAGCTAGATAGTGCTAATGTAGAAACGCTTATTAACAGAGGCTCTGTAAAATATTATATGCATGACCTGGAAGCTGCTGAAGCAGATTTAAAGAAGGCGTTGGACCTGGATGTAGAACAATCTAATGCTTATAACTCATTGGCTTTGATAGAGGAGCAAAGAGGTAATTATGATAAGGCCCTGGAGTTAGTGAATATGGCGCTGACTTACGAATCATTACAACCGTATTTTTTAAATAACAGAGGCTTTATTTATTTACAAAAAGGGGAGCTGGAAAAGGCAAAAAAGGATATTGACAGAAGCATTACTTTAGACTCTAAAAATGCCTGGGCCTATAGAAATAAAGGCTGGTATTACTACCAAACAGAGCAGTATGATGAGGCGGTGAAGCTGTTGGCTCATGCCCTTAAGTTAGATGAATTTGTTTCTAATATTCATCTCTATTATGGCTTGGCATTAAGAGCGACAGGAGATGAGAAAGCGGCTTGTAAACAGCTGTTTCTAGCAAAAGAAAATAAGGAAGATGTTACTGAAGAATTGCTAGATTCTTGTCAATAAACTTGGTTAAAGATTGCTGAACTTAACTATGTTTAACTGTCTATTTATCAGTGATATATGTGAATTATTTCAATAGCTTTCTAGGTGGCACTACAAATATGCTTACATTATAAACCATAGCTGCATTTAGCTTATTTTCTATCACTGTATCGGCATTAAATCCTACTTCAGAAGAAAGGTCAAAATTGATGTTAGTGCGTAGTCCACTTTCTATTCCAAACCATAGCCAGTCATGGATCTCACGTTCCCAGCATAGCAGGAAGCGCACCTCTGACTTATTGAGGTAGAGCAGCTCTTCCTGGGTCTCATCTAACCTAACACTGTAGTTAGATCCATTAAGTTCAGATTTTAAATAGAAAAAGTTCTTTTGATTCAGGGTGCTATAGCGAAGTTTTGCTTCTGCCGGTAATATCATTTCCACACCCCATTGATTGTTAAATGATTTGTTATAAGCTATTATAGGCGCAATAGATCTGCGGCCAAAGTTATAACTAAAGGCAACGCCAAACGCATAAGAAACATAGTCATTCTTTTTCCAACCTATAAGTGGAGAAACGGAAAACCGGAAAAAGTCATGCTTGGCAAAGGAGTCTGATCCGTAATCGCCGTTGAGCCCACCACTGAGCCTTAGCAAATAAAAGCGATTAGTCTTGGTAGGCTTCACCATAAAAAGTTCACCCCTAATGCTTCTTAATGATCGGTTTTCCAGGTTTTTATAAAAAGGATATTCCAGATTATCAGGCTCTTCAAAATTATGTTCCTCTACAAAGTATTTGATCCCGGCGGCCATTTTAAAACCGTCTTTCATTATTATTGGAGCCCGAACTTTAAATTCCCAGCGCCGGTTTCTTCTTAGTTCTGCATTGCTATCGCCATATTCATCACTGCTAGATCTTATGCTATAATCCCTTACTATTTCTCTTTTAATAACTATACCTTTTGATCTTGGTAAGCCAATTACACTGGGCACACAAAACGTAGAATCAGTGCAATTAACGATGCTTTCCTGCCCATAGCAGCAAAAGTGGAGAGAACAAAGCAGTACGAGGTATGGTAATTTTCGAACCATTAATGATTATTAGAGATTATAATATGGCTATGTCTATTCTTTGACCTAATTTACAAACATCTTATTTTATACGATGTTTAAAGTATGATGAAAAAGATATATATATTGTTATGGTGTTCATTTTTAGTCAGTTGTAAGTTTACCCCTTACAGTGGTAATGACATATATAATGATAAGGCCAATTTGCCCGAAGATGAAGCCCCGCATTTTAAAAACTCTTTGGAGTGGTGGTATTTTACGGGGCACCTTAATGATGTTAACTCCTCTGATCAATACGGTATTGAATATGTGATTTTTCATTTTAATCCAAAAAACAAGAATGACTATCTGATGAGCAATTTTGCCATTACAGATCCACAAGGAAATACATTTCAGTATGATTACAAAATATTAAAGCTCGATAGCTTACTGCAACCAAACTGGCCTTTAGATCTTAAGGTGGTGGATAAGGATATCAATCACCGCCTGTCAGGGCAAATGGGTAAATATAAGCTGGAGGCTAACCTGCCAGAAGATCATTTTTTGTTAAAAGTAGAAACGACCCCCGCTAAGCCTTTATTGCTTCATAATAGTACCGGATATGAAAATTATGGTGAATATGCTCAGGCGGGTTACTACTCATATCCGCGGTTAGCCGCTAAAGGGCAATTGTTTCATTACGGCAACCCCATTGAGTTAGAAGGTGACCTGTGGTATGACCGACAGTGGAACTGTATAGGGGTGTGGCAAAAGCAAGTGGCTTGGGATTGGTTCTCCGTGCAGTTAGATAATGGCCAAGAACTGATGCTGTACAGGCTACATCATTTTGGAGATAATAAGGATATTTACGGAGGCACTTTTTATGGTGCTAATGGAGAGCAAATAGATCTGAAAGGAACGGGCATAAGTATAGAAGCGGAAGAATACTGGGAAAGTGATCATTCAAAAACTTCTTATCCTGTAAGTTGGAAAATACTGCTGCCTTCTTTGGATGTTGATTTAAATATCAAGGCCGTGTTGAAAGATCAGGAATTAGGGCTTAGCTTTAGTCCTATACATAAATTTTATTATTGGGAAGGCATGTGTACTGCTAGTGGTACTATGGACGGCGTACCTATAGCAGGGCAGTCTTATGTAGAGATGACGAATAGAGATGCATTTGAAAAACAATGATTTTGAAGAGTTTATAAATAAACTGCAAGATCGACTAAAAGAACCTTTGCCGGGCGCGCATGCACAGCGTATTATGATGCCGGCAGAAAGCACAGAAGAGCGTTTCAATCTGGATAAAGAAGATGTACGGTTAGGAGGGGTGATGGTGCTTTTTTATGAAAAGGAAGATGGTATTTATCTGCCACTTACCCAGCGACATGATTACAATGGTACTCACGGAGGTCAGGTCAGTCTGCCCGGAGGCAAGTGGGAAGAAGATGATGATAACCTGGAAGCTACCGCTTTAAGGGAAACGCATGAGGAGATAGGTGTAAATCCTGATGATGTAACCGTAATAGGCAAACTCAGTGATTTATATATACCGCCCAGTAATTTTAGGGTGAGTCCATTTATTGGTTATACAGCTATTAAGCCTAATTTCACCATAGATCCCTATGAAGTGAAGGAGTTGCTGGAGGCACCAGTTAATGTCCTGGAAGATAAGACCTACCGCAAGCAAAAGGATATACTGGTAAGATCTCGCTTTCGCTTAAAAGCTCCATATTTTGATGTTAACGGAAAAGTGGTGTGGGGAGCTACTGCTATGATGCTGGCAGAATTAATGAGCTTAATAGACGAAATAAAGAGTACGTCTGATAACTAGAATTTGCTTGGTAGTATTTATTTAATTTACTTCACCGCTTTGTAAGAAAAACATGCTTTATGGAAGAATCGCACGCGGAACCCCTGCTAACTAATGATGCTGTAATTTTCGGAATTTTAATGGTGATGTTGGCCGTCATATTCAAAACGGCCAATAGTAAGCACCCCGGCTGGAAAAAGTTTTACAGTGTAGTTCCCATGCTGCTGTTATGTTATTTCTTACCCTCTTTACTGAATACATTTAACCTTGTAGATACTGAGGCCTCTCAGATATACTTTGTGGCTTCTCGTTATTTGTTGCCTGCTTGTTTGGTGTTGCTTACTTTAAGTATCGACCTGAAGGAAATAATGAAGCTTGGGCCTAAGGCACTCATCATGTTCTTTGCTGCCACCTTAGGCATAATTATAGGTGGCCCATTGTCTATTTTACTGGTATCAGTAATTGCACCTGATGTAGTAGGCGGTGTAGGCCCTGATGCGGTTTGGAAAGGAATGAGCACTATAGCGGGTAGCTGGATAGGTGGAGGAGCTAATCAGGCAGCCATGTATATTCAATTTGAGCCTTCTCCTGAGCTTTATTCTGTGAGTATTACAGTGGACATCATTGTGGCTGAACTTTGCTTGGTAGGCTTGTTAATTGGTATTGGTAAAGAGAAACAAATCAATAAATTTTTCAAAGCTGATAACACAGCTATACAGCATCTGCAAGAAAAGATGGAAAACTATAGCTTGAGCATTGCCAGAATGCCTTCTGTAGCTGACCTCATGATAATCTTAGGGATTGGTTTTGGAGTGACGGGATTAGCACATTTTTTAAGTGACTATATTGCACCTTTTGTAACTACACATATACCTCAACTCATAGAGGTAGGCCTGGACAGTAAATTCTTTTGGATAGTAGTTTTATCAACCACTATTGGCATTATTCTTTCCTTTACTAAACTGAGAGAATACGAAGGTGCAGGAGCTTCAAAAATTGGAACTATCTTCATTTATGTGTTGGTAGCAAGTATAGGTATGAAAATGGATGTTATGGCCATATTTGACAACCTGGGCTTTTTTCTTGTTGGTTTCATATGGATGGCTATTCATATTATTATTTTAATTATTACCGCAAAGCTGATCAAAGCACCATTCTTTTATTTGGCTGTAGGAAGTACGGCTAACGTAGGCGGAGCAGCATCTGCACCGGTGGTGGCAGCGGCATTTCACCCTTCATTAGCTACTGTAGGGGTGTTGTTAGCGGTGTTGGGTTATGCTTTAGGTACTTACGGAGCGTTATTCTGCGCATATCTCATGCGTTTTGCTTCTGGTGGTTAAGAGCTACCAGGCTCTGTTTTTTCGGAATTCTTCAGGCGTCATTCCAGTGTGTTTTTTAAAAAATTTACTGAAGTAAGAGTTATCCTTAAAAGTAAGTGAGTAGGCTATTTCTGAAATGCTAAGCGTGTTTACTACTAACAGCCTTTTGGCTTCCAGTATTATTCTGTTTCTAATTTCTTCACCAGCCGAATGCCCTAAATGTTCTTTGCATACCACATTTAAATGATTGGGAGTAACATTGAGCTCTGCTGCATACTCATTAGGTAGGCGAGAGGTAGCAAAGTTCTTTTCTATAAGTCTCTGAAAATTCTTTAATAAGGCGTAGTTACTTCCTGGTTGGCCTGTAGTTGTTTTGGTGTGTACCTGCTCCACCAGCATAAGTAAGTGCAGTAAAATGGTTTTTGTTAAGTCCCAATACACAGGCTGAGTATGGTTTACTTGCTGGTATAGACTTTCTGAGAGTGTAGTGGCTTGTTTTAAAAGGGGTGGAGGCAGCTGTATTACTCCGTCATGAGCTATGCCATTAAAAAAACTAAAATTATCTATACTGTCTGATATGAGTAAAAAGGACTCATAATATCCTTTGTCGAAGTTAATTACATAGCCATCTACATCATCAGAGAAGTGCCAGGAATGGATTTGGCCGGGATCCATGAAGTAGATCTGCCCGGGAATGACATCAAACTTTTCAAAATCAATAGTATGATAACCAGAACCCTGAGTGAAGATGACAATATGATAAAAGCTGTGCCTGTGCGGAAATACCATATTACGGTTCTTATCCAGGTATGCAGCAAAGTGGTCTACTAATATTTTATTTTTGTTAGAGTCAGAAAGAGTGCAGCTATTGAGTATAGGTATGTGTTTCTTCATGCGTATAAAACAAGTAAAGGCATAAAAATAATAATTCTTATGCCTTTACGAGAATGAAATAGCAAGATCTTAAGTTATGAACTTTTATCGTTAGTCGCTAGTGCTTCGGGTTGATATTTTACACCTCCGAATGCGTGGAGGTAAATAATTCTACTATAACGGAATAAGACCGGTAACAAAATAATAACGGAAGCGGTAGTGGTGAGTACATAAGTGAGTAAAGAAAAATCTCCCAATACGCTGAGAGCTACACCTACTGTGGTGAAGAGAGCCACTGAAAAAGCATAGCTAATATACATAGCACCTATAAAAAAGCCCGGCTCTCTCTCAAATCGAAGGTGACAATGCTCGCATTCTTCATGCATCTCTGTGAATTTACTCAGATTGTATGCTGAGTATTTAAACATTTTACCTTTTCTGCAACGCGGACATTTTCCCGCTGCCACTGCCTCTAATGCACTTGGTTCCTTCATCGTAATCTTATTCAAAAATATTTCGGCAAATATACGAGTTGTATTTCATTACTTCAGGGTGTTTTTTATTCATTGTATGGTAATATTTACATGAATGGTGTTGATTTAAAAATAGAATATCAAAAGTAAAAAAATGTATTTTGCTAATGTATAAATGAGTGTTTCGGTTTGAACAAATTCAGATATTGGCTGTATATTAGATATATAAACTAAGCCACCAACCCATGACCGAAGAAAGCCTACAATTAGTAACTGATGATCCTTGGTTAAAACCCTACGAAGAGGATATTAATAAACGATATGACTTCTATCAGCAGAAATATCATGAGATCATAACCTATCACCAATCATTAAAACAATATGCCTCAAGAGATAAAGAGCTAGGCTTTCATTTTGATCATGAGCAGAAAGGATGGTGGTATAGAGAGTGGGCTCCGGGAGCGCAGCAGCTATGGCTCATAGGCGATTTCAATAATTGGGACGGTGCCAGCCATCCATTAAAAAAGGGCGAAGATGATATTTGGGAAATATTTATTCCTAATGAAAACAGGCAAAATGTACTGAGGCATGGTAGCAGGGTAAAGGTGAAAGTAATGGCTAATGATACCTATAGAGGTAGGATACCGGCTTATATTGAGCGTGCAGTGCAAGATGAAGAAAGCAAAGATTTTAGTGGTCAGATATGGAAGCCGGTAGAACCCTTTGTTTGGCGTGATCAGGATTTTAGTCCTGCCAGTATAAAATCGCCCATTATATATGAAAGCCATCTGGGAATGGCTCAAAATAAAGAAGGAATAGGTACTTACCGTGAGTTTGCTGATCATGTATTGCCTCGCATAGCAGATCTGGGGTATAACTGTATACAGCTGATGGCTATAAAGGAGCATCCTTATTATGGCTCTTTTGGCTATCACGTAAGTAACTTCTTTGCGCCGTCATCTCGTTTTGGTACGCCTGAAGATTTAAAATATCTGGTTAACAAGGCTCATAACTATGGCATGGCTGTAATTATGGATATGGTGCATTCGCATGCGGTTAAAAATATGGCTGAAGGCCTCAATGACTTTGACGGATCAGGACATCAGTATTTTCATGAAGGAGGCAGAGGCTACCATAATAGCTGGGATTCTAAACTCTTCGATTATAGTAAAGATGAAGTGCTTCGCTTCTTGCTTTCCAATGCCAGATATTGGATAGAAGAGTTTCATTTTGATGGATACCGTTTCGATGGTGTTACCTCTATGATGTATCATCATCATGGTGATTATGTGTCTTTTGATCATTATGATAAATATTTTAGAGATCAGGTTGACTGGGATGCCGTTCGCTATCTACAATTGGTGAATGTGCTTATTCATGAAGTGAAACCTGGAGCCATAACCATAGCTGAAGATATGAGTGGCATGCCCGGAATCAGTCGTAAGGTAGATGAAGGGGGCGTCGGCTTTGATTTCCGTTTGGGAATGGGTATTCCTGATTATTGGATCAAGTTGCTCAAGCATACTCAGGATGAAGATTGGAATATTCATGAAATCTGGGATGTGCTCTCTAACCGCAGGTGGAAGGAGAAAACAATAGCCTATTCCGAGTCTCATGATCAGGCGCTGGTAGGAGACAAAACATTGGCCTTCTGGCTTATGGATAAGGAGATGTACTGGCACATGAGTAAAGATGATGATAACATTATCATAGATAGAGGTATGGCCTTACATAAAATGCTACGATTGATTACTGCTACAGTTGGTGGAGAAGGGTATCTCAACTTCATTGGTAATGAATTCGGGCATCCTGAGTGGATAGATTTTCCTCGTCAAGACAATGGCTGGAGTTATAAGTATGCACGACGTCAATGGAATTTGGTAGATAACCCTGATCTCAAATATCAGTATCTTAATAATTTTGATAGAGATATGGTGCATATGTTAAGACATCATGATGTGCTATCTGCCTTGCCCGCCCAGCAACTGAATATGGATAATGAAAATAAAATCATTATTTATGAACGTAACAATTTGATTTTTATCGTGAATTTTAATGCCAATAGGTCTATTGCTGATTATACCTTCCGGGCCAATCAACCCGGTAAGTTTAAGGCGGCATTAATTTCAGATGCACCTCAATACGGTGGCCATAATCGTGTAGATGCAGAAACTGAGTATCATACCTTAAAAGATGATAAATTGAGCGTTTACATACCTTCAAGAACCGCTTTAGTACTTAAGAAAGAGGATTGAGTATTTAATTGGTAATTGATTATTGCCTTATAAGGCCACTAAAAGCAGCAAATCATTGATAATCATATTCTTTCTAACAATTTCATATTGCGCCTGTTATTAAAACATAACCAATAAAAAACTAGAATATGAAAAGATCAACTTTATTAATATCTACTATTCTTCTATTTATTTTCTCTGCTTGTGATGTAGAAAAAACAGAAGAAGGTGAGGCTCCTGAATTGGATGTAGATGTAGAAGCAGAATCAGGTGAAATGCCAGAATACGATGTAGACTGGGCTGATGTTAATGTAGATACCAGAACTAAGACTATTACCGTGCCGAAGGTAGTAATAGCTCAGGAAGAAAAGGAAGTAGAAGTACCTTACGTAGACGTAACTATGCCTGACTCCGATTCTGAAGTGGAAGAACGTAATTTAATGGTGGAAGCAGAAGTACATGATACTATGCATAAGCTTGAAATAGAAAAAGTATATGCTTCACAAAAGAATTTATACGTAGTGGCAAGACTGTCTTCTACAGATCAAAATATTGAAGACGAGACGGTTAGAGTATCTGACCAGTTAGTATTAAATGCACCAGATGACTTAAATGTAATTAAATACATAATCGGTGATAAACCGTCAGGTGAATATAATAACCAATACACTTATTTGGCAGATGATGATGTGCTAAATAATAAGATAGGAGATGCTCAGGTTATTTACCAAAGATAATTTCTAGAACAGAAAATTTTACTTTCTACCGCTGGTTAGATCATGCTCTAGCTTGCGGTTTTTTTATGCCTTTATTTTTCTCAATCGCCATCCCTCAATCATGGATCTAACTGATCAGCTAGCAAGCTGGGGCAAGTGTCCACTTGTGCCCTTTGAGTCAAAAAGAAGTTAGGTCTTTTCGAACGCAACAAAGTATAATATAATCAAACCAAACTAACCAACAACCCTCATATTTATAAGGTAATGGCATTTATTCCTGAATTATCTTAGGCTAAAATTTTATAAAATACTATTTTGGCGTATATGGAAATACTCGGCATAGATATAGGCGGTTCTGGCATAAAAGGAGCCATAGTAGATACCACTTCAGGCAAGATTATCTCAGATCGTTTTAGAATAGATACTCCTAAGCCTTCAACTCCCTCCGCAGTAGCTAAGGTTATAAAAGAAATTATTGACCATTTCAGTTGGTCTGATGATGTTGGCTGTGCTTTCCCAACGGTGGTGAACCGAGGCAAAGCCATGTATAGCTCTAATCTGGATAAGAGCTGGAAAGGGGTGCAAATCGATGACCTGTTTAGTGAATATTGTGATGATGTGAAGTTCACTGTTATTAATGATGCGGATGCCGCTGGTATTGCCGAGATGAAATATGGAGCAGGCCGAAATAAATCAGGTTTAGTGATGACTATTACCATAGGTACCGGTCTGGGTAGCGGTGTGTTTTATAACGGTGAGCTGATACCCAATTTCGAGCTTGGCCGTATGTATGGTAAAAAAGGTAAAGTCATAGAACGCTATTCAGCTGATTCTGCTCGTAAGCGTAAAAACCTGAGCTATTCGGCCTGGGGTAAGCGGCTTAACTTCTTTTTGCAGCATATAGAACGCGTATTTTCTCCTGATTATATTATTTTGGGTGGTGGGGTGAGTAAAAAGATTCATCTCTATCGTAAGAAAATAAAAATTGAAACCCCTTATTCCGTTTCCGAAAAGCTCAATAATGCAGGTATAATTGGAGCGGCAGTAAATGCCGCTCACAGACATAAATAACTTATTTTTGGCTTAGTCTATACATGAGTACTGCCGCTCTTTTGACTTGTCTGGGCAGCATATTCAGGTTGCCAGTTTCATTAATAGTATGGTCATCAGCACCACTGAGCCCAAGCCCATCGGCAGCCATGTTTACATAGCCTGCTGTGAATGAGATATCAGCAGCTCCTGCATTTCTTGGGTTAACAGCAGTAACAGATCCAAAACCTAAATCCTGACTCACTTGATTATAGTTGGTCAAAACTTGGGTATTGCCATCTGTTCGGGTAAGTGGTGGGTAGCCACCTTCCGAAAAGGTGAGTGTTGCCTTTGTTTGAGGGTAGTTTTCTGTTACTATTCTCTGCATTGTTTTTTGCGCCTGGTCCAGCTGCTCAGTAGATACCGCTCTTATATCTCCTCGTACAATAGTGCTTTGCGCTACTACATTGGTCTTGCCATGAGCGGAGCCTCCACCGCCATCTTCATCCATTGCTACTTGAGTGCCTCCTATGATAAAGCCCGGATTGAAAGTAAGGTTAGGCTCGTTTGATAATTCATTATAAAAAGAAGTTAGGATACGCGAGGTCTCGTAAATAGCTCCTGTGCCTACCTTTTCTGAAAATACTTGAGATGAATGAGCTGCTTTACCTTCTACCTCCAGTGTCCAGCCTAAAGAACCTCTTCTGGAGGTAACTATGGTTCTTGGGTCTCCATCAGCATTTTCAAAACCCAAGGCTATGTCTGCCCACTCAGCACCTTCAGTAAGGGCTTTCTTGGATAAGTTTAAAGGAGAGCCGCTTTTCTCTTCATCTCCTGTCATAATAATTTCTATAGACATATCATCTAACACACCGGCTTCTTTAAGCGCTTTCATCGCCAAAATGATGATTACATCTCCACCCTTCATATCAGCTACTCCTGGGCCATTCATAATAGAGTCATTCTTCATATTCCATTCCTGAAAAGGACTATTGGGTTCAAAAACCGTATCCAAATGACCGATAAGTAAAAATTTGGGGCCTTTTTTGCCGTTATGACGGGCTATTAAATGACCACTTCTGTTAAATGCTTCACCAGAGGTCAATTGAGCCTCGAATCCTAAAGCTTCCAGTTCCTTTTTAAAAAGCTCTCCAACTTGGTGCACGCCTTCAAAGTTCATGGTGCCACTGTTAATGTTGACAGCCTCTTTTAGCAGATTAGTGTAGTATTCAGTATTTTGATCTATGGTTTTTATAATCTTTTTTTCGGTTTTACCTTTCTGCGCATAGCTTACAGAAAAAGCAGAAATCATAAGGCATAGGGCAAAGATGTAAGAAAGTCTTTTCATGAAATGGGTTAAGTGTTTTAGTTAATATTCAGCAATTACTCTAACTACAGATTCATTTTTTTGATTTCAAAATCAGAGAGCATATTCATCATGGAGATATAATAATCATAGGGTTGCTTTTCAGTAGCCGTAATGGTTTTATAGTTCATGTCGAGGAAGTAGTCAGCAGAGGTGAATTTGGAGAGCTCATAAAGCAGGTTGGTGTTCAGTGCCTTCTTAATCTTTTCTTCCATGAGTAACAACTTGGTTATTACTTCTTTTTGCATGGCATTTTCAGTGAAAGAAGAAATGCCAACTTGTGGCCTTTTGCGTCCTATTGGCATGGGTATGCTATATGTAGATGAAGGCTTATACTTCTTCAAAGCTTCTTCAGCTGTTATCAGCTGTTCGCTTTGGTTCATAATATTTACAATGTGTTGCTTCCAGTTATCATAGGTAGCCAATAGCGGATCAATGTGGCGGGTTATAATGCCGCTACCTTTTGCTGCGTTATCTGGCAAAGAGGGCTGATTGAGCAAGATGGAAACATTATGCTTCGGTGATTTAAATACCTGATAAGGCGAATTACCATGAAGATACCAGGTTAAAGATTCTGTTAACAAAGCTTTATAACCACACTCTTCTACGGTAGTGAGTAGGTCATTATAGTGAATATTTTCTGTATTGTTTAAAATGGTAGGAGAGACCTCGAAGAATTGCTCTATGAGTTTTTTATGAGCAATGAGCTGGTATTGAAATAATGATTTTGAAAATAATGAGGCAATGGACTCATGGCTGGTGCCTCCCATAATAGTTATTTTACCATCTTGAATGAGCTTTTTAAGCTTCTCAATGGTAGCTGGCTCTGAGCGGTGAAGTGCGGTGAGAAAAGTGCCAGACATGTATAGGGAACATCTAAAATCTCTTCTGGTAAGTAGATCTAATATGCCGCTTAGCGCTGGTTTGAAAATGCTTTTGTAGTTACTTTTAAACCTTTGGTGCGTGTGCTTTTCGTCAAAGTATGGCTTTTTCTTTCCGATATCAAAGAATGAGTAATCGGAGAGTTGTAGCGGGGAGTGAAAGGTGAAAATGAGACAGGTATCCATAATTTATGCGTTGACTTTATTAAACACTGCCATTATATTTTCGGCTACTTCTTCCCAGCTGAGCTTACTAATTTCTTTTGTGTTTCCTTCTACCACCTGATTATATAATTTGTCATTGGTAAGTAGCGAGATAATATGCTTCACGAAAACGTCTACATCCCAGTAATCAGCTTTTAAAGCTGCTGGCAGTACCTCTGCTGCACCAGATTGTTTGCTAATGACTACCGGTAGCCCCATGCTGGCTGCTTCTAGCGCAGAGAGGCCAAACGGTTCAGATACTGAGGGCATACAATAGATATCGCAGCGGCGGTATAGAGCTTTCATATCTTTAGGACTTAACTGACCAGTAAAGTGAAACTTACCACTTACACTGCGGTAGGCTCCAGACTCAATGAGTTGTTTAAGGAGCTCGCCTGTACCTGCCATTACAAAACGGGTTTCAGGAATTTGTTGGTTTACTTTTGCTGCTATCTGCATGAAAATGGCTGGCCCTTTCTGACCTGTTAATCTGCCTACAAAAAGAATGAGCTTTTCAGAGAATATCTTATTGACATGCGAATGCCGGTATGCTCCTATAGCGTTATGTACAATATCTATTTTGTGATTGGGAATTTCATAATATTCATTTATGATTTGAGCGGTATATTCGCTCACAGCTATAATACGGTCAGCAGCTTCCAGTCCTTCTTTTTCTAGTTCATATACCCATGATTCGCCATGAGTGGCACTGCGATCATAGTCTAAGGAGTGAATGTGCACTATCAATGGCTTTTTAGTAGCTTTTTTTATCTCCATTGCTGCCTTCATGGTAGTCCAGTCATGGGCATAAATAAGGTCGAAATCTATGTTTTGTGAGAATGAAACCGTTTTTGATGTGAACAGAGCTAGCTCTTTTTTTACCTCACTTTCACTAATGTTTTCTTGTGTTAGCGTTTCCGAAGTATAACCACTATAAAAGTAAGGAGCCAGATTAGCTTTTATGCTAATGCGAGCGATGTCTTTAGCTACACTTATGTCACTAAATTGCTGAAAATTCACACCCGTAATCTCAGAATAATGTGTTTCCTCTATGCTATCTCCAGGCTGAATGATGGTAAGCCTGACCAGAGAGTTTAGGTTTTTTGCTATATGGTGGGTGGCAATACCAAGCCCACTGTTCAGGGCAGTGGGCTCTCCAGGGCCTAACATAAGGACTTTTAATTCATCCATAGATTTTATTTAATAGTTATCTAACATGTCCAAGAGGTTTCTTTGGAATAAATTATAATATGAATCTGAAGAACTTCTTGTTAGATAACTATCACGCAATTCTGTTCATTAGATACGCCATTATCAATAAACTTGTCGGCATCATCATCATTAGCCCAGTATTCACCATCAAGCAGGTACCTGAACTCATATTCCTGATCAGCAGGCAGCTCTTTAGTGATCTTAAATGTTCCGTTTTTGAGAGCAGTGAGCTCATCTTCTTCTTTAGCCCAATCATTAAAATTACCGCTTAGGTGTACGGTGCTGGCGCCGTTAGCTACTTTCTTGTCAATAGCGAAGGTTACTTTGCAAATAGGTTTTGATTTTAAATACTGCTTTTTAATGCTCATGGTTATTTGGTTTTATGTACAGAAATTTGGTTAAAATCTTTTAGAACATTAACGTAGAAGTTTCCATCTTCATCTTTCTCCACATCGATACTTTTTCCATCTACCGTTACTTTTTTAGGTTTGTCTATTCCGAAAAACGTCACTTTATAAGACTCGTAAAGAGTGCTAAAGTCACCTTCTACGGACTGAGTTAATTTAAATATGTCTTTTTCATTATCTACTGTAAAAGTTTTTAATGATTTGTCTCCATCCACATAATCGTAGCCTTCACCGGCATCTTCATACAATTCGGTGGAGTAGCTGCCTTCTGTGTAATACACCAATAGGTCAAGCTGATCAAAGCTGATCTGTCCTGTGTATTGCATTTTTGGCTGGAGAGGAATTACTGATCCGGCTTTAATGAAAAGAGGAATCTCCTGCAATGAGGCTACTACCTGTATTTCTTGTCCTCCTTCTGATACTTCATTATTCCAATAGTTATACCATTTGCCTTTAGGCAGATAAACGGCTCTTTTTATGGAAGACTCCAAAGACATAGGGCAAACTAATATATGATCACCTAAGAGAAATTCTTCTTCTCTGTAATAGCTCTGCACATCTCCTTGAGTAACCATATGCAGTGATTTAAGCATGGGAGTTCCTCTTTCTGCATATTGCCAGAACACCGTATAAATGTAAGGCAGCAGCTGGTATCTGAATTCAATGAATTTTTTAACTATATCGGTAAACTCTTTCTCAAATACCCACGGCTCTTTGTCACCATGATCACCAGATGAGTGTGTTCTGAAGAAAGGGTGGAAGGTGGCCATTTGCACCCAGCGCACATACAGTTCACCTGAAGGAGTACCTATAAAGCCGCCCACATCAGAGCCGGCAAATGATATTCCTGAGGCGCTCAGTCGCTGACACTGTGTATTAGCTATTCTGAGGTGATCCCAGGTAGCCATGTTATCACCAGTCCATACAGAGGCAAAGCGTTGTAGACCTGCGTAACCAGATCTGCTGATGGTAAAAGGTCTTTTGTTTTGTGGTTTTAAAAACTGCTTTTGGCCTTCATATGTCGCTCTGGCCATTTGCATTCCATAAACGTTATGTCCTTTTCTATGGCTGCAAGGGTGCCCGTCATAATCATGGCGCACATCTCTTGGAAATGAGCCTTCTTCAAACACTGCGGGCTCGTTCATATCATTCCATACTCCGGCTACGCCATCATCATTCATAAGGCCTTCATAGAGGCTGGCCCACCAGGTTCTTACTTTAGGGTTAGTAAAATCCGGGAAGTAGCACGGCCCGGGCCATACTGAGCCTTTCATTTTAGGACCATCGGCACGAATACAGAAGTAGTCATTATCCATTCCCTGTTTATACACAAAGTAGTTTTTATCTACTTTTATTCCAGGATCTATGATCACCACTATTTTGAAGCCTTGAGTTCTCAGGTCAGCTATCATTTTAGCAGGATCAGGAAAACGTGTTTTGTCCCAGGTGAAGCAGCGGTAGCCGTTCATATAATCAATATCCAGGTGAATAACATCACAAGGAATTTGCATCTCTCTAAACTTTAGAGCCAGCTCTCTTACCGTAGATTCCGGGTAGTAGCTCCATTTACTTTGCTGATAGCCTAAGGCCCACATAGGAGGGAGCTCTGGCCTACCGGTAAGCATGGTGTAGCGCTCACTGACACTCATTAACTCCGGGCCATAAATGAAATAATAGCGCATTTCCCCGCCTTGAGCCCAAAAGCTGGTTGCTCCGTGTCTCTCTCCACCAAAGTCAAAGAAAGTGCGAAAGGAGTTATCCAGGAAAATACCATAGCCGATATTATTGTGCAGCCCAAGGTAAAAAGGTATGTTTTTATATACCGGATCTGTGTCTTGAGTGTAGCCGTAGCAGTCGGTTCCCCATAATTCAAAGCGGCCATCACGAAGGTTCAGTCTGGTGGATTTGTCTCCTAAACCATAAAACTGTTCATCATCACGGCATACTTTGGTTGTAACTACTACATTACCTCCATATTTCTTTTCATCTTTCCAGTGGTAGCCTTTTTCATCTTCCACTATTAGGTTGCCCGCTTTGTCAGTGATCTTTGTCCTAAAAGAGTCTTTAAAAAGATGACAGGTGATTTTACTGGTAGAAATGACAAACTCATCCTTAGTCTCTGCCATATCAAACTGGGCAGGAGTAAAGTTGTATGCCGGATCTATGGCATATGAGAAGTCATCTTCAAAATAACCATCATGGGCAAAACGGAACTTTAATATATAGTCAGATATTACGGTGAGCTCTAATGATGACTGCTCGCCGTAAAACATTAACATATGTTCTTCTATTTTCTCGTAAGAAGTAATGGAGCCGGGAAAGAACTCCTCTTCTTTAGCTTTACCCTGAAAATTTTCAATATAATTACCTTCAAAGCCATCTGCTTGTTGGTTTACTTGACTTTCATTTTGATTTTCCATGCTACGCTTTTGGGTTGAAAAGAGAGTTCGTTGATCTCCTTAATCAAATATAATAAGATAATAAATCATTTTTCAAACAGTAGAATATACATTCGGTTTTATAAAATTTCAAAGAATTTACAATAAACGTTGCATTCAGAAGAATTTACTATTCATGAGCGTCAACTTTTCTGCTTTTGTTCGGTTATATTAATAAAATTTATTAAAATAAATAATTAAACCATCATGGTTCCATATGAATTTTTATTCATTAAATTTAATTGTCATCAATTGATTAGAATTATATAGCTATGAGTCTTAAAAATGATTCCACCTCTGAAAAGATTTTAACCGAAATATCTTGGGAAGTATGCAATCAGGTGGGCGGAATTTATACAGTTATTCGTTCTAAGGCTCCTGTTATGACTGAAGAATGGAAAGACCATTATTGTCTTATCGGGCCCTATGTGCCGGTAAATGCTGCTACCGACTTTGAACCTTTTGAAGATACAGAATCCATAATAGGCCGGGCAGTGCATGCTTGCCGTGCTAAGGGGTTTGAAGTGTACCATGGCCGCTGGTTAGTCTCTGGCAGGCCGCAGACCGTGCTTTTTCATACGCATAGCGTGATGCACGATCTGGGTAATATAAAATACTACTATTGGAAAAATCATCATATAGAGTTTACTAAATATGATCCTTTGCTGGATGAAGTGATGGCTTTTGGCTATATGGTTTACCATTTTATGTCAGAGCTGGCGCGTGAGTGTATGGAAGCAGAGGTAGACCTGCTGGCTCACTTTCATGAGTGGATGGCTGGGCTGGCAATACCGGAAATGCGCAGGATGCAGATGCCTGTAAAAACCATATTTACAACTCATGCTACCTTACTGGGGCGCTATCTGGCTATGAATGATCAAGACTTCTATAACCATTTACCATTTTTGGATTGGGAATATGAGGCCAAGCATTTTGACATTGAAACTAATGTGAAGCTGGAAAGAGCTTGCGTACACGGAGCTCATATATTTACCACAGTAAGTGAAGTGACAGGCCGGGAATGTGCCTATCTTTTGGGCCGTAGTCCTGATCATATTTTGCCTAACGGGCTTAATATAGAACGCTTCAACGTAGTGCATGAAGTGCATAACCTGCATCATGAGCATAAAAAGGTGCTGGAGCAGTTTATTATGAGTCACTTTTTCCAGAGTTATTCGTGGGATCTTAGCAAAACGCTATATTTCTTTACTTCAGGTAGGTTCGAATACCTCAACAAAGGTTATGACCTTACGCTGGAAGCACTGGCAAGGCTTAACTGGAAGCTGAAGGAAAACCATGTACCTATGACGGTAGTGATGTTTTTTATCACTAAACAGCCCGCTTATTCTATTAACCCTGATGTGCTTAACTCCAGGGCTATGCTAGATAAGGTAGCTCAAAACTGTGACGCCATAGTAAGCCAAATCAAAGAAAAGCTGTTTGTGCATGCTGCCAGCAGTATGAAAGATCACCGCTTACCAGACCTTAATGACCTGGTTGATGACTATTGGAAACTGAGGTATAGAAGAACAATACAGTCTTGGAAATCAGGTAAGTTGCCCAGCATAGTGACACATAACATTATGGAGGATGCCTCAGATCCTATACTTAACTATCTGAGAAGTGCTAACCTGGTTAATAATCAAGATGATAAGGTGAAGGTGGTTTACCATCCTGACTTTGTCTCATCTACCAATCCATTGTTTGGTATGGAATACGGTGAGTTTGTTAGAGCTTGCCATCTGGGTATTTTCCCCAGCTACTATGAACCATGGGGCTATACGCCTGTAGAGTGCCTTGCAAGGGGTGTTTCTGCAGTTACTTCTGATTTGTCTGGCTTTGGTGATTATATAAAAAACGTACCTTTAGGAGATGAGGATCATGGAGTGTTTGTAGTAGAAAGAGCGAATAAGAGCTTTGAATGTGCTGCTGAGAATCTTGCCAATATACTTTACAATTTTGTGGTGAAAACCAGCCGCATGCGTATAGAAATGAGAACCAAGTCAGAAGACCTCTCGGAGTACTTTGATTGGAGTAACCTTTATGCAGAATATAAAAAAGCTTACGATATGGCTGAACAAAGCTACTTCGTAAATGCTTAATATAATATACAGAAACTGAAACCTAAAACTAATAGAAATTATAAAACATGATTACAGAAGAACTCAAGCATGATGTTGAAAAACAAGGAATACCTTTTGATAAAGTAGAGGAACAAATAGAAAACTTCAAAAACGGATTTCCTTATCTTGATATCCAGGCTTCTGCAACCATTGAAGACGGAATCTTACAATTAACGGATTCTAAGCTATCTCATTATCTAGGCCAATACGAACAAGACGCATCATCTAAAAAGATCGTTAAGTTTGTGCCTGCCAGCGGTGCTGCCAGTAGAATGTTCAAAAGCCTGTTTGCCTTTCTGGAGTCTGATGACGATGATATTGAGAATGACGATTTTGTGAAGAAATTTATAACTGAGCTTTCTTCATTTGCTTTTTATGATGAGTTAGATAACACACTTAAAAAGAATGGATCTAGCATAGAGAAAGCTTTAGAGCGTAAAGATTATAAGAGCATAGTACATGCTTTACTAGATCCTGAAGAAGGAATGGGCTACGGAGAATTACCCAAAGGACTATTGAAATTTCATAAGTATGATGATGAGGTAAGAACTCCTGTTCAAGAACATTTTGTAGAAGGAGCTGAATATGCCGTAGGTAAAGATAATACGGTTTATTTACATTTTACTGTATCTCCTGAGCATCAGGAGCGGTTCGAGCAGCATGTTAATGAAATAAAGAAAGGCTTCGAAGCGAAGTATGGTGTGAGCTTTGTAATAAGCTTTAGCCAGCAAAAAAGGTCAACGGATACCATAGCGGTAAACATGGATAATTCGCCTTTTATTGAAGAGGATGGCAGCATCCTATTCCGTCCGGCCGGACACGGAGCTTTGTTAGAAAATCTGAATGATATTGACGCCGATCTTATCTTTATTAAGAATATTGATAATGTAGTTCCTGATAGAATTAAGAAGTCAACTACAGGTTATAAAAAGGCCATTGCTGGCGTACTATTAGACGTGCAGAGTAAGGTGTTTGAAGCTTTAGAAAAGCTTGATGCCGGCGTGAATGAAGATCTGCTTGAGTCTTTAGGTCAATTATTTGAAGGCCAATTGAATATTAAAAGACCTGATGGTTTTACAGAGTTTTCTCTGCAAGAAAAGGTAAGCTATTATAGAAACAAGCTCGACAGACCCATTCGTGTTTGCGGTATGGTAGAAAATACCGGAGAGCCCGGCGGGGGACCTTTCTGGGTGAAAGACGAAGATGGATCTTTAGCTTTACAGATAGGAGAGACCGCCCAGTTGAACCTTGATGAGCCTAAATATGAGAAAATATTCAAGGAATCATCGCACTTTAATCCTACTGACCTGGTATGCGGCGTAAGAAATTACAAAGGCGAGAAATTTGATTTATTAAAATACAGAGATCCTAAAACAGGATTTATTACCAAGAAGTCTAAGAACGGAAAAGAGTTAAAAGCTCAAGAGTTACCGGGCTTATGGAATGGTTCTATGGCCGATTGGAATACTATTTTGGTAGAAGTGCCGTTAATTACTTTTAATCCTGTTAAAACGATTAACGACCTGCTAAGAGAACAACATCAATAATTATATGTGGATTATTTAATTATTAATAAAAAGGTCACTCAAAAGGTGGCTTTTTTGCATTCTGTCAGAGGTTAGTTTGTTTTAGTAGGCGCTTTCATCAAGTATGTAGATAATGGCCTTTTCATGTTGGGTGTGATTTTGAATTTCTGAAAAAGACATGTTAAATACTAATAATAAATAACTCTCCAGTCCCTTATAATTAGGAATCAAATAAATGGTTTGGTTTTCTATTTTGATGTAAATGTATTCACTTAAGCTCGCCTTATTAATATTCTTCTTTACTGTTGTATATAAATCAGATAACTGTGCATGATCACTATTTTCAAAAAGTACTATAGCTACATAACCCTGATCACTTCTAAATGATTTGAAAGCAAATTCGGTAAGAATAATCATAGTTATGGCTATTATTAGAAATACCAATTCTTCTCGAATATTTGATTTATAAGTAATGAAAGAGGTCATTTTTAGATATTTTAATAGTCAAAATTCCAATTGTAAATGCATATTTTTTCTTAGAATATAATATAGTGGACTCCTATGTTAAAGAACAATCCTTTATTCTCGAATTCTTGGATAGGAGTTAGGTTTTGGTTTAGAGGTTTGGTAAATAGGTTTAATTGATTCGATTCTTCTGTGTATACTTCGTAAAATTTATTATTATAACCTTTTCCTATTTGCAAAACGGATGATTTCCATAATCTGAGGCGATAAAATAACTCTGCCATAGCATTTTTATTTTTAACATAAGCCTCTTCGTATACCAAATTGTCTAATCGAAAACTGTTGGCCAGCCACATCCATTCTAACCCGATAGAATGTTTTTCATTAATAGAGTAAATTCCTTTCATGTTAGCAGGAAATCGGCCAGAAATATTCCACTTGTTATTGGGCTTATAATTAACGTTGATAATTGGAACTATTTGATTACCAAAGAATTGATGTATGTATATTATTCCATATCCTAATTTTAATTTTTCGGAATACTGTTTTGTATAACTGGCCCCTGCTATGTAGACAGCATCATCAAATACTACATCATCAAACTGTGAGTTGATGCTAATATTACCTATTAATTGCAGGCTACTAGCTTTGTTGAAGCGGTACTGGTAGAGTAGGGGAATGCCTACCGAGTATAGTTTATCGTTAAAATTAATTTCGGTGCTATGAATATCTTCTTGTAAAAAACCTACGCCAGTGCCAAAAATGTATTTTTCATTAACTATTACGGGCAATAGTATTTTGGCTTGTATTTGCTGTATATAATCATTATCCGCCTCCAGGGGAAAATAGCTATAACTAAATACGAAAGGTTCTCTTTCCTGGGCCCTTGAAATAGTGGCTGATGTTAATACTGCTAACAACAAATAGAACTTAATTGCTTTTGTTTTTTTCATATGAGTTTTTTCAAAAATGGAGCATGGTCTACGTCGTAATCCAATGGATTGGGCAATGCAGACACAGACCATGCTTAAGTTTGAAATTTTATTTCATTAGTAATTTATATAGAACAGGCTCTACAAACCTGGTTAGGAATAACGAGCTTAATAAGCCGCCAATAAGGACCAGTGCCAATGGCGAGAAGAAGTCTGACCTTTCAATAACCAAAGGAATTAAAGCAAAAACCGCTGTTAATGTGGTTAGAAAGATAGGAGTGAAACGCTCTTCCCGAGCCAGCTCTATGGCCTCATCTATGGAATGGCCCGCAGCCCGCATTTGATTAGTGAAATCTACAATGATAATGGTGTTTTTCACTTCAAGCCCCACAAGAGTTACCATACCAATAAAAGCTGTGAAGGATAGTGAATAACCAAAAATCCATAAGGCCACCACGGCACCGAACATGCCTAAAGGTATAGCTGAGGCAACAATTAAGGTGCCTTTAATTCCATGAAAGGCCAAAATTAAAACTGCTGCTATAGCAAAAATAGCGATGAGCATATTAGTGGCTAATCCACCAAAGCTCTCTTTTTGCTTTTCCTGCTCTCCTCCCACTTCGTATGAATAATGAGCAGGCCAATCCATAGCTTTAATCTTTTCCAGAATCTTAGCATTTACCTTACTTGTTAAATAACCTTCATCTGTAGAGGAGGTTACTGTTACGCTTTTACTTCGGTTATAATGCTGAATTTCAGGTGGAGCATTTTCAAAATGCCAGTTGCAGACGGCTTTAAAAGGAACCAATTCTCCAGATAAAGATGACACTCTAATATGCTCAAATGCTGAGAAGTCTTCTACTTCTTCAGGGTTCAATTGAACCATGATTTTAGGGTTATAATCTATGCCATTGGTGCCCATAATATCTGCTACAGGAATACCATTGAAAGCCATGCGGATGGTTTTCGCTATTTCCGCGTAGGTAACTCCTAAAGCCGCAGCTTTGTCATTATCTACCTCAATTTTAAGGTCAGTTTTGGTTTCTCCCATCGGATTATTTACATATAATGTTCCTTCGGTCTCCTTCATCAATCCGGCTACTTTGGCTGATAACATTTGTAATGTGTCTATATTTTCACCGAGAATCCTTATTTCGATAGGATCAGTTATGGGTGGCCCTTGCATGAATTCTCTGATTTCAATATCTGCGGCAGGGTATTGAGCAAAATCCTTCCTGATATTTACTATCATTTCATTGAAATCGTCTTTATGATATTCATCTACTTCACAAAAGACTTCAGCAAAGTTTGCTTTCTGAGGTTCTTGCCCCACATTGTAGTATATTTTAGGGTTGCCTTTACCAATATTACTTGCCACCGATGTTATTTCAGGGTAGTTTTTTAAATGGTCCTCCACATAATGCACTACACTATCAGTGGTAGCTATATTTTTTTCTTTCGGTAAAGTGATATCTACATAAAACTGTGGTTTTTCTGCGGTAGGGAAGAAGGTGACGCCTATTACTTTGATTAAAAGAAAACCTATGAAAATGAGTCCTGCGGCAATTACGAGGGTAGATTTTGGGTATTTCAAACATTTGTGAAGTACTGTAAGAAATGGTCCCTCATTCAGGCGCATTACCCAGCGATAGAATTTGTTATCACCCAGATCCTCTTTTAGGATATATTTTGAAATTAATGGAGTTAGTGTTATTGAAACAAAAAAGGACCCGCACATGGTGTAAACCACTGCCATAGGTAAGCTCCTGATAAAATCGCCAGTACTTCCATCTAAGATCATCAATGGCAAAAAGGAAAGAAGTATACAAATGGTAACAGATATGATTGCTCCCATTAGCTGATTAGTACCTTCTATAGAGGCCTCTAATTTAGACTTTCCTTTACGCAGCTTGGCCACAATATTTTCTACTACTATTATACTGTCATCAACCAATAATCCTAGTGCAATTACTAATCCTACAATAGAAAACTGATTTAATGAAAAGCCTGTAAGGTGCAATAGTGTAATACCAATAAAAATGGAGGTAGGCACAGTGAACATCACTACATAAGAGGCCCGTAATCCTAATGGTAAAAGTGTAAATAATACTAATACTATAGCTATGATAAAATCTCTGTATAAGCCATTTAGCCTATGAGATACACTTTTGCTTTGATCAAATATTTTTATTACTTCTATGTCATTATTTGAATCATAATAGTGACTCATTTTTTCTTCTATGTTATCATTTACATTGAAGATATTGGTGTTTTCAAGCTGATTTGCGGTGATGAAAATGGCCTTTTTCCCATTATACCTGGCGTAATAGCTCACGTCTTCATAACCTTCTGTAATCCTGGCAATGTCTTTCAAATATACCTGCTGACCAGCATTGCTATTAATAATGGTATTCTTAATAGCTTCTACAGATTCATAATCTCCCGTGGTTTTTATATTATAACGGTTAGATGAAACGTCTACATAACCACCCGGAATACGCGTGGCTTCACTGGCAATGGCATTGGAAACCTGCGACAGGGTGAGCTGATAAGCCTCCATTTTATGCATATCCACAGTTACTTTTATCTGTTGCTCCGGGTTGGCGTGAATATTAACCTCCTGTATACCAGAGGCACCTTCAAGGCTACTCTTAAGTTGCTCAGCAAAAACTTCCAGTTCTTTGTAACTTTTATTTTCTGTAGTCAGAGCATATTGCACAATATTCACATTAGTGGTAGAGCCTTGAATAACCTGTACATCAGTAACCCCTTCAGGAAAATCTACCTGCTCCTGGTTTACTTCTCTTATAACTTCATCGTATTTCTTGTCTACGTCTACATTTTGCAGAAAGGTCACCTGAATGGTGGCTATACCATCATTTATTTTGGTTTTGATTTGGTTCACATCTTCTAACGATCCCAAGGCTGACTCCAAAGGTTTTACTACCTGCTGTTCCAAATCCTCTGGACTGGCACCCGGGTAGATGGCTGCCACCTGATAGATAGGAACCGGAAATAATGGATCCTCTGTTTTGGACATTTCCAGAAACGATTTTACTCCCCAAAATACAATGAGTAGAAAAATACAGACCGTAAACTGCCAGTGCTTTATAAAGAATTGAGGTATGTTCATATCACTTCACTATTTCTATATGTTGACCCGGTCTCACTTTTGATTTTCCGGTTATAATAATTTTCGTTTCCTCAGAAAGTGTTTCACTTACTGTTACATTTTCTTTAGCCACATCTAATATGTGCAGTTGCTTTGCCTTTACCTTTTTGTTATCATCTACCAGATAAACTGATCCTTTTAAATTGTTTTCCATAGTAACAAAAGCCTCTACTGGAATTTGATAGTATTCTGTGGGATTCGTTAATGGTATGTGCAGTTTACCTGTGAGCCCGTATACTATTTCCTCTTCGGGGGCGGTAAATGAAACCACTACTTCATACGTGCCCGTCTTTGAATTAGGGACAGATGATAATCTTTCGATGTTGCCTTTAAAGGTTTTATCAGCAAAGACAGTTAATGTGAGGGTAACAGCTTGGCCTTCTTTTAAGTGAACTCGATCCTGATCAGTTACGCCAGCTGTAAAAGTCCATTCTTCATTAGAATCGGAATCTTTACTTCCAATAGTAACCACCGGACTCCCTGGGTTTTTATATTCTCCTTCAGAAAGCTGTTGATCTATAATGAAGCCTGAGCGTGGAGCTTTTAATACAGTTTGAGATTTATTAAATAACAGACTTCTTTTTTCTTCCTCAGCCACATCTAGTTCGGTCTGTAAATCCTGAACCTGTTGTAGTGTAGCAATAGTATCTTTTAGCAATATCTCAGCTCTAGCCAGATCTCTTTTTAATTTATTGATTTTCAGGTTGCTTTGACCTATCTGGGCATCCAGCTCTGTAGTATTTAATACAGCTATTAGCGCACCTTTCGAAACAAAATCTCCCTGGTTGGTATATACTTTTTCTGCCAAGCCACCTGTTTTGAAAGACAGGCTAAGTTGTGTGTCATTACCAATTACACCACTGGCCTCAATAGCAGTGTTCCATGATCCCTTTTTTGGGGTAATGGTTTCTACCCTGGTAATGGCAGGTTCCTTGGTAGTCTTTTCTTTTGAACAAGAACAAATACATAAGATGAAGATGAAAAACAGCCATGTTTTGAATATATTTTGTTGATTCATATTAGTGAAGAATTAAAATTGTATTGCCTGTTTCTTTTAAGTATTGGGCTTTTTCTTTATGGAGTTGGTAAAACCAAGATGCTCTATCTTTGTCAGCCTTTAGTAGTTGTGTTTGAGCATCTGTAAGCTCTAAAATGGAGGCAGAACCTAATTGGTATTTTTTTAATACCGTTTCATAATACTCTTTGGCATATTTGTAACTGCTGGTTACAGAGCTAAAGTTTTCGGTATGAGTTTGTAATTCTGCATAATGCCTGCGTTCATTCATCTCTAACTCATTCTTCTGTAGTGCATATTGTGTTTTTAACTCCTCCAGTTGCCAATAATTTTGATATGATTTGGCTTTGTTTATACCGCTATTGAAAATATTCCAACTTAGAGATAGTTGTAATTGAGCCATAGGAAGCCTTTCATTATCAAAATCTAGCTGAGAGCCTTGTATACCGCCAAATGCTTTAAATTGGATATCTGGTAAAGAATTTGACTTTATTAGTTTGCTTTCAGCTTCATAAGCTTCTTGTTGTTTCTGTATGGTATTTAGCTTGTATGAAGATAGAGAATCTGCCTGCCGGGTTACTCTGTAGTTGGCTTTCTCGTCTAGTATATAGGCATTGTCTATTTCAATGAGATCAGTAAATGGTCTATTCAATAGAAAGTTGAAATAATACTGACTGTTGCGTTTAGCAGTGCTAGCATCTCTCAATTGTCCTTCTATTGAGGCTACATTATATTTTGCTTTATAGAGTGCATCTTTGGTTTCAATATTAACGACTATCAGTTTTAAAATGGCTTCCTCATTCTTTTGGGCCAACTTTAAACCATCCTTAATGACCTTTTCAATCGTAAGACACTCTAAATATTGATAATAAGCTTCCTCAATAGTTGCTCTTAATTCTGTTTTAAAATCACTTAAATTAGCTGCTACTGCTTCGCTTTGGGATTTGTAAACGGCTTTTTGATACTTGAGCTCAGGAATATATATAGGTTGAGTGACCTGAAGGCCTCCAGAATACATGTTTTGTGGAGGTAAGTATAATTCGCCATTTGAAATATTCCCTAAGTTTGAGTTTTCTATCACCCCGGCTAACCCTTCATTATTTTCAAAAGGAATCCCTTCTCTTATATTTCTGGTATAACTGGCAATAACATCTGCTTGAGGTCCATATTTCCTTTTTATTTCCAACAATGCAGCTAGAGACTTTTCGTAATTGGCGTTCAGTGCATTGATTTGTAAGTTGCTGGAAATACCTTCATCGATATAACTTTCCAGAATATCTTGTGCCAGAGAGGGAGAAGCTACAAGTATGAGTACAGAAATGACCAATACTAAATTTTTCATTTGATTAATCATTAGTACGTGTCCATTCCTTGGTTCGGGAGAACCAACCCTTTTTACCAGTAACCAATAAAGTATTATCATTTTTAAAGGATACACTACAGTCGAACCAAGTTTCATTCTTCGGAGAATATACTTTTCCGTTGTTGTATTCACCATCTTGACTTTGCAGCTCTTTAATTATTTTCTTTCCATTTTTACCTTTCTCCCACAGAAAGGCTTCATAAGTGCCATCTTCTGTTTTGTGAAATTTAATTTCATGGCTGTGGTCATCATTTATCCATGTACCCAAAAGCTTGTCTGATTCTTGAGCACTACAAATACATAACCCTATCCCTAAGAAGAAGAGTAAGAAAATGAGTTGTTCTTTAGTGATTATTTTCATGTTTTTACTTTTTTATAGTACAAACATGCTATGTATAAAGTACTTAAATCATCAATATTGAGACCAGAAGGGCAATTATAATTATGAAAGGGACAATTGTAGAGATGGAGGTCGTGATTAAACTTAACGCTAAAAATGAGATATTTACCAGTTATAAACAAAAAAGACAGCCCATTTGCTGTCTTTAAAATAATCTAATTAATGATTTTCTTCCATCCATCGTAAAAATGGAGTGCTCTTTTGTTTGCTAACGATTACTTTGTCAGGGAGAGATACTTTGGTATGAACGTATAATTTTCTGGCAAAGTAAGGCTCTACTGCCTCTATAGATTGGAATGATAAAATAAATTTTCTATTAGCCCTAAAGAATAATTTCGGATCTAACATTTGCTCTAGCTGCTCTAGTGTATACTGAATGTTGAATTTATGATTTTTATAAGTCATTAAGTAGGTCATTCCGTTTTCAGCATAGAAACTTGCTATGTCTTGTACATCTAGGGGTATCATTTTTTCTCTGTAATGAATCAGAAAGTTATTCCTAAAAGCTTGTTCATGAACCCTGATTTCTTTTACAATTTCTTTTATGGTAATTTTTTCTTCTCCAAAAATATTGGCGAAGTTTTGATATTGTTGCATACTCTTTTGTAGCTTCTCTTCATCAAAAGGTTTTAGAATATATGCCACTCCGTGGTTTTCAAATGCTTTTATCGCATACTCATCAAATGCGGTACAGAAAATAACCGGACATTCTAGTTTCACTTTTTCAAAGAGGTCAAAACTAAGGCCATCAGCTAATTGAATGTCACTAAAAATAAGATCGGGACTTTCATTGTTTTCCAGCCAACTTATTCCGTCTTCTACACTATCAATAATATCTAGAATTATATTTGAACTATCGAGCTTCTTTAGTAAATATTCCAGATCGTTGGCTGTGGCTATTTCGTCTTCTAAAATAAGTATTTTCATGATGACTGTATTATTGGAATATTTACTTGAAAGGTGCTTGAGTTTTTATCAATTGTTATCCCTGCTTCTGATAATAACAAATAGCGCTTATGTATATTTGATAATCCGACATTCCCAGAGGTTTCCACAGAACTTTTTGGTTGATAATTGTTCATGATCACTAACTTATCTTTTGCAGCATTGATTTGAATCATCAAAGGTTTTGTTTTTGAAACAATATTGTGCTTCACTGCATTTTCCATTAATAATTGTAAAGTAAGTGGAGGTATTAGACAAGCCTTCACTTCGTTTGGTATGCTAATAGATATAATTAAACTCTCGCCAAATCTACTTTTCAAAAGGTAGCTGTACGCTTTTACAAATTCCAATTCTTCAGAGATGGTTACTGTGGGGTGTTCTCTATGTGCTAATAAAAACCTATATACTTCTGAGAGTTTTACTATAAAATCTTCAGAGCCATTAGGGTTAGTTCTAACCATAGATTTAAGCGTGTTCATGGAATTAAATAAAAAATGGGGGCTTAGCTGTTCTTTTAGAGATGAAATGTTAGCTTCCAATTGCTTTTGTTTGAGTTTCTGTAGCTCCATGGCATTACGCTGTTTTTCTCTTAGTACATCAATATAATACACCACGAAAGAAATAAGACCGCCAATGAGTAACCCTCGGAAGAAAATCATTAACAGCTTCATGGTGCCTGTAAATACACTTACTACGGTGTCGTAAAGACCCCATAGCATACCAATAGAATCGAAAAATAGAGTGAGTAGTAAAGTAGTAATGAGACAAGCCGCGAAATACCAAAATGATTTTCTAATGTGTTTCATGTATAGCTGAAACAATGTCCAGCAGGCAGTGATATAGAGCAATACTGAAGAAAGTTGCCTGATTACTTCTATGGATGAATCCACTGACACACGGAGCATTAACGGAAATGATATTACACAGGAAAAGGCCAGGATAAATATTATACCTACGGACCAACTTTTATCTTTCATATTTCAACTTATCCTAATTTTATAGAATGGCAATTCGTGCATTAACTTAGTTTAGGCTTAATACAACTGAAGCTACATTATTTGCTTGAAAATAGAGCTTATGTGAAATAATATTTAAAAAATCAAAATTGGTATTTCGCCATTAATACCATTCTTGAAGGGGTAATTATAAGTACAAGGCTTTAAGATTGATTTCCGAATTATAATGAAACGGGCATAAGTTCTGATGAAGAGTCCTAAATACTTATTTAAATCTATTGAGGATGTAGCCCTTTAATTAATGATATGACAAAAAAATGCCACCTATTTTTCAAAGTGATTATTTATCAATTTGAAAATTAAAGGCGGCATTTGAAATGTTATTGAAACTAGTAGGGGAGAGGTGATTTATGCCATTTCTACTAATTTCCTGCTATACTGTTATCTACGCTTATAATTTCTATCTCAGTTCTTCTGTTAATCTCTCTACCATCTTCTTCATCATCGTTAGATACCAGCGGTCTTTCTTCTCCAAAACCTTTTGCTGATAATCTGTTAGGATCAATGTTATGGCTGATCAGGTAGTCTACTACCGACTGTGCTCTCTTTTTAGATAGCACTTTGTTATACACAGCATTACCTATGTTGTCAGTATGGCCGTTAATCTGTACGGTCATTTTAGGGTTCTCAGAAAGGAGTGATCTGATTTGGAATAATTCCGCTAATGATTCCGTTCTCAGATCAGACTTACCAGTATCGAAGAAAATGTTTTTAAGGATAACTTTTGAACCTACTTCAGCTTTTTGAAGTAGAATGTGAGTATCTAGCTCAGGCATTTCTGTGTTTTTAGGTATGCTAAAGTTAATAGAGTTGAAGAGGTATCCTAACCTGGTGGTGGTAACACCGTAGTTACCTCCATGCGGGATTATCAATTCAAAATCACCACTTACGGGATCTGATTTAACCTCTGCCAAAATAGTGTTGGATTCGTTATCTATCAACTTCATGGTAGCATATAGCGGCTTGGCATCACCGGCGTCTATTACCTTACCTTTCAAAATAGTTACTACACCTTTTTCTTTTTGTTCGTTGATAAAGTCTTCATCAAAGTATTTTACACTGGCCTTTTCTATTACTTCAGCTTCTTCAGCAGAAGGAACGGCTACTTGTGCTACCGGTGATTGTACTTCATCCACAAACGGTTTTTCTACAGCCAGAGGAGCAGATTTTTCTTCTTCTGGCTCAGGTTCAGGCTCCTGAACTTCCTGTCTCGGAGTCTCTACTTGTGCTACTTGCTCTTCTACCTCAATTTCTTCTTCCACTTCAGGCTCTTGCTCTACTACTGGCTCTTTATCTTCTTTTGGTTTTTCCTGTACTGTAGTAGGAGAGGTGGTTTTAGGTGTTACCACCGCTACCTCTTCTTTTGTATCTATTACTGGAGTTTCAGGCTCGGCAGTGGTCTTGGTTTCTTCAGGTTCTGCTTTAGCAACGGTTATTTCCGGCTCTACTTCCACTTCTCTGGCAGGTGCGCTTACTTCTTCCTGTTGGGTAGGCTCTTCTTCCAGCCTGGCTATTACCTGAGGATCTACATCAGGAGACACTTCCGGTCTTTCACCTTCTGGCCATTCATGAAAAATGATCTCATAGATATCAGCATCGCCTTCGCCATCGGGCTGAGATGAGGCATAGTATCCGTGCTTGTTATCAGGTGAAATGGTGAAATAATTATCATTAAATACGGTATTAATAGGATAGCCCATATTTACAGGCTCCTGATATCGGCCGTTAATTACTCGACTGTAATAAATGTCATTGCCACCCATTCCTGTATGGCCATTAGAGCCGAAGTAAAGAGTTTTGCCATCAGGTGAAATATAAGGCGAATCTTCGCTGAAATTAGTATTGATAGTGGGACCGAGGTTAACAGGCGTACTCCATTCTCCATTTTCTCTTAAATCAGTTCTATAGATATCTAGTCCTCCTATTCCGCCGGGGCGATCACTACTAAAGTAGATAGTTTTACCATCAGCAGTAATAGAGGCCGAAGTCTCCCAAAATACAGAGTTAATTTTGTCAGTCATTCTTTCTGGCTCTGACCAGAGGTTATTTTCTTTTGTAGCGGCATAGATGTTTCCACCACCTCTTTCATAATACAAGTACAAGGTCTTACCATCAGGGGAAATGGAGCAGGCAGCATCATGATACTTGATATTAATCTTAGGGCTTATCTTTTTAGGATCATCCCATTGGCCATTTCTTTTGTGAGAAATGTAAATGTCTTCATAATAGCTGCCATCAGTAAGTCTAAGACCTCCGGTAGAACCATTACGGCTGGAGGTGAAGATTAAAAAACGTCCTTTAGGATCTATAATAGGCGCATAATCATTATAACGGCTGTTGATGGGCTCTCTCAGGTTTCTTACCTCTGTGTTTTGCTTTTTGGCAATAGAGGCCATACCAAAGTCACATTCCTTAATTTTTCTTAAGGCCTTTGCTTCATTCTTCTTCTTGAGATCTTTATAGATATGAAATACTTTCTTAGCCTTTTCCAGATCATACTGATACTGATAAGCAATACCCAGGTAATAGGTGATTTCCCTGTCTATTTTAGGATTAAGTAGATATACTTTTTCCAGGTTTTTTAATGCCTGATCTACATCTCCGGCTCCCAAATAAGCCAAGCCGAGATGGTAGGTAATAGTTGCATTACCTTTTCTGATGCGTGCGGCACGTTTAAAATCACCTATGGCGCGGTCATATGCACCTATTTTATAGTATTTTTTACCCCTTTTTAAATAAAACTTGTGGC
Organism: Fulvivirga maritima; assembly: GCF_021389955.1. Taxonomy (NCBI): domain Bacteria; kingdom Pseudomonadati; phylum Bacteroidota; class Cytophagia; order Cytophagales; family Fulvivirgaceae; genus Fulvivirga; species Fulvivirga maritima. Next base: position 4,873,265 of record NZ_CP089980.1, read on the forward strand.
TCTGACTGTAGCCACTGGTTAGGGCGAAAAGTAGCTGAAAAATAAGCAGAAACCCTATAACTCTTCTTCTCACTGCTGAAGTAGTTTTTTGTTAGTAAATAAAAAAATAAGCCTTCCTAATGAAGTAAATGGGTCGTAAATTATTCATAATCACACATAAAAGAAAGTTTAAATTTAATTTTCAATCGGTTTGTGTAATTTTAATTTCTTTCTCACCTCAAATTTATAAAATGAAACGGATTCTGCCTTTCTTATTAATCTTTTACGCTTGTTCTTTTAGTAAAAAAAATGCAGATAATATTGTTTATAAGGTAGGTCAGTACTTTGCTCCGGATAAAAGAGTGGTTTTATATGACCTGACTTACAACAACGGAATTCTAAAAGGTGAAACCTCTTCATTTCTTGCTTATCAGGCACTGAAGGATAGTCTAGGTCGATTAGATATTGATTATATAGACTCCGTACAGGTGCTGCCTATAGATACTAATAAACACGCTGTGGTAAGCCTGTCAGTAGCAAATTTAAGGTCTGAAGGAAGGCATTCTTCTGAGTTAGTTACGCAAGCACTGTGTGGCACACCGCTGCTGGTGTTAAAACAAGAGGGAGGCTGGCTGCTGGTGCAAACGCCCGATGCGTATATTGCATGGGTAGATGAAGGTGGGGTGACCATTAAAAATGCCGATGAAATGAATGCCTGGGAGAGATCCGAAAAGCTTATTTTTACTAATACTACTGGCTATTTGTTTAAAGATAGTACTTATTCAGAAACGGTGAGTGACTTGGTGGCTGGTGATATATTGAAGTTAACAAAGAAAGGTGCAGACTTTAGTCATGCGAAAATGCCAGACGGAAGAGCAGGAGTAGTGCTTAATGATCAAGTGGATTTGGTTTCAAATTGGTCAAAGGAAAGGGAGGTGAATGATGCTGAACTAAAAGAAGTGGCTTTTAGCATGATGGGCGTACCATACTTATGGGGAGGCACCTCAGTGAAAGGTGTAGATTGTAGCGGTTTTACTAAAACCATTTATTTTATGAATGGCTATATTATACCCAGAGATGCCTCTCAGCAGGTAAATGAAGGTCAATTAATTGATGAAGATAAGAACTGGGAGAATTTGCAAACTGGAGATCTACTGTTTTTTGGCAGGGAAGCCACAGATCAAAATCCTGAGAAAGTGGTGCATGTAGGCATGTGGATTGGTGATGATCGGTTCATTCACTCTAGTGGCAAGGTTCATATCAGTAGTGTGAACCCTCAAGACTCTTTGTATGACGAATATAATGTGAATCGTTATTTGAGGACAAAAAGAATAATTAAAAGTCATACCGATGGTATAAAACCGCTGGCATCTATGCTTGAGCATCGCTGAGCAGTGGAGCTGCACAGCGATACAAAAGCAAAATCTATTAGTCTTTCATGAATTTTAAAAGCGGCTTTATAAATTTGTCATAAGCTTCAATGTGTGGCAAATGCCCAATGCCATCAATCTCTACTAACTCAGCGTTAGGTATGGCCTTCTGAGTCTTTTTTCCAAGTTCAGGATATAAACCCATGGTTTTGCGTACTTCTTCGCTCACCAGATTTTTGCCTAATGCGGTACGGTCTCGCTGCCCTATAATGAGTAGTGTAGGAGCTTTTATATTAGGAAATTCATATACTACCGGTTGAGTGAATATCATATCATAAGTAAGGGCACTATTCCACGCTACTAAAGGGTATTCAGGGCTCTTAGTCCAGCCAGCTAATATGTTTACCCATTCGTCATATTCAGGTTTCCATTTTCCATCATAATAGCTCTCTTTCATATAGCTTTTTATACCAGCGTAGTTCTTTTTAAGCTCTTGCTGGTACCATTTATCTACGCCTGTATAAGGCACTTTGAGTTTCCAGTCTTCTAATCCTATAGGGTTTACCAGTATAAATTTATCTACTATATCAGGAAACATCAGTGTGAAGCGGGTAGCCACCATGCCTCCCATAGAGTGCCCAAGTACACTAATTTTTTCAATACCTATAGAGTCTAATACCGCCTTAGTATTGGTGGCTAGTAGCTGAAAAGTGTACTGAATATCTTTGGGCTTGCTAGATTTTCCAAAGCCAATTTGATCAGGAATAATTACCCTGAAGCCTGCTGCACTGAGGTCTTTGGCGGTTTGGCCCCAGTAAGCACCACAGAAGTTTTTACCATGCATCAGCATGATAGACTTACCATTGGGTTTTTCAGGCTTTACATCCATAAAGGCCATTTTTAAGGATTCACCTTGTATGTTCAGGTTAATATATTCTACGGGATAAGGATACTCATACCCTTCAAGTGCTATTCCTAATGGCTTAATGTCCTGAGCCACTCCTAAACTTGAAATCAATAAGGCTAAGCTGAGTAATAGTCTTGTTTTTCTCATAGGTCAATTAGGGTTTTAAAATTTAATGTTGTAACAGAATAATACCGGCTTATGTTATTAATTTGTGGCTTTGGTAACAAAATAGCCGTGTTTTTGTATAGAGATTATGTGTGGTTTATTTAGCCTAAGAAAGAATATAGTGAGCCTTCTGCTAGTGGGCCTGTTGTGGCTAGGAGTAACGCCGTTAATGGCGCAGTCTCAGCTTTGGATTTTAGATGGAAACTCAGGACAACCAGTATCAGATGTATTTGTTAAAGGTAATGGTGTAATTCAAACAACAGACTCTACCGGTAAGGTTGTCATAAATGCTTCTCAAAAAGTAAGGGTATACTTGTCTCACGTGAGCTACTCTCCACAATATTATTTTGTGGCTCCTCAGGCGGTTGATACAGTTTACCTAAGCCCTAAAGAAGTAGCGCTTACTGAAGTAGTCGTTCAAGGTTTTGAAATGGAGAGGCCTTTGGTGGAACAATCGGCAGCTGTAGCACACCTTTCTGGCCATGAGCTAAGTCGTTTTAAAGAAACCTCTATGGTTGATGCCTTCAATACAGTGCCGGGGGTAAGAATGGAGGAGCGAGCACCCAATAGCTACCGTATTTCTATAAGAGGAAGTTCTTTAAGGTCTCCTTTCGGAGTGAGAAACGTGAAGATTTATTGGAATGACATCCCTTATACAGCTCCAGATGGCACCACAGCTCTTAACTTGCTGGACCTTTCTAATATATCCGATGTAGACATAATTAAAGGACCTGCCGGTAGTATGTATGGCGCAGGTAATGGTGGAGTGGTGAGGCTGAATAATGATTTATCTTCTTTCAAAAATGGAATAGCTACGGCCGAATATATGGTGGGGGCCTTTGGCCTTAGTAAATACAGGCTCGCCCTGCAGCAGCCCTTAAAGAGTGGAAATATCGCCGCTTCTTATGTCAGGCAAAAGTCAGATGGATTTAGGGAGCAGAGTGCCTCAGAACGGGAGGTTTTTCAATGGTCTGGTAGTTGGGATTTGCAGGATGATAACCATCTGAATTTCAACTTATTATATACTGATCTGTATTATGAACTACCAGGGGCGTTAACAGCAGAGCAGGTAGCGGAAGATAGAACACAAGCTCGGCCGGGCAGTGAGGAATTAAATGCATCTATAAGACAAAAGGCCTTATTTGCTGGTGTATCATATGACTATAGCCTAGGGCAGCACTGGGAGGCTACCACCAGCGGCTATGTAAACACCAGTGACTTTGATGATCCTTTTAATACTGACTATAAAAAGGAGACCCAATTTGGATATGGAGGCCGGACCAGTTTTAGCTTTAACCATAAGCTTGGCAGGCACATGCATCTGGAGTGGGTGAGTGGTGGCGAATATCAATACAGCAAGACATCAGCTGATAATTTTGGCAATGTAGGTGGTGAACCGGATACCCTTAGGTTTAGTGATGATCTGTTTGTAAAACAATATTTCTTATTTACTCAGGCCGAATTACAATTTCCTAAAGATTTCTTCTTAACAATAGGCTTAAGCCAAAATCACCTTAATTATGATATTAATCGAAAGGCAGATATGGCTACGGGTAATGCTTATGATAGAGAGCGTAACTTTGATCCTGTCTGGGTGCCGAGAGTGGCCTTGCTTAAGAAAATAGGCGCTAGTCAGGCACTGAGGGCTGCTGTTAGTTATGGTTTTTCTCCGCCCACTATAGATGAAGTGAGAACTAATGAAGGAAGCATAAACCTTAACCTGGATGCAGAACGAGGAACTAATTATGAAATAGGTTATAGAGGTACATGGTGGCATGAGAGACTGAATACTGATCTTACTTTTTTCTATTTTTTGCTAGACGAAACCATTACTACCTATACCAGCCCGCAAGGTGTAACACTGTTTAGAAATGCAGGAAAAACAGATCAAAAGGGTGTAGAAATAGCCATTAATTATGATGTGATAAGAAAACCTTCAGATATAATTAATCTTGTCCGTTTAGCGCATAGTTATACCGGACATTTCTTTAAATTTAAGGACTATTTGCAGGAAGAAGATGATTTCAGTGGTAATGATCTTACCGGAGTAGCGCCCATTACCTGGGTCAATACTTTGGCTGTAGAGTCGAGCTTGGGAATATACCTGAACGTAACTCATCAGTTTACAGATGAAATACCACTTAATGATGCCAATACGGTATATCAGGATAGTTACCATTTACTTTCTGGCAGGGTAGGCTGGAGAAAGGCATTTTCTAATCAGTGGAATTTAGAGATTTTCGCTGGAGTAGATAATGTTCTGGATCAGGAGTATAGCCGAGGCAATGACCTTAATCCTTATGGGCAAAGATATTACCAGCCCGCACCTGGGGTTAATGGTTATGGAGGAATAAAGTTAGCATTTACTTATTAATTGATTATGTGTAGTAATTCATTCATTTATAGTAACTTGTAAATCGTGTATGCAAGATTATTTGTTGTTTATTGATACCGAAACTTCAGGTATACCGCAGGATATAAATACTAAAATATCTCATACAGATTTATGGCCTTTTATATTACAAGTGGCCTGGTGTATTTATACTTCAGAAGGAGAGTTATTAAAGAGCGAAAATCATTATATCAACGAACCTGATATTATTATAGAAGAAGCTTCTCAAAAAATCCACAACATAGATTACGAGTTGCTTAAGGAGAAAGGAGAGAGTCGTAAGGAAGTTATAAAGATATTAGCTAATGATTTAAGGCATTATAAACCTCTTATAGTGGGGCATTTTGTAGAGTTTGATAGCAAAATGTTGCAAGTGGCATTTAATAGGGTCGGATTAAAGAATATTATTAAAGATTTACCCCATTTTTGCACCATGCGTTCTACGGGTGATTATGTGCGATATACTAATCGTGATTACCCTAGTTTAGGCATACTCTATGAGGGTTTGTTTAAGGAGAAGCTGGTGAAAATGCATGACGCCAGCGCAGATGCAGAGGCTACGGCCAAATGTTTTTTTGAATTGTATAGGAAAGGAGAGATCGACGAAGAACTAATTGAAAACCAGCCTCTTTTCATAAAAGTACGACAGGAGATCCGTAATAAGTATGGTTGTGGACTCCCTGTAGTCATTCTTCTTATTGTGGGCTTAATAATGATTTTTTCATGAATAGGATTGAATTTCTAAAAAATACAACCCCTTTTGATACCTTGCCGGAAGAGGTATTAGAAAGAGTAGCGAATGAGCTTCAAGAAGTGAATTTCAAAGATAAGGGGATCATATATCAGCAGCATAACACCAAAATCACCGGATTGGATTTGATTTATGAAGGAGGCTATATGGCTTTCTTTTTTGATAGCCATGGAGTGAAACAACATAAGCAAAAGCTGCGAAAAAACGATACTTATGGCGCATTTTCCATTTTATTGAACAAAGGCAAGTCTATTAATACTGTAGAAGTAAAAGAAAAGACCAAGGTGTTAAAAGTGGCCGCTCCACTATTTAAAGAGCTTTGTAATACACATGAAGAGTTTTACCAGAAGTTTCTTTCTGTTTTTGGTAAAGAAATGCTGGATGAAAAGTATGCTCACTATGTAATAAAGCAAGAGGCCAGAGTAGAAGATGCCATCACTTATGACCGATATTTTAATAGCCGCTTAGAGCCTTCTGTAATGCGCTATATCTCTAGCTGTAGCCCTGATACGCCAGCTTATGAGGCCGCCGCTATGATGGAGGAGGAGAAAATCAGTTGTATTTTTATTCAGGATAAGGATAGCTACATTGGCTATGTCACTGATATCATATTGAGAAATAAGATCATAGCTGATAGAAGAGATTCTGACACGCCAGTAAAGGATATCATGGAAACCGATATTTATAGTATAACCATGGAATCCTATATTTATGAAGCCATTCTTTTAATGTTTAAGCATAAAATCCGCTATCTATTGGTAGAGGAAAATGGCGAAACCAAAGGAGTAATCAGTCGAAATAAGCTGCTGGCAGATCAGGCGCAGTCGCCGTTTATATTTTTACAATCTGTACGCCAGGCTATATCTGTAGAGGAGCTGGAACATAAGTGGTCTGAGGTGCCTGAGCTGGCTTATAACCTGCTTACCCGAGGCGTGAAGTCTGAGTTAGTAAATGAAGTGATCAGTAATATCTCTGATACTATTGACCAGAAGGTGATAGACGGAGTTATTGAAGAGATGGGCCCTCCGCCAGCAAAATTTGTTTACATGTGCTTGGGTAGTGAAGGTAGAAAAGAGCAAACACTCAAGACGGATCAGGATAATGCTATAATCTATGAAGATAAGGCCAATGAATTTAGAGAACTAACCAGAGAATACTTTCTAACTTTTGCTGATAAAGTATCAGAGCGGCTTAATACCATCGGTTTTACTTACTGTAGTGGTGGACTGATGGCCAAAAACCCTCGCTGGACACACTCACTATCTCACTGGAAAAGGAATTATGACAAATGGATAGAAGAGCCAAATCCTGAAGCAGTAATGAACTTCAGTACCTTTTTCGATTGCCGATTAATATATGGAGATGAAGAACTTATAGCTCAGCTCCAAGGGCATATTCTTAAAAAATTACACGATCCTGGTGAGTATTTCTTTGCTCAGCTGGCTAATAATGCTTTGCAGTATGAGCCTCCATTGAGCTTTTTTAGAGGAATAAAAACCATTTCAAAAGGGGAGAAGAAGGTGTTTAATATCAAAAGAGCGATGACACCGCTGGTAGACTTGGTGCGTGTGTATGCGCTAAGGTATAAAATCCTGAAAACCAATACAGGTGAAAGGCTACAAAGCTTAATGGATGAAAGAGTGTTTTCAGAAAAAGATTATCATGAGCTTATGCAGTCTTATTATTATCTGATGGGTATGCGACTAAAAAACCAAGCGCACCAGATTATGTATGATAAGGAAAGTCCTGATAATTTCATTAGCATGGATTCGCTAACCAAAATTGAAATAGTTACTCTGAAAGAGATCTTTAAGGTGATAGAGAACTTTCAGCAACGTATAAAAATAGTATTCCTAAAGAAACTCTTTGGGTGATAAAACAAGGTTTAACAATTTATTAAGGCTCTTTTTTTTTACTACTAAGGAAAAAGTGTTAACATAAGGGAACAAAGAGCTATTTAATTGTTAAACTTATAGTTCAATACAACCAACAAAATTTAAACAACCAATAATTATATTGGTTTCTACAAAACTCTATGGCGAGAACAATAATTGTATCTAACAGACTCCCGGTTAAAGTTCAACGTGATAGTAATGGCGATTTACAATACAAACCCAGCGAAGGTGGCCTGGCTACTGGGTTGGGTTCCATTTATAAAGACGGTGATAATGTATGGGTAGGTTGGCCAGGACTATACTTTAAAGATAAGAATAAGGCCCAAAAGGCTGAGGTAACCGAAAAACTAACTTCTGAAAATATGGATCCGGTGTATTTATCGGAATCCGAAATTAAATTATTTTACGAAGGCTTTAGTAATGAAACACTATGGCCCACGTTTCACTACTTCAATCAGTACGCATTATATAAGAAATCTTACTACGAAGCTTATAAAAAGGTGAATCAAAAGTATTGTGATGCCGTTTTAGAATTGGCAAATCCTGATGATACTATTTGGATACACGATTATCAGCTTATGTTAGTGCCTGATATGATCAGACAGAAACTGCCTGATGCGAGCATTGGTTTCTTTTTACACATTCCTTTCCCTTCTTTTGAGGTATTCAGATTATTGCCTTGGAGAAGAGAGCTATTAGACGGTGTGTTGGGATCAGATTTAGTAGGTTTCCATACTTATGATGATATGCGTCACTTTTTAAGTGCTGTGAGCAGAATCTGTTTCATAGGTAATCAGCAAGGGCAAATCACTAAAGATAGAAGAACCATTATGATCGATTCTTTCCCTATAGGAATTGATTATGATAAATATGCTAACTCTTCTGCTGCGCCTTCTACTTTAAGTAAAGAGGTGAAATTCCGTACTTCTATGGGAGATCAAAAGCTGATGCTTTCTATAGATAGACTGGATTACTCTAAAGGTATAGCAGCGCGTTTAGAGATTTTTGATATTTTTCTTAGCAAATACCCTGAGTATCAAAATAAGATATCACTCATAATGGTAGTGGTGCCTTCTCGTGATACGGTGGAGAAATATAAAAACCTTAAAGAAGAAGTAGACCTGCTTGTAGGTAGAATCAATGGTAAGTATGGTTCTATGAACTGGACACCGATTCACTACTTCTACCGTTCATTCCCGCTAGAAGACCTTTCTGCTTTCTACAGAATGGCCGATGTAGCGCTGGTTACGCCTATGCGTGATGGTATGAATTTGGTTTGTAAAGAATATGTAGCCAGTAAGCTTGATAAAAAAGGTGTACTTATATTAAGTGAAATGGCAGGGGCATCTAAAGAGCTTTCTGAAGCACTGATAGTAAACCCTAATGATAAACACCAGGTGGTAGACGCCATCTATAAGGCCTTAACTATGCCTGTGGAAGAGCAGGAAAAGCATATGGCCTTTATGCAAAAAGCAATTAAAAAATTCGATATCCATCATTGGGTAAGACTTTTCCTTGATAGACTTAATAGTGTGAAAGAACAACAAAAAGTAATGGGCACCAAAGTGATGGATGATGCCATGGAAGAAAAGGTAGTAAAAGAATTTAAGAGCAAAGAAAAGAGACTCTTGTTCCTTGACTATGATGGTACCTTGGTTCCTTTTAATAGTGATCCTAAAGAAGCTAAACCTGATAAAGATCTTAAAACGTTACTAAGCAAGCTTACTGCTGATAAGAACACTAATGTGGTTATTATTAGTGGTAGAGATAAAGATACATTACAAAAATGGCTCGGAGACTTAGATGTTGAGTTTGTAGGTGAACATGGTGTATGGCTGAAAATGAGAGGCGAAGATTGGAAAACCATCGATAGCTTGGATGATAGCTGGAAAGACGCTATCAGACCTATACTGGAAATGTATACGGATAAAACGCCACGTTCATTTATTGAAGAGAAAGATTATTCACTAGTATGGCACTACAGACAGGTAGAAACTGGTCTTGGTGAGTTACGTGCACGTGAGATCATTAGCCATTTGAAATACCTTTCTTCTAACATGAATTTGGAAGTATTGGAAGGTAATAAAGTAGTTGAAATCAAAAACCTTGAAATTAATAAGGGAAAAGCTACCAGCAGATGGGCTGATACCAAGAATAAAAACAACTTCATCTTTGCTGTAGGTGATGACTGGACTGATGAAGATACTTTTAAAGCTATGCCTAAGCATGCTTGTACTATAAAAGTAGGAGACCTAAGGTCTGCCGCTAAATATAGTGTGAAAGATCATTTGGCAGTAAGAGAATTATTATCTCTAATGGCCAATAGCTAGACTTAAATTTAAAACGAGAATATAAAGCTGAGCAAGAAGTGCACTACTTCTTGCTCAGCTTTTTTTATTTACATCTGATGCTATTTAGAAGTATTTTAAGTGGCTAAAAGCCTGCTATAGCTTTGTCATTCATTAGATTTTGGATGTATTTTTTAATATTTCAGCAATATGGAAGACCAAGAAAAACAGGAAGTACAACTGGCCTATATTTCTAAAATGCACAAAGAAGATTTAGAGGAGTCTTTCCGACACTATCAGAAATACATGTCTCTGTACAACTATATCAGAGTGGCTCTATTCGGAATGGTGGCCATTATTTATTTATAATTTTTTTATAGCTGGCAATAGCTATCCTATTTCTACTTATGACATGATTATGACTACCATGATTTCTATTTGTGGTTTCGTAGTAGCTATCATGGTGGTTATTTTAGTGATTTCTATTCGACAGCAGGGTAAGATAAAGAAAATGTTAAAAGCGCTGGCTAATCAGCATAATTTTGAATACAAAGAAGTGAAGAAAGAATATAACCTCCTCATCAAATCTTTATTTGGAGGTACTGGAGTTTAAAGTCTATTGTTCAAATTGAAATAAAAAAAGCCGTTCAAAATTAAGTGAACGGCTTTTTCTATGTCTATAGCCTTAATTATAAGAAATTAGGCATGTCTAGTTTTTTACTAATTCTGTAAGCTGCATTAACCAAACCTACGTGGCTGTATGCCTGAGGGAAATTACCCCATTGGCTACCTGTTTTAGCATCCACATCTTCACTTAGTAGTCCGAGGTGGTTGCTGTACTTAAGTAGGTTTTCAAAGGTTTCAATGGCTTCATCTATTCTGCCTACGCAAGTCAGCGCTTCTACATACCAGAAGGCACAGATTAAGAAGGTGGTTTCTGGCTCACCAAAGTCATCTGCGTGCTTATAGCGGTAGAAGAGGCCTTCTTCAGATTTTAGTTCTTTTTCAAGCTCTTCTAAATGCTTCTTACAGGCTTCAGGGTTATCTTGCAGATATCCCATCATAATCATTTGCAAGTTACTGGCATCCAGGTTTTTACTTCCTATGGCTTGAGTGTAAACTCCTCTGAACTCATCAAAGCAAGCATCGATCTTCTCAGAAGAAAGCTTAATCACTTTGTCAGCCAGGGTTTTGATCTTTTCATTATCAAACTTATCAGCAATTTTCTTAGCTGCCTTAGCTCCAGCCCAGTGGAAGAGGTAAGTATAGCAGTGGTACTGACTAAGCGTACGGAATTCCCAAAGGCCTGCATCTGGTTCATCCATAAGATCTTCTATTTTTTGAAGAATATCATAAACCAGGTTCAAAGAATCTGAGCGCTCCAGATTGATAAATCGGCGATCTACATATAAAGGCATTAAAGAGGCCAAAATCTGACCATAAACATCGTTTTGGATGTGTGTGTAGGCCTGATTACCCACGCGCACAGGTGTATTTCCTTTATATCCTTTCAGATCCAGTATGTGCTCAGTGAGCTCACCTTCTCCAGTTACACTGTAGAGTGGCTGAAATCTGTTTTTAGATTTTACAGAAATATTTACGATGTAGTTAAAGTACCGTTCCAGCTCTTCAAAGTGACCAATATTGTTAAAAGCAGTAAGTGTGTAGTAAGAGTCACGCATCCAGCAGTATCGGTAATCCCAGTTTCTACCGCTACCGGGAGCTTCTGGTAAGCTGGTAGTACCGGCAGCTATAATGGCACCTGTGTCTTCATACTGGTGAATTTTTAGCGCCAGGGCAGAACGGTTGATCTCTTTCTGGTGGAAGTTACTTACACTCATGTTTTTAACCCACCCGCGCCAGTATCTTTTGGTTTTATCCAAAAAGTTCTCGCAAGTGCTGGCCAGGGGAGCCTCTAAAGGTGCTCCCCAGGTTAGAGCCATGTATTTTACTTCATTAAGTACTATGGGTCTTTCTTCTACTATGTAAGATAGAGAGAAGTCAGTGGTTAAACGAACTTCCTTTTCAAGGCCTAAGTACTCTATATGATTACTGGCTTCATACTGCGATGGTTTTAACTTACCATATTCGCCGGTAGGCATACACTTTACCCTCACTCGCGGTGAGTTTTCTAGTGGTTCTACTTTGCGGAGCAGCATAATGGGTTTGTAATACCGGTCAAATTGATGGAACCGGGGCGCAAAATCAGTTACGCGGTACCGCCCTTGCTCACTGGTTATTTCAGTGACTAGTATATTGGTATTTTCCAGATAATATTGATGTGTTTCTAATATCTCGCCTTCAGGCTTAATAGAGAATTCTCCACCATTTTCATCATCCATCATGGCGCCAAATATGAAGCTGCTGTCAAATCTGGGCCAGCACATCCACTCTATGTTAGTGTTTTTATGTACATGGGCTTGAAATGAACAGTTGCCTATAAGGCCGTAATCATACGTGTGTTTCGTCATGCTTTAATCGAAGGTTTTTTGGTTAAGTATTTAGACACCAAACTACTTGCTCCTAAAATAGGAGCACTTTGATTTTGTAATTGCGAAGGTAAGATTTTCACTTTTCCTTTATAAATAGGCATTAGGTTAGCTTCCATATGCCTGATAGTAGGTTCAAAGATCAAATCACCAGCTAATGAGAGGCCACCGAAAAGGAATATAGCCTCAGGGTTAGTGTGTGCTACGGTATCAGCCAGCTTAGAGCCCAGAATTTTACCTGTATACTCATAAGCCGCTTTAGCTACTATATCACCTCTGTGGGCAGACTCAGTGATCATCTTGGTAGATAAATCATCAAAGCTAATACCACGAAGTTCACTATTTTCCATGAAATCTGCCAATAGTTTGTAAACTGTTCTTTTTATACCTGTAGCAGATACATAAGTTTCCAAACATCCTTTACGGCCACAGCCGCAGTGTCTTCCGTTAGGGTTAATGGTTACGTGACCCAGCTCTGCAGCAAAGCCATCATAGCCATACACTAGTTCGCCATTACAAACTATACCTGATCCTAGTCCGGTGCCAAGTGTTATCACTATGAAGTCGTTCATATTTTGCGCTCCGCCATAGATCATTTCGCCCATAGCGGCAGCGTTAGCGTCATTAGTGATCATAACAGGTACCTGTAGGATCTCTTTTACTCTTTCTACTAAAGGCACTATGCCTTTCCAGGGTAGGTTAGGAGCATGCTCTATCGTACCCCGATAAACATTACCATTAGGGGCTCCTATGCCTACTGCTAATATTTGATTCTCTCCAGGTAGCTGATCTAAGCCATTATTGATAGCATCAGTCAACCTTATTACAAAGTCGTTGAAGTCTGAGTGTTCCTGTGTAGGAATTTTATTTTGATATAATACTTCTCCGCTATCGGATACTATTCCGTATTTTGTATTGGTACCACCAATATCTATTCCGACAATTACTGCATTCATTTTTGGTAATGTTTGTTTATATGATAGGAGACGAGATCGTCAATAGGTTCTTTAATAATCTTTCCAATAGAAATTTCTTTGGATATAGCTACTTCTGATAATATGTCTTTGAAAATATAAGAAATAGCACCGGTAAAATGTGTCTTGAGCTCCTTGTATTTGGTGAAGGAGGTCACATATAAGTCCATAAAGAGAGAAAATCCTTTGGTGAGCATATTATGAAAATACTCATCAGACTGATGTTCTTCAATAAACTTCATGTAAGAGGCTAAGTATACATTTGCATAAGGCTGCATGTAAACGCTTTCCAGTATGTCGTTTTTAGTGACTTTATAAGTCTCTTCAAAGGCAGAAGAAAGGTGTTTAGGGAGTCTTTTGTAGAGGTACGCATTGAGTAGCTTTTTACCGAAGTAAGAGCCACCGCCTTCATCGCCCAAAATATAGTCAAGAGCAGGGGTTTCCTGCCTCACTATGTCACCATCAAAATAGCATGCATTAGAGCCGGTGCCCAGAATACATGCTATTGAAGGAACTCCTTCGTAAGTAGCGAGTGCTGAGGCTACAATATCATGATTTACATAATGGTGAGCCTTAGGTAAAGCATATGATAATGCCCTTTTCACTACTGATTGCCGGCTCTTGCTTCCGCAACCGGCGCTGTAGATATAAACTACTTCTATTTTTTGTGCTTCGTTTGAAACCTGCGGTATTTTTTTTATAGTATCAGCTATTTCCTCTTCGCTATGGAAGAAAGGATTAATACCTGAGGTACTATGCTTAAGGATCAGGCTTTCATTTTCTATGATCTGCCAGTCACACTTAGTAGAACCGCTGATTCCAATTAGTATCATATTGCTAGTATTTTGGCAAGTTTTACGGCTTCAGGGTCTACTTCATGCCTCTTATTGTCAATCTGCTCAAAATCTATAAATACTAGTTTATTGTCTTTTACACCAATCATAACATCTCTTTTCCCATTAAGGATTGCTTCTACAGCTCCTACACCTAGTCTACCTGCTAATACACGGTCAAAGTAAGAAGGGGCTCCACCTCTTTGTAGGTGACCCAATATAGTTACTTTTGTGTCGTAATAAGGTGCTTTCTTTTTCACTTGTTCAGCAACCTCCCACACGGTACCTTCTTGTCCACCTTCTGCTACAACAACTAAACTGGACTTCTTGTTTTTTTCCGCACCAGCATCGAGCTTATTTAATAACTCATCTACAGTCATGCTGTCTTCAGGCATCATAATAGCTACAGCTCCTCCGGCAATACCACTGTTTAGTGCTATATAGCCACTGTGGCGTCCCATTACTTCTATAAAGAATAAACGGTTATGAGAAAGGGCCGTATCTCTGATTTTATCTATAGCTTCTACAGCTGTGTTTGTAGCGGTGTCGTAACCTATGGTATAATCCATACCAGGTAGGTCATTATCAATAGTTCCAGGTAAACAAATAGTAGGAATATCATATTCCTGGCCAAAATAATGCAGGCCAGTAAAGGTACCATTGCCACCAATGGCAATTAGCGCATCAATATCTCTGGATTTAAGGTTTTCATAAGCCTTCTTTCTGCCTTCTTTAGTTTTAAATTCCTCACTTCTCGCAGACTTTAGAATAGTACCTCCTCGTTGGATGATGTTACTCACCGAACGAGCATCGAGCTTTACAATGTCATTATCGATCATACCTTCGTACCCTCGATAAACTCCAAAAATATTTTTCTTATAATAAACACATGCCCGCACTACCGCGCGGATTCCGGCGTTCATTCCAGGTGCATCCCCACCTGAAGTAAATACAGCGATATTTTTGATTTCAGTACTCATGAAATATTTTATATATTAGACAGAACCAAAGTTAGTGTAATCGTAACACTTAGGCAATATAGAATTGACTTTACAAAAATCAAATAGTTTAAATCCACATGTTTCTGTTGATTGTGTAATTTTTGGCTTTGATAATGGCCAATTACAGGTTTTATTAATCAAAAGAGGCAATAATAATGGGGCTTTGGCGCTGCCCGGAGACCTGATTAGGAACAATGAAAACCTGGATGAAGCAGCCAGCCGTGTTCTGTTTGAACTGACGGGTTTGAGAAATATTTTTCTGCAGCAGCTCAGGGCTTTTGGAAACCCCGAAAGGCTGGAGGGAAATTCAGATATTCAATGGTTAAACAGCATGCGCGAAAAGCCACAAGCCAGGGTAATAACCATAGCTTATTATTCGATAGTGAAGCCGGGTAAGCTGCACCCTAAGCCTTCATCTTTTGCCAGTGAGGTAAACTGGATGCCGGTGCTGGAGCTGCCCGAATTGGCGTTTGATCATAATATGATTATTTCACAAGCGCTGGATCACCTGGCTGCCAGCCTCAAAAAGGAGCCGCTATTGGCTTTTGAAATGCTGCCACGCAAGTTTACCTTCAGACAAATTCAGAAATTGTATGAAGAAGTGCTTAATAAGAAGATTGACAAAAGGAATTTTCGTAAAAAATTGCAGACTGCTGATATACTTATTCCGCTCAATGAAAAGGAGGTGGGGGTATCTCATAAGCCAGCCCGTTATTATCAGTTTGATAAGAAAAAGATCAAGACTAAAGGCTGGCTTTGAAGTGTGTTAGTTATAGCTGGTTAAGCTGAGCAGAAGCTTTGAAAAGTAACTCTGCAGTAGCTGGGTTGGTAGCAATAGGAATATTGTGTACGTCACAAATTCTCATCAGCATTTGAACATCCGGTTCATGGGGGTGCTTGTCTAAAGGATCTCTAAAAAAGATCACCATATCTAGGTCATGCGTAGCTGCCATAGCTGCTATTTGGGCATCTCCACCTATTGGGCCGGAGAGAAATTTAGTTACTTGCAAGCCGGCATTAGCTACATGGCCACCAGTGGTACCGGTAGCAAATAACTCTACATGGGTTAGTAACTCTTTGTGTTTCAGTAAAAAAGCTACCATCTCCGGCTTTTTCCCATCATGAGCGATTATTGCTATTTTCATAGTATAAAAAATTTAAAATGCTGTGAGACAAAAATATAACATTATATGAAATAGCACCGGAAATGGGCCTAAAATCAGTTGAAAAGTTTAACCACGGCTGATCGGCCTTCTTGCACAGTCACTTCTTTAATGGAGGTATACTTACTGCCCGGAGCCCGATCTACTCTAAACACAATTTTATAATTGCCGGGCTGTAGTGGCACCGAGATCTTAGATTGATCATGATCCAGATCATAGACCCAATGCTGTATGCCATTTTCATCTACTTCGTAAATACTGCCATAGCCTGCTGCATTGTTCACTATATTAAGAATGCCCGGTGAGGGTAAATTGAGGGCCGTGGTGTTACTCTGCGAAATACTTACGTTGTTAAACTTTCTTCTGGGTGTGGTGAGCACTTCTACGTCATAGGTGCCTACCAGATAATTTTGCTGAGTATTGATGTCATGGATGTTTATCATCTTGCTCTTACCTCTTTCTGTAATAATGGCTCTCACGCCATGATGATAGTATGCAGCGCCGTCCTGAGTTATTTTTAAGGCTCCCTGAGGAGCTTTTACTTGTATAACGTTATGTTGGCCCGGAACCAGGTTTACATTGCGCTTAATGGCCGGAGGGAGCGTGTTAACCACTACATCATAAGTCAGCACCGGATCAAGCTGCACGGAGTCTGGCTTGCCGCGAGTATCCAGATAATGCACAAAATCAAAAGCAGGCTCACCAGTAAAGCTATTCACGAAGGTTACGTTAACGTTAGTTTCTTTGGGCTGCTGGTTAATATCCAGAAGCTCCACGCTGGCAGATGTTTTTACTAAGCTGGTAGTAATGGCCTTATTGAGGGCATATTTAAAACTATTTACATCTTTTGCATCATAATATTCTCCAATACACTTAAACTGCTTTTTATATTCTTCGCCCATGCCAATACCTATGATAAATGGCCGGAGGAAAATCCCCTTTTTCTGCAAAGCCAGCGATACAGCACAAGGATCTCCATCACATGATTCTATGCCATCAGTAATGATTATAATAATGTTTCTGTATCCTTCTGAATTAGGGAAGTCATTGGCAGCCTGCTCCAGTGAGTAGGCAATAGGGGTAGTGCCTTTGGGGTCTATCTGGTTAAGCTTATTGTTTATGATATCGTGGTTGTTTCTGGAAAAGCCTACTTCTAACCGAGTATCTTTACAATTTTGACTGGACCGGCGGTATAGGTGACCATAAGCCCGTAGAGCGAGCTCCAGCTTGTTATTGGTTTTTAGTGAATCAACCAGTTCAGTGAGCAGTTCTTTGGCAGCGGTTATCCTGTTAACATCTCCCCAGCCCGCCAGCATACTGCCAGAACCATCCAGCAAGAAAAGTATTCGGGTTTTTTCCGGTAACACTTGCTGTACATCCTGAGCTTGTAGCTGATAAATGAACAATGCGAGGAGAGAGGTTAACAGGATCTTTTTCATAAGGCTAATGGCTTAAAAGAAGAGCGTTCAATTGATGAAGATTATTGTAAATCTATCAATTTTATTGCTATCATGACCAGGTGCCCAGCTTGCCAGCATAGAAATCATTATAAGCCTGCTCTATTTCTTCTTCACTATTCATCACAAAAGGGCCACGGGCTACTAATGGTTCATTAAATGGTGTGGCGTGGCCAAAAAGTATTAAGCTATTTTCATTAGCTTCTATATGAATTTCTTCGCCTGCGTTTTCAAACTCTACCAGATTAAAATAGCTTACTGAAGTACCATTAACCTTAACATTTCCTCTTACCACATAAAAAAATATGTTTCGGTCTGCAGGCACGGTTATGTCATACTGAGCGCCACTTTTCATTTCAATTGTACTTAATACTATGTCTGTAATGGTTTCAAAAGCGCCTTTTTGATCATTTAGAGTTCCAGAAACCAGGTTAATAGTAGTTTTGCCATCTTCACTGGTTATAGCCGGGATGCTGTCTTTTTGTAAACCTTTGTAGGTAGGAGAGGTCATCTTGTGCTTAGCAGGCAGGTTAACCCATAATTGTAGAATCTCCAGATCTCCACCGTTTTTCATAAATTCCTCTGATGATACCTCAGCATGGATCAGGCCACTGCCAGCGGTCATCCACTGTACACCGCCTTCATTTATTACGCTTTCATGACCACCAGAGTCTTTGTGTGCAATATCTCCTTCTATAATAAAAGTTACTGTTTCCATTCCTCTGTGGGGGTGTGGGCCAAAGGGCAGACCATTGTTGTTTTCAGGGTAAACCTGTGGGCCATGGTGGTTTAAAAATATAAACGGATCTATTTGCTCCAGCGTAGCTGATGGTAACGGAGATACCGTTTTTAGGTCAGCAATTGGTCTGGATATGGCTTTATGTATTTTTTTAATCTTTCTCATCTTTAAAATTTTTTTCAAATATATAACTTAATGTTTGAACACTAAGTTCCGTCCTTTTCTTGGGTTTACGAATAAGACGGAATCAAGTTTAGTAAAGTCATTAAAGGTATAATGACAGGTTAGTTTTGGAGGTTTATAAAATTTCAAAGAAATAATAAATTAAACTGTAAACATGCCTTTAAACGCAGGGTTATTATATTTACCTTCTAACCAAGAAAATCATGATTAATAAGCTCTCAGAAGAAACTTTATCAGGTTGGGGCAACATCCCCAAGTCTCATTGCAATGTAGCTTATCCTTCTCAAGAGGATGATATAATCGATTATGCTGCTAAAGAAAGTTTGCTAGCCAGAGGGAAGGGCAGAAGTTATGCGGATCAGGCTACTAACAGTGATCATACGGTTTTGAAAATGGAAAAAATGAACCATTTTCTTTCTTTTGATCAAGACAAAGGGTTTTTAACATGTGAGGCGGGTGCTACTTTAGATGAGATTATACAAGTGTTTGCTTCTCGAGGTTGGTTTCCTTTGATTAATCCCGGAACTAAGTTTGTAACCTTGGGAGGAGCCATTGCGAATGATATTCATGGTAAGGCACATCATGTAGATGGTTCTTTTGTGAATAGCGTGGAGTATTTCACTATTTTATTATCAGATGGGCGAGTACTAAGAGCTAGCAGAACAGAGAATGAAGACTTGTTCTGGGCAAATTTTGGAGGACTTGGTTTATTGGGCGTGATTTTAACGGTTTGTATTAAGCTAAGAAAAATAGAAACCACCTATTTTGTGCAAAAATCAATAGTAGCACATAATTTGGATGAGATGCTGGCCGCCATAGATAGTGCTGATGAGCAATATAACTACTCAGTAGCTTGGATTGATTCTTTGGCCACTGGTAAAAACTTTGGTAAAGGGGTTTTGATAGTTGGAAATGAGGCTAAGGTAGAAGACTTACCTGCTAAGCTTCAAAAAAATCCTTTAAAAACAGGCGGCATATCTAAACTTACGGTGCCGTTTTATTTGCCTTCATTTACCTTAAATAAACTGACGGTGAGTATGCTGAATAAGGTGCTGTATATCAAACAAAAAGGCGGTACCGGAGTAGCTCATTATGATAGCTTTTTCTTTCCGCTGGATATGATTAATGAGTGGAACCGTGGTTATGGTAAGAAAGGTTTTATTCAATATCAATTTGTAGTGCCAGAAGCAGGTGGAAAAGAAAGCATCAGGCTGATTTTAGATGCTATTACAAAAAGTGGCTGTGTACCATTTCTCAATGTGCTTAAGAAATTTGGAGAAGGGCAGGGGGCTCCACTCTCATTTCCTATGAAGGGATATACCTTTGCTATTGATTTCCCTGTAACTGACAGGCTCAGAGAGTTTACTAAAAAGCTAGATAAAATGGTGTTAGATGCCGGAGGAAGACTGTATTTGGGGAAAGATGCTTACCTGGATGAGGCTACTTTTAAAGCCATGTATCCGCAGTATAAAGAATGGCTGGAAGTAAAGAGAAAATATGACCCTAAAGGGTTGTACAGTTCGGATCTTGCCAGAAGAATTGGGCTTACCCTGTAAGGTCAGTAGTGTAGAAATGAGTTTGTAAGGCATCTATACCTCACAAACTCACTATATGTTATAAGATCTGTGCAGTGTGATCTTTAGTTTTTACTTTTTGTATGATCTTTTCAATTTTTCCTTCTTCATCTATAAGAAAAGTTACCCTGGCAGTGCCCATGTATTTTCTTCCATACATTTGCTTTTCTACCCAAGTTCCATATTTCTCATGAATTTGCTTTTCGGTATCAGCCAAAAGTGTGAAAGGAAGCTCCTGCTTCTCTATAAATTTCAAGTGAGATTTCTCAGAATCAGTACTCACTCCTAATACTTCATAACCGGCTTTTTGTAAGGCAGTATAGTTATCACGTAGGTTGCAAGCCTCTGCTGTACAGCCCGGTGTACTGTCTTTAGGGTAAAAATACAGCACCACTTTTTTACCTTTATAATCTGAAAGTTTTACAGTGTTGCCGTTTTGATCGTTTACTTCAAAATCTGGTGCCTGATCACCTTCTTGTAATTCCATTTTTAATTGATTTTTGTTATATACTCTTTTTCGTTATTTGAATTATCTGTCACCACTACCTTTACTTCTCCGGTAAAGGGCTTTTTAGGATCCAGCTTTTCTGACCATATCAGATTGGTTTTATAGTCATAGTTCATAAGCACCCAAGAGCCATCTACCCAGCACTTAAATTCTTTTATGCCAGCCCTATCATCATAGATCTTGAATCGCAATTCATTTCTGGTCACCTTAATGGGGTTAATGGTAGGAGGGTTAACATCTTTTAAGATAGTAAACCGACCAAAATCTCTTGTGGAAAATGATATCTTGTCATAGTTCCAATCACCTCCTTTATAATATGCAGCACCTCTTTCAGTAAGTAGGTAAACCGCATATTTATCAGCATCTTTATAAGGTATCTGAGGTTTCAAGGTTACGCCAATATAGCTTCTCAGCGGTACATCAGTATCTCCTATATAAAAATACTCCTTATTCGCTACACTATCATATTGATAATCAGTCTGTAGATAAAGTGTGTCAAAAAGGTCTCCTTGCGTGAAAGAGATATCAATAAGCTCACTGTAATACTTATATGATGAGCCTGCCGGTATCATATCTTTATAGTTTACTTCTGTGTTTTTGCCATTAATATCTACTGAAAAAGGAAGCCCATCTCTCATGTCCCAGAGGTATACACCTACATTTCCGTTGATGGTATAGTCAGGAGTAAGGTCTTTCTCCTCAGGCAGATAAACACTAACTGCAGCGGGAAGCTCCTTATTATTAAGATCAGCTTTTATTACCAGTGTATTTTCTTTTAGATAAATGCCATTAGCCTCATGTCCGTATGCTTTTATATCATCAGGAGCTGAGGGTAGGCTTTTAAGCGAAAAGGTTACTTGGCTCTGGTTGCCATAACTGTCTGTCATCAGGATTTTAGCAGGATGCTCCGCCAGGCTGTTAAAGTGAAGCCTTCCTTTATGCGCATCTGTAGTGTAAAACTGTAGCTCGTTTCCATCATCAACAAAGAGTTTGTGGTACCTTTCTCCGGTATTTCTGAGCTCCCTATAATCCATATGTTTCAGGATGTTTCGTTGCTCTCCAAAAGCAAAAGTGGTAATGTCTTGTTTAAAGACCATATTATTGTCTACATCAAGCACCATTTCATTGATACCACAGCGAAAGCGTGCATTATCCAGCTTATCATAAGCGTAGATTTCTATGCCTACTTCTCCGGTTACTTCTATGGGTTTATCAATTACATAATCATTACCAACACGTCTCAGTGTAAATACCTCTCTTCCAAATTGTCCGTTTACACGCGAATTTTTATTTAAAGTGGTAATGGCCAATTTCTCTGCTACAGGCGGTGTCTGATCCAGCACCTCGTTAAAGCCATAGTGCAGTGGATTGAGTGGTTTATTATTTCTATCTCTTATGTCAAAGTGTAAATGTGGCCCTCCAGAACCACCGCTATTACCTGAGTAAGCTATGGTATCGCCTTTTTTTACATCAAATTGGCCTTTTCTGAAAAACAAATCAATATCAAATTGCTGTTTGCGATATTGCTCTTGCCTAATGTAATCTGCCAGCTCACCAGTAAATTGCTCCAAGTGCCCATATACAGAGATATGCCCATTAGGGTGAGTAATGTATACTGCATTACCATAACCATACGGAGATACCGCTATTCTGGAGACATAACCATCTGCGGCGGCTTGTACCATGAGTCCGGTGCGGCTTTCTGTTCTTATATCTATTCCTGTATGAAAATGGTTAGACCGAAGTTCACCCATGGTGCCGGCTAGCGTATTTCTGTAGCCAGGCTTAATAGGAAATAAATAATAGCCACTTTTTCCCGGACTATATTCCGCGTCATTACTCTGCGAGTAAGATGCCAGAGTAAGTAATGTTAATATTAATGTAAATGATAAATGCTTATTTAACCTCAAATTCCAGTAGTTTCTCATCCTCAATATATGCTGCTAGTTTATTCCCAATTTCAACATGACCAACTCCTTTAGGAGTTCCTGTAAATATCATATCTCCTTGCTTAAGTGTGAAAAACTGGGAGATATATGATATAATGTAATCAAAGCTAAAAAGCATAAGACTGGTGTTCCCTTGCTGTCTTACTTCATCATTCAGGGTGAGACTGAAGTTGATGTTATTCAGATCATTGAATTTCTCTTTAGGAAGAAAATCAGATATAGGAGCAGAGCCATTAAATCCTTTGGCCAGTGCCCAGGGAAGTCCCTTTTCTTTAGCTTTTTGCTGAAGATCTCTTGCTGTGAAATCAACCCCAATGCCTATTTCCTGGTAATATTTATGAGCAAACTTTTCCTGAATGTTTTTACCTTCTTTAGAGATTCTTAAAACCAGCTCCACTTCGTAGTGGATGTCCTTACTAAACTCCGGATAAAAGAAGGGAGCGTTATCTCTTAATAAGGCGGTGTCTGGCTTTGTGAAAATCACTGGTTCGTCAGGTCTTTCGTTGTTCAGTTCTTCAATATGTTCTACGTAATTTCGTCCTACAGCAAGTATCTTCATTAGAAAAACTATTTATAAGTGGTTTGGTTATATTAAAAATAAGGGAAGTAATTTTATTATCTTCAGAATCAATAAATTTAGCCTAAAATTGTAAAGATTTAACTACTGAAAAAAATTAAAACATGATTAAAAAGATATTATTTCTATTTGTAATTGGGCTGTTTTTATACAGTTGTGCCAGCGTACCGGTTACGGGCAGATCACAGTTAAACCTGGTATCTAATTCAGAAATATTACCTATGAGTTATGACCAATATCAGCAGACTTTGAAAGACAACAAACTTTCTACCAACCAAGAATATGTAAACATGGTGAAATCGGTAGGTAAGAAGATTCAGGTGGCTGTAGAAGAGTATATGAAACAGAATGGTATGTCTGACAACCTGAAAGGATACTCTTGGGAGTTTAATGTGATTGAATCTGATGAAGTGAATGCCTGGTGTATGCCTGGCGGGAAAGTAGCTTTTTATACAGGTATTATGCCTATTTGCCAGGATGAAACCGGGGTAGCCGTAGTTATGGGTCATGAGGTGGCGCATGCAATAGCTAACCATGGTAGAGAAAGAATGAGTGAGTCTCTGGTAGCTAACTTCGGTTTAAGTTCATTAAGTACGGCCTTTGGTCAGGATCCTTCACTAACCCAGCAGTTGCTATATCAGTCAGTAGGTATAGGTACTCAGCTGGGAATGCTTAAATTCTCAAGAACGCATGAGTCTGAGGCTGATCATATCGGTTTAATATTTATGGCTATGGCTGGTTATAACCCTAGTGAAGCGCCTAAGTTTTGGGAGCGTATGGAAGCTAATAGCGGCGGCAGCAGGCAGCCTGAGTTTCTATCTACTCACCCGCACCCAGACACGCGTATTGCTGATTTAAAAAAGGAATTACCAGAAGCTATGAAGTACTATAAAGGAGGGAAGTAAGAGTTAACGCTCCTGTTAACTATAATTTTCATAGTTTTGCACTCAGGTTGAAATTAGAAGATTATGGAGAACATAAAATTGGATGTGTTAGCTTTTGCTGCGCATCCTGATGATACTGAGCTTAGCTGTGCAGGAACATTAGCGGCTCATATAGATAAAGGCTACACAGTAGGTGTAGTAGACTTTACCCGTGGTGAAATGGGTACCAGAGGCTCTGCAGAAATAAGAGAAGTAGAGGCTCGAGAGTCAGCTAAAATATTAGGCCTGGCCGTGAGAGATAACCTTGGCTTTGAAGATGCATTTTTTGCTAATGACAAGGAGCATCAGCTGGAAGTAGCCAGAGCCATTCGTAAATACAGACCAAATATTGTGCTTGCTAATGCCGTGCATGACAGGCACCCTGATCATGGAAAAGCTGCCAAGTTAGTGATAGAGGCCTATTTTTTGGCAGGATTGGCTAAAATTGAGCTCACTGATGAAGAAGGCAATGCTTTAGAGCCCTGGAGACCAAAATCAGTGTATCATTATATCCAAAGCTTATATATAGAGCCTGACTTTGTGGTAGATGTGAGTGATTATTGGGAAAAGAAAATGGATGCCATCAGAGCGTTTAAATCACAGTTTTTTGATCCTAATAGCGAAGAGCCAGAAACCTATATTTCTTCTCCTGAATTTATGCAGGTAATAGAAGGAAGAGCGAAGGATCTGGGACATGGTATAGGAGGAAAGTTTGCTGAAGGGTTTACCATCAACAGGCACATAGGGGTGAAAGATTTACATGACCTTTTATAAATAGGAGGTGATCAATGTCTATTAGTTTAACTACACCAGCCCTTTTATTTCCGGCTATTTCATTGCTTTTACTGGCTTATACCAATAGGTTTTTAGCCATAGCCTCACTAATCAGAAACCTGAATGTGCGGCAGAAGGAAGCCCCAAAGCCTACAACATTAGGTCAGATTAAGAGTCTGAAAAGCAGGCTCAAGCTTATTAAGAACATGCAGATTACAGGGGTATTTAGTTTCTTCCTCTGTGTGTTGAGTATGTTTCTCCTTTTTCAGGGACACAGTACGTGGGGGGAATACGTGTTCGGAGTAAGTATAATTGCCTTGCTTATTTCACTGGCCATGTCACTGCAAGAGCTGGTAATAAGTACTAAAGCTTTGAGTCTGGAACTAAGCGATATGGAGCACGAATAATCATTTATTCGTGCTTTTTTTATGTCTTCATTAAAAGGATAAATACTTTCTTCTTTTTTGCAAAAATCTTCTTTTTAGCCTATAAATGGATAAAGTTTACTTGAGTTAACTTTCTATTGGAGTGATTTCGTAGAGTTCAGCATTCTTTTTGGGTTGAATACCATCACCATTATCTTCTGCATATACTTTAGTGAAAGCTGCCCCATAGTACATGATCATGGAGCAGTAAAATATAAACAGAAACAGCACCATAATTGAAGCGGAAGTACCAAAGATATTATTGATATTATCGGTAACTAAAAACTGAGTAAGTATGTACTTGCCCAGGTTAAATAGCACAGCGGTAAATGCACCACCTATAATTGCCGTTTTTCCATGAATTTTAGCATCAGGCAGATACTTAAATAATATGGCGAACCAAAGGGTAACGGAGAGCAAGGAGAGGAGATAACTCACGGTCATTACTATAAAGGAATCTACACCTGGTATCAGCTCATCAAGGTAATCTTTTAATACGGCTACAGAAGCATCTGCCACTAGCGATCCGAAAAATAAAATGCCGCTTACCAAAATGAGTAAAAATGATATAAGCCGCTGGGTAAGGTTGTATTTTAATCTTTTGTTGGTTTTAATTCTAATATTCCAAATTCGATTAAGGGCTTGCCTTATTACATGAAATAAAGTGGTAGAAACAAAGACCAAAAAGAGGCTACCTCCAATGGCTATCCAGGTGCTGCTGGCCTGGTTACGAAAGTTCTGAACTATGTTTTTTATCTGACGAGAGGTGCCATCACCAAAATATTTTTGTATTTCGTTAAACAACTGATCTGATAATGTCTCTTGCTTAAAGTACAAACTCAGTATACCCACTAAAATTATAATGATAGGAGGTAACGAAAAAACAGTGAAAAATGCAGTGGATGACCCTAATAATAAGGGTTGGTTGTGTCTCAGGCATTTAAAAGCACTGAGAAAAAGCTTAAGCCATTTCGTGATAATCTTCATAAAGAACTAATGCCGCGGTCTATTTTTAAGGCTTTCAATCCACAAAGGTAAAAGTTTAGTAATAACACCCAAGTAAGATACTGGTTTGATTGGCTGTTAAAATCTATAGAACAAACCTGTAGTAATAGAGATACTCTCTACTTCTTTATTTACTTTATATTTATCAAAATCAGGATTAGTATACATATAATCTACATTGAGAGGTATTTGTAGCCGTCTCCCCAAAGCATATTTTACTGATGCTCCCGCATTATAGACTATAGAATGGCCCTTATGGTTTTTATTCTCATACTGAAAATAAAAGTTAGAGTGTATAGGCAACATGGTTATACTATAGCCAATTAAAGATCTTAATTCCAGTGCAATTGATTTATTAACATTACATGCCAGTAAAGGCCCTATCATTACTCCTCCGTATGACCAGCGATTCATGTCAGTATTTTCCATGGTATTGGTAGCGCCAAAGCCAGAAAGATTAATACCTATATTTTTACTAAAATAGTAGTCCAGATCCAAGCTGGCCCGGGTACCCGTTTTAGTTATAAAATCATAATGGTTTAGAGGCATAGAAGGCCCCACATTTATACCAATAAAGCCATTTCTGCGCTTAATCATCTGGGCAGTAGCTACTTCCCAGCAGAAAAGGCAGATGATCGTAGATATGATTATTGACTTCTTCATTAATTATAAAATGAAAAATGTCAATAAATTGTTTTAATAAGTGATGATCCTTGCTAAAAATATTTTTATTATAAGTGCCTAGTGGATAACGAGTAGGCAAAAGAAAAGCCCAAATGGAAATGAACCCGGGCTCTTGTTATTATTAGTTATGCTATTAATTGCTCAGTGCATTGGCAGCACCTTTGATAAACTGAACACCGCCAAATATAATGGCACCCCAAAAGATAAAGCCAATATTGGCAACAGTAAGCGCTATTCCTCCCACACACCATAAGGCGCCGTAAAGCATATCTTTGTTAGCCCTGCTTTTCTTTGCCTCGGATATTTGTTTCTGTAGGTTTTCTACTACTGTATTGGCATTATCCTGACTTAGTCCTTGTTCCTGCAGCTTGTTCTTTACTTCATAAGGGCCTAGCTTTTTATTTACTAGTAGATCAACGGCATAGTTATATATCTGATCTACGGTTTCCTGCTGTGATGGTGAAATGGTTGCTTCCATATTAATAGTGTAAGTGAATTAATTATAATTTTTATACAATTAATTATGTTAAGGTAAGTGGCTGTAATTCATATTTTATTTAAAATGTCTCGTGTGTAGGAGATAGGATGAAAAAAAATAATTATATGATTAGAGTTTGAATGTCAATTGCTAAACTGGTTTACTTGATATAGTTTTTCAAATTCTTGGAATTATTTAATTAAATCAATTGAAAAATACGGTTACATCATGTAACTTTCATTGAATTAACCGACAAAACATACATCTACCTCCTAGCCGAAAGCCAACTATTTATTATTATCAATGAGTTGTTATGGATTATATCGAGACTATTGAAGAGGCGCAGCCCGCCAGGGTTTTACAAGGGTTACCTAGAGAAGATGTGGAATCTATTACTAGTCTGGCCAGGCAGATTTGTGACACTAAGTTTGCTTTTATAGCCATAGTAGATAAGGATAAGCTTTTCTATATGGATGAGGAAACACATGATGTAAAAGGTATACAATTTGATCTTACCTTTTGTAAGTATACATTAATGTGTAGTGACGGCTTTTTTGAAGTGCCTGATGCTGATAAGGATCCTCGCTTTAAAGATAATCCATTTGTTAGAGACGCAGAGCTGTATATGAAGTTTTATGCCGGAGTAGCCTTGTTTACTCCTAACGGCGAACCTCTGGGTACTTTGGCGGTAATAGATCAGCGGCCTCAAAAGATGAATGCTCAGCAGATTCATGCCCTAAAAATACTGGCCAAGCAAGCTATGAACCTTTTTAAGCTACGTACCAGTAAATTAGAGCTGGAGCTGGCATTGGATGAGCTTAATTTCACCCAGCAAAAACTCAGAAGAGCTAAAAATGAAGCTGATTTCAAGGTTGAAAAATTACGCTTTCTAACGCATGCAGTAAATGTAGGCCTATTTGAGAAGAGCGTGGTAGAGGGGATAGAGAGCTGGTCTGATGAGCTTTATAGGATTCTGGGTTATGAGCCAGGGGAGATAAAAGGGACCGTACGTAATTTATTCAGTAGGATACACCCTAGTGATAAGGAAAAAATTCAGAAACTGACCTACTGCGAAGACTGTCAGAAAAAAGTGACTATCCTGGAAATAAGGCTCAAGACCAAGCGAATGGGGTATAAGTGGTTTGAGGTGGCAGGCAACATCAAAAGAGATCAAAAAGGTAAGGTACAATTACTCATAGGTCGTGTACTGGATATTCATGAAAGGAAAGTAGCAGAGAATCAATTAAAAGCCTTTATAGAATACGCTCCCGCTACTATTGCTATGTTTAATAAAGATATTGAGTACATAGCAGCAAGTAACAAATGGCTTAAAGATTATTTGCTGACTGACACAGAGATAATAGGTAAAACTCTTTATGAGACTTTTCCCACCATGAATTTGGAGTACTGGAAAGAAGTACATGAGAAATGCCTACAAGGGCACACCGAGTCTAATGATGGAGAGTTTTTCGAGCAGATAGTAGTAGGTAAAAGTATGTGGCTCAAATGGGAAGTGAGACCTTGGTACATTAGTGAAGACGAGATAGGAGGGCTCATGGTGCTTACTGAAGATATTACTGAGACCAAGCAGAGAAATATTGAACTTAAAAGAGCCAAAGAAAATGCAGAAAAAGCCTCGCAAGCCAAAGCACAGTTTTTAGCTACTATGAGTCATGAGATAAGAACCCCTCTTAATGCTATCAATGGCCTTTCTCATTTATTAATGTCAGAAAACCCAAGGCCAGATCAACTTGATCATTTAAAGCTGCTGAAATTTTCTGGTGATAACCTGCTCAGTCTTATCAATGATATATTGGATATTAATAAAATAGAGGCCGGTAAAATCAGACTTGAGAAAAGTGTATTTGGTCTGGAGCAGCTGATTAATAATATAAAAAACTCATTAATCTATAAGGCACAGGAGAATCTGGTAGAGCTAAAGATAGATTATGATAATAGTCTGCCTAAGTACTTTTTAGGAGACTCTACCCGCATGAGCCAGATTATCTATAACCTGGTAGGTAACGCTATAAAATTCACACATGAAGGAGAGGTGAAAATCGGTCTAAAGGTAGTGGATAGATATAGAGATCAGTATAAAATTAGATTTTCTGTAAAAGACAATGGCATAGGTATATCTAAAGAAAACCATGCTAAGATTTTTGATTCCTTTGAGCAGGCCAATGAACGCATCTCTAAGAGTTACGGAGGTACCGGACTTGGACTTTATATTACCAGGAAGCTTTTGCACCTGATGGGAAGCGAAATAGCAGTAATAAGTGAAGAAGGAGTAGGTTCTGAGTT
Source organism: Fulvivirga maritima (assembly GCF_021389955.1). NCBI lineage: Bacteria > Pseudomonadati > Bacteroidota > Cytophagia > Cytophagales > Fulvivirgaceae > Fulvivirga > Fulvivirga maritima. Next base: position 4,903,052 of record NZ_CP089980.1, read on the forward strand.
TTACTTCGATATATATCTTGAAAAAGGAGAAGCATCAGAAGATGAAGTAAATTATCAAGTAGGAGTAGAGGATATAAAATCGCAGAGCATAAAGGCTTTAGTGGTAGAAGATAATACTGCCAATCAAATACTTATCAGTAAGTTTTTAGAGAAGGCTAAGGTCAGTTTTGATATTGCTAATAATGGAGAAGAAGCACTGGTACTGATAGAGTCCCAGGCTTATGATATGATACTGATGGATTTAAGAATGCCCCGTATGGATGGTTATAAGGCCTCTAAGCATATTCGTAATATGGAAGGGGAATACTATCAGAAAGTGCCCATTATAGCCCTCACTGCTGATGTATTCTCTGAGGTGCAAGATAAGGCCTATGGAGCCGGCATGACTGATTATATGAGTAAGCCCTTTAAACCCAGTAGTTTGTATGAAATACTCTATAAGTACTCAGGAAAGGTAGTGAAGCAGAAATTGAATAATAACAGTACTGCTGGAGATGAGAAAATAAAGAGTATTATTCATGCTTATGCTGATGGTGACGAAGAGTTTGTGATTGATTTTGCCAGAAGGTGTAAGAAAAATTATTTGGAATTTACTAATACCTTCAAGGCTACCGTTAAGGATGGTGATCTTGAATCTTTAAATGATGCTATCCATAAAATAAAGAGCCTTAATGTGGTTTTTGAGCAAAAGGAGTTGCAAGATCGGCTGGTTGAATTGAGTGCTTACGAAGATGAGTTTGTAAAGCCAAAGGCCTTGCATACTGAAATACTTCAGTATTGTGAAAAAATAATAGCTACGCTAGATACCATGATATAGACATAGTTTCGCTTTAACAATTGATTTTGAAAAGGAAAAGTTCTGCCTGCAATTAGGTGGAACTTTTTTATTCTGTCTTTATTCAGATTTTCGTATTACCCAGGAGTTTTTTTATGGCTATTACCAATTATTATCGGGTGTTAAAAAATAAAAACAAATTATATTGTGTCAGTATGACGTGATGTGAATTATGGGTAGCTTTGCAGCTTCAAACGAAGACTATTGATAAGCCTGACCTGCTTAATTTTTTAAAATCTTATCATTTTTTTAGATGCTTAACAGGAAAAATTACATCACAATCGTTTTTCTGAGCTTAATTTCTATATCATTTATAGTTGGCTTATTTGTTCTTAACAGTTGGCAGAAATCTTATACGATGAAATCTTCGGATTTTTTAAGAACTGTAGAAAAAATTAAAGAGAAGAGTGCTTCGTCTATCATAGCACTTTTAGGTAACAGTACTTCTAAAATGAAGGCAGAAGCAGACATGGAGGAAGCAGTAAAGCTACTTCAAAATATCACTTCAGAAGCAGGGCATAACTTTCTTGAAATAGAAGACCCTAACTGGAACTACTTGATGGCTCAGGGTAAAGCTATGGAGAAAATGGTTTCTGAAGCCATGCAACTAGGTGAGAGTAATGTGTTGGCTCTTAATGAACTTGAAGAATTGCATAATGAAGAGGTTCTAATTCTCAATGTAATAACAAAAAAAGTAAAAAATAGGATAGAAGAACGGGCTTTTGCTCATGGTTTAGGTTTAGTAGTTTTATTTTCTGTTTTCTTTCTCTGTACGCTAGTATTGGCCGTTCTTACCTGGAAATACCTTAAAAAAAGTAAAGAGAAAACGGCAGAAGTAGAGCAACTCAAAAGTGTGGATGAAAATAGGGTTCATAAGTTTAGTGAATATATAAGATCTATATCTTTGGGTAATTTTGATGATATGGAAGACATAGATACCGGAGACGAAGATTTATCGATTTCATTATCTGAATTAAAAGATCAGTTTAAGCATAACAAGGAAGAGGACGAGAAGCGCTCTTGGATCAATGTAGGGGTGGCAGAAGTAAATGAAATGCTGCGCGTGCATGATGATTTACAGTTAATGGCTAATGAGCTTCTTACTTATATTATAAAATATCTGAACGCTAACCAGGGCTGCCTGTTTGTAGCTGAAGATGTAAAAGAAGATAGCCATATGAATATGGTGTCAATGTATGCATATGGACGTAAAAAATACCTAGAAAGAAGGATAGCTAAAGGGGAAGGTCTGGCAGGGCAAAGCTGGCAAGAAGGCCATATTATTCATCTTAAAGAAGTACCTGATAATTATGTTAATATCACTTCAGGGTTAGGAGAGGCATTACCTAAAAGCATTCTAATTACACCACTAAAGCTTAATGAGTTTAATTATGGGGTGGTAGAAATAGCCTCTTTTAACGAGTTTGCTCCTTATCAGATTGAGTTTGTAGAGCGAATTTCTGAGGTAATAGCTTCCATGGTTTCTAACATGATGACCAATGAGACTACCAAAGCACTCTTGGAAGAGACGCAGCAGCAAGCCGAGGCTATGAAGTCTCAGGAAGAGGAGATGCGACAGAACCTGGAAGAATTATCAGCCACGCAGGAAGAGGTACATCGGGTGCTAAAAGAGGTGCAGGATAATGAGCAGTTTATGTCAGACGTGATGGACTCTTCAAAAGATGTGATTTTCACTGTAGATAAAGAATTAAAACTGGTTAATTATAACAAAATCTTTGAAACTACTATCTGGCAAGGTAAAGAAGAAGTTGGTAAGGGGGTTTATGTGGCTTCTATGTATACAGAGGAAGAAAAGGAAGAGCATCTATCTAAAATGAGACGAAGCCTTAATGGTGAGTCCATGGAGGTTGAGATGATTAAAGAGGTTGGTGGTGAAAAGTACACTTTCAGTGTAAACTATAGTCCCATAAAAAACAAGGAAGGTGAAATAGTAGCAGCAGCCATTTTTGCTAGGGATATTAGTGAGATGGTACGTGCTAATATGAAACAACAGGAGCTGCTTCATGAAACACAAAACCAAGCAGAAACTATGAAGGCCCAAGAAGAAGAGCTAAGGCAAAACCTGGAAGAACTATCTGCTACGCAAGAAACTATTCAGACCGCCATGGTAGAAGTCAGGGAGAAAGAAGAGCTGGTAAGAGGTATTATGGATTCAGCTATAGATGCTATATCCACAATAGATAAGAACTATAGAATTATCAATTTCAACAAAGCACTGGCAGATAACTTTAAAGCAAATGGCATGGAAATAAAGTATGGCATGGAGGTGTTTGATTTACTCAGTGAGGAGATGAAGCCTGAATATAAGAAACATTATATGAAGGCTTTTCAAGGCGAAAGATCCAGCCTTACTGATGTCTTTGTTTTAGGAGGGGTAACTATGTATTATCTCACTACTTTTAATCCTCTTAAAAATTCCGAGGGAGAAATAATAGGGGCAGCAGTATTTAGTAGAGACATTACTGAAACGGAACAAAGTAAGAGAGAAGTAGAAAAATTACTTACAGAAACACAGCAGCAGACCGAGGAAATGAAGGCGCAAGAAGAGGAACTTTTGCAAAATATGGAAGAACTCTCTGCCACTCAGGAAGAGATGGAGAAAATGCTGGTAGAAGTTCAAAATAGAGAAGAGCTAGTTTCCAATATTATAAATGCTACCAGTGACACTATTTTTACCATAGATAAGAATTACATCATAACCAACTTTAACCAGGCCATAGTTAAAAACTATGAGTCGCAAAATAAGGAGGTAAGAAGAGGAATCTCAATCTTCCATTTAATGGATGAAGAGCAAGGTAAAACTTATAAAGAGTACTATGACAAGGCGTTTGCGGGTGAAGAGACTGTATTAATAGATGAATTTGTGCTGGGAGACAATACCATGTATTTCGCTTCTACATTTAGACCTATTAGAAATAACAAGGGCGAAGTAACAAATGTGGTTGGGTTTGGTAAAGATGTTACCGAATTAGAATCATATAAACGTGAACTGGCAAGTTTGAAGGCGGATCGCAGCTAATAACAACCAAAAATGTACATTAAATAGTTTTTTAGTTTAATAGATTAGTGTTTAAAGCCTCGGGAATATGATGTGAATCATAACTTCCGAGGCTTTTTTGGTGCTTGTAGACACTGGTAGGAGGGGGTTGGTTAGCAGGATCGTTTTGTCTATATTGAAATTGATTTGCTAAAGAATGTCGTCGATGACAAACAAAAGAGGGCGCCAAGAGGCTGAAGTTTAAGTGAGTTTAATGTAAGTGATTGGTTTGCAATGTTTTAAAATTTCGTCGAAGCCCGGGTAAAATTATATGATCGGAGGTCGACGCTTTTAGTAACTCAAAATGTTATTTGAAATATTGGAAAATGAGGAAAATAAGCCGATGTTTACTTTGAAACCCATCGGCTTCTAATCGCACCTATGAGGAATTGAAATATAATTTTATTGGCTTCAGCTACACCTTTGGCTCCTTCTAATCGCACCTATGAGGAATTGAAATTTTCAAGGGGATAAAAACTTTAAATTTGTAGGTAACTTCTAATCGCACCTATGAGGAATTGAAATTTATGTATGGCAAATTCTACCACGTCACGTCTCGTTTCTTCTAATCGCACCTATGAGGAATTGAAATTCTGCTGTGCCTACGGTCTGACTCAATGTCATAGGTCTTCTAATCGCACCTATGAGGAATTGAAATTAGAGTCAGCATCTTTATTATCATCTATGCAAAACTTCTAATCGCACCTATGAGGAATTGAAATTGGAGGAAGACCTTAAATCAACTCAAATTCAGATATCTTCTAATCGCACCTATGAGGAATTGAAATAGGTTGATAGAGCGAGACAGGCCACAAGTGAAGTAACTTCTAATCGCACCTATGAGGAATGGACACTGATGCTAACTGCTATTGTCTAAAAACTAAATAGCCAAAACTCCTTCACAAAGAAATTCCGGCCCTTCGGAAACTATTTCCCGCCCTTCGTACATCTCTTTCTGGTTTATGAATATTTAATGTTATCTATGGATAAATAATGCATTTGTAAAGCAAGTCAATACTTATAATATTATTAACTTAATTAATATTATTAAATAAGATTGAAATGAGGCTCAGAATAACATTAAAATCAGAAAGTGATAATTGCCAGCTGCCCATTAATTATCAATATGTGGTGCACAGTTGGATTTATAGTGTTTTGCAAAAGGCTGATGCTGAGTTTAGCCAATTTTTACATGATGATGGCTACAGAGATAGAGGGAAAGCCTTTAAATTTTTCCATTTTTCTAATCTGACAGGATTGCCCTATCAGGTGAAAGGGGATAGGATCATATTTGATACTGATTACCTGCACCTTACCGTAGGCTTTTTATTGCCAGATGCTATGCAGAAATTCATTCTGGGCTTGTTTAATAAACAGCGCCTGGTATTGGGAGATAAAAGGAGTAGCGCGGCTTTTGAAGTAGAAGAGGTGCAGCTGCTGGCACGTCCTCATTTCCAAACCACCATGAATTATAGAGCGCAAACGCCATTGGTCATCTCCAAAAAAGAAGTCACTGACCGATATGCTCAATATTTATCTCCAGAAGACGGCCGTTATGAAATGTGCTTCATCAATCACATGCTGCAAAAGTATAAAATAGCGGTTCCGCAGTTAGTAGATGAAGTATCTGCAGAAGTTGATGATTTCATAGCCATGCAATGGAAGCTACAGTCAGCACCTAGAAAAAAGGGAGTAACCATTAAGGAAGGCACGCCGCAAGAAACACAAATAATAGGCTATGTCTATGATTTTGAGTTTACGGCTCCTCCAAAAATTCACCAAATGGCTTATGATGCCGGCTTTGGCGAAAAGAATAGCCTGGGTTTTGGGTTTTGTCAGCTACTGAATTGATAATGAATAAATTAATGGAAACTCAAATTGACGCTACAGTAGAGAAAGATAGTTTTTATAAAAAGAAAGCACTTTTCGAAAAAGCTTTATATAAGGGTGAAATCACAAACGGAGGTTATGTCGTAAAAGGCGATTTATCTGGAATTCAGTCCTTTATTTTCAATATTCCTTCAAAACACGCCAGTATGTATCTGAAAGGTCGCTCTGCATATTTACAGTTGCTTAGTGAAGTAGTAGCGCGCTATGTTCATGATAAACTTGTAGGAGAAAGCATGGACTTTTCACAAGCGGTAATCTATAAAGGAGGCGGTAATTTTCTTCTCTATTATGAAGATGAGCTCATATATGAAAAGATTGAAAGCCTTCAGGCAGAAATAGATAAGGTTCTATATGAGGCGCATCATGAAGGTTTATACCTTGCTTTAGCTGGTGTCCGGTATGAAAAAGGGTATCAGGCTACATTAAACCAACGACTGCAAATTCTGAAAAAGCGAAAGTTTAGTGGACTGAGTCATCATAATCTATTTGAGCCTTATGAAAAAGCGGAGAGACGCCCCATTTCTGGTGAAAAGAGAATTGATAATTGTGGGCAAGAAGAGGTGGCGGGATTTTATGAAAGCTTTAAAAAATTAGCAGAGGAGTATATAAAAGCTGAAGCTATTTCTTTCAAGTCTGTAAAAGGTGGTGCTGGGAATTACAATTCCTGGGATGGAGTATTTGATGCATTTGAGCAGCAGGTGGAATTTGATAATGCCCATGCGGAGCCTTATAGAATGGTAAATCGTATTGATGTCCGTTCTTTTGATGACCTGGCTAAAAACAGTGAGGGTGCCGAGAAATTAGCGCTTTTGAAAGTGGATGTAGACAATATGGGAGATCTTTTTTCCGATAAAAGCCTGAAGCAGACTCAGGAAATAAGTGATGCCCTCGGGTTCTTCTTTGAAGAGTATTTAAATACCATAATAGATGAGTTTAAAGGAGATGTTGAGTTGTACAACGAGGAGGGAAAAAAGGTTGACATCAAAGAAAATGTCAGGCGGATATATACGGTATACAGTGGTGGAGATGATGCCTTTTTAGTAGGTCCTTGGAATGTCATGGTAGAGCTTGCAAGCAGACTCCATCAAGAGTTTGACGCGTTTGCACCAAAGTCAGCTGAAATTAGTCTTTCAGCTTCGCTCACCATCATTGATAAAAATTATCCGGTAATACAAGCGGCAGAAACGGCCGAGAACTGGCTTCATTTGGCAAAGCATAGGGACGGTAAAAATGCCATCTGCCTTTTTGGTGAGGTATTTAGCTGGGGTGAGTGGGGGTATATCGACAAACTAGTGGAGTTACTGCATGGAATAATAGAGTCCACACCTGGAAACCCTAGAGCAATTATTAGAAAAGTGGAAGGCACTACTTCTGCATTTAGAAAAATCACCAACAATATAAACCGACATGATGAACTAAAAATGCAGAGTGTTTATAAGCTGATGTATTACGTGCGACATTTAAAGAGCGGGAAGAATGAGTTAGCAGAGATCTATAAGAATATTATTTTAGACGGGTTTCTTCGTCCTGATTCATTTGCTTCTGAGAATGCGCATGGCCTAACAAAGCAAGTAAATGTAAACTATATGATTGTACCAGTAGCATGTAGGCTGGCTGAATTTTATCAAAGAAAAATGGGAAAACATGACTTATGAAGAAAGAATACAAAGGCTAATAAGCCTTGCACTGGAAATACCGGAGGGATGGGGAAATAAGAAATCCTATTTAACCGATATTGAGGATTATGTAAAGCATAATTTGGCTAAGGTGACAGCCAGCCAAATAAGAAACCTATTTAATGCAATAGATCAAAAGAAGAAAACTGAGGAGCTTATTATGATTATTCCTGACCTGAAGTATGCTGCAGGTAAAAGGGGAACTGACGAAGCTCTCAAAAGATCACTTATCCATCTATACATCCCTGTTCTAGAAAAGGTGAATAGTGAAGTGAAATTGGAGGCTTTTAAAAATTTTAATAAAGCTATACTCTGCTTTCATAAATACTATGAAAATAATAAACCAAAAAACAATCATGGCACTAAAAGCAAAAATTATAATCAACGGAAAAATTCTAACAAAAACCGGTCTTCACATAGGGGGAAGCAAGGGAGCAATAGAGGCGGGCGCACTTGATAGCCCAGTTATTAAAAGCGCGGCAGGTGTACCGTATATACCGGGGAGTTCTTTTAAAGGAAGCTTAAGATCTGCAATTGAAACATCTATAGATACAAAAGATATTTTAACAGATAAAAGATCAAAACTCATAAATGATCACACGCATCCTATTTGTATTGTCTTTGGTATAGGGGCAAAATATACTAATGAGGTGCAGACCAAGGCTACTAGACTTATTGTTAGAGATAGCTTTTTAACACATGAAAGTGAAATTGCTCTTTCTTCGAAAACAAATGGCTTTGAAAAGCTCAGTGAATTTTATACAGAAACGAAACATGAAAACATCATACATCGAGAGACAGGAGGAACGGTTCAAGGAGGATTACGAGAAATTGAAAGAGTACCAGCCGGAGCAATTTTTGATTTTGAAATGGTATATGACGTTTATGAAGATACTGATTACGAGAACCTTAAGTTTATTGCAACTGGCTTAAGATTACTGCAAGATCGCTATTTAGGAGGAAATGGATCACGAGGCTATGGTAAGGTTGTATTTCAGGATGTCAGATTGAAATATCGTACTATTAAAATGTATGAGGATAACGAAGAGGCAAAAAGACTTGATATTGATTTATTAAATGGAAAGTTCGAGGCTTCTAAACTCAAAGAACAAATAAAGTGATCCTCTATAAACTATACCCAAAACCTCCATTCAGTAGATTTAGAACCAGTAATGATGGCTTGGATATAACAGATTACATGATTCATTCTGACACATTGTTCTCTTCGCTAGTGAATGTACATGCTCAGGTTTACGGGAAAGAGGATACTGATGAGTGGGTAAAGGATTTTGAAACGGATCAGTTGAGCATATCGTCTGCTTTTATAGGATTGGAGCAAGAAGGTAAAGTCATTTACTTTTTTCCTAAGCCAACTATGTTAATGGAGCATGAGTTAATCCCTGAACACCGTAAAGCCAGCGCGGCTATGCAGTGGGTAAGCGAAGGGCTTTTACAGAAAATATTGGACCATTATGATTCAGATTCTAGGTGTAGCTTTTTGCAAATAAAGGATTGCGTAAAAAGTAAGGATGGTAAATTCTGGTGTTTGCCAGAAGAGTCAGGATCACTGCCCAACATTGTGACAAAACAAGTAAAGCCTGGTTTGGAGATTGATCGCCAAACCGGAGGTGCTGTAGAAGGCATGCTTTATAATCAAACCGATTGGATGTTGCCTTCGAAAACGAAGGAATGGTACCCGTTTTTATTTGTGTTGGCCAAAGGAGAGCAGCAAAAATTGGCCGCATGCCTGCGATTATTGGCAGATACAGGTATAGGAGGTAAAAGAAGTACCGGAGCAGGACAATTTGAAAGGGTAGAGGTATCTGATTGGTCATGGCAGCAGCCATCAGATAAAGGATTAGAATACCACCTTTCACTGCTCAATCCAGAGGCAAATGAAATGGATAAGCTCAGGTATTACGAGTTAAAAGTGCGTGCCGGACATTATGCAGGCAGGCAGCAAGAACTCATGCCGCATGTAAATATGGTGGGAGAGGGTGCTGTTACCCAACAAGGCACTACTGGCCGATTGGTAAGTCTATCTCAAACGCCTCCGATAATAAGATATGGTAAAAGTTTCACATTAGAATTTTGATGAGATGAGTAAGGAAAAGGATACAAAGGAAATAGTTGATCAGATAGCCGAAAATTACAAAGAACTGGAAAAAAAGGTTGCTAGTGAATTGAGTTTGAAGTTTAATGAACACCATCTAACCACGGGGCACAATCGAGAAGAAATTTGGATGAGCCTTTTCAGGCAAATTATCCCTATGAAATTCGCTATTAGGCAAGGTGTTTTCTTAATAGATTCTCAGGGTAAAGTTTCAAAAGAAGTGGATTTGGCCGTATTCGATGAGCAGTATACACCTTACATTTTCAATTATGGTAAGATTCATTTTATTCCTATTGAAGCGGTGGCCATGGTAGTTCAGTGTAAGAGTAAAACTCTTAAAAATAAGAAGTTAGAAAAATGGTTATGGAGTATAGGTGAATTAAGTACTGAAGAAGGAGGGATCGCTCGCATAGCTACCTGTTTTACCTCTTTGCCTCCAAAAACTCAAAAGAAAACAAGACCTCTTCAGGTTCTATGTCATTTAAGTGATGAGGCACATAAGTCCGACCATTTTGATCTATGCATTTCATCTAGTCCTAAAGGGTTGAAAATTAAATGGAAAGATGGGTTTTCTTCAATTGAAGATATATCAAAAACCTTGAATGGAATAGAAGAAGTTGAAATTGTTAATGAATCACTACAAAATTTAGAAGTTCCTGGGAATACTATTCTTACCTTAATTCTGCAGCTTAACCAGGTTTTGATGCTTATAAACAACCCTATGTTATTTCCGCATTATGCATATGCCAGGTTGTTTCGTGAGAAGCTAAGGGCTGAATGAATTTTATCTAATAAAAGAGGTTCTTCTCTCTGGTTTCTCAACGGAGACATAGCTTCGAAAAAGCCTATACTCACTCAATACATAGATTTCTCCTGCCGTCGAAATGACAAACGCTTTTTTTTAATTATTGAGAGGAGGTCTCCAGAAAACCGTCATCCCGGCCGCAACGAAGTGAAGAGCCGGGATCTCACTGCTCAGGTGCTGCTGGCTGATCAGAGAGATTCCTGATATCATTCCGCTATCGCTTCATGATTCAGGAATGACGTTTTTTCTCTCTGATAATTACGAGGAAAACATGACGAAGTAATCCCGAAGCTATGGAAAGCAGTCTGTATTGGTCAGCATAAGCAACTTATAGATTGCTTCATCACGCTTCGCTGCATTCGCAATTACCAGCTCTCTTGGCTAAGTGCGAAATCTTGCTGTACCGTCGTGCGGTGAAAAGGGAATGAAAAGCAGGCTTTTCTCAAGTCCTTAGTGGCAGTTCATGACTATGAAATGTTTCAGTGAGCGGAAGACCTCACAGCAAGAAAGATTTTTTTGTTACTTTTTTGATCGACTGCAAAAAAGTAAGGGAACTAGGGCAATGGAATGTTAATTGTGTGTCACCAAGTAGGCTGTTCTTTGAAAGGCTTGTGCTAACTGAATACATAGATTTCTCCTGCCGTCGAAATGACAAACGCTTTTAAATATTGGAAATAAGAGACGGTCTCATAACATAAAACCGTCATCCCGGCCGCAACGAAGTGAAGAACCGGGATCTCACAGCTCAGGTAGTGCAACCTGATCAGCAAGATTCCTGATATCATTTCGCTATCACTTCATGATTCAGGAATGACGTTTTTTTTCTCTCTGGTAATTACGAGGAAGCTATGACGAAGTAATCTCGAAGCTATGGAAAGCAGTCTGCATAGGACAGTAGAAGGAAGTTTGAGATTGCTTCATTACGCTTCGCTGCATTCGCAATTACCAGCTCTCTTGGCTAAGTGCGAAATCTTGCTGTACCGTCGTGCGGTGAAAAGGGATTGAAGGGCAGGCTTTTCTCAAGTCCTTAGTGGCAGTTCATGACTATGAAATGTTTCAGTGAGCGGAAGACCTCACAGCAAGAAAGAGTTTTTTGTTACTTTTTTGATCGACTGCAAAAAAGTAAGGGAACTAGGGCAATGGAATGTTAATTGTGTGTCACCAAGTAGACTGTTCTTTGAAAGGCTTGTGCTAACTCAATACATAGATTTCTCCTGCCGTCGAAATGACAAACGCTTTTAAACTATTGGAAATAAGACAAGGTCTCGTAATATAAAGCCGTCATCCCGGCCGCAACGAAGTGAAGAGCCGGGATCTCACTGCTCAGTTGGTGCAACCTGAGCAGTGAGATTCCTGATATCTTTCCGCTATCGCTTCATGATTCAGGATTGACGTCTTTTTCTATCTGGTAATTACAAGGAAAACATGCCGAAGTAATCTTGAAGCTATGGAAAACAGCCTTCACAGAGGACAGCATAAGCAACTTTGAGATTGCTACATTATGCTTCGCTGCATTCGCAATTACCAACTATCTTTGATAAGTGTGAAATCTTGCTGTACCGTCGTGCGGTGAAAAGGGATTGAAGGGCAGGCTTTTCTTAAGTCCTTAGTGGCAGTTCAATTATATGAAATGCTTCAGTGAACGGAAGACCTTACAGCAAGAAAGAGTTTTTTGTTACTTTTTTGATCGATTGCAAAAAAGTAAGGGAACTAGGGCAATGGAATGTGAACTGTTTGTTGCCAAGTTCGCTGTTCTTTGCAAGGCTTGTGCTAACTTAATGCATAGATTTTCTCCTGCCGTCGAAATGACAAATGCTTTTAAATATTGGAAATAAGAGACGGTCTCATAATATAAAACCGTCATCCCGGCCGCAACGAAGTGAAGAGCCGGGATCTCACTGTTCAGTACTGCTAGCTGATCAGTGAGATTCCTGATATCTTTCCGCTATCGCTTTATGATTCAGGAATGACGTCTTTTTCTATCTGGTAATTACGAGGAAAACATGACGAAGTAATCCCGAAGCTATGGAAAGCAGTCTGCATAGGACAGTAGAAGGAAGTTCGAGATTGCTTCATTTCGCTTCGCTGCATTTGCAATTACCAGCTCTCTTGGGTAAGTGCGAAATCTTGCTGTACCGTCGTGCGGTGAAAAGGGATTGAAAAGCAGGCTCTTCTCAAGTCCTTAGTGGCAGTTCAATTATATGAAATGCTTCAGTGAACGGAAGACCTTACAGTAAGAAAGAGTTTTTTGTTACTTTTTTGATCGACTGCAAAAAAGTAAGGGGGCTAAGGCTATGGAATACAAACTGTGTGTCGCCAAGTTCGCTGTTCTTTGAAAGGCTTGTGCTAACTCAATACATAGATTTCTCCTGCCGTCGAAATGACAAACGCCTTTTTTTAAATTATTGAGAGGAGGTCTCCAGAAAACCGTCATCCCGGCCGCAACGAAGTGAAGAGCCGGGATCTCACTGCTCAGGTAGTGCAACCTGATCAGTGAGATTCCTGATATCATTCCGCTATCGCTTCATGATTCAGGAATGACGTCTTTTTCCTATCTGGTAATTACAAAAAAGCCATGACGAAGTAATCCCGAAGCTATGGAAAGCAGTCTGCATTGCGCAGCATAAGCAACTTTGAGATTGCTTTATTACGCTTCGCTGCATTCGCAATTACCAGCTCTCTTGGCTAAGTGCGAAATCTTGCTGTACCGTCGTGCGGTGAAAGGGGATTGAAAATCAGGCTTTTCTCAAGTCCTTAGTGGCCAGTTCATAACTATGAAATGCTTCAGTGAACGGAAGATCTTACAGCAAGAAAGAGTTTTTTGTTACTTTTTTGATCGATTGCAAAAAAGTAAGGGAACTAGGGCAATGGAATGTGAACTGTTTGTTGCCAAGTTCGCTGTTCTTTGAAAGGCTTGTGCTAACTCAATACATAGATTTCTCCTGCCGTCGAAATGACAAATGCTTTTAAACTATTGGAAATAAGAGACAGTCTCACAACATAAAAACCGTCATCCCGGCCGCAACGAAGTGGAGAGCCGGGATCTCACAGCTCAGGTGCTGCTGGCTGATCAGCAGGATTCCTGATATCATTCCGCTATCGCTTCATAATTCAGGAATGACGTTTTTTTCTTTTCTGGTAATTACGAGGAAGCCATGAGGACGTAATCCCGCAGCTATGGAAAACAGCCTTCACAGAGGACAGCATAAGCAACTTCGAGATTGCTTCATTAGGCTTCGCTGCATTTGCAATTACCAGCTCTCTTGAGTAAGTGCGAAATCTTGCTGTACCGTCGTGCGGTGAGATGGGATTGAAAAGCAGGCTTTTCTCAAGTCTTTAGTGGCAGTTCAATTATATGAAATGCTTTAGTGAGCGGAAGACCTCACAGCAATAAAGAGTTTTTTGTTACTTTTTTGATCGACTGCAAAAAAGTAAGGGAACAAGGGCAATGGAATGTTAATTGTGTGTCACCAAGTAGGCTGTGCTTTGAAAGACTTGTGCTAATTCAATACATAGATTTCTCCTGCCTTCGAAATGACAAATGCTTTTAAACTATTGGAAATAAGAGACGGTCTCATAACATAAAACCGTCATCCCGGCCGCAACGAAGTGAAGAGCCGGGATCTCACAGCTCAGGTGCTGCTGGCTGATCAGAGAGATTCCTGATATCATTCCGCTATCGCTTCATGATTCAGGAATGACGTTTTTTTCTCTCTGGTAATTACGAGGAAGCCATGACGAAGTAATCTTGAAGCTATGGAAAACAGCCTTCACAGAGGACAGCATAAGCAACTTCGAGATTGCTTCATTAGGCTTCGCTGTATTCGTTACTACCAACTCTTTATGATAAGTGCGAAATCTTGCTGTACCGTCGTGCGGTGAAAAGGTATTGAAAATCAGGATTTTATCAAGTCCTTAGTGGCAGTTCATGACTATGAAATGTTTCAGTGAGCGGAAGACCTCACAGCAAGAAAGAGTTTTTTGTTACTTTTTTGATCGACTGCAAAAAAGTAAGGGAACTAGGGCAATGGAATGTTAATTGTGTGTCACCAAGTAGGCTGTTCTTTGAAAGGCTTGTGCTAATTCAATACATAGATTTCTCCTGCCGTCGAAATGACAAACGCTTTTAAGCTATTGGAAATAAGAGACGGTCTCATAACATAAAACCGTCATCCCGGCCGCAACGAAGTGAAGAGCCGGGATCTCACTGCTCAGGTAGTGCAACCTGATCAGTGGGATGCCTGATATCATTCCGCTATCGCTTCATGATTCAGGAATGACGTTTTTTCTCTCTGATAATTACGAGGAAAACATGACGAAGTAATCCCGAAGCTATGGAAAGCAGTCTGTATTGGTCAGCATAAGCAACTTATAGATTGCTACATTAAGCTTTGCTGCATTCGCAATTACCAGCTCTCTTGGGTAAGTGCGAAATCTTGCTGTACCGTCGTGCGGAGAAAGAGGTATGGAAAGCAGGCTTTTCTCAAGTCCTTAGTGGCAGTTCAATTATATGAAATGCTTCAGTGAGCGGAAGACCTCACAGCAAGAAAGAGTTTTTTGTTACTTTTTTGATCGACTGCAAAAAAGTAAGGGAACTAGGGTAATGGAATGTAAACTGTGTGTCAACAAGTTGGCTGTTCTCTGAAAAGCCTATGTTAATTCAATACATAGATCTCTCCTTTCGTCAAAATGACAATCGACTTTTTTTAAAATTATTGAGAGGAGGTCTATATAAAAACCGTCATCCCGGGCCGTAACGAAGTGAAGAGCCGGGATCTCACTGCTCAGGTAGTGCTGGCTGATCAGCAAGATTCCTGATATCATTCCGCTATTGCTTCATGATTCAGGAATGACGTCTTTTTCTATCTGGTAATTACGAGGAAGCCATGAGGAAGTAAACCCGAAGCTATGGAAAGCAGTCTGCATTGGGCAGCGTAAGCAACTTATAGATTGCTACATTACACTTCGCTGCATTCGCAATTACCAGCTCTCTTGGGTAAGTGCGAAATCTTGCTGTACCGTCGTGCGGTGAAAGGGGGTGATAATGAGGGGTGTTCACAAGTTCATAGTGGCAGGTCATAGACACTATGAAATGTTTGAGTGATCAGAGGGTTTCAGAATAAGAAAATAAGGGTAAGAGCTAGTTATACTAGCTAATTATCAGAAAACAGCTTTTGATATAATTTTTTGTGGCCTTCTTTTACATTTATTCTTCGGTACCTTATCTCTTCTAATATACAATCCACATCAATTAATAAGTCAAAAACAGATTCATCGGAAACAAATTTATCGGGATCGACCGTTACGATCTTAGAATTTTTATTTTTCATGGAGTATCAGGTTAGATTAGTTATACTAAATATATATAATTGTATTATAACATCAATAATTTATGTGGAGTTTTATTAAATTATATGTAGATATTATTTGGTTTA
The DNA here is from genome assembly GCF_021389955.1 of Fulvivirga maritima. Lineage (NCBI taxonomy): Bacteria > Pseudomonadati > Bacteroidota > Cytophagia > Cytophagales > Fulvivirgaceae > Fulvivirga > Fulvivirga maritima. The sequence continues at coordinate 4,918,864 of NZ_CP089980.1, forward strand.
AAATATACTTTCATGTGTGGTAAGAGAAGCAGGCCTTTAACTTATAAGAAAGTCATTGTGTATTTGTGTTGTATAAATTAATATTGCACCTTCAAATGAAACCGATCTCAAACATAGGAGCTTATATTTTAGCCGCACTACTCTTTGTGCAGGCTTTTCAGGCGCCTATTGTTTATGTGGCATTTAAGGTGCAGCAAGATTATATTGCTGATAACCTCTGTGAAAATAGGTTTAAAGAGATAACCGTTTGTAGAGGTTCCTGTGTGCTAAAAGAAGATCTGGAAAAAGTGATGGATTTTGGTTCAGATAAAAGTGCTGAGCATCCTACCAGAATAAAGCTTGAAAGTTCTCCTTATTGTCTTTTAAGTCATTTTACTTCTAATAATGAGTCCATAAGCGAATGGATTAATTTTGACTACCCTCATTATTCAGAGAAATTACTGTCTGGTTATAGCTCAGACTTATTTATTCCCCCTCAGTTAAGTATCATTTAAGTACCTTATTTAATTATAGTTTATCAGCACTATGTATTTATTTCAGTGCATGATATGCCTATAGCTATATTTGATCTGGTACGCTCGCCCCAAAACTCAGATAATCGCTTGCTTTAAATTCTATAATCGCATGTAATAATGCCTTTGTATTGATAAGCTGTGCTGAGTTTTAAATGATATTTTAAAATTTATAACCAACATCAAATTCAATTAAAAATGAAGAACACTTTGTTTTTCGCAGCACTTTTATGTGCTTTCATATCTCTTTTTTCGTGCTCTGATGATGATCGGGAAATTATTGAAGAAGTAGTTATTAGTTGTGGAAGTGACCTTACTTTAATTTTCGATAATGTATTAGGTGAAGAGGATTTTGTGCTTAACCAAGCATATGAAGTAGGAGACGTTGTATACAGTTTCAATAGCCTTCGTTACTGGATTAGTAATGTGAGTTTTAGAAAAAGTGACGGTACTATAGTTGAAATTCCTGATTCTTATTATCTGATTGAAGATACTGAAGATGTTTCAATACAAGATGGTATTTATACTTATACTGGTCAGAAAAGAGAAGATATCAACTTTGCTGATTTCGAAGCAGGCACCTATACTTCAGTAATATTTTCAGTAGGTGTAGATGAGGAGCATAACGATAATTTAAGCCTTAGTGCGGGTGAGTTATCATCTATGGTAGGTATGACTAATGTGTCATGGATGTGGCATACTAGCTATATTTTCACTTCATTAAAAGGTACTGCCGAAAGTGGAGATACTAAAACCGTAGAAATAGAAACGGGTCTTAATGATAATTATAGAACTATAGAATTAGAACTGCCTGGCTCTATTGAAGTAACTAATGACAGTAGTTATCAAATTACAATTACGGCTGATGTACTTACTACACTTCAAGCTTTTGATAACTGGGAAAACCCTGTAGTAGGGGCTTCACAGCCAGAACTTATGGAATCAGTGTCAGATAATTTTGCAGCTGATTTTTTCACCCTTAAGGTGCCTTCTCAAAACTAATTCATGAAATAAATCATAGCGTTGGCTGCCTCAAATAATAATCAACTGATACAGCTACGCTTTTAAATTAAACATCATAATGAAAATTTTCAAATACATATATATCAGTGTTTTATGCTCATCTATGCTCATGGCTTGTGGTGATGACGATAATGAAGCTACTCCTGAGGGAGGTCAAGCCATTTTGGAGTTTGACAACCGCGTAGGTATGGCAAATCTTAACCTGGATACTGAGGACTATCCCTACACTAATGCTTTGGGGCAGGATTTTAATGTTAACATGTTAAAGTACTATATCAGTAATATCAAGTTTAGTAGAGAAGATGGTACCGAATACACTTTTCCTTTAAGTGAAGATGGTTCAGAGGGCTATTATTTGGTAGATGAAGAAGATCAATCTACTATGTTTCTACACTTAAATGGCATACCTGAAGGCGATTATACAGGAGTTACGTTTACGGTAGGTGTTGATGCGGATCGCATTTTGGAAGGAGCTCAAACTGGGGCTTTAGATGTTACTAATGATATGTTCTGGAACTGGAATGCCGGCTATATTTTCATGAAGTTTGAAGGACATTCTCCGGTTTCCACAGAAGATAATCAGGTTTTGGAATACCACGTTGGGGGTTATAAAGCAGATTCTGAACAACCTACATTAGCAGATAACGTGAAGCAAATTTCGCTTAATGGAGATTTTACTATTAGTGAAAACAAAGAGCCGCAAATACACGTGGTGGTAGATATTCTTAAATTCTTTGATAGCCCTAACACTATAGATTTTAGTGTTAATGCCAGTAGGCATTCTCCAGCCGCTTCTATTGATGTAGCAGAAAATTATGTTGACGCATTTGTCTTAGATCATATTCATGAATAAGGTATTTATCTTCTTGTTAATCAGTGGGTTGTTTCTGTTTGTTGCTTGTGCTGATGAAGAACAATCCGTTGATTACTGGAGTGTGGATGTACCGGAATATTTTCCTGAGATGGTTTATACCATAGAGAATAATCCGGTTACCAAAGGCGGTTTTGAGTTGGGTAGAATGCTGTTTTATGAGCCGAAACTTTCTAGCGATAATACAGTGTCATGTGCTAACTGTCATCAGCCATATTTGGCATTTGCAGATCCTGTGCATGTGCTCAGTGTAGGGGTAGATAACCAGAAAGGAACACGTAATGCTCCGCCCATATTTAACCTGGCTTTTCAGTCTCATTTCTTTTGGGATGGAGGTGTTAATCATGTTGATTTTATACCTATTAACCCCATCATGAATGAGTTAGAAATGAATGAGAGCATGTCTAACGTAGTGCAGAAGGTAAATCAATTGCCTCAATACCAGGCTAAGTTTAGAGAGGTATATGGTAAGGACAGTATCAATGGCGAAGAGTTCTTGCATGCGTTTTCACAATTTTTAGTAATGCTGGTTTCTGATAATGCTTACTATGACCAATGGATGCAAGGAGAATATGAGCTTACAGAGGCTGAACTGAGCGGTATGCAGGTTTATGAGTCAAAATGTGCAGACTGCCACGGTACGGCACTATTTACTGATGGTAGCTTCAGGAATAATGGGCTGGATGCAGAGTTCAGTAAAGATAAGGGCCGCTATACTATTACCGAATATCCTGATGATGAAGGAAAATTTAAGGTGCCTACACTGCGCAATATTGAGCTTACGGCTCCTTATATGCATGATGGCCGCTTTGAAACGCTGGAAGAGGTGCTTGATCATTATGATGCCGGCATGGTTAACAGTGCTACGCTAGATCCTCTATTGGTTCAACCCAATGGGGAGTTGGGCATTCCTTTGAGCGATCAGGAAAAGACCGATATCATAGCCTTCCTTCATACTTTAACAGACAGGGATTTTGTGAGCGATAGTCGCTTTTTTGATCCTAATTAAAACTTTAGAAAATAATGAAACGATATATAGTACTTTTTTTATTCATAGCATGGCTGTTGCCTAAAGAGACAAAGGCCTGTGATGTATGTGGATGCTCGCTGGGCAGTAATTACATGGGTATATTGCCTCAGTTTAACAAAAATTTCGTGGGCTTAAGGTGGAGCCAGGCAAAGTTTTATGCGCACATGGATCATCATAGCGATTACCTGGGGAGAGGAGTACTCGCATGATACCTACAGTCAGGTGGAGCTTTGGGGACGTTTTTATCTTACCGAGAGGCTGCAGGTGTTTGCCTTTGTGCCCTATGGTTATAATGATATGGACGGCACTGAGCAAGTAGTGAGTAATTCTGGCCTTGGAGATATTAGTGTTATGGCTAACTACATGCTGGTAAATACGGGTGATGATGATGGTAAAACCTTTAAACATACATTGATGGTAGGAGGGGGAGTGAAGCTGCCTACGGGTGATAGTGATATGAAAGACCGTGGTGAGCTGGTTAATCCCAACTTTCAATTAGGTACTGGTAGTACAGATTTCATGGTGAACTCTATATACACTATTCGCTACCAGAAAATAGGCCTTAATGCAGAGACAGGGTATAAAATCAACACCAGAAATAGTGATGACTATCTGTTTGGTAATCAATTTCATGCGTCTGCTCAATTTTTCTATTGGCAAAATATCGGTGATTTCAGCTTTCTACCAAATGTTGGAACCTATTTTGAATCCGCTGAAAGTCATGAAGAGGGGAAGATCAAGAATGAAAATACCGGAGGAAATGCTCTGTTATTATCTACAGGATTAGAAACTTACTATAAAAAATTTACTGTAGGCTTCAACTATAAGCACCCGCTATCTCAAGATTTTAATAGCGATGATATTGCTTCAATTGAAAGTAAGTCCAGGATGATGGTTTCACTCACATATAATTTTTAAGATCATGAAAAATCTAATCACAATGATAAGCACAATTATGCTTTTCATGGCTTGTAATCCAGATCAGGGAGGAGCGTATGATAAACTGGTTGACGTTCATAATAAGGCTATTGAAGTGCATGACGAGTTAATGCTACAGATGGATAACATTTATAACTACCGTCAAAAAGTGCAAAAAGCGGTTGATTCTTTAGCTCAAAATGAGGGTGATCATGACACTAAGTTATTAAAAGGCAGAGAAGTGATCCAACATCTTCAAAAAGCGGATGAAGAAATGATGAGTTGGATGCATCATCATACCATGGTACCAGATTCTTTGGAATCGGCTGCAGATTCGGTAGTTATACGGGTGACTAAAGAACAGCAGAAGCAATATGAGGGTATACTAATGGTAGATTCTTTGATGAAATCCAGCATGGCGGAAGCTCAATCTTTTTTAGAAAACTAGGGGTTAACATATGACAATGTGCCTTAGATACAGCATAGTATTCATATTTGTTTCTTGTTTATGTGCTTGTGATAAAAGTAATGAAGATACGTTGCCCAAAAATACAGATTTCGAGTTGAATATACCGGATTACTTTCCTGCTCCTGAACCTCTATTGTCCAATAATCAAAAGATGACAAAAGAGATTGTAGCTCTAGGTAAAAAGTTATTCTATGATCCGATTTTATCGGGTGATAATACGATTTCTTGCGCTACATGTCACCAGCCCAATTTAGGCTTTTCAGATGGCTTATCTTTGTCTGATAGAGGAATTACGGGGGAACAATTACCGCGTCACTCTCCAGCATTAATTAATTTGTCATGGAGTAAAGCTTTCTTTTGGGATGGAGGTGCTACTAATTTAGAGAGCCAGGCCATGGCGCCTATAACTAATAAAGATGAGATGGGGCAGGCGATACCTGAACTCATGTCAGAGCTAAGTAATCATGATGAATATCCAGGGTTGTTTAATGAGGCCTTTCCTGATGAAGAGATGGATATGACTACTATCGCTAAGGCGCTGGCGCACTTCGAGCGAACTCTGATATCTGCAGGTAGTAAATATGACGATTATAGGAAGGGTAAGGCAAAACTGAGTGAGCTTGAGCTGTACGGAATGAAAGTAGTAGAGAGCAAATGCGGTGGTTGTCATCCGGCTCCTTTATTTACTGATAATGATTATCATAATAATGGTTTGGATGATACCTATAGTGAAGATAATGACCGTATGGAGCAAGGCAGGTTACGGATAACGTATATCTACGAAGATATGGGGAAATATAAAACACCAACCTTACGCAATATACTCAAATCAGCACCTTATATGCATGATGGTCGGTTGGGTAGGCTTGATGATGTACTTCATCACTATACTAATGGTGTTAAAAGATCACCTACTTTAGATCCTTTGATAGATACTGAAGGAATCAGCCTCTCAGAGGTTCAAAAGCAAGCCATACTGGTTTTTTTAGAAACGCTTACAGACGAAGAGTTTTTAGAAATGTGATAATGAAAAGGTTGTCTCAAAAGAAAGTTTTAAGTCAGTAACGATTTTTGAGACAACCTTTTTTTGCTTAGTAAGCAGCTGTAAATCTCTTTTTAACAAATTTATTTTGCTCAAGCTCATCTACTAAAGCTACTGCTACATCTTCGGCAGAAAGAATACTTCTACCTTCTTCATTTAATACTGGGTTTTCTAGTCCAGTTCTGTAATTTCCTTTTCTTTCACCAGAAGTTCCTTGGTGCATTTCAATGGCAGGGCTAAAGAAGGTCCAGTCTAATACTGTGTTCTTTTTTATGTCTTCTAAATAATCTCTTGCAGCCGTTGCTCCAGGTTTAATGTTAGCAGGAAATTCAGGGGTATCCACCAATTGTACATTGTCTTGATTGTATAAGCTTCCGGCACCACCAATAACGATGTATCTTGATATTCCAGATTTCTCTATTGCTTTTTCTATATTTCTAGCCCCTTTAAGGTAATCATCATAAATGTTAGGGTTAGTCCAGCCTGGGTTAAACGCACTAATGACGGCATCACTACCTTCAAGCACTTTGGCAAGGGCATCTATGTCATTTACGTCTACACTAGTAGCCGTTACTTTTTCGCTGGTTTCTACTTTCTCTACATTTCTGGCAATAGCCTGTACTTCATATCCTCTGTCTGCCAGCTCTTTTACTACTTTAGGGCCTACAAATCCGGTGGCTCCAATTACTGTTACTTTACTCATATCTATTTGTTTTAAGTTTATTATGTAATATAAATTGTTACAATTTGGGTGTAAAAAAATTAGCCAAAGTTTTCAGCGAATTCGGATAATTTCTTCTTACTCAAAAATTGTATTACTAAATCATTTGTTTCGGTAAATAAGCTATTCAAATTGTTATTAATCTCTTTACCTACGAAGCATTTAGGGTTAGGATGGTTGTTTTTTTTGCCTAATACATCTGAATTATTGATTGCCTGAAAGATTTCAGAAATGTATATCTCATCCATTTTTTTAGCAATTCTAGATCCACCTTCCTTACCTTTTTTACTTTCCACCAAACCTGCCTCTCTAAGCACACTCAGCTCTTTTCTTACTATCACAGCATTAATGTTAATGCTGCCTGCTAAAAAATCAGAGCTCACCCAAGCTCCGGGCATTTTTGCCAGGAGGGTCATGATATGAATGGCCGTTGCAAATCTCGTGTTGTTCATTAGTGATGCAAATATAGCGAAATTTTATATGTAACAAATTATATTACAATTAAAATGATGTTCAGGTTTATTCTGTTATTTTTCAATAGTTGATAATGTTCAAGGAGAGGTTCTGCTTCTAATCAAGTACTTTTTTGATATTTTTTGTATTACTTAGAGGACTCTGTTAAAAAATATTTATTAAACCTCAAAAAATGCTCAAATACGTTACTCTGTCAATCATCTCTTTAATTCTTAGCTCTGTCACCTATGCACAAAATGCCTCCGTTTCAAGTCCGGATGGCAAGCTTAAAGTAGACATTTATATAAAGGAAGGAACTTTGTTTTATGAAGTTTATTATGCTGGTAATCAGGTGCTGGAGCAATCGCGCCTGGGCCTAGAGACTAATCTGGTTGATTATGCTAATGGCCTTACCTGGCAAGGATCAGAAAAGAAGTCTTTAGATTTTACTTATACGCAAGAGAAGATAAAGCAATCAGAAGTGCACTATCAAGGAAGTGAGCTGGTCTGCACTTTGAATAACAAAGATAAAAAGCCAATAAAGGTCATCTTCAGGGTGAGTAATAATGATATAGCCCTGCGCTATGATATTCCTGCGGCTGGTGATCCTGTGGCCTTGGTGGTAGAGAAGGAATTAACTGCTTTTAACTTTCCTCAGGCAGCAAAGGGCTTTTTAAGTCCACAGTCTAAACCTATGGTAGGCTGGCAAAGAACTAAACCCAGCTATGAAGAAAATTATGCTATTGGTCAGAAAATAGAAGCTCAATCTGAGTTTGGTAATGGCTATGTTTTTCCAGGCTTATTTGAAGTAGATAACCATTGGGTGCTGCTTTCGGAGACAGGGGTAAGAAGCCTTTATTGTGCCTCTCACCTCAGTGATCCTACTGAAGATGGTGTGTATCATGTAGCCTTTCCTGATCCAGGAGAGAATAACGGTTTTGGAGGCAGTGGCGCGGCTATTGGCTTGCCAGCACAAACGCCCTGGAGAACCATTACTGTTGGCAGTTCGCTTAAGCCAATAGTAGAAACTACCATTGCTTATGATGTGGTGGAGCCGCTATATGAAGCTTCTAAGAATTATGAATACGGCAGAGGAACCTGGAGTTGGATCATGTGGCAGGATAACAGTATTAACTTTGAAGATCAAAAGAAATACATTGACCTGGCAGCAGCCATGACTTATGAGTTTGTGCTTATTGACAATTGGTGGGATAGAATGGGAAATGATAAAATGGAAGAATTGATCCAGTATGCTGCCAGTAAGGGAGTAGGCGTGTTTCTATGGTATAACTCTAATGGCGCCACCAGTGATGCCCCGCAGAGCCCTAAAAAACGGATGAATACCTCCATAGAGCGAAAAAGGGAAATGAAATGGCTGAAAGAAAATGGTGTAAAAGGCATTAAAGTTGACTTTTTTGGTGGAGATAAGCAGGAGACCATGAGGCTTTATGAAGATATTCTTTCTGATGCTAATGATTACGGGCTGATGGTGGTTTTTCATGGAGCGACTTTGCCCAGAGGCTGGGCCAGAATGTACCCTAACTATGTGGGTAGTGAGGCAGTCTTAGCCTCCGAAAACTTGATGTTCAGTCAGGACTTTAATGATCAGGAAGCGGTAAATGCTACCCTGCATCCTTTTATAAGAAATGCTGTGGCCTGTATGGAGTATGGTGGTGTAGTGCTTAATAAGCGGTGTAACCGAACCAATGACGGGGGCAATATTAGAAGAACAACAGATGCTTTTCAGCTGGCCACGGGTATATTATTCCAGAATCCGGTTCAGTTTTTTGCTTTAGCTCCTAATAACTTGGAAGACGCTCCTGAGTTCGCTATTGACTTTATGAAGCAGATACCTACCAGCTGGGAAGAGACACAATTTTTAGAAGGCTACCCAGGTAAATATGTTCTCTTAGCCAGAAGAAGTGGTGATAAATGGTATGTGGCCGGAGTTAATGGTCAGAAAGAAGCTGTTACTGTTACTGTAAACTTACCCATGCTAGCCGGCAAAGAATTAGCTATGTATGGAGATAAAAAAGGAGAGAGCTTTAAAAAAACTATAAAAGTAAATAAGAAAGGACAAGTGAAACTTACCATAGAGCCACAAGGAGGAGTGGTTTTAGTAGAGTAGCATTTTAACTAAATAATAGCAGACAGTGGTGTTGCTGTAGAATTTACAGTGAGGCTACTGTCTTTATTATGTCTCCGCTTTGAGCTAGATCGAAAGAAGGCGATATTTCACGTAATAGAATTGAAATAGATTACTTGGTATGGTCACCAAACCTAACCATCAGGATCACCATGACCCAAGGAGAGACCTATTTTACTAGTTTAAGACAAACCCGTTAGTCGGCGTATGTCCGTAGCCTTTGGCGCGCTGTTTTCAACGCGTGCCATCTAGATTAGCAAATAAAAGCCGTCATTCCTGAATCATGGAGCATAGCGCAATGATATCAGGAATCTCACTGTTCGGTTGGTGTTATCTGAACGGCGAGATCCCGGCTCTTCACTTCGTTGCGGCCGGGATGACGTGATAGAGTTATGACTAATTACTTCCCACTGGTCTTAGGTTAAGCGTAGGGGGTCTAAGACCTATCATGTGCAAGACCATTTGCTCGGAATAAGATAAGCAGATGTCTGAAGGTACAATGTGCAATGAGTATTTCATGACACCATTTTGTGCATAAACAAAGGAATTTGAGCGGATGCTACGACCAGTTGGGTAAAGCAGGCTTTCGCACACATGAATTAGTAAAGAAAAAACCGTCATTCCTGAATCATGAAGCAGAGCGCAATGATATCAGGAATCTCACTGTTCGGTTAGTGCTATCTGAACAGCCAGATCCCTGCTCTTCACTTCGTTGCGGCCGGGATGACGGTAAATGATTATAGTACTTATAATGGTGATTGAGAACGAAACGAAGTGTAGTGAAGCAATCGCGAACTTTCATTTACAAGCCAGAGCAGTCTGCTTTCCATAGCTTCAAGATTACTTCGTCATAACTTCTTGTTAATCAATGTGAAATAACCGTAATAGAAAGCCGTAAGGCCCTTACAAATCAACGTAAAACATGTCTATAAGGCCTTTTCCTTTGGCTTCTACTTTGCCTCTGTAACGGCAGGAGTAGGCGTGTTTTACCATGTTATAGGTAGGTTCTGAGATGTTGATTTTATTGGGTTCACTGGAGGTTTCCAGGCGGGTGGCGGTGGTAACGGTGTCACCAAAAATGTTATAGCTGTATTTTTTATCTCCAACCACGCCAGCTACCAGTGAGCCGGAATGAACACCTATTTGGGCATTCCATTTGAGCTCGTTAGTTTTATTCCTTTCGTTGAGGTAATTGAGGATTTTTTTGCCTGCAGCAATACAGTGAAGCGCATGTTGCTGAGTGTTATTTTGCAGCCCGCAAACGGCCAGATAGCCATCTCCATAGACCTGTATTTTTTCCATTTCTTCTTCTTCAATAATCTCATCAAATTTTTGATATATCTCATTGAGTTCAGCTATTAGTACTTCTGGCTTTACATGTGCCACCAGGTAGGTGAAGCCCACAAAATCACAGAAAAAGACGGAGACATTGTCGTATTTTTTAGGCGCGAAAGTGCCAGGAAGCACTTCGCCTTCTATGGCATGATCAGGAACAGAGCAATGCCAGTGCTTAATTTTAAGTTGGTTATCAAGATTTTTTTCGAATATGATGGTGTTCCGTATCTTTTCTAATACCACCATTTTGAGTCTTACTCTTACATACAGGCATATTTCTCCGCACACTAATGCCAGATGATCGGCCATAACCAAGCTTTCAACCCAGTTGATTTCATAATCGTATGGGTCTGCTATCTGATCAACTTCTCGAATTCTTTGATACTGAAGATCGGTTTTGTTTTTCCATAGCTCATGAGCGTTGGTACCAAAGCCAATGAATTGGTTGTCTACCATTGTGAGGATGTCCTGGCCCTCTGCTTCATTTCTCGATCCCCACTTGATCCAAAAATTTTTGAAAGCCTGTACTGCTTGTTCTTCTAATCCTTCCATGTTAGCAAAATATTATTGAAAGGGCTATTGATTAGTTATTAGGCATGTTGATTCTAATATTAAAACACTAATTGTTTTGGGTTTTTATACACAGGTGATGTTTTAGGTCAATTATTATTAATGTACAAATTACATTTAATTAATCCTAATTAATAATTGATTAATTAAACTTAATTTAATTAAAGAAAATGGAAGGAAAAAGGAAAAAGTGAAGGAAAACCGAAGTTTGAAATGTTTCGTCCCTCAAGAGAGATATCAAACTTCGGTGTAATAAATCTAAGAAAAACTATGCTTTTCCTAGCTCTACAGCTCTGTCAAAGGCTGCATAAGCGGCTTCTTCTATTAATTGCTTCACATTATTGTCTTCCATAGAGTCTAATGCTGCTCTGGTGGTACCTCCTTTAGAGGCCACTCGGTTCATCCATGATTGTGGTGATATATTAGACTTGTTAAACAATTCTACAGCACCTTCAAAGGTCTGGCTCACTAGTACTTTTGAGTCGTGGTCAGAGAAGCCCATTTTTTTGGCTGCGTCCATCATAGATTGCATAAAATAGAATACATAGGCTGGTCCGCTACCAGATATTCCTGTAGAAGCGTCAATGTCATTTTCTGTATCTAACCGCACAGCTTTACCTGTGGTGCTAAGCAGTTTCTCTACAGTAGATAGCTCCAGGCGTGATACTTCATCTGAAGCAGTGAAAGAGGTGAGTCCTTTGCCTACTTGAGCCGGTAAGTTAGGCATAGCACGCACTACTTTTTTAATACCTAGCCCATCTTGCATGCTTTTTATAGTTACACCGGCCATAATAGAGATAATGATTTGCTCAGGAACGATAAGGCTTTTTATCTCACTGAACAGATCTTCAGCATGATATGGTTTTACGGCTATAAAAATGATATCAGCTTTAGGTAGACACTCTGTTAGATCAGTATGCACCTCAAAGCGGCTGATCGTTTTTAATTCTTCAGTTTTTTTCGGATCAGTATCCGAAATCATCAAATTTTGTCTTTGCAGTAACTCAGATCTTACTAAAGCCTTTGCATAAGCTAAACCCATATTACCTGCACCTATTACTAATACTTTCATTGCTTGTTTTTAATTTTTGTGATTAAAAAGTTGTCAATTGTACTGCAAGCATTGTGCATTAATGCCTTTGGCAAAGACTAGTTTTACTAAGACTTAGTACGAAAGAGCAGGAGTTAAAGGCCTAACTGCTCTTAAAAGGTGATTTTACGGCTTTTGTAATTAGAAATGAATACTGTCAGTGTAAATGTCAATCCGTCATGACAAAGTGCAATAATGACAGCAGGTGTGTCATAATAGGAGGGGCTATAAAGCAAAAGAGGCAGGCCTGATCCCTCAGGTCGCCTCTTTTATTTAGATATATAGGGATTCTTGTTTATTCTGACTTGACAGCTGGTTCCACGCAGAAGGCTTCAAAAAGACTATCTAATTGATCTTCCATATGGTTCAAAGCACCTATAAATGATGCTTTCATATTATCAGATTTTTGTAGAATCTGATCTGCCATGTCTCGGTAATAAGTAACGCCTTCTATAATTTGCTTATAGAATTTAGTGTGCGTCCTTTTTTCTTTTGTAGACAAAGTGTCCGTAATGCTGGTAAGTTGCTCTTTGAAATAATCTACATATAAAGAGAGCTCTTTGATAAACATATGCGGTCTTTGGCTATTCGCTAATAGATTAATACGTCCGTAAATATGATCTACCATTTCTTTCAGGCTTACTTTTTTATTAAAATAAGCGATGTTAGGCCCAGGGCAAATGGTTACGTTTGGTAGACCTTTCACAAAGGGGACGTCATAGTTTCTCGCTACAGAATTACTTAAGCCTACGCAAAGGCATTCTACTGTTTGCATCTCCTGTACTTCCTTTTCAAACTGAATTTTAGGCAGATTAAGAGACTTTAAGTACTTCATTTTAAGTTTTTGATACTTTTTAGAAGCGGTACAAATAGGATCTTCAGTAAACTCGGTATTAAGAGCCAGGTGCTTTTCAGTACAAGGACTACCCGGTTTTCCAGATTCAATTCTTGCCAGCTTTTCTCTTTCAGAGCTGGTTCCTTTCAGGTAATTAAATCTTACTCCTAAAGGAGAATTTTTGCTTAGCACCACATCATCTTCATGGGCGTTGCACAATAGATTAAGTGTTTCTTCATCTACAGTGGTAGCCTCTGGTACTAAAAGGAAGGGAGAGCCCCAACCAGTACCATCTACCTGATAGTGTCTTTCAAGGAAATCAGCTTCTTCATAAGTGCCTATACCGCCCTGAACTGTAATTCTAAGCTTAGGAACCTGATCACTTATTTTTTCGCCTTTTTCTTCATTAGCTTTTTTATAGAGGTTAAACATATCCTCTATAAGGCCTTCTTTATTGGTTTTGAAGTCCTCTAAAATAGGGCCTATTAAAAAGCCAGGAGTAGCAAAGGCGTGGCCTCCGCAGTTAAGACCAGATTCGATCCTAAACTCACTTACCCAGATGCCTTTCTTAGCAAGGAACTTACCCTGCACCAGGGCAGAGCGGTAATCACTTACTTTTACTACTATATCTTTATCGAAGCGATTATCTGCTTTTGCTTTAAAGCACTCAAAGTGCTCTATGTAGCTAAAGAGGTTAGGGTTCATGCCGGCAGAAAATACTATTGATGAGTTTTTAAGGTCGCTCATAGCATAACCTCTCAGTGCTGATAATGCCTCTGTGTTGTTTTCAAGATCATCTTTTTCGGAAGGACGATCTAGCTTGGTCATGATGTTAACATCAATACGGCCAGCTTTAATATTTGATTTAAGAAAATCGGCTAATTCCTTTTTCTTAGTATCGTCAGTGGTTTCTTGCATTTCAAAATACACCTGACGCAATGGATTTTCGTCAGGTAGCATTTCAAAGTATTTGTTTAAGTCAGAGCCTGGGCCAAACTCTCCCTGCTTCATCTCATCCACTTGGTAGCGAACGATTTTATTGATCAGGTTGAGGTAATCAGTGATTCGTCTGGCTCTGTAGTCAGTGCTTTTATCACTGATTACTTCATAAGTAAGGCCAAACTTTTCTCCCCAGGTTTGATAATAATGTCTTCTTGTAGTTTCTATAAGTTTATCCTGAATAATGGAGACTACCGAATTGATACCAAAGCGCGCTACCTTTACAGGCGAATCTATGGTAAAAGCCAGACCCATTACCGGAATGTGAAATTTATGCATATCAGTTAAATTCATAGCTTGTGATGTGTTTTGAAAATTAGGAGCTATATAGGTAACTCGGTTTTTTCATGTGTTTGATTTAATTGTTTCTGCTGCTTACCTGTGCTGCATAATACTCAAAGTATGTAATAATGGAGGCCGTAAAAAATGACTTATATCATGCTTCTTGGAGAAGTAAATCATTTTCGCCCCTGTGATCAAATGGGGAGGGGTAGGTAAAAGGTGCGGTTGATCATTTCAGGAAGAAAATTGGTCAATAAACAGACAGTTTTCTTCCATTTAATCATTTATATGATCGGAGTTATGACTTTAATGAGCTGGGCAGGTAGCCGAACTTCTTCTTAAAGGCAGTGGTGAAATGCTGCGGATTTTTATAGCCAATAGAATAGGCCACTTCAGATACACTACAATTATTCAGCAGCATTTTTTTGGCTTCCTCCATTCTAATACTTGTAAGGTATGCGAATATTGGCTCGTGAAAAACAGCCTTAAAATTCCTTTTCAATTTAGATTGATTAATGCCGGTAAGTGCTGAAAGCTCTTTAATGGTGATGGTTTTATTAAAGCGTTCTCTCAGGATTTTTTCCGCTACCAGTATTTGTGCTTTCTCTTTATCAGAAATAGAAATGAAATCTGTGCTATCTGTTTGCTTTGAAATATTCCATAATAACAAGCTGAAGATCTCTTTTACCTTTGATTCCAGATACACTTCTTTAATTTCGACCTCATAAGAACACTGAATAATGTCTTTGATGGTAAGTAACAAGTTAGAAGGTATAGGTTCACTCTCCTCAAACATTTTAAAAGGCTTATGCTCGTTGAGTGCCAGAGCAAGTGGAGAGATGTTTTTTTCAAAATGGCCTTTAAATGCGTTTCTTAAATATTCTTCTGTAACTATTATTTCCAGGTTTTTTCTGGTACCAACTTTATAATTTAACCTTCCCGCTACTTCAGGCAAGTAAAAAAAGTTGTATTGGCCTCCTTTAATCTCTACAGGTACGCTGCTGGTATTCGCAGGGGTATAATTACTATAGCCTTCTATTTCGAACTGTACTTTAATATATGGGAAGCTATGCTTTACTTCTACAGTTAATGGTTGGGTGATATGTTCGTGACGAACCACCATCATAATGCCATCTAAAAGTATCTCACGATTATCAATGGTAACATGATCACGCTCCAGAGCATCATGGTTTTCCTGCATGCTGGAGGTGTGAAAACCCGCCTCTTGTTGCTTAACTAGCGGTTTTTTGTCGTCTTTATTAATGATAAAAGTAGATTTCATCTCGTAAAAGTAATGGTTCTTCTTATAGCAATTGACCTTTTTGCGTAGGTAATAATTCCTTTTGCGTTAACAAAATTAAGTAGGCCAAGATAGCTTTGCGTCACTATTAAGATTCAGTCTAAATAAATGTAAAAGTAGTAAAATATTCGATGTGTTTAAAATATATCACTTTTTGGCTGTGCCTGTTAGCCAGTTTTTCACTGTATGCACAGTCGAGTATTAAAGGTAGGGTTAGAGATGAGGAAGGGGAAGCACTAGTTGGAGCTAGTGTAGAGCTGCAAGAAACTGGCAAAGGAACCATCACCGATATACATGGAGATTTTAGTATAGAAGGCCTACAGGCAGGGGATTATAATCTGGAGATACATTATATAGGTTATGAAAAGCAGGTAGTATCAATTACGCTTGCTGAGAATGACAGCCAATCCATATCTATTCAGCTAAAATCAAAAAATGAGCAGCTCGATGAAGTAGTGGTTAAAGGGAAGTCAGTAGAGCAGGCCAAGCGTGAAGAACCTATAAAAGTAGAGGTAATTGATACTAAAAAGTTTCAATCTCAGTCTATTAGCTTGCCTCAGGTTATTAATCAGGTTTCTGGGGTTAAGGTGCGGCAAAATGGAGGCATTGGTAGTGGTGCTACTATTAATATTAACGGGTTGCAGGGAAATGCTATCCGTTTCTTTAAAGATGGCATTCCTTTAGACTACCTTGGCAGTGCGTTTAACCTTACGGTACTGCCTGTAGATCAGTTGGCTAATATTGAAATTTATAAAGGCGTGCTGCCTGTAGATCTGGGAGCTGATGCGCTGGGAGGTGCAGTCAATTTTGTTTCCAGGGAAAATTATGATAATAACCTGGATGTTTCTTACTCTTTTGGTTCTTTTAACACTCATCAGGCCACAATAAATGGTTATTGGAATATCCCTAACACCAAGCTTTTTGCCTCTGTTTCGTCTTATTTTATCGCTTCGGCTAATGATTATAAAATAGATGTAGAAATAGCTGATCCTGAAACAGGAGTAAATCAGGAGCAAGAAGTAAGGAGGTTTCATGATGGAATAAACACATCATTTATTGAAGGTAAAATAGGTGTGAAAAATACCAAGGTGGCTGACCTATTTGAGGTAGGAGCTGCTTATTATGATCTTGAAAAAGAGTTGCAGAATAACATCAGGCTCACAGATGCTTATGGAGAGGCCATGAATTATGAAAATGACCTTATATTTAGCTCTCGCTATAAGAAAAGAATCAATAAACTTACCGTTGATCTTTTTGGTGCTTACAGTAATAGAAATACACTTTTCGATGATACACCTGAAAACCGATATAACTGGTTAGGAGAGCCCACTACCATTTCTGATAATGGTGGCGAGACGAGTTTAAATGTACAATCTTACCGAAATCTGGATTTTGATAACTGGATGGTACGCCTAAACCTACAGTATAAGCTAAGTGAAAATCAAAAGTTAAGCTTCAACCATAACTATATCTACGAACATAGAGTAGGTTCTGATCCGTATGCGGAGCTTTATAATGATGAAGTAGATGTGCTTACATTCCCTGCGAAATATGTGCGACACATCAGTGGTTTAGGTCTTACTTCACAGTTTTTTAATGGCCGTTTAGAAAATGTTTTTTCACTAAAGCGATATGCCGTAGTTACCAGCTCTGTCACTTCTTCAGCTGAGTTTTATGGTGAGGTGCCAGAGTTTTCTGACGACAGTTACGGCGTTAGCAATTCCATTAAATATAAGTTTAAAGAAGCTCAGTTTATAAGGCTTTCTTATGAAAGAGCTACCAGAATACCAGAATCAAGAGAATACTTTGGAGATGCAGTATTCATTACCGGTAACCCTGAGCTAGAGCCTGAGTATAGTCATAATGTTAATCTGGGCTTTTTCTCTGCATTGAGTAAAACGGGTAAGCTATCGCTAGATGTTAATGGCTTTTATAGATACGTAGAGGGTAATATATTCTTGAGGCCTTATTATTTAATCTCTTCTCGTTATGAAAACACAGATGACAGCCAGGTGCTGGGTGGCGAGATGACTTTAAAAGGAGCTTGGTTCGATGGTCGGCTCAAAACTAACCTGGCATTAACCTATCAGGATATTAGGCGCAAGAATGTGGACATTACCTCTATGCTGCTGCAAGATGCAAGACAACCCAATATCCCTTATTTCTTCGGGAATTTAGGGGCCAGGTATACGCCAAAATCATTCATAGATGGAGCCAATTGGGAGTTTTATGCTAATTATAATTATGTAGAAAAATACCTGCTTAACTCCATTCCTAAACAACAGGAGCCATCATTATTTGGCAGTACCAGTCATTTATCAGGAGCTGTAGTTATACCCAGTCAACATTTGGTAGATGCCGGGGTCACTTGCCGGCTGCAGAAAATGCCTTTGCACGTGAGTTTTGAGCTTAATAACCTGCTCAATGCGGATGCCTATGATGGCTTCAGAGTGCAAAAGCCAGGCATTAATTATCGTGTGAAACTTAAATATTCAATAAACTAAACTTTATAATGAAAAGAACCTTTTTTAAAAGCTTCGCAGTGGCATTAGCTATGACTGCTGCACTAACGAGCTGTTCTGATGATGATGATAATGAAGAAGTAATACCGGGAGGGAATGCTGATAATGGCGTAGCTATGTGGGTAATCACTGATCCTAATAATCTAAGTGGTGCTTTGCTAACTAATGAAGGCATGTTCTCAGGACAGGTAGACGTTGCTTCTGCTTCTAATGCTATTCAGCTTGGAGCTGCCCGTGATGCAGGAATTGTTTATAACGGAGACTTATATAACCCTTCAAGTCCTTCAGGTGATGTGGGCTTACAGAAATTTACTTATGAAAGTGGACACTTAACTGAAGCAGGTTTCATAGCAGTAGGAGAAGGCCGCTTTATATTCGAAATAGTGAGTGATACTAAAGGATATTATACTGATTCTGATAGAAGTACTACCGCTATCCAGACTTTTAATCCTAGTACTATGCAGCGTACAGGTGAGATAGATATCGCTGAAGAAATGGAGCCTTATATGTCTGCTGATGTGGTAAGAACCAGAGTAGGATCTTTTATGCTGGAAAGTCAGGGTAAATTATACACTCAGGTGTTCTTTTATGGTGAAAACGGAAATCATGTAGATGACAAATCTTATGTAGCCGTGTTTGACATCAATAGTGATGAGTTTATTGGCTTTGCTATTCATGATGATTTCATATGGTTAGGTTTCGAAAGAAAGAACCTTCATATGGCCTCTGTAGCTGATAATGGAGATGTTTACCTGGCCAGTGTAGTAGGTAATGTTACTGATCAGGCACATGCAAGATGTGTACGAATTAAAGCCGGAGAAAATGACTTTGATGAAAGCTGGAAGTTAGATTTCAATGATGTTATTGGCGAAGAAGGTAGCTACCTGCTAAGTGGACCTACAGTAGTAGGAGACAAGCTTTATGTACGCCTAAAAGGTGACGGCATGGCTCTGGATTATAGCAACAATGCTGAAGAGAACATTTATGCTTATGAGATTGACATAGAAACACAAACTGCTGACAGAATAGAAGGTATACCTGGTAGTGGAGCTGCTGGTTATAGTGTAAGTGGCCCCGTAGTAAGTGAAGGTAAAGTCTATTTCGCGGTTAGTAACTCTGACTATCAAGGATATTATGCTTATGATCTCAGTACAGGAGAGGTGGAAGAAGCATTTGACCTAACAGGTGGTATTCCAAGTCATTTATTATTAATTAATCCATAATACGTTATGCTTAGTGTGTCGGTTTTTATCATGTTCCTTTCGATATGGTGCTTATATGCCATTTCAGGAAAGGTAGAGTATGTCAAAACAGGCCTCACCTTAATATTATCAAAAAACAGCAGGGCAGCCACTATTGGCTCCCTGTTATTATTTGCGGTCTCTGTGGTGTTGTTATGTTTGAGCTATGGTCTGGTAGCGGGTATATTTTCAGCTTTAGTGCTATGGATGACCCTGGCTTCTAGCATAGTGCTTTTGGCACCTGCTCAGAGAATTAAATGGTTTCATATTGTCATTTTTTTAATGGCTACCGGTACGCTGGAAGTCCTTTATTTTTAGAATATGCCTGCCAATAAAAAATATCTTGCTAAGTCTGGCTGGACTAAAGCCAGCAAGCTATTGGCCTCTCTGGTGGGAGGAGTGGTAGCTTCAGTATCCATTCACCTGGCATTGGCCTTATGGTTAGGAGCTGAGTATATAGCCCCCATATCTCTATGCTCAATTTTTATGCTTTGGGGCTTTTTTATGGCCATAGTGTATTGGATCAAAAAGCCCTGGATGGCATGGAGTGTACTCACACTCGTGTCTCTCATTTCGATAGGCTTTATTTATATAGAAAAACTTTAATTAGATGAACAAACGGGTTTATAACGTATTTTTTAATGTTCACACCGTTAGCGGAATAGTAATGAGTGTTGGGTTGTTTGTATGCTTTTTGGCGGGAGCCTTTGCCTTGTTTATGGGTAATATTAACAAATGGCAAATTAATGCTAAGAGTGCTGAAAACGTAAAGGTAGACTATGAGGGTATGATCTCTGTGCTGGATGATGAGGGGTATAACCTGAATGGTCGTACCATGTTTATGCAGCTGGTAGATGATCCTATGCCGTTCGTAATGGTGATGTCAAGACCGGTGAGAGGTGGTGAAAAAGGGGCAACCCGTAATGTGTATGAAAACAGTGGAGAAGGAATAAACCCTAATGGAGCCATTTCCCTCAAAATAGACCCCGAGACCTTTAAAATTATTGATAGTGCCGAGGCTGAGCCTAGTAATTACTTAGGCACCTTCCTCTATCATTTACATTATTTTGATCAGATTCCCCGTGTGGGTTTATATTTAAGCGGCTTTGTGTCATTGTTTTTCTTGCTGGCCATTATTTCTGGTACCATAGTTCATTGGCGCAAAATCGTTTCTAACTTTTTCACCTTCCGATTAAAAGCCTCTATTAAAAACTTCTGGACTGATGGCCATACTGCTTTAGGTATTATTGGTTTGCCGTTTCAGTTTATGTATGCCGTTACCGGCGCTATGCTGGGGCTGTTAGTGGTTGTGCTTATTCCTGCTAGTATGGTGCTTTTTGGTGGCAACACAGCCAAGTTGCTCGGCTATATTGCACCTGCTTACAAAACTTATGAGAAGGCCAATGAAATTCAATTAGAGAGAGAGAATATCAATGACCTGGTGCAGCAAGCACGAAAGGATCTCGATGTCCCGGATTATAAAATGGCAGCTGTTAATGTGGTAAATTATAATGATAAAAATGCCTATCTAATGGCTGAGTTCAGGCAAGAAGGAGAGAAGACCTTTTTTGATGATGGTCATGTGGTGTATCGCTTAAATGATGGTGAGCAAGTGGAAATAAAGCCATTTGGTGATAATGGATTGACCAAAGGAGGAGTGCTGCATACTATCAGGAAGCTACATTATGCTCATTTTGGAGGTTATTTCATGAAAATCATTTACTTCATCCTTGCCTTAGGTACCTGCTATGTAATACTCTCAGGGGTGATGATTTGGCTTGAAGCCCGAAATTCTAAAAAGTATGCTTCAAAAAAGAAGTTTAACACTGCCGTAGACGCTATTTATATGGGTACCTGCATGGGCTTGTTGCCTGCTATAGCCTTCTTCTTTTGTCTTGCCAAGCTCATGCCCGAAGGAATAGTAGATAGATTTGCGATGATGAGTAATATATTCTTCTTGTTTTGGCTCGGTTATATTGTTTATGCTTTCATTATTAAAGATTTATACAAAATAAACAAGCATGCACTTTTTCTTACTGGTATTTTAGGGCTTATTATACCTGTATTAAACGGTATTACTGCAGGCATGTGGTTTTGGAAGGCATTGCCATCGGGCTATTATGATTCCTTTTTTGTAGACTGCAGTTGGTTGCTGTTAGGCGCTATTTGTTTGATAGTGAGCAGGTACGTTAAAAGGCTGAAATGCTATAAAAAGGTAAAAGCTGCTCAGGTGTAGCAGGTTTGAAAATCGTATCTTTTGGTTTGACATTCTTTTTTTAGGCTATATGCATACGTCTATATTTGCATTATAGAAAAGAAAAAAGAATGTCATTAAATCTACTACATCGCACACCAGGAGTAGGTGAAGCCTATAAGCTTGATCGTGGCTATGTATGTGCTATTAAGCATTTTGAGAAGCATTCTAAAATCTTTTGTGAGAAGGGTTTTTACAAGATCTGCCTGGTAGCCAATGGCCACTCTTCTGTAGGAGCAGAGGCTCTATTGTTTTATGGAAACCCGAAAGCTTCTTGTTCTTGTGAAACTATGCCTGCTCCGGGCTTGGGTTATACCTTTCTGTTTTCTGAAGATTTTGTACTGTCATCCCCGGCAGGGAAACAAGTGCTTCAGTCACCCTTATTTAATAGTTTGAGTAATATCTTTTTAAAAGTGAGCCCTAAACATGCCAGCTTCCTTTGCAATGTGTTTAAGCAAATGATGAATGAGCAAGATTCACATTATTTGTTTAAAGGTGAACTCATGCTTAACTACCTCAATATCCTCGTGTTTGAGGGTATGAAAATATCTTACAAGCAAGGCGAATAGTTCTTTCGCTTTTAAAGCAAAACGGCATTTCTGTTACCCGTTTGTGACCGAGGTTTGAATTTATTAGTTTATGGATTGATAATCTTTATCTTAAAAATATTGACCATTCTAATTTTGTGTTATAGAAGGGAAACTTTTTTTAAGGATCAGAAGAGATTGTTAAAAGGTTTCTGTTAACAAAGAAAGTGTCTGGTAATCAAGGAATATGAGGCGTTTTGCCTCACAGGTAGATAAGGTAGGATGGCCAGGCTAAAACACTAACATAAAAGACAGAAAATTATGAGTAATCTTTCAGAGACAATAACAGAAGAAGAAGTAAAGCAAATTGCTGAGAAAAATGATTTTCATATAGCCCCATTTAGAGAAGATGGAGAGACTTATGGTACGCTTACCTGGATATGGTCTGTAGAAGTAGATGGCGAGCTATATGTGAGAGCCTATAACGGGACATCATCAAGATGGTATCAAGCTGCCTTGAGTCAAAAAGCTGGTAAAATAGAAGGGGCTGGCTTAGCTAAGAAGGTGAAGTTTGAGCCCACAAGCGGAGAAGATATTAATGCTAAAATTGATGATGCTTACCGTGCTAAGTATAGTGACAGCCCATACCTGAGCTCTATGATTAGCGAGCGAGCTAAGGCAGCTACGGTTAAAATATTACCTGCTGCTTAAGGCATTTTAATTTCACACAGGATTGAACAGTTAAAAATAATTCAACAACCAAAAGAACAAAATGGAAACTATTGATTCAAAAGCCTATGGCGCGGAAGCTGCAGAAGCTCCCGTGAAAGAAATGGACATTAAGAGAAGGACCATTCTCTCTAATGACGTGGAAATAGAAATTTTATATTGTGGTATTTGCCATTCTGATCTACATGCGCTTCATAATGATTGGGGTGGTACTACTTATCCTATTGTACCAGGACACGAGATAGTAGGTAAGGTAACTAAGGTAGGGCCTGCAGTTACTAAACTTAAAGAAGGAGACTTAGCAGCCATCGGTTGTATTGTAGATAGCTGTGGCCACTGCCAGCACTGTAACCATGGTGACGAGCAGTTTTGTGAAGAAGGTTGGACGCTTGT
Organism: Fulvivirga maritima; assembly: GCF_021389955.1. Taxonomy (NCBI): domain Bacteria; kingdom Pseudomonadati; phylum Bacteroidota; class Cytophagia; order Cytophagales; family Fulvivirgaceae; genus Fulvivirga; species Fulvivirga maritima. The sequence continues at coordinate 4,942,126 of NZ_CP089980.1, forward strand.
GTTCAATGCTCCTGACAGACACCTTGGTGGCGTAACTTACGGTGGATTTTCTGAGCGCATAGTAGCAGATGCTGATTATGTGTTGAAAATGCCTGAATTTGATGATCTTGCTGCTACTGCACCACTTTTATGTGCAGGTATCACGGTATATTCTCCTTTAAAACATTGGGAAGTAGGCCCTGGTAAAAAAGTGGGTATTGTAGGTATTGGTGGTTTAGGTCATATGGCTATTAAAATTGCCAAAGCTATGGGCGCTGAAGTTACCGTATTTACCACTTCTCCTTCTAAGGTAGAAGATGCTAAAAGACTTGGTGCTGATGAGGCAGTATTGTCTAAAGATCCTGAGCAAATGAAAGCACAGTCTGGTTTTGATATGATTCTGGATACAGTATCGGCTAAGCATGATGTAAATGCTTATATCAACACCTTAAAAGTTGATGGTAGCTTAGTATTAGTAGGTCTGCCTAATGAGCCATTAGAAATAGGAGCATTTAGCGTGGTGAGTGGTAGAAGAAGCTTCGCTGGTTCAAATATCGGTGGTATTGCCGAAACTCAGGAAATGTTAGAGTTCTGTAAAGAGCATAACATTACTGCTGATATCGAATTGCTTAAAACAAGTCAGATCAACGAAGGATTTGAAAGACTTGAAAAAAATGACGTGAAATACCGTTTTGTAATAGATTTAAAATCTTAATCTATACTTTGTAAAGCACCTGTGGCGCACTTTGCCATAGGTGCTTTTTTTTGATATCGGTACTCAGGTATTAGCTTCTATAACCATTCGCACTTATGAAATCCCTTTCATTTATCTCTCTACTGTGCATTATCAGCTTTACAGCATGTACTCAGAATAAAGACAAACAAACTACTCACAAGCAAGAAATACTTCAAAATATGAAATTGAAAATAAAAATAGGAGAGGTGGAGCTCACGGCCACCATGTATGATAATCCTACTACTAAGGATTTCATTTCTATGCTGCCTATTTCTACTCCTTTAAAGGACTATGCCAGCAATGAAAAGATTTTCTATCCTGAAAGAAAACTAAGCACGGCTGATGCTCCCAGTGGCTATGAGGCCGCTAAAGGAGATATTACCTACTATGCTCCATGGGGAGATATAGCCATTTTTTATAAAGATTTTAGTTATGCAGGCGGCCTTATCAGTCTTGGTAAAATAGATGATAACCGCATAGAGCAACTAAAGACTCTATCAGGTGATAAAGAGGTAACTTTTGAGTTAGCTGACTAATCATAAATAAAACATATCAATCTTAATCTTAAATTTTTAATCACTAGTGTCCGACTAAACTCTGGTCTAAGAAATTTTAGCGATTCTAAGCAAAAATAAAGTGGTTTTCTTCTAATCTGGAAAAGTGAGCCCTCTATGGACTAAATAAAGGGTATTGATTGGTTTTATATATTGTTTTTTGAAGTTCTAGGTCTGGATTGTTTAGAAAGCGGGTAAGGTGAACATAGGCCATCAAGTGAAACCTTACCAATGAGACCATATTAGAGAAGGCCCATCTTTTTTTGATCTGTTTTCGGACTACTTCCATCAATAATAGACAGATCAGGGCACTCCAAATTTGGATCTCAATAGCATTTTGGTTGTCCCCCAGAAAATATTTGAGAGGAAAGTTCTGCTTCAGCTTTTTAAATAAAAGCTCTATCTGCCATCGGTATTTATAAATGGCCGCTATTGTGGCTGCTTCCAACTCCATATTATTGGTCATAAACACTAATAATTTATTATTGAGGTCATCATAATAGGCTATTCTTCTATTTTGAAGCTCTTGCACTTGTCCATCAGTCTTGAAACTGATAACAACTTTTTCATCCTTAAGTACACAAAAGTCTTTATCTTCAGGCAGTTCTAGCTCATCTATTGATTGATATCTGGCATTTTCCTTCATTCTAGTAATGTAAAATATCCCTTGATGACTCCATTGTGCGTATTGTCTATAATCGATATACCCTTTATCCATCACCACATAGGATCCTTCTGGGAGTTGTAATTGCTTTAAAAATGTATGATCATGCTGACTTCCCTTGGTCAACCGTACTAAACATGGCATTAATTCTGCCGCATGAATCATTACATGAGCTTTAATGCCTCCCTTGCTTTTGCCATCTTTTCTAGGGCGTCCTGCTACCTTGAGAATATCTTTAAACAGACTAATAATCGTTGAATCAACAATATAAAGTTTATTGAGAACTTCCATTCTCAAGCGGCTGTCCGGCAAAAGGTGCCGATACTTTTTAAACAATTTCATGTAAATGTCTGCAAAGACTATACTACTGCGTTTTTTGTTGCTATCTGATAAAGTGGAACGTCTGGGTATAAATTGAATACCTAAATGGATCAGCTTGTTTTGGCAGGCCAAAAGCCCCGTAGTAAGCTCTCTGAGAGCACTTGCCCCACTGAAACAGCAGTATAACATGCTTACTAGGTGATGCCAAGTATTCAATTTCTTGTAATATCTGTCAGATTGGTATTTTGATATTATTTGATTTAACACCGATTTATCTATCAGCGATAATAGTTGAGAAAAGATTGGCTGTCCGTAGAAATATGTATTTTTACTCATGTGTGATTTTTTGTTGTGGTAAACCGAAAATACACATTATGGGGCACTCTTGAAATTATTCAGAGGCCCCTATCTTTTTTCTCGGACACTAGTGATTTTTAATGAAGAAACTTCAATTAACCTTATTAGGAATGTTAACGTGCATTCTTACTCACGCACAAATTACAGTTCCATCTCCAAGTCCCGCAGGCTCAGTGTATTCTAAGGTAGGACTTACTGACGTAACCATTGATTATCACAGACCTAAAGTGAGAGATAGAATCATTTTTGGTGCAGGAGAAGAGGCATTATTGCCTTACGGAAATTTGTGGAGAACAGGAGCAGGTAACGGAACCATACTCACCCTTTCTACTGATGCTAAAATAGCTGGTAAAGAAGTGAAAGCCGGTAAGCATTTAATATTAACCATTCCTGAAGAAGAAGATTGGACCTTCATTTTGTACAGTGATTTGGATATTGATGGCGCTAATTTGAGCGGTAATTTCACTGAAGATAATGTAGAATTAAAAACTACAGTTACAGCTACTACACCTGCAGAAGAGGTGCAGTCTTTAACCTTCCAAATAAGTGATATTAGTGATGATAACACTACAGCTAATATCGTTTTTTCTTGGAGCGACGTGCGTTTTGAGGTGCCAATAGAAGTGTCTTTTGATGACATTGTGCTTCAAGATATTGCCAATAAAACAGTAGTAGAACCTATTAACTACATAAGAGCGGCCAGCTATTATTACACCTATGATAAAGACCTGGATCAGGCTCTGACATGGGTTAATACTTACCTTGATATGGAAGGGCATGATACTCATTTCTGGTATATGTACCTGAAAGCTCAGATCTTGGCCAAGTTGGGTAAGAAAAAAGAAGCCATTAAAACTGCCACACGATCAATAGAATTGGCCGAAAAAAGCCCAAGAGGAGATTTAGGTTATACTAAGAAAAATAAGGCTTTAATCGCCTCTTTAAAGTAGTAAATAATCAATTTCATTAATCTGGTTTGAATTTCTTAATTATTGATTTGAAGGTTATTAACCTTTGTTATGCTATGTAGCGGAATTTTGTATTCATAATAAGCAAACAAAGAAGTGATCATGGAAAATTCAGAACAGAACGATAAAGTAGGGATTTTAGAAACACTAAAATCCGGCGAGTTGGTAAAAATGGATCATCCTGAAATAGGGCATCTGGCAAAGATAGCTACTGATGCCTTTAAGATTTTGGAAGAATTCAATCGTACTTACGACATTCCAAAAGCAAGGTCCATTTTTGGTAAGCTAATAGGTAAAACGCTGGATGATAGTACTACCGTTTACCCTCCATTTTACACTAACTACGGAAAAAATATATCACTCGGAAAAAGGGTGTTTATCAATCACGCATGTTCTTTTCTTGATCTCGGGGAGATAGTAATAGAAGATGAGGTAATGATAGGCCCCAGAGTGAATATCACTTCAGAAAACCACCCGGTAAAACCTGCGGAGCGTAAAGCCTTGGATCCCGCCAAAGTGACTATTAAGAAGAATGCATGGTTAGGAGCTGGAGTAACTATACTGCCTGGTATTACGGTAGGAGAAAATTCAGTAGTTGCTGCTGGTGCGGTAGTTACTAAAGATGTGCCTGCCAACACCGTGGTGGCCGGAGTACCTGCTAAAGTGATAAAAGAAATAGATTAATAATTTGAAAAACTAATAAATACAATGGCCTTATTAGATGATTTGAACTGGCGTTATGCCACTAAAAAATACGACACAGAAAAAAAAGGTTTCTGATGATGATATCGCTAAAATAGTAGAAGCAGCTAGAATGGCACCTTCTTCATATGGTATTCAGCCTTGCAGAGTAATAGCAGTGAGTAATCAGGAGCTTAAAGAGAAAATGGTGCCTGTAGCCTGGAATCAAAAAATAGTTGCAGAGTGCTCTCACGTGCTGATATTTGCCGCATGGGATAAGTACACTTCTGAGCGTGTTCATAACATTTTTGACTATACTACAGACCAAAGAGGAACGCCAAGAGGATCAGCCTTTGGTTCTCATACAGAAGCAATAGCTAATTCGCAGATAGAAATGACTGATGAAGAAGCATTGCAAGATACTTCACGCCAAGCATGTATAGCTTTTGCTATGGCTATAGCTCAGGCTGCAGAGCTTAAAATAGATAATACGCCTATGGGTGGTTTTACTAATTCAGAAATGGATGAGCTTTTAAGTCTAAATGAAAAAGGCTTGAAAAGTGTTTATATGCTCGCTTTAGGGTATAGACAAACAGAAGGAGACTGGTTAGTAGATCTAAAAAAAGTAAGAACTCCTACTGAGGAATTTCTTATTGAAATGAAATAAACTGGTATTGGCTTTTTAGTCAATAAAATATTTCCTTAAGCAATTGGAGTGTCAGGTGCTTGGCATATAGTGGTCTGGCACTCCATGGTATTGAGCCTGATAACAAGTTTATAACCTTAATAGATACTGATTTATTATAAGCCGCTTAATCTCCATCAAACCTAATTCATTCGTCAGAATCGAAATAATAAAGTCAGTTTAAAATACAATAGTCATTTATAACCACCGGTAGTCTGTACTTATCAAGTGCAGGGGTGGGATTGCTAGATCAAAAAAATAATGGAAATAATTAAAGATAAGTTTTACGAAGGGGAGAGGCCTCTTTATGCGGCTAAAGATGTGCGTTTAGAGAACGTAAAGTTTTACCCGGGAGAGTCTGCGCTTAAAGAAGCTAGTAACATAGAGGCTGATAACTGCTATTTTATGGGTAAGTACCCTTTTTGGCACAATGAAAATACAGAAATAAGAAACTCTCTGTTTACGGTATATGGAAGAGCAGCCATTTGGTACTCTAAAAACATTAGAATGTATGATACGGTAGTAGAGGCTCCTAAAATGTTTAGAGAAATTGACGGCCTGTATCTGGAAAATGTGAAATTGCCTAATGCCGGTGAAACTTGCTGGAACTGTAGAGATCTGGAATTGAAAAATGTAGAGGCATATGATGCTCCTTATATTTTCATGAACAGTCAAAATATTAAAATTGAAGACTTCAAGCTTAGAGGAGATTACTCTTTTCAGGATGCTAAAAATGTGGTTATAAGAAATGCCCATTTAGATTCTAAAGATGCATTTTGGAAAACGGAAAATGTTACAGTATATGATTCTGTAGTAGATGGAGAATACCTGGGTTGGCATTCTAAAAACCTTAAATTTGTTAATTGTAAAATTAATGGTACTCAGCCGTTTTGTTATGTTGAAAATCTCACATTAGAGAACTGTGAAATGTTGGGTAACTGTGACCTTTCGTTTGAATATAGCACAGTAAATGCTGATGTAACTACACACATTGTAAGTGTGAAAAATCCTATGGGTGGCGTTATTAAAGCGAAGAGCATAGGTGAGATTATTATGGATGAAAACGTGAGGAAACCAGGAGAATGCAAAATTGAAGTGCTTGAAAATCAGAAATAATGAAATATAACTTTGATAAATCTGTGGATAGGCGTAATAGTAACTCTTACAAATGGGATGCTAATACCGCTGAAGATATCCTCCCTATGTGGGTGGCTGATATGGACTTTCGTACGGCAGAGCCTGTAATAGAGGCTTTGACTAAAAGAGTACAACATGGAGCTTTTGGATATACTAAAGTGCCACAGGCTTATTTTGATGCTGTTACCGGCTGGTTTGAAAGGCGGCATAATTTCAAGTTTAAAGCAGAATGGCTATTGTATACTACCGGAGTGGTTCCGGCATTATCCGCAGTAATTAAGGCACTGGCTCAGCCTGGTGATCAGGTGATAGTACAAGGGCCGGTGTACAATTGCTTTTTCTCTTCTATTCGTAATAATGATTGCGAAATGGTTTCTAATGATTTAGTATATGCCAACGGCACTTATAGCATAGATTATGATGATTTAGAACAGAAAGCAAAGAACCCGAAGGCCAAGTTAATGCTTCTTTGTAGCCCTCATAACCCGGTGGGTAGAGTGTGGACTAAAGAGGAGTTGGTGCGTATAGGTGAAATATGTATTAAAAATGATGTGACTATCATTTCTGATGAAATTCATTGTGATCTGGTATATGAAGGTCATACGCATATTCCTTTCGGTTCTATTAGTGAAGAATTTCTAATGCATTCGGTTACTTGTTCTGCGCCAAGCAAAACGTTTAACCTGGCAGGGCTTCAGGTGGCTAATATACTGGCTGCTGATGCTGAAATGAAAAAGAAAATAGATAAGGCCCTTAATATTAATGAGGTTTGTGAGATCAATCCTTTTGCAGTAGAAGGGCTCATAGCTGCTTATAATCAAAGTGAAGATTGGCTCGATCAGTTAAGACCTTATCTGAGAGAAAATTACCTCTATCTAAAAGGCTTTTTTGAAGAGCATCTGCCGCAGTTTCCGGTATTACCATTAGAGGGTACTTACCTGGTTTGGGTAGATTGTGCTGTGCTTAAAAAGAAATCAGAAGAGCTATCAAAAGAATTGGTAGAAAAGGTGAAGTTGTGGGTTAATGAAGGTACACTTTACGGAGAAGCAGGTGAGGGATTTTTACGTTTCAATATTGCCTGCCCTAGGGCCCGCATGATTGAGGGGCTCAAGCGATTTGAAGAAGCCTTTGGCACAGTAAGAGGTTGATGCCCAAGCAAAGGATAGTTGCTTTTCTTGTAGAGGCTGGGAAATGATTTTAGCTTCACGAGCCTTCTGGTTGGCTAGTCTTACAAGTCATGAATTAGATACTTTTAAATTAACAACTGTGCCTGCCTATGTTTGGTGGGCATTGCTGTATCTGGTCACTTTCGTATCGATGTTGCCTTATTTCGCGGTTGTTTGTATAGTGCTAAGTAGTTGCCATGCTCCAAGAAATAGGTTTGATATTTATTGTCAGCGGTATTGTAGTAGTGCAAATTTCGAATAATCTCTAATAGCCTTCAATTTCTTATAATGGTTAATGGAATGGTGAACGTATAATGAGTTGATGCTGAGATTCTTTTAACTAATAATTCGCTGAATTACTGCTTAAATACCGGCTTGTTTTTATAAAAATTAAAGCATGTTTGATTTTTATAACTTTTGGTTTGGATTTTATATAAACTAAAAAAGAATATAGTAGTTTATATAAGTGAGGTTTCACTAATGAAGCTTCAGAGTTTTAATCAAAAGCGAATAAAGATGAAAGTATTAATAATAGGAGCAAATGGTAAGGTGGAAGAAGAATCGCTCAGCAAATGAGCGAGGCAGAAGGGTTTGAGCCCACCGCATTTATAAGAAAGGAAGAGCAGAAAGATTATTTTGATTCCATTAATGTCCCATCTATTGTAGAAAGCCTTGAAAGTACTGAAGAAACTATTTCTGGAGCCATTAAGGGCTTTGATGCTGTAGTGTTTTCTGCTGGTTCTGGCGGGTCAACCGGTTATGATAAAACCATTGAAATAGATCTTTATGGAGCGGTGAAAAGTATTAATGCAGCAAAAACAAACGGTATAAAAAGGTTCGTTATGGTAGGAGCGGCATTTTCTGATGTGCCTGCTTATTGGTCAGACACTATGAAGCCATACTATATCGCTAAACAATTGGCCGACAAAGAATTGATAAGAAGCGGTTTGGATTATACGATTTTAAGGCCTGTTAAACTTACAGACGAAGATGAGCCAGGTAAAATAACTATAGAATCAGATCCATATCAGTTAAACAAAGAAATACCTAGATCGGCTGTAGCTAAAACAGTTTTAACTGTGTTGCCAGATGAAAGCTCATATGGTAAAATTCTAGAAATGAGTGAAGGTAATAAAGAGATAGAAACAGCGATAAAAGAATTTGTATGACAGGTTTATGGCAACTTTAGGTTGCTCATTTAGTCAGTACTACTGAATGTAAATGTGCTAAAAACTTAAAGTTGCCTTTTTTAATCTGCTGCTGACATTAAACTTCACTTTTAGGTTTGAATTTATTAGTAATTGATTTGAAATTATTACAAACTTTTAAGTGATTGAAGAGTTTAATATAGTATAGGTTAATCGCGAAATAATACAAGGAAAACAAAACCCTAAACAGCTAAATATTTATTAACAAAAAACAAAATACACTATTAGAAGAAAAATATAAATTAAATAACGGAGTAGAAATCCCAAAATTAGGTTACGGAACTTGGATGATTGATAATGCTGATGCTCCGGATGCAGTAAAAGAAGCTTTAAAAATAGGATACAGACATATTGATACCGCTCAGGCTTACCAAAACGAAAGCGGAGTAGGAAAAGGTATTAGAGAGTCTGGTATTAACAGAGAAGAGATATTCGTAACTACCAAATTAGCTGCAGAAGCTAAATCTTACGATGAAGCCAAAAAAGCTATTGAAGGTTCTCTTGTAGCACTTGACTTGGAATATATTGATCTAATGATTATTCACAGTCCTAAACCATGGGCTAAATTTGATGGAGAAGACAGATTCTTCGAAGGAAACCTGGAAGCATGGAAAGCGCTGGAAGAGGCTTACGAAGCAGGAAAAATTAAAGCTATTGGTGTATCTAACTTCCAGATAGAGGATATTGAAAATATTGTGAATAATGGTAAAGTAAAACCTGCTGTTAACCAGATTTTAGCTCATATTAGTAATGTGCCTACAGAGCTGATCGAATTTGCTAAATCAAATGATATCTTAACAGAGGCATTCTCACCAATTGGTCACGGAGAGTTATTTAAAAACGAAGAGATAGAAAAAATCGCTAAGAAATACGATGTTACTATCCCTCAGTTGGCCATTAGATATGACTTACAATTAGGTCTTCTTCCACTACCTAAAACAGGTAATCCTGATCATATGAAGTCAAATGCAGATGTTGACTTTGTGATTTCAGATGAAGATATGGAAACATTAAATAACCTGGAAGAGATCAAAGATTACGGTGAAGCAAGTAACTTCCCTGTATTCTCAAAATAAGAAACTACCACTAAATAAGTACACAAAAAATGATTGAGTTACTGCGGTTCTGACTTTGAGCCGTAGTAACCTCTATGATATAATTATGTATTTGTCAGTGATATTAAGTATAAATTAACCCTGATTATGCATTAGAAAACTAAAAGTTTAGAAAATCCTTCGATAATTGTGTAAAAAGATCGATTTTGATGAGGTATAAAAATCACCAGAATGGTTACTCAAAATATAGGGTCTTTACCCATTGAATATTCCTCCAAGCCAGTGACACCCTTTGGAGGGATGAGTTTAATGAAACGATTTATCGATCAGGTAGGGATACGAGAAAAATTAGCCGAACTGGCACTTCCATCTCCTGGTTCTAACCGAGGGTATGACCCCAAGCAAATCGTAGAGAGTTTTTGGCTGAGTATCTGGACAGGGGCTAGTAGATACATCCATTGTGACTGGTTGAGATATGATACTGTTTTACAGTCAATTTTTGGATGGGATGGTATGCCTAGCCAAAGTACCTACAGTCGTTTTTTTGGAAAATTCTCTCAATCCCTAAACAACGAAGTATTTCCAGAGCTTCAACAATGGTTCTTTGACCAGCTCCGTTTAGGAGCACTCACCATTGATTTTGATAGTACTGTGATCACTCGATATGGAGATCAACAAGGGAGTAGTAAAGGTTATAACCCCAACAAAAGAGGGAGAAATTCACATCATCCTTTGATGGCCTTTGTGAGTCAAACCAGAATGGTGGCCAATGCATGGCTCAGGCCAGGCAACACAGCGGCCAGTAGTAGTTGCAGGGAGTTCATGGAAGAAACCTTTAAGCACGCCTTGGCAGGACAAAAAGTAGGTCTGGTAAGGGCCGATAGTGGTTTTTACAACGAAGAAATCATGTCATATCTAGATGAAGAACTCATCAATTACATTATGGCTGTACGCATGTACCCCAATGTAAAAAGCGAAGTTTGGGGACTTAAAGATTGGGTCAAACTGGCAAAGGGAATAGAGCTGAACGAGATGGTTTTCAGTCATGAAAACGGTAAGCCAAGACGATACATTATTGTAAAAAAGCAAGTTGACATCAGGCCACATGCAGGAGGCAAGGAACTTTTTGAAGATCAGCCTGGCTATCGATATAGTTGCTATGTGACCAATATGGATTTACCTCTGGATCAGATTTGGAACATGTACAACACCCGCGCCGATTGTGAGAACAGAATTAAGGAATTGAAACAAGATTTTGGGCTTGAAAATTTTTGTTTACAAGATTTTTGGGCAACAGAAGCCTCCTTTCGCTTTATCATGGTGGCTTACAATTTGATGAGTTTATTCAGGCATTTTGCGTTGAACCATCATCGAAAAGCAACCCTATCAACCCTCAGATCCTATTGCTTTGCATTAGGAGCCTGGACAGCAAACCATGCTAATAAAAAGGTTTTAAAAATCTCATTACCCTCCAAAAGAAGACCCTGGATGGAGGGAATATTCTTGAACATATCGTCTACTAGTCCTCCTTTTGATTATTCTAATGAATAATCCGGGATTAATTTCAAGAGCAGCATGATTATTTAACCAAAAAATCTACTGCTGTAGGAGGAGAAAGAGATGAAAAAATCATTAGAAGGAAAAACAGCAATAATAACAGGCGCTAGCAAAGGTATAGGAAAAGCCATTGCAGAATTGTTCGCAGAAGAGGGCGCCTCTGTAGTATTAACTGCAAGAAAAGAAGATGAACTGAACGAAACTGTAAAAGGAATTACTTCAAAAGGCTACCCTGCACTTGGTGTGGTGGCTGACGCAGGAGATCCTAAATCTCCAAAAGAAGTATTTGACAAGGCTATTGCCGAGTTTGGGCAAGTAGATATTCTTGTAAACAATGCCGGATTTGGTGAGATGGCCAGTATAGAAGAAACTACTGATGAGCACTTTGAGAATACCTTACAGGTAAACTTATTCGGTGTGTTCAGGTATAGTAGAGAAGCTATACAGCACTATATACCTAGAGGTAAAGGTGTTATCATAAATATATCATCAGTTAATGGTAATAAGCCTGTTAATGGAATATCATACACCACCAGTAAAGGAGCGGTTAATACCATGACTAAGCATTTGGGTATGCGCTTCGCAGGTACGGGCATTCGTGTTAATACTATTGCTCCTGGTGTTACCGTGACTGATGCTTCTAAAGCTTGGAAAAACGGAGAGCAAGAAGGTGGAGAGGAAATGATGAAAGTGACACAAAAATATGTAAATCTGGAAGTAGAAGAAGCTGACCCTATAGATATGGCTCATGCGGCTGTTTATTTTGCCAGCGATGTTTCTAGAAATACTACTGGTCAGATTTTGCAAATAGATAATGGTGGATGGCTATAAGCCAACTGCTATTTAGGTGAAAAATGGTAGAGTAACTCAATGGAAAACTTTTATAGACCGATGCTTGTGATAGCATTAGCCATTACTGTTTGTTTAGGCTGTCAACCTGAAGGAAAAACTGATAATGACATCAGTTATATTCAACAGGGAACACTAGCTTCTAAAGAAAATAATACCGGTAATGTGTGGGTGAAAATGCATTTGGAGAGTGACAGTATTTATAATACTATGGTAGTGACTGAAGCATTTGAACTTGGAGCCAGAACTAACTGGCATATTCATCCTTCCGGAGAAATATTGGTTATAACAAAAGGTAATGGTTTTCATCAGTTACGAGGTGGGGAGATGGAAAAAGTGAAGAAAGGCGATGTGATTAAATGTCCTCCCGGAGTGGCTTATTGGCATGGAGCGGATAGCAATAATGTGCTTAGTCACATTGTTGTGGTCCCTAATACTGAGAAAGGAATGGTGAACTGGTTAGAGCCCGTTACTGATGATGAGTATTCACAAGCAAAGCGTTTATAAGGTTTTCTGAGTATGTTTAAAACTAGCAAAGCCACATGGAATTATTAATCGGTTTCATGTGGCTTTTGTTTTTAGCAGGCTTTTCATATGATCATTCATAGGTTAGCTTACCACATTTTAAAGATACACACAATAGCGTCCTAAATAATAAATGAGAGGCCGTGAATTTAGCCTAAAAAGATTATTTTAGGTTTGACTCCAAAAACACACGCCTCTCATGAGTAATATTACACTCTTTTCTCAGATTATTAAAAAGATTGATCGGTCTATTTTCAATAAATTGGTACGGGAAAAACAAGCCGACAAAGGATGTAAGGGTTTTAATAGCTGGACTCATTTGGTATCCATGCTATTTTGCCATTTTGCCAAGAGCACATCGGTCAGAGACATCTCCAATGGGCTTCGTTCTGCAACAGGAAACCTCAACCATTTGGGTGTTAGGAAAGCTCCGTCCAAGTCAAGTGTAAGCTACCAAAACAAGCGTAGAGATGCGGATTTATTCAAAGATCTGTACTATTCACTGCTGAAAAGTTTAGGACAGCAGGCAGCTCTGAGACGGGTAAAACTGAAGGTCAAGGTTCCGGTATACCTGCTGGATGCCACCGTTATCAGCCTGTGCCTTTCGGTGTTTGACTGGGCTACCTTTCGGACAAAAAAAGGAGCTGTAAAAATGCATACTTTATTGGACTATGATGGAAAGCTCCCTGTTTTTGTGAACATTACCGAAGGCAGTGTGGCCGACAACAAAGGGGCTTATGGTATCCCATTGGAGAAAGGGGCAGTGATCGTGGCCGACCGCTATTACAATGATTTTCCGATGATCAACGTCTGGGACAGCAGCGGGGTGTATTTTGTCATCAGGCATAAAAAGAACTTATCTTATACCTCTATCAAAGAACGGGACCTGCCAGAGCACACTGCACAGCATGTGCTCAAAGATGAGGAGATAGAACTGTCCAACGCCCAGTCCAAGGCTAAATATCCAAAAACGCTAAGACGAGTGGTGGTTTGGGATGAGAGAAACGGGCAAACCATTGAAGTCATCACTAACAACTTCAAGTGGGCAGCACAGACCATCGGAGAACTATACAAGGCCAGGTGGGAGATAGAGGTGTTTTTCAGAGATATCAAGCAATTACTGCATATAAAAACTTTTGTGGGCACTTCCAAAAATGCAGTGATGATACAAATATGGACTGCATTGATTACAATACTGCTACTAAAAGTAATGAAAGCAACGGCAAAATATGGCTGGCACTTATCAAACCTAGTGGCCTTTATACGGCTCAATATTTTTGTTAAAATTGAGCTTCAAAAGTGGCTCGACAAACCCTTTGAAGTACATAAAGAACCACTCCTAGATGTGATACAGGGGGATCTATTTTCAAATTAAGTTCAAATTGCAAAGGAAAGATATCTCAACAAAGAAAATTTCAACAAACCAATTTATTTAGGACAGCATTGAGATACACAAGTAAATGAAAGAGCTTTAATCAGCTGCTGAATATCGTGTTTCAGAACCGATTAATGTTTTGTAATAACAAACAAAAAATTAAACATGAATAAAGAGAGATGAAAAAAACTGTTTTTACAATCCTGCTTATGTGGTGGGTGGCATTCAATATACATGGTCAGCAAAATATATTTGGACCAAAGCAGCTGGAATCCCCAGTAATCAATCAGGACAACTCAGTCACTTTTAAGGTGATGGGACCAGAGGCCAGTAAAATATCTATTACCGGAGATTGGATGGCCAGAGAAGGGTTCAATACGCCGTATCAGGCCTTGCAAAAGGGAGATAGCGGAGTTTGGACTTATACTACTCCGCCTTTGGAACCGGAATTTTATAGTTATTCCCTGTTAGTGGATGGTGTCAGAACTTTAGATCCTGCTAATGCACATGCGGTTAGAGATGTGGCTTCGCTCTCAAATGTTTTTATCATAGAAGGAGGTGTTGCAGATTATTATAAAGTACAAGCTGTGCCTCATGGTACAGTAGCTTACCGGTGGTATGATTCTCCGGGTAATGATAAGCAACGTAGGTTAGCGGTTTATACACCACCGGGTTACGAAAATAGCAAGAAAAAATACCCCGTTCTCTATCTTTTACATGGTATAGGAGGAGATGAAGAGGCTTGGTTGGGGTCTGGTAGAGCCAGACAGATATTTGATAACTTAATTGCTGCCGGGAAAGTGGAACCCATGATAGTAATTATGACCAATGGCAATGTATCTCAAAAAGCGGCTCCTGGTCAGTCAGATGCAGGTTTTGTTACACCTTCTTTCATGTTACCTCATACCATGGATGGTAAGTTTGAGGAGACTTTTGTAGATGTGATGAAGTTTGTGGAAGATAACTACCGCACTATAGAAAAGAAAGAAAGCAGAGCAATAGCAGGCTTGTCTATGGGAGGTTTTCATACTTCATTTATTTCTAGAAATTACCCAGATACTTTTGATTATGTAGGCCTTTTCTCACCGGCTATCAATGTGCAGGCGCCAGACAAGGAGACTTCACCTATTTATCAGAACCGTAAAGAGAAGCTTAGAAAGCAAAAAGAGAATGGCGTAGCATTATACTGGATCGGCTTGGGTGAAGATGATATGGAGCAATTGTATAATGGCGTTCAGAAATTTCGTAATGATCTCGATGAGGTAGGTATGGATTACGTGTATAAAGAAACCAGCGGTGGTCATACTTGGGATAATTGGCGCCAATATTTAGTAGAGTTTAGTCAGCAGTTGTTTAAGTAAGCAGAATGATTATGACTCGTTTTAGTGTTTGCACCGTGATATTCATGCTGTTCAGTAGCATTAGTGTCATAGCACAACCACCCAGGTCGGCACCAACTCCTAATGACACTTTGCAGTCTGTACGTGTCATGGATGACGGTAGGGTAGAATTTAGTATTTATGCTGCAAAAGCTGAAGAGGTACTGATAGATGGTGATTTCCTGAGCCTATCCGGACAGGTTTTTGGAAGGAAAACCGCCATGCAAAAGACTAATAATGGTGTATGGAAATATACTAGCAAGTCATTGCCCGCTGATGCTTACACTTACTCATTTGTGGTGGATGAGGTGAAAACACTGGATCCTCTTAATGCCTTGATGAAGGAGAGTGAGAATGGCTATGATAATTATTTTGTAATGCCTGGCGATGCCGCGGCCTATTGTCAAAATGTAGATGTACCTCATGGTTCCTTACAGGAAGTATGGTTTCACTCTGATGTAACCGATAAAATGACCCGCTTTCATGTATATACTCCACCTGGGTATGAGTTGATGAAAAAGAAGCTTCCGGTGCTGGTATTGCAGCATGGAGGTGGAGATAATGATGGTTCATGGTCTACTATCGGTCGGGCTAACTTCATTATGGATAATTTATATGCCAAAAAGGCGGCTCAGCCCATGGTGATAGTTATGCCTATGGGGCATCCCACAGATGGGTTTTATTCTAGCCTGGGCTTAGATGATGATCCTTATTATGATCAGTTATTTAAGGAGATACTGCCTTTGGTAGAAAAGAGATATCGGGTAAAAAATGATCGTTATAGCCGAGCGTATGCCGGCCTTTCTATGGGCGGCATGCAGGCGCTGAACATTGCTTTGTTTGCTCCGGAGAAATTTGGTTATGTGTTGCCATTGAGCACGGGTTTCTTCGAGCCCCAGAGAAAGAAACTGGTAAGTGATTATGAAGAGGTTTTGAAAAACCCGGAAATCAATAAGTTGAAATTATTCTGGATTGCCATGGGCGGTGAAAAGGATATAGCTTATGAAAATGGGAAAGCCTTAAACAAGATTTTTGATCAGTATAATATCAAATACCAAACCAGTACTTATGATGCAGGTCATACCTTCATAACCTGGAGGCATAACTTGCTGGAATTTGCTCCACTGTTGTTTCAGGATTAAAACCTGACAAAGGAGTGATTTAAAATAAATAGTAAGCTGACTTATGAGTTAGCATAAATAATAGAAAAGAAGAATTATATGTTTGAATTTAAAGGAAAGGTGGCCATAGTTACCGGTGCTGCCAGTGGAATGGGCCTTGCCGCAGCAAGAGCTTACGCTAAAGGAGGCGCAGCCGTAGGGTTGGTAGATATCAATGACGCTTCTGAATATGTGAAGGAAATAGAATCAGCAGGAGGAAAGGCCATTGCTATTCAATGTGATGTTAGTGATGAAAATAGTGCCAAAGAAGCCGTGAAAAAGGTGGTTGATACCTTTGGTCGCTTAGATGTGGCTTTTAATAATGCTGGTATTCAAAATGATGCTAAAGATATAGTGGAAGTAAGCGGTGAAGAGTTTGATAAAACCGTAGCCATTAATCTTAAAGGCATTTGGAATTTCATGAAATATGAGCTGGAGCAAATGGGCAAGCAGGGCAGTGGTTCTGTGGTAAATAACTCTTCACTCGGCGGCTTGGTTGGTGTAGCAGGTAGAGGGGCTTATCATGCCGCTAAACATGGTGTGCTAGGGCTTACTAAAAGCTCTGCTTTAGAGTATGCCGAAAGGGGAATTCGTATCAATGCGATATGCCCGGGAATTATAGAGACACCTATGGTTACGGCTATGCTAGAGCGAGAACCTGATGCTATGAATTATCTGATAGAGGATGTTCCCGCTAAGCGTTTAGGTGAGGCTGAAGAGATAGCAGATGTAGTTATGTGGCTATCAAGCAACTACTCTAGCTATGTAACAGGACAAGCAATACCAGTAGATGGTGGATATACTAGTAAATAGTTTATGATCGAAAAGTTAAACCCGGATTATTCATTAGAATAATCAAAAGGAGGACTAGTAGACGATATGTTCAAGAATATTCCCTCCATCCAGGGTCTTCTTTTGGAGGGTAATGAGATTTTTAAAACCTTTTTATTAGCATGGTTTGCTGTCCAGGCTCCTAATGCAAAGCAATAGGATCTGAGGGTTGATAGGGTTGCTTTTCGATGATGGTTCAACGCAAAATGCCTGAATAAACTCATCAAATTGTAAGCCACCATGATAAAGCGAAAGGAGGCTTCTGTTGCCCAAAAATCTTGTAAACAAAAATTTTCAAGCCCAAAATCTTGTTTCAATTCCTTAATTCTGTTCTCACAATCGGCGCGGGTGTTGTACATGTTCCAAATCTGATCCAGAGGTAAATCCATATTGGTCACATAGCAACTATATCGATAGCCAGGCTGATCTTCAAAAAGTTCCTTGCCTCCTGCATGTGGCCTGATGTCAACTTGCTTTTTTACAATAATGTATCGTCTTGGCTTACCGTTTTCATGACTGAAAACCATCTCGTTCAGCTCTATTCCCTTTGCCAGTTTGACCCAATCTTTAAGCCCCCAAACTTCGCTTTTTACATTGGGGTACATGCGTACAGCCATAATGTAATTGAGGAGTTCTTCATCTAGATATGACATGATTTCTTCGTTGTAAAAACCACTATCGGCCCTTACCAGACCTACTTTTTGTCCTGCCAAGGCGTGCTTAAAGGTTTCTTCCATGAACTCCCTGCAACTACTACTGGCCGCTGTGTTGCCTGGCCTGAGCCATGCATTGGCCACCATTCTGGTTTGACTCACAAAGGCCATCAAGGGGTGATGTGAATTTCTCCCTCTTTTGTTGGGGTTATAACCTTTACTACTCCCTTGTTGATCTCCATATCGAGTGATCACAGTACTATCAAAATCAATGGTGAGTGCTCCTAAACGGAGCTGGTCAAAGAACCATTGTTGAAGCTCTGGAAATACTTCGTTGTTTAGGGATTGAGAGAATTTTCCAAAAAAACGACTGTAGGTACTTTGGCTAGGCATACCATCCCATCCAAAAATTGACTGTAAAACAGTATCATATCTCAACCAGTCACAATGGATGTATCTACTAGCCCCTGTCCAGATACTCAGCCAAAAACTCTCTACGATTTGCTTGGGGTCATACCCTCGGTTAGAACCAGGAGATGGAAGTGCCAGTTCGGCTAATTTTTCTCGTATCCCTACCTGATCGATAAATCGTTTCATTAAACTCATCCCTCCAAAGGGTGTCACTGGCTTGGAGGAATATTCAATGGGTAAAGACCCTATATTTTGAGTAACCATTCTGGTGATTTTTATACCTCATCAAAATCGATCTTTTTACACAATTATCGAAGGATTTTCTAAACTTTTAGTTTTCTAATGCATAATCAGGGTTAAAACAGAGAGGCAATGAATCTATGAGGTTCATTGCCTTCCTTTTTTATGCCAGTCACCTTAAGTGATAATCAAACAATTTTAATAGCTGAAAAAAAGATGCAAGTGTCTGGTAAATCACTTGTCAAGGAGCATAGTTTAAACAGAACCTATTGAATGAATAAAGACCGAAAACAGGGAATTATAGCTATACTGATAGCCAATACTATTTTTGGATTAAATATTCCTGTAACCAAGCAGATAGTGGCGGAGTGGATGTCGCCAATGGGATATACAACTACCAGAATGGTGCTAGGTGCAATCATCTTTTGGATAATTAGTGTTTTTCAAAATAAGGATTCTGTAAAAGGAAAAGACCTGATTATCATTTTTATAGGAGGGCTTATTGGGTCTCTGGGTACTCAATTTTTATTTTCAAAAGCCTTAGAATATACCACTCCAGTGGTGTTTTCTCTCATTATGGCACTTACACCAGTAGTGGTGTTATTGATGTCTGCTATTTTCTTAAAGGAGGTTATACCAGTTAGAAAGGCCTTGGGTATACTCATCAGTATATCGGGAGCTGCTATGATTATTTTGGTAAGTGGCTCCTCAGATCATCAAGGTAGTAATAATGTATTGGGAATAGTAGTAGCATTGTTTTGTGTACTCTGTTACGGTGGATATATGATGCTTACCAGAAATGTTTCTATGAAATACAAACCAGTTACGGTGGCTAAATGGATGTTCTTTATTTCAGCCATTGTAGCATTTCCCTTGAGTTATCAGGAGCTGCCAGAGCAACGTATGTTTTCGGCGGAAGCTAATTTTGAAGCATATAGTCTTATGGCTTTTGCTATTGTCTTTTCTACTACACTTGCTTTTTTTCTTATGCCGGTGGCACTAAAAAGACTCGAAGCTAATACAGTAAGTATTTTCATGAATATACAGCCCATTGTAGCTTTAGTGGTAGGACAAGATGTATTTAGCTGGGATAAGCCAGTGGCAGTGCTTTTAGTGGTAACAGGCGTATATCTGGTTACTGTGCAGAAGAAAAAGGCCATGCATGAGATCAGTGAATGAGTAGATGTTTTTGAACAAAGGCTATTCTTAATAGGTTAAAAGTTTCTTAGAATAAAATAAAGTCATGGATAGAAAGTCATATAATAATGGTAGTGAAGTAGAGCATATTAGAGGAGCCAGGGAAGCACCAGTTACCATTATAGAATATGGCGATTTTGAATGTCCTTCATGTAAAGATCTTTTTCCTGTTTTAAGAAGAATACAGAATAAGTTAGGCGATCGGCTAAAATTTGTTTTTCGTCATTATCCGCTTGTCGATCAGCATACGCTGGCGTATCAGTCGGCACAAGCAGCAGAGGCAGCCGCAGCTCAAGGCTCGGAGAAGTTCTGGCAAATGCATGACCTGATGTATAAGTCTGATAAGGCTTTGAAGTTAGATACACTAAAGGAATTCGCAGAGGAAATAGACTTGAATGTAGACAAGTTTGTTGAGGATATTAATGATGGTGTTCATAAGAATAAAATAGAGCACGACATTAAATCAGGAAAAGATGATGGTGTATCAGGAACGCCAATGTTTTTAATTAATGGAGAGATTTATCAAGGGCCTTTAAAATATGAGGCCTTATTAGAAGAAGTGGCTAAAGCCGGTGATTATAAGGATATTATAAAATCACTTACTCATCAGAATTATAAGATACGCGAGACTATAGATAGATCTAAGCGTGGAGCACCCGCAGCAGGCCAGGCAGTCAGAGATAGGTTTTCATCAGATGAGATTTTTCAACGCGTAATGGCCAGTGCTGATGAAGAGATAGACAGAGGGACACGCCTTTTGTTCTTTAGTGGCTTAGCTGCAGGGCTGATTATTGGAGCTAGCTTTTTCGCTCGTGTCATTATGACAACCGCCTATCCTAATGATACTGTGGGACTGGGCAACTTACTTTACCCTGTTGGCTTTGTGGCTATTGTGCTTGGCGGTTATCAATTGTTTACAGAAAATACATTAACTCCTATTACCCTTGTGCTTACCAGGCGCGCAAGTCTGCCTAGTTTATTAAGGCTTTGGGGCATAGTTTTATTTGCTAATATCAGTGGAGCCGCTATTGGGGCATTGCTCTTTGCTAACACTGATGTGTTAAGCTCAGAGGCTGCTAAAACAGCAGCGGAAATAGGGGAGCATGCTCTTAGCTATAGCGCTTCTACTTTGTTTAATAAAGCTACGATAGCCGGTGGACTGGTGGCTACGATGGTTTGGCTGGTGCATGCTGCCAGAGATACCATTTCCAGACTATTCATAATCTATATGACCATGATTTTGATTCCGGCAGGGGAGTTGTTTCATTGTGTAGTAGGGGCTTTTGAGATTTTCTATTTGGTTTATCAGGGTACGGCTAGTTTATATGACGTATTTATAAACTTTTTTGCTCCTGTAGTAGCGGGTAACGTTACCGGCGGAATACTCTTTGTGAGCTTCGTTAATTATGCCATGACCTCTAAAAGAGATATTCCTACTTATAATTTTAGAAAAAAGCTTTCTATTACCGAATGGTTTCTTGGTGAGAAGTTAGCAGAAAAAGTAAGTGGAAAAGAAGGAGAGTAAGAGGGAGTTTAACTCTGCCTTAAATGACTTGATAATATAAAAACCCATGCCTTTAATTCTTATAAAATAAGGTTAAAGACATAGGTTTTCTTTGCTTGATAAGCTTAAGTGGACTTATATTTTTTTGAGTAAGATCTTTTTCTGTGTGAAGTCATATGACTCATCTAGGAATTTTACCATTTCTGGCCATTTTTCGGCCTTTTCAAAATTATGGTTATAGTATTTTTTAGAATGAATAATCAGTTCGTCACCCTTTAATTCGGCGCTAGCAGTGAAGCCTCCTGTACTATTAACCACCTCAGTGTTTAAATCCTCCACACCATCAACGGTGTAACCCTTTGGAATATTTAGAGTAATACTGTATTCGAATGATCTTGCATATGGCATGTAAATATCATATTCTCTAATGCGTTCAGAGTCAGTTAATTGTACCTGCATATCAAGGAATTTGCCAATATCCATTATGTAGTTATTACCAACCTTCTTTAGAGCTCCACTGGCTTCTACATTACAGGCAAAAACAAACTCAGGATTCTCATTATAGCGGCCTGTTTGTAGAATAACCAGGCTGTCTGCTTTTTCTAATTTCAGGTCATAGTCATTAACCATCGAGTTTTTTAAGGCTTCATTAAAGTTTTCAGTTCTATCAGCTAGGTATTTCTTTTTAAGCTGCTCTAATCTTTCTATTTCCTTTTTTTTGCCACTGAAACCATCAGTATAATTATATCGTTTTTGTTCATCCTCATTGTAAGTGTAATAGTCCATTAAAAGGTCTTGGTAATACGCTTTACTTTCTCCTTTTGCTGAGCGCTTTAATTGAAACTTAACCAGATCCTCATCTAAATCTCTAATGTCAATACTTACATTAGAGATTGTGCTATTTTCATCTGCAAGAGATACAGGAACTAGCACTGACTTCATTTCTTTACTAGAAGGAGTCTGCTTCCATGAATAAACAGTAGAGCCTTGTAATGAAGGATTAATGCTACCATAGCTTCGGTTGATTCCGAGCTCGCTGATATAGAATGGATTTTTTGTATTTACTTTCAGCATAAAAATAAGCTCATTTTCTAATATCAAACCTTGTAGGTCAGAGATGTGCCTTGGGATTCCAATCAGAATTTCATGAGGAATTTTCATTCTACTGTAATACTTAGAAAGTTCGAATAAATCTTTTGAAGAACGGTTTTCAAAGTACTCCATATCACCATGGATGAGGGAGCTTTCATTAGCGCGGTAAGAGGTATGCCTAGATACATCATAAGCTTTTCGAGCGAGTTTATCTAAATCTTTCTCCTTGTTAAGCTTATTACTCTTCATATAAGCCCATAAGGGAGAAGAAATTTCAGAATGGTCATATAGGTATTTACAAACTTCTAATACTTCATCTTCAGAGATTTCTGATTTTAATTCTTCAGGTTTTCCATGAAACCCAGGGAATGATCTTGCTGCAGATTTCTCAGCATATATTACTTTAAATTTTATAGATGGAATTTGTCGGTACGGATAAAACCAGCGTAGATCATCTATGCTTTCTCTATTCTCATCTTCCAGGGTATAATAGTTTTTATCATTGGCTTTATCTTCTACTAATTTAAAAGCTGGGGTGCCGTTTAATGTTTTTAAGTTGATATAGCATTTTCGCATAACATCAAATGAAATCTTTTGCTTCATTATAGGATAGTCGGCCTGGAGCTTATAAAGGACAGGGTCAAATATATGATATGTATATGTAGGCATGAAGTTAACTTCTTCAGCTATATAATAATCAATTATATCACCTACCTCAACATTTGGAATAGCTAATTTTAGAGTTTTAAATTTGTCATAATTCAATTTTCTTTCCTCTAAAACCGCATCGGATACCGGAATAATAATTTCTTCACCATTAGCTTTTATTAACTTGAAACCGGCGTAGATGACAGAGCTTTTAAGATATGATGACTTAGTTTCCGGGAACGTGAATTGGGAGTATTCTTCTATAGCTTTATTGTCTAGCAACTTTATACGATAGTGTGTATAATTGTCAGAGTTCAGCCTCTGAATCCAAACAGACTTTTTATAGCTGAAAAGCATTGACTTCGCTATAATCACAGCTGATTCATCTTTCCATTTATCAGGAATTTCTGTGACATAGAAATTTTTATCGTCTCCATTCCACATAGATTCTCTTATCTCTTCAGAGCGCTTGGCATTATCATTTACTGCCAGCAAAGAGCCAGTAGCCGAAAAAAGAAAAATGAAGGCTACGGTAAGTGTTTTTAAAAAATTAGTTCTCACGAGTAAGAATGATTAGGTCGTTGTAAAATTTGTTTAAGTCTTTTATTGAGGCATTCCATTGGCCGAATTCGTTGGTAGGTAGCACTGTCTTTAATAATTTAATTTCTTTAAAATAGTAGAGACCATCTTCCTTTTCCTCATATCTGGCATTGAATGAAAAGTAATCGCTATCAATAGAAATAGCGTCAGGAAGGTGGTTCACTTTATAGCCTGCAGGTAGTAATACTTTTGCATGAGTACGACTATATCTTTTACTGGTAAAGGCATATGGGATTTTCCTTTCTTCCTCAATTTCTAAATTTTTATAATCATCAGAAAAATCAAGATCTAGGTACAATTCAGAACCAAAACTGCTAACCTGATCAGCTAAATTCATATTATATTCAATATGAATGGGAGTGTTTCTATTGATCTCATTATAGTTGGCTATTTTAAAATCATCAGGCTCACTACTTCCTGATACTATTACTTTTAATAATTCATCCTGGTCCGCTTTATCAGCCGTGAAGATGTAGTTCATCAGAATTTTTTGATATTCCCCTCTTATATCCGTTGTTCCTTTTCCTTGGAGGCTTCCATCTATAATGGTGTATTCCCAATTTTTTTCTTCCAAATAATCCTCCAGAGGTTGTTCGGCTACTTTGTCTCGTAAATAATTATCTCCATTTTCTATTAATACTTCTTTTCCCTGAATTCGCTCGGCATTAAAATTCATAGGGTTATATTTTTCGGTAGCATCCAGAATATAGCGATTGCCATTTAATAAAACTGTACACACCATATGGTTGTCTACCGCTAATGATGGAATATCATAAGTATAAGGAATTTTGTTGGTGCCTATCCAGGTTAATCGGGCGTCATAACCAACAAGGCGTAGCATTTCTTTGGTAAGATTAGCCATGCCTTTACAATCACCATATTTATTATAAAATACCTTGTTGGCAGGATCAGGTTGAAAACCAGCCAGACCGTTTTCAAAAGCGATGTATTTAATGTTATCCTGAACCCAGTAATATATGGCTTCTATCTTTTCCTTATCGGTAGTTTTATCTTTTATGAGCTCATTTACCTTACCGCTTAGTTCTGAAGACTTATTGTCAATGTTAGAAGTTAGCTCATGATACCATTTGTAGAGATCATTAGTTGAAGCTAATACTGGCATTCTACTACCTTGAGAGTTTTTATAGCTCTTGGTTAAAATTAATATATGCGGCATATAATGCAAATAACCAGGATCATGTTCCTGTGCTGTCTGGGCCGGAAGGTCTTCCAGGGTGTAGATGAATTTATTGCCAACGATTTTCTTTTGTATATCGTAACCTTCAAAGTTAATTTCTTTTAATTCTACCTCTATTCCTACAGGTATTTCAAATGTAATTTCCTTTTTTAGTACAGGTAAGTCTTCATGAAAAAACACATATGTCAAATATTTAGGATCCGAATAAGTGGTTTCAGTAGAAAAATGAACTACTGTTCCTGTTCTAGTTAGGTTAAGCTTATATGCACATATTTGCGCATCTGAATAAAATATTTCACCAGATTGGTAATGGCCGCAGAACTTATTATGATCAAATGATTTTCCTCTCTCTGTAGTGATGGATGTTTTTCCCAGCTCTACATTATCATTATAATGGATCCGCTTTACGTATTCTGAGTGATCTTTTAAACCTATAAAAAGTTCGTTTTCTTCATTAAGAACACGAATATTATCATCCTTTTTATCAATTGAAAAGGTATACTTTTCGGTAGACATAAGCGCTGCAACCGAAGCATCTTTATAATTAGAGCTTATTTCGTCAGAATCTTTTACTCTTTCAGGATCAATTTTCTTTTGTCCTAAAGAGAGTGAAGAAATAAATATAAATAAAGTAAAAGTGCAGCCTAATATAGAGTATTTATGTAGCACGGTAAAATGTGAATATGGTAAGTTTAAATTGAATTACTATATGTACTATATACTCGTAATCAGCTATATGTGACCACTAAAGGCTGCAAAAAAATCATTAATTTTTTAATATAAGAGAATGGATAATCTTAATGGGCAAGGGGAGTGAATAAAAGATAATATAGTTGATGAAAATTCTAATGTGACTCATATTATATAAACCAGAAAACAATTGTAACAAGGAAGAATCATTATTACTTTAGCTTCTTTAATCAATAAAATTTGGGAAGTATTATTTCCCCTTGCAGAGAGATGAATTCAGTTTTTAAGATTTGGAAGAGAAATAGGGAGCTCTATCAAGAGTTCTTTGAAAAATATAGTTTAGAGCAGCTAAACAAGATCCCGGAAGGTTTTAGCAATAATCTGATATGGAATATTGGGCACGTGCTGATAGCGCAACAGGTTTTAATTTATAAGTCTTCTGGACTGGAGGGGTATGTTTCTGATGATTTGATCAATAAGTACAAACCTGGTACACGACCAACTGATCCTGTTTCTGAAACGGAGGTAGCTCATATTAAGGAGCAGATGTTACAATTGGTATAAAAAACGGAAACTGATTTTCATGAAGGTAAATTTCAGATTTACAACGAGCGAACCACTAGCATGGGATTTCATTTGGCCACTTTTGAAGAGGCACTGACCTACAATAACTATCATGAAGCGCTTCACCTGGGATACATGATGAGTATTCGTAAGCTTGTTTAAGTAAAAGAATATGCTTGTTTCACTGTGATTTAAAAGATTAGAAAATGAATAGGGTAGAGAGCTATTTGTACAAAAGGAAGTTTTTAAAATTCACAGAAGCAAAACTCGCGGCTTGGAATGAAGGCGGATGCATTGATAACTTAATCTTTGCTGCCGAAAACGGAATGTTTAATATACGATATACGTGTATTAAATTGCTCTCATCTAAACTAGATCAATCAAAAGTGAAATATCTATTGATTACCATGATTAGAGATGATGTAGAACTGGTTTCCGAAGCTGCTATAGAGGCCTTAAAACCTTGTATAGATTCTAATATTTCTAAATTAATAGAGGAAGTCAGGAGTCAGCGAAAAATAAATAAAATGGCTAAAAACCCTTATTTATCTAATATTGGTTTTCATGAGGAATTAAAAGAACGCCCCAGTGATCGTTTGATGAATAGGCTTAAGGAACAGCAAAGGGTTAATCATCCGCCTTATTTTTGAGTATTAAATAGCTCATTATCTCCCCACCTCCTATAACTCCCCCGCAACACCCTCATGGCCATATCACTTCAGCTGCTTTGATTGCGTAATTCTCTTTCCTTCCATTCAATATTAAATAATTGGCTCATAATAAGGTGATTTTCTGCGAATAAATTGTTCTTTCACGTGCATTTCTGCTGAGTTATGATTAACTTATAACTGAAGAAGAATAGGGAATAGAAGCAAAGTGATATGTCAGATTTTAGTCAACTTATATACCGAAAAACACCTGTATTAGTAGATTTTCATGCCAGCTGGAGTGAATCTTGCAAAAAGGTGAATCCTGTATTAGAAAGAGTGAAATCAGAGCTGGGAGACAGGTTGAAAATTCTTAAGGTAGATGTAGATAGAAACCCATCAACTGTAAAAACATATGATATTTGGCGGGTGCCTACTTTGGTTTTGATATGGCGAGGTCAAAGACTTTGGAAGCATCATGGTATTATAACCACAGGTCCTTTGCTAGAGCAGATGAAAAGGTTTTTCTCTAAAAATATACTTAAGGGCTAGCTGAGATTTATAATTTATAGCCCTCTGGTTAACCATTTTATGTGAATAAACGTAAACTACACTTATATAAATTTGGGTGAACGATAATTACTAGTAACCCGTTTGCCGGATATAAAATCAACCTTAAATTTATGACTAGAGAGCAGGAATTAATTCAAATCCATGAATATGCAGAGAAGCTTAAGCAGGTAAGTCTTGAGATAAGGTCTAAGCTTACCAGCGTTATTTTATCTACCGAAAGCCGTGAACATCTTACTGATACTGATAAGGATTCAATCCTTCAATTATGTGACCTCATTAAATTTAAAGATGACGAACTGGTGTCAGTAGAAGGTAAGCTTCTGGAAACGGTAGACAGACTCAAGAAGGAGAGAGTCACCGCACATATATAGCAGTATTCACTTTAATAAAACTTAATATTTAGATATATAGTAAGGTCTTACTTATGACTGATTGATATGATTCAACGGTTTATAAATAAGACCTTTTTTTAATTATACTCTAAGTTTGTTATATGAAACCTTACATGATTATTTTCATTGGCTTCTCTAATAATTCTACTATTCTTTTTAAAAAGGCAGCGGCCTCAGCACCGTCTATTAACCTGTGGTCATAAGACATAGATAGAGGAAGTATTTGTTTGGGTTCCCATCCTTTTGATTCCTCAGAGTAAACAGGTTGCGTACTAGCTCTGGAGACCCCAATAATAGCTACATGTGGAGGAAATACTATAGGCGTAAATGCAGATCCGCCAATACCTCCCTGATTAGAAAGTGCTATATTTCCGCCTTCCATAGCCTGAGGAGCTAATTTTTTATTTCTCGCTTTGTCTGCAAGGGTATTTAATTCCTCCGCTAACTGCCTGACGCTTTTACTGTCTACCTTCTTAATTACTGGCATGAGTAAGCCGTTATCAGTGGCCACAGCAATGCTTATATTATAATAATCTTTGTAGATTACCTTTCTGTTGTCTAAGTCAAGACTAGCGTTAAATTTAGGGAATTCTTTTAGAGCTACCTGCATTACTTTAGTGAGTACTGCTGTGAGGGTCACTTTTTGCTCGCTATTCTCATTTTCATCTTTTAAAAATGAATTTAAGACTGTTATGTCAGCATTGTCAAATTGAGTAACCTGCGGGATTTCCTGCCAGGACAGTAGCGTCTTTTGGGCTATGGTATTTCTTATGGAGCTCAATGGCTTTTCCTCAATATTTCCCCATTTAGTGAAGTCCGGTAGCGTGATTTTGCTACTCGACCCACCTTGATTATTACTATTGCTGATGAGAGCTCTGGCATGTTCTATAACTGCATCATGGGTAATTCTTCCCTGTTCATTAGGATCAATTTCATATAGGCTGATACCTAACTGGCGGGCAAGCTTCTTAGCAAGGGGAGCTACAGCGGGTGAATCATGGTCTGGTGATTTGACTGATTTATCATCAGTATTGGTATCTTCTTTTGGCTCTCGCTTAGGTTCTTCCTCTTTAGCTTGAGCTGGTTGCTTTTTTTCTTCCTTTGTGGATGAATCTTCTTTATCATCTTTAGGCTCTTCTGTCTTTGCTTCAATTTCTTTATCATCCTTTGAAGAATTCTTATCTTCTGAGGCATCGTTGTCCTCTTTTTCATCAGCATTAGAGCTATCATTTTCCAGAATCATGATCAGGTCTCCTGCACCTATTTCCTGATCTTGCTTCACTTTGATAGATTTAACCGTTCCTTCTTCTTCTACAGGTACTTCTACGGCTGCTTTATCACTTTCTACTACTATTACGGCCTGTTCTTTGTCTACATGATCACCTTCAGAAACCAGTATTTCACTGATCTGACCTTTTTCTGCGTTATCAGATATTTT
The DNA here is from genome assembly GCF_021389955.1 of Fulvivirga maritima. Classification (NCBI taxonomy): domain Bacteria; kingdom Pseudomonadati; phylum Bacteroidota; class Cytophagia; order Cytophagales; family Fulvivirgaceae; genus Fulvivirga; species Fulvivirga maritima. The sequence goes on from NZ_CP089980.1 coordinate 4,971,160, forward strand.
TGGGAGTGTTACTTCTATGTCCATATTATTAATATTCTGTGGGGTTGTTTTTACCTTTTTTGATTTTGTATTGATCTTTGAAGCGGTTAAGGACCTTCTTGTTAAGGTCGCCTGTGTTATAAAGCGCATGCAAAGCGGTCCAGGCGATGTGTATGGCATCGACCTCAAAATGGTGGCGTAGCTCGTTAACAGTATCACTCAGGCCAAAGCCATCGGTTCCTAGTACTGTGTAATTTTCAGGCATCCAACTTGAAATGGATAGGGGTAACGCTTTCACATAATCAGTAGCAGCAATGCAGATATCATTTTTAGAAAAGGCTGATTCTGTAAGAGATTGTTCTTTTTTACCTTCTATATTATTCATACGAGCGCTGTCTCGAGCATTGTCATATAGCTTTTTGTAGCTAGTAACACTCCATATAGACACTGGTATTTCAAATTCATCTTCTAAAATTTCAGCTGCAGCCAGTACTTCTTTCATGATGGCTCCACTACCTAGGAGATTCACTACCTTGTTTTTACTCTTGTTTTTCTTGGCTTCTTTGTAGCAATAAAGTCCATCTATAATGCCCTGATCTACTCCTGATGGCTTTCTGGGCATGGGATAGCTGTCATTATTGACGGTGATGTAATAGATCAGGTCTTCTTTCTTCTGATACATCCGTTGAATTCCCTTTTTTATGATGGCGGAAGTTTCATAAGCAAAAGCAGGATCATAGGCCTCTAAATGAGGAAAGGCGAGCGCAAAGAGATGTCCTTGTCCATCTTGATGCTGAAGTCCTTCACCTGATAGGGAAGTTCTACCAGCAATACCACCAATCATGAAACCTCTGGTGCGGGCATCTAAAGCGGCCCAAATGAGATCACTTATTCGCTGAAAGCCAAACATACTATAAAACATAAAAAACGGAATGGTATACAGCTTTTCTGCATTATGGTGAGTGCCAGCCGCTATAAAAGTAGATATGGCTCCCGCTTCGGTTATTCCTTCTTCTAATATCACGCCTTTTTTCTTTTCATTATATTGAAGAAGGCTGCCTCCGTCTACAGGATCATATTGCTGCCCCTTGGGGTTGTATATTCCTACATTGCCAAAAAGCGCGTCTAATCCTAGAGTCCGCGACTCATCTGGAATGATGGGTACTATATGATCTGTCGTGTTTTTATCTTTTAGCAAAGAGGAGAGAAGTTGCATAAAAGCACCATTGGTAGTGGCCTCTTTCTCGCCTGATCCGCTGTCAAATGACTTGAATATTTTGGCAGAAGGCATTTTAAAGTCATAGTCCATTACTTCTCTATTGGGTAATTGGCCTAAGAGATTTTTCCTTCTTTGCTTGATGTATTTTACTTCATCACTGTCTTCTTCAAAACGATAGAAAGGGTAGTCCTTCAATTTCTCATCGGTAAGTGGTATTTCTAGCTTATCTCTATAATCTTTTATTTCTTCTAGTGAAAATTTCTTTTTTATTGTGAGTGACATTACTGGCTTCTCCTGCCTCTCCCTGACCATGTCCCTTGGTGGTGTGAGCCAGAATTACTACCGGACCGTCTTTGTATTCTACGGCTTTTTTATAAGCGTTATAAATCTTTACTAGGTCATGACCTCCTTTGCCCAGTCTTTCCAACTGGTCATCAGAATATTCTGCTGCCAGCTGTTGGAGTGATTCACTTTGGCCAAATAGCTCTTCTCGTAATTGGCTACCAGAAGCAATGGACCATTTTTGTAGCTCGCCATCTGGGGTTTCTGCCAGTACTTTCTTTAGTGCTCCTGACGTATCTTTAGCCCAAATCTTATCCCACTCACTATTCCATACTACTTTTATGACCTTCCAACCAGCTCCTGAAAATATATTGGCCATTTCAGAAATAATATGGTTGTTACCCCTTACAGGTCCATCTAGTCTCTGTAAGTTGCAGTTAACTATAAAGATAAGATTATCTAATTTTTCTCTACTAGCTATGGCAAGTGCCCCGGTAGATTCTGGTTCATCCATTTCTCCATCTCCAAGATAGGCCCATACCTTAGTCTCTTTATAGGAGGTTAACTCGCGGTGCTGTAGGTATTTGAGGAAACGAGCCTGGTAAATGGCTTGAATAGGCCCAAGACCCATTGATACAGTGGGGAATCTCCAGTATTCAGGCATAGACCGAGGGTGGGGATAAGATGGAAGACCATCTTTATACTGAATTTCTTGTCGGAAATGCGTGAGCTGCTTCTCAGTCATATCATGAGCCACATATGAATAAGCATATAGCCCTGGGGCAGCATGGCCTTGCCAGTAAACTATATCAGGATGATCCCCCTCATAGCCTCTTAAAAAGTGATGTAGCGCTACCTGAAACAAATCTGCCTCAGAAGAAAAAGTAGAAATATGACCTCCTAATCCACTATGTGTATGATTAGCCTTTGCCACCATCATCATGGCATTCCATCGTATCGCCCTATCTATCCTTTGTTCCAGATCAATATCTCCCGGGTAGGCTACCTCTTCATCAGCAGAAATAGTGTTAACATATTGTCCAGATTGGGCCGTGCCGTTGAGATTTATGCCATATGACTCCGCTTTTTGGTTAAGTAACTTCAATAGTTGAGAAGCATGGGCCTTAGATTCATTTTCTATTATCCATTCGAGAGATGATATCCATTCTTGTTCTTCTTCCGTGTTGGTTAGTTTCTGATCCGCCATAGTAAAATATTTTATTAAAATGTGTCAAAAATTGTTCCTCAGGCCTTGATGAGCTCAGAGCTGGATTGGGCTGATTTGGTGTGAAAAAATATGCCCGATTTGTGGATGTTTTCGTAATGAAATATGCTGAGCCAAGTTAAGCGTTCAGAGGCTTAGTGGAGCAGTGTATATTTTTCTACGAAATAGGATAAATTTTGTGATATGTATTAAAAGTGTATTTTTTAAATTAAAAGTAATAGCTTCTCAATAATAGGGAGGTTAAATTAGTTTACCTATTTAAATCATTAAAGTTTAACCTAAACTACACCCTATGACAAAAGCTATAAAAACGGATAATTTTTTCCACCACGGTCTTTTTATGACTACTGTAAAATTAAAATAACTTCTTGATTTACAGTAATTACTACTAACCTGTACTACAGTTTCATTATTATTTAGGGTTCAATATCGTCGGTGTTGAGTAAGTAAGGCTTGGTTACCAGTAATGTAATTTAAGCTTCAGACTGACCTTTATATCCTTAAAGATTCTGTACAAACGTCAACTATTAGCTTCATGCGGCAGCTATAATAATAATGTTTCATCTGGCTAATATTTTTAACCAAGTGTAAGGTAAGTCCTTCAACTTGTGATTAAACGCACTTATAGTATTAAGTAACTGTATTTAACCTTGCTTTAAGGTAGAGATTGATGCAGTTATATCATCATTAAACACAATTCTTATGTTTAAACATTTAACTACTTTAATCTTATTATTATTAATAGGATCTGGAATAATTAATTATGCCAATGCCTATGAGCATGAGGTATGGCAATCAGGAGGTCGTTATTATTGGAAGACCTTTGATGTAGAACGAGGAAGTTCAACCGATTTGGCTGTAGCCGTAGAAGGGGCCATGGGAGATTCAGGTAATCGTGACATTCATATATTAACCAGTGGCACCTTATACTCTACCATTAATGTATCTCGCCCTGGTGTAAGGATACATGGACATGGAAACACATTTACCTGTAGTTTCTCAGGAAGTGGTATTCTAAACAATGGGCATGACGGATTTGAAATGCATAACTTAACCCTTAGAAATGTAGTGGGGGGCTACGGTATTCGAAGTAGTTCCGCCAGTAACCTTAGTTTTACTGACCTGAATTTGATCAATATCGATTGGATCGGTATACGCATAGATAGTAGAACCAGTAATCCGTGGAACTACACAGAGTACAATCTTTATATGAGAGATATTCTTGTTGAAAATATTGGCTCTCACGGCATCGAAACTTACAGTATTGATGGTGTAGACTTCGATGGTACGATGACTGCTAGGAATACTGGAGGTTGTGGTGTATTGCTCAATCAATCGCATAACGGAACTATTGAAACTGTAGATGCCTACAATTGTGATTGGGGAGGTGGTTATGCTGGTTTACGTTTCGCAAATGGATGTAGTAATATCACTGCCGAAACTCTCTATGCAGATCGTTGCGGAAGAGGATTTTTCATTGTTCAGTCAGGCCCTACCATCAATTGCCATTTGAATTACGCAGAAATTCGTGAATGTTCTGATGTCGGTATTTGGATAGAAAACGGAACTAACTGTAGCGTTGAATCAGGATGCAGCGAGTCAGGGGTAGCCGTATCCGGAGCCGGAAGTTATGCTAACGTAACAAATAATTGCTCTGGTGGCGGCTCAACCTCGTATGTTCAGTTTCAAAACCGTGCTACAGGCTTATATCTAGATGGCATGGGGCGTACAGCTAATGGGGAGACATGTGGACAATACGCTAATACCACTCATGTCAACTCACAATGGGAACTGGTAGATGCTGGGGGAGGCTATTATCAATTGCGAAACCGAGGTACGGGCTTATTTCTAGATGGGATGGGTCGTACCAATAATGGGGCCGAGTGCGGGCAGTATGCCAATACTACCCATGTGAATGCCCAGTGGTCTCTGCAACAATACAGTGGCAATTATTATCGGCTACAGAACCGGGGAACGGGCTTATTCCTGGATGGTCTGGGCTACACCGCCAATGGAGACGTGGTAGGACAATGGGCAAATTCAACCAGTCAGAATGCGCAGTGGCAGATGATCAATGTAGGAGCCGGTTCGCGTGTGGTTGCTACCAAGACCACCGTAATACCCCATTTAAATGATGTTCCCGATCAAATAGGAACAGAACTTTTTTATCCAAATCCGACGACCGGCGTGTTAAACATCCGGTTGAAAGAACATGGCGAAACAACGGTAGCCAAAGTATATGATCAGGCTGGGCAGATGGTGATGAGCGAAAAACTCACTTATCAAAACAGTCAGATTGATGTGTCTTTTTTAAAGTCGGGGGCCTATTTTGTAGAAGTATCAACTGCTTCAGGAATTAATAGGTGGAAGCTAATCAAACAGTAAGATATTCTTCCACCATATACTAGATTGCTTTAGTATAGGAAGAGAATAATGTCAAGGCAGCATTTTTTTATTAACTCTTTTAGCCACTCTATGGCCAGTGAGTAAAAATTATGAGCGCTGCCTTTCATTCGATCTTCCTATGCCAATTATCTCACAAAAGTCAATCAATACTGATATGAACAAATTACACTCAATTTTTAGCCTGCTATTGATAGCTGTTTTTTCAGTGACGGGCTACCTAATAGCTGAAGCGCAGGTAATTCAAAATAACGAATTTTGGCATGATACAAGCGGAAACCCCATTTATTCTCAGGGAGGAGGTGTGTTGAAAGTTGGCGATACGTACTATTGGTACGGCGCTAAGTACCGGGGCGCAATTACCTATTTTAACGATCCTTATTCAGGGAAGAACGGTGACACTGGGTTTCTTGCCATCACATGTTATTCTTCAACGGACCTGGCAAATTGGACGTATGAGGGGGATGTGATGACTCCTGCTGATGGTTTACAAGCTGGCTGGGTCGGTCGGATTGGTTGCGCCTATAACGCCCCAACCGGTAAATATGTGTTAATAGCCCAAATGTACCCTGGTCTCGCGTTTGGCACCAGCGACACCCCTACCGGCCGTTTCACCTTGGCTGCTACGCAATCGACCATCGGTAACGTGGTCAACGATATGTCCGGAGACCAATCGGTATTTACCGATGACAACGGGCAGGCTTATTTGGCTTTCTGCAACGTGCGAGGAAGGAACAACCAGTATGTTTCGCGGCTTCGCCCTTCTGATTATCTATATGTAGAACCGGCAACACGAATTCACCGGGCGTCCTCAGGCCGTGAGGGAAATGTGATGTTCAAACACAATGGCACCTATTATTTCATTTCGTCGGACCTTCATGGCTGGAATACATCAAGAACATATTGCATCACCGCATCAAACATTTTAGGACCATATTCAAATGAGTTTGTGATTCAAGGTTCAGAAAGGGATTACTCACATGTGACACAGAGTGGACTTGCATTTGCCGTTAATGGCACGTCCGGGTCTTTCGTTATGTTTGGTGGCGATCGCTGGGCCGACTTTGCCGGAAACGGAGTAGGGTACAACCAATGGGTGCCCATTTCTTTCAATGGAACAACCCCAATCTTTCATTCGCTGAGTCAGTGGAATATCAATGAGTCTGCAGGTACATGGTCGGTTGGCAGTGGTAACAACTACGTGCTAAACCCTAATTTTGAAGCCGATAGAATTGACGTGAGCACCGTGACCGGCTGGACTAACTGGGTAGGTAGTGGTAGCAACCCCAATGGAAATCTTCAAGGCAGCCATTTTCCCGGACGCTTTTGTTTAGAGCAGTGGAGTTCCTCGCCTTATGAGGCTAGTATGTTTCAAACGATCTCACTGCCCAATGGAACCTACACATTGAAAACCTGGGTAAAAAGCAGCGGAGGACAGACTGCTGCTCGCATATATGTCAAGGGCTTTGGAAGTAGTGAAAAGACTTATTCAATCAATCAGTCCATTAGCTCCTGGACCGAAATCACTATCCCAAATATCAACGTAACCAATGGCTCAATTGAAGTAGGCGTTTACTCTAACGCCAGCGGAGGAAATTGGGTGAATGTAGACGACTTTAGTCTGATTTCCACTGGCGGTGCTAATCCTGGTACTACCTACGTCCGGTTTCAAAACCGCGCTACCGGCTTGTTTCTGGATGGCATGGGCCGTACAGCCAACGGAGAAGCCTGTGGTCAATACGCCAACACCACTCATGTGAATGCACAATGGGAACTGGTAGATGCCGGAGGCGGATACTATCAACTACGAAACCGTGGCACGGGTTTATTTCTGGATGGGATGGGCCGTACCAATAACGGAGCTGAATGCGGACAGTATGCCAACACTACCCATGTCAATTCCCAGTGGTCGCTGCAACAGTACAGCGGAAGCTACTACCGGCTACGAAACCGCGGAACAGGATTATACCTGGATGGTCTGGGTTACACCGCCAATGGAGATGTGGTAGGACAATGGGCTAATTCTACCAGTCAGAATGCGCAGTGGGAGATGATCAATGTAGCGACTAATGCGAGGGTAGTTACTCAAGAAAATATAATGCTTGAACCAGAAGCTGGAAAAACCTCTGATGATATTCTCTTTTACCCCAACCCGACAAGCAATATGTTCAATATACAATTGAAACAGAATGATAGGGCTGCAGGTGTGAAAATCTTCAACTTATCTGGCCAGGTCGTGATGAGTAGTAAACTATATAACAGAAACAACCAGATTATTGTGAAGGATCTGCAAGAAGGGACTTACTTTATAGAAGTAACGTCTGATTATGGAACTACTAGGTTCAAGATGATTAAAGAATAAAAAACCCATTTCGGCAACTTTCTGATTAGGTTAGGCCCCTCATTTTAAACTGAGAAGGAGGGGCCAACCTTGCCTATAGATGTATTTATATCGGAAAAGCCAACCAGAAGCTACCCTTAACTAGAAAATTTATTAACCAATCAACCTAATTTTTTTATGCAACAACAGAATATCCTAAGGCAGTCTTTCATGATATTTTTCATGATAGCATCTGCTTTAAGTTTTAAGCCACAGATAGCATCAGGGCAGATTCCCAGTACTTATTCTACCAATGGAGCCTGGTGTTGGTTTGGTGATCCTCGAGCTGTTCATTATCAGGGAAATTCTGATAAAACCTATATAGGCTGGATTACCAGCGACGGATCTATTGTCGTATCCAGTTACAACCACGGCAATGGCAACGTTACTGACAAGGTTTTGGCGCCTCAATTTCAGCAAGATGATCACGCAAATCCATCAGTTTTTGTTAGAAATGATGGGCGTATTATGGTGTTTTATGCTGCACATTTTGGGGCAAGAATTTACTGCGTTACATCCGATAATTCTGAAGATGTTAGTTCATTTAGCAGCCCGATTACTTTTGGATCAAACGTTACTTACCCTTGCCCATTCCAGATTGGTGAGTCTATTTATGTTTTCTTTCGCGGAGGTTCGGATTGGCATCCGTATGTGAGTGTATCTCATGACGGCGGGCAGACATGGAGTACACAACGTCGATTTATTGAAGGAGGAGGCCAAAGACCATATACTAAGTATGTTCAGGATGATTCAGGTGGCATTCATGTAGCATTTACTCATGGACATCCCAGGCAGGAAGGTAACAACAAAATTTATTATGTCTATTTTAAAAATGGCAATTTCTATCGTGCCGACGGTTCGCTAATAAAGAGTTATTCAAATTTTACAAACCCAATCAATATTGACTCCGTAGAGGCAGAGGTGGTCTACGATGCCAGCAATGGCAAGGGGTGGATATGGGATATTGCTGTTGATAGCAATAATAGACCAGTATTGACTTATGCAGCTTTCCCTACTGATAATAATCATCAATATTACTATGCTCGCTGGAACGGTTCGTCTTGGTCAAATTATTATGTTTCAACGGGAGGCTCTTGGTTCCCACAAACTCCAGGAGGATCAACCGAACCAGAACCGAATTACTCAGGAGGTATTTGTATAGATCACAGCAACTCAAATGTAGTTTATCTTTCGAAGCCTGTAAACGGAAGTTTTGAAATTTTTCAATATTCAACTGCTAACGGTGGTGTCTCATGGTCTTCCTCTCAGGTGACATCAAACACGCCAAACGGGATTTTAAATGTTAGACCTTATGTTCCTGTAAACCGCAAATCTGGTGATGTTGATTTGCTTTGGATGCGGGGTACTTATGAGTACTATACAGATTATCACACAGCGATTATGTGCAGAAAATCAGAGGTGGAGCCAGTGTATAGAAACAGCTATAATTTAGATTTTGGAACATCAGAGTCACCCGTAGCACCCGGAGCGATAAGAGTTACCGAAGCTACTACTATGGGCGCATCTTTTGGCTGGGTTTCTGGTGTAGGGCTAAATTCAAGAGATAGGGGCATATCTAACTCAATAGAGACCGATTTTGTTTTTGGTGCCACTGGCCGGTTCAGGGTCAACATTGACAATGGTAACTATCAGATCTCCATAATTCAGGGAGACAATAATTATGAGCATGATAATATGTCGGTTACTGCTAATGGTAAAACAGTGGTCTCCAATCTGTCCACAACCGCTGGTGAATTTGTTACTACTGAGTTTGAGATTAATGTTACAGGTAATACGATTGATTTTGATTTTACTGATGACGGTGGTTCTGATGCTTATTGGGTAGTTAACTTGATTCAGATTTCACCTATCGATAACGCATACGGATATGTTCAGTTTAAAAATCGTGCTACAGGGTTGTTTCTTGATGGCATGGGTCTTACAACTAATGGAGAGGCTTGCGAACAATATGCCAACACCTCTCATGTGAACGCTCAATGGGAGCTATTAGATGCTGGAGACGGATATTATCAACTTAGAAACCGTGGAACAGGTTTGTTTTTAGATGGTATGGGGCGTACCAATAACGGAGACGAATGTGGACAGTATGCCAACACTACTCATGTGAATGCCCAGTGGTCACTGCAACAATATAATGGCAATTACTATCGGCTACAGAATCGGGGAACGGGCTTATTCTTGGATGGTCTGGGCTACACCGCCAATGGAGACGTGGTAGGACAATGGGCAAATTCTACAAGTCAGAATGCACAGTGGCAAATGATTAATATTAACACTAATAATCCTAGTGCAAGGATAGCAGACAAAGAGTTGGAACATAATGATGTAGATACTAATAGGGTTATACTTTACCCTAATCCGGTTGATGGAATATTAAATATTGTGTTAAAAAATAAAGCTCAAGCTGAGGTTGAAATTTCAAATCTTGCTGGTCAGGTAGTCATTACTAGGTTAATAACATCTAATGATAATCAGATTAATATGGATAACCTAAAGCCGGGCACTTATATAATTGAGGTTTCATCTGCTTCGGAAATATGTCGATGGAAGCTCATTAAAAAATAAAAAAGTAGTTGTAAGCCCATCGTTACATGAGAGTGAGCAATGGGCTTAAAACATGAAATTAGGGCAAAATGTGTCCTTTTATATAGTTAAATATTTCTGAGTTCAACCTATTAAATTTAATCTCTTATGAATTTTATTAAACCTATTCGAAATTTTTCCTCTTGGTGGGCCCAAGATAAGGAATTGAAAAACCCTACTGATTTTACCTTTAGAAAAAGTTTTAAAGGGCTGGTTCAATCATTAAGTAAATCAAGCTTTTTGAAGTGTTTTACCTGTTTAATGATCATCGCAAGCCTTGTGAGTACCGTAAAAGCACAATATTTAATGGAAGACCTAAATCGTGGGGTGGTAGCAGTAAGAACCAGCGGTAGTCAGGTTTTTGTTAGTTGGCGAATGTTCGGGACTGATCCATCCAATGTAGGATTTAACCTTTATCGAGGTAGTACTAAGGTTAACCCCACACTCATCACTAATTCTACTAATTATGTAGATAATACATCAACCAATGGCAGCTACTCTGTAAGGCCTGTCATAAATGGGGTAGAGCAGGAGGCATCCGAATCAGTATCCGTTTGGGGACAGAATTATATGACATTAAACCTGCAAAGACCAAGTGGAGGATCAACCCCTTCTGGCAGCTATTCATATTCTCCTAATGACTGTAGCGTAGGAGATTTAGATGGCGATGGCGAGTATGAGATTATTGTAAAATGGGATCCTTCTAATTCTAAAGATAACTCTCAGTCTGGTTATACCGGGAAAGTTTTTCTTGATGCTTATAAACTCGATGGTACGCAACTTTGGCGAATCGACCTTGGTTGGAATATTAGAGCAGGAGCACATTATACTCAGTTTATGGTTTATGATTTTGATTCCGATGGAAAGGCAGAGGTAGTTTGTAAAACTGCTGATGGAACACGTGATGGACAAGGCACCGTAATAGGAAATGCTTCAGCAGATTATAGAAATTCAAGTGGTTATGTGTTAGAGGGGCCTGAGTTTCTCACTATTTTTAATGGGCAAACCGGAGCGGCTATGCATACAGTTAGTTACCTGCCTGCGCGAGGTAGTGTTTGTAGTTGGGGAGATTGCTATGGCAACCGTGTAGATCGGTTTCTGGGTGGCGTTGCTTATTTAGATGGGCGAAACCCCTCTATCATTATGGCCAGAGGCTATTACACCCGTAGTGTGGTTGCTGCCTGGGATTTTAGAAATGGCCAGCTCACTTCCCGATGGGTGTTTGATACTAGTAATGGTTGGGGAAGCTATGCTGGCAAAGGAAATCATCAGTTGAGTATTTCAGATGTAGATGAAGATGGAAGAGACGAAATAGTTTTTGGAGCTATGGTAGTAGATGATGACGGTACCGGTTTATATACAAGCTCATGGGGCCATGGCGACGCTATGCACGTTTCTGATCTTATTCCAAGTAGGCCAGGCCAAGAGGTTTTTACGCCCATAGAGTGGGCCAGCGCCAACCCCTCTAACGGACGCCCTGCGGTGGTAATGAGAGATGCAGCTACTGGGGAAATTATATGGGCTAAATATAAAGATGGAGACATTGGCAGAGGATTAAGTGCCGATATTATGCCCGAGTATCCAGGTGCAGAAAGCTGGGCATCTAGTGGTCTTGGTGTATATAGCAGTACTGGTGTTTTGGTGAGTAACAATATACCTTCTATTAACTTTGCCATTTGGTGGGATGGTGATTTAAGTAGGGAATTACTGAATGGAACTACTATTTCCAAATATAACTCAGGAAATCTACTTTCTCCAGGAGGTGTCTACTCTAACAATGGTTCCAAATCCACGCCTAATCTTTCGGCTGATCTTTTTGGCGATTGGAGGGAAGAGGTGATCTGGAGAACCAGCGATAATCAAAGTTTAAGAATTTATACAACTACCGCCACTACTAATGAGCGTCTTTATACTTTAATGCATAATCCTCAGTATCGTGTAGCTATTGCATGGCAAAATGCTGGCTATAATCAACCACCATGGACTAGCTACTATTTAGGAAGCGGGATGTCTACTCCTCCGCAGCCTAATATTGAATTAGTGGGAGGGGGTAGTAATCCTCCTAATGAAGGTAATATTAGTGTGCGAGCCAGAGGGATTGATGGTAGTGAAATAATAGAAGTAAGGGTAGATGGTAACACTGTGGCTAGCTATCAA